>NZ_JAPFGB010000009.1 GCF_026241095.1 Saccharopolyspora sp. NFXS83 | reverse complement strand
GGCTGGGTAGGGTCGGGGTGTGCGGGTTGCGGGGGTGGTGCTGGCGGCGGGTGCGGGGCGGCGGTTCGGGAAGCCGAAGGCGCTCGTGGACTACCAGGGCACTCTGCTGGTGGACCGGGCGGCGCGCGTGCTCACCGAGGGTGGCTGCGCCCCGGTGCTCGTCGTGCTCGGCGCGGCGGAGGACGAAGTGCGGGCGAAGGCCGAGCTCCGCGACGTCGCGGTGGTGTCCAATCCGGACTGGAACAGCGGGATGGGTTCCTCGTTCCGAGCTGGTCTCGCCGCTCTCGCCGCCGAACCGGAGGACGTCGCCGCGGCTCTGGTCCTGCCCGTCGACATGCCCGGCGTGACCGCGGAAGCGGTGCGCCGGGTCGCTGCGCACGCCGCTCCCGAAGCGCTCGCCGCCGCCTCGCTCGAGCAACGGCGCAGTCACCCGGTGTTACTGGGCCGTGCGCACTGGCGAGGGGCCGCGGCGGACGCGATCGGAGATGCGGGTGCTCGCCGTTACCTTCGTGATCATGCTGTCACCCTGGTGAGGTGCGACGGCGTCTCGGAAGGTTTCGATATCGACCGTCCCGCAGACCTCGGCAGCGGCTAACCCGTAGAGTCGTCTGTCACGCGTGAGGTGACGCCGAGCGACACCGTCCGCGGCTGCGACGCCGGCCAGGCAGGCGCGCCAACCCGGGCGGTGCACGCGTCACCGGGACGCAACAGCGCCGACGGGGAGGCAACATGGCAATGGGACACATCACCGCCAACTACGTGCCGGACGGCGATGACTGGTCGGTGACCGTCTCGACCGGGCAGAACACCCGCACCGCCCGCGCACCGGGCCTCATCGCCGCCAGAGATCAGGCGGATCAGCTCATCGAGCACTTGGCGCCGAACCCCAGCGGCCGGGTCGTGATCCACCTGCTCAACGGGGACGGATTCGCGTTCAGCACCGCGTACTTGCAGGCCCGGCACGGCCTGTCCGACGAGGCGACCCGACAGGCCGCTGCCGCCGCGGACACCGCCAGCGCGCACGCCGCCAGGTGACCCCGCCACCGGTGCGGAACACCGCGCCCGGGAACGGAGGAAAACCCGACAAGTTCTGCGAGAACCACGCAGCCCGCACCCTCTCTCTAGGATGGTCGCCGTGAACGCACCGACCAGCAGCTTGCCCGACGGGGCCAACCGGTCCCCCGGACGTGGCCGGCCACGGGACGCCACACGGGACACCGCCCTGCGCACCGCGGCGATGGAAGTGCTCGCCGACGTCGGCTACCGCGCCTTGACCATGGACGCTGTCGCCGCCCGCGCCCGCGCGGGCAAGGCCACGATCTACCGGCGTTGGGAATCGAAACTCGACCTGGTCATCGACACCTGCAACGAGCTGGTGCAGCGCAACATCCCGGAACCGGACCTGGGCAGCGTGCCCGCCGACCTGGGCGAGTTCCTGCGCGCGTTCGCCGCGTTCCTCACCGGTCCGGCGGGCAAGGCGGCGCAGGCGCTGGTCGGCGAGCTCCCGCACGAACGCGAACTGGCCGACGCGTTCCGCGAGTCGTTCCTGCTGCCGCAGCGCAACGTGCTGCGCCGCATCGTGGAGCGCGGCGTGGAGCGCGGTGAGATCAGCCCGCAGGCGCCGATGGACACCGTGGTCGAGCTCGCCGGAGCGGCGCTGCTGCACCGGCTGATGCTCACCGGCGAACCGCTGGACGACCGGTTCGTGGACCGCCTGCTGCAGGACGCGCTCCTCCCGCTGCTGCGCCGCGACGGGTGACCGCGCCCGCCTCCGACCTCGCGATGACGGCGGCGAGGATCGCTCGCGCAGCGCGATATCCTGAACACGTCCCGTGATCGGACCGAGCGGAGGTCGCCGTGGTGCGAGGAACCATCGCCGAGCTGTACCGGTGGCCGGTGAAGTCGCTGCGCGGTGAAGCGGTCGCCGCCGCCCGGTTCGACGATCGCGGGATGGTGGGGGATCGCGCGCACGTGCTCGTCGACGAGCGGGCGAAGCGCGCCGGATCGGTGCTCACCGTGCGGCAGAACCCGGCGCTGCTGCACTGGTCCGGGCACTACGGCGCCGACATCAGCGATCCGGCGGGGGATCCGGCGTTGCACGGGCCGGACGGCTCGACGTGGAAGTGGGACGACCCGGAGCTGCCGGGAGCGCTCGCCGAGTCGCTGGGCGTCCCGCTGAGCCTGCGCAGCGAGGACGGGAACCAGGACCGCGGCCCGACGGTGCTCGTCACGTTGCAGACCACGGTGGACGCGTTGAGCGCGGACATGGGGGAACGGGTCGACCTGCTGCGGTTCCGGCCGAACGTGCACCTGGATCTGGACGTGGCGCCGTTCGCCGAACTCGGCTGGGCGCCGGGGACGACCATCACCGCCGGGGACTTGACGCTGGAGATCGTCGGGCCGAACTCGGGGGCCTGCGTGCGCTGCGCCGTGCCCAGCTGGGACGCCGGTGGCCGGACGCGTTGGAAGGAACTGCAGAGCCGGCTGATCGAACGGTACGACAACGAGTTCGGCACCATCATGCGCGTCACTCGGGGCGGCACCGCTCGACGCGGCGAAGCCGCGGTCGTGCGCCCAGCAGGGTCATGACCCCGCGGACGCACGCCGCGCGGCTCAGCGGAAGATCTTGCGCACCACGATGACGGCGACCAGCGCGCCGACACCGATCATCGCGTAGCGCACCCTCGGGTCGTTCAACTTGTCCTGCACGCTGGCCTTACCGGACTCCACGAACCGCTTCGGGTCCGCCTTGATGCTCAACTCGTCCAGTGTCACGGCCAGCGAGTCACGAGCCTTCTCGATGTCGCGCTGAATGGCGTCCGGATCACGAGCCACGCCGTCCTCCTCCATGTTCACCTGGCTGGTGACACCGTAGATCACACGCTCCGCTCGGACCCACCGACCATTACCTGAGTCGAGGCACGGCACCGCGCACCGAACCACCCGGCCGGGGACACAACGGACATCACCACCCGTTAGGCTGGTCCGCACTGGGGGCCGTAGCCCAATTGGCAGAGGCACTAGGTTTAGGTCCTAGCCAGTGCGGGTTCGAGTCCCGCCGGCCTCACCGATTTCGACGCTCGGCGTCGCCGCGTTCCGCTCCCGCACCGTTGAACGCGGGTGGTTCTCACTTCTTGTTCGCCGTTGATCCGAGGTCGACCACTCCTGCGCTCACCGACGGACCGCGCCCGGATCAGCGGTCGGAGTGGGTGAGCCCTTCGATGGTGAGGGCTTTGCGGCGCTGGTGGACCGTCAGGTAGCGGAGCCCGGACTCCCCGGCGAGGAACTCGCGGCGCGAGCGCTTCGGCAGCCAGAGCAGCACGCCGGGGGCGAGGTCGACGTCGCCGCCTTCGGTGCGCAGCGTTCCCGTTCCGTGCAGCACGTGGATCAGCACGTCCAGGTCCGGCCCCGCGTGCGCGTCGATCTTCTCGCCCGCGGGCAGCTGGATGACGTTGGAGTCCAGGTCTCGCTCGCGGACCGGCAACGCCCACACCGCCCCCGCCGCGTCGGGGTCGCCGCCCAGTTCGCCGGTGTCGCAGAGGATCCGGGGCAGCGGCGTCGAGTGCAGCCTGCCGATGCGGACGCGCCACTGCTGCGGGCCTTCGGCCACGTACTCCCAGCTGAAGCCGCCGGGGAAGTCCGCTTCGAACTCACCGCGAAGGGGCTTCGGGTCGTGGTCGTTGACCAGGACGAACGTCTCGCCGGGGGCGAGCGCGGTGAAGGCGCCGAAGATCGCGGGGTGCTTCTGCGGCTTCGGCAGCGCGCGGACGTCGAGCTCCTGCTCGGACATGAGGCCTCCTGGACCTGTTTCCACAACGATCAATTGTATAAACTCTACGGCCAGGACCGACAGCGGAACCAGGGCGCCTCCCCGGCCCGCGCTCACGTCCACCGAGCGAGGAGATCGTCATGGGCGGGAACCCGACTCCGGGAACGCCCGGGCGGCGGCAGGAAGTGCTGGCGCTGCTCCGGGAATCCCGCACGACGTGGGACATCAACGCGATCGCGCGCCGGCTCGCGGTGCACCCGAACACGGTCCGGTTCCACCTGGATGCCCTGGTCGGCGCCGGACAGGTCGAGCGCGTCGACGCGCGGCGCTCCGGTCCCGGTCGGCCGCCGCTGCTGTTCCGCGCCAAGCCGGGCATGGACCCGGCCGGGCCGCGCGAGTACCGGCTGCTCGCGGGCATCCTCGTCGACGAGGTCGCGCAGGCCCCGGACCCGGTGCGCAGCGCGGGCGAGGCCGGACGGCGCTGGGGCGCGCGGCTCGCCGGTGACACCCCTCGCCCCACCCGCCCGGACGCCGTGGGCCACCTGACCGGGCTGCTCGACGAGCTCGGGTTCCGGCCCGAGCCGCGCGCGCAGGGCGCGGAGATCGGGCTGCGGCACTGCCCCTTCCTCGAACTCGCCGAGGAGCAGCGGCAGGTCGTGTGCCACGTGCACCTCGGGCTCATGCAGGGCGTCACGACGGCGATGGGCGCCCCCGTGACCGTCGACCGGCTCGACGCGTTCGTGGAACCCGACCTGTGCGTCGCGCACCTCTCCCCCGAGGACCGGGGTTGATCGCGTGGGCGGTCGCGGTGGCCGTGACCTTCACCTGGCTCGGCATGGTGCTCGCGATCTCGTTCGTGGAGGCTCCGCTGAAGTTCCGCGCGCCCGGCGTGACGGTGCCGATCGGGCTGGGCATCGGGCGGCTGGTGTTCCGCGCGCTCAACGCCGTCGAGCTGATGTTCGCGCTGGTCCTGCTCAGCTGCCTCGCCTCGCGGACACCGCCGGTCGCCGCCGGCGTCGCGGCGGGACTCGCCGTGGCGGCGCTGGCGGCGCAGTTGCTGCTGCTGCGGCCGGTGCTGGCCCGGCGCACGCACGCCGTGCTCGCCGGGCAGGACCCGCCGCGCTCGCCCGCCCACCTCGGCTACGTCGCCCTGGAGTTCGGCAAGCTGGTCGCGCTGCTGATCGGCGGCGTCCTGCTGCTCACGTCCTGAAGGAGAAACCGTTGGCAACGACCTCGCTCACCGAACTCGCCGCCGAACGGCTCTCGGCCGCCCGGCGGTCCCGCGCCGGGCGGGCCACCAGCACCGTCCACGGTGGATCGGAGCACGCGTTGCGGCAGGTGCTGCTCGCGCTCACCGCGGGCAGCGCGCTCGCCGATCACGAAAGTCCCGGCGAAGCCACGTTGCAGGTGCTGCAGGGTTCGGTCCGGCTCACCACCGAGTCCGATTCGCTCGCGGCAGTGGAAGGTGATCACCTCGCCCTGCCGCGCGAACGGCACGGCCTGACCGCGGTCAGCGACGCCGTCGTGCTGCTGACCGTCGTCGCGCCCACGTCTTGACGCGGCGTCCCGCCGAGCGCTAGCGGCGGATGAGGCCGCGGTCGACGGCCACGGCCACCGCCGCGGTGCGGGAGTCCACGCCGAGCTTGCCGTAGATGTGCACCAGGTGGGACTTCACCGTGGCCTGGCTGAGGAACAGCTGCTTGCTGATCCGCTGGTTCGACAGGCCGTCCGCGACGAGTTCCAGCACCTCCGTCTCGCGTCGGCTCAGCACGGTGCCGGGAGTGCGCATCCGGTCCATCAGGCGGTGCGCGATGGTCGGCGCCAGCGCGGACTGGCCCGCGGCGGCGGTGCGCACGGCCGCGGCCAGCTCCTCCGGGGGCGCGTCCTTGAGCAGGTAGCCGGTGGCCCCGGCTTCGACCGCGGCGAGGATGTCGGCGTCGGTGTCATAGGTGGTCAGCACCAGCACGCGGGGCGCGTCCGGCAGCGCGGTGATGGCGGCGGTCGCGTCCGAGCCGTGCATGCCCGCGCCGAACTGGAGGTCCATCAGCACCACGTCGACCTGTTCGGTGGCGGCGAGTTCGACGGCGCGTTCGGCGCTGACGGCCTCGGCGACCACCTCGAAGTCCGGTTCGGTGTCGAGCACGGCGCGCAGGCCGGTGCGCACCACCGGGTGATCGTCGGCGAGCAGCAACCGGATGATCCCGCTCATCACGCGTCCCCTTCCGTCGCGGGCCTGCGCGGGAAGCTCACCGCGAGCGCGGTGCCCTGCCCCGGCGCGGACTCCACGCTCAACGTGCCACCGAGCGCGCGGGCCCGCGCCCGCATCGCGGCCAGCCCGAATCCGCCGTCGATGCGCCCGGCGCCGGACTCCGCCGCCGGGTCGAATCCGATCCCGTCGTCCACCAAATCGAGCGCGACGCGGGTGTCCATGTAGGTCAGCGTCATCTCCGCCGCCTCCGCCCGCGCGTGGCGGACGGTGTTGGCCAGCGCGGACTGCGCGATCCGCAGCAGCGCCACCTCGAACGGAGTGGGGATCGCGGCCGGTTCGCCGTCCAGGTGGAACCGGACCGCGGCCCCGGAATGCGCCGAGGTGGTGGCGCACAACCGTTCCAGCGCAGCCGGGAGCGACCCGCCTTCCAGGTCGGGCGGCGTCAGGGCGTGCACGAAGCGCCGGGCCTCCGCCAAGTTGTCCTGCGCCTCCCCGCGCGCCCGCAGCACGTGCTCCGCGGCCAGTTCGGGCTGGTCGGGCAGGGCGCGTTCGGCGGCGCGCAGGAGCAGCTGGATGCTGGAGAGGCCTTGCGCGAGGGTGTCGTGGATCTCCTTGGCCAGCCGCTCCCGCTCCGCGAGCACGCCCGCGGAGCGCTCGGCCACGGCGAGGTCGTGCCGTGCCGCGGTGAGCTCCTCGATCAGCTCGCGGCGCTGCTCGCTCTCCCGGTACAGGGCCTGGTAGCCGAGCACGACGGCCACCGCGACGGCCGCGCCGAGCGCGGGCCCGAGGGCCGCCGCCGGGGTGAACCCGCCCTGGTGCCAGGCGAATCCGGCGATCGCGAACACCGTCGTGAGCAGCACCACCGGCAGTCCCGAGCGATCCGGCAGCAGGTGCAGCTGCAGGAAGAACAGCGGGAACGCCAGCCACACGCCGTCCGGAGTGAGCCACAGCAGCACCAGCCACACCGCGCCGAGCAGGCCCAGCCACGCCGCCGCGGCCCACCTCGAGCGGCTCACCCGGGGCAGCAGCGGGCCCGCGGCGTACACGGCGGCCAGCGCGGTGGCGGCGGCGATCACCGCGGCGGGGCGCGGCAGTTCGTTGGTGACGGCGTGCACGGCGGCCAGCACGAGCAGGCCCGCCATCAGCAGATGCAGGCACAGGCGCAACGCGCGCAGCGGTCGGGTGAGCGTCAGGGGGTCCACGGTTTTTCCAGGCTACGTCCTGGTCAGGGCGGTGCATCGATCGAAAGGTTGATTCGCGCCCGCACCTTTCGACACCGCGAAGCCGACCCGCGGCGCGATGTTCCGAGGCGCTCTCCGGACGAGGGTTGATGCCGTGCCGGGCAGGAACCCGGCCGGAACGTCCAGAGAAAGGCACTCGACCGTGTTCGTCGCCACCAGAGACCTCCGGTTCGCGAAGGGGCGGTTCGCCCTGATGGGGACCGTCATCATCCTGATGACCCTGCTCGTCGGGTTGCTGTCCGGCCTGACCGCGGGCCTGGGCCGGGAGAGCACCTCGGCCATCACCGACCTGCCCGCCGACCACGTGGTGTTCTCCGCGCCGTCGGAGGGCCAGGAACCGACCTTCACCGAATCCGAAGTGGACCGGCAGCAGTGGCAGCAGTGGCGCGACGTCCCCGGCGTGCACGGCGCGGACCCGCTGGGCATCGCCACCGCCAAGGCGCAGTCCGGCACGAACAGCACCGCGCTGGCCACCTTCGGCGTCGAGCGGGGCTCCGCGCTGGTGCCCGAAGGCGGGAACGTCGGCCCCGGGGAGGTCGTGCTCTCCGAAGGGGCCGCCGAAGACCTCAACGTCGGCGGCGGGGACTCCATCACCGTGTCGGGCCAGGAAATGCGCGTGACCGCCGTGTCCGGCGACGCCTCCTACAGCCACAACCCGGTCGTGTGGACGAGCCTCGCCGACTGGCAGCGGTTGTCGCCCGGAACCGAGCAGAAGGCGACCGTGATCGCGCTCCACAGCGACGACGGCGCCGACCTCGCGGCGGCCGACGCGCAGCTGCACACCAGCACCGCCACCACCTCCGGCGCCCTGTCAGCGATCAGCTCGTACAGCTCGGAGAACGGGTCGCTGCAACTGATGCAGGCGTTCCTGTTCGCGATCTCCGCGCTGGTCATCGGCGCCTTCTTCACCGTGTGGACCATCCAGCGCAGCGGGGACATCGCGGTGCTCAAGGCGCTCGGCGCCACCACCCGCTACCTGCTGCGCGACGCGCTCGGGCAGGCCGTGGTGCTGCTCGTCGGCGGCACCGCCATCGGCACCGGCATCGCCGCCGCGATCGGCGCGGTCGCCGTGGGCACCGTCCCGTTCGTGCTGGAAGTCGGCACCGTGCTGCTGCCCGCCGCCGTGATGATCGTGCTCGGCGCGCTCGGCGCGGCGCTGTCGGTCCGGCGCATCACCGCGGTCGATCCGCTGACCGCCCTGTCCACCCGCTGATCACCCCGAGTCAGGAGCCAGTCATGAGTTTGCAGTTGCGCGACATCACCCTCACCTACCCCGACGGCGATTCCCGGCTCACCGCCGTGGACCGGGCGAACCTGGACGTGCCCGCCGGTTCGGTGACGGCCGTGATCGGCCCGTCCGGTTCGGGCAAGTCCAGCCTGCTCGCCGTCGCCGCCGCGCTGGTCACCCCCGACTCCGGCCGGGTCGTCGTGGACGGCACCACCGTCACCGGCATGAACCAGGCGCAGATGACGGCGGTGCGGCGGGAGAAGATCGGCATCATCTTCCAGCAGCCGAACCTGATCGCGTCGCTGACCGCGGCCGAGCAGTTGCAGGTCATGGCGCACCTCGACGGTCGTTCGGCGCGGGACGCGCGGGACCGCGCGGTGGAGCTGCTGGACGCGGTGGGCCTGTCGGACAAGAAGGACCGCAGGCCGCACCAGCTCTCCGGCGGGCAGCGGCAGCGCATCAACATCGCCCGCGCGCTCATGAACGACCCGGCGGTGCTGCTCGTCGACGAACCGACCAGCGCGCTCGACCACGAGCGCGGGGCCGCCGTGATCGACCTGATCACCACCCTGACCCATCGCCGCGCCACCGCGACCGTGCTGGTCACCCACGACACCACCCACCTCAGCGGGGTCGACCAGGTCGCCGAGGTCCTCGACGGCCGGGTCCGCGTTCCCGCGGCGAGCTGACGGGACGCGATCATGAGGAAGAGCTACTTCTCCGCGGTGATCTACGCGGTGCTCGGCCTGCTGGCCGGGGTGTACTTCCGCGAGCTGACCAAGGCTCAGGAATTCGCCGGCGACACGCAGCTGTCGGTGCTGCACACCCACCTGCTGGTGCTCGGAACGCTGGTGTTCCTGCTGGTGCTGCTGTTCGAGCGGGTCGCCGGGCTGTCCCGGAGCAGGTGGTTCGGCTGGTTCTTCTGGACCTACAACGCCGGGATGCTGGTCACCGTCGGCGGCATGGCGGTGAACGGCACCATGACCGTGCTGGGCGAGCCGACCGGTGCCGCGCTCGCCGGCATCTCGGGGCTCGGCCACATCCTGCTGACCGTCGGCCTGGTGTGCCTGTTCACGGCGATCCACCGCACCCTGCTCGCACCGGGACACCCCCAACGGCGCTGAGCCAGCACCGCTACCGGAGTGAACGGACCGTTCATCCCATCCCCTTGGACAAGCGGTCCGTTCACTCACAAAACGCACCTGTCCCGAGCCGCGCACTTCGCAGCACTGCTACCGGAGTGAACGGACCGTTCGTCCCATCCCGTTGGGCAAACGGTCCGTTCACTCACAACCCCCTGCGAGCAGCGCACGGCGCGGCGATCACGAGTGAACGGACCGTTCATCCCATCCCCTTGGACGAACGGTCCGCTCACTTCAACGTGGCGACCGCGTCAGGTGGGCGGGTGCGGGTGGAGTGCTGTCCCTTGGAGCCGGAGGCCGCGTCCGCGCAGGTAGGCGCGCCCGCCTCGGCGCATCGCCACGGCCAGCGCCAGCAGCGTGACGACCAGCAGCACGTCGTCGAGCAGCGGCACCACGTCGATCGGCAGGTAGAGCGCCATCAGCACGCGCAGCGCCGCGTCGGCGAGGAACGCGCATCCGCACACCGCGGTGCCCACGCGCAGCAGCCGGCGCAGCGGCGCGGAGCGTTCCCAGCTCGCCTCCCAGGTCTCGCGCTGGTCGGCATCGGACACGAGCCGGGTGCCTTCGTAGAGGAACGGCCGCCGCAGGAACAAGGTGGCCAGCAGCCACAGGCCGAGCGCCGCCGTGCCCCAGGCATCGCGCACCAGCAGCACCCGGGGGCTGCCCGCCACGAACGACATGAGCACGGTCAGCAGCATCGTGGCGAGCACGAAGATCGTCACTCCGCTGATGCGCCGCTCGGCACGGATCTGCTGAGCGGCCCCCACCAGGGAGAGCGCCGAGCCGAGCAGCAACGCCACCACTTGGTCGACGCCGAGCGCACGGGCTCCGTAGAAGACGATCAGCGGACCGATGAGTTCGTACAGCATCGCGCCGGTCAGCAAGCGGGTCCACGGTCGTCGCCGCATCGCGTTCTCCCCCATGAGCACGTCACTCTCGTCTGGTCGCGCGGTCGAAGGCGGTGACGACTTCGCGGGTGTAGCCGTCGAAGTCGAATTCGGGCTCGTCGCGGAGCCGTTGCGCCGCGGCGTCCACGGCGCTGCGGATGAGCACCGCCATCGCGCGCGGCTCGAACTCGCGGAACTCCCCGGACCGGATTCCGGCTGCGAGGACCGCTTCGAGCCCGCGCACGCTGAGCTCCTGCGCGCCGGTCGCGGTGTAGCGCTCGCCGGACTCGGTGCGCAGGTGCGGCCCGATCTCGGTCAGCGCCAGCAGGTCTCGCGGATGGTCCCGCAGGAACCGCAGGTTGGCCTCCAGGTAGGCCCGCAGCCGTCCGGCGGCGGTGCTCTCCCGTTCGGTGCGCTCGTGGATGACCCTGGCTCCGGCCTGGAACACGTCGTGCACGATCTGACGGATCAGGTCGTCCTTGCCCGCGAAGTGGTACGAGATCATCCGCGGACTGCTCAGCCCGGCCCGCTCGGTGATCCGCGCGAACGACGCCTGGGCGTAGCCCAGCTCCGCGATCGTGTCGATCGCCGCCCGCACGATCTGCTCTCGCCGAGCCTCGTTCGTGACCGATCGCGCCACCGGTCCACCCCCATTTTATCTGGATGAATAAAACTTACCTCATCTGGATAAGATCTGGAAGCGCACCGAGCCCCTGCTCGATTCGGGCGTTGAGCACGGTGAGACCTCGCGCCGAGGTGGAGGTCACGCGTGGACGTAGGTCAGGACCGCCAGGACTCGTCGGTGGCCGCTGTCGCCGGCGGGGAGGCCGAGTTTGCGGAAGATGTTGCCGATGTGCTTCGTCACGGCGCGTTCGGTCACCACCAGCGAAGCGGCGATGGTGAGGTTGTCGTGGCCTTGCGCCATCAGGTGCAGCACCTCGCGTTCGCGGGCGGTGAGCACGTCCAGCGGGGAACGCCGGTTCATCAGCTGCGAGACCACTTCCGGGTCGAGCGCGGTGCCCCCGGCTGCGACCCGGTGGAGCGCGTCGAGGAACTCCTCGACGCGCCCCACCCGATCTTTGAGCAGGTAGCCGATGCCGCCCGCGCCGGAACCGAGCAGTTCGGCCGCGTAGGCGCGCTCCACGTATTGCGAGAGCACCAGCACCGGCAGCCGGGGCAGCTGTTCGCGCACCGCGATGGCGGCGCGCAGGCCCTCGTCCTGGAAGTCCGGCGGCATCCGCACGTCGAGCACGGCGATGTCGGGGCGGTGCTCTAGCAGGGTCGGCACGATCTCGGGGCCGCTGGTGGCGGTGCCGACGATCTCGTGGCCGGCGGATCTCAGCAGGAGGCCGATGCCTTCGCGCAGCAGCGCGTTGTCCTCGGCGATCACTACGCGCACGGCAGCCGCACCTCGATCGTGGTCCCGCCGCCTGCCGGGCTGTCGATGCGGGCGGTGCCGTCGAGCGCGGCCACTCGGCGGCGGATGCCGAGCAGGCCGGTGCCGCCGTCCGGGTCGGCGCCGCCGCGGCCGTCGTCGCGCACCACCACCCGCAGGCTGCCGCCGTCCCCGTCGATGGTCACTTCGGCGTGCCGGGCGGTGCTGTGCTTGGTCATGTTGGTGAGCGATTCGGCGACGACGAAGTACGCGGCGGCTTCGACCGGAGCCGGTGGCCGCGGCAGGCCGTCGGGCACGCGGACCGCCACCGGGACGCTGCGGCCACCGGCGAGCGCGTGCACGGCGCCGCCGAGCCCGCGGTCGGCGAGGATCGGCGGGTAGATGCCGCGGATGAGCCCGCGCAGCCCGCCCAGCGAATCCTCGATGCCTTCCCGCGCCTCCCGCAGCATCGCGCGCGCCGCGTCCGGGTCGGCGGTGAAGGCGCGTTCGGCCAGGCCGAGCCGGACGGAGACGGACACCAGCTGGGCTTGAACGCCGTCGTGCAGGTCCCGTTCGATGCGGCGCAGCTCGGCGCCGTGCGATTCGACGGCGTCGCTGCGGGTCTCGGTGAGCCGTTCGACCCGTGCGGCGAGCCGGGCCCGAGCGGTGGGTCGCAGCAGCGAGCCGGACAGCCGGGTGAGGCCGCGCACCGCCAGCGGCATTCCCCAGAGCTGCAACGCGGCGTAGCCGGCGGCTTGCAGGAACGGCAGCGTCAACGCCTGCGGCCACGTCCGCACTTCGACGAACGCGGTGACGGCGCCCGGTGGCAGCAGCCACCACCACGCGGGCATCGTCAAGCTGTACCCGACGGCGGGCGGCAGCGCGATCACGAACACGGCGACGAGAGCGCCGAGCGCGCCGTAGAGGACCAGCCACACCAAGTCCCGCCACGTCGCCGGATCGCGCGCCACGATCCGGGATCGGCGCCACCGACCGCCTCGCGGCACCTGGTACGGCGCCGGGATCCGGTGTCCGAGCACTCGGCCGACCCGCTCGCGCTCCAGTCCTGCCAGGGCGCGCACCGGTCGCACGACTTCCGGGGCCAGCGGCAGCAGGAGCAGCAGCAACGGCACCAGCGGTGCGCCGAACGCCGCGGGCAGCGCCGTGCGCAGTCCGTCGAGCAGTACCGCGGTGGCCCGCCCGCTGCGCGTGATCGCCGTTGTCATCCTGCCCCCGAGTGCGGCCGTCGTGACGTGCGACGACACCGCGGAACTCTACTCGGCGCCCCTGCCGTGGTGTAGCTGGCTACACCTCGGTTCGGGGAGCGGGATCCGCTGTGCCGCAACGAAAATCTTCCTAACCTCGAATTCGTCGGACCGGCCGGGGATTGCACGCGGCCGGGGATTCCCTCACCGCCCGGCGCGACGTCCTCCCGCGCCGAAGCACGATCGCGGTCCGCAATGGACACCTCTCGTCCCGGTCCGGGGCGACGCACCCCTCGCAGAAAGGAACCGTCGTGGTCATCCACATCCCGGCGAACGACGAGCAACGCCGCGCCCGCCCGGGCGTCCGCGGCCTCATCGCGCGGAACCCGCTGGTCGGCTTCTTCGTCCTCGCCTTCGGGCTCAGCTGGGTCGCGTGGATCCCCTACGTCCTGTCCGAGCAGGGCATGGGGTTGATCGGTTTCCGCTTCCCCGAACTCCTCGGGACCCCGCAGCTGCTGGCGCTGCTGCCCGGCGCCTACCTGGGTCCGATCGCGGGGGCGTTCCTCGTCACCGCCCTCAGCGATGGCCGGGACGGCGTGCGCCGCTGGGTGGGCCGGTTGTTCCGGTGGAACGTGAGCTGGCGCTGGTACGTCTCGCTCATCGTCGGGGTGCCGCTGCTGCTGAGCGCGGTGAGCCTGCCGTTCGCCGGCTGGCAGATCCAGGCACCGCCGATGTGGATGCTCGCGGCGTACCTGCCCGCCCTGGTGTTCCAGCTGATCACGACCGGTCTGGCCGAGGAGCCGGGCTGGCGGGACTTCGCGCTGCCCCGCATGCAGCCGCGGTTCGGCCCGCTGCTGGGCACCTTGATCCTCGGGGTGCTGTGGGGCGCGTGGCACCTGCCGCTGTTCCTCACCGACTGGGCCGGGTATCCGAACGTGCACTGGACGCAGCCGGTCGAGTTCGTGCTGGCGGCCGTCGTGTTCAGCTTCGTGATGACCTGGGTGTTCAACCGCACCGGCGAGAGCCTGCCGCTGGCCATGATCTTGCACGTCGGGGTGAACAACTTCTTCTCCGTGGCGTGGACGGAGATGTTCCCCGGGGTCGATCCCGGCCAGGACTCGACGCACGTCCAGCTGATCGCCTGGTCGCTCGTGGGGCTGGTGCTGATCGTGGCGACGCGCGGCAAGCTCGGCTACCGAGGCGCCTGAGGTGGGTGAACGGACCGTTCGTCCAATCGGATTGGGCGAACGGTCCGTTCACTCCTCTCGGCTCGGCGGTGCCGCTCGGGGATGCCCGGTGCTGAGCCGGATATCGCAGCGGCGATCAGCCGGGTGACGAGCCGGCGCTGCGCCCGGTGGCCGATTTCGCCGCTCGCGGCGCCGGAACGCTCGTCCCGCGACGACTGGCGGCACTAGGCTCGCCCAAGATCATCGAGCTCGCGCCGCCACGAGGAGCCACGCCGAACATGACCGACGATCAGCTCCCCGGCCCGGCGGGCTACCGGACCGTTTCGCCCGAGGTCGACACCTCGGTGCCCAGCGTGGCCCGGATCTACGACTACGCGGTCGGCGGCAAGGACAACTTCCGCGTCGACCGCGAGGCGACGCACGCGATGCTCGACGGGGTGCCGGACATCGTCGCCACGGCGCGCGCCAACCGGGCCTTCCTCGGTCGCGGGGTCCGGTACCTGGCCTGCGAGGCGGGGATCCGGCAGTTCATCGACTTCGGCAGCGGTCTGCCGACGCAGCTCAACGTGCACCAGGTGGCGCAGCGGGAGAACCCGGAATGCCGGGTCGTCTACGTCGACAACGATCCCGTGGTGCTCGCGCACGGCCGGGCGCTGCTGTCGGAGGACCAGCGGACCACGGTCATCCAGGCCGACATGGCGCAGCCCGGCGCGGTGCTGGAGGACCCGGCGACGCGCCGGCTCATCGACTTCGACGAACCGGTGGCGGTGCTCTACGTGTCGGTGCTGCACTGCCTGCCCGACGAGGCGCGCCCGGACCGGGCCGTCGCCGCCATGCTCGACGCGGTCCCCGGCGGCAGCCACCTGATGATGTCGCACCTGGTCAGCGACGACGCGGACGCCGCGGAGTTCCTCACCCGCTTCATGACCGAGCAGACCGCGTGGGGCCGCGTCCGCAGCGAGGCGGAGGTCACCGCCCACTTCGACGGGCTCGACGTCGTGGAGCCCGGACTGGTCGACATCACCCGGTGGCGGCCCGAGCCCGAACAGCAGCCGGTGCACGCGCCGTTCGACCACGCGATCCCGTCCCGCCCGGAGTTGGAGGGCAAGATCTGGGAGTTCGGCGGCATCGCCCGGAAGCCCTGAGCGGCCGGGGCGGCGTGTCGGCGCGAGGCGTCGCCGACGCGCCCCGAACCGGCCCGAGCAGCGCCGCCGACGCGGGACCGACACCCCGGCCAGGCTGATGAGCTGGGCCGATACCATGGCCGGGTGAGTGAAGCGGTGGACGAGAATCACGAGGACCTCCCGGAGCAGATGCGCATCCGGCGGGAGAAGCTGGACCGGCTGCGGGAGAACGGAGTCGACCCCTATCCGGTCGGCTATCCGCGCACCACCTCGATCGGTCCCGTCCGCGAGAAACACGACGGGCTCGAACCCGACGTGGCCACCGGGGACCGGGTGTCGGTCACCGGCCGGGTGATGCTGTACCGCACCGGCGGCAAGCTGTGCTTCGCCACCATCCGCGACGACAGCGGCTCCATCCAGATCATGCTGGCGCTGGACAAGGTCGGCGCCGAGTCGCTGGACGCGTGGAAGGCCGAGATCGACCTCGGCGACCACGTGGGCATCACCGGCGAGGTGATCACCTCCAAGCGCGGCGAGCTCTCGATCATGGCCGACGAGTGGGCGTTGACCTCGAAGTGCCTGCGCCCGCTGCCGGAGAAGCACAAGGGGCTCACCGACCCCGAGGCGCGGGTGCGGCAGCGCTACGTCGACCTGATCGTCAACCCCGAGGCGCGGCAGCTGGTGCAGCAGCGCGGCAAGGCGGTGCAGGCGCTGCGCTCGGTGCTGCTGGACCGCGACTACCTCGAAGTCGAGACCCCGATGCTGCAGCAGGTGCACGGCGGCGCCACGGCCCGGCCGTTCACCACCCACATCAACGCCTACGACCTCGACCTGTACCTGCGCATCGCGCCCGAGCTGTACCTGAAGCGGCTCGTCGTCGGCGGCGTGGAGAAGGTCTTCGAGATCAACCGCAACTTCCGCAACGAGGGCGCGGACTCCACGCACAACCCCGAGTTCACGATGCTGGAGTTCTACGAGGCCTACGGCGACTACGACACGGCCGCCGAGCTCACCGCGGAACTCATCCGGCAGGCCGCCAAGGCCGTGTTCGGCGACTTCGTGGTGCGCCACCCCGAGCACGGAGACATCGACCTGGGCGGCGAGTGGCCGTCGATCACCCTCTACGGCTCCGTCGGCGAAGCGCTCGGCACCGAGATCACCCCGCGCACGCCCGTCGAGGCGCTGCGCGAGCTGGCCGACGCGAAGGAGATCGCCTGGGACCCGTCGTGGGGTCCGGGCAAGCTGGTGGAGCACCTGTTCGAGGAGCTCGTCGAGCACACGCTGGTGGTCCCCACGTTCGTCCGGGACTTCCCGCTGGAGACCAGCCCGCTCACCCGGCAGCACCGGGACGACCCGCTGCTGACCGAGAAGTGGGACCTGATCGGGTTCGGCATGGAGCTCGGCACCGGGTTCTCCGAGCTCGTCGACCCGGTGGAGCAGCGGCGCAGGCTCACCGAGCAGTCGTTGATGGCCGCGGGCGGCGACGCCGAGGCCATGCAGCTCGACGAGGACTTCCTGCGCGCCCTCGAATACGGCATGCCGCCCACCGGCGGCGTGGGCATCGGGATCGACCGGATGCTGATGGCCTTCACCGGCAGGGGCATCCGGGACACCATCCTGTTCCCGATGGTCAAGCCGAACTGACCGGCCGTCCGCGGCGAGGCGGTGCGCGCGGTTCCCGCCGCCTCGCCTCGCCGCGGAGTGCGGCCCGCCTGCCGGGCCGGCGGAAGTGACCGGCCCGACGGCGACTCAGCGCTGCGGGACGCGGGCGACTCCGGCCTGCTCCGGGGCCGTTCGAGCGTCGACGATCCGCAATCCGGCGAACTTGTAGGACAGGCCGCGGTGCCCCGCCGTGGCGAACAGGCCGATCAAGGAGACCAGCGCCAGCAGTTGCGCCAAGCCGGAGAACGGTCCCAGGGCGGGCACGTCGGCGGACGCGTCACCGAGCTGCGCCAGCAAGAAGTAGCCACCGGTGCCGGTCAAGCTGCGCAGCAAGCGCGGCCCGGTACCGGGTGCACCTCCGTCGACGGTCGTCGCCCGCAACTGCACGATCCGCTGCCCGAGGCTGGTCGAACTACCCGCCACCGGTAGCACGACCGCGAGGACGAACCACGGCAGCCAGACGCCGAGCAACCCCGCCGCCCAGGAGCCCGGTATGTCCTCGGTGCGCGGGGCGTTGCCCTGGAACAGCATTCCCTGCGCCGCCATCAGCACGAGCAGGCCGCCGGAGCTGCCCAGGGCGCTCAGCATCGTGTAAGCGGTCATGTCGCACAACGACGCCAGCAGCCGCCTGGACCTGGTGACCGGGCGGGGCACCCCCGGCAGGGCGGTGATCCGCTGACCGGGCACGGCCCGCAACACCGGTGCCGCCCAGGCCCCCACCGACGCCCCCGCCGTGTTCATGATCAGGTCGTCGAGGTCGAACAGCCGGTAGGCGCACGGGTACGCGAACCAGATACCGGTCCCCTGCGTGATCTCGATCAGCAGCGAGACGCCCAGCCCGATCGCCGTGGTGGCCAGCACGCCGCGGCCGAACAGGTGCCGGACGAACATGCCCAGCGGGACGAACAAGCCCACGTTCAGCACTACCTGCGTCAACGCCGGATTGCGCAAGGTCGCCAGCACGCTGCTGCCGGTGGCTTCCTTCTTCATGTCGTTGAGGAAGTTGAACGGAACCCACTGCGGCCCGCCCATTCCCGACGTGGCGCAGAAATCAGGAGTGAGCTGCGGGAAGGGCAGGAGGACGTAGGCGACCAGCGAAACGCCGTACACCACAGCGGCGAGCGCTAACGCGAGATTGCCCATGCCGAGCTCGCCACGTCTGCGGTATTGCCGAGCGATGTAAGGGACGAACAGCACCGCGGCCAGCAGCAAGCCGATCAAGATCCCCATGAACGCCGGCAACAGCCGGGTACTCACTATCGTCTTCCTTCCTTCGAGACAGCACTTGTCAACGCGTCCTGCTGGAACCGCTCGGGGATGGCCAACGAGCCAGCCCCGGGGCGCCGGCGGCGAAGAGGGCTCAGAGCGCGACGAGCACGGAGTTGGCGATCAGCAACGCGCACACGCCGAGGTTCACCACCCGGTGATCCAGGAAGATCGCCACGAACTCGCGGATCGTCGCGCTCGGCCAGAAGTAGCTCGCGGTCGGCGATCCGATCACGTGCGCTTCCACCTTCTCCTTGCGGGCGATCCGGGCCGCCCGCATCACGTGGAAGTTGTTCGTCACCACCAAGACCCGGTGCTCCGGCCGGTGCTCCCGCATGATGACCTCGCTGAACCGCAAGTTCTCCTCCGTGCTGCGCGACCGGTCCTCGACCAGGATCCGGTCTTCCGGCGCACCGTTGGCGATGAGGTGGTCGGCCATGGCGCGCGCCTCGGGGACGTCCTCACCCGGCCCCTGCCCGCCGGAGGTCACCAGAATCGGGTCGCGGCCCTTCTCACGTTCCTGGTGGAAAGCGGCCAAGCCCTTGTCGAGCCGGCTCGCGAGCAACGGCGGCACCCGTGAACCGAGCAGCCCCGAACCGAGCACCACGATGAAATCGACCTCGTGGCGATGCGGCAGCAAGCCGTAGACGAGCGAGTAGAGCAGGAAGCAGACGAACAGCACCGACACGTATCCGAGCACCTTGCCCGCCGCGTCCATCACGATTTCCAGCGGGAGCCACCTGGTGCCGTTGGCGACCGTCCGCAACACCAGGAACACGACGATCCCGGCACCGGCGGCCAGCGACAGCAGGTTCCCCGGCCGTTTCCCCTCCCGCCGCAACATCGTCACGCCGTTGGTGATCAGGAAGACCGCGAGCACCAGAGTGGTCAGCGGGATCAACAGCACCAGCACCAGCAACGCGATCCCCGCGGCTGCTTCCGAATACGAGGCCAGCCACATCAGCGCACCGCCGACCAGGAGAAGGCAGCCGAGGAACAGGTAGACACCGTTGCGGACCAGCCGCCGGTCGTACGCGAAGCTGACGGCGAACACCGCGAACAGGACAACGGCGGGAATGAGGAAAAGCACGCGCGGAAGCCTAACCGAGCAAGTGCTAGCGCAGGGGGTTTCCTAAGACACACAATTCCAACGGGGATGGAGAACTCGGCGGAAGCCGCTCGCGAGAAACGCGAACCACGGCACGGCGGGAGTCGGCAGCGCGGACCGCGGCGGCCGAGTCCGCAGGGACTTGACGGCCGTGCCGACGCTGACTTCTGAGGGGCACGAATTCCGCTGCGTCCGGCCCGCATCGACGGCCGAGTCCATGCGACTGGACGAGGAATTCCCTTGCGCGCGCTCGATTTCGGTCATCGGCGGGGTCGGCATCAACGACCGGAAGGCGCCGCAGTTCCCGCAACGGGAATCCGGGGCACCCTGCTCGCGATGTTCGCTCCGAACCGACCGGCGCCGGACGCTGCGGCTGTGCGCACGGCGTCGCGGGGCGGGCGGTGAGCAACCCGGACGCGCGGGCCCGTCAGCTCGGTTGCGGGGCGGGCGGGACGTCCTCGCCGCAAGCCGCGCCCCGGCAGTCCTGGAGCTCGTCGAGCCGGGCGTCGAGGAACGCGCGCACTTCGGCGTAGCGGGCGTCGTTGTGCTTCGACGCCAGTTCGTGCGGGTCGATCGCCAGGTCGTAGAGCTCGTGGGCGCCGCTGACGTAGCGGACGTAGAGGTAGCGCTCGGTGCGGATCGCCTCGTAGGCCGCGTCGAGCACCTGGCTGTGGTCGTCGCGCGGCTTGCCCGGCCGGGGTGAGGCGGTGCCGTCCTGGTCCAGGTCGCCCGCTCCCGCCGCGAGCCCGACGGACACGTCCTCCGCCGGTGCACCGGAACTCCCCGGCCCACCCGGCCGCACCGGGGTGTGGAACGCGCCCTCCCCGGCCTCGTGCAGCAGCGGCCTGCCGGTGCGCAGCCGCGGATCCTGCGCGAACGGCAGCAGGGATCGCCCGTCCAGCGCGAGCGTCGGTTCCGCCTGCCCGATGTCGGCGATGGTCGCGGTGAGGTCGGTGTTCGTGCTCAGCTCCCGCGCGTGCGTGCCGGCCGCGAGGCCAGGGCCCCGGATCAGCAGCGGCACGTGCGCGGCGGCCTCGTGCGGCAGGAACTTGCCCGTCGGCACCCGGTGCTGGCCGAAGAAGAAACCGTTGTCCGAGGCGAACAGCAGGTAGGTGTTCTCCAGCTGCCCGTTCGCGCGCAGCGCGTCGACGAGCCGCTGCACCGCCTCGTCCACCGCGAGCAACGACTCCAGCCGGAGCCGGTAGCTCTCGGTGATCTCGGTGTCGGTGTTCACCGCGATCGACGGGTAGTCCCGCAGGAAGCGCGGCTTGTCGCTCATGTCCGCCTCGCCGTAGGACGGGTCGTTCGGCACCTGCTCCTCGGAGAACGCGCCCTGGTGCCGCAACGCCGGGCGCGGCCCGCGGCCCACGCGGAAGAAGTCGCCGTTGGTCGGCGCGCCGTGCACGTTCTCCCCGTGCGGGGCGAGGAAGGCCAGGCTGAGGAAGAACGGCTCACCTGCCGCCGACCGCCGGTTGATGAAATCGATCCCTTTGTCCCGGTACACGTCGGTCTGGTACAGCTCCGGGTCCTGCACCCACGGGTCGCCGTAGGTGCGCATCGTCCCGTTCTCGTTGAGCCGGTAGCCGTACATGTCGTAGGTGGTCGGGTCCACCGATCCGCGCCACTCGTCCCAACCCGGCGGTACGTGCGTCTCCTCGGTCTTGCCGTAGCCGTTGGGGTACTTGCCGATGTGCGAGGTGACGTAGCCGGCGCGCTGCATCCAGACGGGCAGCGTGTTCGCCTCGTCGAGCATGTCGTAGCCGCCGAGCGGGGCCGCGTTGTGCCGCACCCCGTTGTTGTGCGCCAACTGTCCGCTGAGGAATGTCGAGCGGGACGGGCAGCACAGCGGGAACGACGCGTAGTACTGGTCGAACGTGACCCCGCCGAGCCCGAGGATCCGCTGCACGTTCGGCATGAACCGCATGCTGTCGAGCCACTGGTCGTCGGTCATCACCATGACGACGTTCGGCTTGCCCGCCTGCACCCGGGGTTGCGCGGCGGGGCGCGTGGCGGTGCACCCGGCCAGCACCGCTCCGACGATCAGCAGCAATGCCAGCGGCGCGCGAGACGATCCGGAAAGGGAGCGGAATCGGGCCATGCTCTCGTTTTCCACGGAATGCGACGGAGAAGTCAAGATTCCGGCCGGACCAGAACACGATCAGGCGCATCTCATCGGGTAGTCCTGCGTCGTTGAATCGATCCGGCTCGGCGCGTTCGCCGTTGAACGCGCGACCGGGAGAATCAGTAGCCGTCGCCGCCGAAGAAGGTCTCCTCCAGGTGGTCGGCGGTGTCGGCGACCAACTGCAGCGGGTCGAGGAACTCGTTGATGTCCAGGTTCAGCAACGGCAGCGAATGCCGCAGCACCACGTGCTCGCCCATGATCACGGCGCCGCACACCACGGAGGTCTCGCCGATCTCCTTGAGCAGCAGCTGCAGGTCGACGTCGGCGACGAGTCCGCACACCGAGGCGACCTGGACCCAATCCTCCTGCTTGTCCAGCACTTCGCGGCAGACCATGATGACCTGGCTCCGCTCGTCCTCGTATTCGATGAGGATTCGGATCTCGTCACCGGTGTCCTCGATGACCCGGTATTCGGATCGGACAAATGCGGCAATGTCGTCCCACGTGGCCAAGGTGCCCCCAAGGTCGTCGATTGTGCCGCCGCGAGACTAGTGCACGCGAACACCGGCCGGGAACACCACGACCGCATGATCCGGCTGCGCCGAATGCCTTGCCACGAACGGCTTTTCCGACACTCCGCGCAATCACCCCGAGCCCGCCCACATCGCTGTCGGAGTGAACGGACCGTTCGACCAATCCCCTTGGACGAACGGTCCGCTCACCCCAACCCACGATCCGCACCACTCGACCCCACTGCGATCCGAGTCAACGGACCCTTCGACCAATCCGGTTGGACGAACGGTCCGCTCACCCCAACCCACACTCCTCCTTCACACGCACGGCCCACCTCCGGAACGAGTGAACGGACCCTTCGACCAATCCGGTTGGACGAACGATCCGCTCACCCCAACCCGCCATCCGCACCACTCGACCCCACTGCGGATCCGAGTCAACGGACCCTTCGACCAATCCCCTTGGACGAACGGTCCGCTCACTCCGGTCGTGGCGCGAGGGGTCAGCGGTGGGAGGGGAATTCGACGACCTGCTGGTAGGTGGGGCGGTTCTGCCAGCTGATCGGGTCGTGGGCGATGCCGCCGATCTTGTTCTGGATGATCGCGTCGGCGCACCACTGGTCGCCGGGCTCGCAGTCCGCGTCACCCGGATAGGTCTGCTCGGCCGGTGTCGCGCCGGCCGCCGCGAGGCTGTCGACGAGCGCTTGGCGGCAGGCGTCGAGGCTCCCGTCGCCGCACAACGAGTTCCCCGGCCCCGGAGCACCCTGCCCGAATCCGCCGGGAACGTCCTCGCCGAGCGCGCCGCGCAGGTTCTTCGACACCTGCCCGTACCAGCCGGTCAGGAACGCGGATCCCTGGTGGGCCTGCCCGACGTGCTCGCCGGGTTCCTCGTTCTGCCACCCGGACGGCGACTCGTTGATGTGCTCGGCAGCGGTCAGCGCCTGGTACGCGTCCGCACCGACCGCGGGCTCGAAGGTGCCGCGCACCAGCAGCGGCCACCAGGCGTCCATGAGCTCGATCGCCTCAGCGTGGGCGTACTCGCGGCTGCCCGGTTCGGTCTCGGTGCGCAGCCCGCCGTCGTTGAGCCAGTCGCGCAGCGAGCCGATCCGCGCGGTGAGCTCGGGATCGTCGCTCGGGGCGCTGTCGAGCACCTTCAGCAGGTCCGGGAGCACCCGCTCGGCGCGCAGGTCGGCCAGCCCGGCCTCCTCCATCGCCTGGGTGAGCCCGGCCCGGTCCACGCCGCCTTCGGCCACGAGCCCGCGGACTCGGGAGTCGAGCAGGTCACCGCGCTGCACGGCGCCCTTGCTCCAGTCGGCGCCGCTGGTGCCGGGAGCCTGCTTGTTGTTCCAGCTGACGAGGTAGTCCTGGTCGATGGCGCGCGGGTGCTCCTCGAACGGCGCGTAGTCCGCCGTGTTCCCGTCCGGGTTCCAGCCCTGCCACTCGAATTCGGGGTCGGACACGACGGGCATCGCCGGGTCCACCTCGGGGTTGCGGACCACGTTGTCGCCCGAGTTGAAGTGCGCGATGTGCTCGGAGTCGGCGTAGAACCAGTTGAACGTGTAGTTCACGTCCTCCGCGGCGCGCTGGAACGCCTCCGGAGAGGTGATCTCGGCGGGGTCGTTGAAGCGCTGGAAGCCGATGATCGAGTCGACCTCGTGCTGGAAGGTCGAGCGCACGGTGCTGTAGGCGACGGGTTTGCCGTCGATGGTGGCGCGGTGCGTCACCGGCCCGTAGCGGGTGCGGAACGAGACCAGCCGGTACGACCCGGCGGGGGTGTCGTCGCCCAGGTTGGGTTCCCAGGAGTTCTGCCGCTCGACCTGCTGCATCGGCAGGCATTCGCCGCGGAACAGGTAGTGGTCGGAGTCCTTGGTGACGGGCCCGCCGTCGGGCGCGCACAGCTCGACGGCGTAGGTGTCGATGATGTCCTGCGCGGCCGTGGTGGCGCTCCACGAGTAGTCCTGGCCGCGGCCGAGCAGCGTGTAGAAGCTCAGGCCGGCGAACGAGGCGCCCTTCGACGAGATCCCCGGCCCTTGGAGTTCCTGCAGGGTCAGCAGCTGCGGGGCGAAGTAGCCGGTCTGCGGGCCGAACACGGCGATCGGGTTGCCGCTGTCGGTGTGCTCGCCGGACACGAGCAGCGCGTTGGACATGCCGCGCGGCTCGGCCATGTCAGCGGGGACTACGCCGTCGTCGAACATGCCGCGCAGCGCTTCCGCTTGGGCGGCCCGGTCGTTCTGGTCGGGGACGCCTTCCGGCCGCGCGACCGGGGTCTGGCGCTGATCGCGGTCTTCGGGTTCGGCGGCGGAGCCGGTGGGGTCGAACACGAGCTGCTGCTCGGTCACCGATCCCGGATCGGGCATCGCCGCGCCCTGCGGGTTCTCCGGGGAGACCGCGTACGGGAACGATCCGTCGTGGACGGTGGAGATCGACTCGGGGTCGTTCTCGGCGCGGAAGGTGCGCCACACCTGCTCGCCGCGCTCGGGGCCGAAGCGCTCGTGCAGCGACATCCGCGCCACGGCCTGCTGCACTTCGTTGCCGCCGCCACCACCGAACTGCGCCCCGACCAGCGAGGCGAGCACGACGAGGTCGGTGAGCTCGAACGGCTCGATCTCCCCGGCGTTGGTGATCGGGTCCACGTGCCCGGTCGCCACGTACTCGCCGGGGAAGTAGCGGCCGTCGTGCGCTTCGCGGATGTAGGTGTTGATGCCGTCCACGTAGGACTTCGCGTCGGCGAGCGCCTGCTCTCCGCGCGGCCCCGCGCTGCGGGCGGACTCGATCTGCTGCTCCAGCTCGTGCTCCGTGTAGGGCGAGGTGGCGAAGAAGCCCTGTTCCAGCTCGCGGTTCGCGGGGGCGCCGCCCGCGAAGGAGCTGACCTCGCCGCGACCGGCCCGGCGCAGCACGTCCATCAGGAACAGCTTGTCCTCGGCCGTCGTGTAGCCGGCGCCGAAGGTGGTGCCGTCGCGGGTGTCGCCGTAGACGTGCGGGATGCCCGCGGTCTTGTCCCGGACCACGGTGACGTCTTCGCGCGGGTGGTAGGTGCGCTCGACGTCGTCGGGGCGGACGCCGAAGGAGTTGTCGTTGAAGAACTCGTCGATGGTGCCGGTGGTGAGCTTCGAGTACCCCGAGGCCAGCTCGTCGTAGGGCGCGGTCTGGTCGGCGGAGTGCGGCGGCTTCGTGCCGAGCAGCAGGTGTCCGGCGAGCTCGGCCAGCGTGGCGTTGCCGTTCTGGCCCGGCGGCAGGATGTGGTGGCACTGCCCGCCGCAGTGGTCCGGCACCTGCGGCACGTCCGGCGCGGACGCGGCCTGTTCGGAGCCCGCGGCGGGCGGCTCGGGGGCCGCGGCGGCGGAGGGGGTCACGATCAAGGCGCCGAGGACGGCGCCGACGCTGAGCGCCGCCACGATTCGCTGCCCGGCCATCTGCGAGTCCTCTCGTCGTCGTCGACGCCGGACGCTAATCGAAGACCAGCAAAAATGAAATCAATTCACGTTCTTCGGAGCTCCAGGTTGGGCCGTCCGAGTGAAGCGAGAACCCCGAATGCTCACGTGCGTGACAAACGAACGCGGGACGCGACAGCGCCCCGGCTATCCGGCATCCGGTCGCACGACCACGTCCTCGGGCCGCACCGGCTCGACCAGCCGCAGTCCGCGCCGAGCCCGGCGTTCCCGCCGCGACTCGACGACCTCCCGCGCCATCACCGCCACCCCGTGCGGCAACAGGTCGGATCCGCGCCGCACCAGCCACGGCACACCCCGGAACACCAGCCAAGCCAGGTGGTGCCACGGCGTGATCCGGGCGCCGCCGGAACACCGCAGGCTCACCGGTTCCGGCACCCGGCACCCGGCGGCGAGCAGCCGCTGCGCCATCGCCCGCGCCAGCCGCCGATGCCCGAGTTCCGAGGGGTGCAGCCGGTCCACCGACCAGGTGCCGAGCTCGTACGCCCCGGGCAGCGCGTCCAGGTCCACGCACTGCGCGCCGTAGCGGGCGACCACCTCGTCGAGCACCGCGTTCACCTGGTCGATCCGCTTGCGCAGCGCGCGGCGCAGCGGCGCGGGCAACCGGAACACCCGCCCGTGGTCGTGGTACCGCGCGGTCACCACGACCGCTCCCGCCGCGGTCAGCTCACCGATCACCACGTCCAGCCGCCGCCGCAGCAGCACCGGGTCGAAGTCGGAGCGCAGCGTGTCGTTCATGCCGACCACCAGCACGGCGGCGTCGGGCCGCAACCGCAGCGCGGCGGGCAGCTGCACGTCGTGCACGTCGCGCACCCGCGCGCCGGAGGTGGCGAGGTTCGCGTACCGGATCCGGCCGGGCCCGCCCAGCGCGTCCGCGAGCAGCCGGGCGAAGCCGCGCCACCCGCCGCCCGGCAGGCGATCACCCATGCCGAGGGTCGTCGAATCGCCCAGCGCGACCAGGCCGCGCACCGGCCGCCCGGTCGCGGATCCCGTTCTCCGCTCGCTCACGCGCATCACCTTCACCGCCGCGAGCTCACCCGCGGTGAGGAACCGGTGGCCACCCGGAGACGACTCGGCGAACTCCTCGGCCACCCCGGCGGGCGCGGCGCGGCCGTCAGTACACAGTGGAGCGCGTAGCCCGGTTCTCGTTCCACTGGGAGTGCTGCCGGGCCAGTGCTTCCCACAAGCGGTTCAGCGGGTGCGCGCCGTCGTGCTGCTCGCGCTCGCCGCCCCGGGCGAAGGCGCCGACCAGCACCTCCAGCTTCGGCTCCAGATCGCCGAGCACGTCCAGCGTGCGCAGGCCGCGACCGTCGGGCAGCCGCCCGTCCATCGCCGCCTCCGCGACACCTCGGGTGACCAGCATGCAGCCGTGCAGCAGCCCGGAGCTGAGCAGTTCGAAGCCGTAGCGCACGTCGTCCACCTCGCCTGCCACGTTCAACGCGCCGCGGTAATCCGCGCCGAACCACCCGCGCAGGAACTCCGCGACGAGCCCGCTACCCGCGATGACCAGCGGCAGCCGCGGCAGCGCCGCCGCCCGCACCGCCGGCCCGGCCACCAGCCGCCGGTCGAGGTTCGTGACCAGGGTGAGCCCGCTGCGGCGCCACTCCAGCACGTCGAGCCCGTCCGGGTCGGCGCCGACGTGGGTGAGCGTGCTGCCGCAGACCAGGTCGACCTCGTTGGCGCGCAACGCTTCCAGCAGGTTCCGGGTCCGCAGGTGCACCACCTTCAGGTCCACGCCGTCGGCGCGGAAGTCCGCCGCGACCTGCTCCACCGCGGGCGTCAGGAAGCCGAGCGTGAACCGGGTGGTGCCCACCCGCAGCGAGCCGCCGACGCGCCGCCGGGAATCGGTGACGACCTCCAGCCAGTCGTCCAGGGTGTCCCGTGCCCGTTCGACCAGCGCCTCACCGGTCGCGGTGAACAGCGCGTCCTTGCCCCTGCCCTGCTTGAGCACGAGCGCTTCCCCGCACAGCTCCCGGAAGTTGCGGTTGAGGGTGTCCAGCTGCTTCTGCACGCTGGACTGCTCGCGCCCGAGCAACCGGGCCGCGGCCAGCGCGGTGCCCGCCTCGTGCACCACCACCAGCGTCCGCAGCTGGTCCAGCGTGGTGTCCAGCAGCGGTTGCGGAGCCAGCGCCCGCCGCTGCTCGCCTTCGGCCACTGCGATCTCGGAGGATCCGGGTAACGGCATGCGTCCTTCCACAGGTGCGGTGTCGCCCGCTCACGGCGTGATTCGACCGGTGCGCGCGCTGGGCGACTGACGGCCCTCCCCGAGGGGAGTCTATCCCCGGGAACTGATCTCGACTGCACGCCACATGTTCCTCGGGATTGTTCGCCGTTTCGCTGGAAACGGGTCGGCCGGTCGTGCCAACCTGATCACAGCGGCGCGGGGGAACGCCGCGAGGCATCCGGGGGGTCGGATGACCTGGGGGAAGCGGGGGCCCGGATTCCGGGTCCCCGCAACATCATTCACCGGATCGGCGCAGTGCCGCCTGCTCCGCGCGGGTTGTCCGGACCGCTCGCGAGTGCACGCGATGTCGGGAGTGCAGCGGTGTTCGGGTGGTTCACCAATACCTGATCGAGCGACGATTTTTCCGCCCCAGCACCATATTCTGACGTTCATGTCGAACTCTCCCCGTGCCCGAGCGTTAGCGGCCGAGGTCCGCAAGGTGCGCAAAGACAAAGGGATGTCCCAGGGAGTGCTCGCCGAACAACTCGGCTGGAGCATCGCGAAGATCAGCCGCATCGAAACCGCGCAGCGCGGCATCGGTGGCCCGGACCTCGCGGCGGTGCTGGCGGCGCTGAGAGTGCGCGGCAAACGCCGCGAGCAGCTGCTGACGATGGCGGAGGAACTGGGCCGGCCGTCCTGGTGGGAGGCGATGGCCGGGCTCTCCGCGCACACCCGCGCCTGCATCGACGCGGAGCAGCGCGCGACCCGGCTCACCGAGCTCAGCCTCGGCTACGTGCCCGTCCTGCTGCAGACCCGCGGCTACGCCACGGCGGTCTGCGCGGCTTCCGGTGGCAGCACCGGGGAAATCGACGAGCGGGTCAACGTTCGCCAGGTGCGCCAAGGGATCCTGCACAAGGCCACCCCGGTCGAGCTCACCGCCTACCTCGACGAATCGGTGCTGACCCGCCCGGTCGGCGGCCCCGCCGTCACCGGTGGGCAGCTGCGGCACCTGCTGCGCTGCGCGGAGGCGCCGAACATCACCGTGCGGGTGCTGCCCACGGATCTCGGGGTGCACGCGGGCCTCGGCGGCCCGTTCACGTTCATCGAGTTCAGCCACGGCATCGCGACCGTGCTGCTGGAGAGCCAGGAGTGCGGCCTGCTGCTGGACGGCCCCGAGCGGGTCGCGTCGTTCCGCGACTCGGTCGACGACCTGGACCGAGTGGCCCTCGGCGCGACCGAATCCCGAGCCCTCATCGTCGGCTACGCGGCGAAGTTCGAAGACCGCTCCCTCCGCCAACCCACTTGACCCCCGGCACAACGCGAAGCGGGGCGGCCCCGAAGGACCACCCCACCCCACGAACTCCCCGCAAAAAGCACTTGTCGTCGGCAGTTGTCTTGAATCAGTGTCTTGTCAGCGGCGAAGCCGCTGAGCAGCGCCCACCAGAGCAAGACGACCACCGGCGGGTTCTCAGCGGCTTCCTCGCGAGGACGGCTTTTTCCCTCGTGGCGGAGCCACTCGGGAAGAAGATCCCGCAGCGAGGAAGCCGCTGAGGTTCCGCCACCCGCCCGCGATTCAGAGCGAGCACGGAATTCGCTCAGCTGTTGATCTGCTCGGTGAGGACGTCGTTGTAGGCGCCGACCCGGGCGTACACGCCGGGCTTGCCGGGACGGGCGCAGCCTTCGCCCCAGGAGGTGACGCCGATGAGGCGGCCGTCGGCCACGATCGGGCCGCCGGAGTCGCCCTGGCAAGCGTCGACGCCGCCCTCGGGCAGGCCGGCGCAGACCATCGAGTCGGGGCTGTACTCGGCGTAGCCCGCCGAGCAGTCCGCGTCGGAGCTCACCGGCACGGTCGCCTGCTTGAGGTTGTCGGAGGTGGACCCGCCTTCGCTGGTGGTCCCCCAGCCGAGGATGGTGGCGTCGGTGCCGGGGGCGTAGCCGGCGTCGTCGGCGGTGGCGAGCTCGACCGGCGCTTCCTGCACCGGGGCGGCCAGGGTCAGCACGGAGACGTCGAAGCCTTGGGTGGCGTCGGTGTACTCGGGGTGCACCCACACGTTGCTGACCTCGGAGACGGTGCCTCCGGTGCCGCTGATGTTCGTCTGCCCGCTGAGGACGTTGATCTCGCTGGGCTGCGAGCCGGTGGTGCAGTGCGCGGCGGTGACGACCTTGGTCTCGGAGACCAGGGAGCCGCCGCAGAACTGCTGGCCGTCCGGCGTCAGGAGGGCGACGACGAACGGGTTGTCGGCGATGTCGGCGTCCTGGCCGCCGACGATGTACGGGGTGACGTCGGCCGGTTCGGCCTGCGCGGCCGAGACGGACACGGTGGCGGCGGCCGAGAGGGCGACCGCGACCACTCCGGCGAGCCGGGCCAGGCGACGGGGGGCAGCGACCATCTTGATCTCCTCGATCTCGAGTCCGGGGCGATGGGGCGGCCCGGACGTCGTCGGTTGTCGGGTGAACCGGAGCGCGCCGATTCGGTCCCGGCTCCTCCACGAAACGGGCCGGTGCCCGCCCCGCTGCCAAGAGGAAACTGTTCGCACCATAAGCGGAACGACATTCGACCCAAAAGTGCCGGTATTTGCCGTTTTCACAGTGATTGTTCGACAATCCACGATTCGCCCGGTCGGCGGTTTTCCGCGGATGTGGCGGCGCGCGGAATGGAACGAATACGGGAGGAGCCCCACTGGGAAGAACGGGGAAACCGGTCCGCGGCCCCGGCACGCCCCGAACGCACCGAGGCCGCGGACCGACCGCGACCAGTACTCCCGCCGGCCGCGGCTCAACCACCGGTCCCCGGACCGTGGCAAGCGCGCCCACCCGACCCCGACTGCCGCTGCGGCGAGCGCGCTGGGTTCCGGTGTACCGAACGACCGATGGAATATTCCAGAGCCGTTCGGGGGAGCCTGCCTCGAAGCGCGTTGAACTACTCGGGCTAGAGCGGCGCTGACCAGCGACATCAGCCGAGATCACAGATCAGTTGCAACCCGCGGCGCGACCCCCTCTCAGCCGGCCGCCGCGCGCCCCGCACGCGCGCGGGCGCCGGAACGCACCTCGCACCGCGCGGCGCGGGGTAGCACAGGCCACCCCGTCCGACGCCCCGCAGCGCACTGCCACAGAACGTTCAGGGAATTCCCTCAAAAAACGACCGGAATCAATGCGAAACACGATGATTACGTTCCGAGCTGAACGCGTCCTTGACACCGCACGCACGCGGAACTCAGTATTCGACGAGCATCACGAGCGGGTCGGCCCGAAACCGGCGGGCACCGCGCGGGGGCATAACATCCAGCGGCCAGAACGGGAATGGCACTGTGACCTCAATTGCGCACCAGCTCTCTCTGAACGAGAATTTCGCTCCCCCGCTGCCTGGCGTCAGAGAAGCCGCCGAAGCGACCCTCGGAGAACTCAACCTCACCCCGGACCCGTTCTCCACCGGACTGGTCCGGCGGATCGCCGAGCACCACGGCGTGCCCGCCGGGCAGGTGCTGGCCGGTGTCGGCTCCGGCGCGCTGCTGCAGCAGTTCCTCCAGGTCCACGCCGGTCCGGGCGCCGAAGTGGTGCACCCGTGGCCGTCGTTCGAGATGTACCCGCTGATGATCGGCAACGCCGGTGCGACCGCGGTCGGCGTGCCGCTGCGCGACGCCGCCCACGACCTGGACGCGATGGCCGCCGCGATCACCGAACGGACTCGGGTGGTGCTGCTGTGCAATCCGAACAATCCGACCGGAACGGTGCTCAGCGCCGGCGAGATCACGCGATTCCTCGACCGGGTTCCGCAGGACGTGCACATCGTGATCGATGAGGCCTACATCGACTTCACCGAGACCGGTTCGATTGCCGACGGGCTCGAACTAGCCCGAACGGACGAGCGGGTGACGGTCGCCCGGACCTTTTCCAAGTCCTACGGGTTGCTGGCGTTGCGCGTCGGATACCTGCTCGCCCCCGAATCGATTCTCGCGGCGTTGAAACCGAGCGCCCTGTTCTTCCGCGTCAGCGCCCCCGCGCAGGCCGCGGCGGTGGCCGCGCTCGACGCGACCGAGGTGATGCGCCGCCAGTGCGCGGAAGTCGCCACCGAACGCGACCGGCTCCGCGACGGGCTGCTGGCCTGCGGATTCGCCGTTCCGGCCAGCGGCGGGAACTTCCTGTGGCTGCCGCTGGGCGCGGAGAGCTCCCGGTTCGTCCACCTGTGCGCCGCCCACGACATCGTCCTGCGGGTGACCGCCGAGGCCGGGGTGCGCCTGACCGTCGGCACCGCGGAGGTCAACGACCTGGTGCTCAAGGTCGCCGCCGAATTCGCGGCCGAGCAGAGCGAGCCGACCCGATGACCGCGCGGATCACCGACGCCGCCGACGACCTGGCCGCCGGTCCCGAGGCCGTCATCGCCGCCTCCCCCATCGCCGCCGAGCTCCGCGCCGAACTGGAACGCCGCTGGGCCGCCGGCACCGACCACATCGGGGACATCGCGCGCTACGCGCTGCTCGCGCCGGGCAAGATGCTGCGCCCGCTGATGCTGGTGGCCACCGCGGAATCCGTCGGCGGCGACCGCGCGGCGGTGCTGCCCGCGGCGCTGTCCGTCGAGTACCTGCACGTGGCTTCGCTCGTGCACGACGACATCATCGACGGCGACGAACTGCGCCGCGGCCGACCGTCGGTGCCCGCGAAGTTCGGCGTCGCCGACGCCATCGTCACCGGCGACGCGCTGATCCTGGGCCTGTTCGACACTCTCGCCGAATGCGGGCTGCCCGCCGAGGCGGTGCTGGGCGCGGTGCGCGCGGTCGCCGTCGCGGGCGTCGACCTCTGCCGCGGACAAGCGCTGGAAGCCGAACTCTTGCGAGATCCGGCATGCCCGCCGGAGCGGTACCGGCGGATGGCGGCGCTGAAGACCGGCGCGCTGTTCCGGGCGGCGTGCCGATCGGGCGCGCTCCTCGGCGGCGGCACCGCGGAGCAGGTCGAGGCCGCCACCCGGTTCGCCGAGCGGGTAGGCGCGGCCTTCCAGATGCGCGACGACCTGCTGCCCTACCTGGCCGACAGCAGCGTCACAGGCAAGTCCGCCGACAGCGACGCGGGCAACATGCGCCCCACCTTCCCGGTGATCGTGGGCCACCGGATGGCGGGGCCCCGGGACCGCGCGGTCCTCGTCGACGCGCTCAGCGGCACCCGGTCGCCCGCGGAGTCCTTCGCGCTGCTGCGGGAAGTCCTGGATCGCCTCGGCGCCGTCGAGCACGCCGCGGAGCAGGCCGAGGACGAGATCCGCCGGGCGCACGACGAGCTCGGCGCGCTGCCCGGAGCGGAGGGCACCCGGCTGCTCGCGGCGGTGGCGGACCTCGCGATCCACCGGGACCGCTAGCCGTGGCGGCGTCGACATCCGCGCTGCGCCGCGGAATCCGGGCGCACGTGGAGACGTGGCGGCCGTACACGACCTGCTATCCCGCCATGATCGGTTCGGCGGGCGCGGCGCTGGCCGGTGGCACCTGGGGCGTGCAGGTGATCGCGGCCGTGGTGGTGCCGACCTTGGGGTGGCTGTCCGGGCACTACCTGGGCGACTACTTCGACCGCGAGCTGGACGCCATCGACAAGTCGCAGCGCCCCATCCCCTCCGGCCGGTTGTCCGCGCGCACCGCGGTGGTCTGCGGAGTGGCGTGCGCGGTGGCGGCGACGGTGCTCACGCTGCTGGTGAACTGGCACGCGCTGGTCCTGGTGGTGGTCGCGACCGGCGGCATCGTCGCCTACAGCAGGTTCTGCAAGGCGCGCGGCCTGTCGGGGAACCTGGTGCGCGGCGCGTTGACCGCGCTGGCGCTGGCCGTCGGCGCGCTGCTCGCTGCGGATCGGTTGCCGTGGACGATCGCCGTGTTCGCGCTGGTCCTCCTGCTGCACGACGCGGCCTCGAACTTGGTCGGCACGATGCGCGACGTCGAAGGGGACCGGGCGGGCGGCTACCGGTCGGTGCCGGTCCGCAGCGGGATCCGGACCGCCGTGCGGATGTCGTTCGGGCTGTACGCCGCGGCGATGCTGATCGTGCTGGGAGCCGCGGACTTCGTGCCGGACCCGACCGGCTACTACCTGCTGGCGGCGCTGGCGGCCTGCGCCGGTACGGCCGCGTTCTCGCTGCTGTTCGAGCACGTCGACGATTTGCCGCCGCGGAAGGCGCTGCAGGCGCACAAGATCCTCGTCGCGGAGCGGCTGGTCCTCACGGCCGCGCTGATCGCGGGAGGCGCCGGCGCGTGGATCGCGCTGGCGGTGCTGGTGCCCGCGCTGGTGTTCAGCCTCAGCACCCAGGCCGCGCTGCGCACCGGCCACGAGTTCCCGCCCCCGATGGAACAACGGAAGGCGACGCTGCCATGACGACCCTGCAGGCCGAGGAGATCTCCCGCGTGATCGGCGCCGCGGCGGAGGCGGTGTTCGCCGTGCAGCGGCCGGACGGCGTGTTCGACTACGGCGGCGACGGCCTGACGTCCACGTTGAGCACGGTGGGCGCGGTCAGCGCGCTGCACTTCGCCGATCCGCACGGTTCGGCGGACCTGATCGAGCGGGGCGTGGCGTGGCTGCGCGAGCGGCAGTCCCCCGGCGGCGGCTGGAGCATGATCCCCGGTGAGCCGGACGAGCCGGGCCCGACGGCGGTGGCCGCCGCGACGCTGCACCTGGTCGCTCCGGACGACGCGGCGGACGCGGTCGCGGCGGGCCTGCGCTGGATGCGGGAGTTCGGCGGGCTGGAGGCGATCCCGCATCCCGAGGTGACCGCGTGGTGCCGCCAGTTCTACTCGTTCGTCGGCTGGCTCGAAATCGACGAGATGCGGCGCTTCCCGTTGGAGCTGACCTTGCTGCGCGGGCCGTTCCAGCGGCTATTCGACCTGCGGGCGCCGATGGTGTGCGCGCTCGGCCTGGCGCAGGCGGCGCACCGCAAGCAGACGCCGCTGACCCGGCTGCTGGCGAAGGCGGGCACCCCGCGCGCGCTGTCGATCATCCGGCAGGTCTACGAGCACGAGGGCAGCACCGGCGGCTGGTGCGAGGACGCCTGGGTGACGGGCCTGATCTGCGGTGGCCTGGCGCGCGCCGGGCTCGGCGAGGACATGGTCGCGGGCGCGGTGCGCTGGTTCCGGGAGCAGGCCAACGCCGACGGTTCGTGGAACAGCGGGCCGCTGGAGCTGACCTGGTCGATGTACGCGGCGGGCGGCCTGCTGGAGGCCGGGTACGCGACCGACGAGCGGCTGCTGGCGACCCGCGAGATCTTCCTGCGCGACCAGCAGGACCGGCCGTTCACCGCGTTCGGCTGCCCGCCGGGCTTCTGGGGCTGGTCGGGTGCTCGCGGCTGGCCCGCCTCGCTGGAGACCGGCGAGATCATGTCCGCGCTGGTGCGCTACCCCGGCGACCGGCACCGGCCCGCCGTGGACGCCGGGGCGGCCTGGCTGCTCGCGCAGCAGGACACCCGCGGCTCGTGGGGGTTGTGCGTGCGGAACACGAAGGTCGCCAACAGCGGCCCCTGCCCGCACATGACGGTGCAGTCGCTGGACGGACTGCTGGACTCCGGGGTGCCCGCGAGCGATCCGCGCGTCCAGAAGGCCGTGACCTGGTTGCAGAGCGCGCAGCGACCGGACGGCAGCTACGAATCCGTCTGGTACCGGATGCACACGGCGGGCACCTCGGCGGTGCTGCAGACGCTGGTGCGCGCCGGTGCGGGCGACTCCGAAGCCGCGCGCGGGGCGCGGGACTGGCTGGTGCGCGCCCAACTCTCCGACGGCTCCTGGGGAACCGGCGGCGACGAGCCCGGCACCGTCGAGGAGACGGCCTGGGCCGTCGGCGCGCTGCTGGTGGCGGGCTCGGGCACCGAGAACGCCGAGGTCCGGCGCGGCGTGCGCTGGCTCGTCGACGCCCGCCGCGCCGACGGTTCCTGGCCGGCCGGCCCCGTCAACGAGTACGTGCGCCACGTGTCCCGCTACTCGAACCGGGCACTGGCCAACGGGTTGGCGCTGCGCGCGCTCGCCCGCTACCGCGACCGCGCTGGGAGGGACTGATGGACGCCGACGTGGTGGTGTGCGGTGCCGGGGTCGGCGGGCTCGCCGCGGCCTGCGCGCTGAGCACTCGCGGTTTCCGGGTGCTGCTGCTGGAGAAGCAGGCCGAACCGACCCGGGTGGCGAAGGGCGAGGTGCTGCAACCCGGTGCGCTGCGGGTGCTGCGGGACTGGAACGTGGCGCAGCGGCTCGAACTGCGCGGCGGGCTGCGGCTGGCGCGGTTGGTGGCGCGCGATTCGGGCGGGGCACCGCTGATGGCGCTGGACTACGAGCGGCTGCGCGACGAGGAGCGGTGGCTGCTCGCCCACGACTACCCCGTGATCTTGGAGGCGCTGGCGGACCGGCTCGACGGCTCCGTGGAGTTCCGCCGCGGCGTGCTCGTGCGCGATCTGCTGCGCGACGACACCGGCCGCGTCGACGGGGTGCGGATCAGCGAAGGCGGGCAGGAGCGCGACGTGCACGCGAAGCTCGTCGTCGCCGCCGACGGCCTCTCGTCGCGGCTGCGCAAGGCCGCCGGGATCGCCGTGCAGCGCGACGAGTACCCGCACCGGCTGGCCGCGTTCGACATCGCCGACGCGCCGCAGGTCGAACAGGACTTCTCGGCGTACGTGAGCGAACTCGGGCTGCGGCTGCGCTACCCGCTTCCCGGCGGGCGCGTCCGCCTCTACGTGCAGGTCCGGCCCGATGAGCTGCGCGGGCTCGACGAGGACGGCATGGCCCGCTGGATCGAGCGGCTGGTGCTCGGCACGCCCGCGCTGCAACCGCTCGCCGATGCGCTGCGGGCGAGCGCGGCGAACCGGCAGGTGCTGCCGGTGTCCCGATTCCTCGCGCCCAGCCTGGGAATTCCGGGGCTGGCGCTGGTCGGCGAGACGGGCCACGCGGTGCACCCGATGGCGGCGCAGGGCATGAACACCTCCATCACCGACGCCGAGAGCCTCGCCGGGCACCTCGGCACCGGCGAGCTCACCGCCGCCTCGGTGGACGCGGGAATCCGCTCGTACCAGGCCGAACGACTCCCCGAGCTGGTCCACATCGGGCAGACGAGCCACAACGCGGCGCGGATGATCACGGACCTGTCCTGGGCGGGACGGGTCGTGGGGCGACGCGCCCTGCGGTTCACCGGCGGCAACGACCGGCTGCGCTACACCGTCATGCACAACATGGCCGGGCTCGGACAGCACCAGCTGTCGTTGCTCGACCGGCTGCACCAGGTGGGAGTGCTGCCCGACCCGCGGGCCCGGCGGCTCCCGGCCTGGGCATGAGCGCCGCCCAGGCCGGGAGCGGTCCGCTAGGCGGCTTCGCACTCCACGAGCACCAGCCCGCCGTCCCAGCTGCTGCTGCCGCGCACCGCGAGGCCCGCTTCGGCGGCCAGCACCTCGAAGTCCCGCACGGACCGCTCGCGACCGCCGAGCAGCGACAACGACTGGAGGTCGAACGAGGAGTTGTTCTTCGCGTGCTCCTCCCCGGCCAGCACCTCCACCACGAGGACGCGGCCACCGCTGCCGGCGGCCTCGGCGCAGCGGCGCAGGATGCGCACCGCGTCGGCGTCCGGCCAGTCGGTGAGCACCCGCGACACGATGTACCTGTCGTAGCCCGCGGGCAGCTCGTCGAAGAAGCTGCCCGGCACGAACTCGGCGCGGTCGCGCACCCCGGACCCGTCGAGCGCCTCCGCGGCCTCGGCGGCCACCGGCGGCAGGTCCAGCACCGCACCCTCCAGGTGCTGCTGCCCGCGCAGCACCTCGACCAGCAGCGCCCCCACCCCGCCACCGATGTCGATCACGTTCTTGACCGGCGCCCAGTCGTACTCGGCGGCCAGCAGCGGACCGGTCTGCCAGGCGTGCGCGGCCATGATCGCGCCGAAGAAGCCTCGCAGGGCGTCGTCGCGCTGGTAGTCGTCCCAGAACGGCACGCCGTGCACCGGCTCGTAACCGGACCGGCCGGTGCGCACCGAATGCGCCATGCCCGCGTAGGCCAGGTCCATCTTCGCGCCCGGACCGTCCAGGGCCAGCCACTTCTTCTGCCAGGCGCTCTCCTCCCCCAGCAGGTGCCGGGAGACGTCGGTGAGCGCGAAGCCGCCGCCCTGCTCGGCGATGAACCCGATCGCCACCAGGTGCCGCAGCAACCTCGCCAGCGAATCGGCGTCCGTCCCGGTGGCCGCGGCGAGTTCGGCGAGCCCCGTGGTGCCCTCCGCGATCCGGTCCGGCACGCCGAGCGTCACCGCCGCGCGCACCGCGAACGGGGTGGCGAGATCGGTCAGCGCCGCCAACCGCGCGCCGGGATCCGTGGTCTCCGAAGCCATACTGGTGCACTCCTGTTCCTGCTGCGAATGCGTGCGCTCATGCCGCGGGCGCCGTCGCCGCGCGAACTCAGAGCAAGGGGGAAATCGCCGCCGGAAACCGATTCCGGCACCGCGAGCATCGCACCGCATTCCATTGCGGGTCAAGAATTTTCGCCACCACGGGCAGCGCGCACTCGAATCGCTGATCCGCCATTCCGCACGCGCATTGTTCTCAGTTCCACCGAGAAAGGGTCGTCATCATGGTTGCTCCCATTCAGGACACCGACCTGGAGGTCCGCCCCATCAGCGGCGCACTCGGCGCCGAGGTCCGCGGCATCGACCTGAACGACCTCTCCGACCAGGCCTTCCAGCAGGTCCACGAGCTGCTGCTCGAACACCTCGTGCTGTTCTTCCCCGAGGCGGCCGGGCTCAGCCCGCAAGCGCACATCGACTTCGGCAAGCGCCTCGGCGAACTCGAAGTGCACCCCTTCCTGCCGAAGCTGGACGGGCACGACGAAATCGTCGTGCTCGATTCCGCGCAAGGAGCCAAGGCCGACGTCTGGCACACCGACGTCACCTTCAGCCCCACCCCGCCCGTGGCCTCCATCCTGCAAATCGTGCAATGCCCCCCGTTCGGCGGCGACACGATGTGGAGCAACCAGTACCTCGCCTACGAAGCGGTCTCGGAACCACTGCGGGAAATGCTGGACGGCCTCACCGCGATCCACGTATTCGAGCACCCCAACGGCTCGTTCCGCAGCGAAGCCGAACACCCCGTGGTTCGGGTGCACCCCGAGACGGGCCGGCGCTCGCTGTACGTCAACCGCATGTTCACCCGCCGCATCCCGCAGCTCGACGCGACCGAGAGCGACCTGCTGCTGCGGCACCTCTACACCCTCGTCGAGCACCCGAGCCACGTGTGCCGCTTCCGCTGGACGACCGGGGCCATCGCCATGTGGGACAACCGCGCCACCCAGCACTACGCGATCAACGACTACGCGGAGCGACGCGTGGGCCAGCGCGTCACCATCCTCGGCGACACCCCCACCGGTGATACCCCCCGCTGGCCCCACCACGACGGCGCCCACTCCGCAGCCACCACCCTCCGCGCCCGATCCTGACCCGGATTCGAGTGAACGGACCGTTCGTCCAACCGGACTGGGCGAACGGTCCGTTCACTCAACCCGTCCGGCGCTCTCCGCTTCCGGCCACGCCGTGGTCGACCAGGGGTTCTGAAGAAGTGAACGGACCGTTCGTCCAACGAGATTGGATGAACGGTCCGTTCACTCCATCCCAAGCACTGCGGGCGGGCCCCTTCGCGTTCGCCGGGGCGATGGGAGTGGGTGAACGGACCGTTCGTCCAACGGGATTGGACGAACGGTCCGTTCACTCCGCTCCGCGGACGCGACCGGGCGGGTCGGTGGGATGGGGGTCAGCCGGCGAAGGTGTGGGAGCGGAGGCCGGTTCCGGCGTCGGGCAGGACCAGCACCGAGCCGTCCGCCGGGGCGGGATCGGTGACGCCCTCGCGGGCGGTGGTGATGTACAGGTCGGTGAGGTCCTCGCCGCCGAAGCAGCACCCCGTCGGCCGCTGCGACGGCAGCGGCACCGTCCGGTCCAGGCGCCCGTCCGGCGCGTAGCGGCGCACCTCGCCGCGGTCCTGCACGGCGACCCACACGCCGCCCTCGACGTCGGTGCACAGCCCGGCGGGTTCGCCGTCCACCTCGAACGCCGGGCGCCGCTCGGAGGCCGCGCCGGTCACGGGGTCGACGGTGAGCGCGTCGACGCGCCGGGTCGCGCCGTCGACGAAGTACAGGACGGTGTCGTCGGGACTCCAGGCCAGCCCGTTGCCCGCGGAGATCCCGTTGAGCACCACGTGCGCCGCGCCTCCGGCGTCGACCCGCACGAGCCAGCCGTCGCCGTGCTCGCCCTCCGGCACGGTGTTGGCCCACGCCCGACCGCACGCGTCGACGGTGGTCTCACCGCCGCGGAACCCGTCGCGGGCCCAGAAGGTGAGCCAGGTGCGGCGTTCCCCGTCGGAGTCGTAGAGCGCGATGCCCTCGTCGAAGTGCAGCAGCAGCCCGCCGCGCGACCGCGGTTTTGCGGCGCTGACCTGCTGCGGCACCTCCATGGAGTGGTCGGTGTCGTCGGGCGCGTAGCGGTGCACGGTGCGGGACCGGAGGTCGGTCCACAGCAGGCTCGCGGTCCCGGCGTCCCAGGTGGGCCCGTGCCCGAACAGCGCTTCGGCTTGCACGGCCTGCTCGGCCCGTGCGGTGGTGTGCACCGCTCATACCTCCAGGGATCAGCTTCGGCGACGGTGCGGGAGCCTATCTGGCGCGATTGGCGGTTCGGGGTCATCCCCGAGTCACCGCTGACCCGATCCGCGTAATCTCGAAAAGGTGACGAATCAGCCAGAACGGCAGCGACCGCGCGTCCTCCCGCGGAAGCCGTTGCGCGCGGCGGTGCAGATGACGTTCATGGTGGCGGTGCTCTGGGCTCTTGAGCTCTGGGACCAGCTGAACGGGGAACGGCTGGACCAGTACGGCATCGAGCCGCACCGCATCGACGGGCTGGACGGAGTCCTGTGGGCTCCGCTGCTGCACGCCGGTCTCCCGCACCTGATGTCGAACACGATCCCGCTGCTGGTGCTGGGCTGGTTGCTGCTGGCCAACGGGGCGCGCCAGTTCGTCGCGGTGACGGCGACGGTGTGGATCGTCGCCGGTCTCGGCACCTGGCTGATCGCCGATGGCGGGACGCACGTCGGCGCGTCCGGCGTGGCCTTCGGCTGGATGGTGTTCCTGCTGGTACGCGGCTTCTTCGTGCGCAGCTTCGCGCAGATCCTGGTGGCCGTGGTGCTGTTCTTCTACTGGGGCGGGATGTTGTGGGGCGTGCTGCCCACCCAGCCGCAGATCTCCTGGCAGGGACACTTGTGCGGTGCGCTGGGCGGGCTGCTCGCGGCGTGGCTGGTGGCGCGCAGCACTCGTCGCGGGGCTGAGAAGGCCGCGCCTGGCACACTGTCGGCGTGACGAACGCGCCGATCGGGATCTTCGACTCCGGGGTCGGCGGGCTGACCGTCGCCAGGGCCGTGCTGGACCAGTTGCCGGGCGAAGCGATCCGCTACGTGGGGGACACCGCGAACGCGCCGTACGGTCCGATGCCGCTGGCCGAGATCCGCGCCCGCACCCTCGCCATCACCGACTCGCTCGTCGAGGACGGGGTGAAAGCACTGGTCATCGCGTGCAACACCGCGTCGGCGGCGTGCTTGCGCGATGCCCGCGAGCGCTACGACGTCCCGGTCGTGGAAGTGGTGCTGCCCGCGGTGCGCCGCGCCGTCGCCACCACCCGCAACAACCGGGTCGGGGTGATCGGCACCCAGGCGACCATCCGCTCCCGCGCCTACGACGACGCGTTCACCGCCGCGCCCCAGGTGCGGCTGACCACGGCCGCCTGCCCCCGGTTCGCGGACTTCGTGGAGCGCGGCATCACCAGCGGTCGCCAGGTCCTCGGCTTGGCGCAGGGCTACCTGGATCCGCTGCAGCAGGCGGACGTGGACACGCTGGTGCTGGGCTGCACGCACTACCCGATGCTCACCGGGGTGCTGCAGATCGCGATGGGCGATCAGGTGACGCTGGTGTCCAGCGCGGAGGAAACGGCGAAAGACGTGGTCCGGGTACTCACCGAACAGGACTTGTTCAGCGGGCAACCCGATCCGACGCACGAATTCAGCGCAACGGGTGAGCCGGAGCGTTTCGCGAAACTGGCGTCGCGCTTCTTGGGTGGTCCGATCTCCATAACCGAGTCCGTGAAGCCCTTCGCCATGTCAGGCTCATCGGTGTGAAGCTGACGATTCTGGGGTGCTCGGGCAGCCTGCCCCGTCCGGACTCACCCGCCTCCGGTTACCTCGTCGAAGCCGAGGGGACGCGGATCGCACTCGACCTCGGCAACGGCACGGTCGGCGCGTTGCAGCGCCACCTGGACCCGTTCGACCTGAACGGTCTGTTCCTGAGCCACCTTCATCCGGACCACTGCTCGGACTTCGGGGCGCTCACGGTGCTGCGCCGCTACCGCCCGAACCCGCCGTACGACCCGGCGGCGCACCGGCTGCGGGTGTTCGGCCCGCCGGAGACGCAGGATCGGCTGACCCGGCTGTACGCGCCCAACGCCGCGGAGCTCGCGGACACCGACCTCGCCGACGTGTACGACTTCGAGGGTTTCGACGAACCCGCCGAAGTGGGACCGTTCCGGGTGACGGCGCTCCCGGTGGACCACCTCTGCCCGGCCTGGGGTTTCCGGGTGCGGACCGCGGACCGCGTGCTCGCCTACACCGGTGACACCGGGCCGTGCGCGGCGTTGGAGGAGCTGGCCCGCCGCGCGGACGTGCTGCTTGCGGAGGCGTCCTGGACCGACTCCCCGGATCGCCCCGACGGGGTGCACTTGTCGGGCAGGCAGGCCGCCCGCGTCGCGAAGCGAGCCGGGGTGCGGCAACTGCTGCTGACCCACCTGCAACCGTGGACGGACCGGCAGGAGATCCTTCGGGAGGCGACCGAGGAGTTCGACGGGCCGGTGGAGATCGTCGAGGCCGGTCAGAGCCATTCGATCTGAACGAGCGGCGGCGTTCGCGGTGGAAGGGGAAACGATGACGATCACTGCGGTGTGGTCGATCGCGTCGACGGCGGACGTGAACGCGGGCGACGGGCTCAGCATCACCGAGCCGGGCGAGGTCGACGACCTGATCCGGCGGCTGGCGGAGCCGAACGCGGGCCCGGCGACGATCTGGCACGAGGGCAGGGAGCTGGCCGACTCGGCCACCGGCATGCTCGACCACGACGTGGTCGCCGCCGTGTCCGGAGGCTTCGGCTACCTGAGCCACTTCGACGTCGACCACGACTACGCCGTGCTCGACGGCGACCCGTCCTCCCCCGGCTTGTCCGGTGAGGACGCCGAATTCCCGGCGGGCAGCGGAGTCGATCCCGCGGTGCTCGCGGCGGCGCTGCGGGACTTCCTGGAGACGGGGCGGCGCCCGAAGGTCGTCGACTGGCGCACGGTCGACTGGTAGCGCTGCCCGCCTGCTCAGGCGGACCACGCCGGAAATCGCGGCGGCACCGCCGAGCGGCGCGGCGCGGAGGCCGCCGGGACCCGCCGCGCGACTCGCCGCGAACGGACTCGTTAGGGTGGGCCGCGTGGCGAGAGCGGACGGGCGGAGCGACGACGCGCTCCGGGAAGTGCGAATCACCCGTGGCTATCAGGATTGGCCCGCCGGGTCGGTCCTGGTGGAGTTCGGGCGGACACGCGTGTTGTGCGCGGCGAGCGTGCAGGACGGGGTGCCGCGCTGGCGCTCCGGGTCCGGCCTCGGCTGGGTCACCGCCGAGTACGCGATGCTGCCTTCCGCGACGAACACCCGCGGGGTGCGCGAGTCCGTGAAGGGCCGCATCGGGGGGCGCACCCACGAGATCAGCAGGCTCATCGGCCGTTCGCTGCGCGCCTGCATCGACCTGGCGGCGCTGGGCGAGAACACCATCGCCCTGGACTGCGACGTCATCCAGGCCGACGGCGGCACCCGCACCGCGGCGATCACCGGCGCGTACGTGGCCCTCGCCGACGCCATCACCTGGCTGAGCTCGGCGGGCAAGCTGTCCGACCCGAAGCCGCTGTCCTGCTCCATCGCCGCCGTCAGCGTCGGCGTGGTGGACGGCCGCGTGCGGCTGGACCTGCCCTACGAGGAGGATTCGCGCGCCGAGGTCGACATGAACGTGGTCGCCACCGACCACGGCACCCTCGTCGAAGTGCAGGGCACCGGCGAAGGCGCCACGTTCACCCGCTCCACGCTCGACACGATGATCGACTTCGCGTTGAACGGTTGCGCCGAGCTGGCCCGCAAGCAGACCGAGGCGCTGGCCGCGCCCTACCCCGGCGAACTGCCCGGCGGCGCCAAGTGAGCCGGGTCCTGCTCGCGACCCGCAACGCGAAGAAGCTCGTCGAGCTGCGGCGGATCCTCGAAGCCGAGGGCGTCACCGGCGTGGAGGTCATCGGCCTCGACGCGGTACCGGAGTTCCCCGAGGCCCCCGAGACGGGCGCGACGTTCGAGGACAACGCCCTCGCGAAGGCCGCCGACGCGGCCCGCGCCACCGGGCTCCCCGCGGTCGCCGACGACTCCGGCCTGAGCGTGGACGCGCTCAACGGCATGCCCGGAGTGCTCTCCGCCCGCTGGTCCGGCAAGCACGGCGACGACCAGGCCAACCTGGACCTGCTGCTCGGCCAGATCCACGACGTCCCCGACGAGCGGCGCGGCGGCGCGTTCGTGTCGGCGGCGGCCCTGGTGCTGCCGGACGGCACGGAAACCGTGGTGCGCGGCGAATGGCCCGGCACCGTGGCCCGCGCCGAACGCGGCACCAACGGCTTCGGCTACGACCCGATCTTCGTCCCCGAAGGCGAGACCCGAACGGCGGCGGAGCTGTCGGCGGAGGAGAAGGACGCTGACTCGCACCGGGGTCGGGCCCTGCGGCTCCTGCTGCCGACGCTGCGAGACCTGGCGGGCCAGTAGCGGTAGGCGATCTCGCACCAGGACCGCACCGTCTCCCAGCGATGCGGTCACGCACCTCGGTTCACGCGCCTTCCTCCGAGCCGTGGGACGACGTCGCATCGAGCCGCTCGTCCTGCGCCTCCAGCGGATGCTCCGGCGCGCTCCGCGAGGCCTTCCGAACCGGTTCGCCGGCCCCTGATCCTGTTCGCCGCGCAGTCGCCCCCCCGCCGGGTGAATCGGTGTCGGCGTCATGCGGATGGCGGAGTCGTTCGGCGGCTTCGGGTAGTGCTGGCGGCGAGCCGGGGGAATCGTGCGGCGCCGATCCGCACCAGCTTCGCCGAGAGGTGCGGCGGCAGCGGGGTGTGACGTCGATGACCTGCGGAGAACTTGCTCCTGGAAAGTCGTAACGACCCTGCGTGAGCGGGCGAAGTGCCGAGTGGGCCCGGCGATCGGAACCAGGCCTGAACACCTCGCAAGCAGGGCGGGATGATGCTCGACCCCGCTCCTCCGGGAACGCGAGCCGCGAACCGGCCGCACTTCCCGACGGCCCCGCGCGGTCCCGGCCGGTGGGGACGACGCCGGGCCGCGAGCACACCAGCGGCCGGGCCCCACCGGGCGGATCACCGCACCCCGTGGTCCGCTCGGCCATCCGTTGCTCTCGTCGCAGGAGACCCTTGATGAAGCCCTGGCTCGTGTACGCGTCCGTCGGCATCGCCTCCGCCGCCGTCACCTTCAGCGTCCTCACCGTGCTGCACGCCGCGAACTCGCTCGGCGCGCCCGCACCGCGCCGCGCGGCGGCCGGTGATCCGGTGGACATCGGTGAAGAGGTGCCGCACCTAGCGGAGTCGGCGGGCGCCTGCCCGGCGCTCGTCGCGCACAGCTGACGCCGGCGAGCAAGATCCTCTTGTGATGGCGGTCGCCCCGAGCGCCGGAGAGCGACCGGTGGCGGTTAGGTTCCGCTGGTGTTCAGCGAATGGATAGAGCTGGTGGTGCTGGTCGTCGTCGGATTCCTGTCCGGCGCGATCAACGCCGTCGCCGGCGGCGGCTCGCTGCTGGTGTTCCCGGCGCTGCTCGCCACCGGCATGCCGCCACTGGTCGCGAACGTCACGAACTCGGTGGCGCAGGGGCCGGGGTTCGTCGGCGCCGCCGTCAGCCAACGCGACGACCTGAAGGGCACCCCGCGACGGCTGCTGTGGACGTCGCTCGCGGCGGGCGCCGGCTCCGTGATCGGCTGCGTGCTGCTGCTCGTGCTGCCGGGCGAAGTGTTCGACGCCGTCGTTCCCGCGCTGGTCGGGCTGTCCGCGGTGCTGATGGCGTTCCAGAACACGATCAAGCGATGGCTCGGGCACCCGGACGAGGGCGAACCGGACCGGACGGTGTGGCTCACCGTCGGGATCTTCTTCGCTTCGATCTACGGCGGCTACTTCGGCGGAGCTCGCAGCGTCATCCTCATCGCGATCCTGGTGCTCGCGGTGAACGACTCCATGCGGCGGCTCAACGCGCTCAAGAGCTGGCTCGGGCTGATCGGCAGCGCCGTGACGTTCGTGGTGTACGCGCTGATCGCGCCGGTCGACTGGACCGCGGTGCTGATGCTGGTGCCGACGACGGTGCTCGGCGGCTTCGTCGGCGGCAAGATCGCCCAACGGCTCCCCGCGACCCTGCTGCGCTACCTGGTAGTGGTCATCGCCGCCGGAGTAGCCGTCTACATGACCCTCGACTGACCCACTCGGAGTGAACGGACCCTTCGTCCAACGAGATCGGACAAGCGGTCCGTTCACCCCGGAAACCTTCCCTCCCGGTGCGATGCGGCCACACCGGCCAGCAGGATCGAGTGAACGGACCCTTCGTCCAACGGGATTGGGCGAAGGGTCCGTTCACTTGGAGCGGGCATGAGAAAAGGGGACGTCTCCGGGCGGAGGCGTCCCCTTTTCGCGGGGGTCAGACGTTGAGGTCTTTGCGGAGGCGTTCGACGTGGCCGGTGGCCTTGACGTTGTACAGCGCCTTGTCGATCTCGCCTTCGGGGCCGACGACGAAGGTCGAGCGGATCACGCCCTGCACGACCTTGCCGTAGTTCTTCTTCTCCCCGAACGCACCCCACGCGGTCATCACCGATTTGTCCACATCGGACAGCAGCGGGAAGGTGAGGCCTTCGGCGTCGCGGAACTTCGCGAGCTTCTCCGGCTTGTCGGGTGAGATGCCGACGACGTCGAATCCGGCGTCGTCGAGCTCCGCCAGGCTGTCCCGGAAGTCGCAGGCCTCCTTGGTGCAGCCCGGAGTGCTCGCCGCGGGGTAGAAGTAGACGACCAGGGACCGGCCCCGGTAGTCGGCCAGCGCCACGGTCTTGCCGTCGGCGTCCGGCAGGGAGAAGTCGGGCGCGGCGTCGCCCGGTGAGAGTCGCTGCTGTTCGCTCATGGCTCGACGTTAGTCCACGCGGAGGACCCCGTTCGCCTGGGCGGCCACCGACCGCCCAGGCCGCGCGGGATCAGGGCAGTCGAGGCGTGCTCTCCGGCACCGTCTGCGAGACGGTGTTCACGGAAACGGCCTCTTCCTGATCGTCCGAGGCGATGAACCCACCGAACAACAGCCCGGCCAATGCCGAGGCGGTCACGGACAGCGCGCAAACGGTGTAAAGGCGCAGGCTCACCGTTTTTCCTTCCCTGCTGGGGTTTTCGAGGAACTCGTCGACGTCGACTACAGGGTGATCGTCGGCTGAGGGGGAGACGTTACCCCTTTCCCCCGAACGGGCGGTGAACGTCGTGCTACGGCCCGCACTCGTCTTCGACACGGCGGTCGTCCGCGCCGGAACCGCCATGGGTCGGCCCGCCACGCACGCCGAGCCGCCGGCAGCGGTGAAGTTGCGGGCTCGCACCGCCCCGCGTAGACGGGAGGAACCAGCAACCCGACGTACCGGGAGAGCGCATGCCGACCGTGGCCGACCAGTTCATCGAAGTGCTCGTGCAAGCAGGAGTACAACGGATCTACGGGATCGTCGGGGACAGCCTCAACCCGGTGGTGGACGCGGTCCGCCGCACCGAGGGCATCGAGTGGGTTCACGTCCGGCACGAGGAGGCGGCGGCGTTCGCGGCCAGCGCCGAAGCCCAGCTCACCGGGCGTCTGGCGGTCTGCGCGGGAAGTTGCGGGCCGGGCAACCTGCACTTGATCAACGGGCTCTACGACGCGCATCGCAGCAGTGCACCGGTGCTCGCACTGGCCTCCCATATCCCGTCGGAGCAGATCGGCACCGGCTTCTTCCAGGAAACCCACCCGGAGGAGCTGTTCAACGAGTGCAGCCACTTCTGCGAACTGCTCTCCCAGCCGGAGCAGATGCCGCGGCTGCTGCGCAGCGCGATGCAGACCGCCGTCGGGCACCGCGGGGTGTCGGTGCTGGTGCTGCCGGGCGACGTCGCGCACAAGTCGGCCGCTCGCCCCACCGGCAGCGGCACGGTGCACTCCGAGCCGCCGACGGTGGTGCCCTCGCCCACGCAGGTGGACAAGCTCGCCGAGTCGCTGAACTCGGCGGAGCGGGTGATGTTGTTCTGCGGCGCGGGAACCCGCGGCGCGCACCACGAGGTGATGGAGCTGGCGGGCGCGCTGCACTCCCCGGTCGGGCACGCGCTGCGCGGCAAGGAGTGGATCCAGTACGACAACCCCTACGACGTGGGCATGAGCGGTCTGCTCGGCTACGGCGCCTGCCAGCAGGCGATGCAGAAGGCGGACCGGGTGGTGCTGCTGGGCACCGACTTCCCGTACGACAACTTCCTGCCGCAGGCCAACACCGTCCAGGTCGACATCGACCCGACGCACCTGGGAAGGCGCACGGTGCTGGACCTGGCGGTGCAGGGCGACGTGCGGGAGACGATCCGGGCGGTGCTGCCGAAGCTGCGGCAGAAGACCGACCGGAGCTTCCTGGACCGGATGCTGCGCGAGCACGCGGACCAGTTGGAGCAGGTCGTCGAGTCCTACACCACGAACGTGGAGAACCAGGTCCCGATCCACCCGGAGTACGTCGCCGACGTGCTCGACGACCTGGCCGCCGAGGACGCCGTGTTCACCGTGGACACCGGGATGTGCAACGTGTGGGCGGCCCGGTACGTCAGCCCGAACGCGCACCGGCGGGTGCTGGGCTCGTTCGTGCACGGGTCGATGGCCAACGCCCTGCCGCAGGCGATCGGCGCGCAGGTCGTCGACCGGGGCAGGCAGGTCATCTCGATGTCGGGTGACGGCGGGTTGTCCATGCTGCTGGGAGACCTGTTCAGCCTCCGCACGCATCGGCTGCCGGTGAAGCTGGTGGTGTTCAACAACTCCTCGCTGGGCATGGTGAAGCTGGAGATGCTGGTGGACGGGATGCCGGATTTCGGCACCGACCACGATTCGATCGACTTCGCGGCCGTGGCCGCCGCGGCGGGGATCCATTCGGTGCGGGTGGACAAGCCCGCTCAGGTGCGCGATGCGCTGGCGGGGGCGCTGGCGCATCCGGGGCCCGCGCTCGTCGACGTGGTCACCGACCCGAACGCGCTGTCCATTCCGCCGCGGATCACCGGTACCCAGGTGAAGGGTTTCGCGCTGGCGGTGAGCCGGACGGTGCTCTCCGGCGGGGTGGGAAAGATGGTGCAGCTGGCGCGCAGCAACCTGCGCAACGTTCCCCGGCCATGACCGGCGGCGGGGCGGGCGTCACTCGTCTCAGGAGGGCGGTCCCCGCACGCTCGCCCCGGTTCGTCGCTCTGAGTGAGCGCTTTCCGCGATCTTGCGGATCGATCCCCCCATGTCGACTCGGTCTGGCATCTGAGCAGGACTCGGCCGGGAAACCCAGGTCCCGCACCAGGACCGAGACCGCGCGGGACCGCCGCCGGGGCCGGCCGCTGGAACGCTCGCCGGGCGTTCGGAGGGCCGATTCGGGCCTGGGGGCACGCCTCGAATCCGGCCGGGCGGATGTCGGTTGGGTGACACGATGGTGACGCTCGGTTCGCAGGGTGGACACTGATCTCCATGACAGTGAGTCCCACGGTGCGCCGTCGCCGCCTCGCCGCGGAGCTGCGCAGGCTTCGAGGGCTGGCGGAGGTCACGCAGCAGCAGGCCGCCACCCACCTCGGTTGCACCCAGGCGAAAATAGGCAGATTCGAAACGGCGAAGCGCTCGCCCTCCATCGGAGACGTCAGCGCTCTGCTGGACTTCTACGCCGTCAACGGCGCCGAACGCGAGCAGTTGATCAACCTGGCCAGAGACGCGCGCAAGCGCGGCTGGTGGCACTCCTACAGCGACGTGCTGCCCGAGTGGTACGAGACGTACGTCGGTCTGGAGGCCGAGGCCTCGTCCATGCACACCTGGGAGTCGGAAGCCGTCCCCGGGCTGCTGCAGACCGCGGAGTACGCCTACGCCATCACCAGATCCACTTTGATCCGGGCCAACGAACCGGAGATCGGGCGCCGCGTGGAGCTGCGGATGCAGCGCCAGGACCGGATCACCGGTTCTCAGCCCTTGGACCTGTGGGCCGTAATCGGCGAAACGGCGTTGCGACGCGGAGTGGGCGGTTCGGCCGTATTGCGCCGCCAGTTGGAGCACTTGCTCACTTTGGCGGAACTGCCGAACGTGACGCTGCAGGTCATGCCGCTGGACGCGGGCGCACATCCCGCGCAGGCAGGTCCATTCGTCATCCTGCGCTACTCCAATCACGTGGATCCGGATGTCGTCTATCTGGAAACCCACGTGGGCGGGTTATACCTCGAACGAGATAACGAGCTGTCCAAATACGTGACGATGATGGACCATCTACGCGCACACGCGATCGACCCGGAAGGGTCTATTCAAGTGATTCACGAGCGCATAGGAGAGCTGTAGATGGAATACCTCACGGGTTGGCGGACCAGCACCCGTAGCACGCACCAAGGGCAATGCGTGGAGGTCGGCTTCGGGGTCGGGCGCATCGGCGTGCGCGATACGAAGGACCGACCGGGTGGCTACTTCGCCGTCGAGCCCGCGCGGTGGGAGGACTTTCTCGGAGTCCTCAAGCGCGGCGAGTTCGACCGCTGACCCTGGATTGACCGCGCCCTCCGGCCGCACCGGCCGCGTCGCGGGAACCAACTGAAGAACCGAGCGGGTGGCACGATCCGCACCCGCTCGGCTCCGATTCTTCAAGTCGGATTAATCCTGTAGTTGATCTCCAGATCGTGCCGTTTTCCGCCTGCCTCCTGGCTGGTTCCGCTTCAATGCGAAACGCATCTCACCCGAATGGCCCTATCTGCCGTCGGTATTAATCGTCAGGGATCGGTTCGAGGAATGGCGCGAGCAGCTCCGGCACCGCTTCGTCGGCGAACGCGAGACCGTCCCCGGTGCGCACGTCCGGCACCGCGTAGCGCCCCGAACCCGCGGCGGTGGTGGCGACGACGTCCACCAGCCCGGACCGGCGCTGGAACACCGACTGCTCGAACCGCCAGCCGATGATCCCGGCGCGCTGCAACGCGACGGTCCGCCGCACCGCCGTACCGCGCCTGCTGAGCAGGTACCCCTCGTGCAGCCGGTGCCCCAGGTTCCGGTAGGCGTCGACGCCGAACGCGACCGCGATCAGCGCGCTGAGCACCACCACCCCCACGGCGAGGCCGGTCGGGATCCAGCCGAGCACCGCGCACACGATCGCCGCCGCCGCGAACGGCAGCGCCGACAGCAGCGCCCAGGTGATCCGCCTGCGCAGCGCGGCGGCCGGGTGTCCGGTGAACCCGTCGGCGGGGAACCGGTCCTCCCCCAGGGCCTCGGCGGCGACCCGCCGAGCTTCGGCGCGCGGCGCGGGCGGCAGCAGCGTCTTCGCGTCCGGCTGGCTGCCGTCCTTGTCGTCGCTGAGGCCGGTGGCGACCGCGTTGGTGCGAGCACCTCGGGTCCAGCGCAGCAGCAGCGGCTCGGACACCTCGACACCGCGAAGCCGCTTCTCCTCCAAGGAGATCGACCGCTTGGTGAGCAGCCCTCGCCGCACCCGCAGCGTCCCGGAGGACTCCCGGGTGAGGGTGAAGTTCCACCACAGCTCCAGCGACAGCAGGAACGACCCGAGGACCCCGATCAGCACCGCCCCCAGCGCGGGAACGCCGATGCCCAGCCACAGCGGCACCGACCGGAACTCCTCCCCGATCGCCCGGTACAGGCCGAACTTCGCGAACAGCTCGGAGAACGAGCCGAACGCCGAGGCGATCGCGCCCCACACGGCCAGGATCAACGACATCGTCACGCCGGAGTAGAGCAGCCACACCGGGCGCAGCCGGGCCAGCGCCCCGTCCGCCACTTCCGAGTCCGAGGTGGACTCGCGGAGCAGCAGGGCCGCCCGGATCCGCTCCGCGTCCGGCCGGGCGACGCCGTCGAGCTTGAGCTCGCCGTCCGCCTGTGCCCCGGTGCCGATCTTCACGACGGACAGCCCGAGCAGCCGGTGCACCGGGTCGGCGGTGAGGTCGACGCTGCGGACGCGGTCGCGGGGCAGCGACCGGTGGCTGCGCGAGAGCGCCCCCTTGCGCAGCTCCACCCGCTCGTCGCTGATCCGGTAGGTGGTGAACCACCAGTCCAGCGCGGCGATCCCGGTGAGCACGACGGCGGCGCCCGCCCAGATCCCGGACATCGAGGCGACCACGACCGGGTTCGCCCCCGCGATGAGCATCACGCCCGCGGTCGGGATCAGCGGTGCCAGCACCAGGATCAGCAGCACCAGCACGACCTTCGCGTCGAGCCGCCGCCAGTCGGCCGCCGCGCTCACGTCGCGTCCCCGCGCGCGGCCTGCGTGGTGGCGGTGAGCACGTCGACGAGCTCGGCGGCCACCCGGTGGTCGAGGCCGTCGATGCGCAGCGGCCCGGCCGCGGAAGCGGTGGTGACGGTGACGCTGGAGAGCCCGAACATCCGCTGCAGCGGGCCGCGCACGGTGTCCACGGTCTGGATCCGCGACATCGGCGCCACCCGCCACTCCTGCCGCAACCAGCCCGCGGCCGTGTAGACGGCGTCGTCGGTGTTCTCCCAGCGGTGCACCCGGTAGCGCCATTGCGGCATCACGACCAGGTAGGGCACGCCGAGCACTGCCACCGCGGCCAGTCCCAGCAACAGCCAGGGGCGGGCGGGTTCGATCAGCGCGGCGAGCACCGCGAGGGCGATCAGCGGCGGTAAGACCAGCGTCGCGGCCTGCACGGACCACCAGCCGATGGCTCTGCGTTCGATGCGGTGGCGAGGTGGGCGCAACCGCACCGCCGAGCTCGCCGGACTGTCTGCTGTGGACACTTCGCGGTCTCCGATCCGCTGGTGAGGTGGTGATGGCCATGGTGTCAGCTCCCGCGCACCGGCCGGTCGGCTTCCCGGTCGTCGGCAGGCGAATCGTCGCCGAGCGCCCCGAGCACGGGAGGAACGGTCCCACTACAGCTCGCGGACCTGTTCCCACAGCTGCGGCCACGGTTCCTGCCGATCGGTGAGCAGCCACACCGGGATACCGCCGTGGCCGACCTGCCGCACCTCCGCGAAGTACGGCCGCCACCTCGCCGGATCGTTGCCGGCGATCAGCACGTTCTCGGCGGACGGGTCCGGCGGGCCGAAGTACCCGTAGCCGCGGTGCGGGCTGTGCGCCAGCGGCAGCCCGTACTCGTCGGACCGCGCGTCGAGCATCGCCGCCAGGATGTAACTCTCCCCGACCACAGCGGTGTGCTCGCGGGTGCCGGCGGGCAACTGCCGGTAGGCCGCCGAGACGTCCTGCGCGAGCGACCGGTCCGCGGGCACCCCGAACGCCGAGGTCAGCAACGTCGACAGCCAGACCACGCCGCCCGCCGCGAGCACCGACAGCGCGGCGGCGGGCCAGATCGCCCAGTTCAGGCCGCGCCGCCCGGTCGCGGCCCGCGCTTCGCGCCTGCGCTGGAAGGCCACCGCGCCCGCCGCCATCAGCACGCCGTACATGCCGATGACGTAGTACGGCCGCCCGCTGGTGGCGATGTAGAACGCGTACTGCACGAGGGCCGCAGCTCCGATGAACCGGTACGTCCGGAACTCCGCGGCGAACAGCAGCCGTGCGGTGCCGTACAGGCACAAGCAGGCTCCGAGCACTCCCGCGTACGAGAACGAGAGCGCCGCTCCCGCCCTGCCGTCGCTGAGCGTCGGCGTTTCCGCCATGACCACCTCGGCCATCGCGAGCTGCGGCCACCCGTGCGCCGCCTGCCAGATCAACGTCGGTGCCGCGATGACCAGCGCGATCCCGGCGCACCCCCAGAACATCGGGCGCCGCAGCAGGTCACGCGGACCGAACACCAGCAGGCAGCCCAGCAACGCCGCGCACAGCACGGCGACGTGGACCTTCGTTTGCATCGCCACGCCGATGACTACGCCGAGCGCGAGCAGCGACCGGTCGTCGGCGCGACCTTCCGCGTGCTGCCGGCACCAGCGCACCAGCAGCCAGCACAGCAGCATCCACAGCGGCACTTCCAGCGTGTACGGGGTGATCCAGTGCGCGATCAGCGACGTCCACACCCCGGTCGCGAACGCGAGCCCCGTGATCACCTGGCTGCGCCGGTCGCCACCGAGCTCCTTCGCCAGCAACCCGGCGAGGAAGATCCCGCTCGCCGAGATCAGCGTGGCGGGCAACCGCAGCAGCAACATGGAGTTCGGCGCGAGCCACTCCATCGCCCCGGCCAGCAGCGGCGCCAGCGGCGGCTGGTCCACGTACCCCCAGTCCGGGTGGTACCGGCCGATGGCCAGCATGTAGACCTCGTCGATCCAGTACCCGCCGAACGCGCTCGCGCTCAGGTGGACCGCCGTGAACACCGCGGCGATGAGCAGGAGCGGCCTGTTCGCGAACGCCGGCGGGGACTCGGTTCTGGACGGTGGGCTCGTGGTGGTGGGCACCGCTGTGTGCATGTTCTCCCCCAGGACTTCCGTGGACGGTGTCCATTCCACGGCGACGGCGGGGATCATCGCGACGGCGTTCGGTCTGGTTCCGGCCGCACCGAAGTCGTCCCACCGTGCGACTTTCGTAGGTTCATGGCCGCCGACCGGCGCGCATCCGGACCGAACGGTCCCGCGGCGCGGCTACCGTGTGCGTTGTGCAACGCCCGCTATGGCGACACCTGTGGGACACGCCGCGGGCCGCGGTGTTCGACGTGGTGCTGGTCGCCGTCCTGCTGCCGCTCGGCCCGATCCTCGCCTCGCTGAACCCGCCGGACCTGCCGCCGCAGGACTACGGCTGGATGGGCGGCCAGTGGGTCTCGACCGTCCTGATGAACCTGTTCACGCTGGGGTTGCTGGTGCGCCGCCGCTTTTCCGCGGTGCTGCTGGCCATCGGGGTGGCGGCGATGCTCCTGCACGTGCTCACGTACTCGACGGGCGTCGGGGCGTTCCTGCCGATGAACAAGCGGGCCGACCCGTGGATGCCGCCCGATCTGGTGTTCGTCATCTACGCGTTCGCCGCCTACGAGACGCGGCCACGGCCGCGCGTCGCGGGCTGGATCCTGGTCGCCGTCGGGGTGTGCACCGCGCTGCGGCCGTGGACGCATCCGGACGGCGAAGCCCTCGGCAACGCCTTCTGGGTCACCGCGTTCCCCGCGGTGCTCGGGTTGTGGATCGGCGAGCGGCGGCGGCTCGTCGCGGCGCTGCGGGACCGGGCCGACCGGGCGGAGCGGGAGCAGCAGCTGCTGGCCGAGCAGGCCCGCGCGGACGAGCGGGCGAAGATGGCCACCGAGATGCACGACGTGGTGACCCACCGGGTGAGCCTGATGGTGCTGCAGGCGGGCGCGCTGGGCGTGACCGCGCCGGACACCGCCACCCGGACCGCCGCCGAGGAACTGCGCTCCGGCGGCTGCCAGGCGTTGGACGAGCTGCGCGATTTCCTCGGCGTGCTGCGCTCCGGGGACGAGCGGATGGACCGGACCGCGACCACCTCGGCTCCGGACCTCTCCGGGCTGGTCGCCGAGACGGAAGCGGTGGGCGTCCCGATCCGGCTCACCGAGCTCGGCAGCACCACCGAGGTCTCGCCGTCGGTGGGCCGCGCCGCCTACCGCGTGGTGCAGGAGGCGTTGACGAACGTGCACAAGCACGCGCCCGGCAGCTCCGTCGAGGTGCACGTGGAGTACGGCCCGGACCGGGTGCGGCTGGCGGTGCGCAACACGCGACCGGACTCGGCCGGGGAGCTCGCCAGGCACGGTGCGGGGGCGGGGCTGCTCGGGCTGCGGCAGCGGGTGGAACTCGTCGGTGGCACCTTCCACTCCGGCCCGACCGGCGATGGCGGGTTCGAGGTGGGTGCGATACTTCCGGGGTACGTGCCCACGGCCGAAGCCGTTTCCGGCTAGTGCCTTGCCGAACGGGGACTCTGGGGTGAGCGAACCGATCCGCGTCGTGCTGGTCGACGACGAGCCGATGGTGTGCGCGCACCTGCGCACCATCCTCGGTTCGGCGCCGGACATCGAGGTCGTCGACGACGCCCAGGACGGCGCGGCGGCCGTGGAGGCGGTGGTCCGGCACCGGCCGCACGTGGTGCTGATGGACCTGCGGATGCCGGGAGTGGACGGGCTGACCGCGACGGAGCGGATCAGCGCGCTGCCGAACCCGCCCGCGGTGGTCGCGTTGACGACGTTCGACGCCGACCAGTACGTGCTGCGAGCGTTGCGCGCCGGGGCTTCCGGGTTCCTGGTGAAGTCGACGCCGCCGGAAGATCTGATCGGGCTGGTGCGGGTCGCCGCGGACGGGCACACGGTGCTGTCGCCGGAGGCGGCGAAGCGGCTGATCACCGCGTCCTCCGGGCAGCAGACCGGCAGGCAGCGCGCGCTGGCCTCGATCCGCGAGCTCACCGAACGCGAGCGGGAAGTGCTCACCGGCATCGGCGAGGGCCTGTCCAACGCGCAGATCGGGGAACGCCTCTACCTGTCGGAGGCCACGATCAAGGGCTACGTCTCCCGGACCCTGGTCAAGCTCGACTGCACCAACCGCGTCCAGGCAGGCCTGATCGCCTACGAAGCGGGCCTCACCCACCGCTAGGTCGCGGCCGTTCGCGCTTGATCTACATCTTGTCAGCGGCGAAGCCGCTGAGCAGCGACCAGCTAGAGCAAGCCGACCACCGGCGGGTTCTCAGCGTTCTTCTCGCGAGGACAGCTTTTTCCCTCGTGGCAGAGCCACTTGGGAAAAAGATCCCGCAGCGAGAAGAACGCTGAGGTTCCGCTACCCGCCCCGCCACGCAGGACGAGCCACTGGCCGGGCTCAGGCCCAGAGCTGGCCGTCGAGGCGCTGGGCCGCCTCGTCGAGGGTGCCGCCGTAGGCGCCCGTCGACAGGTACTTCCAGCCCGCGTCGGCCACCACGAACACGATGTCCGCCGACTCCCCGGCGGCGGCGACCTTCTCGCCGATGGTCAACGCCGCGTGCACCACGCCGCCCGTGGAGATCCCGGCGAAGATGCCCTCCGACTCCAGCAGCTGCCGGGTGCGGCGCAGCGCGTCGTACGAACCGACGGAGAACCGCCGGGACAGCACGTCCGGGTCGTAGAGCTCCGGGACGAAGCCCTCGTCGAGGTTGCGCAGCCCGTACACCAGCTCGCCGTAGCGCGGTTCGGCCGCCACGATCTGCACGCCCGGCTTCTGCTCCCGCAGGTACCGGCCCACGCCGACGAGGGTGCCGGTGGTGCCCAGCCCCGCGACGAAGTGCGTGATGCCCGGCATGTCCCGCAGGATCTCCGGCCCGGTCCCCCGGTAGTGCGCGTCGGCGTTCGCCGAGTTGCCGTACTGGTAGAGCATCACCCAGTCCGGGTTCTGCTGGGCCAGCTCCTTGGCGACCGCGACCGCCTGGTTGGAACCGCCGGCCGCGGGCGAGGACACGATGCGGGCGCCGAACGCCTGCAGGAGCTGCCTGCGCTCCTCGGAGGTGTTCTCCGGCATCACGCAGACCAGGCCGTAGCCCTTGAGCTTCGCGGCCATCGCCAGCGAGATGCCGGTGTTGCCGGAGGTCGGTTCCAGGATGGTGCAGCCGGTGGTGAGCCTGCCTTCCTTCTCCGCCGCCTCGATCATGGACAGCGCGGCGCGGTCCTTGATCGAACCGGTCGGGTTCCGGTCCTCCAGCTTCGCCCACAACCGCACGTCGGGGGCGGGCGAGAGGTTCGGCAGCCCCACCAGCGGGGTGTCACCGAGTGCGTCGAGCAGCGAGTCGTAGCGGGCCACGACGTGCCTCCAGTCTCAGCCGGTCGGACTCAGCGCATGCCGCCCGCGACGGCGGGCAGGATGGTGACGCTGTCGCCATCGGCGACGCTGGCCTCCAGGCCGCCGGAGAAGCGCACGTCCTCGTCGTTGACGTAGATGTTGACGAAGCGGTGCAGCGAGCCTTCCTTGACCAGGCGGTCCTTGAGGCCGTTGTGCTTGCTGTCGAGGTCGTTGATGACCTCGGCGACGGTGCTGCCACTGGCGTCGACGGACTTCTGCCCGTCGGTGTGGCTGCGCAGGATGGTGGGGATCGAGACCTTGATTGCCATGTTGAGGAACCTCCCTGTCCACAAGGACTTCTGAACGGAACTTTCGCACGCCGAAACCCGCCGCGTGCGGGGCGGCAGGTGCGGATCAGCCCTGGTCGGGCACCTCGTCGGTGCCGGTGTGGGCGAACATGTACGACTCCACGATCTCCACCGGCTCCTCGGTCACGACGCCGTCGAGGATGCGGTACGAGCGCAGCTCGTGGGTCTCCGGGTCCCTGGTGGACACGAGAACGTAGTGCGCGTTGGGCTCCGAGGCGTAGGCCACATCGGTCCGCGACGGGTACGCCTCGGTAGCGGTGTGCGAGTGGTAGATGACGACCGGCTCTTCGTCGGCCTCGTCCATCCCGCGCCACACCTTGAGCTGCTCCGCCGAATCGAACCGGTAGAACGTCGGCGAGCGCTCGGCGTTGATCATTTCCAAGAGTCGTTCGGGGCGGTCCGACCCGTCGGGACCGGCAATGACGCCGCACGCCTCGTCCGGGTGGTCCCGTCGAGCGTGCGCGACCATCGCCTCCACGAGGTCACGTCGAATCACCAGCACAGGCACCATCCTACTATGTGAGGCACCGGTGTCCAACATGCGGAACTCCGCTGTCCGGTGCCGTTTGCGGGATCAACGTTCGCCCACAATGGTTCATTCCCGCGCCGAGGGGTAGAGGCGCGTGTAGGACGTCACCTCGCCGACGGGTTCGGCCGCGAGCACGGCCCGCACGATGGCCCGCTGCACGACCCGCGCGGCCACCGCGCACACCTCGTCGAGCACCGGAACCCACTGCGCACCGGGCTCCTGGTCGCCGGTGGCGAGGACGAACGCGGTGTCCCCGTCGAGCATCGAGTGCGCCGGGCGGATCGCCCTGGCCAGACCGTCGTGGGCGGCGACCGCGACCCGGCGGCAGTGCGCCTTGGTCAGGGCGAGGTCGACGGCGACGACCCCGATGGTGGTGTTCAGGGGGCGGGACGCGGTGCCGTGCCGGCCGGGCCGACCGGCATCCGGGTCGTGGCGAGCTCGGGCGGCGGCGATCTCCGCTCCCGCTGGGGAGCGCAGGCCGGGGTCGGGATCCCACGGCAGCCCGGTCTCCGGGTCGATCACGGAACCGAGCGAGTTGACCGCGAACAGCGCGCCCACGGTGACGTCGACGCCGAGCGCGGCGCTGCGGAACACGGCGCTCGCGGTGCCGATGCCGCCCTTGAGCGCGCCGGCCACGGCTCCGGTGCCCGCGCCGACGTTGCCCTCGCGCGCGTCGTGCGCGGTCGCGGCCTCGCAGGCGAGGCGGCCGAACTCGGCGTCGGGCCGGTTTCCCCAGTCGCTCATCGGCAGGTCGAACAGCACGGCGGCGGGCACGACCGGCACCACCTCGTGGGCGTGGGCGCCCACCTGGAGCCCGTGCCCGCGCTCCTCCAGCCACCGCATCGCCCCGTCGGCGGCGGCGAGCCCGTAGGCGCTGCCGCCGGTGAGGACCACGCCGTGCGCCTGCGAGACCAGGTGCGTCGGTTCCAGCACGTCGGTCTCCCGCGTACCGGGACCGCCGCCGCGCACGTCTACCGCGGCGACCGCTCCGCGCGGCACCAGCACCACGCTGGTCCCGCTAGCCCACTGCTCGTCCAGCCGCTGGTGGTGCCCGACGAGCACCCCGTCGACGTCCACGATCGAATCCCTCGCCCCGGAAGTCATGTCCCCATCCTGCCCGGCACGCACCGAGGGTTCGCCGACTTCGCCCCGTCAGCGGCGAACCCGACTCCTCACAGCCAAAGGCCGTGCTAGCGGCGAAGCCGTGCAGTGGGCGGCGAAGCCCGCCTGCTTTGCGACCGAAGGCCGTGCTCGCATGCGCGCCAGCGCACAGCCCACGTCGAGAAGCCGCTCACCGGCGGGTTCTCAGCGGCTTCCTCGCGAGGACAGCACTTTTCCTCGTGGCGGAGCCACTTGGAAAAATGATCCCGCAGCGAGGAAGCCGCTGAGGTTCCGCTACCCGAACACCAAAGAAAAACGAGCCCAGCCCCTCAAGAAGAAACCGCGTCCACCAGGCTGTCCTGGACCCAGGTGAGCCACTGGTACACGCCGAGGTGCTCGCGCCGGAGGTCGTCCTCCGGAGGCTCCTCCGGCATCTCGTCCTGCACGTCGAGCGCGGTACCCAGCGCGAGCCGGACGTCGTTGAGCGCGGCCATCCAGTTGTCGGCCTGTTCGCCGCTGAGCACGACCCGTCCGCCTTCGCGGGGGCAGGTGTCGAGGACGACGGAGGCGACGCCGGTCTTGGTGTCGAGCAGCTCCGGCTCGTACAGGGAGCGCATCGCGCCGGCGGCCTCGGGCTGTTCCTCGTCGGTCTCGCCGGTGTCGGGGTCGCGCCGGTAGAAGTCCGGCAGCAGCCGCCCGAGCACCCGGTCCTCGGGCGGCGTGGACGGCCCGGTGCGGATTCCCGTGAGTTCGGCCAGCTCGTCCTGCGGCGTCTCCTCGGCGCGTGCCGTGAGCATGTCCTTGATCTGGCCGACGAGCCCGCGGATGACGGCCGCTTCCTGCTGGGACAGCTCGGCGACCACGTGCCCGTTCTTGCGAGTCCAGCCGTTCACGTGATCACGAGTCTTTCTGCATCGTGGCCCACAGGCCTGCGGCGTGCAGCTTCGCGACGTCGCCCTCGACCTTCTCCTTGGCGCCCGAGGACACGGCGGCCCGGCCCTTGTTGTGGACGTCGAGCATGAGCTTGGTCGCGTGGTCCCGGCTGTAACCGAAGATCTTCTGCAGAACGTAGGTCACGTAGGACATCAGGTTCACCGGGTCGTTCCAGACGACGGTGACCCACGGCTTGTCCTCGTCTCCGAGTTCAGCCGGTTCCAGTTGCGCGCGCTCCAGTTCAGCGGGCGAGGTCATGTCTCCATGTTCGCACGTGGGCACGGGGCCGGTGACGACCGCACGGCCAAATCGGGCACGACCTGCGGGCGAGGCGGGCGGCCACGGGCACGTAACCTCTGATCCATGACGGCTGCCGCCAGTACCGCGTTGCGCACAGATCATTACGAGCTGACCATGCTGGCCAGCGCCTTGCGGGATGGGACCGCGGAGCGCCGGTGCGTGTTCGAGGCGTTCACCCGGCGGTTGCCGGACGGCCGCCGCTACGGCGTGGTCGGTGGCACCGAGCGGGTGCTGGAGGCGATCGAGAACTTCCGCTTCGACGAATCCGAGCTGGAGCGCCTTGCCGAGGATCATGTGGTCGATGAGACCACCTTGGCCTGGCTGCGCGACTACAGGTTCCGCGGCGATGTGGACGGTTACCCCGAAGGTGAGCTCTACTTCCCCGGCTCGCCGCTGCTGACGGTGCGCGGCACGTTCGCCGAAGCGGTCCTGCTGGAGACAGTGCTGCTGTCGATCATGAACCACGACAGCGCGATCGCCGCCGCCGCGGCCCGGATGGTCTCGGCCGCCAACGGCCGCCGGATCATCGAGATGGGGTCGCGGCGCACCCACGAGGAGTCCGCCGTCGCCGCGGCCCGCGCCGCCTACCTGGCCGGTTTCACCGCGACGTCGAACCTGGAGGCGGGCCGCCGCTACCGCATCCCCACCACGGGCACCTCGGCGCATTCGTTCACGTTGCTGCACGATTCCGAGCGTGCCGCGTTCGAGTCGCAGATCGCCGCACTTGGCGCGGACACGACACTGCTGGTGGACACCTACGACATCTCCCGCGGCATCGCGACGGCCGTGGAGGTCGCCGGCACCGGGTTGGGCGCGGTGCGCATCGACTCGGGCGACGTCGGCGTGCTGGCGCGGCAGGCGCGGGAGCAGCTGGATTCGCTGGGCGCCACCGGCACCCGCATCGTCGTGTCGGGTGATCTGGACGAGTACGCGATCGCCTCGCTGCGCGCGGAACCCGTGGACGGCTACGGCGTGGGCACCTCGCTGGTGACGGGTTCCGGGGCGCCGACGGCGGGCATGGTCTACAAGCTCACCGAGGTGGAAGGCCGCCCGGTGGCCAAGCGCAGCACCCACAAGGGATCCCGCGGCGGCACCAAGTCCGCGCTGCGCAGGCACAAGGACACCGGCACCGCGCTGGAGGAGGTCGTGCACCGCACCGGCCCCGGTTTCGTGGAACCGAAGGCGGGCCCGCACGACCAGGTGGTGCCGATCCCACTGGTCCGCAACGGGAAGCGGGTCGATGACCTGCCCTCGTTGGAGGACAATCGACAGCGCCTGCGGCACGCTCTGGTGAGCCTGCCGTGGGAGGGCCTGAAGTTGTCCAGCGGAGAACCGGCGATTTCGACGGTCTTCCACGCTGAGGAGTCGGTATGAGCCCAGAGGTGCGCAAGGCGCTGGTGATCGTGGACGTGCAGGTCGACTTCTGCGAGGGCGGCGCGCTGGCCGTGGCCGGTGGGGCCGAAGTGGCGGGGGCGATCTCCCGCCACGTGGCGGAATCCGGTTACGCGCACGTGGTCGCGACCCGCGACCACCACATCGATCCGGGCGCCCACTTCAGCTCGAAGCCGGACTTCGTCCGGACCTGGCCGGAGCATTGCGTGGCGGGCACGGCGGGCGCGGAGTTCCACCCGCAGCTGGAGGTCGGCCCGCTGCACGAGGTGTTCCTCAAGGGCCAGTACAGCGACGGTTACTCGGGTTTCGAGGGCGTCGACGGCACCGAGCGCACCCTCACCGAGTGGCTCAACGCGCACGAGGTCACCGACGTCGACGTGGTCGGCATCGCCATGGACCACTGCGTGCGCGCGACCGCGCTGGACGCGGCGAAGGCCGGTTTCACCACGTCGGTCCTGCTGGACCTGACGGCCGGGGTCTCCCGCGCCACGGTCGAGTCGGCGCTGACCGACCTGCGCGCCGCGGGCGTGACGACCACGGGCACGCCGATCGTCGTCTGAGCGGCCCCTCGACCGCGCCCGGCGACGTCGGTCGCGGACGGACCCGCCGGGGGGATGCGGGCGGGGGGTTGACAGAGGTGGACGGTAGCGTCCCGGGGCGTGCCAGGTTCTGTTCCGCAGTGGTCCGATCCGGATGTGTTCGAGCTCGACGAGACCGACGAGCTCCCACCTGAGATCGCCGCCGACCTGGCGTTGAAGGGAGCTCCCGGCGACAAGAAGCGCCGCCGCGACGAGCCGATCACCGCGAAACCACCGGAGCAGATCCCCGACCTGGCGACGCTGCTCGGGATCGCCGTGGGGTCCGTCGGCGGCTCCGAGCGCGAAGGGCAGTCGCGGATGGCGGCGGCCGTCGAGCACTCCATCGGCTCCGGCGAGCACCTCGCGGTGCAGGCCGGGACCGGGACCGGGAAATCGCTCGCCTACCTGGTGCCCGCCATCCGGCACGCCGTCGTCGAAGCGACCACGGTCGTGATCTCCACGGCGACCATCGCGCTGCAACGCCAGCTCGTCGACCGCGACCTGCCCCGGCTGTCGAAGGCGCTCGCCGAGGCGCTCGGGCGCCCGCCGACGTTCGCGATCCTCAAAGGGCGCCGCAACTACCTGTGCCTCAACCGGATCCACGGCGGCGCCCCCGAAGAACCCGAAGAGGGCGCGCTGTTCGACCCGTTCGCCGCCTCCGCGCTGGAACGCCAGATCAAGCGGATCCGCGAGTGGTCCACCGAGACCGACACCGGGGATCGCGACGAGCTCGTGCCCGGCGTCACCGACCAGGCGTGGCGGCAGCTGTCGGTGACCGCGAAGGAATGCCTCGGCGTGCACCGCTGCCCCATCGGCACCGACTGCTTCGCCGAACGCGCCCGCGGCGAAGCGGGCCGGGCCGACGTCGTCGTCACCAACCACGCGCTGCTCGCCATCGACGCCCTCGACGACCGGCCCGTGCTGCCCGAGCACGACGTGGTCATGATCGACGAGGCGCACGACCTCGTCGACCGGGTCACCTCCGCCGCGACCGGGGAACTGTCCGCGAACCAGGCGAAACTCGCCGCGCGGCGCTGCGGCCGGGCCATCGACCAGAGCATCGCCGACCGGCTCGACGAAGCCGCCGAAGGCATCGAACTCGTCCTCCAGGACGCCCGCCCGCAACGGCTCGAAGAGATGCCGCAGGCGCTCGGCGGCTCGCTCACCGCGCTGCGCGACGCGTCCGCCGCGTGCATGACCGCGCTCGGTCCGGAGCGCAAGGAAGACCCCGAAGGCAGCAGCGCCCGGAAACTCGCCCTCGCGCTCACCGAAGAACTCCACGACAACGCCGTCCGGCTGCTCGACGCGTTCGACGAGCCCGAAGGGCAACGCCGCGACGTGGTGTGGATCAGCAGCGAACCGAACCGGCCGCCGACGGTGAAGGTCGCGCCGCTCGGCGTCGGCGGACTGCTGCGCGAGCGGCTGTTCGGGCAGCGCACCACGGTGCTGACCTCGGCGACGCTGGCGCTCGGCGGTTCCTTCGACACGCTCGCCCGGCAATGGGGGCTGCCGCCGGAGCGCAAGGCCGCTCCCGCCGCCGACATGGCCAGCGGCAAGGAACCCCCGTCGGACACCGGCGGGCCGAAGTGGACCGGGCTCGACGTCGGCTCGCCGTTCGAGCACCAGCGCAGCGGCATCCTCTACATCGCCCGGCACCTGCCGCAGCCGGGGCGGGACGGGCTGCCGCCCGAATACCTCGACGAACTCACCGAACTCGTCGAATCCGCCGGTGGGCGCACGCTCGGGCTGTTCTCCTCGATGCGCGCCGCGCGGCAAGCCGCGGAGGAGCTGCGGGAACGGCTCAAGACCCCCGTGCTGTGCCAAGGCGAGGACAACACCGCTCAGCTCGTCGGCAAGTTCGCGGCCGATCCGGAGACCTCGCTGTTCGGGACGCTCTCGCTGTGGCAGGGCGTGGACGTGCCGGGCGAGTCGCTGCAACTCGTGATCATGGATCGGATCCCGTTCCCCCGGCCCGACGATCCGCTGGCCTCGGCGCGGCAGAAGGCCGTGTCGGCGCACGGCGGCAACGGCTTCCTCACCGTCGCGGGCACGCACGCCGCGCTGCTGCTCGCCCAAGGCGCCGGGCGGCTGCTGCGGTCCTCGAACGATCGCGGCGTGATCGCCGTGCTCGACCCGCGGCTGGCCACCGCCCGGTACGGCGGATTCCTGCGCGCGTCGCTGCCGCCGTTCTGGACGACCTACGACCCGCAGGTCGTCCGCGGCGCCCTCACCCGCCTCAACGCCGCCACCTGACGATTCCCCTCCCGTACCCGGGTGAACGGACCGCTCGTCCAACGGGACTGGGCGAACGGTCCGTTCACTCACAACCCCTCCGCCCTCGGGGAGCCCCGCAACGCCCACCTCCGCGGAACTCCGATGTGAGTGAACGGACCGTTCGTCCAACGGCATTGGGCGAACGATCCGTTCACCTCACCGCGCGCCTCCTCGATCACCGCAGCGCCCGCCGATCGGCGGGGAGCTTTTCGGAGTGAACGGACCGTTCGTCCAACGGGATTGGACCAACGGTCCGTTCACTCCGAAAGCGGGCGGCGCCGGTGTGGGCTTGGTCTCCGGGTGGGCCGCGCCGGGGTGCGGGCGTCCACGATGTGGTCGGAGCTTTTCTGCTCCCACCGGTGAGCCGGGTACGTTCGCACCGACCCGTGATCGGCGTGAGGAGTCGTCGTGCCTGGACAACGCACCGCCCAACCGGCCGCTGACCTGGCCAGGACAGTGGTGTTCGCGGCGTTCATCGCTGTGCTCGGCCTGTTCCCCGGCCTGTTCATCGCGGGCGCCGCGGTGCCGGTGGTCCTGCAGAACATGGGGCCGCTGCTCGCGGGCAGCATCCTCGGTGCGCGGCGCGCCGGCGCGTCGGTGCTGCTGTTCCTGGCGCTGGTGGCGATCGGCCTGCCGCTGCTGTCGGGCGGGCGCGGCGGCATCGCCCCGTTCGCGGGCCCGAGCGGCGGGTTCGTGCTGGGCTGGTTGCTGTCGGCGGTCGTGGTGGGGTTGATCGTGCAGCGCGGTCTGCCGCGCCCGCGCCTGCCGTTGTTGCTGCTGGCGAACTTCGCGGGAATCGCCGTGGACTACCTGGTGGGCATCCCGTACTGGGCGGCGTTCACGGGTGATCTCGGTGCCGCCGCGGTGCAGTCGCTGGTGTTCCTGCCGGGCGACGCGGTGAAGCTGGTGGCGGTGTCGCTGGTGGCGGCGGCGGTGCACCGCGCGCTGCCGGTGGCCACGTCCCGCCCGGCCGGGAGCTGAATGGCCCCGCCGATCCTGGGCACCGGCCCGCTCACGGCCGGGGTGTCGTCGCCGGGGACCGCGCTCACCGGCGCGGAGGTGCTGCGCCGCGCCCACGGCGCCGCGCGGAGGCTGGACGGGGTGGCGCGGGTCGCGGTGGACGAGCCGGATCCGGTGCACCGCCTGTGCTGGCTGCTGGGCGCGGACCTGGCAGGCTCGGCGACGTTGATCGTGGACCCGGAGTGGTCGCGCCCGGAGTCGGTGCTGGCCGACGCGAAGCCCGGTGCGATCGTCTCCGGCGCTCCTCCGGAGGCGGCGCCCGTCGCGGCGCGCGGTGATGAGCGCACGCACTTCTACCTGCCCACGACCTCCGGCAGCAGCGGCGCTCCGAAGGTGCTGGTCCGCACCCGCGGATCGTGGCTGGCGAGCTTCACGGCGCTGGACGTGGTGCTGCGCCGCGACGACGTGGTGCTGGTGCCCGGCCCGCTGAGCTCGTCGTTGTTCCTGTTCGGAGCGCTGCACGCCCTGCACCAGGACCGCGAGGTGCGGCTGCTGCCCAAGTGGTCGGCGACCGCGGTCGCCGAGCAGTGCCGCGACGCGACAGTGGTGCACCTGGTTCCGGCGATGCTCGCCGCGCTGCTGTCGGTGTGGGAGCGCCGTCCCCAGCTGCTCGCGGCGTGCGCGCTGCGCCTGGTCGTCTGCGGCGGCGCTGGGGTGGACGGCGTGCTGGAGGAGCGGCTGCGGCTGCTGCTGCCGGGCTGCGAGCTGCTGGAGTACTACGGCTCCGCGGAGCATTCGCTGATCGCGGCGCGCCGCGGTGCGCCGCGGCTGCGCCCGCTGGTGGACGTCGACGTCCGGGACGCGATGGGCGATTCGCTGCCCGCGGAGCTCGGAGGCGTGCTGTGGGTCCGCTCGGAGCTGACCTTCGACGGCCACCTGCGCCGCGGCGCCCTCGACGCGGCGGAACCGGGCTGGTCCAGCGTCGGGGACCACGCGGTGCGCCACGATGACGGCACCGTGAGCGTGCTGGGCCGCACCGGTTCCACGATCAGCACCGGCGGCGCCCTCGTCGTCGCCGAAGAGGTCGAGTCGGCGCTGCGCGGCTCCGCCGACGTGCGGGACGTGGTGGTGGCGGGCACCCCGCACCGCCGGCTCGGAGCGCTGGTGACGGCCGTGCTGGAGGTCGACCCGCGCACCGCGCCGACGCGCGCCGAGCTGCGCGCCAGGACGCGCCACCTGGAACCAGCGAAGCGGCCGAGGCGCTGGCTCGCGGTGTCCGCCCTCCCCCGCACCGGCTCCGGCAAACCGGCGCGGGCCGGCATCGCCGAGGGTCTGCGCGAGGGCACTCTCGACGCGGAGGAGCTGCGGTGAACGATCGCGACCCGGTGGTGATCGCCGCTCGCCGCAGCCCCATCGGCGAGGTGGGCGGCGCGTTGCGGAACCTGACCGCGGAACGGCTCGCCGCGCCGGTGCTCACCGCCGCCCTGCACGATTCGGGGCTGGAAGCGGTGGACGACGTGCTGCTCGGCAACGTGATGGGGCCGGGCGGCAATCCCGCGCGGGTCGCGGCGTTGCGCGCCGGGTTCGGGGTCGGTGTCCCCGGCATGACGGTGGACCGGCAGTGCGCCAGCGGCCTCAGCTCGATCCTTGTGGCCGCCGCGATGCTGCGCGGCGGCGCCGGTGAGCACTACCTGGCCGGCGGGGTGGAGAGCGCGTCGACCGCGCCGTGGCGGGCGCACCGGCCGCGGTCGGCGGGGGAACCACCGCGGTTCTACTCGCGCGCCCCGTTCGCGCCCGCCGATCTCGGCGACCCGGACATGGGTCCGGCGGCGGACGTGGTCGCGGCCGAGGCCGGGATCTCCCGCGAGCGGCAGGACGAGTTCGCGGCGCGCAGCCACGCCCGCGCGGTCGCGGCGCAGGACGCGGGCCGCTTCGACGCGGAACTGGTCGACGTGGGCGGTGGGCGCGACGAGCGGCCCAGGCGCGGGTTCGGCCGGGAGCGGCTGGCGCGGTTCCGGCCCGCGTTCACCTCCGACGGCACCGCGACCGCCGCGAACTCCTGCGGCGTCAGCGACGGGGCCGCGGCCGTGCTCATCACCACCGAGCGGGAGCGCCGCCGCCTGGGCGTGCCGGGGTTGCGCTTGGTCGCCGAGCGCACGGCCGGTGTGGATCCGAGCCGCCTCGGGCTGGGTGCGGTGCCCGCGCTGCGCCACGTGCTGCGGGATCGTCCGGTTCCGGAGCTCGTCGAGTTCACGGAGGCCTTCGCCGGGCAGGTCCTGGCCTGCGTGGACGCGGCCAGGATCGACGAGCGCGGCGTGAGCCCGGACGGCGGCGCCATCGCGCTCGGCCACCCCTGGGGAGCGTCGGGTGCGGTCCTGGTGGTGCGATTGTTCAGCCGCATGGTGCGCGAGAACGGGCCGCGCACCGGGGTGGCCGCCCTGTCCTCCGGCGGAGGGCTGGGCGTGGCGACGGTGTGGGAGCGAGTGGATTGATCGAGTTCGAGAAGATCGCGCACGCCTACGGGGAGCACCCGGTGCTGGACGGCATCGATCTGCGGCTGGGCGAGGAGCGGGTCGCGTTCGTCGGCGCGAACGGCTCCGGCAAGTCCACGCTGGCACGCATGATCAACGGCCTGGTGGCGCCGACGAGCGGCCGGGTGCTGGTCGACGGGCTCGACCCGGCGCGCGACGGGCGTGCGGTGCGCAAGCGCGTCGGTTTCGTGTTCACCAACCCGGACAGCCAGATCGTGATGCCGACCGCCGGTGAGGACGTGGCGTTCTCGCTGCGCAGGCACGGCATCCCGAAGGCCGAGCGGGAGCGCCGGGCCGCCGAGGTGCTGGCCCGGCACGGTCTCGCCGGCTACGCCGAGCACCCCGCGCACCAGCTCTCCGGCGGTCAGAAGCAGCTGCTGGCGCTGTGCTCGATGCTGGTGCTGGAACCGGACGTGCTGGTCTGCGACGAGCCGACCACGCTGCTGGATCTGCGCAACAAGCGGCACTTCATGGAGTTGCTGCGGGAGCTGCCGCAGCAGGTGGTGCTGGTGACCCACGACCTGCACCTGCTGGACGGTTTCGACCGGGTCGTGGTGCTCGACCAGGGGCGGATCGCCGCCGACGGCACCCCGGAGGCCGCGCTGTCGCACTACCGGGAGCTGATCGGGTGAGCCCGCTCGGTCTGTACGAACCCGGGTCCAGCCCGGTGCACCGGACGCCCGCCGGGGTGAAGTTCGTGCTGCTGCTCGGCTTCGCGGTGCTGATCTTCCTGCTCGGCTCGGCGCCGTCGCTGGCCGTGGTGGCGGTGGTCGTGGTGGCGGGCTACGCGCTCGCCCGGATCCCGCCGCGGCGGTGCTGGCAGGCGTCCCGGTTGCTGCTGCCGCTGCTCGCGGTGATCTTCCTGCTGCAGTGGTGGATGCTCGGGCTGGACCAGGCTTCGGTGGTGACGCTGCGGCTGTTCGCCGCGCTCGGCGCCGCCAACCTGTTCACCCTCACCACCAGGGTGGACGACCTGGTCACCGCGGTGGAGCGCGGGCTCGGGCCGCTGCGCCGGATCGGCGTCCGGCCGGAACGGGTGGGCTTGCTGGTGGGGCTGACCTTGCAGGCCGTCGCGGCCCTGTCGACCATCGCGACCGAGACCCGCGAGGCGCAGCGCGCCCGCAACGCCGAACGCTCGCTCTCGGCGTTCGCGGTCCCGTTCCTGGTCCGCACCCTGCGCCACTCCGACGAACTGGGCGAAGCGCTCGCGGCCCGCGGCGTCGGCGACGACTGACCGCGGTCACCCTGCAGGTGCCGGGGGCCCGATGCCGAGCCGTTCGGCGTGCCGCGCGAGGAACGCCCGCACCTCGTCGGCGGACTTGTCCGGCAGTCCCCAGATCGCTTCGGTGACGCCGCAGCCCTCCCACTCCGCGAGCAGGTCCGGCGCCGGTTTCCGGGTCGCCAGCACGTGGATCTCCGGTGAGCCGGGCCGACCGGCCTCCGCCCAGGCCGCGCGCAACCGCTCCGCGTTCGCGGCCACGTCGGTGTCGGCGGGCGTGGTGATCCAGCCGTCGGCGTGCGCGGCGATCCAGGCGAACGTCTTCGGCCCCGCGCCGGCCCCGATCAGGACCGGGATGCGCGCGGGCTTCGGGAACGCCCACGACGGTCCGAAGTGGACGAACTCACCGGAGTACGATGCCTCTTCCTCGGTCCACAGCGCGCGCATCGCCTCGATGTGCTCGCGCAGCGCGGTCCGCCGCCGGTGCGCGGGCACGTGGTGGTCGGCGAGCTCATCGGTGTTCCAGCCGAATCCCGCCCCGAGCAGGACCCTCCCGCCGGAGAGCCAGTCCAAGGAGGCGATCGTCTTGGCGAGCGTGATCGGATCGGACTCGACCGGCAGCGCCACCGCCGTGGCCAGCCGGATCCGCGAGGTCAGCGCGGCGGCGGCGCTCAGGCTCACCCAGGGGTCCAAGGTCCGCAGGTAGCGGTCGTCCGGCAGGTCAGCGCCACCGGTACCGGGGTGCGCGGCCGTCCGCTTGATCGGGATGTGGGTGTGCTCGGGGACGTAGAACGTGTCGAAACCGGCCTGCTCGGCCGCCTGCGCGGCCGGTCCCGGCGTGATCCCGCGATCGCTGGTGAACAGCACGATGCCGTGTCGCAAGGAATTTCCTCTCCGCGCCGGGGTTCGGCGGAGCCCGCGGCGGCGATGCGTGGAAAGAGCCCGGATGGAGATCGACGCGCCTTGCTGCAGCTGCTTCAATGACCCTAGCAAGCGTTTGGCCGAGACCCAAGGACGCGGCGTACTCCCGTCCGCACAACGGAAATCACCGCTTGCCACCGACGGGCCTGCCCGGTCCGTCCAGGCCGAGGAGCAGGAGGACTCGCCATGCGCAGACCGCGGCAACTCGACTCCCCGCTGGTGCCCAAGGTGATGCGGGTGATGTCCCGGGCCCACGTGCGCGCGTACCGCGCGACCGGTGGGCGCATCGGCGGCCGGTGGCGGATCGGCAGCGCCTGGCGGCGCGGCGTGCCGACCTGCCTGCTGACCACGACCGGGCGCAAGAGCGGGCAGGACCGCACCACGCCGCTGCTGTACCTGCGCGACGGCCAGCGGGTGGTGCTCGTCGCGTCCCAGGGCGGCCTGCCCCGGCACCCCGCCTGGTACCACAACATCACCGCGAACCCCGAGGTGACGGTGCAGATCGGCAAGGAGGCGCTGCGGTTGCGGGCACGCGTCGCCGAGGGTCCGGAACGGGCCGAGCTGTGGGCGAAGCTGCTGGAGCTCTACGCGGACTTCGACTCGTACCAGTCCTGGACCGACCGCACGATCCCGGTCGTCGTCTGCGAACCCGCGAAGTGACGTCGACGGGACTTTCGGCCCTGGTCCGCAGCCTCGCGCGGCGGGAGCATCGTAGTTGCCGGGTTCGCCCGGATGAGCCGCCCAAGAGCACTTGGCCTTGACGACTTCCAGGCCGCCAGACCTTCGCGACGAAATGTCGCAGACGCTCTTGGGCGGTTTCATGCGCTCCGTCGGCGTGAGCCAGCCCGCACCGCCCCGGAATCCGACGTAGCAGACCCGGCCGGGGCGCTACTTTGAAGGCATGACCGAGGTCGACCCGGCGAAGCTGGTTCCCGAGCGCGGTCCGCGGCTACCGCCCGGCCCGCGGGCCGAAGGGGCCTGGGACCACCACCGCAGGAAGCTGCGGAACGGGATGATGCGCGCCGTCGCCGCGAACGGCTACGACCGCGCGAAGGTCGCCGACATCGTCCGGGAGGCGCAGGTCTCGCGGCGCACGTTCTACGAGCACTTCGCCGACAAGCAGGAGTGCTTCCTGGACGTCTACGAGGCAGCCACGTCGAGGCTGGTCGACGCGATCAACGAAGCCGTGCGCGACCAGCCCTACGGGCAGCACCGGATGCTCACCGGGATGGACGTCTACCTGCGCGCCGTCATCGGCGACCCGGAACTGGCCCGGGTGCTCCTCGTCGAGATCGTCCGCGTCGGGCCGGAGGGGATGCGCCGCCGCCGGGACGCGTACCGGCAGTGGGCCGAGATGCTCGCCCGCAATTTCACGGACGCGGAGTTCACCGCGGCGCAATGGCAGTCGCTGATCGCCTCCGTCAACGAACGAGTGCTGGTCGCCCTCGATGACGAGGCGCTGGGCGACCTGCCCGAAATCCGCGGGCAGATCCTCGACCTCCTCGACGCAGTCCTGACCGCGCGCCGGGCGAGCACGCCGCAACCCAGGGTCTGACCGGCTCACCCCCGCGCAGTCGGACTCGCGTTGCTCAGGCGGTTCCGGACGGCCGCGGCCACTGGGCGAGGACGGTGACGGTGCCGGGATCGATCTCGGTGAAACCCGCGTCGCGGACGGCCGCGACACCGTGGCGGCGCCACGCTGTCTCCGCGTCGTCGCCCGGCAGCAGCCGCCGCCAAGTCGCCCCGTCGGCGACGCGGACCGAGCACGGCAGCCCCGCCGCCGACCACCGCGCCACCTCGTCGTCGCGGTGCTCGCCGTGCAGCAACGCCGCCAGGAACATCGTGGCGTGACCGACCTGAGCAGCGGACTTACCCGCGCTCATCGCCACGTCCGGGTTCAGCCACAGCACCGGCGCCCCCGCTACGGGCGGTCCCGGCTCGTCCGCGTCGAGCTCGCTGCCGGAGATCTGCAGCCGCGTCAACTCCCTCGGCATGTCCGCGACCCGCGACGGCAGGAACGCCCGCACCTCGGCGCCGTCCACCTCCACCGTGCGCCCCGGGAACTCCTGCACCGCCGCCCAGTGCGCGCCCCGCGCCCGCCGCGACACCTTGCGGATGCGGCCGGAGATCCAGTGGTGCACCGGCTCGTGCCACACGCCGCCGGGCTTGGCCCGCTCGTCCAGGCACACCGCGAGCGCGGCCGACGCCGCGGCCTCCAGCAGCGCCGTGCGGCGCGGCGGCTCGGCGCGCTCGATGCGCAGCACCATCGGCATCAGCACGACCTGCTCGGGATCCTCGTCCGAGGTGTCCGCGGTCAACTCCGTCGGCATCGCCAGCCAGGACGCGTAGCGGGTCAGCAAGGGATTCAGCACAGCGGCATCGAACACACCCCGATTATCCCCACCCCGCCCACGACCGCCCCACCCCGACCGCAGGGGATCGCTCACACCCACGACCGATCGGAGTGAACGGCCCGTTCGTCCAACGAGACCGGTCAAACGGTCCGTTCACCTAACCCGACGCCCTCCGCCCGCGGCGCCGGGTCGCCCGCATCGAACCGGAGTGAACGGCCCGTTCGTCCAACGAGACCGGACGAACGGTCCGTTCACCCCGGGAAGTTCGCCACGGCACCCGGCAACGTCCCGGCCGCACGGTCGCCATCAGCGGGGCTTCGCCAGGGGGTGAACGGCCCGTTCGTCCAACGGGATTGGACGAACGGTCCGTTCACTCCGAAAAGTCGCCGGGGCACCGCCACCGTCCTCGTACGGGCGCAGGTCTGCCGCTGGAGCACGGCTCTGCGCGAGCTCGGAGGTGATGCGTCCGAACGGCGACGCAGCTTCACCCCGTCGACGGTCACCGAGCGGAGCTCGATCGCTCCATGCTGGGTACGCGCCACCCACGGCGTGCAGGAACGACATCACGGAGCAGATCGATGGAACCTTCCACTTCCCCCTGCCCGCTCGATCCCACCGGGAGCGAGCTGCACGCCGAGGCGGCCCGGCTCAGCGAGCGAGGTCCGGCGACGCGCGTGCTGCTACCGGGCGAGGTGGAGGCTTGGCTGGTCACCGACCCGGTGGTGCTCCGAGCCCTGTTCGCCGACCCGCGCGTGTCCAAAGATCCGCACCGGCATTGGCCCGCGTACCGCGAGCTGCCACCGGACTGGCCGCTGCACACCTGGGTCTCGATGCGGAACATGTTCAACTCGCACGGTGCCGAGCACCGCAGGCTCCGAGCTCTGATCGCGCCCGCGTTCACCGCCCGCCGCATCCGCGAGCTGCAGCCGCACGTCGAGCGGATCACCACCGAGCTGCTCGACGACGTCGCCGCCGCCCCACCGGGTGTGGCGGTGGACCTGCGCGAGCGCTTCGCGAATCCGCTGCCGGTCGCGGTGATCAGCTCGCTGCTCGGCATCACCGACCGCGCGGCCCTGGACGAGATGCGCCGCCTGGTGGAGTCGTTCTTCAGCACGACGACGACACCGGAGGAGATGGTGGCCGGGATGGAGACCCTGTACCGGTTGTTCGGCGACCACGTCGCCGCCCGCCGCCGGAGCCCGGGTGATGACCTGACCAGCGACCTGCTGGCGATGCGGGACGAGGACGGGACTCGCCTGTCGGACGGCGAGCTGACCGACACCTTGATGCTGATGTTCTCGGCGGGCCACGAGACGACCGTGAACCTGCTCGGGCACGCCATCGCGCAGCTGCTCACCGAACCCCGGCACCTGGCCGCGGTGCGGGCGGGCGAGCTGAGCTGGGACGCGATCATCGAGGAGACCTTGCGCTGGCAGCCGCCGCTCGCGAACCTGCCGCTGCGCTTCGCCGTCGAGGAGATCGCGCTGCCCGGGGGCGGCACGATCAGGGAGGGCGAAGCGATCGTGGCCGGGCTGCTGGCGGCCAACCGGCACTCCGCGCACTACCCCGGCGGGGATCTCTTCGACCCGGCCCGCTCCGATACCGCGCACCTCAGCTTCGGCCACGGCGTGCACTTCTGCGTCGGTTCCCAGCTGGCCCGGCTGGAAGCCCGCATCGCGTTGTCCGCCCTGTTCGACCGCTTCCCGAGTCTGACCGCGGCGTTTAGCGAGCTGGAGCAACGACCGTCGTTCATCTCCAACGGCCACGTCGACCTGTTCGCGACCCCGACCCCGGCGACGACCTGACGTCCTCGCGCACTCAAGTGAACGGACCGTTCGCCCAACCGGACTGGACGAACGGTCCGTTCACCTCGCTCGACCCCGGCGACGCGAAGCGGCGACCGTGCGCCGCCGGATCGGAGTGAACGGACCGTTCGCCCAAGGGGATGGGACAGGCGGTCCGTTCACTCCGAAACCGCACCGCGCCCTGCACCGGCGCGGAGCGCGCAGCGGCTGTTGGGCAGAGATCCGGACGTGAGTGAACGGACCGTTCGCCCAACGGATGGGACGAACGGTCCGTTCACTCCGAAGAACCGCCCAGGCGGCTAGGCCTCCGCGACCGCCTTCAGGCGGCGGAGGGTCTGCTCCATCCCGGTGCGGAAGGTCGCGGCGAGCTTCTCGCGGCCACCTGTGAGCTTGTACAGCGGCGCCAGCATCCTGTGCTTCGTCCGCGAGGTGTCCCGCTGCTCGGTCACCAGCGTTCCGGTGCCGTCCTCGGTGAGCAGGTAGCGCCACACCGTGTTGTGCAGCGTGGTGCGGAAGGTGAACTCGCGCCCGCGCTCGGCCCGCTCCACCACGTTCGACGTGGGGACGCCGGGCTTGTTGAACCCGATGAACCGCGCCCCCGCCACCGGTTCGCGGACGCGTCCGCGCCACGTGCAGCGGGCCAGGTTCGGGCTCCACTCCGGCATCCGGGTGATGTCGGAGAGCAGGTCCCAGACCTGTTCCGGCGTCGCCTCGATGCGCAGCGACACCTCGTCCAATTCGGTCCCGGTCATGTTCGTTCCCCTCGCACCGTCGTGATCGACCTGCCCACCCGGAGAACGATCACGGATGGGGTCCCATGCCGCTTCACGCTTCGAGCGGAACCCGCCGCACCACGCCGTCCTCGGCGTCGGCCAGCTCCACCTCGGCACGCGTCACGCCCAGCACGAACAGGATCGCGTCCAGGAACGGGTGCGAGAGCGCGGTGTCGGCGACCTCGCGCAGCGCGGGTTTCGCGTTGAACGCGATGCCGAGCCCCGCGGCGGAGAGCATGTCGATGTCGTTCGCGCCGTCGCCCACCGCGACGCACTGCCCGGAGGGCACCCCGAACTCGTCGGCGAAGCGCCGCAGCGCGTGCGCCTTGCCTGGGCGGTCGACGATCTCGCCGATGACCCTGCCGGTGAGCTTGCCGTCGACGATCTCCAGTTCGTTGGCCGCGCTGAAGTCGAGTCCGAGCTCGGCCACCAGGTGATCGATGATCTGGGTGAATCCGCCGGAGACGACGCCGGTGTGGAATCCGAGCCTGCGCAGCGTGCGCACCGTGGTGCGGGCGCCGGGGGTGAGTTCCAGGTCGGCCGCCACCTCGTCGAGCACCGTCGCGGGCAGGCCCTCCAGGACCGCGACCCGCTCGCGCAGCGACTCGGCGAAGTCCAGCTCGCCGCGCATGGCGCGTTCGGTGACCTCGCGGACCGCGTCCTCGCACCCGGCCTTCGCGGCGAGCATCTCGATGACCTCGCCCTGGATGAGCGTGGAGTCCACGTCGAAGACGACCAGCCGCTTGGCCCGCCGGGTCAGGCCGGCGCGTTCGACCGCCACGTCCACGCCGAGCCCGGCGGAGAGCTCGCCCATCTCCGAGGTCAGCGCCGCGCCCATCTCCTCGGTGGAGTCGGGGGCGGTGACCTGCAGTTCCAGTCCCGTCACCGGGTAGTCGGCGACGCGGCGGATGGAGTCGATGTTGACGTTCATCGCCGCCAGCCTGCGCGCGACCTCGGTGAAGCTGCGGGCCGAGACCGGATGTCCCAGCACGACGACCACGTGCGTGGACGCCAGCTTCGCGGGGTCGCCGTCGGGAGCGCCGATCAGCACGTCCACGGCCATGCCGACGGTCGCCATCGCCTGCTCCACGGCTTCCTGCAGGTGTTCCGGGTCCCGGTCGGTCGACACGAGCACACCGAGCACCAGCCGGTCGTGGATCACGACCTGTTCGACGTCGACGATGTCCACCCCGTGCGCGGTGAGGGCGGCGAACAGCACGGAGGTGACCCCCGGCTTGTCCTGTCCGGTCACGGTGATCAGCACGGTGGTGGGATTCGGCGTGCTCACGGCTGCGGGCACTCCTTTCCGTTCGGGAACACGAGAAACCCCGGCAGACCGGAGTCTGCCGGGGCTCGTCGTCAGAGCCGACTCACCTTGGCACAACCGTGCGGTGCGGCACTAGCGCGCACATCACGTTGCGTTCCGCGGTGCGGTCGGTGACCACTACTTCTCGGTGGCGTCGCGGTCCCCGCCCTGTTCCGGCGGGACCACCGCCTGCGCGGCCTTCTCCGAGGGAGCGGCGTGCGCCAGCGGCTTGCCGGTGAGGCCGACGTGGGCTTCGAGGCGCATCCGGTCCGCGACGTGCGGGTAGTGCAGCTCGAAGGCCGGGCGCTCGGAGCGGATCCGGGGCAGCTCGGTGAAGTTGTGCCGCGGCGGCGGGCAGGACGTGGCCCACTCCAGGGAGTTGCCGTAGCCCCACGGGTCGTCGACGTTCACGATCTCGCCGTAGCGGTAGCTCTTGAACACGTTCCACAGGAACGGCAGCATCGACGCGCCGAGGATGAACGCGCCCACGGTGGACAGCGTGTTCAGCGCGGTGAAGCCGTCCGACTCCAGGTAGTCGGCGTACCGGCGGACCATGCCCTCGTTGCCCAGCCAGTGCTGCACCAGGAACGTGGTGTGGAAGCCGATGAACGTCAACCAGAAGTGGATCTTCCCGAGCCGCTCGTCCATCATCCGGCCCGTCATCTTCGGGAACCAGAAGTAGATGCCGGCGAAGGTCGCGAACACGATCGTGCCGTAGAGCACGTAGTGGAAGTGCGCCACCACGAAGTACGTGTCCGAGACGTGGAAGTCGATCGGCGGGGCGGCCAGCAGGACGCCGGTCAGACCGCCGAACAGGAACGTCGCCAGGAAGCCGACGCTGAACAGCATCGGCGTCTCGAACGTCAACTGGCCGCGCCACATGGTGCCGATCCAGTTGAAGAACTTCATGCCCGTCGGGATGGCGATGAGGAACGTGGTGAACGAGAAGAACGGCAGCAGCACCGCGCCGGTCGCGTACATGTGGTGCGCCCACACGACGACCGACAGGGCCGCGATGCCCAGCGTCGCGTACACCAGGCCGGTGTAGCCGAACAGCGGCTTGCGGCTGAACACCGGGAAGATCTCCGAGACGATGCCGAAGAACGGCAGCGCGACGATGTAGACCTCGGGGTGTCCGAAGAACCAGAACAGGTGCTGCCACAGGATCACGCCGCCGTTGGCGGGGTCGAACACGTGGGCACCGAGCTGCCGGTCCGCCAGCAGGCCCATCAGGGCCGCGGTGAGGATCGGGAACGCCATCAGGATCAGCACGCTCGTCACCAGGATGTTCCAGGTGAAGATCGGCATCCGCCACATGGTCATGCCCGGTGCGCGCAGGCAGACCACCGTGGTGATCATGTTGACCGCACCGAGGATCGTGCCCAGACCGGAGACGGCCAGGCCGGCGACCCAGAAGTCCGCGCCGTGGCCCGGCGAGTGCAGGGCGTCCGAGAGCGGGGTGTAAGCGAACCAACCGAAGTCCGCGGCACCGCCCGGCAGCAGGAACCCGCTGACGACCACGAGCCCACCGAAGAGGTAGAGCCAGTAGCCGAACGCGTTCAGGCGCGGGAACGCGACGTCCGGCGAACCGATCTGCAGCGGCAGGATGTAGTTCGCGAAGCCGAACAGGATCGGCGTCGCGTACAGCAGCAGCATGATCGTGCCGTGCATCGTGAACAGCTGGTTGTACTGCTCCTGGGACAAGAACTGCATCCCGGGAACGGCCAGCTCCCCGCGGATCAGCATCGCCATCAGCCCGCCCACGATGAAGAAGGCGATCGAGGTGACGAGGTAGAGGATGCCGATCTGCTTGTGGTCGGTGGTGCGGAACATCCGCGCCAGGAACGACCCCTTGACCGTTTGGCGCGCCGGATAGGGGCGCGTGGCTATCGGCTGTGGCGCGACGGCCGTCACGGTGCCTCCTGCACTGTTCCTCGTGATTGCGCGGGCCCGCGAACGGGACCGCCCGACCCGGTTGGGTCGGCGCGTCGGCTGCGACGCGCCCAGGTACCAGGTGGCCTGCGCCCGGCACGATCGCTGCCGTCTGCGGATAGTAGTCCGACCGCCGCACGTGCCTGCGGCCGGGCCGTAGCCACCCTAGTCATCGACTCGCGCAAGGTCATCCGTGGTGAGAGCGAGGCGACACCTCGCGTCGGCCACCGCCGCGGCGCACCCTGACGGGTGAGCGCTTCTCGATCGTTAGCCTGGAGCGCGACAGCCCCGGCCGGTGATGCCTGCGGGCCCGGCCGGAACGATCACCACCCTGGGAGAGGGCGGGCACGTGCAGCGAGCCTTGTTCCACTGGCACCGCCCCACGCGGACCGCACCGCCCGGCCGCGCGTGGTCACCGAGCCGGAACGCGCCCGACGGTCCGACGACCGCCGGACCAGGCGTTTCCCACTTCCGCCGTCCCGGCGGGAGCCGTGCGCACGCGCCGCGGCTGCTGGCCGGCGCGGCACTGGCCTGCGGGCTCGCGCTCACGGGCTGCGGCCCCGTGGAGCAGCCCGCCCCGCCCCCGGCCGCGGACACCTCGGAGGCGCCCGGCGCGGACGCGCCGGAACCCGGCGAGCAGGAGGACGCGGCGCACACGAGCACCGATCAGGAGTTCGCCCGGCAGCTGCTGGCGCACCACCGGCAGCTGCTGGAGCTGACCGAGCTGGCGGGCGACTCCGGCGATCCCGAGGTCGCCGCCTACGCGGAGGGAATCCGGCAGGACCGGCAGGCCCAGGCCGACGAGCTGGCCCGCTGGCTCACCGACACCGAAGGCGTTCCGTCCGGGAGCGCCCCCGAGGACCTCGTCGCCGAGGAGCCCCGGGTGCCGGGGATGCCGAGCGAGGAGCTGGTGGCTCAGCTGCGGCAGGCTCGCGGTCCGGAGTTCACGGGGCTGTTCAAGGAGGCCATGACCGGTCTCTACGACGGCGGCGCGCAGTTGGCCCAAGCGGAGCTGGAGGAAGGCTCGGCCCCGCAGATGCGCTCGTTGGCGGAGCGGATCCTCGACGGCCGCGACGCCGAACGAGCCGATCTCACCGCCCTCTGAACCGGCCCGAACCTGGTCCGTCCCCGCGAGAATGCGACATCCGCCCGCACCCCTGCGCTGAGCGCTCAGCTAGGACGCGAGCGCAATCGGCAGGCGCTTCGGCGAACCGGTGGCCCGCTCGGGCCGCATTCGACTTCTCGCGACATCGCGGTAGTTGTCCACAGGTGCGGCGTTTCATCCACAGGCTGGTCGGACCCACGGGCCAGGACCTACCGAAAGTAAGCTACTGCCGGTAGCCTACTTGGGAGTAGGTGACGTTGAACCAAGTTCCGGGAGTGCGCATGCCGTCAACGATGTCCGGCAAAGTCGTCCTGATCACCGGTGCCGCGCGCGGCATCGGTGCGCAGACCGCCAGGGAGCTCGCACGCCGCGGTGCCCGGCTCTCGCTGACCGGGCTCGAACCCGACGAGCTCAAAGCCGTCACCGCCGGGCTCGGTGACGGCCACACCTGGTTCGAGGCCGACGTCACCGACCCCGACTCCCTCCAGGCCGCAGTCGACGGCACCGTCGCCGCGCACGGCCGGATCGACGCCGTGATCGCCAACGCGGGCATCGCGCCGTTCGGCACCGTGCAGAACGGCGACCCGCACGCGTTCACCAAGACGATCGACGTGAACATCAACGGCGTCTTCCACACCGCGCGCCTCGCACTGCCGCACGTGATCGAGCAGCGCGGCTACATCCTGGTCGTGTCCTCGCTGTCGGCGTTCGCCCCGATGGGCGGCATGGCCGCCTACACCGCGAGCAAGGCGGGCGCGGAAGCCCTGGCCAGCGCGCTGAGCTCCGAGGTGTCCCACCTCGGCGTCGCGGTCGGCAGCGCGCACCCGTCGTGGATCGACACCGACCTGGTGCGCGATGCGAAGGCCGACCTGCCGAGCTTCCGCGAGATGCGCAAGCGCCTGCCGTGGCCGATGCACGCCACCACGACCGTGGAGAAGTGCGCCACCGCGTTCGCCGACGCCGTGGAGCGCCGCTCCCGCCGGGTGTACGTGCCGCGCCCGGTGATGCTGATGCACTGGCTGCGCAACCTGCCCGCGTCGAAGCTCGCCGCGCGGATCATGGCGCCCTCGCTGCGCAAGATCATGCCGCAGATGGAGCGGGAGGTGGCCGCGCTCGGCCGCTCGTTCAGCGCCCGCAACCAGGCCCTGCAGGGAACTCCGACGCAGGAGCAGCGCGGGAAGTAGGAGCAGGTCGAGCACGAGCAGCGCCGCTGTGCTCCACCCGGCCGAGGGCGCGTCCGGCCGGGTGGTGCCGGTGGCCGGGCGCGGGTCACCCGGCCACCGACGTCAGGACCGCCGCGCGGGCGTGCGACCGGAGGGCACGCCCTGGCGCGGCCGTCCGCCCGAGGCGTTCACCGCGGCCGGGAAGGCCCGCTCGATGGCCGCCGGGGACGGGACGCGTCCCCCGCGCGGCGCCGCGTTCGCGGGGATCCGCCCGCCCTGGGCCGGAGCCAGGGCCTTCGCGGGAGACGGGACGTTCGCCGCGGCCGGGCCGCGCGAAGCGGTCCTGCGCGCGTCGGCAGGGAGCGGGGCGCCGGGCCGACGCGCCGGAACCGCGTTCCGCTCGCCGCTCTGCCGGGGCGCGATCCGCACCGCGGCGGCGTCCGAGCGCCGCGTGCCGGGGACGCGCTCCTGTTCGATCTTCGCGATGATCCGCCACACCGTGGTCTGCGCCTCGTCCGGTTCGACGCTGCGGTGGTTCGGACCGAGCAGCTGGCCCTGAGCGCGCCACCAGCGAGCGCACACCACGACGCCGCCCACGGACGCGCCGAGCGTGTTGAGCACGACGTCGTCGGTCGAGGCGACTCGGCCGGGGATGAAGAAGAACTGCACCGTCTCGATCATCAGCGCCGTCGTCAGCCCGCCGATGACGATCTTGCCGAGGCTGTCGAACCAGCGGACCCGCAGCGGCACCAGCGTCGCCACCGGAAGCAGCAGCACCAGGTTCCCGGCCAGCTGCACCCACGGCCGCACATCGCCGGGAGCCGCCCGCAGCGCCGTGTACAGGTCGTTGCCGATCTCCATGCGGACCCGCTCCGCGATCTCCGGCTGCGGGTAGAACACCAGGTAGGCGGTGAACATCACCGCGAACACGAGCACCGCGTCGATCAGCGGATCGTGCAGCGGGGAGACCGACCGGAGGCTGTTGCTGCGCACCGTGCCGGACACGGCCGCGACGAGCACCGCGAGCGGGAACAGGACCGTCAGCGCCGGGACGAAGCCGTCGAACGCCAGAAAGAGTTGATACACCTCAGCCGCACTTCCTCTGGTCAGTGCCAGGACCGCGAACCAATGTCTGCATCAGGTGGTTCCGCGTGGTGCGGCGGATGCACCGCGACCACGGACGACCACCTGTCCGCGCTCATCGCGCGAGGGAATCGGCGGTCGGCATTGACCGATCAAGAAGGAGGTCAAGAAGGTGGCCGGGCATCGCCTCACGGGTCGATACCCGGCCACACCGGTTTCTTGCGGAGCGTCAGCCCGCGTCGACCTGGAGCAGGTCGGCGATGGTGCCCTGCGGCGCACCCTGGACGACGCCGACCGAGGCGCCGCCCTGCAGGCCCTTGATCACGTCAGCCGGGGTCGCACCCTGGTTGGCCTCGAGGAACAGCGCACCGGCACCGGCCACGTGCGGGCTGGCCATCGAGGTGCCGTCCATCGCCTCGGTGCCGCCACCGGGGACGGTCGAGGTGATGTCCACGCCGGGGGCGTAGCCCTCGACGGTCGCGCCGAAGTTGGTGAACTCGGCCGAGGTGTCGCTGATGTCGGAGGCCGCCGTGGTGAACACGCCCTCCGCGCTGGCCGGGGACACGTTCTCCGCGTCCTGCGACTCGTTGCCCGCCGCGACCGCGAGGAACACGCCGCTGTCGACCAGGCCGGTGGCGGCCTCGTCCAGCGCCGGGTCCTTGCTGCCGCCGAGCGACATGTTCGCCACGGACGGGCCGTTGGCGTTCTGCGCGACCCAGTCCATGCCGGCGATGATGTCGGCGCTGGTGCCGCTGCCGTCGTCGCCGAGCACCTTCACGCCGACCAGCTCGGCCTGGGGGGCCACGCCATAGGTCTTGGAGCCGATGGTGCCCGCGGTGTGCGTGCCGTGGCCCTGGACGTCGCCGCCGTCACCACCGGTGGCGTCGAAGCCAAACTTGGCGCGGCCCTCGAAGTCGGGGTGGTCGACGGCGAGGCCGGTGTCGATGACGTACGCGGTGACGCCCGCGCCGGTCTGCGCCGGGGCGTAGGTGTCGTCCAGCGGCAGCGCCGGCTGGTCCAGCCGGTCCAGGCCCCAGGAGCCGACGGCGGCGGCGTGCGGCGCCTCGACCTGGATGCGGAAGCTCTGCGAGACGCCTTCGACGGCCTGGTTGGCGCGCACGTCGTGCAGCTGCTGGGGGCTCAACGAGGCCGAGAAGCCGTTGAGGGTGTTGTTGTAGACGTGCTCGGTCTGCACGCCCAGTTCCTTGGCGACGTCGGCGGCGTTGGCGCCGGCCTTCAGGTTCACCACGAAGGAGTCACCGGCACCGGCGGCGTTGGCCGCGTGCATGGTCAGCGGGGCGAGGTCGGCCTGCGGGGCGGCGGCGAGTGCGGGAACCGCTGCGACCACGAGTGCCGCGGCGGAGAGACCGGCGCCGGCACCGAACAGCATTTTCTTCACGGGATTACCTCCGTCACGAACCGACACGTTTCCGGCGGACGCACCGCCCGGCACTGGAGTCGATTGCTCTAATTGACTCGGATGCCGAAAACGTAGCTACCGGGCCCAGCTGGAAACAAAGGCATGGCTAGAACCCGCCACCCCTCCGCGACGTGCGTCGACGCCTTCCAAGATCTGCATCTTGACAGGCCTTAGCTGGCGTTTTCCCGAGAATTGGGAGCGATCCGAGCGGGGGTGTGATGACGCACGCAATGGGACTTTGCCATCATTCACACGGCCACAATGGGCGGTGACTGTTCAACTTGGGAAAGTGCGGGAAAAACGTGGAGGAAGTGCCGGTCAACCGGACGACGCCCCAGCTCAAGCACTGTACGACGTGAACTCTCGACGACCTGCCAGCACGAACGTCCGGCACCCCGCCCGAAAATGGAGTGATTTCCGCCCCAGCGCGAGGTCTTGCCGACGCGCTCGGATCGGCTTCTCCCCGCCGGACAATCCCACGAGGGTCCGAAATGGTCGATTTTCCCGAGCGAGTAACCGTGCGCATGCGACATCAGCACGTACCGTAAATGATTCCCGCCATTTGAAACGATTCGCGAAACTCCTTGACCCGCCCGGACCGACCTGCCAGGTGGAACCGCGAGCCCGTGCGGTGCCCTTTTCCGGTCCGGGCGGTGACGGGCCTCAGTCCCGCTTGCGGCGGAACAGCCGCAGCAGCGGGTCGTAGTACCGATCGGCGGCGCGTTCCTTCAACGGGATGAGCGCGTTGTCGGTGATCTGGATGTGCTCCGGGCACACGTCGGTGCAGCACCGGGTGATGTTGCACAGCCCGAGTCCGTGCTCCTCGCGCGCCTCGTCGGCCCGGTCCGCGCGGGTCTCGCCGCGGGCGTCCAGCGGGTGCATCTCCAGTTCGGCCACCCGCATCAGGAACCTCGGCCCGGAGAACGCCTCCTTGTTGTCCTCGTGGTCGCGGATCACGTGGCAGACGTCCTGGCACAGGAAGCATTCGATGCACTTGCGGAACTCCTGCGAGCGCTGCACGTCCACCTGCTGCATGCGGTACTCGCCGGGTTCGAGGTCGGCGGGCGGCTCGAACGCGGGCACCTCGCGGGCTTTGACGTAGTTGAACGACACGTCGCACACCAGGTCCTTGATCACCGGGAAGGTGCGCATCGGCGTCACCGTGATGACCTCGTCGGTGGCGAACGTCGACATCCGCGTCATGCACATCAGCTTCGGCTTGCCGTTGATCTCCGCCGAGCAGGACCCGCACTTGCCGGCCTTGCAGTTCCACCGCACCGCGAGGTCGGGGCATTCGGTGGCCTGCAGGCGGTGCACGAGGTCGAGCACGACCTCGCCCTCCGCCGCCTCGACGACGTGGTCCCGCAGCTCGCCGCCGTCGGCGTCGCCGTGCCACACGCGAAGATGCGCCAGGTAACTCATCGTCGGCCTCCTCAGCCCGCCGTGGCGGCGAGTTCCTCGTCGGTGAAGTACTTGCGCAGCTCTTCGGCCGCGAACAGTTCCAGCAGGTCCGGGCGCACCGGGAGCTGGCGCTGCTCGTCGACGCGGACGCCGTCCCTGCTCAGCGAGCAGGCCAGCAGGGTGCGCCGCCAAACGGGAGCCATGCCGGGGTGGTCGTCGCGGGTGTGGCCACCGCGGCTCTCGGTGCGCAGCACCGCCGCCCGCGCCACGCATTCGCTCACCAGGAGCATGTTCCGCAGGTCGAGAGCGAGGTGCCAGCCGGGGTTGAACTGCCGGTTGCCCTCGACCACCAGGTTCCGGGCGCGTTCGCGCAGTTCTTCCAGGCGCTGCAACGCGTCCTGCATCTGCTCGCCGACGCGGATGATGCCGACCAGGTCGTTCATCACCTGCTGCAGCTCGGAGTGCAGGGCGTACGGGTTCTCCGCGGTCGAGCCCGCGGCGGGCGCGAACGGCTGCTCCGCCCGCTCGGCCGCATCGTCCACATCGGACGGCCGGGGCTCCGGCCGGTGCCCGGCCGCCAGGTATTCCGCGGCGCCGAGCCCCGCCCGCCTGCCGAACACGAGCAGGTCCGACAACGAGTTCCCGCCCAGCCGGTTCGACCCGTGCATCCCGCCCGCGACCTCACCGGCCGCGAACAGCCCCGGCACCCCGGAGGCCGCGGTGTCCGGGTCGACCTCCACTCCGCCCATCACGTAGTGGCAGGTGGGGCCGACCTCCATCATCTCCCCGGTGATGTCCACGTCGGCCAGTTCGCGGAACTGGTGGTGCATCGACGGCAGCCGCCGGGTGATCTCGTCCGGGGTCAGCCGGGTCGCGATGTCCAGGAACACCCCGCCGTGCTCCGATCCGCGCCCCGCCTTGATCTCGCTGTTGATCGCGCGGGCCACCTCGTCGCGGGGCAGCAGTTCGGGTGGTCTGCGGTTGGCCTCGGGGTCGGCGTACCAGCGGTCCGCCTCCTCCTCGGTGTCGGCGTAGTTGTCCTTGAACACGTCGGGGATGTAGTCGAACATGAACCGGCGCCCGCCCGAGTCGCGCAGCACTCCCCCGTCACCGCGCACGGACTCGGTGACGAGGATGCCCTTCACGCTCGGCGGCCACACCATGCCGGTCGGGTGGAACTGCACGAACTCCATGTTGATCAGCGCGGCGCCGGCGCGCAGCGCCAACGCGTGCCCGTCGCCGGTGTATTCCCACGAGTTCGACGTGACCTTGAACGACTTGCCGATGCCGCCGGTCGCGAGGATCACCACCGGCGCGCGGAACTGCACGTAGCGCCCGCTCTCCCGCCAATAGGCGAACGCCCCGGCGATCCGTCCGTCCGGGGCGTCCTTGAGCAGTTCGGTGACGGTGCACTCCTGGAACACCTTCAACCCGGCCTCGTAATCGCCGTGCTCGGCGAAGTCGGCCTGCTGCAACGCGACGATCTTCTGCTGCAAGGTCCGGATGAGCTCCAGCCCGGTGCGGTCGCCGACGTGCGCGAGCCGCGGGTACTCGTGGCCGCCGAAGTTGCGCTGGCTGATCCGGCCGTCGGCGGTGCGGTCGAACAGCGCCCCGTAGGTCTCCAGCTCCCACACCCGATGCGGCGCCTCCCGCGCGTGCAGCTCCGCCATCCGCCAGTTGTTCAGGAACTTCCCGCCGCGCATCGTGTCCCGGAAGTGCACCTGCCAGTCGTCGTGCGGGTTGGCGTTGCCCATCGAGGCCGCGATGCCGCCTTCGGCCATCACCGTGTGGGCCTTGCCGAACAACGACTTGCACACCACCGCGGTGCGCAGTCCGCGCTGCCGGGTCTCGATGGCCGCGCGCAGTCCCGCGCCGCCCGCACCGATCACGATGACGTCGTAGTCGTGCTGCTCGATCCGCATCGAGGGCCTTTCAGTTGAACAGTCGGGGATCGGGGAAGGCACCGGCCGCGATGAGCAGCACGTACAGGTCGACCAGCGCCACCGACAGCAGCGAGGCCCAGGCGAGCTGCATGTGCCGCGCGTTGAGCGCGCTCACCTTGGTCCACAGCCAGTAGCGCACGGGGTGCTTGGAGAAGTGGTTGATGCGACCGCCGATGAGGTGCCTGCACGAGTGGCAGGACACCGTGTAGATCCACAGCAGCACCGCGTTGACCACCATGAGCAGCGAGCCGAGCCCGACGCCGAAACCGCCGTCGGCGCCGCGGAACGCGATCACGGTGTCGTAGGTGAGCACGGCCGCGACCAGCAGCGCGACGTAGAAGAAGTACCGGTGCACGTTCTGCATCACCAGCGGGAACCGCGTCTCGCCGGTGTAGCGGCGGTGCGGTTCGGCGACCGCGCACGCCGGTGGCGCCGCCCAGAACGAGCGGTAGTAGGCCTTGCGGTAGTAGTAGCAGGTCAGCCGGAACCCGAACACGAACGGCAGCACGATCACCGGGGGCGGCAGGAACGGCCCCATCGCGGGGAGCCACTGCCCCCAGTGGCTCGCCCCCGGTACGCAGGCCGCGCTCAGGCACGGCGAGTAGAACGGCGCCAGGTAGTGGTACTCGGGCACCCAGTAGGCGGTGTTCATGAACGTGCGGATCAGGCCGTAGATCAGGAACAACCCCAGCCCGACCACCGTGACCAGCGGCCCGAGCCACCACCGGTCGGTGCGCCGCGTGCGCGGGTCGGCGCGACCGGGCGGGTGGGCGGGTTCGGCGCTGGACGGATCGATACCGGGGAGTGCGGACATGGGTGACCTCGTTGTCGGTGTCCGGTTCGGCCTGGATGGCTCGATCGTTCTTGCCGGTGCTGGGTCGTCCACTCGTACCGGCGCTGGCCTCGGCGCCGTTGCCGGAGCCGCCGCGCCGGTTCGATCAGTGCTGCTGCCTGCCGCCGACCCCTTCGTCGTCGGCGTCGCGCCACAACGACGGGTCGTAGGGCGTGTCCGGCACCATCACCGTGTCGCCGCGGGTCATCTCCCGGCGTGGGGCGGGCAATGCGGACAGTTCGGCCAGGTCGATCTCGAGCCGTTCCACATCGTTGCTCAGGCGGCGCACGGCCGCAGCGTTTCCGTACCGCGATCGGAGCATGCCGACGCTGCTGCGCAGCTGCCCCAGAACTCGCTGCACATCGGTCAGTTCAGTCGTCGAAGACATGGGCGAACACCTCTCGTACGGGTCGTCGCATCGACCTCTTCGAGAGTGCCCTGGGCCCACAATTGTGACAAGAGCCACACGGTCGACTTCCAGGATTTCCCTCGACCGAGCCCGGATTTCACCCGACCCGCAGGCGGTTCGAGCCGGGTTCCGGAAACCCGCGGTGACCGGGATCCGGGCTCAGTCGTCGTCGGCGTCGTCCCGGGAGCGCCGGCGGTCCCGGTAGACGATCACCGCGACGACGCCGACGACCGCGAAGGTGGGCACGAAGAACGGCACCGCCGTGATGATGGGGTGGCTGGCCAGGATCTGCGCCTCCGCGAGGATCACACCGCCGTCCTCTCCGGCTCCGGTGACCGCTCCGGCGCACCGGCTCCGACGCGCCCGATCCGCTGCGCGCCCCAGCCCAGCGACAGCACCAGGGCCAGCGAGCACGCCAGCACGACCAGCGAGCAGGTCACCCACAGCCAGGACGGGATGTCCTGCTTCGTCTCGCGCTGCAACACCTGCCACTCCGGTTGCGAGTCTCGGGTGAACTGCGGGTCCGCGGTCACCGCGGGCACGCCCAGCGCCTCGTCGGCGGGCATGTAGACCGGGACGGCGACCATCGCGCGGCCCTCGTGGAACCGGATCATGGTCTTCCAGGTGCCGTGCAGCGGCATCGGCTCGTTGGTGCGGTAGGTGTCCGGGCCGATCTGGGTGAGCCGATCGACGTGCAGGTCACCGCCTTGCCAGCCGGTCATGGTGAGCCAGGTGGAGTCCTGCCCGGTGCCTGCCGGGCTCATCCGCACGACGGCGTGGCCGGTGCGGTCCTGCGGTCCGCCCCGCACGTCGGTGAGCGTGACGGTGGCCTGCACGGGGGGCGCGGTGCCGACCAGCGCGTTGGTCACCGCGAGCGCGATCACCACGAGCGCGCCGGCGAACAGGGGCACCGAGGTCTTGCGGCGCGGCAGCTCACCGCGCAGCGCACCGGCGAGCAGCGCGCCGAGCACGCCGCCCGCGACACCACCCGCCACCGCCATGGCGGCGCCTTCGACGGCCATGTCCGGAGTCCACGGCAGCGGGAAGGCGACCTGGGTCCACGCGTACTCGGACGCGTACCCGACGGTGCCGATGAGCAGGCCGGACACCACGCCGAGCGCCAGCGCGCGACGGGCGAGCAGCAGCGCGGCGGCTTCGACGCAGAGGGCTTCCACGACGTGCAGCGGGATGGCGGCGAACTGCTCCCCGAGCACGGGGCCCACGAGCACGGCGACGCCGCCGCGCACCAGCACGTAGAACCCGACGACGAACAGCGCCGCGCCGCGACCGGCCCACAACCGCGCGACGACCAGCGCGCAGCCGACGGCGACGGCGATCAGGAACGGCTGGTGCACCATGCGGAACTGCTGCACGCCGAAGTCGAACTCGGCTTGGAACACCGACAGGCCGACGAGCAGCCCTCCGATGGCCATGCCGCGGTGCGCGAACCGCGGCAGCGCGCCCGGTTCGCCGAGGTCGGAGCGGGCGAGCCTGCCTTCGCGTTCGAGCAGCGCGACGGCGACCAGCGACAGGCCGGCTCCGCCGATGAGCATCAGGTGCGTCGGCCCCCACAGCGTCACGTCCTGGCCGAAGATGCGGTGCCACACGTCGTCGAGCGGGAATCCGAGCAGCGCGTAGAACCCGGCTCCCGCCAGCAGCAGCCCGCTGACCGGGGCGTACCAGTCGCGGGTGATGCGCACGGCCGCGCCGCCGACGGGTTCGTCCTTGGGCAGCACGACGGCGAGCATGCCCGCGGTGAACAGGCCGAACAGGCCGATGAGGATCGGGTAGTGCGCGATGTTGGCCAGCGGGCCTTCGTCGCGTCCCTGGGTGATGTGCAGCGAGATGTCCCAGTACATCCCGAGCAGCGCCGTGACCAGTGAGATCATCGCGACGATCTGCGGCAGCGCGACCCAGCCGGGCAGCCCGCGCGGCAGCACGCGCTGGGACAGCGCGGCGGCTCGCTCCAGGAGCCGGGTGCGGCCGGTGCGGTGCGCGTACCCGAGCAGCAGGAGCAGCAGGGTCAGCACGGTCGCGCCGCCGGAGGCGATGAAGATCTGGTCGAGCGCGGCACCTCCGGTGGGCCGCACCTCTTGCGTCAGCAGCGCCCGGTGCCACTCGGCGGAGGTCTGGTTCATGCGAGCCATGGAACACCAGAAGCTGGACAATGTCATCCCCCAATGTGACATTGTTGGTTGTAAACATTCGGTGTGACCAGGAGGACCACTGAGATGACAACGACGGCGCGGCTCATCGGATGCGTGCTCACCGCCTCGACCCTGCTGCTGGCGGGCTGCGGTGCTCCCCCGCCCGCGCCCGCCGCACCGGACGCGCCGCCGGTGGTCGTCGACGCGGAGGTCGCGGGCGGCCAGGTACGCACCGGCACCGAGCGGGTGTCCGTCCCGCTCGGCGGCCAGGTCCGGTACCAGGTGCGCAGCGACCGCCCCGACGAGCTGCACGTCCACGGCTACGACGAGTCGGCACCGCTGACCCCCGGCCAGGTCGGCGTCGTCGAGTTCACCGCCGACCTCCCCGGCGTGTTCGAAGCCGAGCTGCACGAGTCCGGGCTGTCGCTGCCCAGCCTGGAAGTGCGGTGAGCACCGAGTTCCTCGCGCACGGCCTCGGCGGGCGCACCGACCTGCCGCTCAACGGCGCCGCCGCGGTCGTCGGCGGGGCGCTGGCGGTCGCCGTGTCGTTCGTCGCGCTGCTCGCGCTGTGGTCGAAGCCGTGGCTGGACCCGGAGGCCGGGAGGCCCGTCCGGCTCGCCGCGGTGAACTCCGCTCGGCTGCGCGGTGCCGCCCGGATCGTGGTGCTGCTGCTCGCGGTCTTCGTGGTGGCCGTCGGCCTGTTCGGCCCGGCGGAGACGAACGCGAACCTGGCGCCGTGGGCGCTGTTCGTGACGTTCTGGGTCGGGCTGATTCCCGCGAGCGTGCTGCTGGGACCCGTGTGGCGAGCGGTGAACCCGCTGCGCACCGTGCTGCGCGCTTTGCGGCTGGGGCGTGATCCGCGGCCGATGCCCGCGTGGCTCGGCTACCGGGTGGCGACGGCCTGGCTGCTGGGTTTCGTGTGGCTGGAGCTGGTCGCGCCGAACCGCGCCGATCCGCGGCTGGTCGCCGCGCTGATCCTCGGCTACGCGCTGCTGAACCTGGCCGCCGGCGCCCGCTACGGACCCGCGTGGTTCGAGCGGGGCGACGGTTTCGAGGTGTACTCGACGCTGCTGGCCCGCTTCGCGCCGCTGGGACGCCGCTCGGACGGGCGGTTGATCCTGCGCAATCCGCTGGCCGGCCTGGTGCACCCCGACCCGGTTCCCGGACTCGCCGGGTTGGCGTGCGTGCTGATCGGGTCGACCGCGTTCGACGGGCTCACCCGCACCAGCTGGTGGCAGGCGCTGCTGAACACGACGACGTGGCCGGACGTGCTGGTGGCGACCGGCGGCCTGGTGGTGTCGATCGCGGGAATCTCGGTGCTGTACTTCGGTTCGATGCGGCTGAGCGCGATCACCTCGGGCAGCGCGGAGCCGTTGGCCGCCCGGTTCGCCGCGACGCTGCTGCCGATCGCCGTGGGCTACGGCGTGGCGCACTACTTCTCGTTCTTCGTGATCGAAGGCCAGCAGCCGTTCATCCTGGCCGGTGACCCGTTCGGCACCGGGCTGGACCTGTTCGGATCGGCCGGGAACGTGCCGGACTACTCGGTGCTCTCCCCCGGCGCGGTGGCGATGGTGCAGATCAACGCGATCGTGCTCGGCCACCTCGCGAGCACCGCCGCCGCGCACGACCAGGCGCTGCGCTTGTTCGACGCGCGCGGGGCCCGCCTCGGTCAGCTGCCGGTGGTGGTGGCGATGGTGCTGCTGACCGGAACGGGCCTGCTGCTGTTGCTCTCGGGCTGATCAGCGGCCGTGGCAACGCGACAGGCCCGTTCCGATCGGAACGGGCCTGTCGTAGTCGGGTTCGGGTCAGCAGCCGCCGCCCCCGCCGTCACCGCCGCCCCCGCAGCCACCGCCGTCGAAGCCACCGCTGACTCCGCCGCCGTCGAAGCCACCGCCGGACGTCGAGTGGTGGGCGTCCCCGGCCCCGATGAACGGAGCGGTCGAGTACCCGCCACGGCGAGCCGCGGGCCGGCGCCGAGCGAGCAGCCCGATCACCACCGCGAACACGAGCACCGTCAACGCCACTACCGTGATCATGACGATCAACCCCCATCGTCGTCCCGGGTTCAACACCGCCCGCGGGAGCCCGTTTCCCGCTGCACGCGGACGTCCCAGGAAGCTACCAGCCGCAACGGCCCTGAAAACCCGTTTTCGCACCCGCCAAGGGAATGCCCTCGGTGATCCGCTCTCGGAAGGCCGCTCCGCCGGCTGTCGTTTCACCGCAGCGGGTTCTCGCCGTCAGAGGCCGTGGATTTGTTCGCGGGCGGTGCGGTAGGCGTGGCGGACGGCTTCGCCCTGGTAGATGTTCGCCGCCGGGCAAGGCTCGGAGCGCAGTTCCCAGTCCGGTGGGGTGGTCGAGCCGGAGATCGCCCACGCGGCCTGCTTCGCCGCGCCGAGCGCGACGTACTCGGTGGCCTCCGGGATCTCCACCGGGACCCCGAACAGCGAGGGGGCGACCGCGCGCACCGCGGCGGATTCGCTCGCGCCACCGATCAGCAGCACCCTGCGGACGTCCACGCCCACCGCGCGCAGCGCCTCGACGCCGTCGGCGAGGCCGCACAACATGCCTTCGACGGCGGCCCGCGCCAGGTTCTCCGGAGTCATGTTGGTGCCGCGGAGGCCGGTGAGGGTGCCGGAGGCGTCCGGCAGGTCCGGGGTCCGCTCGCCCTCCAGGTAGGGCAGCAGGGTCAGCCCGCCCGCACCCGGTGCCGCGTCCAGGGCGAGCCGGTCCAGCCCGGCGAGGTCGGTGCCGAGCATGCTCGCCGTACCGCTGAGCACCCTGGCCGCGTTGAGCGTGCACACCAGCGGCAGGTACCGGCCGGTGGCGTCGCAGAATCCCGCGACGAGGCCCGTCGCGTCGGCGCAGGGGTGGTCGGCGACGGCGAACGCGGTGCCGGAGGTTCCCAACGACACGACCACGTCGCCCGGCCCCGCGCCGATCCCCAGCGCCCCGGCCATGTTGTCGCCGGTGCCCGCGCCGAGCAGCGCGCCCTCCAGCGGGGCGAATCCGGAGACGCGGCCCGCGGACTCGGCCGGTCCCAGCACGTCCGGCAGGCGCGGGGTCCGGCCGCCCATGGCCTCGCCGAGCAGGTCCGGCAGCCACCGTCCGGTCGCGGGCGCGTAGTACCCCGTGCCGGAGGCGTCACCGCGGTCGGTGCACGCCCGCTCGGGGCGGTCGGCGAACAGCCAGGTCAACCAGTCGTGCGGGAGCAGCACCCGGTCGACGCGGTCGGCGTGGCGCGGTTCGTTCTCCGCCAGCCAGGCCAGTTTCGTGAGGGTGAAGCTCGCGACCGGCACCAGCCCGGTGCGGTCGGCGAGCGCCGCCGCGCCGTGCGCGTCGATCAGCGCGCGGGCCTGCGGCGCGGAGCGGGTGTCGTTCCACAGCAACGCGTCGCGCACCGGGTTCCCCGCGTCGTCCAGCGCGACCATGCCGTGCTGCTGGCCCGCGACGGACACCGCTTCGATCTTGCCGGGAGTGCGGGCGGCGGCGTGCTCGACGGCCTCCTGCGCCGCCGTCCACCACGCCCACGGGTCCACTTCGGTTCCCGCCGGGTGGTGCGCTTTCCCCTCGGCCACGACCCGGCCGGTTTCCGCGTCGGCGACCACTGCCTTGGTGGACTGGGTCGAACTGTCGATGCCGAGAACGAACACGAGTCAGCCTCCCTGTGCTGCGGTGCGACGACGAAATCCTGCCAGATCCCCGAGACCGGCCGGAGGAGTCCGCCCCGAGACCACCGAGCGCGCCCGGTTCATCGCGTCCCGCGTCCTACGTCCCGCTCGCGCGGCCCGGGCGGCGTGGTCCTGGCGCCGGAACCCGATCAGGGTTTGCGGCCGACTCCGCACAGCAGCAGGTTCTGCGCGGGCACCAGCGAACGCAGCCGAGGACCGTCCGGCCACCAGTCCGCGGCCCGCGTCAGGCCGGGCTCGGTGATCTCGGTGCCGTCGAACAGCGCGGTGATCTCCTCGCGGTCCCGGAACCAGCCGGTGCCGAGCTCGGCGAGCATCAGCTTTTCCAGCCGTGCGGCCGTTTCGGCGTGCGCGGGCTCCTCCGGGCGGTGCAGGTGGCTCACCGCCACGTACGAACCCGGGGCCAGCGCGTCCACGTACTCCGCCATCACGCGGTGCGGGCGCTGCCCGTCCGAGACGTGCTGCAACGTCGCGCCCTGCAGCAGCGCCACCGGCCGGGACAGGTCGATGTTGCGGGCGATGGCGGGCATCGCCAGCAGCTCGGCGGTGCGGGTCAAGTCGGCGAAGGCGAAGTGGGTGTGGTCGTTGTCCGCGAGCAGCGCCTGGCCGTGCGAGTGCACCATCGGATCGTGGTCCACGTACACCACGACCGCGTCCGGATTTGCCCGCTGCGCCACCTGGTGGGTGTTCTCCGGCGCGGGCAGACCCGACCCGATGTCCAGGAACTGGTCGATGCCGACGGTTTGCGCCAGGTAGCGCACCACCCGCATCAGCCATTCCCGGTGATCCACGGTGGCGGTGACCAGGCCCGGCGACACCTCTAGGGCGGCGTCGACGACGGCGCGGTCCACCGCGTAGTTGTCCTTGCCGCCGAGCAGCGCGTCGAAGCAGCGCGCCACGCTGGCACTTCTGGTGTTCAACCGCCGCATGTCCAGCGGACCGGTCGAGGAGGAGTCCACCGCCGCGGCGTCGCGGGAACACGTCCACCCTCGACGGACGGGATCGACACCGGGGCGATCAGACATCGAACACCTCGCAGCGGATCACGACACTCAGACTGTTATAAGCAGTATATGCATGTGCCGGGGTGGCTCCGGGGCATGGTCGTCGGACGAAAAATTGATCAAATCCGCCGAATTCCCGGTAGGCTGGCGGCCAGTCTTCGCGAGGGAGCGCAGGTTGCGAGTCACGATCACCGTCAACGACACCGAGCAACGGCACGAGGTGGAGGACCGCACCCTGCTCGTGCACTTCCTGCGCGAGACCTGCGGCCTGACCGGCACGAACACCGGCTGCGACACCACTTCGTGCGGCGCGTGCACGGTGCTGCTCGACGGCGAGTCCGTGAAGTCCTGCACCGTCCTGGCCGCGCAGGCCGACGGGCACGAGGTCACGACCATCGAAGGGCTCTCCACCGACGAGCGGCTGCACCCGGTGCAGCAGGCCTTCCAAGAGCGCCACGGCCTGCAATGCGGGTTCTGCACGCCCGGCATGGTGCTGGCATCGGTTTCGCTACTGCAGGAGAACCCCTCACCGACCGAGCGCGAGGTGCGCAACGGCCTGGAAGGCAACCTCTGCCGCTGCACCGGCTACCAGAACATCGTCGATTCGGTGCTCACCGCGTCGCGCGAGGAGGCCACCCGGTGATTCCCGCCGCGTTCACCTACCACCGCGCGAAGTCCGTGGACGACGCGTTGCGGCTGCTCGCCGAGCACGGCGACGACGCGAAACTGCTGGCGGGCGGGCATTCGCTGCTGCCGCTGATGAAACTGCGCCTCGCGGTGCCCGAACTGCTCGTCGACGTGAACGCGCTGCGCGAGCTCGCGTTCGTCGAGGACGCGGGGCCCGAGGTGCGGATCGGCGCGCTGACCCGGCACCACGACCTGGCGAACTCGGCGCTGCTGGCCCGCGCAGTGCCGCTGCTGGCGCACGCGGCGGGCACCATCGGCGATCCGCAGGTGCGCCACCGCGGCACCCTCGGCGGATCGCTCGCGCACGGCGACGCGGCGGCGGACCTGCCCGCGGTGGTGCTGGCGCTGGACGCGGTGCTGGTGCTGCGCGGACCCGACGGGACTCGGGACGTGCCCGCCGGGGAGTTCTTCGTGGACTTCTTCGAGACGGCGCTGGAACCGGGCGAGATCATCACCGAGGTCCGGGTGCCGAAGCAGAACGCCGGGTGGGACTTCCAGAAGTTCACCCGCCGCGCCATCGACTGGGCCGTGGTCGGCGTCGCCGTCGCCGGTGACGCGGTGGCGCTGGTGAACATGGGCGCGACGCCGCTGCGCGCCACCGCCGTCGAGACCGCGCTGGCCGCCGGCGCCTCGCTCGCCGAGGCGGCGGAGCACGCGGCCGACGGCACCTCCCCCGCCGACGAGCCGACGGCCTCCGCCGACTACCGCCGCCACCTCGCCCGAGTCCTCGTCCGTCGTGCCTTGGAGAACTCGCGGACCTGACCGCTCGTCGCCGCCGGGCCGGCGACGCGGTGTCGTAGATTCGTCGCATGGGAGCAGTCGAGCTCGGCGATGAGTTCGTGACCGCGCCGCTGGCGACGTACGCGCGGCTCCGGGAACGGGGTTCGGTGCACCGGGCGGTCACCCCGGATGGCGCCGAGGTGTGGCTGGTGACCCGCTACGAGGACGTGCGCGCCGGATTGGCCGATCCGCGGCTGTCGCTGGACAAAGCACATGCGCGGAACGGCTACCGGGGTTTCGCGCTGCCCCCGGACCTCGACGCGAACCTGCTCAACATGGACGCCCCGGACCACACCCGGCTGCGGCGGATCACCGCGCAGGCGTTCCGCGTGCACCACCTGCGCCCCCGCGTGCAGCAGATCGCCGACGAGCTCATCGACGTGTTCGCCCCGGCCGGTGCCGCGGACCTGATCGCCTCCTACGCGGGCCCGCTGCCGATCCTGGTGATCTCCGAGCTGCTCGGCGTCCCGCCGGCGGACCGGCCCGATTTCCGCGCGTGGACCGACGAGATGCTCGCGCCCGCCTCCCGCGAGTCCGCGAGCGAGGCGTTGCGTTCGCTGCACCGGTTCCTGCTGGAACTCGTCGCCGCCAAGCGCACCGATCCGGGCGAGGACTTCATCAGCGCGCTGCTCGCCCAGCACGAGCGGCTCTCCGCCGACGAGCTCACCTCCGCCGCGTTCCTGATGCTGTTCGCGGGATACGAGAACACGGTGAACCTGCTGGGCAACGGCTTCGCCGCGCTGCTGTCGCATCCCGACCAGCTCACCGCGATGCGCACCGAACCGGAACTGCTGCGGTCCGCAGTGGACGAACTGCTGCGCTTCGACCCGCCGCCGCAGACGGCGATCCGCCGGTTCCCCATCACCGACGTCGAGATCGGCGGGGTGGCGGTGCCCGCGGGCGCGACCGTGCTGCTGTCGCTGGTCTCGGCGCAGCACGACCCGGAGGTGTTCGCCGACCCGGACTCGCTGGACCTGACCCGCGCGGACAACCCGCACCTCGCCTTCGGCCACGGCACGCACTACTGCCTGGGCGCGCCGCTGGCCCGGATGGAAGCCGAGGTCGGTTTCGAGACCGCACTGCGGCGGCTGCCGGACCTGGCGTCGGCGGTGCGGCCCGAGGAACTGCGCTGGCGCCCGTCGTTCCGCAACCGCGGCCTCCGCGACCTGCCGGTGACGTTCGAACCGGCGGGTTGATCCCGAAGGATTCCGGGCGAACCTTCGAAGGCTGGTCCGGCACGTCGCGACGCCCCCGCCGGAGCATGACCCCCCCGACACGAATCAGCCAGGGCCGGATGAAGTCAACGGACCCTTCGTCCAACGAGTTCGGGCGCACGGTCCGCTCACCCACGAGGTGCACGTGCGGACCGAACGGCGTGACGTCGGCTGAGCCGGAGTCAACGGACCGTTCGTCCCACCAGATCGGGCACACGGTCCGTTCACTCCCAACCTGGAGACGACCGCTTCGCAGCCTGATCCGCAGCGGGACATCAGGGATCGGCACCCGAACGCGCGTGGTGGGGCGGCCCGCGACCGGCGGACCGCCCCACCACGTACCTACCGCCCCCCAGGGACTAGGTCACAGCCAGATGTTCCCGCCACCGGGGCCGCCGATTCCGTCGCCACCGATTCCGTTGCCACCGACGCCGTTCCCACCGTCACCACCGTGACCTCCGGGTGCACCGGCACCACCATTGCCACCGGTGCCGCCGTCACCGCCGCCGTTGCCGCCACCGGTGCCGCCACCGGTGCCGCCGTCACCGCCGTTGATCGTGGGGCCGCCGCGGGCGAACGGGAACGCCGTCATGACCGTGCGCGCGGGCAGGAACTCGACGCGTTCGGCATCGAGCTCGATCCCTCGAAACGGTCCTGTCACATCGAACACTTGATCCTCCTTCAGCGAAGGGGCTCCGGAATTCACGCGGATCGAGGCTTGAACAGGCCCGACCCCACCCAACGCCCCAGTTCGTTGGTGCCAGCCCGAAGGTAGGGCCGCACGACGTCCGGCGCAGCCCGAGAAAGCGATCCGCGGCCCGCGTTGAACAATAGGTTGGAATCCCCGCCTGATCGTGGAAAGCGCCACGACTCGCTGTGACGCAACCGATCATTTTTCCTGATAGATCCTTGAACATCCAGAAAATAAAATCTTTCATTTTCCCTTTTGATCCAGCTTTTGTCCGCATGCGAAGATCACCGCGAGCATTGATCGATCGTCAATAATAACAGTCTGCACATCAATTTCCGAAACCATTCAGAGGCGGTATCGGCATGCGGAGCACCTCCGGAAAACCGTCCGCAGCGGACGCTGTTGATCAGCCTTTCAGCCGACCGGATGAACACGAAGAACGAAACCCGACATCACGCTTTCGATTCCGCCGGAATCCAGGACTCCGGTTCTAGGCTCCTCCACTGTTCGACTTGTCAAGATCCACCATTGAGCGAGGAGCCAGTCGTGCCGATGATCCATCGACGGTGCAGGGGCCGCTTCCCCGAAAGTCCGAACACGGCGACCGCACGCCCCGGCGGCGACTCGCCTGGAACCGGGAAGGCGTTGCGCCGCTTGCTGGTGCTGCCCGGAGCGGGCATGTTCGCCGTTGCCTTCGGGCTTACTCCGGTTCCCGTCGCCGACGCGGCGCCGCCCTCGTGCACCCGGCAGTTCAACGGATCGGGCGACGACATCACCTGCGGGCGCGGGGTGCCGGCGGGACAAATCCTCGAAGGCACTCCCGGCGACGACCGGATCGTGTTGAACGGGGCCGTCGCGGGCACCGTCAACGCAGGAGGCGGTGACGACACCGTCATCATCACCGGCCGGAAGGGCGGCAACGGCGGCAAGGGCGGCAACGGCTTCCTCGGCGGCGGCAAGGCCCGTGACGGCAAGTCCGGCACCGACGCCGACGGCAGCAAGCGCGCAGCCTCCGGCGACCACACCGGGACGAGAGCCGGTGGCAGCGCGGGCAGAGGCGGCAGCGGTGGCAGCGGTGGCGCGGGGATCACCGAAACCGGCGTGGTCAACGGGGGCACCGGCGACGACGAGATCACCGTGACCGGTGGCCGGGGCGGGGACGGCGGCGAAGGCGGCGACGGAGGTCCGGGCAGCGCCGACCCCGCCGACTCCCGCGGCGGCGACGGAGGCGACGGCGGGCAGGGCGGCGACGGCAACCTCGGCCGCATCCACAGCGGGGACGGCGCCAACCTGATCACGGTCACCGGCGGGGACAACGGGATCGGTGGCACTGGCGGCCAAGGCGGGGACGGCACGTCCACCAGCCGCAGCGGGAACGGCGGGAGCGGCGGCAACGGAGGCGGCGGCCACCTGCGTGCGAACAGCCGCGCCGGCGCGGGCAACGGATCCTCCGGCTCCATCATCAGCACCGGCGACGACGTCGTCGAACTGCGAGGTGGCGCGGGCGGCGAGGGCGGTACCGGCGGTGCGGGCGGCGAAGGCTACGAGGGCCCCCGCGCGCAGGGCGGCGGCGAGCCCTTCGACCGGGAGGGCGACGGCGGCACAGGGGGCACCGGTGGCGACGGCGGGCTCCCGAGCACCGGCGGCATCCCCCGCAACGGCACGGTCCGGATCACCACCGGGACCGGCGGGAGCGGCGGCAACGGTGGCTCGGGCGGCGACGGCCGAGGAGTCGGCAGCACCGCGGGCCTTTCCGGCTTGGCGGGCCTACGCGGGATCGAGGACATCGGCGGCATCGGCGGCGGCGGCGGATTCGGCGGCTACGTCGGCTACGCCGACCGGGAACGGCGAAATTCCTGACGATCGGGCACGTCGAGGTCGGTGAGCGCGCCTCGGCGGCCCGGCGCCGAAAGCGGGTGGCACGCCGATTCGGGCGCGCCACCCGATGCTTCCGACCAGCGGCGAAGGTGCTCCCGGAACCGCCGTGAGCGGTGCGGCGCTAGCACGTGCGCACTAGCGCCGCGAGCGGAAATGCGGGAACAGCCGGGGGGAGTGAACCAGCCTGCGCACGGGGTCCGGCGCTCATAACGTCCTGGTCGATCTGCCAAGAGCGGTCCGCCGCAGCAGAACCGGGCACGTTCCGCTCTTGATCCGCTTGTTCCCGCATTACCGCGAGAGGAGTTCAACCGATGCTTGAAGATCTTCGACCGCTGAGTTCCGCAGAGGTGTCGGACCAGCGAGTGGAGTTCCTGCCCGCCCGCTCCGTCATGACGACGATCTCGTTCCCGACGGTGGGCGGCAGCGACGTGACCGTCGTCTACGGGGAACCCGAGGGCGGCGCGGAAGTGCACGAGCACGACGACGAGGTCACGACCGGGGACGTCACCGGGGGCGACGGCGGCACCGGCGGCGGCACCGGCGGCGGCCAAGGCGGTGGCAACGGAGGCAACGGAGGCGACGGCGGTGCCGGCGGCGATGGCGGCGACGGTGGCGACGGTGGAGACGGCATCGGTGGGGACGGCATCGGTGGGGACGGCTTCGGTGGCGACGGCGGCGGAAACGTCAATCCGCAGTAACCCGCGTTCGCACGCCCGCGGCGGGTCGGCGACAGGATCGTCGGCCCGCCGCTGGGAACTTTCGGGGGAGGCGTCAATCAGTCGCGGTGCTCGAAAGATCACTTGGGGGACGAATGGACACCACTCCCGCGCCGGGAAATCCCCCGGCCGACGGGGAGATCGCGCACCTCGCCGCACCGCCACTGGTCGCGGGCACCGAGCTGATCGGCCGGTACCAAGGTTCGGGGTACCGCGAACCCCCGTACCTGGTCCGCCGCCCGGACGACCAGATCCTGCAGCTCACCCCGCTGCTCTACTCCCTCGCCTCCGTCCTGGACGGGCAGCGGACCTATGCGCAGGTGGCGGTCGAACTCAGCGGCCGATGCGGACGTGACATCACCGCGGACCAGGTGTCCTACCTCGTGGAGAACCGGCTGTCCCAGGCCGGGTTGGTGGCGGACGGTCCGGCTGCCGACGGTGCTCGCCGTGCCGCCCCGAAGGCTCGGGATCGGTTGCTGGCGCTGAAGTTCCGGGTCGCATTGGTACCGGAGCACGTCGTCGCGGTCATCGCCCGCGTGTTCCAACCCCTGTTCTGGCCGCCGGTGGTGGTTCTCGGGGTGGCCGGTTTCGCGCTGGCCGACATCTGGCTGGCGGTGCACGGCGGGGTCGAAGGCGTCCTCGCCAGCGCGCACGCGCTGATCAACCGGCCCGAACAGATCCTGCTGGTGCTGGGCCTGCTGGTCGTGGCCGGCGTGTTCCACGAGTGCGGTCACGTCGCGGCCTGCCGTTACGGCGGCGCTCGCCCCGGAGCCATGGGAGTGGGCATCTACCTGGTGTGGCCCGCCATGTACAGCACCGTGACCGACTCCTACCGGCTCGACCGGGCGGGGAGGTTGCGCACCGACCTCGGCGGGATCTACTTCAACGCGCTGGCCATGCTGGTCATGATCGTGGTCTACCTGCGGACCGGCGCCCCGTGGCTGCTCGCGTCGGTGGTGGCGTGGCAGGCGACGACCGTGTGGCAGTTCCTGCCGTCCATCCGCCTCGACGGCTACTACATCCTGAGCGACCTGGTCGGCGTGCCGGACCTGTTCGACCGGATGGGCCCGGTCCTGCGCAGTCTGCTGCCGGGACGGGAACCGCATCCTCGGCTGCGTGAACTCAAGCCGTGGGCGCGGCGGGTGATCACCGCCTGGGTCGTGCTGGTGATCCCCTGCCTCGCCTACTGGATCATCGCTTTCCTCATCCTCGCCCCGCACGTCCTGCCGGGCCTGGGCAAGGCGCTGGTCGACCACGGCCGCGAGCTCGGCGAACACGTCCAGGACGGGGCGGTGGCCGGTGCCGCGGTCGGCGTGATCCGGATCTTGATGCTGCTGCTTCCCTGGGCCGGGATGGCGCTGATCTTGTGCAACTTGGGCGCCGGTTTCGTGCGCTTCCTCGGCAGGCGGCGTGCACGCCGCGCGCCGGACTGATCCCCGCCCGGTGACTGAGCGACGGGCGCCGCCGACGTTCGCGGCGCGTCACATCCGCCCGGGACGATCGCGCCCCACTCCCCGATCGTGTGCTCGCCGCAGCGGTGGAATGAGGTGAACGGACCGTTCGTCCAGTCGGATCGGACGAACGGTCCGTTCACCCCACGACATCGCCGGGCGCCCAGCTGGGTCCGTCCGGGATCGCGTCCAGGCAGCCGGTCCGGCATCGAGCTCGTGGTGAGCGCCGGGGTGGCCCGCTCCGCGCGCGGCCACCCCCGGTGGCGGCTGCCTCAGCGCTGCGCGATCGGCGTCGCGGTCAGCACGTCGCCCTTGATCGACTCTCCGGTCGGCCACGCGGCGGTCACGTGCCCGTTCCGCAGGTCGAACTCGACGGAAGTCGGCACGGTCGGGTTCGCCGGCGCCCCGGTCTGCTGCACGATCCGCGAGAACGCGGGCTTCGACGCGGTCAGGTTCACCGGCGCGGCGGGGGTGCGCTCCGGGTTCACCGTCACGCCAGGGATCGGGGCCTCGCCGGCGTGGAAGCTCACCCCGGCCGGGACGCCCTGGAGCTTGCAGTTCGTGGTCGGGCTCGCGGCGGTGTAGTCGATGAGGAACGCCTCGTGCCCTGCGGCGTGCTCGGGGTCCTTCGTCACCGCGACGTTGACGTCCGCGCTCGTGCACAGCGCGTCGCTGGGGTTCGCCACGGCCGGGTCCGCGGTCAGCGCGGTGATACCGAACGCGGCGCCCGCGACGGCGGTGGCTGCGGCGATGCGGCGGAATTTCGTGGTCATGTCGTCCTCCAAGCTCGACTCGCTTCTCACCCCTCAAGACGCCCCTCGGCCGCCGAGGATGCCCCCGAGTGCGGTTCCCCACCCCGAAGCAACCCGAAGCCTCCTCGTTTCCCGGCACACCGACCCCGGCCTCCCGCGACGACGGGATTCGAGTGAACGGACCGTTCGACCAACGAGATCGGACGAACGGTCCGCTCACTCCACATCGCTTCGTCGAGGCCGGGTGGTCCGGAACGGGCGTTGGTGGATCAGGTCGGGTCTGATTCGGGAGGGCTCTCAAGAACACTCAGACGACGGAAGACATTAGGCTGTTCGGGCAATTTCGTTGGTTCTTCCTGCGGCTGCCGGCAACCACCGGCCAGCATCTCCACCTCGATCTTCGCCTGGAAGGCAGGGAATGAAACGACGAATCGGTGGTGCCGGTGGCGGTTCGGATCCGGCGAACAAAGGTGGCCCAGCCGTGGCGGCCTTCGTTCTCGCCGGAGCGATGGTCGCCGCAGGTGGTGGTGGCTCGGCCGCACTCAGCGGCACCGCTCCCACCGGTGCGACCGACCCCGCCGCGGCACGCAATGTGAGCGCCAGGAAAGCGGACGGCAAGAAAGCCGCCCGCAAGGGGCAGCCGGAGGAAGCGTGGCGCCGCATGGGATTGCGTCAGTTGAAGCGGCAGGGCGAGCACGCCGTCGAATGCGCGTCACGCTCTTTCGGCCAAGTTCGCAAGTACTTCCTGCGGACACCGTGCCGATCGATGGATCGGGTCCTGTTCGGCGTCGTCGACGGCAACGGGAGCATCGCTGTCGTGTCCGTGGTCTGGGTGACCATGGGCACCCGGAGTCAATCGCGGGAGTTCCGCAATCTGATCGATGTCCACGGAACCGGGGACGTCACCCCCCTCGCAGGCTCAGCGCTCGGTTTGGGCGGTGTCGAGTTCACCGGCTGGCACTACGACTCCCGGCCGACCAAGAGCACGATGGTGATCGCGGAAGCCGAGACTGCCTCCGGGCACCTCAGCGACTCGATGCTCGACGCAACCGCCGAGGTCGCCACCTACCTGCCTCGGCCCTGACAGCAGCCGTCACCGAGTCGCCGCGGGCTCACGGTCGGGTGGCTGCCAGGAAGGTGCGGGTGGTGCGGACCGTGAGGTCGTCGCGGTGGAGGACTCCGCCGGGGCCGTCGGCGAGGAGGGTGTCGAGGGTGGCCACGTCGTCGGCGTCGAGGCGGGCGGCGAGGAACGGCTGCATGCGGCGCAGCGAGACCTCGGCGTAGCGGGCGGTGGCGGCGGAGACCGGCGCGGGCAGGTGGATGTCGAAGGTCCGGTCCGCCGCCACGGTGAAACCGGCTTCGGCCAGCAGCTTCCCCCAGTCGCCGCTGATGTGCGGGAGGTGTTCGGCGCGCTTCGCGGCGAGCAGTTCGTGGCAGCGCTCTTCGAAGCCGGGCCGGCCGAAGCCGAGGTCGTCGGGCAGGAATCGCGGGAAGCCCTCCAGTTCCGCCACCGCGAGCAGCCCGCCCGGGCGCACGGCGGCGAAGACCTCGGACAGGACTCGAGCGGGATCGGCCAGGTGGTGCATCGACGCGGAGGCCCACACCAGGTCGACGGGGCCGTCGAGCCGCGGGAACGATTCGTCGAGGTCTGCTTGAACGGTGCTGACCCGATCGCTCGCGCCTCGCGCGGCGGCCTGCTCGGACAGGTGCTCGAGCATCGGAGCGGAAGCGTCCACCGCGATCGCCGTGGCCTCCTCGAAGCCGTCGAGCAGGGTGAAGGTGCCCGTGCCGGATCCGCTGCCGAGGTCGAGGACGCGGCGGACGGGCGGTTCGGCCAACCTCCGCAGCGAGGCGGTGATCTCGGAGAGGTGTTCGTGCAGGACTTCCGCATCGAGGTCGAGCAGCGCGAGCTGCGTCGACTCGTCGGCTTCGGTGGAGTGCTGGTGTTCGTGGTGTGCCATGCCTCCAAGCTAGCCGCGCGTTGCTTCGATGGCATAATCTTTTGCGCATGAAGCAAGACGGAGATCTCGACGCCCTGGTCCGCCAGCGGATCAAGAGCCTGCGCGCGGCCCGCGGCCTGTCGCTCGACGAGCTGGCCACGCGCTGCTACCTGAGCACCTCCACGCTCAGCCGCATCGAAACCGGGCACCGGCGCATCAGCCTCGACCAGCTCGCGCCGCTGGCCCGCGCGCTGGGCACGACGCTCGACCAGCTCGTCGAATCGGCGACCGATGAGGACGTGGTGATCCGGCCCGTGCACGACGAGAACCGGGGCGCCACGACCTGGCTGCTCAGCAAGGATTCCGGCCCGCACGGGATGACGGTCGCCAAGATGCGCCTCACCAAACCGGCACCGGCGCCCGGCTCCGGGAAGCTCGGCGTGCACCCCGGCAAGGACTGGTTCACCGTGCTGTCCGGAACGGTGCTGCTGGTGCTCGGCGAACGCACCATCCTCGTCGAAACCGGCCAGGCCGCTCAGTTCTCCACGATGACCCCGCACGCCTTCGGCGCCCACGGCGGCCCGGCAGAGATCCTCACCATCCTCGACCACGACGGCCAGCGCACCCACCTGCACTCATGAGCCCGCAGGACACGCCGCGCATCCCAGCAGGCAAGGCCAACGCCTCGCCAGCGGCGAAACCGCTGAGCCGCGACCACGCGAGCGAGGCGACCACCACCCGGGCACCACAGCAGAACGAGCCCCAGCACGGTCAGCTCTCGCAGGCGACTCCGTCGCCGTCCCTGTCGAGGTGCGAGCCGTATCCCGGATCGCCCCGGTGCAAGGGCGCCGCGCCCGCAGCTTTCGCCGCCGTGCAGTTCTTGTAGTAGGCGGCCCCACCACCGTCTTCCTCGTCGTCGTCCTCCGAGGGGGTCGGGTGCACCGGGTTCGGCTGCGGCCGAGGCTGCGGGTTCGGCTGCGGGCCGGGCTCCGCCGAGGAGGTCTCCGGCGGTGGCTCGGCTTGGCGGCACCGGCCCCGCACTCCCGCACCCACCGTCCTGGCCTGCTCGCCCGCGGCGGAGATCTCCGCCCAGTGCACCGAATTCGGCGCCGCGTACTCGGCCTCGGCGAACCCGCCCGCGACCATCTCGACGTTGGCGAAAGCGCCGGTGTCGTTCCAAACGTAGAGCAGGTCGCGCCCTTTCTCGTCCCGCGGCTCCTGATCGGGCCGCACCCAGACGATCGTGCCGACGGGCGCGAGTTGCCGCAGGCGCCGCGCGGATTCGTCACCGGAGCAGGGATCCGGCCCCAGCGCCCGGATGTGCAGCAACCTGGCGTGCACCGGTGCGGATTCGCGCAGCGGACCCGCGCCGACCGGGGTGAGCCGCATCGAGTCGCCGGAGTCGACGCTCACGACCACCGCCCGCTGGGCGCCCACCGGCACCCCGGCGGGCGCGAACGCGTTCGCGGGCGACGCGGTCGTCGGCGGCCCGTTCAACGGAGGAGCGCTCGCGGAAGGGGCGCTCGCCGGGGGTTGCGGTTCCGAGTCCGCGGCCACCTGGGTCGTCGAGCCGGACGGCGACGTCAGCGCGACCGCCACGAGGAACACGACCACCCCCGGCCCCAGCCGCAGCGCGAACCCGCGCATGATCGCCCTGTCCCACCCGCGCGGGTGCCGGACCGCGAAGGCTCCCGCCCAGATGATCAGCCCGATGCCCGTGAGCATCAGGAAACCGGTGCTGGCGTTCTGTTCCGTCGGGTCCAGGAGCAGCGCCAGGAACATCGCCGCGTAGCCGCTCCCGAATCGCCACCAGAAGCCCCGCCGGACCGCGCCGTCCCATTGCCCACGGCGGCGCACCCCGACCACGATCGCCCAGATCATCACGCCCAGCCCCGTGATTCCCATCAGCGCGACGAGTGTTCCCAAAACCGCTCTCCCCAGAAGACGACTGCACCGGACCTCGCCCGACACCGGCGAGCACCCGAGATCAGCACGAAAGGTACTGGAGCGAACACGCACCGTGTTCCTCGGCATGGCCGAGCGGCTTCGACGGCCCGACCGGGCACCACCACCGCTCCGGGACTCCGGCAGCCGTGGTCCGCATCGGACGTTTCCGCTCGGCAGGGGCTGGTTCGCCAGCCGTCCGCGCGCACCTCACGTTCCACTCCGCCCGGACGTCTACCTCACGTGGCGGCGCGACCGGGCGGTGAGATGCGGGTGAACGGACCGTTCGCCCAACGAGATCGGACGAACGGTCCGTTCACCCGATCCCGTTCGGAAGCCGGGGCCGGGCCCGAGAGCGTCGCTCGATCGTCGGCGGGCGGCTGAGACCGGAGTGAACGGACCGTTCGTCCAGTCCTGTGGGACGAACGGTCCGTTCACTCCGATGCCGTCCTCGCAGCGGGAGGAGTGCGGGTGGTGGCCGGGGTGTACGTGCTGCTGGGGCCGGACGGGGTGCCGTACCGGAGCGCGGTTGCGGGGGCGGTGGGCGGGCATCGGCGGGGGCGGATCTACGGGCGGCTGGATTGCCGGACGGCGCTGCGCGCCCTCGCCCGCGGTGGCTACGTGCGGCACCGGGTGTTCTTCGCCGATGCGGCGACCGCGCGCGCAGCGGGGTATCGGCCGTGCGCGGTGTGCCTGCCCGAGCGGTTCCGGCAGTGGAAGGAGGCCGCCGAGCGGACGAACCGGTCGCGGCCGGTGCGGTGGGTACCGTCGACGGCGCAACGCCGTGAACCGCCCGGGGAGGAGGAGGCCCGATGAGTTCCCCGCTGTTCCACCTGCCGCCGCGGGTCGTCGCCCCGGGCGCGGTCCACGTGCCGGGGTGGCTGGACGTCGGGCGGCAGCGGGAGTTGGTGGACGCCTGCCGGGGCTGGGCGCGCGGTCCGGTTCCGATGCGGGCGGCGCGGCTGCCCAGCGGGCACCGGATGTCGGTGCGCACGGTGTGCTTGGGCTGGCACTGGTACCCGTACGCCTACAGCCGCACCGCCGACGACGTGGACGGGACGCGGGTGGCCCCGTTCCCGGAGTGGCTCGGCGAGCTCGGCCGCGAAGCGCTGGCCGCCGCCGGGGATCCGGACGACGCGACCGGCTACCGCCCCGACACCGCACTGATCAACTTCTACGACGAGCGCGCGAAGATGGGCATGCACCAGGACAAGGACGAGCGGTCTCGGGAACCGGTGGTGTCGTTGAGCATCGGCGACACCTGCGTGTTCCGCTTCGGCAATCCGGAATCGCGCGGGCAGCCCTACACCGATGTGGAACTGGGCTCCGGTGACCTGTTCGTCTTCGGCGGCCCGTCGCGGTTGGCGTTCCACGGCGTGCCCGCCGTCCGCCCCGGCACCGCGAACCCGGACACCGGCTTGAGCGGCGGGCGCATCAACATCACCCTGCGGGTCACCGGCTTGGGCTGACCCCGGATCATGGAGGACGTGAGTCCCATCGACGAGCCCACGGACAACGGTGTGATCATCGGCGCGGACGGCTTGGCCCGCCCGCCGTGGGCGGCGCGCGATCCGCTGCTGCGGGAGTACTACGACACCGAGTGGGGCATGCCGGTGCGCGGCGAGCAGCCGATGTTCGAGCGGGTTTCGCTGGAAGGGTTCCAGGCGGGGTTGTCGTGGGCGACGATCCTGCGCAAGCGCCCCGCTTTCCGGGAGGCGTTCCACCACTTCGACCCGGACGCGGTGGCCGCCTACACCGAGGACGACGTGGCCCGGCTGCTCGCGAATGCGGGAATCGTGCGCAACCAGGCCAAGATCCGCGCCGCGATCACCAACGCCCGCGCCACCGTGGACCTGCGCGAGGAGGGCGGCCTGGACGCGTTCGTGTGGTCGTTCCAGCCGGAGACGACGCCGCACCCGCGCACCCCCGCCGAGGTCCCGACCACCTCACCGGAGTCGGTGGCGCTGTCGAAGGCGTTGCGCCGCAAGGGTTTCCGGTTCGTCGGGCCGACCACGATGTTCGCGCTGATGGAGGCCGTCGGCGTCGTCGACACCCACCTGGTCGGCAGCCACCGCCGCGGTTGCTCCGGGATCTGGCAGCGGCCATGACCGCGCTGCGGCTCGCCGCGGGCGGCCCGTTCGCGGTGGAGCCCGCGATGGCCGCGCTCGCGGCGCACGCCGTGCGCGACGTCGAGCAGGTCGACCGGGACGCCCGGACCGTCACCCGGCTGCTGCGGCTGCCCGGCGGCTCCACCAGGGTCACCGCGCAGCTCACCGGTGACCACGTGGAGCTCACCGCCGACTTCGCGGGCGCCGAGGACGAGGCGGCGGCGATGGCGATCACGCGGCGGTGGCTGGACCTGGACGCCGACGTGGAGCGGATCGACGCCGTCCTCGCCGCCGACCCGGTGCTGCGCCCGCTGGTCCGAGCCCGGCCGGGACTGCTGATCGTCGGCTACGCGGACGGGTTCGAGGCGGCCCTGAGCACGGTGCTCGGCCAGCAGGTCAGCCTCGCCGCCGCCCGCACCTTCACGTCCAGGCTGCTCACCGCCTACGGCACGCCGCGGCAGTGCGGGCTGGTCGAGTTCCCCGCGCCGGACGCGCTGGCGGGGGTCGCGGTCGACGAGCTCCGCGCCGCCGTCGGCATCACGGGGGCTCGGGCGCGAACGCTGCACGCGCTCGCGGAGGCGTTCGCCGACGGCTTGGCGCTGCGCCCGGACGGCGACGTCGAGCGGCAGCGGCGCGCGCTGCTGGCACTGCCCGGTGTCGGGCCGTGGACGGTGGACTACCTGGCGTTGCGCGCCTTCGGCGATCGGGACGCGTGCCCGGCCGGTGATCTGGTCCTGCGGCGCGCTCTCGGAGCGGCCACCGCGACCGAGGCCCGCGACCGCGCGCACGGGTGGTCGCCGTACCGGGCTTACGGGGTGTTCCACCTGTGGACCCGCACCGCCTACCTGAACCGCTGAGCCGGAGGTCGAGCCCCCGTTCGGTGGACGCGCGGCGAACGATCGGTGACACCGGTCGCCGCCCGGAGACGACACCGAGACGACCTTCCCCTGTCGCTATGATCTGCGAAAACGAGGCCCCTCGGCCGCGGCTGCGACCTCTCGCCGCGAGGGGTCCGGCGCGCCACGCCACACCCCGCCTAAATTTGACTAATTCCAGAAAAGCTGCTTGGCTCGTGCCATGCCGGCCATCGACGCCACCTCCCTCCTGCGGGGAGCCGAGCTGCGGGTGACGCGCCCGCGGGTCGCGGTGTTGGCGATGGTCGCGGACAACCCCCACTCGGACACCGACACCATCGCGACGGCCGTTCGCCGCAACCTGGGTTCGGTGTCGACCCAGGCGGTGTACGACGTGCTGCGCGCGCTCACCGAAGCGGGCTTGGTCCGTCGCATCGAACCGGCGGGCTCGCCCGCCCGGTTCGAGACCCGCGTGGGCGATCACCACCACCACTTGGTGTGCCGCGCCTGTGGCGCCATCACCGACGTCAGCAGTGCGGTCGGCGAGGCCCCGTGCCTCGACGTCCAGGACTCGTGGGGTTTCGACCTCGACGAGGCCGAGGTGACCTTCTGGGGAAGGTGCCCGGCCTGCCTCGCACGCGACGAATGATCCCGAACAGGAGCGAATTTTGCCCGAGAACAACCAGAAGCCGTTGACGACCGCGGCCGGCGCACCGGTCACGGACAACCAGAACTCGATGACCGCGGGCGCTCGCGGCCCGATGCTGCTGCAGGACCTGTGGTTCCTGGAGAAGCTGGCCCACTTCGACCGCGAGGTCATCCCCGAGCGCCGGATGCACGCCAAGGGATCGGGCGCGTTCGGCACCTTCACGGTGACCAACGACATCACCCGCTACACCGCGGCCAGCATCTTCTCCGAGGTCGGCAAGAAGACCGAGATGTTCGCCCGCTTCTCGACCGTCGCCGGTGAGCGCGGCGCGGCCGACGCCGAGCGCGACATCCGCGGCTTCGCGCTGAAGTTCTACACCGACGAAGGCAACTGGGACCTCGTCGGCAACAACACCCCGGTGTTCTTCTTCCGCGACCCGCTGAAGTTCCCCGACCTCAACCACGCGGTCAAGCGCGACCCGCGCACCAACATGCGCGACGCGGAGAACAACTGGGACTTCTGGACGAACCTCCCCGAGGCGCTGCACCAGGTCACGATCGTCATGTCGGACCGCGGCATCCCCGCGTCGTACCGCCACATGCACGGTTTCGGCTCGCACACCTACAGCCTGATCAACGCCGAGGGCGAGCGGTTCTGGGTGAAGTTCCACCACCGCACCCAGCAGGGCATCAAGAACCTCACCGACGCCGAGGCCGAGGCCCTGGTCGGCAAGGACCGCGAGTCGCACCAGCGCGACCTGTTCGACTCGATCGAGAACGGCGACTTCCCCAAGTGGAAGCTGTACGTGCAGGTCATGCCGGAGTCCGACGCCGAGGACTACCGCTTCCACCCCTTCGACCTCACCAAGGTGTGGTCGAAGAAGGACTACCCGCTGATCGAGGTCGGCGAGTGGGAGCTCAACCGCAACCCCGAGAACTACCACGCCGACGTGGAGCAGGCCGCGTTCGCGCCGAGCAACCTGGTGCCCGGCATCAGCTACTCGCCGGACAAGATGCTGCAGGGCCGGCTGTTCTCCTACGGTGACGCGCAGCGCTACCGCCTCGGCGTGAACCACCACCAGATCCCGGTCAACGCGCCGAAGAACCCGGTGAACTCCTTCCACCGCGACGGCGCGATGCGCGTCGACGGCAACCAGGGAGCCACTCCGGCGATCGAGCCGAACTCCTACGGCCGCTGGCAGGAGCAGCCCGCCTACCGCGAGCCGCAGCAGGCCGTGGGCGGTGTCGCCGACCGGTTCAACTACCGCGAGGACGACGCCAACTACTTCGAGCAGCCCGGAAACCTGTTCCGGAACATGTCGCCCGAGCAGCAGCAGGTGCTCTTCGCGAACACCGCGCGGGCCATCGACGGTGCCTCCCAGGCCACCATCGAGCGCCACATCCACAACTGCACCCAGGCCGACCCGGCCTACGGCGAAGGCGTCCGCAAGGCCATCAAGGCCCTGGCGGACGGCGAGCTCTGAGGCATCCGCTGACGGCGGAGCCTCGATGATTCCCCGGTGCGGCGCGCGATTTCGCGTGCCGCACCGGGGATTTCCCTTCGCAGACCAGGAGAAGTCATGAGCGATGGCGGACTCACGCCCGAACAGGTCGAACGCGTCGTGGCGATCGCCATGGACCTGGCCAGGGAGGGCGACACCGAGCAGCTGATCGAGTTCGTCGGCCACGGGCTGCCCGTGGACGTGACGGACTCGGACGCGAACACGCTGCTCATGCTCGCCGCCTACCACGGTCACGCGGCGACGGTCCGCGCGCTGCTCGACCAGGGCGCCGACCCCGACCTGCGCAACGCCCGCGACCAGTCCCCCATCGCGGGCGCGCTGTTCAAGGGCGCCGACGACGTGGTCGCGGTGCTGCGCGAAGCAGGCGCCGACCTCGACGCGGGCACGCCCACCGCCCGCGCCGCAGCGGCGATGTTCGGACGGCAGCACCTGCTCGCCGACTGAGGCGAGCTCGGCCCGTCGCCGCTGGACCTCAGCGGGAAGGCGAAGGCTCCGCCGCTTCCTCGCTCACCGCGGACCTGCTCGCACGTGCTTGCAAGAGGCAGGCCGCCGCTCCCAGGGCCAGGCCGCCGATCGTCATCGCCGAGAGCTCCTCGCCGAGCACCGCCCACCCCATCACGCTGGCGGCGGCGGGGATGACCGCGAACAGGATCGACGCCGCCCGCGCGCCCGCCTGCCGGATGCACGCCGAGTACAGCGTCATCGCGCCGATCGAGCTGAACACGACCATCACGGAGACCAGGGCGAGCGCGCGGGGCAGGTCCGAGGTGGTCATCGGCGAGGTCACCGCCAGCACGCCCGCCACCGGCGTTGAAGCCGTGAGGCCCAGGGCCGTGACCAGCCACGGATCCATGTTCGCGCAGTACCGGCCTTGGTAGACGCCCCCGGCCGACAACCCGAGCATGGCCAGGACGCCGACGCCGATCGCCGGGCCGACGCCGTGGTCCTGCACGATCTTCGGCGCGCAGGCGAGCGCGACCGCGGCGGTGGCGAGGACCAGGGCGAGAACACCTCGCCGCGACTCGCGATGGCTCAGCACGAGCGCCATCAACCCGGCGGTCACGACCGGGTTGAGCGCGATCAGCAAGGACCCGAGCCCGGACGGCACCCCGTGGTCCAACGCCCAGTACAACCCCAGGAACTGGACGCCCTGCGTCATGAGCCCGGCGACCATCGCGTGCCCCATCGAGCGCCGGTCGGGCAGCGGCGTGCGCCGGACCGCGACGACGCCCCACAGCAGCAGCGCCGAAGCGGCGAACCTCAGCAGGATGATGAGGAACGGCGACATCACCGCGACCGAGGCTGCCCCGATCGGGTACCCGGCGGCGTAGAGGACGACGGTGGGGATGGCCAGCCGGGGCGGGAGGGCTCGTTCGGACATGGCCCCACGCTCACCGACGCACCACCGGAACACCAAGACCGTTCATGATTCGTGAACGGTCTCTGGGACACTGCGGTGGTGGCCACCCTCGACATCGTCGCGCTGCGGAGCTTCGTGGCCGTCGCCGCGTTCTCCGGCGTCCGCCAAGCCGGCGAAGCGCTGCACCTGTCGCGGTCGGCGGTGTCCGGGCACATCCGCAAGCTGGAGCGGGAGCTCGGCCGCCGCCTCGTCGCCCCGCACGGCCGGGGCATCGGCTTGACCAGCGACGGCGAGGAACTCGTGGTGCGGGCGCGGGAGATCCTGCAGCAGCACGACGACGCCGTCCGCGCGCTGGCGCCGAACGACTCCGACGAGCTGCTGGTCGCTGCCACCGAGCACGCCGCGGAGTTCTTGATGCCCGCCGTCGTCTCGCTGCTCGACTCCCACTTCCCGGGCCGCCGGATCCGGCTGCGGCTGACCCGCAGCGAGCACGTCCGGGAGCTCGTCCACGACGAGCGGGCCGACATCGCGCTCATGCTGACCCGCCCAGCCCGCAAGAGCGTGGAGGTCGCTACGCTGCCGCTGCGGTGGTTCGGCACCGACGACGCTCCCACCGACCGGATCGTGCTGTTCGACCCGCCGTGCGCGCTGCGGCACCAAGCGCTGGCGTCGCTGCGGGACCGCGAACACCGGATCGTCAAGGAGTGCTCCGACCTCACCACTGTCCTGACCACCGCGCGCAACGGCGTCGGGATCACCCCGCTGCCGCTGATGGGGCCACCACCGGACGGCCTGCGGCCCACCCTGTGCCTGCCCGCGATCCCCGACGTCACCCTCCACGCCACGACCAGCGGCCGGGTCGACGCGGCGACGAGTTCGGCGCTGGTCACGGCCATCCGGTCGAAGCTCGGCAGCGACCGGTCCGGAACGTAGCCTGCGAGGCGGAGGCGGACCGCGGCCTCGCCGTAGGCGGCGCCCTACTCGGCGCGGGTGTCGTTGCGCCGCCGGACCGGGTGGCCCGACAGGATGGACACCCGGTTGAAGGCGTTGATGGCGATGGCAGCCCAGATCACCAGCGAGATCTCGTCGTCGCTGAGGGCCTCGCGCGCCCGCGCCCGGCCGGCCTCGCCGGGATGGGGTTTTCCCTTTGCAGACCGGGAGAACTCGTGAGCGATGGCGGACTTACACCCGAGCAGGTCGGTCGCGTTGCTGCGCGAAGCGGGTGCCGACCTCGACGCGGGGGCCGGACGGCCCGCGACGCCGCGAAGATGCTCGGCCGGGAGCACCCCCTGGCGGGTTGAGCAGAAGCGGCGGCCGAACCACGGTGGAGGCCGCTCTCTCCGCCACCTTCTCGCTGGGCAGCCGATCAGCGGAGTAGACGTGAGGGGCCAGCAGGTCGGACATCAACACGCGAAGAACGCGCCAGGCCGCGACTGATCCTCAATCCGCTGGTGGATCAAGTTGAGCTCGACGTCCCTCAATCGGAGCAGCCGGACGCACTTCCCGCATCCGGCGAGATCCACCACTGCCGGAGAACAACTCGAACGGCCTTGGACGAATCCCGCACTTCTCGAAATCGATCACACAACGAGTTTCGCTGGAGCAGCGGTACGAGCCGACCACCCGCGACCTGAACCATTCGACGAGCTACCGTCGAGTTCGTTCGGGGGAGAAGTTGGCACCGGATCGCAAGCATCCTGAGAACTGCGAAACAGCCACTAGAGATAGGTGCGAGTGCGGCCACTGCACCGGAACGAAGCACGGCTGGGTGGGAGATTTCCGACTGATCAGGGACGGAACACCACGGGAGCTGCGCGACTTCGAGCGAGACGTCGACCGCAGATGGAAGGAGCAGTGCGACAACCAGGACTCGAAGAAGCAGAAGCGGCCGAAAGCCACTCTCCCGCACAAGAAAGCAGCCGTTGATTCAGCCCGGTTCGACCTGATCACCTGGTTCCGGAAGCAGCTGCGCCCCCGCGGCCGAGGGAACATCTCGGAATCGAGCGCGCAGTTCGGCTCCCCGCCCAGGACGTCCCGCAAGCCTGACGACCCCGGCGAAACGAGTCCGCAGCGGCCGGACGAAGTGCGAAACGCCCCTTCCGACCGCTCCGATCCCGAGCTCGATCCGGCGGTCACGGACCGCGCTCTGGCCAGCGCCACCACGGAGGCCCAGCAGGTCGAGGCGCTCGGAAACATGCTCGGGGAGGTCCTCAACGCCGTCGAGAAGGACCTGGGACCGCTGCTGCCCGCGACTCGTCGGGCCATGGCGGACCACTTCTGGTGCGAACTGCTCGTGGCGCTGGTCGTGGTGATCGCGGAGTCGAACCGCGTACTCGACTCGGTGCCGGACCAAGTGGCGAAGAAGATCACCGAATCGCGCAGCGCGAACGGGCTCACCAAGATCCAGGGAAAGGTCGTGGCAGCCTGCGTGCGGCAGGTGTGGAAGCGGCTTACCGGCGCGCTCGGGTTGACGCTGCTCAGCGACGCCAAGGCGCTACTACCGGCATTGCGCACGCTGGCGGTGCTGATGTGCAAATCTCCGCCTCGGCACCCGGCAGTGGTCGAGCACTGCGTGGATCCCTTGAAGTCCTGGTTTGTTCAACAGACCAAGGAACGACTGCAACGGGTTTTCGGCGATCTCGTGCCCCAGATCGAATCTGACATCACCGGCCCCGCGCAGCCGACCTGACAGCCAGCTCGGCGCTGGTCACGGCCGTCCGGGCGAAGCTGCGCGGCGACCGGACCGGGACGTAGCCGACGAGGCCGAGGCGAACCTCGGCCTCGTCACGCGGCGTCTACTCGGCGCGGGTGTCGTTGCGCCGCCGGACCGGGTGGCCTGACAGGATGGACACCCGGTTGAAGGCGTTGATGGCGATGGCAGCCCAGATCACCAGCGAGATCTCGTCGTCGCTGAGGGCCTCGCGCGCCCGCGCCCGGCCGGCCTCGCCGGGATGCCGGTCGGCGACCAGCGTCACCGCCTCGGCCAGCTCCAGCGCCGCCCGCTCGCGCGCGGTGAACAGGTCGGTGTCGCGCCAGCCCGGCAGCACGGCCAGCCGCTGGGTCGTCTCGCCCGCTTCGAGCGCGCGGCGGGTGTGCAGGTCCAGGCAGAACGCGCACCCGTTGAGCTGCGAGGCGCGAATGTTGACCAGTTCCAGCAACACCCGCTCCAAGCCGAGGTCCCGCGCTTGGGCGGTCACCTCGGCCGCGGTCGCGTTCATCGCCTTGAACACCGTCGGGGTCCGCTTGTCGATGAAGACCTGCTCCGGCACGACGAGATCACCTCGTCCGTTCGCGCACCGCGGCCAGCGCGTTCGGCGTGACCGCGTCGACGAGGTCGTCGAACTCGTGGTGGTTCTTGAGGTACTTCGCGACGAACGGGCACACCGGCACGACGCGCAGGCCCGCCTCGCGGGTGTCGGCCAGCGCGCGGCCGACGAGCGTGCCGCCCAGCCCGCGTCCGCCGAACTCCTCGCCGATCTCGGTGTGGAAGAAGATCCGCTGCTCGCCCTGGTCGACGAACTCGGTGAACCCCGCCAGCGATCCGGCGGCGGTGACGTCGTAGCGGTCCCGGTCGGTCGACCGGGCGACCGCCACTTCGGTGTTCTCGTCGGTCATGGCATCCCTCGCTGCGTCGCGGTTTCTCGGAGTAGTTCGGCGAACGGCGTCGGATCGGTGAACGGGTCGGCCTTCGGCTCGGCCGGTCGGCCCCGCACGACGTCGGCGAGCTCACCGGCGGCGCGGGCGATGCGCCGGTTGAGGTCGGCGTCGCCGCCCCAATCACCGCTGGCGGCGTACACCGCGGTGGGCACGACCCGCGCCCGCAGGTACGCCAGCAGCGGGCGCAGCGCGTGGTCGAGCACCAGCGAATGCCGCTCGGTGCCGCCGGTCGCGGCGACCAGCACCGGCTTGTCGGCCATCGACGCGGGGTCGACGACGTCCATGAAGGACTTGAACAGCCCGCTGTAGGAGGCGGTGAACGTCGGGCTCACCAGGATGAGCCCGTCGGCGGCGTCGAGCCGGTCGAGCACTTCCCGCAGGCGCGGGTTGGCGAAGCCGGTCAGCAGGTTGTCGGTGACGTCGTGGGCTAGGTCGCGGAGCTCGACCACGTCGATCGTGGCGTCGTCGCCCAGCTCGGCACCGGTGGCCGTGACCAGCCGGTCGGCGAGCATCCGGGTGCTCGACGGCTGCGACAGCCCTGCGGAGATCGCGAGGATGCGGGTCATGCCGACTTCTCCTCCTCGTCCTGCTGCGCCCGGAGGGAGTCGTGGGTGGGCGCGTCGGGCACGTGCTCCGGCTTGCGGGCGTCGAGTTCCTCGCGCAGCACCGGGATGACCTCTTCGCCGAGCAGGTCGAGCTGTTCGAGCACGGTCTTGAGCGGCAGGCCCGCGTGGTCGAGCAGGAACAGCTGGCGCTGGTAGTCGCCGACGTACTCGCGGAAGCCCAGCGTCCGGTCGATGACCTGCTGCGGGCTGCCGACCGTCAGCGGCGTCTGGGCCGCGAAGTCCTCCAGCGACGGACCGCCGCCGTAGACCGGCGCGTTGTCGAAGTAGGGCCGGAACTCCTTGATCGCGTCCTGGGAGTTGTGCCGGATGAACGTCTGCCCGCCCAGCCCGACGATCGCCCGGTCGGCCTTGCCGTGGCCGTAGTGCTCGAACCGGTTCCGGTACAGCTCGACCATGCGGCGGGTGTGCTCGGCGGGCCAGAAGATGTGGTTGTGGAAGAAGCCGTCACCGTAGTAGGCGGCCTGCTCGGCGATCTCCGGGCTGCGGATCGAGCCGTGCCACACGAACGGCGGCACCCCGTCCAGCGGTCGCGGTGTGGAGGTGAAGCCCTGCAGCGGCGTGCGGAACCGGCCCTGCCAGTCCACGACGTCCTCGCGCCACAAGCGGTGCAGCAGCGCGTAGTTCTCGATCGCCAGCGGGATGCCCTGGCGGATGTCCTGGCCGAACCACGGGTACACCGGTCCCTGGTTGCCGCGCCCCAGCACCAGGTCCACCCGGCCGTCGGCCAGGTGTTGCAGCATCGCGTAGTCCTCGGCGATCTTGACCGGGTCGTTGGTCGTGATCAGCGTCGTCGACGTGGACAGGATCAGCCGCTCGGTCTGCGCCGCGATGTAGCCGAGCATCGTCGTCGGCGAGGACGGGATGAACGGCGGGTTGTGGTGCTCGCCGGTCGCGAACACGTCCATGCCGACTTCCTCGGCCTTGCGCGCGATGGCGACCGTCGCCTTGATCCGCTCGGCCTCGGTGGGCGTGCGACCGGTCGTCGGGTCGGGCGTGACGTCGCCGACGGTGAAGACCCCGAACTGCATCCTGACCACCCCTTGTTGCTTCAGATTTGAACTAACCCTGCCAACAACGCTCCCTCGAGACCTATTCCGCGCGGCGCGCCACGGTGAGGCACACCACGGTGGCGGGGTCAGCGGTGGTAGCGGCCCTTGGCCTTCAGCCGCGCGTTGGGCAGCTCCGGCGCGGGCAGCGCGGGCCCTTCGTAACCGTGCACCGGACCGAACCGGCGGTCGGCGAGGTCGCTGTCGTGCTCGCGTTCCCAGGTCGCGCGGGCCTCGGCGATGTCCTCGTGGCTGCGGCCCACGAAGTTCCACCACATCACCAGGTCCTCGGCGAACGGCTCGCCGCCGAGCAGCATGGCCTGCCCCGCGACCTCCGCGCTCAACCCGACCGCGTCGCGCCCGCGGCCGAGGTAGAGCATCGCCCCCGCCGGGACGGCGACGTCCGCGACGGTCAACCCGGGCGACAGGGCCAGGATCGCGTGCTCGAAGTCCGGTTCCAGCGGCACCGTCACCCGCCCGCCCGCGTCGACGGCCACGTTCGCGCCGACCAGCGGCGTGTACGTCGTGGCCGGTGAGACCGCGCCGTCGACGTCCCCGGCCAGGACGGTGACGCGGCCTTGCCGGAGTTCGTGGCTTGGCAGCGACGAGTGGAACTCGAACGCGGGCGCGATCCGCCGGGACCGCTCGGGCAGGGCCACCCACAGCTGCGCCCCGTACAGGTTCGACGAGTGCTCCGACGGGGACTGCTCGGAGTGCGCGATGCCGTGCCCGGCGGTCATCAGCGGGAGCTGCCCGGGGCACGAGCCGACGGCTGCCCACGCTGTCCTGGTGCCAGATCTCGCCTTCGACCAGCCACGACACCGTCTGCAACCCGATGTGCGGATGCGGCGGGACCCGCATGCCCGCCTGCCCGGTGATGTCGCTCGGGCCGTACGAGTCGGCGAAGCACCACGCCCCCACCATCCGCCTGCCCCGGTTCGGCAGCGCGCGACGCACCCGCATCGCCCGCGGCCCGCCGAGCGGGACGTCCCGCGGGTGCAGCAGCTCGACCTCGGGTTCGGCGGCGACTGCCGCGTCGACCGAGCACACGGTCCGCTCGGCGGGATCGTGCTCGACGTTGCTCATCGGTCGCTCCTGTCCGGTTCCGCGTCGCCGCCCGGCGCGGAGTCCTGCTCGGGCCGGTCCTGCAGCTGGTCCTGCAGCCGGGTGAACACGCGGGCGAGCACCCGCAGCTCGTCCTCGTCGAGGCCGTCGGTGAACAACCGCCGCACCGTCGCGATGTGGTGGCGATCGGCCTCGTGCAGCGCTTCGAGCCCGGTCGCGGTCAGCACCGCGTGGTGCACCCGCTTGTCGTCGGGCAGGACCTGCCTCAGCACCCAGCCGCGCCGCTCCATCACCTTGATCTGGTAGGTCAGCCGGCTCGGCGAGAACACCATGCGCGCGGCCAGCTCCCCCATCCGCAGGCGGTGCGCCGGGCTTTCCGAGAGCACCAGCAGCACGTTGTAGTCCTTCAGGGTCATCCCGGAGACCGCCTGCAGGTCCTCGTCGAGCCGCGTCTCCAGCAGCAGGCTCGCCTCGATGTAGGGCCGCCACGCCTTCCGCTGCAACGAACTCCGCCAGGACACCATGGCACCGAGCATACCCACTACTTCAAATGTTGAAATGGTGTCCGCGGTCGCCGTCAATCCTGGCGTGCCGCCGCGGCCGGAGGTGTGCCGCCCGCCCGCCAGGCCGGCGGGAAGCCCGCCGCCGCGGCGGCGGCGACGAGTCCGGCGCAGGCCGCAGGCAGCACCAGGACCGGTGGCGCGAGGGGCGCCTCCGGAACCAGCGCCGTGATCAGCAGCGCGCCCAGCGCGAGCCCGTGCGGCGCCCCGAAGACGACGCCGAGCAACCCGTACAGCGCGGACTCACCGACCCGGACCCGCAGTAGTCCGCCGCGGGACAGGCCCACCGCGCGCAGCACACCGCTCTCCCTGCCGCGTTCGAGGGCCGACAGGCTCGCCGTCGTCCCGATGCCGACCAGGGCGACGAACACCGTCACCGCGATCAGCGCCAACGCGCTGCCGGTGAGCCGCCCGACCAGGTCGGACCGCTCCGCGCGGAGGTCGTCGAGCACGCTGATCTCCCACTCGCCGACGGTGCCGACGTGCGCGCCGACCGCGGACTGCGCCGCCGCCAGATCCCCGCCGACGGCGTCGGCCACGATCGCCGTCGGAGCCGGGCTGACCCCGAGGGCATCCAGGTCGGACGGGTGCACGAGCACCTGCGAGCCGCCGAGGCCCTCCCCGACGACCACCGCCGCGACCCGCACCTCGCGGTCACCGAGCCGCACGACATCGCCCGCGGCGAGCCGCTCCTTGCTCGCGAAGGCGTCGGACACGGCGATCGCGCCGGGACCCGAGTCGCGCAGCGAACCGTCGCTGTCCGCCGTCCCGGCCGCGCCGGGCAGCCGGGTGATCGGCAGGTCCGACACCTCCAAGGTCATCGGCCCGCTCGGCAGCTCCATCCGCAACCGGGGCGCGCGGAACGGGACGACCGTGCGCAGCGCCGGATCGGCCGCCAGCGCCGCGGGCAGGTCAGCGGGCAGCACTGCGCCTTCCGGTGCGCGCACTTCGAGGTCGGCGGGGTACTGCGCCGCCGCGCTCGCCTCGCCGTAGTCGCGCAACGTGCCACCGGCGGTGAGGGCCGCGAGCAGCAACGTCGCGGCCAGCGCCACCACCGACGACACCGACGCCGCACGGCGTGGCATCCCGCCGGCGCTGCGCACCGCCAACGCCGCCACCGGGCCGAACCGGCGCAGCAACCGGTGCGCGCCGGAGAGCACCGGGCGCACCAACGCCGGTGCGAACGCCAGGTACCCGCCGAAGCAGGCGGCCACGGCCAGCACGCCGCCCAGCATCAGAGCCTCGGTGCTCCCGGCCGGGCGGTAGCGCGAGAGCAGCCCGCTGGACGCGGTCCACAACACCAGCAGCACCGCCACCACCAGCAGCGCGACGCCGAGCGCGGTCCGGAGCGCGGTCGTGGCCGCGCGCTCACCCGGCCGCGTCGTCGACCGCAGCGCCTCCAGCGGGGACACCCGCGCCGCGTCCCACGCCGGGGCCAGCACGGCGAGCACCACCGCCAGCACGGTCCCCGCCAGCACCGAACCCGGCACCAGCGGTGACGGCGCCACCGCCGCGACCGGCGCGACCAGCGGCACGATCCCGCTCACCCCGACGGCCGACAACGTCCCGGCGCCGCCCGCGATCAAGCCGGTCAGCGCACCCTCGGCGACCAGGGCCCGGCGCAGCCCGCCGCTCGTGGCGCCCACCGCCCGCAGCATCGCGAGGTGCCGGACGCGCTGCGCGAACACGATCCGGAACGCCGAGACCGCGACCATGATCGAGGCGAGCGAGGCGAACACCACGAACGCGCCGAGCACCGCCGAGACCTGGTCCACCACGTCCCTCCCCTCGCGCAGTTCGGCTCGCCGCGCGTCCGCGGCGGACTGCACGGTCATCGCCGTCGGCCGGGCGCTGCGCTGGATCTCGGGCAGGTCCCCGGTGAGGTCCACGCGCGCCAGTTCCGCGCCGGTGCGGGCGAGCACGTCCCGATCCGGGGCGTAGAGCGCGAGCCCGTCGGCGGACGGGGAGTCCACCAGCGCGGTCACGGTCAACGGGTGCGGCGCGCCGCCGTTCGGGTCGGCGAACTCGACCTCGTCGCCGACCCGCAGGTCCAGCCGCTCGGCGGCGCGGGCGGACGCCGCCACCTCCCCGGGCGACCGCGGATAGGTGCCCGCGTCCACCCGGACCCGGCTCAGCGGTCCCGCCCCGGGGTCTGCGGTGAGATCGACCTCCACCGCCCCGACCAGGCCCGAGCCGCTCACCCGCCCGGTCGCCGCGGTCACGCCCGCGAGGCTCGCCGCCCGGTCCAGCTCGGCGGGCCCGAACCCCGACGGGGATCGCACGACCGCGGACGCCGCCTGCGGGATCGAGGTCAGTTCACCGGTGATCGTGCGCAGCGCCATGTCCCTGCCGAGCAGCGTGCCGGTGCTGAAGAAGGCGGCCACGGCGATCGTCACGCCGCACAGCAGCAGCCGCACCGGAGCCCGCCGCACGGCGCGCAGGTGCGGGACGACGGCGCTCATCGGCGCTGTCCCAGCAGCCGCAGGGATTCCGCGACGGTCACGGCGTCGGGCTTGGCGAGCGCGTCGACGAGCCGCCCGTCCGCGACCAGCACCACGCCGTCGGCGTACGAGGCCGCCACCGGGTCGTGGGTCACCATCACGACGGTCCGCCCCAGTTCGCGCACCGACGCCCGCAGCAGCTCCAGGATCTCCCCGCTGGCCCGCGTGTCCAGGTTGCCGGTGGGTTCGTCGGCGAAGATCACCTCCGGTTCGGTGAGCAGCGCGCGGCCCAACGCCACCCGCTGCTGCTGCCCGCCGGACAGCTGCGCGGGCCGGTGCCCCAGCCGCCCCGACAAGCCCAGCCGCTCGGCGAGTTCACCGACCGCGCCGCGCCGCGGCCGACGTCCGGCGAGCTGCACCGGCAGCACGATGTTCTCCTCCGCGGTGAGCTCGGGGAGCAGGTTGTACTGCTGGAAGACGAAGCCGATCCGCTCCCGTCGGATCCGGGTGAGCTCGTCGTCGCGCAGCGCGGCGAGGTCGACGCCGCCGATCAGCGCACGTCCGGCGGTCGGGGTGTCCAGGCCCGCCGAGCACTGCAGCAACGTCGACTTGCCGGAGCCCGACGGCCCCATCACCGCGGTGAAGCTCCCGGTGGGGAAGCGCACGGACAGCCCGTCGAGCGCGCGCACCTCCGCCGGGCCGCTGCCGTAGGTCTTGACGAGGTCGACCGCTTCGACGGCGTAGGACGGACCGGGCCGAGGCCGGCTGTGCTGAGTCATGCCCCGAACCCTGTCGAGCGGCAGGGGTCGCCCACCTCCGTCCGCCGACCGGTTCCGATCTGACTTTCGGCTGATCCCGGCGGCGGATCCCGGTTGTCTAGGGTCGTCGCATGGTCTTCCCCGGCAAGCCCCCGTGGCAGTCGCTGCTCTGGTCGTCCGGCATCGTGCTCGCGACGCCCGTGACGATGCTGCTGGAGTACGTGATCTTCGAGGGCTTCGACGGCATCCGGTGGCCCCTGGCGGTGATGTACACCGGCGGGGCGATCGCCGCGCTGGTGCTGCTGATCGCGCCCCGCCTCGGCCCGCGCGCGCTGCCCGCGGCCACCGTCGGCGCCGCCGTGGTCGCGTCGGCCGTGTACTACCCCGCTTACGACGCCGAGGGCTGGAAGGAACGCCCCGACCTGGCGTGCCTGCTGCTCACACCGACCTTGGCGCTGCTGATCCTGCTCGGGCTCGTGGTGTGGCGGGCGCGGAAGCGGTGGATCGTTCCGGCCGCGGTGATCGTGGCCGCCTCGGTCGTGGCGCAACCCGCGATCGGGCGCGGCCGGTTGACCGAGTTGGTGCTCGCGTTCCTGCTGCTGTGCTGCGTGGCGCTGTCCTGCACGATCGGCCTGGCCTCCCGGCTGGCCCGCCGGGCGCGGCTGCGCCAGATCGAGCACGAACGGCTGCTCCAGCGCACCGATTTCGCCCGCGACCTGCACGACTTCGTCGGCCACCACGTCACGGGCATGGTGGTGCAGGCGCGCGGCGCGCAGGCGATCGCGAAGCGCTCACCCCAGCAGGCGCTGGACACGCTGGACGGCATCGCCGAAGCCGGTACCGAGGCGATGGAGTCGCTGCACCGCATGGTCGGCCTGCTGCGCGCCGAGGACGGCGGGACCACCGCGCCGCTGGCCACCATCGACGAGATCTCCACCATGGTCGAGCGCTTCGACCGCGGACCGGGCCCGGACGCGCGGCTGCGGCTGCCCGAGTCGACCGACGGGATCCCCGCCGACATCGGCACCACCGCGCACCGGGTCGTCCTGGAGGGGCTCACGAACGTCCGCAAGCACGGCCGGAACGTGACGGCGGTGCGGATCGACGTGGAGCGCGCGGATTCCGAGCTGGTGGTGCGCGTCGGCGATGACGGCGCGGTTGGCAAGATCTCCGGCAGCGGTTTCGGCCTGCGAGGCCTGCGCGACCGCGTCGCCGAGGTCGGCGGCGAGTTCGAGGACGGGCCCCTGCCGACGGGTGGCTGGGGCCTCGAAGCCCGCATGCCGCTGCCGTCGAACGGAGGTAGCACGTGAGCATCCGAGTGCTCATCGCCGATGACCAGGCGATGGTCCGCACCGGCTTCGAGATGATCTTGTCGGCCGAGGACGACATGGAGGTGGTCGGCAAGGCCGCCGACGGCGTCGAAGCGCTGGAGATGATCGCGCTGCAGAAGCCGGACGTGGTGCTGATGGACATCCGGATGCCACGCCTGGACGGCCTGGACGCGTTGCAGCGGATCAACGCCCCGGGCGCGGTCGACCCGCCGAAGGTCGTGGTCGTGACCACCTTCGAGGACGACGAGTACGTGCACCGCGCGCTGGGCGGCGGCGCCAGCGGTTTCGTGCTCAAGACCGCGAGCGCCGCGCTGCTGCTCGAAGGCGTGCGCGCCGCGGCCTCCGGGGAAGCGCTGGTCAGCCCGGCGATCACGGTGAAGCTGCTGCGCGACCGCTCCACCCCCGCTGCACCGCGCGCGAACCGGCCCGACCCGCTGTCCGCGCGGGAGGGGGAGGTCGCCCGGCTCGTCGCCACCGGGGCCACCAACGCCGAGATCGCCGAGCAGTTGTTCCTCTCCGTCGGCACGGTCAAGACCCACCTGTCGAGCATCCAGTCCAAGTTGGACGTCCGGAACCGCGTGGAGATCGCCGCCTGGGTGTGGCAGTCGAAAGGGATCGGCCGATAGTCGTAGGAATTCGGGCGTGAACTGGCCGTCCGGCAGATCCGCGGCCCGGCAGGCGGTCAATACGGTCTGTCCCGGAAGATCGAACGCCGTGCCCCGAAGGAGCTCAACCCCATGAAGCGCGCACTCGTGTTGGCCGTGCCGGCACTCACCCTCATCGGCCTCACCGCGTGCAGCCACCCGCCGGAGGAGACCGCCTACGAGGTGACGCTGGAGGTCTCGGGTCCTGCCGGGGAGACCGGCACCGTGCGGAAGTCCACTTCGGACTCGCAGAACCAGGATCCGGAACCGATCAGCGTTCCGCACCACGACAAGTGGGCTCCGATGGGCGGTGCGGCGAAGTTCGTCGTCACGCCGGGCTCCCCAGGTTCGGCGCTCACCTGCAAGGTGCTGGTCGAAGGCGAGGAGCGGGTGACCGAGGCCGGGAAGCCCGGTCAGCCGGTCACCTGCGCGCTGACCATCGACGGTCCTGCCTGAAGGCAGGCCCCAGGCCAGCGGTGACGCTCACGGGGCTGATCCACGCGACCGTCCTGGCGTTGCGGAGGCATCGGCAGGTTCCAGGTGGGCGCGGCGATGCGCAGCTGAGGAACTCCTCGGCCGCGCGATCGCTGGCGGCGTCGATCGACCAGAAGTTGTCGGCAAGAGGAATCCGTTCCCGGGGACGGCCGTTCGCCGCTGTCCTCATCAATCCCAGTTGGAGAGGAATTTTCATGCGTATCCGCAAAATCGTCACGACCCTGGCGCTGTGCGCCGCCGGTATGTCCGCCGTGGGCGCGGGCACCGCGTTCGCGGAGGAAGTGGTGGGCGAGTTCCCCACTTTCCAGGCCTGCTCGGACAGGCTGGACCAGCTCATTTCCGAGGGTGACCAGGGCCCCCTCATGTGCGAGTCGGTGAACTCCGACGACCCGGACGGCCCGAACAAGCTCGTGCGCGGCTGACCATCCGGCCCGATTCCGGTTCCCCCGCCGCGCGCGGCGGGGGAACCGGCGGTCCGGTCAGGCGATCCGGTCGAGCGAGTGGGCCGCCGCGGTCAGGGACGCCCTGGCCACGGTCCAGTCGGTGTCCGGAGGCCACGTGCTCAGCAGCACGACGACGAGGTCGCGTTCCCCGCTGACCAGTCCGGTGGTGTGCAGCACGGTGTTCGCGTCGGTCGACCCCCACCCCTGCTTGATCGCCCAGTTGTGGTCGGGAAGACCGTCGGGAATGCCGAAGTGCTGCGGGAATCCGTCGACCGCCGCGTCGGGCGCGTCACCCATCGCGCCCAGCAGCAACTTCCGCGTGTCCGCATCGGCTTCCGCCGTCAAGTACTGGTAGACCCGCGCGATGTCCCGCGCGCTCATCCGGGTGTTCCCCCACTGACCGGGCGATTCCGGCGGCGCGGTGTCCGCCAGCCCCAGCTTCGCCGCCGTGCGGCGGACGATGTCCGGACCTCCGCCCGCGGTCCACAAGCGGCTGGCCACCTGGTCGTCGCTGGCCGACAGCATCCGCTGGAGGTCACCGACGGCCGTGCCCGAGGAGCGTTCGACCGCGTCGATCGCGATCAGCAGCTTCACCACGGACGCGGTCGGGAACCCGCTGTCGGCGTCGAGCGCGACGACCTCCGCGCACGAGTCCAGGTCGACCACCTCGATGGCCACGGAGGTGCCTTCGCCGAACGACGGCAGCTTCTCCCGGATCGACCGGGCCACCCCTTCCTGCGCGGATCCCCGCGACGCGGAGCCGCCGCACGACGACCTCCACCGATCGGAGTTCGCCACGACCACGGCCCCTCCCACCACGCACAGCACCGCTACCAACCCCAGCGCGATCCAGACGCCCCTGCGCACGTTCACGATCACCGGCCCCCTCAGACCCGAGCGGGGAACCCGCGAGCGCCGTCGCTCGCGGGTTCCCCGTTACCCCCCGCATTCGAAGAGACGCGCGGCGCGGCGGCAGGTTCGCCGGGAAGGGCCGGAAAACTTGCATTTCCCCCGAACGCCGGTACGTCACCGGCCGGGGTCCACGCGCCCCGGGCGGTGACGGGTGCGTGAAGGCCGTGGTCAGGCTGGGTTCGCCGAGGCGCCGTACTCCTCGTCGGTGACGTGCCGTCCCCAGGTGCCGCGGTGCCGGCGTCGTCGTGCTGCTGCTTCGACGACGCGGCGGTCGACGGACCAGCGGAGTCAGCCGTGCCGCACCGCGTGGAGGACGCCGTTGCCCCCGTCCCCGGTGCTCTCCGCGCGCCGCCCGTAAGGCTCGGTGATCTCATTCCAGCCGCGGAACTCCGTCCGCCAGCCGTGGTTGTCCCACCAGTCCCGCGCACGCGACCCCAAGCCGCGCACGACCGGCCGCTGCTCGGCCTCGGTGGTCACCAGCCGCGTCAGGTCGCGGTAGCGCTGCTCGGTCTCGTCCACTTCGACGTGCACGGTCCCGAACTCGCTGCCCGGTGCGGAGAGCCGCGTGATCGTGGCCGCCACCTCGGTCGCGTCTTCGTGCGCCAGGTACGGGATCGCGCCTTCGTCGACCCACGCCGTGGGCACCTCGGGGTCGTACCCCGCCGCCAGCAGAGCCGACTCCCAGTCCGCGCGGAGGTCGACCGCGACGACGCGGCGAGCGCAGGTCGGCCTCGCGTCGACGCCCGCCAGCACCGGCTCCTTGAACTCGAACATCTCCGGCACGTCGATCTCGAACCACCGCAGGTCGGCGGGCAGCCCCATCCGGAACGCCCTGGTGTCCAGGCCCGCGCCGACCATCACGAGCTGCCGCCCACCTCCGTCCACCCAGGCCTGCACTCGGTCGTCGACGGCGCGCACTCCTACCGTCCGGCCCTCGTAGAACCGATCGACGAGACCCTCGACCTGAGCCCATTGCCGGGCGGCTCCGGCCGGCGCCCCCGGATCGAGGAACGCGTCCCGCGCGGCCTCGGCGAACGCGTGCGCGCAGAAGTCGTCGTAGAGCGCGTCCTCGCGTTCGGACTCACGGGCCCGGATCAGCGCCACGCCCAAAGCCGTCATCGACACCCCGCTCAGCGGAGTCGTGCGGTTAGACGTCATCGCCGTTCCTCCATCCCTCCGGTCGCCGGCTCGCGCACCGGCCGATCAACCTGCCCAGCGAGTGTTTCGGATGCCTCACTCGGTAGTCACTCAATCAGATCGGTGACGCAGTCCGGCTCTATGGCCAGGGCAGGCCGCTCGCTCGGAACGCCGCGCGGGTGGACGTCGCCGCGGGCACCGTCCGCCAGCGTTCGCACGAGCGTGACGTCCCGATCCGCGACACCCAGCCCCCGGATCGATCACCACACGTGCGGTGCGCGAGCACCCTGCTGGTGTCTCGGCGCCGCGTACGTGTCGTACCGGCACGGACGCGAATTCGCCCTCCGATTCGGTGCCGACGAAACGACCGCCATCCTCTGGTCGCTCATCGCTGATGGGATCTCGCCGAAGCTGACCCGCCGCTGGTTCGACGCGCTGCCCGAACCGCAGGCGCGGGAAGTGCTCGCCGGGTCGCCGAATGCCATCAGGACAGCTCGCGGTCGAGCAGGCTGAACATCTCCTCGTCCGACGACGCGGTGAAGTCAGGGGCGTCGTCGGGTGCGGGGGCATCGCCGCGGGCGGCGGCCCAGTTCGCCAGCAGCACCTCCAACCTGCCGGTGACCTTGCGATGCGTCCGCTCGTCGACCGAGGCGGCGGTCAGCAGCGCACGCAGCCGGTCCAGCTCGTCGAGCACATCGGCGCCGTCGGCCTCGTCCGAGGTCAGCAGCGGCAGCAGGTACTCCGCGAGTTCCTCGGGGGTCGGACGGTCGAACAGCAGTGAGACCGGCAACTTCAGGCCCGTCGCGGCCCCCAACCGGTTGCGCAGTTCCACCGCGGTGAGCGAATCGAATCCCAGTTCCTTGAACGGGCGGTTCGGCCCGAGCTCGCCGGGGTCGATGTAGAGGACGGCTGCCGCCTTGGTGCGGACCAGCTCCAGCACGGTTTCGAGACGCTGCGCCGGGGGCAGGCCGCCGAGCCTGCTCAGGAACGCCTCGGCAGGTTCGGCCGCGCCGCCGCGGGACGACGGCACCCGGACGAGGCCACGCAGCAGTGGCGGTATCTCACCGTGGGCCCGGAAGGCCGGCAGGTCCAGCCGGACGGGGACGGCGACCGCCTCGCTGCCGCGCAGCGCGGCGTCGAACAGCGCGACACCCTCCTCTGTGGACAGTTCGACGTTGCCGAGGCGGCGCATCCGGTCGACGTTCACCGCGCCGGTCATGCCGGTCTCGGAAGCCCACAGGCCCCAGGCCATCGACACGGCGGGGAGCCCGGCCGCGCGCCGGTACCCGGCGAGCGCGTCGACGAACCCGTTCGCCGCGGCGTAGTTGGCCTGACCGGCGGCACCGAACACGCCCGCGGCCGAGGAGATCAGCACGAACGCGGTGAGGTCCATGTCCATGGTCAGCTCGTGCAAGTGCCACGCGGCGTCGGCTTTGGGGCGCAACACCGCGGTGAACTGCTCCGGGGTGAGCGTGGTGACCACCCCGTCGTCGAGGACACCGGCGGCGTGCACGACGGCCCGCACCGGATGCGCGGCAGGAACGGCGGCCAGCGCCCCGGCCAGCGCGACCCGGTCCGCGATGTCGCAGGCCACCACGCTGACCTCTGCGCCGTCGGCTTCCAGCTCGGCCACCAGTTCGGACGCGGCCGGGGCCGCCGGGCCGCGGCGGCTGAGCAGCAGCAGGTGACGTACCCCGTGTTCGGCGACCAGGTGCCGGGCGAGCACGCTACCGAGCCCGCCGGTACCACCCGTGATCACCACGGTGCCGTTCACGTCCCAGACGGCCTCGTTCCCGGCGGGAACCTCCATCCGCGTCAGCCGTGGTGCCAGCGCCTGCCCTTCCCGGAAGACCAGCCATGGTTCGTCCGACGCGAGCGCGGGGAGCACCGCGTCCGGGTCCGGCTCGTCCGCTTCCAGCAGCACGAACCGGCCGGGGTTCTCCCGTTGGGCGGCACGCACCAGCCCACCGACGGCGGCGTCCGCGAGATTGCCGCAGCGGGTGAGGAAGACCAGCCGGGAGTCGGCGAACTCGTCGTCGGACAGCCATCGCCGCACCAGGTCGAGGGTGCGCTTCAGCCGCGTGTGGACGGCGGAGGGGAGGTCGCCGTCCAGCTCCGGTCGCACGACGACCACCGCCGGCACGGGGTCGGGACCCGCGGTGAAACTGTCCAGGCCCTCGCCGAGCACGGCCACCGGACCGGGCACCCCCTGCGGGTCGGACCGCACGGGCACCTCGTCGAGCCGGAACAACGCGTCGGTGGCATCGGTGGCGAAGTCACCGGAGCCGAAGGTGCGGCTGTGGAGCGCCGCCACGCTCGCCACCGGACGTCCGGAGCGGTCCTCGACCGCGATCGACATGCCGCCCTCATCCTGACGCACCCGCACCCTGGCCACGTCGACGCCCCGGGCACGCAGGCTCACGCCCTCCCAGGAGAACGGGAGCCGGACGGTGCCGTCCTCGGTCGCGCCGCCGACCATGGTCGCGTGCAGCGCCGAGTCGAGCAGCACCGGGTGCAGGCCGAACGAACCGGCCGGGGCGTGCTCCGGCGGAAGTGCGACCTCGGCGACGATGTCCTCGCCGTCGCGCCACACCTCGCGCAGTCCCTGGAAAGCCGGACCGTAGCCGAACCCGGCGTCGGCGAGACGCTCGTAGCAGCCGTCCAGCGGGACCGGCTCGGCGTCCGGCGGCGGCCACTGCCCCACCGTGAGATCCCCGGCAGCCGGCCCGGTGTCCTCGTCGAGTACGCCACTGGCGTTGCGTGTCCACGCGGCGTCCGCGCCCTCCGGCCGCGAGTGCACCGTGACGGTCCGGCATCCGGCCTCGTCGGCGGCACCAACCCGGACCTGGACGGCGACAGCGTCGCGCTCGGACAGTCGCAGGGGTGCGGAAAGCGTCAGCTCGGCCAGCCGGGGGCACCCGACCTCCTCGCCGGCCCACAACGCCAGTTCCACGAACGCGGTACCGGGGAGCAGCACCCGGCCCAGCACCGCGTGATCCGCGAGCCACGGGTGCGTTCGCAGTGACAGCCTGCTGGTGAACAGCGCGCCGTCGTCGCCTGCCAGTTCGGCCACCGCGCCGAGCAGCGGGTGCGCCGCCGAGCTCAGCCCCACGGCGCTCATGTCGCCGGTACGGGCGAGCGAACCGGCAGGCCAGTACCGCTCCCGCTGGAAGGCGTAGGTGGGCAGGTCCACGCGCCGGGTGTCGCCGAAACAGACACTCCAGTCCACGGGTGCGCCCCGCACCCACGCCTCCGCGACCGAGGTCAGCCAGCGGTCGGGGCCGTCCTCGTCACGGCGAAGGCTTCCGCCGGTGACCGCGACCACCCCGGCGGCCTCGATGGTCTCCTGCACACCGAAGGTGAGCACCGGATGCGGGCTCATCTCCAGGAACCGGCGGTGCCGCTGGTTCAGCAGCGCGTCGATGGCGGGCCCGAACTCGACGGTGCGGCGCAGGTTCTCGTACCAGTATCCGGAGCCGACCTCGGTGCCGTCGAGCCATTCGCCGGTGACGGTGGACAGGAACGGCACGCTCGCGGTCCTCGGTGTGATCGCGGCCAGCTGCTCGACGATCTCCTCCCGCAACTGCTCCACCTGCGCGGAGTGGGAGGCGTAGTCCACGGCGATCCGGCGGACGCGGGCCTCGTCCGCGGTCAGCGACGTGGCCAGTTCGTCGAGTCCGGCCGGGTCACCGGAGACGACCACGGACGCGGGCGAGTTCACCGCGGCGATGGACACGCCGGCCAGCCCGGCGAGACGTTCGGTCAGCTCGTCGGCGGGCAAGGCCACCGACATCATGGCACCGGCACCGGCGAGGCGACGGCCGATCGCCTGGCTGCGCAACACGGCCACCTTCGCACCGTCCTCCAGGGACAGTGCGCCGGAGACCACCGCGGCGGCGATCTCGCCCTGCGAGTGACCGACGACCGCGTCCGGGCGTACCCCGTGGGCCTGCCACAGCGCGGCCAGCGACACCATCATCGCGAACGTGGCCGGCTGCACCACGTCCACCCGCTCCAGCGTCGGTTCGCCTTCGTCTTGGCGCAGCACACCGGTCAGCGACCAGTCGACGAACGGGGCGAACGCCCGTTCGCACTCGGCGATCCGCTCGGCGAACACCGGTGACTCGTCCAGCAGCCGCGCCCCCATACCCGGCCACTGCGATCCCTGACCGGGGAAGACGAAGACGGTTCGGCCGTCGACGTCGGCGACACCCTCGACGACTCCGATCGCCGCTTCCTGGCCACCCACGCCAGCCGCCGCGGACAGGAGCTCGTCGCGCGTTGTGCCGATCACGACGGCCCGGTTCTCGAACGAGGTGCGGGCGGCCAGCGAACGGCCGACCTCGGCCGGGTGCCAGCCGGGCTCGGTGCGCATCCGGCCGATGAGCGCGGCGGCCTGACCGCGTACGGCCGGGCCGGTGACACCGGTCAGCGGCCACGCCACCGCGGGCAGCGGGGCCGGCTCGCTCGCGTCCGGTTCGGGTCCGCCCTGTTCCAGGATGACGTGGGCGTTGGTGCCGCTGATCCCAAAGGACGACACGGCCCCTCGTCGCGGGCGGTCGACGTCCGGCCACGGGACAGGCTCGTCGAGCAACCGCAGCGCACCGGAGTCCCAGTCCACATGAGACGAAGGGGTGTCCAGGTGCAGGCTGCGAGGCGCGACCCCGTGCCGCATCGCCATGACCATCTTGATCACCCCGGCCACACCCGCCGCGGCCTGCGTGTGCCCCAGGTTCGACTTCACCGAGCCGAGAAGGAGCGGGAACTCCCGGTCCTGACCGTAGGTCGCCAACAACGCCTGCGCCTCGATCGGATCACCCAGCGGCGTCCCCGTACCATGCCCCTCCACCACATCGACGTCCGATGTGGACAGTCCAGCGGACGCCAGCGCCGACCGGATCACCCGCTGCTGCGACGGGCCATTCGGCGCGGTCAGACCATTCGAAGCTCCATCCGAGTTCAACGCGCTTCCGCGCACCACCGCCAACACCCGGTGCCCGTTGCGCTCGGCATCCGACAACCGCTCCAGCACCAGCACACCCACACCCTCCGACCAGCCGGTGCCGTCGGCGTCGTCGGAGTAGGCCTTGCACCGCCCGTCAGGGGCGAGCCCACCCTGCCGGGAGAACTCCAAGAAGGTGTAGGGCGTCGACATGACGGTCACCCCGCCCGCCAGCGCCAGCGAGCACTCCCCCGACCGCAACGCCTGCGCCGCCAGGTGCAACGACACCAACGACGACGAACACGCCGTGTCCACCGTCACCGCCGGCCCCTCCAGGCCGAGGACGTAGGCCACCCGCCCGGTCACGATGCTGGCCGAGCTGCCGTTGCCGCGGAACCCGTCGAACTCGGGGTCGTCCAGCAGATGCGCGTAGTCGTCGTACATCACACCGGCGAACACGCCGGTCTGGCTGCCGCGCAGCGACACCGGGTCGACCCCGGCGCGCTCCAGCGCCTCCCACGACGTCTCCAGCAGCAACCGCTGCTGCGGGTCCGTCGCCAGCGCCTCCCGTGGGCTCATCCCGAAGAAGACGGGGTCGAACTCGGCGGCGTCGTGCAGGAAACCGCCGTGGCGAGTGTAGGACGTGCCGGCGTGGTCGGGATCGGGGTGGTAGAGCCGCTCCACGTCCCAGCCGCGGTCGTCCGGGAACTCGCCGATGGCGTCGGTGTCCCCGGAAACCAGCCGCCACAGGTCCTCCGGCCCGCGCACCCCACCGGGGTAGCGGCAGGCCATGCCGACGATCGCGACCGGCTCGTCCATCGCCGCGACAGCCGGCACGGCGGTCACCGGGGCACCTGCCGAGCCGGTCAGCTCCCCCAGCAGGTACGCGGCCAGCGCGGACGCGGACGGGTAGTCGAACACCAGCGTCGCCGACAGCCGCAGGCCGGTCACCGCCGTCAGCTGATTGCGCAGCTCCACCGCGGTGAGCGAATCGAACCCGAGGTCCTGGAACGCCTTGCCGGGATCGACGGAGGCGGCGCCGTCGTACCCCAGTACGGCCGCGATGCGGGTACGCACCAGGTCGCCGAGCAGCTCGGCACGCTCCGCGGCGGACAGGCCGGCGAGCCGGCCGCGCAGGTCCGCGGCGGTCTCCGACGACTGCCGGACGGTCCGGCGCGTGGTGGTCCGGATCAGGCCGGACAGCAGCGGGGGTACCTCGCCCCGCGCGCGGATGACCGGCAGGTCGAACCGGGTTGCCAGCGGGGCGGGCAGGTCGAGCGCGGTCACCGCGTCGAACAGTTCCAGGGCCTGGTCGACCCGCAGCATCGGCATGCCCAGGCGGGCCATGCGGTCGCGGTCGGCATCGGTCAGCCCCGCCGTCATCCCGGAGCCGGACGCCCAGCCGCCCCAGGCGATGGACTGGGCGGGCAAGCCGTGCGCCCGCCGGTGGTGGGCTAAGGCGTCGAGGAAGGCGTTACCGGCCGCGTAGTTGCCCTGCCCGGCCGCACCGGTGACACCGGCGGCCGAGGAGAACAGCACGAACGCGGCCAGGTCACGCTCCCGGGTGGCCTCGTGCAGGTGCCAGGCCGCGTCCACCTTCGGCCGCAGCACGGCGGCGACCCGCTCGGGGGTCAGCGCCGCGATCACACCGTCGTCGACCACGCCGGCGGCGTGCACCACCGCGGTCAGCGCCGGGAGGCCGTCGACGAGGTCCGCGGTGGCCCGGCGGTCGGTGAGGTCGCAGGCCACCACCTCGGCCCGCGAGCCGAGGTCCGCAAGCTCGGTGACCAGCTCGGGTACACCGTCCGCGGCGGTTCCGCGGCGGCTCGCCAGCACCAGGTGGCGGAATCCACGGCCGGCCAGGTGCCGTGCGAGCGCGGCACCGAGCCCGCCGGTGCCCCCGGTGACCAGCACGGTGCCGTCCGGGTCCCACTCTCCGGGGGCCGCGGCCGGGCCGGGCCGGGCGAGCCGCGGAGCCAGTAGCCGTCCGACGCGCACCGCCAGCTGCGGCTCGGGTGAGCCGAGCGCCGCGGGCGGCGGAGGGGTGCCGTCGGGGTCGAGGTCGAGCAGGCCGAAGCAGCCGGGGTGCTCGGTCTGCGCGGAGCGCACGAGTCCCCACACCGGGGCGGCCGACGGGTCGTGCCCGCTGGTCGCGCCGCGCGTGACGAACACGAGCCTGCACGCCCCGGGGCGACCCTCCGTGGCGGCGAGCCAGTCCTGCGTCAGCGCGAGTACGCGGGTGGTGGCCTCGTGGGCCGACCGGACGACGTCCTCGCCGCGGCCTACGACCGGTACCAGCACCACGGGACACGCGTCGACGGCGTCGACCTCACGCACGCCGAGACCGAACGGGTCCGGTCCGAGCACCCCGGCCGCACCGGTGTCCGCCCCGGACGCGGCGACGGGCCGCCAGTCGAGGTCGAACAGGGCGTCGGCGGGCCCGGACGACTCGCCCGGCGCGGGAGCCTTCATCCGCAGCGAGCCGACCGACACGACCGGTTCGCCCGCCGTGCCGACCGCGGTGACCGAGACACCGTCGGACTCGCCGAGGACCAGCCGTACCCGCAACTCGGTCGCACCGGCGGCGTGCAGGCACACGTCCTCCCAGGAGAACGGCACCCGCGCGCCCGCCTCGCCCGCGAGGAGCAGGCAGGCGTGCAGCGTCGCGTCGAGCAGGATCGGGTGCACCCCGAACGGACCGGGCTCGTCATCCAGCCCGACCTCGGCGAACACCTCGTCGCCGCGGCGCCACACCGCGCGCAGCCGCTGGAACCGCGGCCCGTAGGTGAAGCCACGGTCGGCGAAGTCGTCGTAGCACCCGTCCACCGGCACGGGTTCGGCGCCGGGCGGTGGCCAGGCACCGGCGAACCCGATGTCGGGGTCTGCCGCACCGGAGTCGAGCACACCGATGGCGTGCGCGGTCCACGGCAGGTCCTCGGACGGCCGCGAGTGGATGGACACCCGCCGTCCGCCGTCCTCGTCCGGAACACCGACCAGCACCTGCAACAGCGGCTCGCCCTGCTCGGGCAGGACGAGCGGAGCCGCCAGGGTCAGTTCGGCCAGTCGGGTGCAGCCCACCTCGTCGCCCGCGCGGACTGCCAGTTCAACGAACCCGGCGCCGGGGAACAACGTGCTGCCGAGCACGGCGTGCTCGTCCAGCCAAGGGTGGGCCGTCCGCGAGAGCCGCCCGGTGAGTACCACCTCGCCGCCCTCGGCCAGTTCCATGGAGCCGTCGAGCAGCGGATGGCGGGTGGCGGTGAGACCGGCTCCTGGCGCGGGCCGCGGCCAGTAGCGGGTGTGCTCGAACGCATACGTCGGCAGGTCCACTGTGGACGAATCGGGGAAGCACGGCGTCCAGTCGACCGGCGCGCCCGCCACGTGCGCCTCGGCGAGCGAGCGGAGCAGCCGTCGGGTACCGCCGTCGTCGCGCCGCAGGGTGCCGACCGCGACCGCGCCGGTTCCCGCGGCCTCGGCTGTCGCGGCGATGCTTGTCGTCAGCACGGGGTGCGGGCTGACCTCGACGAACAGGGCGTGCCCGTGGTTTAGCAGGACACGCACCGCGGTCTCCAGCCGCACGGTCTCGCGCATGTTGGCGTACCAGTAGCCAGCGTCCATGGTGGCGGTGTCCAGCCAGTCGCCGGTAACGGTGGACAGGAACGGAACGTCGGCGGCGCGGGGACTGATGCCGGCCAGCGCGTCGAGGATCCGTTCGCGGACCTGTGCGAAGCGGGCGGAGTGGGCGGGGAAGTCACCGGCGACCTCGCGGGTGCGAACGCCGTCTGCGGTGCACGCGGCGGTGAACCCGGCCAGCGCGTCGTAGTCCCCGGACACCACGACGGTTCCCGGCCCGTTCACCGCGGCGACCGACAGGCCGGGCCACGACGACAACCGGTCCAGCACGTCCTCGTGCGCGGCGGCGACCGACAGCATGCCGCCGTGGCCGCACAGCTCCTCGGCGATCGCGGCGCTGCGCAGTGCCGCGATCCGCGCACCGTCCTCGATGGACAGGGCACCAGCGACGCAGGCGGCGGCGACCTCGCCCTGCGAGTGACCGACCACCGCGGCCGGACGGATTCCGTGGGCCCGCCACACCTCTGCGAGCGACACCATGAATGCCCACAGCGCGGGCTGCGCGACATCGATCCGGTCCAGTCCGGGTGCGCCGGGCGCTCCGGCGAGGACCTCGCGCAGCGACCAGTCGACGTACGGTTCGAGCGCGGCCTGGCAGACGGCGACCGACTCGGCGAACACCGGTGAGGACTCCAGCAGCTCTGCGCCCATACCGGGCCAGTAGGCCCCCTGGCCGGGGAAGGCGAAGACGACGCCCCGGCCGGGATCACCGGGAGTGCCGAGGACGGTGGCGGCGCCGGGGCGGCCGTCGGCCAGGGCGGCCAGCTCGGCGGTCAGCTCACCGATGCCCTCGCCCAGGACGACCGCGCGGTGGGCCAGGTTGGCGCGCGAGGTCACCAGCGACAGCCCGACGTCCGCCACGGACTGTCCGGCGGCACCCGCCAGGGCACGTGCCTGGGCCCGCAGCGCACTCTCGGTCTGTCCGGACACGACCCACGGCACGATCCCCTGGTCGGCGCGAGGGGGGTTCTCGGCCGGTGGCGGTGGTTGCTCGATGATCGCGTGGGCGTTGGTCCCGCTCACCCCGAACGACGAGATGCCCGCGCGGCGGGGACGGTCGACGGCCGGCCAGTCGACCGGCTCCGTCACCAGCTCGACCGCGCCGGAGTCCCAGTCCACGTGCGACGACGGCTGGTCGACGTGCAGGGTGCGGGGCACCGTGCCGTGCCGCAGCGCCAGCACCATCTTGATCAACCCGGCGACGCCCGCGGCGGCCTGGGTGTGGCCCAGGTTCGACTTGATCGACCCCAGCAGCAACGGCCGTTCCCGATCCCTGCCGTAGGTGGCCAGCAGCGCCTGCGCCTCGATCGGGTCACCCAGCGTCGTCCCGGTGCCGTGCCCCTCCACCACGTCGACGTCCGATGTGGACAGACCGGCGGCGGCGAGGGCCGCGCGGATCACCCGCTGCTGCGACGGTCCGTTCGGGGCGGTCAGCCCGTTCGACGCACCGTCGGAGTTCACCGCCGAACCCCGCACCACCGCCAGCACCGGGTGCCCGTTGCGCTCCGCGTCGGAGAGCCGCTCCAGCACCAGCATGCCGACGCCCTCGGACCAGGCCACGCCGTCGGCGGAGTCCGCGTAGGACCTGCTGCGCCCGTCCGGGGACATGCCGCGCTGGCGAGAGAACTCCACGAACACGCCGGGGGTGGACATCACCGTCACGCCACCGGCCAGCGCCAGGTCGCACTCGCCGCTTCGCAGTGCCTGACCGGCCAGGTGCAACCCGACCAGCGACGACGAGCAGGCGGTGTCGACGGTGACGGCGGGCCCCTCCAGCCCGAACGCGTAGGCGACCCGGCCGGAGGCGATGCTCGGTGAGCTGCCGTTGCCGCGGAAGCCCTCGAACTCCTCGGCAGCGAGCAGGGTGGCGTAGTCGTTGTACATGACGCCCGCGAACACACCGGTCGCGCTGCCGCGCAGCGAGGTCGGGTCGATGCGGGCCCGTTCAAACGCCTCCCAGGCCACTTCGAGCAGCAGCCGCTGCTGGGCGTCGGTCGCCAGCGCTTCCCGGGGGCTCATCCGGAACAGCTCGGCGTCGAACTCCCCCGCGTCGTGCAGGAACCCGCCGTGGCGGGTGTAGGACGTGCCCGGGTGGCCGGGATCGGGGTGGTACAGGGAGGCGAGGTCCCAGCCCCGGTCGCCGGGGAACTCGGTGATCGCGTCGGTGCCCTGGGACACCAGCCCCCACAGGTCCTCCGGCCCGCGCACACCACCGGGATAACGGCAGGCCATGCCGACGATCGCGACCGGCTCGGCGACCGCCTCGACCGCGGGCACGGCGGTCGCCGGGGTGAGGGCCGAACCGGACAGTTCGGCGACCAGGTGCTCGGTGAGCGCGGCCGTGCTGGGGTGGTCGAAGACGAGGGTCGAGGGCAGCCGCAGGCCGGTCGCGGTGGCCAGCCGGTTGCGCAGCTCGACGGCGGTCAGCGAGTCGAACCCGAGGTCGGAGAAGCTGCGTTCCGGGTCCACCGCAGTGGCACCGGTGTGGCCGAGTGCGGCGGCGACGGCCTCGCGGGTGAGCGCGAGCACGGTCGCGGTCCGCTCGGGCGCGGACAAGCCGGCCAGGCGGTCGGCCCAGCCCACCGAGGTGCCGGCGGTGCGCCGCGTGCCGGTGCGGAGCAGGCCGCGCAGCAGCGGCGGCGGTTCTCCCGCGGACCGGAAGGCGGCGAGGTCGAACCGGACGGGCAGCAGTACCGCGCGGTCGGCGGCCAGAGCCGCGTCGAACAGTCGCAGTCCTTGCTCGGCCGTCAGCGGCGGCAGGCCGGTGCGGGCGGCCCTCGTGCGGTCGGTGCCCGCCGTGGCTCCCGTTTCCGGGGCCCACACTCCCCATGCGAGCGACGTCGCGGGCAGCCCGAGGGCACGGCGGTGCTGGGCGAGGCCGTCGAGTGCGGCGTTGGCCGCCGCATAGCTGCCCTGCCCCGGGCCGCCCAGCGTGCCGGCCATCGAGGAGAACAGGACGAAGGCGGCGAGCCCACGGTCCTCGGTGAGCCGGTGCAGGTGCCAGGCGGCGTCGACCTTGGTCGCCAGGACGCCGGTCAGCCGGTCCGCGGTGAGCGAGGAGATGACGCCGTCGTCGAGCGCAGCCGCGGCGTGCACGACCGCGGTGAGGTTCGGGAGGCCGTCCACCAGGTCGGTCAGCGCACCGGGATCGGTGACGTCGCAGGCCACCACCTCCACCTCGGCGCCGCGATCCCGTAGTTCGGCGAGGAATTCGGGCGGTGTGGTACCCCGGCGACCGGCGAGCACGAGATGCGCCACGCCGTGCTCGGCGACGAGATGACGGGCGAGCAACCGTCCCAGGCCGCCGGTACCGCCGGTGATCAGCACAGTCCCGTCGGGATCCCAGGTGACGGAGCCCGCAGGCGGGGCGACCCTGGCCAGCCGGGCAGCGAACACCTGCCCGTCGCGGACCATGAGCTGGGGTTCGCCGCTGGTCAGCGCACCGGCGATGGCCTCGGGGGGCGAGCCCGCCGGGTCGAGGTCGAGCAACGCGAACCGGCCCGGATGCTCGACCTGGGCGGTGCGCACCAGTCCCCACACGGCGGCAGCCGCGAGATCGCGGCCGTCGACGGCACCGCTGGTCACGATGGTCAGCCTCGCCTCGCCGGGAGCGGCGAGCCACCGGTGCAGCAGGTCGAGTGCGGTCGCGGTCAGCTCGTGCGTGAGCGCTGGTTCGTCCCCGCCGGTGAGGCTCACCAGAGCGGTACCGGAGGTTTCGGTGCCGGGCGGGACGCCGGCGTCCCGCAGGGCCGCGGCGACGCCGAGCGCGTCCGGTCCGGCGACGGTGACCGCCGCCGGACTCCCGGTCGTGGTGACCGGGGTCCAGTCGAGTCCGAACAGCGAGTCTTCGGTGGCCGCCGGTGCGTCCGGCAGGGTACGCAGGACCAGCGCGTCGGCCGTGAAGACGGGCGTCCCGTCCGGATCGGTGGCGTCGACGGTGAGCGTCTCGTCGCCGGACCAGGCCAGGCGCACCCGCAGGGCACGGCTTCCGGTGGCGTGCAGGGTGACGCCCCGCCAGGCGAACGGCAGGCGGCCGGCCAGGTCGGTGCCGCGCTGGGTGGTGACCGGCGCGTGCACGGCCGCGTCGAGAAGTGCGGGGTGCAGGCCGAATCCGGCGGGGTCGGTGTCATCGGGCAGGGCGACCTCGGCGAACACCTCGTCACCGCGGCGCCACACCGCGCGCACGCCGCGGAACGTGGGCCCGTAGTCGAATCCGCGTGCCGCGAACCACTCGTAGAACCCGTCCAGGTCGATGGGTTCGGCCTGCTCGGGCTGCCAGGCGAGGGGGGTCGCGGCCCTGGGGCCGGTGGTGAGGACGCCGGTGGCGTGCGGGACCCAGGGGGCGTCGCGGTCGGCGTCCGGCCGGGAGTGGACGGTGACCGCACGGCGTCCGCCCTCGTCGGGGCCGACCGACACCTGGATCCGCACGGCGGCCTGGCCGGGCAGCACCAGCGGGGTAGCCAGGGTCAGTTCCTCGACCCTGTCGCACCCGACCTCGTCTCCGGCGCGGATGGCCAGCTCCAGGAAGGCGGTGCCGGGCAGCAGGGCCCGGCCACCGATCTCGTGGTCGGCCAGCCACGGGTGGGTCGCGGTGGAGAGCTGGCCGGTGAGCAGGACGCCGGTGGTGCCCGCGATGGTGACGACGCCGCCCAGCAGCGGGTGACCGGCCGGGTCGGTCCCGGTGTCCGGCCCGCCGGTCTGACCGGCGAGCCAGAAGTGCTCGTGCTGGAAGGGGTAGGTCGGGAGGTCCACAGCGGACCCTCCGGTCAGGAGGGGCCGCCAGTCGACCGGGGTCCCGCTGACGTACAGCGCGGCGAGCGCCCGCAGCGCGGACTCCTCCTCACCGCGGTCGCGGCGCAGCAGGCCGGTGGCCACCGCGTCGGGCAGTACTTCCTGGACGGCCGCGCAGAGCGACCCGTCCGGTCCGAGCTCCAGGAACCGGGTGGCGTCCACCCGCTCGACGGCATCGGCGAACCGGACCGGCTCGCGCACCTGCCGCACCCAGTAGCCCGGAGACCCGAAACGCTCCTCGGTATCCACAGTGGATTCAACCGGGATGCTCGGCTCGTGCACGGTGATCCCGTCGATCGCACGCGCGAACTCCGCCAACATCGGCTCCATCAACGGCGAATGGAACGCGTGCGACACGGCCAGGCGGCGGACCTTGCGGCCCTCGTCCCGCCACCGCCGCTCCAACCCGGCGATCTCGCCCTCCGCGCCGGACACCACGACGGCGTCCGGGCCGTTCACCGCGGCGATGCCCACGCGGTCACCCAGCTCACCAAGCTCAACCTCAGAAGCCCGGACCGCCAGCATCGCCCCGCCGGGCGGTAGCGCCTGCATCAGGCGGGCCCGCGCGGACACCACCACGCAGGCGTCCGCCAGCGACAGCACACCCGCGACATGCGCCGCAGCCAACTCCCCGATCGAATGCCCCACCACGAAGTCCGGGCGTACCCCCCACGACTCCACCAGGCGGAACAACGCCACCTCTAGGGCGAACAACGCAGGCTGCGCCCACCCCGTGTCCTCCACCACCGCATCCTCGCCCCACACCGGAACGTCGAGCTCGGACACCACCGCGTCGAACGCCTCCGCGAACACGGGAAAACGCTCGTACAACTCCCGGCCCATGCCCAACCGCTGCGAACCCTGACCCGAGAACACGAACCCGGTCCGGCCCACCAACACCGAACCCCTGGCAACCTCGACCGGCCCACCGGCACCGGCCAGCAACACCACCCGCTGGTCGAACACCGACCGCGAGGTCACCAACGAGAACCCCACGTCGACCGGCTGCGCCTCCACAGCGGCCAGCCCAGCGACCCGCTCCCTCAGGGCCTCTTCCGTCTTCGCCGACACCACCCACGGCACCAGACCGCCAGCACCACGCGAGACATCCTCACGCAGACCACCACCAGGCCCCTGCTCCAACACCACGTGCGCGTTCGTACCGCTAATACCGAACGACGACACACCAGCACGACGAGGCCGCTCCCCCCCAGGCCACTCCGCCGCCTCCGTCGCCAACTCCACCGCACCGGACGACCAATCCACATGCGACGACGGGCTGCTCACGTGCAGCGTCTTCGGGACCGCGCCGTGCCGCATCGCCATGACCATCTTGATCACCCCGGCCACACCCGCCGCAGCCATGGTGTGCCCGATGTTCGACTTCACCGAGCCGAGAAGGAGCGGGGTCTCCCGGTCCTGACCGTAGGTCGCCAACAACGCCTGCGCCTCGATCGGATCACCCAGCGACGTCCCCGTACCGTGTGCCTCGACCACGTCCACCATGGCCGGAGTCAGTGCCGCGTTCTCCAGCGCCGCCTGGATCACCCGCTGCTGCGCCGGCCCGTTGGGCGCGGTCAGGCCACTGCTCGCGCCGTCCTGGTTCACCGCGGTGCCCCGCACCACGGCGAGGACCCGGTGACCGTGGCGCTGCGCGTCGGACAGGCGCTCCAGCAGGAGCACACCGGCGCCCTCACCCCAGCCGACGCCGTCGGCGCCCTCGGCGAACGCCTTGCACCGCCCGTCCGGCGACAGCGCCCGCTGCCGGGAGTACTCGGCGAACACCGCGGCGTTCGGCAGCACGGTGACCCCAGCAGCCAGCGCCAGCGAGCACTCCCCCGCCCGCAACGCCTGCGCCGCCAGGTGCAACGACACCAGCGACGACGAACACGCCGTGTCCACGGTGATCGCGGGCCCGCGCAGGCCGAACTGGTAGGCGACCCGCCCGGAGATCACGCTCGCCGTCGTACCGGTGGCCAGGTGCCCTTCGACCTCGGCGGGCAGCACGGCGCCGGCTCCGTAGCTGAGCTGCACGGCACCGACGAAGGTGCCGGTGTCACTGCCGCGCAAGGACCGAGGGTCGATCCCGGCCCGCTCGACCGCCTCCCATGCCACCTCAAGCGTGAGCCGCTGCTGCGGATCCATCGCCAGCGCCTCGCGGGGCGAGATGCCGAAGAACCCGGCGTCGAAACCGCCCGCCCCTGGGAGGAAGGCGCCCTCGCGGACGTAGCTCGTGCCGGAGTGGTCGGGGTCCGGGTGGTAGAGCGAGTCCAGGTCCCAGCCGCGGTCGGACGGGACGGGGCCGACCGCGTCCCCGCCGTCGGCAAGCAGTCGCCACAGGTCCTCCGGTGAGGCGATCCCGCCGGCGAAGCGGCAGCCCATCCCCACGATGGCGATCGGCTCCCGGTCCCGTTCCTGCTCCTCCCGCAACCGCTGGCGGGCCTGACGTAGGTCCGTGGTGACCAGCTTGAGGTAATCACGAAGCCTGTTCTCGGTGCTTGTCATGCGGCGGTTCCTCGCTGCTCTGCGACCTGCGTCCCGACGAGGGGACTCAGCCGAGTCCCAGTTCCTCGTCGATCAGCGCGAACATCTCGTCGTCACTCGCCGAGGCGAGTTCGACGTCCGCGTCCTCCCGGTCATGGCCGTCCTCCAGAGTCCACAGGAACGAGGACAGCTTTTTGACCAGTTTTGCTCTGGTATCCGGGTCGGGCGGCGACGCCGCGAACGCGGCTTCCAGCTTGGTCAGCTCGGCCAGCGCCATCGGTTCGCGCTCGCCCGTGCCGAGCAGGGTCAGCAGGTAGCGGGCGAGTTCCACCGGGGTGGCGTGGTCGAAGATCAGCGTGGCGGGCAGCGCCAGCCCGGTCCGGGCGGCGAGCAGGTTGCGCAGCTCGACGCCGGTCAGTGACGTCATGCCGATATCGAGGAAACCACGCTCGCGGTCCACTTCGGCCGGTGTGTCGTGGCCCAGCACTGCGGCGACCTCCCGGGTGACCACGTCGACCAGCAACGCTTCCTGCTCGGCGACGTCGCGCCCGGCCAGCCGGTCGGCCAGCGTCGGGCCTCCGGTACCCACGCGTTCACCCGGCCCGGCCGCGGCGCGGCGGAGCGGGCCGCGGACCAGGCCGCGCAGGATGCCCGGCACCACGCCCCTGCTGATGGCCCGCAGGTCCAGCGGCGCGGCGACCACCAGCGCCCGCGGCACCTCGACCGCGGTGTCCAGCAACGCGAGCCCCCGCTCCGGCGTGATCGGCACCAGCCCGAGCCGGCGTAACCTGGCCCGGTCCGTTGCCGCCAGGTCGCCGGTCAGACCGCTGGACTCCCACGGCGCCCAGGCGATCGAGGTGGCGGGCAGGCCGAGTGCGCGGCGCCGCTGCGCCAGCCCGTCGAGGAAGGCGTTGGCCGCGGCGTAGGCGGCCTGCCCCGGGCTGCCCACGACCCCGGAGAAACCCGAGAACAACACGAAGGCGTCGAGATCCAGTTCCCTGGTCAGCTCGTGCAGGTGCACGGCGGCGTCCAGCTTGGGACGCAGTACGTCGCCGATGCGCTCACCGGTGAGACCGGTGACCAGGCTGTCGTCGAGAACGCCCGCCAGGTGCACGACACCGGTCAGCGGGTGTTCGGCGGGCAGCGCGGCGAACAGCGCCGCCAGCGATTCCCGGTCGGCGACGTCGCACGCCTCGATGCTCACCCGCGCGCCCAGCGCGGTCAGTTCCTCGGCTAGGGCGGGTGCGTCCGGTGCGTCCGGGCCGCGACGGCCGGCGAGCACCAGGTGGCGCACGCCGTGCTGGGCGACCAGGTGCCGCGCGACCTCGGCACCGAGCGCGCCGGTGCCGCCGGTGAGCAGAATCGTGCCGTCCTCCCGCCAGCGCGGCGCGGGACCGGACGCGTCGGCACGGGCGAGCCGGGGGGTCGTGACGCAGCCGTCGCGCACCGCGAACTGCTGCTCGTCCGGGGCCGCGGCCAGGGCGTCGAGCAGTGCCGCGGCCGAGCCTGGCGCGTCGTCGAGGTCGGCGAGGACCAACCGGCCCGGATGCTCGGACTGCGCGGAACGCACCAGCCCCCACACCCCGGCGGCAGACAGCCCGGCCACCTCGTCACCGGGTCCGGCGCCGACCGCGTGCCTGGTCAGCAGGACCAGCCGCGCGCCGGCGAACCGGTCGTCGCGCAGCCAGGCCACCACCTGTTCCCACGCCGTGACCACGGCACGGTGGCCGGCGCCGGGCAGGTCGCCCGGCTCCGCCACGATCGGCAGCAGCACCACCTCGGGTGCGATGGCGTCCGGTTCCAGGCCGTCCGCCAGTTCCGTCACCGTGGCGGCGGAGGTCCGCGGCACGCCGCGGTCGCCGATCGGCTCGGCAAGCGGGCCGGTGCCGAGCACCACCCACCCGTCGACGACCGCGGCCCGCGGGGCCGCCGGGGCGAGCGGAGGCCAGCACATCTCGTACACCGCGTCCGCGCCGGTCGCCGGAGCGGCGAACGGTGCCGGCTTCAGCTCCACCGACTCGACGACCGCCACCAGGTCACCCGTGGCGTCCGCAGCCGTGACGGAGACCGTCCCGGTGCCGGTCACACGCACCCGCAGCGCGGTTGCGCCGCCCGCGGCGACCGACACACCCCGCCAGCCGGCGCCGTACGACGGTTCGCCGTCGACGGCACCGAGCTGCACGGCGGCCCGGAGCAGCACGGGGTGCAGCACGAATCGGGCGGCGTCGGGAAAGTCCGGCTCGGGCAGGACCAGCTCGGCCAGCAGGTCGCCGTCGTGTCGCCAGGCGCGGGTGAGCACGCCCGCGACATCGTTCAGTCCGGTCACGTCGGCGGGTTCGGCCTCCGGTGGCGGCCACTGGCCGAGCTCCCGGCCGGGGACGGGTGCCGGTGCCAGGAGGCCGGTCGCGTACCGGGCCCACGACTCATCCGTCCCTTGTGGACGGGCGTGCACGGTGACCGGCCGCCGGCCCTGATCGTCGACGGAACCGGCTGTCGCCTGCACCTGGAGGTCGCCCGCCGGGGGTGGTCGCTCGACGGTCAGCTCGGCCAGCGTGGCGCAGCCGACCTGCTCGCCCGCCCGCAGGGCGAGTTCCACGAACACCGTCTCGGCCTGGTCCTGCGCCGCCCACGGCTGGGTGCGGGCGGCCAGCACGCCGGTGAGCACCGTCTCGCCCGACCCGGCCAGCTCGACCTCCGCGCCGAGCAGCGGATGCGCGGTCGCGGCCAAACCGAGCTCCGCCGGGTCGCCGGTGGTCACGTCCGGGGCGAGCCAGTAACGCCGGTGCTGGAACGCGTAGGTCGGAAGGTCCACGGTGGACACGTCGGTCCCGGCGTAGGCCGCCGTCCAGTCGACGTCACCGCCGCGTGCCCACAACTGCCCGATGGAGGTCAGCAGCCGCCGCAGGCCACCGTCGTCGCGCCGGATGCTGCCGGTCACCACCGCCTCGCTACCCAGCGCCTGGTCGATCTCGGCCGCCAGCACAGGATGCGGGCCCAGCTCGACGAAGCAGTCATAACCCGCCTCAGCAAGCGCAGCGACACCCGGCGCGAACAGGACCTGCTCCCGCAGGTTGCGGTACCAGTACTCGGCGTCCAGGACCGCGGTGTCCAGCTGCCCGCCGGTCACAGTCGAATGGAACGGCACCTCCCCGGTTCGGGGGGTGATCGGCGCCAGCACCTCGCGCAGGCGCCCGGCCAGCAACTCCACCTGGGCCGAATGCGAGGCGTAGTCAACCGGCAGCACCCTGGCCCGGTGCCCGTCGGCCACGCACGCGGCCACCAACTCCTCGACCGCGGCGACCTCACCCGAGACGACAACAGCCGACCGTCCGTTGACCGCAGCAACCGACACCCGGCCATCGAACGGTTCAAGCCGGCGATCCACCTCGTCAGGAGCCAACGCCAACGAAGCCATCGACCCACGACCCGACAACGTCTCCGCGATCACCCGGCTACGCCGAGCCACCACCAACGCACCATCCTCAAGAGACAGTCCACCCGCGACGACCGCGGCAGCGACCTCACCCTGGGAGTGCCCGATCACGACGTCCGGGTACACACCGTGCGAACGCCACACCGCGGCGAGCGACACCATCACCGCCCACAGCACCGGCTGCACCACATCCACCCTGGCCAACGCCGCATCATCAGCAAGCACATCCGGCAACGACCAATCGACATGCGGAGCCAACGCACGAGCGCACTCAGCCATCGACGCCGCGAACACCGGCGACTCGGCCAACAACTCCCTGCCCATACCGACCCACTGAGCCCCCTGACCGGGGAAGACGAACACCGTCCCGCCCCGCCGACCGGCCAGCCCCGTCACCGCCCCTGGCGACGGGCGGTCGGTGGCCACCGCGGCCAGCCCGGCGGTCATCTCGCCGACGCCCGAACCGACGACCACCGCACGGTGCGGCATGGCGGCCCGGGTCGTGGCCAGCGAGAACCCGACGTCGCTCAGCCGCGGAGGGTTCGTGGTCGCGAGGACACCGGCCAGCCGGTCCGCCTGCGCACGCAGCGCGGACGCGGACCTGGCCGACACCACCCAGGCGGTGGTTTCCGGCCCGGATTCCGCGCCTGACTCCCGGCCCGCCGGGGGCTCGGGCGCCTGCTCGAAAATCAGGTGGGCGTTGGTGCCGCTGATCCCGAACGAGGACACGCCAGCCCGCCGGGGCCCGTTCTTCTCCGGCCAGGGCCGCTCGTCGGCAGCCAGCTCGACCGCACCGGCCGACCAGTCCACGTGGGACGACGGCTGCTCGGCGTGCAGTGTCTTCGGCACGACGCCGTGCCGCATCGCCAGCACCATTTTGATCACTCCGGCCACGCCGGCGGCGGCCAGGGTGTGTCCCAGGTTCGACTTCACCGAGCCGAGCAGCAGCGGGGTCTCCCGGCCCTGGCCATAGGTGGCCAGCAGTGCCTGTGCCTCGATCGGGTCGCCCAGCGCGGTACCCGTGCCGTGTGCCTCGACCACGTCGATGTCCGTTGTGGACAGGTCGGAGTTGGCCAGCGCCTGGCGGATCACCCGCTGCTGGGACGGGCCGTTGGGGGCGGTCAGACCGTTGCTCGCGCCGTCGGAGTTCACCGCCGAGCCGCGGACGACGGCCAGCACCTGATGCCCGTTGCGCCGCGCGTCGGACAGCCGCTCGACCAGCACCAGTCCGACGCCCTCGGCGAGGACCATGCCGTCGGCGCCCTCACCGAAAGCCTTGCACCGGCCATCGCCGGAGAGCGCGCTCTGCCTGCCGAATCCGACCCACGGGTCCGTCGTGGGCATCACGGTCACCCCGCCGGCCAGGGCGAGTGCCGACTCGCCGCTGCGCACGGACTGGCAGGCCATGTGCAGAGCCACCAGCGACGAGGAGCAGGCGGTGTCCACGGTGAGCGCGGGGCCTTCCAGGCCGTACAGGTAGGCGATCCGGCCGGAGAGCAGGCTGGCGATGGTGCTGGTGACGAGGTGTGCGTCGTCGGTGTGCCGCAACGAGCCATAGTCCTGCTGGCTGGCTCCGACGAAGGTGCCGGTCCGGCTGCCGCGCAGGGTGGCGGGGTCGATCCCGGCCCGCTCGAAGGTCTCCCAGACGGTCTCCAGCAGCAGGCGCTGCTGCGGGTCCATGGTCAGCGCCTCGCGCGGTGAGATGCCGAAGAATCCGGCGTCGAAGTCGGCGGCGCCGGTCAGGAAACCGCCGTACCTCTTGTCGGCGGTTCCGGGTTCGTCCGGGTCGCCGTAGAGGGCGTCGAGGTCCCATCCGCGGTCGGCAGGCAGCTCGGTGATCGCGTCGACCCCGCCGGTGAGCAGCCGCCACAGGTCTTCCGGGTCGCGCACGCCGCCCGGGTAGCGGCAGCTCATCGCGATGATGGCGACCGGCTCGTCGGTGGCCGCGGTGGCGGTGGCCGGCTCGGTCACCGCCGGCGCGGCACCGAGGACGATGCCGTGCAGGAACTCGGCGAGCGCGCCGGGGTCGGGGTGGTCGAACACCATCGTGGCCGGGAGCGTTGTCCCGGCGAGGCGGCTCAACCGGTCACGCAGGTCGACGGCGGTCAGCGAGTCGAACCCGATCTCGCGGAACGGCAGGTCCGGGGGAATCGCGTCGGCGGTCGGGTGCCCGAGCACCTGCGCCGCCTGCGCGCGTACCAGATCCAGCACGGTCCGCCGCCGCTCGCCGGCCGGCAGCCCGCGCAGGCGCGTGGCCAGCTCGCCGGTACCGGGAGTGCCGGGGACGGCCCGGTCCAGCCCGCGAACCTCCGGCACCTCGTCGAACAGGTGACTCGGCCGGGTGGAGGTGAACACCGGGTGGAAACGGTCCCAGGCGACGTCCGCGACGGTGAGCAGGGTGTCGTCGTCGTCGAGTGCCCGCCGCAGTGCGACCAGGGCGGGGTCGCGGTCCATCAGCAACAGACCGCTGCGGACGATCCGCTCGAACGGTTCCCTGTCCAGCTCGTCACGCCACGGACCCCAGGACACGGAGGTGGCCCGCAGGCCGCGGTCCCGCCGGTTGCGGGCGAGCGCTTCGAGGTAGGCGTTGGCCGCCGCGTAGGCGGCGTTGTCACCGCTGCCCCAGACACCGGCGACCGACGAGTACAACACGAACGAGTCGAGCGTGCCGGTGTCGCACAGCTCGTCGAGGTTGCGGGCGCCGGCGACCTTCGCGCCGACCACGCCGGCGAGGTCCTCGTAGCCGGTCTCCGCGATCGGTCCCAGTTGGACGGCCACCGCGGCGTGCAGGACGTTGCGCAGTTCGTGCCCGTCCTCGGCCAGCCGGGTGAGCAGGTCCGCCAGCGCGGACCGATCGGCGATGTCACACGCTTCGACGGTGACCCGGGCGCCCAGCCCGGTCAGCTCCGCGGCCAGCGCCGCTGCACCCGGCGCGGCGAGTCCGCTCCTGCTGACCAGCACGAGGTGCTCGGCGCCCTGCCCGGCCAGCCAGCGGGCGAGGTACCCGCCGAGCACGCCGGTGCCGCCGGTGATCAGGGTGGTGCCACGCGGGGTCCAGGTCCGCTTCGCCGCCCGGCCGCGGGGTGCCCGCACCAGTCGCCGGGCGAGCAGGCCGGAACCGCGCAGGGCCACCTGATCCTCGCCGGGCGGGCCGGCCAGCAGGTCGACCAGCCGACGGGCGGCGGGTTCGTCGAGCGTCGCGGGCAGGTCGACGAGCCCGCCCCAGCGGTGCGGGTGTTCCAGTGCGGCCACGTAGCCGAGGCCGTGCACCTGCGCCTGCAGCGGGTGGTCGAGCGGGTCGTCCGCCCCGGCGGACACAGCGCCGGTGGTCAGGCACCACAGCCGCGCGGGGCTGCCGTCGAGTGCCTTGATGAGGGCGAGAGTCAGCGCGAGACCGGTGGTCAGGACGGGATGCGCGGGGCTGGGACGCTCGGCGAAGCCGAGCAGCGACACGACCCCGGTGACCCCGTCGAGGTCGCCGAGCCGGGTCCGCACCTGGGTCAGGTCGGTGTCGGTGAGCGTGATGTGCCGGACGTCGGCACCCCTCGCGGTGAGCGCGGTGGCGATGCCGTCCGCGGTGGCGATGCCGTCCTCCGGTGTGGTGACGAGCAGCCAGGTGCCGACCGGGTCTGCGGACGGGACCCCGCGCACCGGCCGCCAGGTGAAGCGATAACGCCACGAGTCCACTGTGGAGCTGACGCGCGCGGTCTCCCGCCAGGAGGTCAGTGCCGGGATGACGGTCCCGAGGGCCTGTTCGTCGACGCCGAGCCGGGTGGCGAGCGTGGCCACGTCTTCCCGCTCGACGGCCGCCCAGAACGGGTCCGCGCTCGGCCGGTCCCCGGGCTCGGGCCAGTAACGCTCGTGCTGGAAGGGGTAGGTCGGGAGGTCCACAGCGGACCCTCCGGCCAGGAGGGGCCGCCAGTCGACCGGGGTCCCGCTGACGTGCAGCGCGGCGAGCGCCCGCAGCGCGGACTCCTCCTCGCCGGTGTCCTTGCGCAGGACCGGGACCGCGACGGCGTCGTCGCGCAGCTGGCGCACGGCAGCCGACAGGGACCCGTCCGGTCCGAGCTCCAGGAACCGGGTGGCGTCCACCCGCTCGACGGCATCAGCGAACCGGACCGGCTCGCGCACCTGCCGCACCCAATAGCCCGGAGAACCGAACCGCTCCTCAGTATCCACAGTGGATTCAACCGGGATGCTCGGCTCGTGCACGGTGATCCCGTCGATCGCACGCGCGAACTCCGCGAGCATCGGCTCCATCAACGGCGAGTGGAACGCATGACTGGTCCCCAACCGCCGAACCCTCCGACCGGCATCGCGCCACCGGTCCTCCAGAACGGCGATGTCCACTTCGTCGCCGGACAGCACCACGGCCCGCGGCCCGTTCACCGCGGCGATGCCCACCCGGTCACCGAGGTCGCCGATCTCGTCCTCGGCCGCTTCGACGGCCAGCATGGCCCCACCGGCGGGCAGGGCCCGCATCAGGCGAGCCCGCGCGGAAACGACGGCGCAAGCGTCAGCCAGTGACAGCACACCGGCCACATGGGCGGCGGCCAGTTCCCCCACCGAATGCCCCACCAGGACGTCCGGGCGGACTCCCCACGACTCCGCCAGGCGGAACAACGCCACCTCTAGGGCGAACAACGCAGGCTGCGCCCAACCGGTGTCCTCTTCCACCACATCCTCGGCCCGCACAGGAACGTCGAGCCCGGACACCACCTCGTCGAACGCCTCCGCGAACACCGGAAAACGTTCGTAGAGTTCCCGGCCCATCGCCAACCGCTGCGAACCCTGACCCGAGAACACGAACGCCACCCGGCCATCGCCGGCAACACCACGCGCCACCTCGACCGGCGCATCACCACCGGCCAGCAACACCGCCCGATGCTCGAACACCGACCGCCCGGTCGCCAACGAGAACCCCACGTCGACCGGCGGTGCCTCCACAGCAGCCAAGCGCGCTACCTGCTCCCGCAGGGCATCTTCCGCCTTGGCCGACACCACCCACGGCACCAGACCGCCATCGTCACGCGAGACGTCCTCGCGCAGGTCATCAGGGCCCTGTTCCAGCACCACATGGGCGTTGGTGCCGCTGAGCCCGAACGAGGACACGGCCGCGCGACGCGGACGGTCCACGGACGGCCACTCCACCGGCTCGGTCACCAGCTCGACGGCGCCGGAGTTCCAGTCCACATGGGACGAAGGGGTCTCCGCGCGCAAGGTCCTGGGTACCGCGCGGTGCCGCATCGCCTGCACCATCTTGATCACCCCGGCCACCCCGGCCGCGGCCTGCGTGTGGCCCAGATTCGACTTCACCGAACCCAGCAGCAGCGGCCGTTCCCGGTCCTGGCCGTAGGTGGCCAGCAACGCCTGCGCCTCGATCGGATCACCCAGCGACGTTCCCGTACCATGCCCCTCCACCACATCAACGTCCGATGTGGACAAACCCGCCGACGCCAGCGCCGACCGGATCACCCGCTGCTGCGACGGACCATTCGGCGCGGTCAGACCATTCGAAGCTCCATCCGAGTTCAACGCGCTTCCGCGCACCACCGCCAACACCCGGTGCCCGTTGCGCTCGGCATCCGACAACCGCTCCAGCACCAGCACACCCACACCCTCCGACCAGCCGGTGCCGTCGGCGTCGTCGGAGAACGCCTTGCACCGCCCGTCGGGAGCCAGCCCGCCCTGCCGGGAGAAGGACGCGAACACGGTCGGGGTGGACATGACGGTCACCCCGCCCGCCAGCGCCAGCGAGCACTCACCCGAACGCAACGCCTGCGCCGCCAGGTGCAACGACACCAACGACGACGAACACGCCGTGTCCACCGTCACCGCCGGACCTTCCAGCCCGAGGTGGAACGCGACCCGGCCGGGCACGACGCTCGCCGACGTGCCGGTCACCAGGTGCCCCTCGTACTCGGGTCCGAGCAGCGAGCCGTAGTCGCTGTACATCACACCGGCGAACACGCCGGTCGCACTGCCCCGCAGCGACACCGGGTCGACCCCGGCGCGCTCCAGCGCCTCCCACGACGTCTCCAGCAGCAACCGCTGCTGCGCGTCCGCCGCCAGCGCCTCCCGCGGACTCATCCCGAAGAACCCCGCGTCGAAATCACCGGCGTCGTACAGGAAGCCGCCGGAGCGGACGTGGGAAGTGCCCGCCTGGTCGGGCGCGGGGCCGAAGAGGGCGTCCAGGTCCCAGCCGCGCTCCTCGGGGAACTCGCCGATGCCGTCGCGGCCGTCGGCCAGCATGCGCCACAGGTCCTCGGGAGACCGGACCCCGCCGGGGAACCGGCACCCCATGCCGACGATCGCGATCGGCTCGTCCGGCGCCACCGCAGTGGCGGTCACCTCGGCGGCCCCGGTTCCGGCACCGAACAGTTCGCCGAGCAGGTACTCCACCAGCACGTCGATCGTCGGGTAGTCGAACACCATCGTCGCGGACAACCGCAGCCCGGTCACCGCGCCCAGTTCGTTGCGCAGCTCGACAGCCGTCAGCGAGTCGAAGCCCAGGTCGCGGAACGACTCGGTGGCGCCGACCGCGGCACCCTCGGCGTGCCCGAGCACGCCGACCACCCGCGCCGCCACCAGCTCACGCAGCGCCGGAGCCCGGTCCGGTTCCGGCAGGGCGGCCAGCGTCCGCACCAGCCCGTCGGCGGCGGCCGAGCTCCTGGCCGCTGCGCGACGCCGCACGCCGGCCAGCTCGCGCAGCAGCGGCGGCACCTCGGGCAGGGCGCGCAGCGCGACCGGGTCCACCGGTGCGGCGACCACCGCACCGGACGCGTCCCGCACCGCGGCGTCGAACAACGCCATGCCGTGTTCCACCGGCAGCGGACGGGACCCGATCCGCGCCAGCCGCTCCCAGTCCACATCGGACATTCCGCCGGTCAGGCCCGCTTCCCAGGCGCCCCAGGCGATGGAAAGGCCGGGCAGGCCGCTCGCGCGGCGGTGCTCGGCGAACGCGTCGAGGAACGCGTTCGCCGCCGCGTAGTTGCCCTGTCCCGGGGTGCCCAGCACACCGGCGGCCGAGGAGAACAGCACGAACGCGGCCAGGTCGCGGTCGCGAGTGGCCTCGTGCAGGTGCCAGGCGGCGTCGACCTTCGGCGCCAGCGCAGTGGCGAGCCGCCGCGCAGTGAGCTGCTCGATCACGCCGTCGTCGAGGACACCCGCCGTGTGCACGACCGCGGTCAGCCGGTCGATTCCCTGCACCAGCGCGTGCACCGCGTCCCGGTCGGACAGGTCGCAGGCGACCACCTCGACGCCCAGCTCCACCAGGTCATCGGCGCCGGGGGCGCCGGCCCCGCGGCGGCTGGCCACCACCACCCGCTGTCCCCGGCCTGCCAGGTGCGCGGCGAGCAGTCCGCCCAGCCCGCCGCCGCCGGTCACCAGCACCGCGCCGTCGCGGTCCCACTCCGGGGCCGGTTCGGACGCGGCCAGCCGGGTCAGGCGGGGCCGTCGCGGCACCCCGTCGCGGACCACGAGCTGCGGCTCCTCGGCCAGCAGCGGCAGCGCCCGCGCCAGGTCGTCGTCGGTCTCGACGTCCACCAGTGCGAACCGGCCGGGGTGTTCGGACATCGCCGACCGGATCAGGCCCCACACCGCGGACGCGGCCAGGTCACGCACCCCGTTGACGGCGCCGCGGGTCACGCACACCAGGGTCGAGTCCGCGAACCGCGGCTCGGCCAGCCAGTCGTGCGCCAGTTCCAGCACCCGCGCGGTCAGCTCGTGGACCGCCTCGGGACCGCCGTCCGAACCGGGCACGGGCAGCAGCACGACGTCCGGGACCGGGTCGCCCTCGGCGAGCGCCGCGAGACCGCTCTCGCCGAGTTCGCCGACGACGGTCGCCGCCGCGAGCCCGGCCGGTTCCGGGGCGGGCAACCAGGTCGTGGTGAGCAGGCCGCCGCCGTCCAGCCGCGACGTGGCATCCGGAAGCGCGGTGAGCGCGCGGTCCCGCAGCCGGTCGACGGTGATCACCGGCCGCCCGGTGACGTCGGCGGCCTCGATCGAGGTCGTGTCCGCACCGTCGCGCACCAGCCGCACGCGCAGCGCGGCGGCGCCGGAGGCGTGCAGGGACACCCCTTCCCAGGCGAAGGGAAGCCGCTGCTCGCCGTCGTCGGGGCGGACCAGTGCCATGGCGTGCAGTGCGGCGTCCAGCAGCGCCGGGTGCAGGCCGAACGCGTCCGCGTCGGAAACCTCGTCCGGCAGCGCGACCTCGGCGAACACCTCGTCACCACGCCGCCACACCGCCCGCAGGCCCTGGAACACCGGCCCGTACCCGAAGCCGGCGTCGGCGAGCTGGTCGTAGCAGTCCCCGGTGTCGACCGGGTCGGTACCCGCCGGGGGCCAGGCCGTGGCGAACTCGGTGTCGGCCAGGTATTCGCCGGGGGCGACCGCTCCGTCGGCGTGCCGCACCCATTCGCCGTCCAGCGCCGACGGGGGGCGGGAGAACACGCGGACCTCGCGGCGTCCGCCGTCGCCAGGTGGGCCCAGCCACACCTGGATAGCGACCTGGTCGTGCTCGGGAAGCACCAGTGGTGCCGACAGGGTCAGCTCCTCCACCCGGTCGCAGCCGACCTGGTCGGCCGCACGCAGGACGAGTTCGAGGAACCCGGTTCCGGGGAACAGCACCGCGTCGCGCACGACGTGGTCGGCCAGCCACGGGTGGGTGGCCGCCGAGATCCGCCCGGTCACCAGGACACTGCCGTCGTCGGCGGACGAGGTGACCGCGCCGAGCAGCGGGTGCTCGACCGGGACCAGCCCGAGTCCGGCCGCGTCACCGCCCTCGTTGCCGCCGACCGGCCAGTACCGCTCGTGCTGGAACGCGTAGGTCGGCAGGTCCACCACGCGCGCCCCGTTGCCGGCGAAGACGCCGGTCCAGTCCACGGCGGCGCCACGGACGTGCAGGGCCGCCACCGCCCGCAGTGCCGATTCCTCCTCCGGTGCGTCCTTGCGCACCAGGGGGGCGGTGACCGCGTCGGGCAGCGTCTCCGCGACCGCCGCGCACAGCGCACCGCCGGGGCCGACTTCCAGGAACCGCACCGCGCCCTTCTCGCCGACGGCGCGTACGGCGTCGGCGAACCGCACCGGCTCGCGTACCTGCCGCACCCAGTACTCGGCGGTGCCGAACCGCAGTTCCTTGTCCACTGTGGACACCACGGGGATGTCCGCCTCGCGGACGGTGATCCCGTCGATGGCGCCCGCGAACTCGGCCAGCATCGGTTCCATCAGCGGCGAGTGGAACGCGTGGCTGGTCGCCAACCTGCGGGTCCGCTCGAACCGGTCCGCGACCGCCGCCACGGCTTGGTCGGTGCCGGACAGCACCACGGCGTCCGGGCCGTTCACGGCCGCGATCGACACGCCGTCGGTCAGCAACGGCAGCACCTCGGCCTCCGGGGCGCGTACCGCCACCATCACCCCACCGGGCGGCAGCGCCTGCATCAGGCGGGCCCGCGCGGACACCACCGCGCAGGCGTCGGTCAGTGACAACACACCCGCGACATGCGCCGCGGCCAGTTCACCGATCGAATGCCCCACCACGAAGTCCGGGCGTACACCCCACGACTCCACGAGGCGGTACAACGCCACTTCCACCGCGAACAACGCAGGCTGCGCCCACCCCGTCTCGGTCAGCAAGGGGGCGTCCGTACCCCAAATGACCTCCCGCAGCGGCTCACCCAGCTCGGCCACCACCGCGTCGAACGCCTCCGCGAACACCGGAAAACGCTCGTACAACTCCCGGCCCATGCCCAACCGCTGCGAACCCTGACCCGAGAACACGAACGCAGTTCGGCCCACCAACACCGAACCCCTGGCAACCTCGACCGGCCCACCCGCGCCGGCCAGCAACACCATCCGCTGGTCGAACGAAGCCCGCGACGTCGCCAACGAGAACCCGACGTCGACCGGCGACGCGTCCACCGCCGCCAGCCGGACGACCTGCTCCCGCAAGGCCGCCTCCGTCTTCGCCGACACCACCCACGGAACCAGCTCGCGAAGGCCACTTTCATCACGGGCGACGTCCGGAGGGCGGCTCTCCGGAGCATCGAGAATCACGTGCGCGTTCGTGCCGCTGATCCCGAACGAGGACACGGCCGCACGGCGGGCCCGGCCGGAGTCCGGCCAGCCGACCTGCTCGGTCACCAGCTCGACCGAACCGGCCGACCAGTCCACCCGAGAGGACCGGCCGTCGGCGTGCAGCGTCCGGGGGACGCAGCCGTGCTGGAAAGCGAGCAACATCTTGATCACCCCGGCCACCCCGGCGGCTGCCTGGGTGTGGCCGATGTTCGACTTCACCGAACCCAGCAGCAGTGCCCGCTCCCGGTCCTGCCCGTAGGTCGACAGCAGCGCCTCCGCCTCGATCGAGTCGCCGAGGGTGGTGCCGGTGCCGTGTCCCTCGACCACGTCGACGTCGGCCGGGGACAGTCCGGCGGAAGCCAGCGCGCGGCGGATCACCCGCTGCTGGGCGGGCCCGTTCGGCGCGGTCAGGCCGTTGGAGGCGCCGTCCTGGTTGACCGCGCTGCCGCGCAGCACGCCGAGCACCTGGTGCCCGTTGCGTTCCGCGTCGGACAGCCGCTCCAGCACCAGCACCCCGACGCCCTCCGACCAACCGACCCCGTCGGCCGTCTCGGCGAACGACTTGCACCGCCCGTCGGTGGCGAGCCCGCCCTGCCGGGAGAAATCGACGATCGTGGTCGGCGTCGGCATCACGGTCACGCCACCGGCCAGCGCCAGCGAGCACTCACCCGAACGCAACGCCTGCGCCGCCAGGTGCAACGACACCAACGACGACGAACACGCCGTGTCCACCGTCACCGCCGGACCTTCCAGCCCGAAGACGTAGGAGACCCGACCGGACACCACGCTCGGGGCGCTGCCGGTGCCCTTGTACCCCTCGAACCGCGCGTCCAGCAGGTTCTTGTACTCGCTGTACATCACCCCGGCGAACACCCCGGTTTGGCTGCCGCGCAGCGACGACGGGTCGATCGCCGAGCGTTCCAGCGCCTCCCAGGACACTTCCAGCAGCAGCCGCTGCTGAGCGTCGGTGGCCATGGCCTCGCGCGGTGACATCCCGAAGAACCCCGCGTCGAAGTCACCGGCGTCGTACAGGAACCCGCCGGAACCGGTGTGCTCGCGCAGGCCCGCCACGTCCCAGCCGCGGTCGGTGGGCAGCTCGCCGATCGCGTCGGTGCCGTCCACCACCAGCCGCCACAGGTCCTCCGGCGAACGCACCCCGCCCGGGTAGCGGCAGGCCATTCCGACGACGACGATCGGGTCGCCGGTCACCGCCTCAGGGGTGTCGGCGACGGGCGCGAGCGCGTCACCGGCACCGAGCAGCTCGCTGTGCAGGTGCTCGACCAGCGCGTCGGCGGTCGGGAAGTCGAACACGAGCGCGGTGGGCAACCGCAGCCCGGTGGCGGTGGTCAGCTCGTTGCGCAGTTCGACGGCCATCAGCGAGTCGAAGCCCAGCTCGCGGAATGGCCGGTCCAGGCTGACCGGGGCGGTGTCGGTGTGCCCGAGCACGGCCGCGACCCGGCTGCGGACCAGTTCGGTCAGCACCTCGGTGCGTTCCCCCGCCGGCAGCGCCACCAGCCGGCGCACCAGGCCATCGGCGGTGGCCGAACCACGCGCGGCAGCGCGCCTGCGCACACCCGCAAGGTCGCGCAGCGGTGCGGGAACCGTGGCCTGCGCACGCAGCGCGGCGAGGTCCAGCGGGGTCGCCAGCACCGCGGCCGGTCCCCCGGCGGCGGTGGCGTGGTCGAACAGGGCCAAGCCGTCGGCAACCGACATCGGCCGGAAGCCGCTCCGCGCGACCCGCTCCCAGTCCACTTCGGACAGATCGGTGGTGAGTCCGGCCTCCCAGGCGCCCCAGGCGATCGACACGGCGGGCAGCCCGGCCGCGCGCCGACGGACGGCGAGGGCGTCGAGGAACGCGTTCGCCGCCGCGTAGTTGGCCTGTCCGGCGGCGCCGTACACACCGGCCGCCGAGGAGAACAGCACGAACCCGGCCAGTGCCAGGTCACGGGTCGCCTCATGCAGGTGCCAGCCCGCGTCGACCTTCGGCCCGAGCACGGCGGCGAGCCGGCCGGGGGTCATCGACGCCACCACGCCGTCGTCGACGACACCGGCGGCGTGCACGACCGCGGTCAGCGGCCGTTCCGCCCCGGCCTCGGCCACCAGGGCCCGTACCGCGTCCCGGTCACTGAGATCGCAGGCGAGCACCCTGGCCCGGGTTCCCCGCTCGGCCAGCTCGGCCACCAGCTCCGGCATGCCGTCCGCGTCCTGGCCGCGCCGGCTCGCCAGCACCAGGTTCGCGAAGCCCTGCCCGGCCAGGTGCCTGGCCAGCTCCCTGCCGATCCCGCCGCTGCCGCCGGTGACCAGCACCGTGCCGTCGCGGTCCCAGTCCGCCCCGCCGTCCACCGGATCGGCCCGGCGCAGCCGGGGCACGCACACCCGGCCGTCCCGCACGGCCAGCTGCGGCTCGTCGGCGCTCAGGGACGGCAGGGCGAGCGCGACGTCGTCGCCGGACTCCGCGGCGAGCAGCCCGAACCGGCCGGGGTGCTCGGCTGCCGCCGAGCGGACCAAGCCGCTGATCGCGGCAGCCACCAAGTCCTCGGCACCGCGGGTCACCAGCACCAGCCGGGACTCCAGGCACCGCTCGTCGGTGACCCATCGGCGCACCGGTGCCAGCACGCGGGCGGTCTCCTCGTGTACCGCCGCCACCTGGTCGCCCGGTACGTCCTGCCCGCGAACGTCGACCAGAACGGCTTCGGGCACCGGCGCGGGGAGGTCGCTGAGCCCGTCCCACCAGACGGTCTCGGCCGGCGCCTGCCCCGGGGAGCGCGGCGGCACCCAGTCCACCACGAACAGCCCGTCCGGCCCCGTGGTGACCGGGTCGGCGACGCGCAAGGCCATTCTTCCCACGGACAGCACCGGTGCCCCGGTGGTGTCCGCGGCGGCCAGCGTGACACCGCCGTCGCCGTCCGGGGTGATCCGCACGCGCAGCTCGCCGGCACCCACGGCATGCAGCGAGACGTCCTCCCAGCCGAACAGCAGGCGCCGCTGGCCGGTCTCGGCCGGGGCGATGAAGGGGAGGGCGTGCATCGCGGCGTCCAGCAGTGCCGGATGCAACCCGTAGGCTCCGGCGTCGCGGACCTGGTCGGGAAGCGCGACCTCGGCGAACAGCTCGTCGCCGTGGCGCCACGCCGCGCGCAGGCCCTGGAAGACCGGGCCGTAGTCGAAGCCGGGCTCGGTGCCACGCTCGTAGAAGTCGGTGAGGTCCAGCGCCGTCGCGCCGGGCGGCGGCCACTGCGCCCGCATAGGGTCGGCGGGCCGCGCACCGGGCGCCAGCTGACCGGTGGCATGACGCGTCCAGTCCTGGCCGGACGCGTCGGCGGGGCGGGAGTACACCGCGATCGGCCGGGTGCCGTGCTCCTGCTCGGCCCCGACCCAGACGTGCACCTGGACCGCGCCGGGCCCGGTGAGGACGAGCGGGTTGAGCAGGGTCAGCTCGGTGACCCGGTCGCAGCCGACTTCGTCGGCCGCGCGGATTGCCAGTTCCAGCAAAGCGGTGCCGGCGACCAACACCCGGCCGTCCACCACGTGATCGGCCAGCCACGGATGGGTGGAGACCGACAACAGGCCGGTGAACAGCACGCCGTTCGCGTCGGCCAAGGTCGCCCTCGCGGCGAGCAACGGGTGCCCGGCGACCTCCAGGCCGAGACCGGTCGCGTCGGCGGCGCGGGCCCGCACCGGGGGCCAGAACCGTTGGTGCTCAAACGGGTAGGTCGGCAGGTCCACGGTGGACGCACCACTGTCGGCGAAGAAGGCGTGCCAGTCGACCGGGGCGCCGGTGACGCTCAGCGTCGCCAGCGCGCGGACGGCGCTCTCCTCCTCCGGCCGCTCACCACGCAGTACCGGCACGATCACCGCGTCCGGCAGGCACGCCTGGACCGCCGCGCACAGGTTTCCGTCCGGCCCCACCTCCAGGAACCGGGTGACGGCGCTCATCCCGCCGACGGCGTCGGCGAACCGCACCGGCTCGCGCACCTGCCGCACCCAGTACTCCGCGGTACCAAACCGCGCCTCGGTGTCCACAGTGGACACAACGGGGATGTTCGGCTCGTGCGCGGTGATCCCGCCGATCGCACGCGCGAACTCCGCCAGCATCGGCTCCATCAACGGCGAGTGAAACGCGTGACTGGCCCGCAGCACCTTCGCGTCGGCGAACCGGTCCGCCACGGACAGGACGGCGTCCCGGTCACCGGAGAGCACTACCCGGTCCGAGCCGTTGACGGCGGCGACCACCACTCCGCCGGTGAGCAGCGGGAGCACCTCGCTCTCGCTCGCCCGCACGGCGACCATCGCCCCGCCGGGCGGCAGGGCCCGCATCAGCCGGGCACGGGCCGACACCACCGCGCACGCGTCGGCTAGCGGCAGAACCCCGGCCACGTGCGCGGCGGCCAGCTCACCGACCGAGTGCCCGACGAGGAAGTCGGGCCGGACACCCCACGACTCGAACAAGCGGAACAACGCCACCTCGAAGGCGAACAGCGCCGGCTGCGCCCACCCGGTGTCCTCCAGCGTGGCCGGGTCCTCGCCCCACACCACGTCCCGCAGTGCCGGGTCCAGCTCGGCCAGCACCGCGTCGAACGCGTCCGCGAACACGGGGAACCGGTCGTAGAGCTCCCGGCCCATCCCCAACCGCTGCGAACCCTGACCGGAGAACACGAACGCCGTCTTGCCCGCCCGCACGGCACCACGCACGACGTTCGGGTCCGTCGCGTCCCGCGCGAGCGCGGCCAGTGACCGCTCTGCGCTCGCGCGGTCGGTGGCGAGCACGACCGCCCGCCGTTCGAACGCCGCACGCGCGGTGACCAGCGAGAACCCGACATCGCGCAGTGACCCGTCCACAGCGGACTCCAGGCGGGCAGCCTGCGCGCGCAGTGCCGGTTCCGTTCGCGCGGACAGCACCCACGGAATCACACCGGGCGGCACACCCGGCTCGCGCTCCGGCGCGGGCGGGGCCTGCTCGATCACCACGTGCGCGTTCGTCCCGCTGATCCCGAACGACGACACCGCCGCCCGCCGGGGCCGGTCCACCGCCGGCCAGGGGACCTGCTCGGTCAGCAGCTCCACCGAACCGGCGGACCAGTCCACATGGGACGACGGGGTGTCCACGTGCAGGGTCCGGGGCGCGACGCCGTTTCGGACCGCCATGACCGACTTGATCACCCCGGCCACGCCCGCCGCGCCGAGCGTGTGCCCGAGGTTCGACTTGACCGAACCGATCAGCATCGGATGCGCGCGGTCCCGGCCGTAGGCTCGGATGGCCGCCTGCGCCTCGATGGGATCGCCCAGCCGGGTTCCCGTGCCGTGCGCCTCCAGCAGGTCGACGTCGCCGGGGAACAACTCCGCGTCGGCCAGCGCCGCCTTGATCACCCGTTCCTGCGCGGGTCCGTTCGGCGCGGTCAGGCCGTTGGACGCGCCGTCCGAGTTGATCGCGGAACCCCGCACCACGGCGAGAACCCGGTGGCCGTTGCGCCGCGCCTCCGACAGCCGCTCCAGTACCAGCACGCCCACGCCCTCCGACCAGCCGACGCCGTCGGCCGCCTCGGAGAACGCCTTGCACTGCCCGTCCGCGGCCAGTCCACCGTGCCGGGCGAACTCCGCGAACTGCGCCGGCGTGGACAGCACGGTCACCCCGCCCGCCAGCGCCAGCGAGCACTCCCCCGCCCGCAGCGCTCGCACCGCGAGGTGCAGCGACACCAGCGACGACGCGCATGCCGTGTCCACCGACACCGCGGGGCCCTCCAGTCCCAGCGCGTAGGCCACCCGGCCGGACGCGAGGCCCGGCCTGCTGCCCATGCCCTGGTAGCCGCGGAACTCCTCGGGGTCGAGCAGGTCACCGTAGTCGCTGTACACCACGCCGGTGAACACCGCGGTCCGGCTGCCGCGCAATGAGCTCGGGTCGATCGAGGCCCGCTCCAGCGCCTCCCACGACACCTCCAGCAGCAACCGGTGCTGGGCGTCGGTCGACATCGCCTCGCGTGGCGACATCCCGAAGAACGCGGGGTCGAAGTCGGCCGCTCCGTCGAGGAAACCGCCCAACCCCGGCTCGACGGACTCCCAGCCGCGGTCCGCGGGGAACGCCGAGATGGCGTTCCCGCCGGAGGTCACCAGCCGCCACAGGTCCTCCGGTGAGGTGATCCCGCCGGGGTAGCGGCAGCCCATGCCCACGATGGCGATCGGCTCGCGGTCGCGGGCCTCCAGTTCCTCGACACGCTGCCGGGCGCGGCGCAGGTCAACGGTCACGCGCCGGAGGTAGTCGACAACCTGGTCCGTGTCCTCACTCATGGCCTGCCACAACCCCGTTCAGTCCTGCGCGGAAAGGGAAACTCGACTTCGTTCTCACGTCGGCCTGCTGTCGGTCGGGTCGGCGAAGTTCTCGTCGATCATCTGGAACAGTTCGGAGACGGACACGGAGTTGATGTCGTCGTCGGACGGGCCCTGCCCGCGCTCGGTGCCGTCGTCGCCGTCGCCGTCGCGCCGCAGCAGTGCGACGAGCTTCTCCAGGCGCAGCGCCGCGTCCTGCCGCTCCTCCCGCGGAACCCGCGCCGACAGCACGGCCTCCAGCCGGTCGATGGCCTCGGGTACCGAACCACCGCCCGCCGGGTCCATCTCCCCCACCAGCGTCGTGAGCAGGTGGGCTGCCAGCGCCGTCGTGGTCGGGTAGTCGAACACCACCGTCGGCGACAGCTTGCGGCCGAGTGCGGCGCCGAGCTTGTTGCGCAGTTCCACCGCGGTCAGCGAGTCGAACCCGAGTTCCTTGAACGGCCGGTCGACCTCGATCGCGTCGGTGTCGGCGAACCCCAGCACCACGCAGACCTGACGCCGGATCACGTCGACCAGCAGCTCCTGGCGTTCCGCGGGCGGCAGCGCAGGCAGCCGCTGTCCCAACGCCATCGGCACGACCGCGTCCGTGGTCGCGGTGCGCCTGCCCACGGCGGGGCAGATTCCACGCAGGATCGACGGCAGGTCCTCCCGGGCCCGCAGTGCCGGGCGGTCCACGTCCAGCACCACGGTCACCGCGGCGTCGGAGGTGACCGCAGCGTCGAACATCGCCAGCCCGTGCGCGAGCGCCAGCGGTCGCTGACCGGACCGCCGGATCCGCGCATAGTCCGCATCGGACATTCCGCCGGTCATGCCGGTCGACTGTTCCCACAGGCCCCACGCCAGGGCCACGCCGGGCAGCCCCTCGGCGCGGCGGCGATGGCACAGGCCGTCCAGGAACGCGTTCGCCGCGGCGTAGTTGGCCTGCGCGGTGGTGCCGAGCACCCCGGCCACCGAGCTGTAGACCACGAAGCCGGCGAGGTCGAGCTCCCTGGTCGCCTCGTGCAGGTTCCACGCGGCGTCGACCTTCGGGCGCAGCACCCTGGTCAGCTGGTCGGGAGTCAGCGTGTCCACGACGCCGTCCTCCATGATGCCGGCGGCGTGCACGACCGCGGTGAGTCCGCCCCGGGCGCCGAGGTCGCGGACCAGCCTCCCGACGTCGGCGTTGTCCGCGACGTCGCAGGCGACGACCTCGGCACGGCAGCCGTGACCGGCGAGTTCCTCGACCAGCTCGGCCGCCCCGTCCGCCGCCGGGCCACGGCGGCTGGCCAGCACCAGCCACCGGAACCCGTGCCCGGCCAGGTGCCGGGCCAGTTCCCGGCCCAGCCCGCTGGTTCCACCGGTGACCAGCACAGCCCGGTCGCGGTCCCAGCCGCGGGGGACGGTCAGCACGATCTTGCCGGTGTGCTTTGCCTGGCTCATGAAACGGAACGCGGGCGCCGCCTGGCGGATGTTCCAGGTGCGGGTCGGCAGCGGGCGCAGCGTGCCCGCGTCGAACAACGACTTCAGCTCGGTGAGCATCGCGGCGATCCGGTCGGGGTCGACCAAGGTCAGGTCGAACGTCCGGTAGGTCACGCCGGGCAGCTCCTCGGCGGAACGGACGTCGTTCTTGCCCAACTCGGTGAACCGGCCGCCAGGGGCGAGCAGCCGCAGCGAGGCGTCGACGAACTCGCCGGTCAGCGAGTTCAGCACGACGTCCATCGGCGGGAACTCTGCCGCGAAGTCCAGGGTGCGCGAAGAGGCGATGTGATCGTCGGCCACTCCCAGCTCGCGCAGGACGTCCCACTTGGACTCGCCGGCCGTCGCGAACACCTCCGCGCCGAGGTGCCGCGCCAGCTGGATCGCGGCCATTCCCACGCCGCCCGCTCCGGCGTGGATCAGGACGCGCTCGCCCTCGGCCAGTCCTGCCACGTCGACAAGCCCGTACAGGGCGGACAGGAACGGTGCCGCGACACCAGCGGCGGTCTCGTCCGTCCAGCCGGCGGGCACGGTCACCACGCACCGCTCGTCCACCACGGCCGTCGGCCCAAACCCGCCTGTGACCAGGCCCAGCACCCGGTCGCCGACCCTGGCACGGGTCGCCTCGGGGCCGGTCTCGACCACAACACCGGCGGCCTCGACACCCAGGGTCCCCTGCTCGCCGTGGTAGCGGGCCGCGGCGTCACGCACCTTGCCGTAACCCAGGGTCGCCAGCACGTCCAGGAAGTTCACCCCGGCTGCGGAGACCGCCAGCCGCACCTGCCGGCCGGTCAGCGGTCGCTCGGCGCTGTCCGTTCCCGGCACGATGCCCAGCCCGTCCACGGTGCCGGGCGTGACCACGTCGAGCCGCCAGTCCTGGCCTGCCACCGGCACGGTCAGCGTCGCCGGGTCGGGAACCAGCTGCGGGACGTACAGCCGACCGTCCCGGACCAGCAGCTGTGGCTCGTCGCCGGCCAACACGTACGGCAGGGCGAGCGCGACACCGGCGTCGACGTCGCGCGCAGGCACCTCCAGCAGCCCGAACGAGCCAGGGTTCTCCGAGATCGCGCTGCGGAGCATGCCCCAGGCCGCCGCGGCGGCGAGATCGCTGCCGTCGGTACCGCCGCTGAGCACCACGACCAGCCGGGAACCGGCGAACCGCTCCTCGCCCAGCCACCGTTGCAGCAGCGCCAGCAGCCGCGCCGACACCTCGTGCACCGGGTCCGGGCCGTCCCCGCTTCCGCAGACGCGGGCCAGTACGACGTCCGGCGCCTGGTCCAGTGCGGCCAGCGCGGCCTCGTCGGCGTCTCCGTCCAGCACCACGGAGGTCCGGCTGGACGCGGGCGCCGGGGTCGTGACCGGCTCCCAGTCCACCGTGTACAGCGAGCTGGGCTCGGCCGCCGGCGCCGCGTCCGGGGCCGCCCGCAGCACCACCGCGTCGGCCGACACCACTGCGGCACCCGCCGGGTCGGCGGCCAGCAGCGACACCGTCGAGTCGCCGGTGCCGGTCAGCCGCACCCGCAGCGCCCGCGCCTCGGTCGCGTGCAGGCACACGCCCTGCCAGGAGAACGGCAGTGCGCCGGCCGGGACGTCGAACCCGGCGATCAGGATCGCGTGCGTGGCCGCGTCGAGCAGGGCCGGGTGCAGGCCGAACCCGTCGGAGTCGGCGTCCTCGGGCAGGCCGACCTCGGCGAAAACCTCGCCGTCGCGTGACCAGGCCCGGCGCAGCCCGCGGAACACCGGGCCGTACCCGTAGCCGGATTCGGCGACGGTCTCGTAAAAATCGGACAGGTCGATCTCGGTGGCGCCGGGCGGGGGCCACTCTCCGGCGAACCCGGGGTCCACACCGGACGGGCCGCGGGCGAGTACGCCGGTGGCGTGCTCGGTCCACGGCTCGCCATCCTCGCCGTCCGGCCGGGAGTGGACGGTGACCGCGCGGGTGCCGTCCTCGTCCGCGGCGTCCACCCGGACCTGAATCCGGACCCCGCCGCGCTCGGGTAGCGGCAGCGGTGCCGTCAGGGTCAAGTCCGCGACGCGACCGCAGCCGACCTCGTCCCCAGCGCGCACCAGCAGTTCGACGAAGCCGGTGGCGGGCAGCAGCGCCCGGTCGCGCAGGCGGTGGTCGCCGATCCACGGGTGCGTCTCCAGCGAGAGCCGCCCGGTGAGCACGACACCGGCCTCCCCCGCCAGCTCCACCGTGCCGGCGAGCAGCGGGTGGTTCGCCGCGGCGAGTCCCAGTCCGGCCGCGTCCCCCGCCCGCGTGTGCGGCGCGGGCCAGTAACGCTGCCGCTGGAACGGATAGGTCGGCAGATCCACCGGTGCACCTCCGGCCAGTGCCGCCGTCCAGTCGACGTCACCGCCGCGTGCCCACAACTGCCCGACAGAAGTCAGCAACCGCCGCAAACCACCATCATCACGCCGAATGCTGCCCGTCGCCACGCCCCCACCAGCCAACACCTGATCAACCTCAGCCGCCAACACAGGATGCGGACCCAACTCGACGAAACAGCCATTCCCAGCGTCAACAAGCCCAGCAACACCCGGCGCGAACCGAACCTGCTCCCGCAAATTGCGATACCAATACTCAGCATCCAAAACCGCGGTATCCAACTGCCCACCAGTCACAGTCGAATAGAACAACACCTCCCCAGACCGCGGAACGATCGGCGCCAACACCTCCCGCAAACGCCCCGCCAACAACTCCACCTGAGGCGAATGCGACGCATAATCAACCGGCAGCACCCTCGCCCGATACCCATCAGCCACACACGAAGCGACCAACTCCTCCACCCCAGCAACCTCACCAGAAACAACCACCGCCGACGGCCCATTAACAGCAGCCACCGACACCCGCCCCTCGAACGGCCCAAGCCGACGATCCACCTCACCAACCGGCAACGCCAACGACGCCATCGCCCCAGAACCGGACAACGTCTCAGCAATCACCGAACTCCGCCTCGCCACCACCAACGCACCATCTTCAAGAGACAAACCACCCGCGACAACCGCAGCAGCGACCTCCCCCTGCGAATGCCCGATCACGACATCCGGATGCACACCACAAGAACGCCACACCGCAGCCAGCGACACCATCACCGCCCACAACGCCGGCTGCACCACATCCACCCTCGCCAACGCCACATCATCATCAAGCACATCCAACAACGACCAACCCACATGCGGAGCCAACGCACGAGCACACTCACCCATCGACGCCGCGAACACCGGCGACTCCACCAGCAACTCCCGCCCCATCCCCACCCACTGAGCCCCCTGCCCAGGAAAAACAAACACCACCCCGCCCAACCGACCTGACGTTCCGGTGACCAGGCCGGGAACCGGCTCACCGTCGGCGAGCGCACCGAGCCTGGCGGTCAGCTCCGCGCCGTTCTCGCCGACGACCACCGCCCGGTGGTCGAACACCGATCGCGTGGTGGCCAGCGACAGTCCGACATCCACCGGATCGGCACCGTCCACAGTGGACCGCAGCCTGCCCGCCAGTGCGCGCAGTGCGACGTCCGATCGTGCGGACAGGACCCACGGCGTCGTCTGCGCTTGCTTCTCCCGGGCACGGTCCGGCCCGGCCGGGGCCTGCTCCAGGATCACGTGCGCGTTCGTCCCGCTCATGCCGAACGCCGAGACGCCGACGCGGCGCGGCCGGTCCGACTCCGGCAGGCGCACCGGCTCGGTCAGCAGCCGCACCTGGCCGGCGGACCAGTCCACGTGCCGGCTCGGCGGGTCCGCGTGCAGTGTGCGGGGCAGCTCGCCGTGGCGCAGCGCCTGCACGACCTTGATCACGCCGGTGATGCCGGCGGCGGCCTGGGTGTGGCCGATGTTGGACTTGCCCGAACCCAGCAGCAGCGGCTCCTCCCGGCCCTGGCCGTAGGTGGCCAGCAGCGCGTGCGCCTCGATCGGATCGCCCAGCGGGGTTCCGGTGCCGTGTGCCTCCACGGCGTCCACATCGGACGCCTGAAGAGCGGCGTCGGCCAGCGCGGCGCGGATCACCCGCTGCTGGGCCTTGCCGCTGGGCGCGGTGAGCCCGTTGCTCGCGCCGTCGGAGTTGATGGCACTGCCCTGCACGACGGCCAGCACCGGGTGGCCGTTGGCCCGGGCGTCGGAAAGCCGCTCCAGCAACACCATCCCGACGCCCTCGGCGATGGCGAGGCCGTCCGCGCCGTCGCCGAACGCGCGGCAGCGGGCCTCCGGGGACAGGCCGCGCTGCCTGCTGAACTCCAACAGCAGCTGCGGGCTGGTCATCACGTTGGCGCCGCCCGCGATCGCCAGCGAGCACTCGTCACCACGCAGCGCCCGCACCGCGTCGTGCAGCGCCACCAGCGACGACGAGCACGCGGTGTCCACCGTGACCGCGGGCCCCTCCAGTCCGAAGATGTAGGACACCCGGCCGGCCAGGACGCTCGCCGCGCCACCGGTCAGGGTGTGCCCCTCCAGACCGGGGCTCGCGGTGGCGAGCTCGTTGTAGTCCAGGCCGTTGGTACCGAGGTAGACGCCGGTGTCGCTGCCGCGCAGCACGGCCGGGTCGATCCGCGCCCGCTCGAACACCTCCCAGGCACCCTCCAGCACCAGCCGCTGCTGCGGATCCATGGCCAGCGCCTCGCGCGGCGAGATGCCGAAGAACTCCGCGTCGAAGTCGGCGATACCGCTGAGGAACCCGCCTTCCTTGACGTAGGCGGTGCCTGCCTGCTCGGGGTCCGGATCGTAGAGGGCGTCGAGATCCCAGCCGCGGTCGGTGGGCAGCGGCCCGATCGCGTCCGAGCCACCTGTCAGCAACGCCCAGAACTCCTCCGGGGAAGTGACCCCGCCGGGCAGCCGGCAGCTCATCGACACCACCGCGATCGGTTCGCGCGACGCCGCCGGGCCGCGCCGCAGTTCCTCACGCGCGTCGCTCAGCTCCGCGGTCACCCGGCGCAGGTAATCCCGCAGCTTCTGCTCGGTGCTGGTCAACTGGCCCTCCTGCTGGTGATGCTGTCGATGAACTGGAACAGCTCGTCGTCAGAGACGCCGTCGATGGACCGGGGAGCCTCGGGCTCGCCGGGAGCGAGGCCGAGCTGGGCCAGCAGGTACGCGGCCATCGCGGCCGGGGTGGGCTCGTCGTAGACCAGCGTCACCGCGAGTGGGCGGCCGATCTCGGCGGACAGCCGGTTGCGCAGTTCCACGCCGGTCACCGACTCGAAACCGAGATCGCGGAACGCCCGGTCCGGCGTCGGCCAGTCGTCGGGGCCGTAGCCGAGGATGGCCGCGGTGTGCCGCAGCACGATGTCCAGCACCAGCTCCATCCGCCGCTCCGGCGACTCGGCGGCCAGCGTGGCGGCCAGGTCCGGGGACACCGCGGGTTCCGCGGCTTCGACGGGCTCGGCCGGACCTCCGGTGAGCTTGTGCCGCCAGCGGGCGAGCGCCGGCAGCAGATCGGCGAGCGTCACGTCCTCCGCTATGTCCAATGTGGACCTGACGGTGGTCAGGTCACCGCGTTCCACGGCGGCCCAGAACTCGGCCTCGGGTGGACTGGTGCTGCCGTCGGGCAGTGCCTGCCCGGTCTCCAGCCAGTAGCGCCGGCGCTGGAAGGGGTAGGTGGGCAGATCGACCACGCGAGCAGTGGGCAGCGCGGGGGCCCAACTCACCGCCACGCCCCGCACGTGCGCCTCGGCGACCGAGGTGAGGAAGCGATCCAGCCCGCCCTCGCCCCGGCGCAGGGTGCCGGCCACCACCACGTCGTGCCCGCCCACGGTCTCCTGAATTCCCGGGGTGAGCACCGGATGCGGGCTCACCTCCACGAACACCCGATGACCTGCCTCGATCAGTCGCGTCACGGCGGCCCGCAGTTCCACTGGCGCGCGGAGGTTGCGGAACCAGTAGTCGGCGTCCAGGGTCGCCGTGTCCACCGGTTCCCCGGTCACCGTGGACACGAACGTCGTGCCGGACGACCGCGGCCGGACCGGCGCGAGGACGTCGAGCACCTCGTCGCGGACCGGGTCGACCATCGGCGAGTGCGAGGGATAGTCGATGGCGACCCGCCCGGCGCGCACGCCCTCCGCGCGGCAGCGCGCGAGCAGGACCTCCAGCTCCTCGGTGCCGCCGGCCAGCACGGTCGACGACGGTCCGAGCTCCGCGGCCACCGAGAGCCGGGGGTCCCAGCCGGGGATGCGCTGTTCGGCCTCCGCACGGGACAGCCCGACCGAGACCATGCCGCCGATCCCGGACAGCTCTCGCGCGATCACCTTGCCGCGCAGGGTGACCACCATCGCGGCGTCCCGCAGCGACAGACCACCCGCGACGCACGCGGCGGCGATCTCGCCCTGCGAGTGCCCGACCACCGCGGCGGGCCGGACGCCGTGTGCCTGCCACAGCTGCGCCAGGGAGACCATCACCGCCCACAGCGCAGGCTGCACCACGTCGGCGCGGGCGAGGGCAGCCTCGTCGGCGAGCACGTCGGTCAGCGACCAATCGACGAACTCGGCCAGCGCGCGCGCACACTCGCCGAGTCGCGCGGCGAACACCGGGGAGGAGCCGATCAGCTCGCACGCCATGCCGGCCCACTGGGAACCCTGGCCGGGGAACACCAGCACCGGCCCGGTGACCTCGGCCGCGCGGGCGCCGGTGACCAGTCCCGGTGCGGGGTTCCCCGCGGCGATCGCGGCGAGGCCGGGCAGGACGTCGCGCCCGTCGCGGACGAGCAGCACCGCCCGGTGGTCGAAGGCGGACCGCGTGGTGGCCAGTGAGCTGGCGAGATCGGCTGGCGCCGTCGAGCGGGCCGTCACGTGCGCGTGCAGGGCCCCGGCCTGCGCCCGCAGCGCGGCGTCGCCGCGCGCGGAGAGCAGGAGCGGCACCGGTCGTCGCAGCGGACCGGTGCCGGTGACCGCGGCCCAGTCCACGTCGACGCCGTCGACCCACAGCGCCCCGAGCAGGTCCTCCAGGGTGTGCCTGCCGGGAGCGTCGCGGCGGCAGGTGGCCAGCGCCGCGGGACCCAGCTGCTCCCGCAGGACCGGGTGCGGCCCGATCTCGACCACCCGGGTACCGGCGGGCAGCGTTCCCACCACCTCGGCGAGGCGCATCGGCAGGCACATGTTGCGCGCCCAGTACCCGGCGTCCAGTTCGCCGCCGGGCAGCGGGCCGCCGGTGACCGTGGACAGGAACGGGACGGCGGAGCCGGCCGGGTCCAGCTCACCGAGGCGGTGCACCAGTTCGGGGCCCAGCTCGGACAGGTCCGCGCTGTGCGACGGGTAGTCGATGGCGACCCGGTGGGTGCGCACCCCGTCCTCGGCCAGTTCCCGCTCGATCTCGTCGATCGCGGTGTGCCGGCCGGACAGGCAGGTCCAGCCGCCGGACAGCCACCCCGCCACGGTGAGCCTGCCGTCGGCCCGCCGTGCGGCGTCGTCCCCGGACAGCGCACAGACGAGCACCGTGCCGGTACCGGCGGCCCGCTCGTCGATCAGCCGGGACCACACGCCGATGAGGCGGGCACCCTGGTCGAGGGTGAGCGCGCCGGCGGTGACCGCGGCGGCGACCTCGCCGATGCTCTGCCCGAACACGGCGTCCGGCACCAGTCCCCACGCCGACAGCGTCCGGGCCAGTGCCACCTGCACGGCGAACAGCGCCGGCTGGATCACGCCGGTGCGGTTCAGCCCGCTGTCGGCGGCGACCAGCTCGTCGATCACCGACCACCCGACCACGTCGGCCAGCGCGCGGTCGACCTCGGTCATCGCCGCGCGGAACACCGGTTCGGCCAGCAGATCCCGGCCCATGCCGATCCACTGGCTGCCATGTCCGGAGAAGCAGAACGCGACCCCGGGCCGCCCGCCGGGCCGCCCGGTGCGCACGGTGAGGTCCCCGGACCGGTCCGCCGCCGCGAACGCCCGGTGCGGTCCGCCTTCGGCCGCGACCAGGGACTCCCCCGCCGGATCCCGCAGCACGTCGTCGACCCGGGCCCGCAGCGCGGATTCGCTGTCGCCGGACAGCGCGAGCAGCCTGCGCGGGCCCGCGGGTGCCTGTTCGAGAGCGATGTGGACGTTGGTGCCGCCGAAACCGAAGCCGCTCACTCCGGCGTAGCGGTGACCGGGCGGCAAGGCCCGCCGCGCGGTCACCACCTCGATCCGCTGGCCGGCGAAGTCGATGCCGGGGTTCGGCTCGTCGAAGTGCAGGCTCGCGGGCAGAATCCCGTGGTGCAACGCGAGCGCGGTCTTGAGCACGCCGAGCACGCCCGCCGCCGGTTCCAGGTGGCCGAAGTTGGTCTTGGCCGACCCGACCAGCAGCGACCCGGTGCGGCCGGGGGCGAACACCTCGCCCAGCGCGGCGGCCTCGACCACGTCGCCGAGCGGCGTCCCGGTGCCGTGCGCCTCCACGTAGGAGACCTGCTCGGCCGGTACGCCCGCATCCCGCCACGCGTCGCGCAGCACGTCGACCTGCGCACGCGGGTTGGGGGCGGTCAGGCCGTTGGACGCGCCATCGTTGTTCACCGCGCTGCCCCGCACCACGGCATAGATCCGGTCGCCGTCGCGCAGCGCGTCGGACAACCTGCGCAGCACGACCACTCCGCAGCCCTCACCGCGCACGTAGCCCGCGGCGCCGGCGTCGAACGCCCGGCACTGCCCGGCCGGGTTCAGACCACCGAACTTCGTCATCGCGACCGTGGTGTGCGGTTGCAGCATCAGGCTGACCCCGCCGGCCAGCGCGAGGTCGGACTCGCCGCGCCGCAGGCTCGCCGCGGCCAGGTGCACAGCGGCGAGCGAGGAACTGCATGCGGTGCCGACCGACATCGCGGGCCCGCGCAGGCCTAGGGCGTAGGCAATCCGGGCGGGCACGATCGAGGTGTCCCAGCCGACGGCCGACTGCGGACCGATGCTCGCCGGGTCAGCGCCGGTGGCCAGGTGGTACTCCTGCCACATCGTGCCGAAGAACACGCCAGTACGGCTGCCCGCCAGCGCGTCCGGCACGATCCTCGCGTCCTCCAGCGCCGACCACGCGATCTCCAGCGCGATCCGCTGCTGCGGGTCGGTCCGCTCGGCCTCGGCGGGCGAGAACCGGAAGAAGGCGGCATCGAAGCCGGCCACGTCGTCGAGGAAGGCGCCCCGGCGGGTGGTGGTCCGGCCCGGTGTGGCGATGTCGTCGTCGTACCAGCGCTCCGCGTCCCAGCGGCCTGCCGGTACCTCCCCTGTGGCGTCGAACTCCGCCAGCAACGCGTCCCACAGCTCGTCCGGCGAGCCGATGCCGCCGGGCAATCGGCAACCGAGCCCGACGATCGCGATCGGCTCCGCGGTGATCCGCTTCCGCGGCTCCGGTGCGGCGGCCTCGCCGACCCCGGCGAGGAACCCGGCTAGCGCGGACGCCGTCGGGTGGCGCCACACCGCCCATGCGGGCACGTCTCGGCCCAGCTCGGCCGACAGGTCCGCCGCCAGCCGGGTCAGCCCGGCGGAGTCGACGCCCAGTTCACGCAGCGGCACGCCGGTCGGTACGGCGTCAGTTCCGATGCCGAGCACCTGCGCCACCACGCCGCGTATCCGGTCGAGGTACTCACCAGGTTCTCCAGGCACGCGCACCACCTCGTTCCTTCGGGCGTCCGAATCTGGACCGTACGAACGGTGGACTGGACATTTCCCTAGAAATCCCGCCGACGGGCGGAAACGCACGACGGGGCAAGGGTTCTGGCAGGTTCACGTGCCTCGAAATCCGGTCGGCGAACTGCTCAGGACACTAGGGATTTCTCGGACCTCAGCGGTGGACGCTAAGAGCCATGGCGGAACCTACGGAGCCGGCGCGGCCCATCCTGTTCGCTTCCTATCCGGACAGTGGTCTGCTCAACCCGTTGCTGGTGCTGGCGGGCGAACTCGCGCGGCGTGGCGTGCCCGGCCTGGTGTTCGCCACTGACGAGCACCGCCGGGCGGACATCGAGAACCTCTCGGCGACGAGCGAGGTGGAGTTCCTCTCGCTGGGCGAGGAGGTGGCCGGCCTGTCCCCCACCGGCTGGGACGACGAGACCTACCGCGCGGTGATGAACGAGAACTCCCGAATCCGGTCCTTCCAGGCGTTCCTGCGCCAGTCCCAGGACCCGCACGCGATGGTCGCCAAGTACCAGCTGCTGGAGCAGGCCGTCGAGCGAACGCGGCCGGCACTGATGGTCCTCGACGCGTTCTGCGGCTACGCCGTCGACCTCGCCCTCACCAAGCGCATCCCGTTCGTGCTCGGCATCCCGTTCCTGGCGAGCAACATGGTCTCCGCCGCGGGGCCGGGGGGCCGGTCCTTCACCCCACGCGGGTTCCCGACACCGCGATCCGGCCTACCGCTGCGGATGAACCTGCGCCAGCGCATCACCAACCGGTTGTTCCGGCTGCGCACCATGGCCACGTTCGCCAGTCCTGCCATGCTGCGTCGGATGCGGTACGAGGACGCCGTCTGGGCGGAAATCGATGTCACGCGCTCGCTCCGCAACCCGATGGACAAGCTGGAACGGGCCGAACTGGCGTTGTGCTACTCGATCGCCGAGCTGGACTACCCGTTCGCCGTCCCGGACTGGCTGCGGCTCACCGGGCCGATGATCCCGCCGCTGCCCCAGGCCCCGCCGGACCCCGAGCTCACCGCCTGGCTGGACGCGCACGAGTCGATCGTCTACCAGGCGTTCGGCACGCTCATCCGGTTCAGCCGGGATGAGGTCGAGGCGCTGGTCGAGGTCGCCCGTCGCCTCGATGGCCACCACCACGTCCTGTGGAAGCTACCCGCGAGCCAGCAACACCTATTACCACCGCGGGACGAACTGCCACCCAACCTGCGCGTGGAGAGCTGGCTGCCCTCCCAGCTCGACGTGCTGGCCCACCCGAACGTCCGGCTGTTCTTCAACCACACCGGCAGCAACTCCTTCCACGAGGGCCTCTACTTCGGCAAGCCACAGGTGATGTGGCCGCTGTTCGTCGACTGCTACGACGTCGCGGTGCGTGGCGAGGACCACGGGATCGGCCTGCGGCTGGACCGCACCGACACCGTCGAGCCGGACGACGCGACCGACAAGTTGACCCGGGTGCTGGCCGATCCGTCCTATCAGGAACGTGCCGAGCGTATGGCGGCACTCATGTCCACGGCCGGCGGTCGCCACGCCGCCGCCGACCTTCTGCTGGAGCTGCCGGTGCTGGACGGCTCCGGACAAGGAACGAGGATGCCATGACTTACAAGTACATGGTCGCCAAACCCAGCCTCACCGGCCGGGAACTCGAGTACGTCACCGACGGGATCAAGGACGGCTGGATATCGTCCAAGGGCCCGCACGTCACCGGGTTCGAGCGGGCGTTCGCGGACTACAACGGCGTGGCGCACGGCGTGTCCTGCTCGTCGGGCACCACCGCGCTGATGCTGGCGCTGCGGGCGCTGGGGGTCGGTCCCGGCGACGAGGTCATCGTCCCGGAGTTCACCATGGTCGCCACCGCCTGGGCGGTCACCTACGTCGGCGCGACGCCGGTGTTCGTCGACTGCCGGGACGACCTCAACATCGACACCGGCGCCATCGAGGCGCAGATCACCCCGCGCACCAAGGTGATCATGCCGGTGCACATCTACGGCCGTCGCTGCGACATGGACGATGTGATGCGGCTGGCCTACGAGTACAACCTGCGGGTGGTCGAGGACTCGGCGGAGGCGCACGGCGTCCGCCCGGTCGGTGACATCGCCTGCTTCTCGCTGTACGGCAACAAGATCATCACCTCCGGTGAGGGCGGTATCTGCCTCACCAACGACCAGCGTCTCGCCGACCAGCTCGAACACCTGCGCTCGATGGGTTTCTCGCACAGCCACGACTTCATCCACCGCAAGCTCGCCTACAGCTGCCGGATGACCGACATGCAGGCCGCCGTGGCGCAGGCGCAGGTCGAACAACTCGACGACTTCCTCGCCGAACGCCGGGAAATCGAGCGGCGCTACAACGAAGGTCTCGCCGACGTCGACGGGATCACCGTGCTGCCGCCACGCGACGTGCTGTGGGTCTACGACCTGCTCGCCGAGCGCCGCGACGAGCTGCACGACCACCTGGCGCGGGCCGGCGTGGAGACCCGCCGGTTCTTCCGGCCGATGAGCCAGCAGCCCGGCTACCTCGACCCGAGCTGGCCCACCCTCAACGCCACCCGGCTCAGCGATCAGGGCCTGTACCTTCCGGTCTACATCGGACTGACCGCGAGCGATCAGGACTACGTGATCGGGAAGGTCCGGGAATTCTACGGGAGCTCAGCATGACCAGTACCGACCAGGAAGCCGTCCCGTTCCCGTATCGCCGGCCCGGCGGGATGCTGCCGCCGCCCGAGTACGCCGGCTTCCGGGCCGACGGCGCTCCCGTCCGCTCGCACCTGCCCAGCGGTCACCCGGTGTGGCTGGTGCCCCGGCACGCGGATGTGCGCGCGGTGCTCACCGACCCGCGGATCAGCGCCAACCCGGCCAACGAGGGTTTCCCGAAGGTGGCGGTGACCGGCGGCGTGCCGACCCAGGACGAGATCCCCGGCTGGTTCGTCGGCCTCGACCCACCCGACCACGACCGGTTCCGCAAGGTCCTCATCCCCGAGTTCACGGTCCGCCGGGTCCGCACCTGGCAGCCGACCATCCAGCGGGTCGTCGACGAGTGCATCGACGCGTTGCTCGCCAAGGACGGCACCGCGGACCTGGTGGCCGACCTCGCACTGGCCGTGCCGTCGCGGATCATCTCCGCGATCCTCGGGGTACCCGAGGCCGACCGCGACTTCTTCGAGAGCAGGACGCAGGTCCTGGTCAGCGTCGCGACCACCACCGAGGGCCAGCGCGCCGACGCCGCCCGCCAGCTGCTGCGCTACATCCGGCGGTTGGTGGGGATCAAGTCGAAATGGCCGGGCGCGGACCTGATCAGCCGCATCCTGCGGACGGAGGTGCTCAGCGCCGACGAGCTGTCCGGGGCGGTGATGCTGCTGCTCATGGCCGGGCACGAGACCACCGCGAACAACATCGCGCTCGGGGTGATCACGCTGCTGGCCAACCCGGAGTGGATTGGCGACGAGCAGGCCGTGGACGAGCTGGTCCGGTACCACTCGGTGGGAGACATGCTGGCGATGCGCACGGCCGTCGCCGACGTGACGATCGGCGGCCGTCTCATCCGGGCGGGCGAGGGCGTCATCCCGCTGCTGGCCTCGGCCAACCACGACGAGGCCGCGTTCGGGTGCCCGCACCGCTTCGACCCCGCCGGCAACGGCCGCAACCACGTGGGATTCGGCTACGGGGTGCACCAGTGCCTCGGCCAGAACCTGGTGCGCGCGGAGATGGCCTGCGTGCACCGCACCCTGTTCGACCGGATACCCACCCTGCGTATCACCGATGCGACCGAGGACCTGCCGTTCAAGTACGACGGCACCGTGTTCGGTCTGCACTCGCTGCCGGTCGTCTGGTAGCCGCTCACCGGAGGAGGAACCTGATGACGTCGACCGCCGACCGGGTGCTGATGACGTCCGACCTGTCGTTCGACCAGCGCATGTGTCCGCACGTGCCGCCGCGGGAGGAACCGGTGCGCCGGGTGCGCACCCCTGCCGGTGACGAGGCGTGGCTGGTGTCCGGCTACGCCGAGGTGCGCGAGCTGCTCGGCGACAGCCGCATCGGCCGTTCGCATCCGGCTCCGGAGGAACGGGCCTGCTACGCGGGGGAGCCGACCTACGACCAGGTGACGGCGGCCGACCACCAGACCGCCGACATGCTGCACTCCGTGTTGCGCTCGACGCTCAAGCCCTATTTCTCGGCCAAGCGGATGCTGGCCCTGCGCCCCGCGCTGCGGCGGCTCGTCGACGACCAGCTGGACCGGCTGGAGGGCGCCGGGCCGCCCGCGGACCTGCACACCGGCTTCTCCACGCCGGTGATCTTCCAAGCACTGTGCGAGCTGCTGGGCGTGCCGGAGCCCGACCGGTCCCGCTGCGTCACGCTGATGACCCAGGCCGGCGAGGGTGACCTGGCGGAGCTCGCGGGCTACCTCGCCGAACTGGTGGGGCGCCTGCGCGAGACCCCGGACGACTCGATGCTGTCGAGCCTGTGCTCGGCAGGCGCCACCGACGAACAGGTCGTTCAGCTGGTGATGGTGCTGCAGTTCGCCGGCGTGGGCGCCACCCGCAACCAGATCGACTACGGGGTACTGCTGCTGAACGCACATCCAGAGCAGCGTGCCGCGCTGGCCGCCGATCCCGAGGCGATGCCCCGGGCGGTGGAGGAGATCCTGCGGGTCTCCGGCAGCACCAGCCTGCCCCGGTACGCGCGGGCCGACATCGAGATCGGCGGTGTGACCATCGCGGAGAACGACCTCGTGCTACTGGATCTCACGCTGGCCAATGTGGACAGCGCAGGCTTCGACGACCCCGGCCGGTTCGATCCGGCACGCTTCCCCAACCGGCACGTCACGTTCAGCCACGGCGTCTGGACCTGCCTCGGCGCGCCGCTGGCCCGGCTAATCCTGTGCACCGCGTTCGAGGCGCTGCTCGCGCGCCTGCCGGACCTGCGTCCGGCGGGCGACCTGGTGCCGCGGAGCCTCCCGCTGTCCGGCGGCCTGCCCGAGCGCTTCGAGGTGACCTGGTAGCCCGGCACAGCACGTGAAGGCCCCTTCACCACGTCTCACGTGGTGAAGGGGCCTTCACGTGCTTGCGCGAGCCGGCCTGGCGCGGCGGCTCACACCCCGCCGGGGACGCGGCCGAGCAGGGTTTCCCGCACCCAGTCCTCGATCTGCGCGGCGGTCTGCCCGGCGAACTCCTGGGTCACGGAGAAGTGGTCGCCGTCGACCGCCCGGACGGTGTCGCCCTCGGCGAGCAGCTCCCGCTGCTCCGGCGTGGGCTCGGCGGAACCACCGCAGCGCAACAGGATCTTCGGCGCGTTGGTGACGTAGCCGGGCATGTCGGGCAGCCGGTTCAGCCACAGCGCCATGGCCAGCAGCCGGGTGCTGTCGACGACCATGTGGTGGTCCTGGAACTCCGTCATGACGTCCTGGAACATCGCCACGTAGTCGGTGGCGTCGGTGGTCGAGTGCCGCAGGCTGAGGGTGTCCAGCAGGGCGATGCCCTCCGGGCGGATGCCCCAGTGGTGCTCCAGCATTCCCGCAGCCGCGATCGCGATCACGCCGGCCGTCGACTGTCCTAACAGGACGAACGGTTCGCCGTCACTGGCTTCCAGAATGCTCTCGGCGATGACCCGGGTGGCCGCTTCGGCGGTGGCGGGCAGGCGTTCGCCGGTCACGAAGCCCGGCAGCGGAAGCGCGATCACTTTCCGGTTGCCCTGGAACTGTTCGGCGAGCTTGACGTACTGGTGCGCCCCGCCGACCACGACCGGCGAGCTGATGCAGATGAGCTGCGGGGTGGCAGGGCCGTCGGCCAGGGTGACCGCGGCGGGCAGCTCGGCCAGCTCGGCCGGGTTCTCGAAGGTCGGACGGAGCGCGGCGACTGCCTTGAGCATGGCGAGCGCCTCGGTGGGCTTGCCGTCGCGCAGGCCGTCCACGAACAGCCGGCTGATGGTGTCGCCGCCGTCGCCTGCCGAGTCACCGAGCTGGCCGGCGAGCTGGTCCCGCAACCACCTGGCGAGCCGGACGGGCGTCTGGTGGTCGAAGATCGCGGTCGTGGGCAGGCGCAGCCCGACGGTCTCGGACAGCTTGTTGCGCAGCTGCACCGACAGCAGCGAGTCGAACCCCATCTCTAGGAACTCACGTTCCGGGTCGACCGCGGAGGCGTCTGGGTGGCCGAGGACCGCGGCCGTGTACTCGGTGACCAGCCGGCTCAGGACGCGGTCGCGTTCGGCGGCGTCCTGACCGCGCAGCCGGTCGAGCAGGGTGGCAGCGGCGGTCTCGGTGTCGCCCGCCGCAGCCCGGCGGCCGGGTGGCAGCAGACCGTGGAACAACGGCGGGACCTCGGTCCTGGCGCGCAGGCCGACGGACAGCCGGAGCGCGACCACGTGCGGGCGCCCCGAAGTGGCTGCCGCGTCGAACATGCCCATGCCTTGTGCGGCGCCGATCGGTGTCAGGCCGGCGATGGGCCGGGTTCCGCCGGTCATGCCCAGGTCGGCCCAGGGGCCCCAGGCGATGGAAACCGCGGGCAAGCCCAGGCTCTGCCGGTACCCGGCGAGCGCTTCGAGGTAGGAGTTGGCAGCCGCGTAGTTGCCCTGTCCCTGGCCGCCCAGCACACCCGCCACCGACGAGTACAGCACGAACCCGGCCAGGTTCCGGCCGGCGGTCGCCTCGTGCAGGTACCAGGCCGCGTCGGCCTTCGGCGCGAACACCCCCGCCAGCCGCTCCGGCGTGAGCGACTCCACCACGCCGTCGTCCAGGACGCCGGCCGCGTGGACCACCGCGGTCAGGTCTTCGATCCCGTCGACGAGGGCGTGCACGGCGTCCCGGTCGGACACATCGCACGCCACCACTTCCGCGCCCAGTTCCAGCAGTTCGCCCGCGCCCTCGGCGGCCGACCCGCGCCGGCTGGCCAGCACGATCCGCCGCTGGCCCCGCTCCGCGAGGTGCCGGGCCAGCAGGCCACCCAGACCCCCCGTACCGCCGGTGATCAGCACCGTCCCCCCGCGGTCCCACGCCGGTGCGGTCTCGTCTGATGTGGACAGTGCGGCGAGCCGGGGGACGTGGACGGTGCCGTCCCGCACGAGCAGGTGCGGCTCGCCCTCGGGCAACGCCTCCGGAAACTCCTGCCCCGGGGCGAGATCGACCAGCAGGAACCGGCCGGGGTGCTCAGCCTGCGCCGACCGCACCAGACCGCCCGCGGCCGCCCCCGCCAGGTCGCCCCGGGTGACGAACACCAGCGTGGAATCCCCGTGGCGTTCGTCGGCCAGCCACCGCTGCAGCAGCGCCAGGACCTGGCCGGTCACCGCGAGGGCGGGGGCGTCGTCCACCGGGACGAGCACGACGGGCGGGACCACGTCCCTGGCGAGCAGCTGGTCGAGCGAACCGGCCGGCTCGACGCCGTCCGCCACGGCACCGAGCTGGACCCAGCCATGCCGCGAGACGGGTTCGGCCGCCGGTGCGGGCACCCAATCGAGCTGGAACAGCGAGTTCCGGCGAGCGTTTCCACCGGTGGACGCGGCACGCAGGACGAGTGTGCCGACCGTGATCACCGGGTTGCCGAGCGGGTCGGCGGCGGACAGGGTGATCCCGTCGGGGCCGCCGGTCCACCGGACCCGCAGGGTCGTCGCGCCGCTCGCGTGCAGGTTCACGCCGCGCCAGCTGAATGGCAGCAGGCCGCGGCCGGTCTCGGCGTCGATGAACGCCCCCGCCTGGACCGCGGCGTCCAGCAGCGCGGGGTGGATTCCGTATCCGGTGCCCGCCGCCCGGTCCGGTTCGGCGAGGGCGACCTCGGCGAAGTACTCCTCGCCACGCCGCCACGCGGCGCGCAGGACCTGGAACGCCGGGCCGTAGACGGGTCCGGTCTCGGCGAGGCGCTCGTAGAAGCCGTCGAGGTCTACCTCCTCAGCGCCGGCCGGCGGCCACTCCTCCGCGGTCGCGGCGGCGGGCTCGGCGGGAGCCAGGACGCCGGTGGCGTGCTGGAGCCAGTCGCCGTCCAGCGTGTCGGCGGGCCGGGAGTAGATGTCGACGTCGCGGTGATCGGAGTCGTCGGCCGCCCCGACGCGCACCTGGATCACGACGCGTTCACCATCGGCCAGTGGCAGGGCCGCGGGGAAGGTCAGGTCCGCCAGCTGGTAGTGGCCGACCTGGTCGGCGGCGTGCAGGGCGAGTTCGACGAAACCCGCGCCGGGGAACAGGACCGCGCCGCCGACGGCGTGGTCGGCCAGCCACGGGTGGGTGTCCAGCGACAGGCGGCCGGTCAGCACCGCTCCCCCGCCGTCGGCCAGGGTGAGTGCCGCGCCGAGCAGGGGGTGTCGCGCCGGGTCGAGGCCGAGACCGGCGGCGTCGCCGCGGTTGGCGGGCCGCGGCCAGTACCGGGCGGGCTGGAACGGGTAGGTCGGCAGGTCGGTCAGGGACGCGCCGGGGAACAAGGGGGTCCAGTCCACCGGTACGCCGACGACGTGCAACGCCGCCAGGGCGCGCAGTGCGGCGGGTTCCTCCGGCTGGTCCCGGACGAGCATCGGCACGGCGACGGCGTCTGGGTCGATCTCCTGTACCGCGGCGCAGAGCGTGGCGTCCGGTCCGAGTTCCAGGAACCGGGTGGCGTCCACCCGGTCAACGGCATCGGCGAACCGGACCGGCTCGCGCACCTGCCGCACCCAGTAGCCCGGAGACCCGAAACGCTCCTCGGTATCCACAGTGGATTCAACCGGGATGCTCGGCTCGTGCACGGTGATCCCGTCGATCGCACGCGCGAACTCCGCCAACATCGGCTCCATCAACGGCGAATGGAACGCGTGACTGGTCCCCAGCCGCCGGGTCCGGTCGAACCGCCCCGCCACCTCCTTGACGGCGTCCTCAGCCCCGGACAGCACCACGGCGTCCGGGCCGTTGACCGCCGCGATCGACACACTGCCGGTGAGCCACGGCCGCACTTCCGCTTCGGAAGCCGCCACCGCCACCATGGCCCCGCCCTCCGGCAGGGCTTGCATCAGCGACGCCCGGGCTCGCACCACCGCGCAGGCGTCGGTCAAGGACAACACCCCGGCGACGTGCGCCGCAGCCAGCTCACCGATCGAATGCCCCACCAGAACAGCGGGACGCACACCCCACGACTCCACCAAGCGGTACAACGCCACTTCAAGGGCGAACAACGCCGGCTGCGCCCAACCGGTGTCCTCCACCACCACATCCTCGGTCCGAACCGAAACACCGAGCTCAGCCACCACCGCGTCAAATGCCTCCGCGAACACCGGAAAGCGCTCGTACAACTCCCGGCCCATGCCCAGCCGCTGCGAACCCTGACCCGAGAACACGAACGCCACCCGGCCATCGCCGGCAACACCACGCGCCACCTCGACCGGCGCATCACCACCGGCCAGCAACACCGCCCGACGCTCGAACAGCGCACGGGATTTCACCAGCGAGGACCCGACATCGACCGGCGAGCCCGCCACGCCGGTCAGCCCAGCGATCCGCTCCCGCAGGGCATCCTCCGCCTTCGCCGACACCACCCACGGAACCAAGCCACCGCCACCACGTGAGACGTCAGGGTGACCATCAGGCCCCTGCTCCAACACCGCGTGGGCGTTGGTGCCGCTGAGGCCGAACGAGGACACGGCCGCGCGACGCGGGCGATCCACGGACGGCCACTCCACCGCCTCCGTCGCCAGCTCGATCGCACCCGACGCCCAGTCCACATGCGATGACGGACTGCTCACATGCAACGTCTTCGGGACCGTGCCGTGCCGCATCGCCATGACCATCTTGATCACCCCGACCACGCCGGCAGCCGCCTGCGTGTGGCCCAGGTTCGACTTCACCGAACCCAGCAGCAGCGGCCGTTCCCGGTCCTGGCCGTAGGTGGCCAGCAACGCCTGCGCCTCGATCGGATCACCCAGCGACGTTCCCGTGCCGTGCGCCTCCACAACGTCAACGTCCGCTGTGGACAGTCCGGCGGATGCCAGCGCCGACCGGATCACCCGCTGCTGCGACGGACCATTCGGCGCGGTCAAACCGTTCGACGCACCATCGGAGTTCACCGCCGAGCCGCGCAGGACCGCCAGCACCCGGTGCCCGTTGCGCTCGGCATCCGACAGCCGTTCCAAGGCCAGCACACCAACGCCTTCCGACCAGCCGGTGCCGTCGGCGTCGTCGGAGAACGCCTTGGACCTGCCGTCGGCGGCGAGCGCGCCCTGGCGGGTGAAACCGGCGAACCGCAACGTCGTCGACATCACGGTCACGGCACCGGCCAGCGCGAGCGAGCACTCCCCGGTGCGCAGCGCGTGCGCGGCCAGGTGCATCGCCACCAGCGACGACGAGCACGCGGTGTCGACGGTCAGCGCGGGTCCTTCGAGGCCGAGGGTGTAGGCCACCCGGCCGGCGAGCACGCTGGCGGCGAGCCCGGTTCCGGCGTGGCCGTCGGTGTCCTCGTCGGACATGAGGATCAGGTTGCCGTAGTCCTGTCCGTCGGTGCCCGCGAACACCCCGGTCCGGCCGCCGCGCAACGAGGCCGGGTCGACACCCGCCCGCTCGACCGCCTCCCAAGAGGTCTCCAGGAACAGCCGCTGCTGCGGGTCCATGGCCAGCGCCTCGTTCGGGGAGATGCCGAAGAACCCGGCGTCGAAGTCCGCGGCACCGTCCAAGAAACCGCCTTCGAGGGTGACGCTGCGCCCGCGGCCGTCGCCGCTGAGGGTCTCCAGGTCCCAGCCGCGGTCGGTGGGGAACGCCGAGATCGCGTCCCTGCCGTCGGCCACCAGCTCCCACAGGTCCTCCGGGCTGCGCACACCGCCGGGGAACCGGCAGGCCATGCCCACGATCGCCACCGGCTCCTGCCTGCCTGCCTCGACCTCGGCGAGCCGCCTGCGGGTCTCGTGGAGATCCGCGGTGACCCACTTGAGGTAGTCGACGAGCTTGCGGTCCTCCGCCATCTCGGTGCCCTTTCTCGCTCCCACCGGGTCAGCTGCTGCGCGACCGGCCGAGCTCGTTGTCGATGAAGTCGAAGATCTCGTCGGTGCTGGCCTGCTCGAACCGTTCCGACACGCCGCTGTCGGCGGGCTCGTCCCACCGCTTCAGCAGCTGACGCAGCCGGGAGGCGACGCCGGTGCGGGTGACGTCGTCCGGGTCGGTGGCCGCCATCGCGGCCTCCAGCCGGTCCAGGTCGGCCAGCACGGCGGTGCCCTCGTCCACCGCGGTGTCGCCGGCCAGTTGGCCGAACAGGTGCTCGGCGAGCGCGGCCGGGGTGGGGTGGTCGAAGACCATGGTCGAGGGCATCCGCAACCCGGTGGCGGCGCCGATGCGGTTGCGCAGCTCGACGGCGGTGAGCGAGGTGAACCCGAGCGCCTGGAATTCCAGGTCCGGACGGATCGCGTCGGCGGCGTCGTGCGCGAGCACCGCCGCGGCCGACTCGCACACCAGGTCCACGAGCAGCCGTCGTTGCTCCTCGCCGCGCAAGCCGGTGAGCCGGTCGACGACACCGGCGCGTGCCGCGGCCGGGTCCGCTGCGACCCGCCTGCCGTTCCCGGCGAGACCACGCAGGATCGGCGGCACCTCGGCACCCGCGGACAGCGGGGTCTTCGCGAGCGGAACGACGAGGCCGCGGGTGGTGCCGGTGGCGGCGTCGAACAACCTCAGTCCCTGCTCGGCGCCGATGCCCTCCTGGGAGCCGTCGGTCATGCCCCGGTCGGCCCACGCACCCCACGCCAATGACAGCGCGGGCAGTCCCAGGCCCTGCCGATGCGCCGCGAGCGCGTCCAGGTAGGCGTTGGCAGCCGCGTAGTTGCCCTGTCCGGGGCTTCCCAGCACACCCGCCACCGAGGAGTACAACACGAAGGCGGCCAGGTCGTGCCGGTCGGCGGTGGCCTCGTGCAGATACCAGGCCGCGTCCACCTTCGGCCGCAGCACCGCGTCGATCCGCTGCGGCGTCAACGACTCCAGCACACCGTCGTCCAGCACACCGGCCGCGTGCACCACGGCGGTCAGGTGATCGATCTCCGCCACCAGCTTGTGCACGGCGTCGCGGTCGGAAACGTCGCAGGCGACCACCTCCGCGCCCAGCTCGGTGAGTTCGGCCGCGCCGGGGGCGTCGGCCCCGCGGCGGCTGGCGACCAGCACCCGCTGGCCCCGCCGCAGCAGGTGCCGGACGAGCAGAGCGCCCAGCCCGCCGGTACCGCCGGTGATCAGCACGGTCCCTGCCGGATCCCAGGCACGCGGCATGGTCAGCACCAGCTTGCCGACGTGCCGGGCCTGGCTCATGAACCGGAACGCCTCCGCGGCGTGCCGCACGTCCCAGGACCGCAACGGCAGCGGGTGGATCGCGCCGCGCGCGAACAACTCCAGCAACTCGCCGAGCATCGAGCCGATGCGGTCAGGGCCCGCGTCGGCCAGGTCGAACGCCCGGTAGGTCACCCCGTCGGGCAGCCCGCCGTCGCGGATGTCGGTCTTGCCCATCTCCAGGAACCGTCCACCCGGCCCGAGCAGGCCGAGGGACGCGTCGATGAACTCACCGGTCAGGGAGTTCAGCACCACGTCCACCCGCGGGAACCTCGCGGCGAACTCCAGGTTCCGCGACGACGCGATGTGGTCTTCGGGAAGGCCCAGCTCCCGCAGGGCGTCCCACTTGGACTCGCTGGCCGTGGCGAACACCTCGGCACCGAGATGCCGGGCCAGCTGGATCGCCGCCATGCCGACGCCGCCCGCGCCTGCGTGCACCAGCACCCGCTCTCCCGGCCGCAGCCCGGCCAGGTCGGTCCAGGCGTAGCACGCGGTCAGGAACACCAGCGGCACCGACGCGGCGACCTCGTCGGACCAATCCGCGGGCACGGTGGTCAGCACCCCCTCGTCCAGCACGACCGCGGCAGAGCTCATCCCGCCCGCCACGATCCCCATGACCCGGTCCCCCGGGCGCAGGTTGCGCACGTCCGGGCCGACCCCGGTCACCACGCCGACCGCCTCGGCACCCAGCGCGCCCGCCTCGCCGGGGTACATCCCCAGCGCGCTCAGCACGTCCCGGAAGTTCAGCCCGGCGGCGAGCACGCGGAGCCGGACCTGCCTGCCCCGCAACTCCGCGTCGGCCTCGGGACTGGGAATCGCGGTCAGCTCGGCCAGGCTGGCCCGGGAACCGGCGTCCAGCCGCCAGCCACCGGCGGGCAGCTCCAGCACCCCGGCGGACGACAGGCGGGTCAGCCTGGCGACCCTGGCCACCCCGTCGCGCACCACGACCTGCGGTTCCTCGACCAGCAGCGGCAACGCCACCGCGACGTCCTCGTCGCACTCCACATCGACCAGGGCGAACCGGCCGGGGTGTTCCGACTGCGCCGAGCGCACCAGGCCCCACACCGCGGCAGCGCCCAGATCGGCGTCCGGCGCACCGCGGGTCACCAGCACCAGCAAGGAGTCCGAGAAGCGCTTCTCGGCCAGCCATTCCCGCAGCGACTCCAGCACCCGGCCGGTCAGCTCCCGCACGCCGGCCGGGTCGTCACCGGCTCCGGCCACCGAGACGCACACGACCCGGGGCACGTCACCCTCGGGCAAGCCGGCGGCCAGGTCGTGCACCGGCACGGGATCGGGCGTCACCGCCGCCGCGGGCGCGTCCGTCCAGGTCAGGGTGAACAGCTCCGCAGAGTCCGGAGTGGACGGTGCGCTCAGCTCATCGGTCACCGCGCGGTCGCGCAGTGCGCCGACCGAGAGCACCGGACGGCCCGCGACGTCGGCGGCCTCGATGGCGACCGCGTCACCGCCCCGTTCGACCAAGCGCACCCGCAGTGCCGCGGCGCCGGAAGCGTGCAGGGTGACGTCTTCCCAGGCGAACGGCAGCCGCGGCGTCCCGTCGGACGGCCGGGTCGCCAGCAGCGCGTGCAGCACCGAGTCCAGCAGCGCCGGGTGCAGCCCGAACGAACCCGCCTGGTCGGCCACCGCGGACGGCAGCTCGACCTCGGCGAACAGCTCCTCGTCGCGCCGCCACACGGCACGCAGGCCGTGGAAGGCGGGCCCGTAGCCGAACCCCGCCGCGGCGAACCGCCCGTAGCAGCCGGCCAGGTCGACCGGCTCGGCGTGCTCCGGCGGCCAGACCTCGGCGAAGCCCGGCTCGGCGGCCGAACCGTCGGCGTCACCGGGCAGCAGCGCGCCGGTCACGTGCTGGATCCACCTGTCGGAGCCGTCGGGCCGCGAGTGGACGGTGATGATCCGCCGTCCGGTCTCGTCCTGGTCGGCGACCCGGACCTGGACCTGGACACCGCCGTTGTCCGGCAGCACCAGCGGGGTGAGCAGGGTCAGCTCCTCGACCCGGGCACGGCCCACTTCGTCGCCGGCCCGCACGGCCAGTTCCAGCAGCGCCGTGGCGGGCACCAGCATCGCGCCGCCGACCCGGTGGTCGGCCAGCCACGGCTGCGCCGCCGCCGACAGGTGGCCGGCCAGCACCACCCCGTCGCCGTCAGCCAGCGGCACGGCCGCGCCGAGCAGCGGGTGCTCGGCGGCGACCAGCCCGAGGCCGGCCGCGTCCCCGGGGCGGTGCGTGGTGGCGGGCCAGAACCGCTCGTGCTGGAACGCGTACGTCGGCAGGTCGGTGAGCGACGCGCCGGTGCCTGCGAAGAAGGCGTGCCAGTCGATGTCCACGCCGGCGACGTGCAGCGCGGCGAGCCCACGCAGCAGGGCGTGTTCCTCGGGCAGGTCGGGCCGCAGCGCGGGAACCGCGGCCGATTCCATCGGCAGCACCTCGTGCGCGGCGGCGCACAGCGGGCCGTCCGGCCCGATCTCCAGCACCGTGCGGACACCGGCGTCGACCGCCGAGCGCAGCGCGTCACCGAACCGGACCGTGCTCCGCACCTGCGACACCCAGTACCCGGCCGTGTACACCTCCGCGCCCGCGTGCTCGCCGGTCACCGCCGACACGATGGGGATGTGCGGTTCCCCCGGCTCCAGGCCGTCGAGCGCGCGCGCGAGGTCGTCGAGGACCGGGTCCATCAGCGACGAGTGGAACGCGTGGCTCACCACGAGCTTCCGGGTCCGGTACCCGCGCCCGGCCAGAGCCGCGGCGACCCGCGCGACCGGGCCCTCCTCGCCGGAGAGCACCACCGACTCCGGCCCGTTGACCGCGGCGAGCGTGACCCCGTCGACGAGCAGCGCGCTCACCTCGGCCTCAGCCGCGCCGACCGCCACCATGGCACCACCGCGGGGCAGCTCCCGCATGAGCCTCGCGCGGGCACCTACCACCGCACAGGCGTCGGCGAGGGTGAGCACGCCCGCGACGTGTGCGGCGGCGATCTCACCCACGGAGTGCCCGATCACGACGTCGGGCACGACACCCCAGGACTCGACGAGCCGGTAGAGCGCGACCTCCAGCGCGAACAGCGCGGGCTGCGCCCACCCGGTGTCGTCCAGCGGGCCGGGGTCCGTGCCCCACATCACGTCCCGCACCGGCTCGGCCAGTCCGGCCGTCACCGCGTCGAACGCCTCGGCGAACGCCGGGTAGCGCGCGTACAGCTCCTGGCCCATGCCGAGCCACTGCGATCCCTGCCCGGAGAAGACGAACGCGAGCTTGCCCGGTGTGACCGAGCCCCTGGCCACCTCGACCGGCTCGCCGGCACCGGCCAGCAGGACCGCGCGGTGGTCGAACGCGGTACGCCCGGTGGCGAGCGTGAACGCGGTGTCCACAGCGGACGGACCGGGGGTCAGCCGGTCGAGCTGTGCCCGCAGCGCCGCCTCGGTCCGCCCGGACACCACCAGCGGAACCAGCCGGCTGGTCGCGGGTGGCCGCTCCGGCACGGGCGGCGCCTGTTCGAGGATCACGTGCGCGTTGGTGCCGCTGACCCCGAACGAGGACACCCCGGCGCGGCTTGGCCGGTCGACGGCGGGCCATTCGGTCCGCTCGCTCAGCACGGTCACCGCACCCTCGGTCCAGTCCACCTGGGACGAGAGGGCGTCCACGTGCAGGGTCCGGGGCGCCACGCCGTGCCGCATCGCCTGCACCATCTTGATCACCCCGGCGGCACCGGCGGCGGCCTGGGTGTGACCGAGGTTGGACTTCACCGACCCCAGCAGGACCGGGCGGTCGCGGTCCTGACCGTAGGTGGCGAGCAGGGCTTGCGCCTCGATCGGGTCACCTAGCCGCGTCCCGGTTCCGTGTGCCTCCACGACGTCCACATCGGACGCCGCGAGCCCGGCGGTGGCGAGCGCCTGGCGGATGACCCGCTGCTGCGCCGGCCCGTTCGGCGCGGTCAGCCCGTTCGAGGCACCGTCGGAGTTCATCGCCGAGCCACGCAGCACCGCCAGGATCCGGTGCCCGTTGCGTTCCGCGTCGGAAAGCCGTTCCAGCACCAGCACCCCGGCCCCCTCCGACCATCCGGTGCCGTCGGCGCTGTCGGAGAACGCCTTGCAGTGCCCGTCGGCGGCGAGACCTCCCTGGCGGGCGAACTCCAGGAACGGCGCGGGGGAGGCGAGCACCGAGACACCACCGGCGAGCGCGAGCGAGCACTCCCCCGCCCGCAGCGCCTGTGCCGCCAGGTGCATCGACACCAGCGCCGACGAGCAGGCGGTGTCCACGGTGACGGCAGGGCCCTCCAGCCCGAGGCTGTAGGCCACGCGCCCGGAGACGATGGCGGCAATGGTGCCGGTCATCACGAAGCCCTCGGCCGAGGCGCCGAGCAGGTGGGCGTAGCCGACGTCGGTGGCGCCGAGGTAAACACCGGTCGCGCTGCCCGCCAGCGACCGCGGGTCGACCCCGGCGCGTTCGATGGCCTCCCACGCGGTCTCCAGCACGACCCGCTGCTGCGCGTCCATGGCGACGGCCTCGCGCGGGGAGACGCCGAAGAACTCGGCGTCGAAGTCGGCGGCGTCGTGCAGGAAGCCGCCGCGGGCGGCACTGGTGTCGTACGGGCCGAACTGCCAGCCGCGGTCGGCGGGGAAGCCGGAAATCCCGTGCCGCTCCTCGTACACCAGGTTCCACAGGTCCTCGGGGCTGCGCACACCGCCGGGGAAGCGGCAGGCCATTCCGACGATGACGATCGGGTCGTCGCCGGTGACGGCCGGGGTCGGGGGCACCACACCGCCGGGGACTGCCGCGCTGACCTCGCCGCCGAGCCGGTCCAGCAGGTAGGTGGCCAGCACGGCCGGGTTGGGGTAGTCGAACACGAGAGTCGCCGGCAGGCGCAGGCCGGTCACGGCGGCGAGCCGGTTGCGCAGTTCGATCGCGGTCAGCGAGTTGAAACCCTGGTTCTGGAACTCCTGCCGGGGGCCGATGGCGTCGGCCGAACCATGGGCGAGCACCTGGGCGGCCTCCGCGCGCACCAGGTCGGTCAGGAACGCCGGCCGCTTCGCCGGACGCAGGGCGGCCAGGCGGCCGGGGAGGTCCGCTGCCGACGTCTCGACGGCGTGCGAGGCCGCGGTCCGGCGGCCCGTGCGGACCAGGTCGCGCAGGACGGACGGCACCGCGGCCGGGGCCGGGGCACCGCTCATGCCCGCGGTGGCGACCACCAGCGGGACACCGACCGCGGTGGCGAGGTCGAACATGGCCAGGCCGTGCCCTGTCTCGATCAGCGTCACGCCGGAGTCGGCGGTGCGCTCGCCGGTCATGCCCGCCTCGGTCGCCCACGGGCCCCAGGCGAGCGAGACGGCGGGCAAGCCCAGTCCACGCCGGTAGGCGGCGAGCGCGTCCAGGTAGGCGTTGGCCGCGGCGTAGTTGCCCTGCCCGGGGCTGCCGAAGACCCCGGCGGCCGAGGAGTACACCACGAACCCGGCCAGGTCGTGCCGGTCGGCGGTGGCCTCGTGCAGATACCAGGCCGCGTCCACCTTCGGCCGCAGCACCGCGTCGATCCGCTGCGGCGTCAACGACTCCAGCACACCGTCGTCGACCACGCCGGCGGCGTGCACGACGGCTGTCAGGTCGTGGATCCCGGCCACCAGCGCGTGCACGGCGTCGCGATCGGAGACGTCGCAGGCGAGGACCTCCGCGCCCAGCTCGGTCAGCTCGGCCGCCCCGGGGGCGTCCGGGCCACTCCTGCTGACGAGCACGACCCGACGCTGGCCCCGCTCCGCCAGGTGCCGCGCGAGCGCACCACCGAGGCCACCGGTGCCGCCGGTGATCAGCACCGTGCCCTCGGGGTCCCACTCACGGGCGGTTTCCGGTTCCGCGCCGGAAGCCAGGCGGGCCAGCCTGGCCACCCGCGCCACGCCATCGCGGACCATCACCTGCGGCTCGTCGTCCAGCAACGGCAGGGCCAGTGCTACGTCCTCGTCTGCCTCCACGTCGACCAGGGCGAACCGGCCGGGGTGCTCCGACTGCGCCGAGCGCACCAGACCCCACACCGCCGCCGCGCCGAGATCGCGATCCTGGGCACCACGGGTCACCAGCACCAGCCGCGAATCCGCGAACCGCTCCCCGACGAGCCACGCCTGGAGCAGTTCCAGCGCCCGGCTGGTCACCTCGTGCACGCCGTCCGGGCCGACGCCGGACCCGGCGACCGCCACGCACACCACCGCCGGAACGTCTGCGCCGGGAAGCTCGTCGAGCACCTCGACGGCTCCGGCGGGTTCGACGCCGGGGGCGGCGGGCCAGTCCATCCGGAACATTCCGTCCCGCACCCCGGGCCGGGCCGTCGCGTCCAGTCGGCCCGGCGCCTCCCGCAGGGCCAGCGACTCGACCGAGATCACCGGCTCGCCCACGGAGTCCACCGCGGACAGCGCGATACCTGTGCCGTCGCCGGCCCAGCGCACCCGCAGCACCGAGGCTCCGGCGGCGTGCAGGCTCACGCCCCGCCAGGAGAACGGCATGAGGTTGCGCCCGGCGTTGGCCGGCAGGAACGCGCTGGCCTGCAACGCGGCGTCCAGCAACGCGGGGTGCAGGCCGAAGGCACCTGCCTTGTGGCTGCGACCGTCCGGTTCGGGCAGCGCGACCTCGGCGAAGATCTCACCGTCGCGTTGCCAGACCGAGCGCAGTCCGTGGAAGACCGGGCCGTACACCAGTCCGGTGGTCGCGAGCCGGTCGTAGTGGCCGTCGATGTCCACCTCGTCCGCTCCGGCAGGCGGCCATTCGACGGTGTCCGCTGTGGTCGTTCCCAGCGGCCGGGCGGCACGGGAGAGCGTCCCGCCGGCGTGCATCGTCCAATCGCCGTCCACCAGCTGGGCCGGTCGCGAGTACACCCGCACCTCACGGCCGCCGGTCTCGTCGGGCACGCCGAGCCACACCTGGACCGCGATGTGGTCGCGCTCGCCGAGGATCAGCGGCGCGGACAGGGTCAGCTCATCCACCCGGTCGCAGCCGACCTGGTCGGCCGCGCACAGGACGAGTTCGAGGAACCCGGTCCCGGGGAGCAGTACCTCGCCGCCGACGACGTGGTCGGCCAGCCACGGGTGGGTGGCGACGGACAGCTTGCCGGTCAGCATGGCCGCTCCCCCGCCCGCGGGCACGGCTGCCGCACCGAGCAGCGGATGCTCGACGGGGACCAGTCCGAGACCGCCGGCGTCGGTCATCCGCGAGCCCGTCACCGGCCAGAACCGCTCCCGCTGGAACGAATAGGTCGGCAAGTCCACCGTGGAGGCACCAGTGCCGGCGAAGAACGCCCGCCAGTCCACCGCCACGCCCGCCGCGTGCAGCTCGGCCAGTGCGTGCACCGCGGCCGGCTCCTCGTCGCGGTCGTCGCGCAGCACCGGCACCACGACCCGTGCCACGTCCTCGGTTTCGGACTCGGCCACGGTGGCGAGCGTGTCGTGCACCGACGAGGACAGCGTGCTGCCCGGCCCGACCTCCACGAACACCCGCACGCCCGAGGCTGCCAGCGTCCGCACACCGTCGCCGAAACGCACGGGCTCGCGCACCTGCGACACCCAGTACCCGGCCGTGGCCAGCTCGTCGGTCACGGTCGTGCCGGTGCGGGCGGAGACGACCGGGATCTCCGGGGGATGCCACGAGATGCCGGCCAGCGCGGCCCGCAGGTCGTCGAGCATCGGGTCCATCAGCGCCGAGTGGAACGCGTGGCTCACCGGCAGGCGCTTCGTCCGGTGACCGCGGGCCGACAGCTGTTCGCTGAGCTCGGTCACGGCGGCCAGTTCCCCGGACAGCACCAGGGCGTCCGGGCCGTTGACCGCCGCGACCGAAATCCGGTGTTCGTGACCGGCCAGCAGGTCGAGGACCTCGGCCTCGCCCGCACCGACCGCGACCATCGCACCGCCCGCGGGCAGGGCGCCCATCAGCCGGGCACGCGCGGACACCAGCACGCACGCGTCGGCCAGGGAGAGCACACCGGCCACGTGCGCTGCCGCGACTTCCCCGATGGAGTGCCCGAGCAGCAGGTCTGGCCGGACACCCCAGGACCGCAGCAGCCGGTACAGCGCCACCTCGACGGCGAACAACGCGGGCTGGGTCCACGCCGTGTCGTCCAGCCGGGCCTGGGCGGTGCCCCACACGACGTCGCGCAGCGGCGTGCCGAGGTGGCCGTCCAGTTCGGCGGCCACGGCGTCGAAGGCCTCGGCGAACACGCCGAACCGGCCGTGCAGTTCGCGGCCCATGCCGAGCCGCTGCGATCCCTGGCCGGAGAACACGAACGCGGTCCGCCCACCGGCCGACACACCCTCGACGACGTTGGCGTCGCGTCCACCCTCGGAGAGCGCCGCCAGCGACTCGGCCGCACCCGCGTGACCGGTGGCCAGCACGACCGCCCGGTGTTCGAAGGCCGACCGGGTGGTCGCCAGCGAGTAGCCGATGTCCAGCGGTGTCCCGGTGCCCGAACTGTCCACACGGGACGCGACGGCGACCGCCTGTGCGCGCAGTGCCTCGGCGCCGCGCCCGGACAGGACCAGCGGCACCACCCGGGGCACCACCGTGGCGGGCTCCGCGTCGGCGGGCTCGGTGGGGGCCTCCTCCAGCACGACGTGAGTGTTGGTGCCGCTGGCACCGAACGATGAGACCGCGGCGCGCGGCGGCCGGCCGGTCTCGGGCCACGGCGTGGGCTCGGTCAGCAGCGACACCGTCCCGGCCGACCAGTCGACGTGTGGCGAGGGCGTGCCTGCGTGCAGCGTCCGGGGCGCGATGCCGTGCCGCATCGCCATCACCATCTTGATGACCCCGGCCACCCCGGCCGCCGACTGGGTGTGGCCGATGTTCGACTTGAGCGAGCCGAGCAGCAGTGGTCGCTGCCGGTCCCTGCCGTAGGTGGCCAACAGCGACCGCGCCTCGATCGGGTCACCCAGTTTGGTCCCGGTTCCGTGCGCCTCCACCACGTCCACGTCCGCGGGCCCGAGCCGCGCGTCGGCGAGCGCGGCGGAGATGACCGCCCGCTGGGCGGGTCCGCTCGGGGCGGTCAGCCCGTTGGAGGCGCCGTCGGCGTTGACCGCCGACCCGGCGAGCAACGCGAGCACCCGGTGCCCGTTGCGCCGCGCGTCGGAAAGCCGTTCGACCGCGAGCATGCCGGCGCCCTCGGACCAGCCGGTGCCATCGGCTCCCTCGCCGAACGCCTTGCACCGCCCGTCCGGCGACAGCGCGCCCTGCACGGCGAACTCGACGAAGACGGCCGGGGTGGACATCACGGTGACCCCGCCGGCCAGCGCCAGCGAGCACTCCCCCGCGCGCAGCGCCCGGATCGCCAGGTGCAGCGCCACCAGCGAAGAGGAGCACCCGGTGTCCACCGACATGCTCGGCCCGCGCAGGCCGAAGGTGTAGGCGAGGCGGCCGGACAGCAGGCTGCCCGACTGGGCGGTCGACCACTCCATGCCGTACGTGGGGGCCCGGTAGTCGCCGGTGCCGCCGCCGACGAACACACCGGTGTCGCCGTCGCGCAGCGAGGCCGGGTCGATGCCGGCCCGCTCCATCGCCTCCCAGCCCACCTCCAGCAACAGCCGCTGCTGGGGGTCCATCACCAGGGCCTCGCGGGGCGAGATCCGGAAGACGCCCGGGTCGAAACCGGCGGCGTCGTCGAGGAAACCGCCCTCTCTCGGCACCACCGGGCCGCCCCGCTCCGGTCCGAACGCGTCCAGCGCGCTCAGGTCCCAGCCCCGGTCGCCCGGCATCGGGCCGATCGCGTCGACACCGTCGTCGACGAGCCGCCACAGGTCCTCGGGCGACCGGACGCCGCCGGGGTAGCGGCAGGCCATCCCGACGATCGCGATCGGTTCGGTCGCGGCCTCCGTGAGCTGCCGGTTGTGCTCGCGCAGGCTGTCGACCTGTTTGAGCGCGGCACGCAGTGCGCCGACGACCTGTTCGCTCGGTGCGGTCATTCCTGACCCCTTCCGTCGGGCTGGCCGGAGTTGCCGTCGAGATCGCCGTGCGCGGCGCGCACCAGGTCCTCGAGGTCCATCGAGTCGACGTCCCGGGAGCCGTTGCCCGACCCGTTCGCTCCGTTCGGTGTCTTCTCCCCGCTACCCCGGTCGGCGAGGGCCAGCAGTGGCTCCAGTACGCCGATGTCGCGCAGCGCGGTGAGCGGCACCGCGGCGAGTAGCGCACGCACGCGCTCCTCCTCGGCATCGGCTGCGGACTGACCGGGGACGAGCTGTTCGAGGAGGTGCTCGGTGAGCACCGCGGGCGTCGAGTGCTCGAACACGAGCGTTGCCGGCAGGTCGAGCCCGGTCACGGTGCCCAGCCGGTCCCGCAGGTCCACCGCGGCGAGCGAGTCGAACCCGAGGTCGGAGAACGCCCGGTCGGACTCGATCGAACCGGCACTGGCGTGGCCGAGCACGGTGGCGACCGCGTCCAGCACGATGCCGAGGACCACGCCGTTGCGTGCGGCGGCCGGTTGTGCCGCCAGGCGCCCGCGCAGTTCGTCGACGACCGCGTGCCGGTCCCGGCGGTCCCGTTCGGCGGCCTCCGCCGCCGCACGCGCCTCGGGCAGGCCGGTGAGCAGCGGACTCCGCCGCCCCGCGGTGAACGCCGGGACGAACCGGTCCCACACCACGTCGGCGACGATGACCGACGGCTCGTCTCCTGCCGCCACGCCACGGACCACCGGTAGGACCAGCTCGGGTGACATCGCGGGCAGTCCGCTCAGCCGCAGGTGGTTCTCCTGACCCACGTCGACCTGGTCCGCGCCGGCCCAGGCGCCCAGGGCGACGGCGGTGGCCCGCAGCCCCCTGGCGTGCCTGCGCAGCGCCAGCGCCTCCAGGTAGGCGCCGGCCGCCGCTTCGTCCCCGCGGTCGGCGGCACCCCAGACGCCGGCGACCGAACCGCACACGACGAACGCGTCGAGGTCCCGCTCGGCCAGCAGCGCGTCGATCCTGGCCGCGGTGGCGACCGGCGCGTTCTCCGCGGAATCCGGTGCCAGGACGACAGCGGTCAGGTCGGAGATCGTGTCGAGCAGTGCGGCCAGGTCGGCGTCGTCGGCCGCGACGGTGACCTCCACCCCGGTCACCGAACCGGCCAGGCCGGGGTCGGTGAGCACCAGGTGGCGGGTACCGGCTCCGGCCAGCCAGCCGAGCAGGTGCTCACCGACCGCCCCGCTGACCAGGACGGTCCCTTCCGGGGTCCACGGTTCGGCGGCCCGGCCGGGTTCGGCCCGGGTCAGCCTGCGGGCGAGCAGTCCTTCCCCGCGCACGGCGAGCTGGTCCTCGCCGAGTCCGGCCAGTGCTGCGGTGAACGCCGCGACCGCGGTGTCGTCGAGCGTCTCGGGCAGGTCGGCCAGGCCGCCCCAGCGGTCCGGATCCTCCAGCGCGCACACCCGTCCCGCTCCCCACACGGCTGCCGCCGAGGGGTCGGGCGGCGGATCAGCGGGGGTGGCCCGCACGGCGGCCCTGGTCACGCACCACAGCGGTGCGTCGATCCTGGCCCGCGTCATGGCCGCGAGGACTTCGGTGGGCTCCGAGGGCAGCAGCGACAGCACCCCGGCCGGCCCGGTTCCGGCGAGCAGGCCGGCGAGATCGGCGCCGGGTTGTACTTCGACCGGCCGCACGGTTCCCCGCGGCGCTTCGACCGCGGCACGCAGCCAGTCGTCGGTGGTCCAGCCGGCGGGCACCAGCGCCAGCCAGGTTCCAGTCAGCTCCACGTTCGCGGCGGTCTCCACGGGTTCCCAGGTGATCCGGTAGCGCCAGCGGTCCGCGGCGTCACGTTCCCTGCGCCCGCGCCGCCACGCGGACAACGCCGGGACGACCTCCGCGAGTGCCGCCCCGTCGACGTCCAAAGTGGACGACAGCGAGTCCAGGTCCGCCCGCTCGACCGCGGCCCAGAACCCGGCGTCCGCCGGATCGGCGGGCGCGGCGGCGCCAGCGGGAACGTCCGGCCAGAACCGGGTGCGCTGGAAGGCGTAGGTCGGAAGGTCCGCGGCAGGGCCGGTCCCGAAGAACGCGGACCACTCCACCGGCACGCCGCGGGCGTGCAGCCCGCCGAGCGCGGTGAGCAGGGTCGTCTCCTCGTCCCGGTCCCCGCGCAGCAACGGCACCGCGGTCACGTCCTCGGCGCTCTGCCTCGACAGCGCGCACAGCGCACCGTCAGGGCCGAGCCCGGCGAGGGTCCGCACGCCCGCGGCGCGCAGCGTTGCGACGCCGTCGGCGAAGCGCACGGCCTCCCGCGCCTGCCGGACCCAGTACTCAGGCGAGCACAGCTGCTCTCCGGTGGCCTGCTTCCCGGTGAGGTTGGAGATCACCGGGATGCGCGGCGGGTGGTAGGTCAGCCCGGAGGCGACCGCCCGCAGGTCGTCGAGCACCGGGTCCATCAGCGGGGAGTGGAACGCATGGCTGACCCGCAGCCGGGTGGTCCGCCTGCCGTCCGCGGTGAACCGGTCGGCGATTGCCCGCACGGCGTCCTCCGGTCCGGCCAGCACCACCGCCTCCGGTCCGTTGACCGCGGCGATCGACACCCGCTCGTCCAGCAGGCCGGCCAGCTCGTCCTCGCCCGCCCGCACCGCGACCATCGCCCCGCCTTCGGGCAGCGCCTGCATCAGCGCGGACCGGGCGGTCACCAGTGCGCAGGCGTCGGCGACCGAGAGCACACCGGCGACGTGCGCGGCGGCCAGTTCGCCCACCGAGTGACCGAGCAGGTGGTCGGGCCGCACGCCCCACGACTCCAGCAACCGGAACAACGCGACCTCAAGCGCGAACAGCGCCGGCTGTGCGTGGCCGGTCCGGTTCAGCACGTCGGGGTCCTGGCCCCACATGACGTCGCGCAAGCCGGGGTCCAGGTGGGCGAGCAGTTCGTCGAGCGCGTCGGCGAACACGTCGAACCGCTCGTACAGCCCGCGGCCCATGCCAGGGCGCTGCGAACCCTGCCCGGAGAACAGGAACGCCAGTCCCGCGCCGTCGCCAGCGGTGTCCCTGGCGACCTCGATCACCCCGTCCGCACCGTCCACACCGGACAGCAGGACCGCGCGCCGGGGCAGCGCGGCACGGCCGGTGGCCAGTGCGCGGCCGATGGCGGCCGGGCTCAGTTCCGGCCGTTCGGCGGCGAATGCGGTGAGGCGCCGCAACTGCGCGTCGAGCGCCTCGTCGGTGCGGCCGGAGACGACCCAGGGCACTGCGTTGAATCGCCCTCGCTCCGCCAGGTCGGGCACCTCCGGCAGGTGTCGTCCTTGCTCGCCGTCGCTCGCAGTGCGAACTCCGGCGGGTGGTGCTTGTTCGACGATCACGTGCGCGTTGGTGCCGCCGAGGCCGAAGGCGGAGACGCCGGCCCGCCACGGCCGTCCGGTGCCGGGCCAGTCCCGCTGCTCGGTCAGCAGCGCTATCCGGCCGGCCGACCAGTCGACGTGCGGGGAGGGCTCCTCGGCGTGCAGCGTGCGCGGCAACGTCCGGTGCCGCAGGGCCAGCACCATCTTGATCACTCCGGCGACACCGGCCGCGCCCTGCGTGTGGCCGATGTTCGACTTGACCGAGCCGAGCAGCAGCGGATCCTCGCGGTCCTTGCCGTAGACCTCCAGCAGGGCCTGCGCCTCGATGGGGTCGCCCAGCGTGGTGCCGGTTCCGTGCGCCTCGACCGCGTCGACGTCGGCCGCGGTGATACCGGCGTCGGCCAGCGCGGCGCGGATCACCCGCTGCTGGGCGAGGCCGTTCGGCGCGGTGAGGCCGTTGGACGCGCCGTCGGCGTTGACCGCGGACCCGCTGAGCACGGCGAGCACCGGCTGTCCGTCGCGCCGCGCGTCGGACAGCCGCCGCAACGCCAGCACGCCGACGCCCTCGGCCCACGCGGTGCCGTCGGCACCGGCGCCGAACGACTTGCACCGTCCGTCCGCCGCGAGACCGCCCTGCAGGCTGAACTCGACGAACGCGTCCGGGTTGGACATCACCGACACACCGCCAGCCAGCGCGAGCGAGCACTCCCCCGCCCGCAGCGCCCGCAGCGCCAGGTGCAGCGCGACAAGTGAGGCCGAGCAGGCGGTGTCCACAGTGACCGCAGGGCCTTCCAGCCCCAGCGCGTAAGCCAACCGTCCGGACATGACGCTGGCGGTGTTGCCGGTCGCCACGTAGCCGCCGACGCCGTCGCCCTCCGACGGGCCGGCCGCCGCGGCGGCCCGGCGCAGCACGTCCACGTAGTCCTGGCCGTTGGTGCCGACGAACACGCCGGTCTCGCTGCCGCGCAGCCCGGTCGGGTCGATGCCGGCGCGTTCCAGCGACTCCCACGCGGTTTCCAGCAGGAGCCGCTGCTGCGGGTCCATGGCCAGCGCCTCGCGGGGCGAGATGCCGAAGAAGTCGGCGTCGAAGTCGGCGACGCCGGGCAGGAATCCACCCCGCTGGGTGGCCGAGCGCTCGGCCAGCCCGGCGAGATCCCAGCCGCGGTCGGCCGGGAACGGGGTGATCCCGTCCCCGCCGTCGGCCAGCAGCCGCCACAGCTCCTCCGGCGAGCTGATTCCGCCGGGGAACCGGCAGCCGATACCGACGACCGCGATCGGCTCGGTCGTCGCACCGGACGTCCGGGCCGCGGGCGCGGGGGCGGGCTCCCCGGCCAGCTCGGTGGCGAGGAAGGCGGCCAGATCGCGGGGCGTCGGGTGGTCGAACACCAGCGAAGCGGGAAGGCGCAGCCCGGTCGCGGCGCTGAGCGCGTTGCGCAGCTCCAATGTGGTCAGCGAGTCGAAGCCGAGGTCGAGGAACGCGCGGTCGGCGTCGACCTCGGTGGCGTCGGCGTGGCCGAGCACCGCAGCCGCCTGGCCGCGCAGCAGGTCCAAGGCCTGCCGTTCCCGCTGGGCGGCGGGCAGGCCGGCCAGTTCCGGCAGCGGGCCGCTGTCGGCCACCACGGGGGCGGGGGCGGCTTCGGACAGGCCTGCGACCAGCGGGGCCGGTCTGGCCGCGGCGAACACGGGCACGAGGCGGGCCCAGTCGACGTCGGCGATGGTGGTCTCGGTGTCGCCGTGCCCGATCGCCTCGCCCAGCGCGGCGAGTGCGCGGTCCGGCATCAGCGGGGTGAGTCCGCCCCTGCGCATCCGGTCAGCGCCGGTTCCCGCGTCGGTGGCCATGCCGCCCTCAGCCCACGGGCCCCAGGCCACGGCGGTGGCCGGCAGTCCGCGTGTCCGCCGGTGGCGGGCCAGCGCGTCCAGCGCGGCGTTCGCTGCGGCGTAGTTGCCCTGTCCCGCGGCGCCGAGCGTCCCTGCGATCGAGGTGAACAGGACGAACGCGGCGAGGTCGATGCGGGAGGTCAGGTCGTGCAGGTTCGCGGCCGACTCCAGCTTGGACCGCAGGACGTTCCGGAACGCCGTGGGCGCCAGCCCGTCGAGCACCCCGTCCTCGACCACACCCGCCGCGTGGAACACGGCGGTGAGCGGCGCGTCGGCCGGAACGTCGGCGAGCACACCGGCGAGCGCGTCGCGGTCGGCGGCGTCGCAGGCGGCGACGGTGACCCGGGCGCCCAAGTCGGTGAGCTCGGTGACCAGGTCCCCGGCTCCGGGGGCGGCGTGACCGCGGCGGCTGGTCAGCACCAGGTGCTCGGCACCCGCGCCGGCCAGCCACCGGGCGAGGTGGCCGCCCAGTGCGCCGGTGCCGCCGACGACCAGCACGGTGCCGGACGGCCGGTAGCCGTCCCGGGGCGGGCCGGCTGGCAGCGGAGCGCGCACGAGTCGGCGCGCGAGCAGGCCGCGGGGGCCCACTGACACCTGGTCCTCGCCGCTGTCGCCGGTGAGCACCGCGGCGAGCCTGCGCAAGGCGTGCCGGTCGAGGTGACGGTCCTCGGCGGGCAGGTCGACCAGTCCACCCCAGGTCTCGGGGTGTTCGAGCGCGGCGACCCTGCCCAGTCCCCACACCGCGCCCGCCGCCGGGTCGAACCCGGCGTCGCGGGTCAGGCACCACAGCCGGGCACGCACCCCGGCGTCGCCGAGAGCCTGCAGGGCCGTCGTGGTCGCGGCCAGCGCGGTGTCCGCGTAGGCCGCGCCGAGGGCCAGCAGGGACAGGACACCCGCGAAGCCGGTGCCCAGTTCGCCCAGCCGCCCGGCGATCGCGTCCCGGTCGGGCTCGCCGACGACCAGCCGGACCGCCTCGCCGGCCACGGCGTCGAGCAGTCCGGTCAGCCAGGCGGGCTCGTCGGCGCCCTCGGGCAGCAGCACGAGCCACCGCCCGCCGGGAGCCGGCGGGGCGGGGAGGCTCAGCGGTCGCCAGTCGACCCGGTAGCGCAGCCCGTCCACGGCGGACCGTTCGCGCCGGTGCCGCCGCCACTGGGCCAGCGCCGGGACGACCTCGGCCAGCGCGGCGCCGTCGACGTCCAATGTGGACGCCAGTGACTCGACGTCGGCCCGTTCCACCGCGCCCCAGAAGTCCGTGTCCCGCTCGGGCTCCCCCGGTGCGGGCGGAGCCGGAGGCTCCGGCCAGAAGCGGTCCCGCCGGAACGGGTAGGTCGGCAGGTCGAGCGGACGGGTGCCGCTCCCGGCGAAGAAACCGGCCCAGTCCACGGTCACCCCGCGGGTGTGCAGCCCGGCCAGCGCGCCGAGCAGGACCTGCACCTCGGGCCGGTCGCGGCGCAGCACCGGGAGGAACCCGGCCCCGGACTCGGTGCCCGCCTCGGTCAGGTGCTCGACGGTCTCCCTGGCCAGGCCGGACAACGCGCCGTCGGCGCCCAGTTCGAGGAACGTGGTCACGCCCTTGCCGGACAGCCAGGACACGGCGTCGGCGAACCGGACGGGCCTGCGCACCTGGTTGACCCAGTAGTCCGGGTCGCACAGCTGCCCCGCCGTCGCCGGCTCGCCGGTCACCGTGGACACGACCGCCAGCTGCGGCTGCCGGTAGGTCACACTCCCGGCGACCGCGGCGTAGTCGTCGAGCATGGCGTCCATCAGCGGCGAGTGGAAGGCGTGGCTCACCGCGAGCCGCCGGGTCCGGTGCCCGCCGGCCGTGAGCCGGGCGGCGAGGTCCAGCGTCGCGTCCTCGTCGCCCGCCACGACCACCGAGGACGGCGCGTTGAGCGAGGCGATGGCGACCCGGTCGCCGTCGAGGTACGCGAGCACCTCCTGCTCGGTCGCGCGCACCGCCACCATCGCCCCGCCCCCGGGCAGGGCCTGCATCAACCGGGCACGCGCGGCGACCAGCGTGCACGCGTCGGGCAGGGACAGCACACCGGCGGCGTGCGCGGCGGCCAGCTCACCAATGGAGTGCCCCGCCAGGTAGTCCGGCCGCACGCCCCACGACTCGACGAGCCGGAACAGCGCCACCTCCAGCGCGAACAGCGCGGGCTGCGTGTAGCCGGTCCGGTCGAGCAGTTCGGCCTCGGCGCTGCCCGGCTCGGCGAAGAGGACCTCCCGCAGCGGGCGATCCAGCTCCGGATCGAGGTGGGCGAGCACCTCGTCCAGTGCCTCGGCGAACACGGCGAACCGGTCGTACAGCTCGCGGCCCATCCCTGGTCGCTGCGAGCCTTGCCCGCCGAACAGGAACGCGGTCCGCCCGCGCCCGGCCCGCGCGGTGATCAGGCCAGCCGCCGGGGAGCCGTCGCGCAGGGCGGTCAGCCGGTGCGCCAGCTCGTCGCGGTCGGCGGCCACGACCGCGGCTCGGTGCTCGAACGCGGACCGGGTGGTGGCCAGCGCGGCGGCGAGGTCGCCCAGCGGCACGCCGGCGTTGTCGTCCAGATAGGACAGCAGCTGGCCTGCCTGGGCACGCAGCGTGACCTCGTCGCGCGCGGAGGTCAGCACAGGCACCGGCAGCCGCTCTTCCGCGACTTCTTCGGCGGGCTCGGTCGGCGGCGCCTGTTCCAAGATCATGTGCGCGTTGGTGCCGCTGAGACCGAACGAGGACACGGCCGCGCGCCGCGGCCTGCCGGTCTCCGGCCATTCGGCGGGCTCGGTGAGCAGCTCGATCGACCCGGCCGCCCAGTCCACGTGCGTCGACGGGGTGTCCACGTGCAGGGTGCGGGGCAGCACACCGTGCCGCAGCGCCTGCACCATCTTGATCACGCTGGCGGCCCCGGATGCCATCTGGGTGTGGCCGATGTTCGACTTCACCGAACCCAGCAGCAACGGCCGCTCCCGGTCCTGGCCGTAGGTGGCCAGCAACGCCTGCGCCTCGATCGGATCACCCAGCGCCGTGCCGGTACCGTGCCCCTCCACAACGTCCACATCGGACGGCTCCAGCCCGCAAGCGGCGAGCCCCGCGGTGATGACCCGCTGCTGCGCGGGGCCGTTCGGGGCGGTGAGGCCGTTGGACGCGCCGTCCTGGTTGATGGCGCTGCCGCGCAGGACCGCCAGCACCTGGTGCCCGTTGCGGCGGGCGTCGGAGAGCCGTTCGAGCAAGACGAGTCCGACCCCTTCGGCCAGCGTCATCCCGTCGGCGGTGTCGGCGTAGGCCTTGCACCGGCCGTCCCTGGCCAGAGCGCGCTGGCGGCTGAACCCGATGAACGCGCCTGGCGTGGCCATGATGCTGACCCCGCCGGCGAGGGCGAGGTCGCTCTCTCCCGTGGCCAGCGACCGGGCGGCCAAGTGCAGCGCGACCAGCGACGACGAGCAGGCGGTGTCGAGCGTGATCGCCGGTCCTTCGAGACCGAACAGGTAGGCCAGCCTGCCGGAGAGCACGCTGGGCAGCGTGCCGGTGATCTGGTGGCCTTCCGCGTTGTCCACGGCGGACACGGCGGCGCCGTAGTCCTGGTAGCTGGCGCCGACGAAGGTGCCGGTCCGGCTGCCGCGCAGGTGGTGCGGGTCGATGCCGGCGCGTTCGAAGGCCTCCCAGGCGGTGGTCAGCAGCAACCGCTGCTGCGGGTCCATGAACAGCGCCTCACGCGGCGACACCCCGAAGAAGCCGGGGTCGAACTCGGCGGCGTCGTGCAGGAACCCGCCCTGCACCGAGTAGGTCCGCCCGGCGCGGTCCGGGTCGGGATCGTGCAGGTCCTCGGCCCGCCAGCCGCGATCGGCCGGGAACGGGGTGATCGCGTCCGTTCCCTCGCTGATCAGATCCCACAGTTGTTCCGGTGAACTCACCCCGCCCGGGTAACGGCAGCTCATCCCGACGATCGCGATCGGCTCACCGGCGGCGAACGCCCCGGGCGCCGGGGCGGTCACGACCGGCGTCGCCGCACCGGCCAGCTCGGCGAGCAGGAACTCGGCCAGCGCGACCGGGCTCGGGTGGTCGAACACCAGCGTGGCCGGCAGGGCGAGGCCGGTGCTGGCGGCGATCCGATTGCGCAGGTCGACGGCGGTCACCGAGTCGAAGCCGGCGTCGCGGAAGGCACCCCGCTCGGGCAGCGCCTCGGCGGAGCCGTGCCCGAGCACTACGGCCGCCTCGGCCCGTACCAGGTCCAGCACTTCGCGTTCCCGCTCGGCCGACGGCAGTTCACGCAGCCGCTCGGCCAGTTCACCCAGCCGCTCGGTCCGGGCGGGCGTCCGCCCGGCCTCGGCCAGCCCGCGCACGGCGGGGATCTCGGCGAACAGCCGGGTTTCCCGGGCCGCGGTGTAGACCGGGTGGTACTGCTCCCAGTCCACGTCGGCGACGGCGACCGTGGTCTCGTCACCGTCGAGGACCCGGCCGAAGGCGGTGAGCGCCAGCCCGGGGTCCATGAACTCCAGGCCGCTGCGGCGGATCTGGCTCGGGTCGACCCGGCCCAGTTCCAGGTCGTCCGCCCAGATCCCCCAGGACAGGGCGGTGGCGGACAGACCGCGGGCCCGGCGCCGCTCGGCCAGCGCGTGCAGGTAGGCGTTGCCCGCGACGTAGGCGGCGTGCTGCCCGGTGCCCCACATCCCGGCCACGGACGAGAACAGGACGAACGCGTCGAGGTCGTCGGCGTCGAACGCGGCATCCAGGTTGCGGGCACCGGCGACCTTCGCGTCCAGGACACGGGCGAAGGCACGCGGGTCGGAGTCGTCGATGGTTGCCAGCTCGATCACCGCGGCGGCGTGGATGACCGTGCGGATCTCGTGGCCGTCGGCACGCAACCGGTCGCGCAGCGCCGCGACGGCCGCCGGGTCGATGACGTCGCACGCGACCACCTCGGCCACCGTGCCGAGCATTTCCAGCTCGGCCACCAGTTCCACGGCCCGCGGCGAGTCCGGGCCGCGCCTGCCGAGCAGCACGAGCCGCTCGGCGCCGCGACCGGCGAGCCAGCGGGCGACGTGCGGGCCCAGTGTGCCCGTGCCGCCGGTGATCAGCGTGGTGCCGCGCGGCGTCCACCGCCGGACGGCTGACGGGGCCTGGGCGGGCAGCACGCGCCGGGCGAGCAGGCCGGTGTCGCGCACGGCGAGCTGGTCCTCCCCGGCGGTGCCGGCGAGCGCGGTGGCCAGCCGCCGCGCGGCCACCGGGCCGAGTTCGGCGGGCAGGTCGATCACGCCGCCCCAGCGCTCCGGGTGCTCCAGCGCCGCGGTCCAGGCGAGGCCGTGCACCATGGCCTGCACCGGGTTGGTCACCTCGTCGGACCGGCCGGTCGACACGGCACCACGGGTCAGGCACCACAGGGGTGCCCCGATCCCGGCGTCGCCGAGCGCCTGCACGAGCGCGATCGTCGTGGCGAGCCCGGCGGGCAGCGCGGGGTGGTGCGAACCCGGCCGCTCGTCGAAGCCCAGCAGCGAGACGATCCCCGCGGCCTCGGTTCCGGCCAGCCGCTCGGCGAGTGCCTCGCGGTCGGCCTCGCCGGCCGCCAGGCGCAGCACCTCGGCGCCGTGTCCGGTGAGCGCGGCCTCGACGTCGGCACCGTCGACGCCCTCCGGGGTGATCAGCAGCCAGGTACCGGCCAGCGTGGCCGCCGGGCCGGCCGCCACCGGGGTCCAGCCGACCCGGTAGCGCCACGAGTCCACTGCGGACTCGGTGGCTCGGTCACGGCGCCAGGCCGACAGCGCGGGCAGCACGGCGGCCAGTGCTTCCTCGTCGACCCGCAGGTCGGCGGCGAGCGTGGCGGGGTCGGCCTCCTCGATGGCCGTCCACGTGCCGTCGTCGGCCGAGGCGGCGCCCTCGGACGACGGTGGCATGACCCAGTAGGAGTCGTGCTGGAACGCGTAGGTCGGCAGGTCCAGCACCCGGCCGCCGGCCGCCACGGGGGCCCAATCGACCGGGACACCGCGGACGAACACCTCCGCCAGCGAGGTCAGCGCGCGGTCGAGGCCGCCGTCGTCGCGGCGCAGCGTCCCTGCGACCACGACCGGCTCGCCCGCGCGGAGCTGGCCGTCGGCGGTCTCCTGCACGGCGAACGTCAGCACGGGGTGCGGGCTCACCTCGACGAAGGCGCGGTGCCCGGCGGCGAGCAGAGCGCGGATCGCCGACTCGAACTCCACCGTCCGGCGCAGGTTGCGGTACCAGTACCCGGCGTCCATCCCGGTGGTGTCCAGCAGGTCACCGGTCAGGGTGGAGTAGAGCGGAACCCCGGCCGCCACCGGCTTCAGCGGGGCCAGCTCCGCGAGCAGTTCCTCCTCCAGCCCGTCCACCTGCGCCGAGTGCGAGGCGTAGTCCACCGCGACCCGCCGCACCCGCACCTCGGCCGCGGACAGCTCGGCGAACAGGGCGTCCAGCGCCTCGGGCGCACCCGACACGACCACCGAGCCGGGGCTGTTCACCGCGGCCACCGAAACCTGGTCGCCGTACGGCCGCAGCCGGTCCTCGGCCTCGGCCACCGGCAACGCGACCGACATCATCCCGCCGGCCCCGGCGAGCCGGCGCGCGATGGCCTGGCTGCGCAGCGCCACGACCCGCGCACCGTCCTCAAGGGACAGTGCACCGGCGACGACGGCGGCGGCGATCTCACCCTGGGAGTGCCCGACGACCGCGTCGGGCCGCACACCGTGGGAACGCCACAGCTCGGCCAGGGAGACCATCACCGCGAACGACGCCGGCTGCACCACGTCCACCCGGTCCAGCGTTGGGGCGTCCCCGTTCTGACGCAGGACGTCCTCCAGGGACCAGTCCACGAACTCGCTCAGCGCCGCCGCGCACTCGGCGATCCGCTCGGCGAACACCGGCGATTCGGTCAGCAGTCTTGCGCCCATCCCGGCCCACTGGGCGCCCTGGCCGGGAAAGACGAACACGGTCGGGCCGTCGATGTCGGCGGTTCCGGTGACGACCCCCGGGCCGGGGCCGTCGCCCGCCAGCCCGGCCAGTCCCCCGGCCAGCTCCGTCCCCGAGGCGCCGAGCACGACGGCCCGGTTCTCGAACAGCGAGCGAGTGGTAACCAGCGAATGGGCGACGTCGAGCGGATCCGGTCGCCGGCTGTCCACGAAGGACAGGAGTGCCGATGCCTGTGCGCGCGACGCGGCCGGGCCACGCCCGGACAGCACCCAGGGGACGACGACCGGGTCGGCGGACGGTGGCGGTGCGGACGGCTCGGCGGGTGGGGCCTCCTCCAGGATCAGGTGGGCGTTGGTGCCGCTGATGCCGAACGAGGAGACCGCGCACCGCCGCGTCCGGTCACCCGCGGGCCAGGCGACCGGCTCGGCGAGCAGTGTAACCGTGCCGTCGCTCCAGTCGATGTGCGAGGAAGGACGGTCGGCGTGCAGGGTGCTGGGCAGGATGCCGCGGCGCAGCGCCATCACCATCTTGATCACGCTCGCCACCCCGGCCGCGGACTGGGTGTGGCCGATGTTGGACTTGATCGACCCGAGCCACAGCGGCCGACGTGGATCGCGGTCGGCCCCGTAGGTCGCCTGAAGCGCGCCCGCCTCGATGGGGTCACCGAGCGCGGTGCCCGTCCCGTGCGCCTCCACCGCGTCGATGTCGGCCGTGGACAGGTGGGCGTTCGCCAGCGCCTGCCGGATGACCCGCTGCTGGGACTGGCCGTTGGGCGCGGTGAGGCCGTTGGAGGCGCCGTCGGAGTTGATCGCCGCACCCCGGACGAGTGCCAGCACCGGATGGCCGTTGCGCCGCGCGTCGGACAACCGCTCCAGCACGACGATGCCGACGCCCTCGGACAGCGCCATGCCGTCGGCGTCGTCGGAGAACGCCTTCGACCGGCCGTCGACGGCGAGTGCGCGCTGGCGACTGAAGGCGACGAACGGGTCGGGTGTCGTCGTCACGGTCACGCCGCCCGCGACGGCGAGCGAGGTCTCCCCGTCCCGCAGTGACCGGGCGGCCGAGTCCAGGGCCACCAGCGAGGAGGAACACGCCGTGTCCACGGTGACCGCGGGCCCGCGCAAGCCGAACACGTAGGCCAGCCGGCCGGACAGCACGCTCGGGATCGTGCCGGTGATCCCGTGTCCCTCGCCGCCCTCACCGCCGCCGCCCCCGCCGTACGGGGCATAGCTGGAACCGATGAAGGTGCCGGTCTGGCTGTCGCGCAGGGAGGCGGGGTCGATACCGGCCCGCTCGAAACACTCCCAGGTGGTCTCCAGCAACAGGCGCTGCTGGGGCTCCATGGCCAGTGCCTCACGCGGGGAGATGCCGAAGAACCCGGGGTCGAACCGGTCGGCGTCGTGCACGAAACCACCGCGGGTGGTGTAGGTGGCGCCAGGACGGTCCGGGTCGGGGTCGTAGACGTACCCGCCCTGCCAGCCACGGCCGGCCGGAAACTCGGAGGTGGCGTCGACACCGTCCGCGACCAGGCCCCACAGTTGCTCGGGCGTGCGGACGTCGCCCGGGAAGCGGCAGCTCATCGCGACGATCGCGATCGGGTCGTCGGACGCCGGGGCGGCGGCGACCGGCTCGGTCGCCGCGTGGCTCGCTCCGAGCAGCTCGGTGCGCAGGAAACGGGCCAGCGTCAGCGGGTCCGGGTGGTCGAACACCAGCGTGGCGGGCAGCGGCCTGCCGGTCAGCGCGCGCAGCCGTCCGCGCAGCTCGACCGCGGTCAGCGAGTCGAAACCGACGTCGCGGAACGCGCGCCGCTCGGGCAACCCGTCCGGCCGGTCGTGGCCGAGCACCGCCGCCGCCTCCTCCCGCACCACACCGACCAGCAGTCGCTCCTGCTCCGCCTCGGTCAACCCGGCCAGCCTGCCGGCGAGCTCGGACGTGGCACCGGGCACCTGCTCCTCGGCCAATGCGGCCACCTCGGGCAGGTCGCCGATCAGCGGGCTGGGCCGGGCCGCCGTGAAGACCGGCGCGTAGCGGGCCCAGTCGAACTCGGCGACGGTGACCGTGGCCTCGCGCCGCGCCACCGCCTGCCACAGCGCCGCCAGCGCGGTCGCCGGTGACAGCTCGACCAGCCCGCGCCGGGTGAGCTCACCGGAGATCGCACCCTCGGTGGCCATCCCGGCCTCGGCCCACGGACCGAAGGCGACCGATGTCGCGACGAGGCCCCTGGCCCGCCGGTGCTCGGCCAGTGCGTCCAGGTAGGCGTTGGCCGCCCCGTAGCCGGCGTGCGCGGCGCTGCCGAGCACCCCGGCGATCGAGCCGAACAACACGAACAGGTCCAGCTCGCGGTCACCGAGCAGGGCTTCCAGGTTGGCCGCGCCGACCGCCTTGGCCGACAGGTCGGCGGCCAAGTCGGCCAGCTCGGTGTCGGTGAGCGGCCGGAGTTCGCTGACGCCTGCGGCGTGCACGACGCCGGTCAGCTCCCCGGTGGGAACGGCGTCGAGCACGGCTCGCAGTGCCTCGCGGTCGGCGACGTCGCACCTGACGACGTCCACTTCTGCACCCAGCTCGGCCAGTTCGGCGCTCAGCTCGGCCACGCCGGGGGCGTCCGGACCGCGTCGGCTGGTGAGCACCAGACGCCGCGCCCCGGCTCCGGCGAGCCAGCGGGCGACCTCGGAACCGAGCCCGCCGGTGCCGCCGGTGATAAGCACGGTTCCGCGCGCGACCGGGGCGGTGGCGGGTTCGGTGGCCGGGTGGTGGACCAGGCGGCGGCCGAACACGGCGGGCGTGCGCATCGCGACCTGGTCCTCGCCGTCGCGGCCGGCCAGCACGCCTAGCAGCCGGGTGGCGTCCGCGGGATCGGGTACGGGCGGCAGGTCGACCAGACCGCCCCACCGGCGCGGGTGTTCCAGCGCCGCCGCGCGTCCCAGCCCCCACACCGCCGCCTGATGCGGTGCCGGCGCCGGGTCGTCCGGCCCGGTGCGCACCGCACCGCGCGTCACCGTCCACAGTGGAGTTTCGAGATCGGTCGCGGCGAGCGTGCGGATCAGGGCCGCCGTCGCGGCCAGCCCGACCGTCAACTCCGGGTGCTCGGGGTGCGGTCGCTCATCGAGCGCGACCGCGGACAGCACGCCGGTCACGTCCTCGGTCAGCAGCTCCCCCACGGTCGCCGGGTCTGCCTCGCGGACCTCGGCACCGTGCGCACGCACCGCATCGGCCAGCCAGGTGCGCACCTCGGCGGTGTGCTCGGTACCGACGAGCAACCAGGTGCCGCCCAGCCGGGGTGCGGCCGGCACTCGCACGGACCGCCAGGTGACCTGGTACCGCGACGCGTCGGCCGGGCCGAGGGCCGGGAGGGCACGCGGCCAGAAGACCTCGCGCTGGAAGGGGTAGGTGGGCAGGCTCAGCACCCTGGCACCGGAACCGGCGAAGTAGTCGGCCCAGTCCACCGCGGCACCACGCACGTGCAACCGGGCCAGCGCGCCGGTCAGTGCGGACTCCTCGTCCCGGTCGGGCCGCAGGCTCGCCACGACGGTGACGTCCTCGCCGAGGGTGTCAGCGGTCATGGCGGATAGTGCCCCGCCGGGGCCGAGTTCGACGAAGGTGTCGGCGCCCAGCTCGGCCAGCGTGGTGACGGCGTCGGCGAAGCGGACGGTCCGGCGGGCGTGCTCGACCCAGTACTCCGGTGAGCACAGCTGCTCGTCGGTGGCGAGGGCACCGGTCAGCGTGGAGACGACGGGCAGTACCGGCGGGGAGTAGTTCAGCCCCGCGGCGATCTCGCGCAGGTCCGCGAGCACGTCGTCCATGCGCGGTGAGTGGAAGGCGTGACTGACCGCGAGGGCCCTGGTCCTGCGTCCCCGTACGGCGAACAGCTCCGCGAGCGCGGTCACCGGCTCCTCGTCGCCGGACACCACCACGGCGTGCGGGCCGTTGACCGCGGCGAGTTCCACGCCGTCGCCCAGCTCGGGCCGCACCTCGGCCTCGGTGGCCTCCACCGCCACCATCGCGCCACCGGCGGGCAGCGCTTGCATGAGCCTGCCGCGGGCGGCGACGAGCGTGGCCGCGTCCTCGACGGTCAGCACACCGGCGACGTGGGCGGCGGCCAGCTCACCGACCGAGTGACCCACGAGGTGACCGGGCCGGATCCCCCACGCCTCCAGCTGCCGGAACAGCGCCACTTCCAGCGCGAACAGGGCGGGCTGGGTCCAGTAGGTCTCGTTGATCAGCTCGTCGCCGCCGAACACGACGTCGGCGAGCGGGGCATCCAGGTGCGGAGCCAGCGCGTCCGCGACGGTGTCGAACGCCGCGGCGAAGACGGGGAACCGCCGGTAGAGCTCCCTGCCCATGCCGGGCCGCTGGCTGCCCTGACCGGCGAACAACATCGCCGGCCTGTCACCGGGGACCGCCTCGTCGCGCACCACCGCGGCATCCGGGCGGTCGTCGGCGAGTGCACCGAGCGCGCGGCGCAGGACCTCGGGGTCACCGGTCACCACGGCGGCGCGGTGTTCAAACCGGGGACGGGTGGTCGCCAGCGAGAAGGCGAGGTCGGCCAGCCCGGCGTCGGCGAGCGGCAGCAGCCGGGCGGCCTGATCGCGCAGCGCATCGGGCGTCCGGCCGGAGAGCACCAGCGGCACCACGTGCCGCGGCTGTTCCGGCTCGGTGGGCTCGGGCTCGGTTTCGGGCAGCACCTCCAGGATCGTGTGCGCGTTGGTGCCGCTGAACCCGAACGAGGACACCGCGGCACGCCGTGGCCTGCCCGCGTCGGGCCACGCGGTCGGCTCGGTCACCAAGTCGACCGCACCCGCCGCCCAGTCCACCTGGCTGGAGGCGGTGCTCGCGTGCAGCGTCGGCGGAACTTCGCCGTGCCGCATCGCGAGCACCATCTTGATCACGCCGGCGACCCCGGCCGCGGCCTGCGTGTGGCCCAGATTCGACTTCACCGAACCCAGCAGCAACGGCCGCTCCCGGTCCTGGCCGTAGGTGGCCAGCAACGCCTGCGCCTCGATCGGATCACCCAGCGCCGTGCCGGTACCGTGCCCCTCCACAACGTCCACATCGGACGGTTCGAGCCCGCAGGCGGCGAGAGCCTGCCGGATCACCCGCTGCTGGGACAGCCCGTTGGGCGCGGTCAGCCCGTTTGACGCACCGTCCGAGTTCACCGCGGAACCCCGCACCACGGCGAGGATCCGGTGCCCGTTGCGCTCGGCGTCGGACCGCCGCTCCAGCGCCAGCACGCCGACGCCCTCCGCCCAGCCGACACCGTCGGCGGCGTCGGAGTACGCCTTGCACCGGCCGTCCGCGGACAGGCCGCGCTGCCGGGAGAACTCCACGAACGCCCCGGGCGTCGACATCACCGTCACGCCACCGGCCAGCGCCAGCGAACACTCCCCGGCGCGCAGCGCCTGGACGGCCCAGTGCATCGCGACCAGCGACGATGAACACGCGGTGTCCACGGTGACCGACGGCCCCTCCAGGCCGAGCACGTAGGACACCCGTCCGGACACGACGCTCGACGACGTCCCGGTGCCGACGTGGCCCTCGAACTCCCCGCCGCTGAGCAGGGCGCTGTAGTCGGCGTACATGACGCCGGCGAACACCCCGGTCCGGCTGCCGCGCAGGCGGTGCGGGTCGATGCCAGCGCGTTCGACCGCCTCCCACGACGCCTCCAGCAGCAGCCGCTGCTGGGCGTCGGTGGCCAGCGCCTCACGCGGGCTCATGCCGAAGAACGCCGGATCGAACTCACCAGCGTCGTGCAGGAACCCGCCGGAGCGGGTGTAGGACGTGCCGGTGTGCTCGGGGTCCGAGTGGTAGAGCGCGTCGAGATCCCAGCCGCGGTCGACCGGGAACCCGGTGATGGCGTCGCGCCCCTCGCTGACCAGCCGCCACAGTTCCTCGGGCGAGCGCACGCCGCCCGGGTAGTGGCAGCTCATCCCGACGATCACGATCGGGTCGCCGGCATCGGCGGTACCGGTCGCGGTGACCGGGGTGGCGGGGCCCGTGCCGGTCAGTTCGGCCAGCACGTGGTCGGCGAGCGCGGCCACGGTCGGGTAGTCGAAGACCAGGGTTGCCGGCAGCCGCAGGCCGGTGGCGGCCACCAGCCGGTTGCGCAGTTCGACGGCGGTCAGCGAGTCGAACCCGAGGTCCGCCATGGCGCGGTCCGGGTCGACCGCGCGCGGGTCGGGGTGCCCGAGCACCGCAGCTGCCTCCTCGCGGACCACGTCGAGCACGGCATCGCGGTGCCGGGCCGGGTCGAGCCGGGCGAGCCGGTGCACGAGCTCGGCACCGGCTCCGGAACCGGTGGCCGCCGCGCGGCGGGCCGGACCGCGGACGAGACCACGCAGCACGGCGGGGAGCGCGTCGGTGGACCGGGTCGCGGCGAGGTCGAACCGCACCGGTGCGATCACCGGCTCGCCGCAGGCCAGCGCGGCGTCGAACAGCTGGACACCGCGGGCAACCGACAACGGGGGCGTGCCGAGGCGGCGCAGCCGCTGCCCGCTCACCTCGTCGAGCCGGGCGGTCATCCCGGCTTCGTCCGTCCACGGACCCCAGGCGAGCGACGTGCCGGGCAGCCCCTCGGCGCGGCGGCGAACCGCCAGTGCGTCCAGGAAGGCGTTCCCGGCGGCGTAGTTGCCCTGCCCCGCGGCACCGACCAGGCCAGCCACCGAGGAGTACATCACGAACGCCGACAGCTCCAGGTGGCTGGTCAGTTCGTGCAGATGCCATGCCGCGTCGACCTTGGGCCGCAGCACCGCGGCGAGCGCCTCCGGGGTGAGCGAGGAGACCACGCCGTCGGCGAGCACCCCGGCCGCGTGCACGACGCCGGTCACCGGTCGCCACGCCGGAACGGCGGAGAGCGCGTCGGCGAGCGCGACCCGGTCGGTGACGTCGCAGGTGACCAGCTCGGGCTCCGCGCCGAGCGCCCGCAGCTCGGCCGCGAGTTCGGCCGCGCCGGGCGCGGCCACTCCCCTGCGGCTGAGCAGGAGCAGGTGCCGCACACCGTGGCGGGCGGCGAGGTGCCGGGCCAGGATGACGCCGAGTCCGGTGGTACCCCCGGTGATCACGACCGTGCCCGCGTCCGCCCACGGGGAGGCCCCGGTTTCCGTCCCACCGGCGTGGACGCGGGTCAGCCGCGGGGCCAGCGGGGTGCCCGCGCGGATCGCGAGTTGTGGTTCGGCGATGCCGAACGCACCGGGGATCCAGCCGGCGTGGTCGTCGTTGCCGGGGTCGAGGTCGAGCAGGCCGAACCGGCCGGGGTGCTCGGCCTGCGCCGCGCGGACCAGGCCCCACACCGCGGCGCCGGCCGGGTCCGGCTCCTCGTCCCCCGCGGGCACGGCACCGCGGGTGAGGAACACCAGGCGGATGCTGGAAAAGCGCTCGTCGGCCAGCCAGTCCTGGATCCGGGACAGCGCCCCGGCGGTCAGTCCGTGGGCGGCGGTGACCCGGTCACCGTCGGCTGCGACCGGGCACAGCACCACCTCGGGTGCGGGACCGGCGGCCAGTGCGTCCAGGTCGGCGTAGGTCGCGCAGTCGGCGCCTGCGGCGAGCCCGACGGGGTCGGGGCCGAGCACGACCACCGGACCGGTGGCCGGTTCGGCCGGAACCTCCACCCAGTCGAGGCGGAACAGGTCGCGCTCCGGCGGCGCGCTCGCCGGGGCGCCGTCGGGCGCCCGCAGCAGCAACGAGCCGATCGAGAGCACCGGTGCCCCGGTGGGGTCGCTGAGTTCGACCGTGACCGCGTCACCGACCGGGGTCAGCCGGACCCGGGCGACCCGGGCTCCGCCCGCGTGCAGCCGCACGTCCTCCCAGGCGAACGGCAGTCCGCCCCGCACCCCGCCGGCCAGCGCGGCGGTCTGCAGAGCTGCGTCCAGCAACGCCGGGTGCACCCCGAACGCCGCGGCGTCCTCGGCCACGGGGGCGGGCAGGGCGACCTCGGCGAATACCTCCGCGTCCCGCCGCCAGGCCGCGGTCAGGCCTTGGAAGGCCGGGCCGTAGTCGAAGCCCTCCTCGGCCAGACCGTCGTAGAGACCGGTCAGGTCTACCGGCTCGGCATCCTCCGGCGGCCACTGCGCGCCGTCCGACTCCGCGACCGGGCCTCCGGTCGCGAGGACGCCGGTGGCGTGCCGGGTCCACTCGTGGTCGTCGGCATCGTCGGGGCGGGAGAAGATGCCCAGCGCGCGCTCGCCGTCCGCGTCCGGCGGGCCGACCCACACCTGCACCTGGGTCCCGCCCTCGGCGGGCAGGTGCAGCGGCAGGGTCGTGGTCAGCTCCGCCACGCGGTCGCAGCCGACCTCGTCGCCCGCCCGGACCGCCAGCTCCAGCATGGCCGCGCCGGGCAGCAGCACCGAGCCTCCGACCACATGGTCGGCGAGCCAGGGTTGTCTCCGCGGCGACAGCCGTCCGGTGAGCAGCGTGCCCTCCGAGCCCGCCACCGACACCGCGGCCGACAGCAGCGGGTGGTCGGCGGCGCCGAGGCCGGCGGCCCGCATGTCTCCGAAGGCCCGGACACCGTCGCGGGGCCAGAACCTGCGGCGCTGGAACGGGTAGGTCGGCAGGTCCACAGTGGACGCGCCGGTTCCGGCGAAGTAGGCGTCCCAGCGGACCGGCACGCCCCTGGTGTGCAGGCTTGCCGCTGCCGCGCTGATCGTCTCCACCTCGTTGCGCTCGGGCCGCAGCGCCGGTACGACGGTGACGTCCTCGCTCAGGCAGTTCCGGGTGAGGGTGGCGAGCGTGCCGTCCGGGCCCAGCTCCAGGTAGGTGTCGGCCCCGTGGTCGTGCAGCCAGCCCGTGGCGTCGGCGAACCGCACCGTCGCACGGACGTGCTCGGTCCAGTGCTCCGCCGACGTGAGTTGCTCCACCGTCGCGGGCAGGCCGGTCAGCGTGGACACCACCGGAATCAGCGGTTCGCGTGGCGACAACCCGGCGACCACGCGCCGGAACTCGGCCAGCATGGGGCCCATGTGCGGGGAGTGGAACGCGTGCGAGACGTGCAGCCGCCTGGTACGCCGGCCCACTCCCGCGAGGTGTCCGGCGATCTCGGTGACCGCGTCCTCGTCGCCGGACAGCACCACCGACTCCGGCCCGTTGACCGCGGCGAGCCCGACCCGGCCGCCGTGTCCGTCGAGCAGCGGCAGGACCTCGGCCTCGGACGCGTCGACCGCGACCATGGCGCCGCCCGCGGGCAGCGCGTGCATCAGGCGACCGCGTGCGGCGACCAGCGTCGCGGCGTCGGGCAGCGACAGCACTCCCGCGACGTGCGCGGCGGTCACCTCGCCGATCGAGTGCCCGGCGACGAAGTCCGGGACGATCCCCCACGACTCGACCAGCCGGTACAGCGCGGTCTCGACCGCGAACAACGCGGGCTGCGCGTGCACGGTGTGCGCCAGTTCCCCGGCGTCGGTGCCCCAGAGCACTTCGCGCAGTGGGACGTCCAGGTGCCTGTCCAGTTCGGTCAGTACCGCCTCCAGCGCCTCGGCGAACACGCCGAACCGCCGGTACAGCTCGCGGCCCATGCCGAGCCGCTGCGTGCCTTGGCCCGCGAACAGCACGGCGAGCCGGGGACGGCCGCGGACCACGCCCTCGGCGAGTCCGCTCGCCGGACGGCCCTCGGCGATGGCGGCCAGCCCAGCGAGCGCGGACTCCCGGTCCGCCGCGACCACCGCCGCGCGGTGCTCCAACCCCGCGCGGGAGCCGGCCAGCGAGCAGGCCAGGTCGGTCAGTTCCAGACCAGGGCGCTCTTCCACAGCGGACAGCAGGTCGGCAGCCCTGGCACGCAGGGCGTCCCCGCCCCGCGCCGAAATCAGCAGGGGCACCGGACCGGAGAGCGTCTCCCGCTCCGCGGGCTGCTCGTCGGCCTGCTCCACGATGACGTGGGCGTTCGTACCGCTGAGCCCGAACGACGACACCCCGGCCCGGCGTGGCTGACCGGTCTCCGGCCACGGCTCGTTCTCGGTGAGCAGCCGGACGGTGCCTGCGGACCAGTCCACATGGGACGTCGGACGGTCGACGTGCAGGGTCTTCGGCAGAACCCCGTTGCGCATCGCCATGACCATCTTGATGATCCCGGCGACCCCGGCCGCCGCCTGGGTGTGGCTGATGTTCGACTTCACCGACCCCAGCAGCAGCGGCCGATCCGGGTCACGGGTGCGGCCGTAGGCCGCCAGCAGCGCCTCGGCCTCCACCGGGTCGCCCAGCGGGGTGGCGCTGCCGTGCGCCTCGACGGCGTCCACCTGGTCCGCGGCCAGCCGCGCGTCGACCAGTGCCTGCTCGATCACCCGCTCCTGGGACGGACCGTTGGGCGCGGTCAGCCCGTTCGACGCGCCGTCGGAGTTGATCGCCGAGCCACGCAGCACGGCCAGCACGTGGTGACCGTTGCGCCGTGCCTCGGACAACCGCTCCAGCACCAGTACGCCGACGCCCTCGGCAAGGCCGGTGCCGTTGGCCGAGTCGGCGAACGACCGGCAGTGGCCGTCGGCGGCCAGCCCGCCCTGGCGGCTGAACTCGGAGAAGGTCAGCGGGCTGGGCAGCACCGTCACGCCGCCGGCCAGCGCCAGCGAGCACTCGCCCGCCCGCAGGGCCCGCGCCGCCAGGTGCAGTGCCACCAGCGAGGACGAACAGGCCGTGTCCACGGTCAGCACCGGGCCGACCAGGCCGAGCACGTAGGCCACGCGTCCGGAGAGGACACTGCTAGTCGTCGCGGTGAGGCCGTAGCCCTCGGCGTTGTCGTCCGGACCGGCCCAGTAGTCCTGCGGGATGGCGCCGACGAACACACCGGTCTGGCTGCCCCGGATCGCCAGCGGATCGATCCCGGCCCGTTCCAGCGCCTCCCACGTCGTCTCCAGCAGCACCCGCTGCTGGGGGTCCATCGCCAGCGCCTCGCGCGGCGAGATGCCGAAGAAGTCGGCGTCGAACGTGGTGGCGTCGTGCAAGAAACCGCCGGACAGCGACGCCGAGGACTCCAGCGACTCGACCGACCAGCCGCGGTCGTCCGGCATCCCGGTGATGCCGTGCTCGCCCGCTTCCACCATGCGCCACAGGTCATCGGGGCTCGCGGCCCCGCCGGGGAAGCGGCAGCCCATCCCGACGATCGCGATGGGCTCGTGCGCGGCCGATTCCAGCTCCTGCAGGCGTGACCTGGTCCTGCGCAGATCGGCACTCGCCCGCCGCAGGTAGTCCCGGAGGCGTTCCTCGTTGCTCGCGGCCGGTGTGCCGCCTGCGGTGTCGCGCGTCATGGGGGTTACCAGGCCATCGGGAGACGGGACAGGGTGGAGGCCAGGCGCTCGGGTTCGTCCTCGCCGCGGGCACCGAGTTCCTCCGGCGGAATCGCCAGGTGCAGGGTCGGCAGCCGCTCGAGCAGGAGGCTGAACACGATGCGCAACTCCAGCCGCGCCAGCGAGGCGCCGACGCAGTGCCACACCCCGTGCGCGAAGGTCAGGTGGTTGTTCGGCGCGCGGTGGAAGTCGATCTCGTCCGGGGCGTCGAAGGCGCGCGGGTCGTAGTTGGCCATGGCGAAGTCGGGCAGCACCAGGTCACCCGCGCGGATGGTCACACCGCACATCTCGATGTCCTCGTACGCGTAGTGCGGCTGCCAGCCGCCGCCGAAGTTGGCCGTGCGCAACAGTTCCTCGACCGCGTTGTCGATGAGGTCCGGGTCGGCGGTCAGTTGCGCGCGCAGGTCCGGCCGGGTCAGCAGCCGGGCCATTCCGTTGCTGATGTGCGACGAGACGCTCTCGTGCCCGGCGAACACCAGCAGGCAGGCGGTGGTCGCGGTGATCGCGTCCGTGCAGCCCGGGATGGCGGCGACGGTGGAGAGCACGTCGTCGGCGGGCTCGGACCGTTTGCGCGCGGTCAGTTCCATCAGGTAACCGAAGAAGTCGGCCTGGCCGGAGTCGTCACCGACGAGGTGCATCCGGTCGAGCAGGACGGCGAAGTGGTCGCGCTCGTCCTCGGGAACGCCCATCAGCTCGCACAGCACGACCAGTGGCACCGGCACGGAGATCGCGGCCTGCAGGTCCACCGGCGGTGTCATGGTGAGCATCCGGTCGATCGCCTCGTGCACGATCTTCTCGACCTTGGGCCGCAACGCCGCCATCTTCTTGTGGGTGAACAACGGCATGAGCAGCGAGCGCTGCTGGGCGTGCACGTCGTAGGGGTGGGCGTCCCCGCCGTCGCCCGTGCCGCCGGCGATCATGCGGAAGATCGGGTTGTCGGTGAACTGGGCCGCATCGTCGGGCTTGGGGTGGGTCCGGACGAGCCTGCGGTCGAGCATCAGCTTCTTGACCTCGTCGGCGCCGAGAACCAGCCAGGCCTCGTCCCTGGTCTCCGTGCGCACCCGCCAGATCGGCTTCTGCTCCTGCATGGAACGCAACATGGGGTTCTCACCGAGTGCGGGCGAGCGCAAGGACTCCAGGGCGGGCAGTTCCTCTGACACTGTCATTGTCAGTCCACCTTCTCGGCTCGCTCGGGGTTCGTTGCGAGTCTCGTCCGGCGCCAGTCGGGAAATCCCTAGAGTGACAACGGGAGCACCGCGGTACCGCGGTCACACCCCGGTTCTGGACCAGAACGAGGTCCGCTGAGCGGCGAGCAACCGGGCGTAGCGCCCGCCGGCGGCGAGCAGTTCGTCGTGTGTGCCGCGTTCGACGATGCGGCCGGACTCCAGCACGAGGATCAGGTCCGCGTCCCTGATGGTGGACAGCCGGTGCGCGATCACGAAGCTGGTCCGGCCGGCCCGCACGGCCTTCATGGCCCGCTGGACGTGCAGCTCGCTGCGGGTGTCGACCGAACTGGTCGCCTCGTCCAGCACGAGAACCGGCGGATCGGCCAGGAACGCCCTGGCCACGGTGATCAGCTGCCGCTCCCCCGCGCTGATCCCGGCCGACTCGCCGAGCACGGTGTCGTACCCGTCGGGCAGCGTCCGCACGAAGCGGTCCACCCGGGTGGCACGGGCGGCGGCCTCCACCTCCGCCCGGGTCGCGCCCTGCCTGCCGTAGGCGATGTTGTCCGCGATCGTGCCGTGGAACAGCCAGGTGTCCTGCAGCACCAACCCGCTCAGCCGGCGCGCGTCCTCCCGGCGCAGCGCGGCGATGTCGGTGCCGTCGACCAGGATGCTGCCGCCGTCCACCTCGTAGAACCGCATCAGCAGGTTGGCGAGCGTGGTCTTGCCCGCACCGGTCGACCCGACGAGCGCCACCGTCCGGCCGGGCTCGATGGTCAGCGACAGGTCCTCGATCAGCGGTGTCTCCGGTGTGTACCGGAACGAGACCCGGTCGAACACCACCCGGCCCCGGCCTGGTGACGGCCGCGGCGGGGCGGGCGGGTCGGGCTCCTGTTCGGCCGCGTTCAGGAACGCGAAGATCCGCCCGGCGGCGGCGAGCCCCGCCTGCGCGTCACCGACGATCCCGGCGGTCATGCCCGCGTCGACGCCGAACCTGCCGCTGTAGAGCCCGAACGCCTGCACGTCGCCGATGGTGAGCGAGCCGGCCACCACCCGCAGCGCCCCGATGACGGCGACCACCACGTAGGTCAGGTTGGTGATCAGGTACATCACCGGCTCGGCGGCCTTCGCGGCGACCTCACCACGCAGTCCGGCGGCACGCACGGCGTCGTTGTGCCGGTCGAAATCCCGCTTCATCCGGCCACGGCGGCCGAACGCGGTGATCAGCGAGTGCGCGGTGTAAGACTCGTCGACGTGCGCGGTCAGCGCCCCGGTGGCCGTACGCTGCTCGTCGAAACGGGCCCGCGCCTGCCGCATGATCCGCGCGGTGAGCAGACCGGCCAGTGGCAGCGAGCAGAGCACGATCACGGCGAGCAGCGGCGAGTAGACACACATCATCACCGCACCGCCGACCATCGTGAACGACCGCACGGTGAACTGCTCCACCACCTGCTGCAACGACTGCTGGAAGGTGTCGACGTCGTTGGTCAGCCTGCTCATCAGGTCGCCACGGGAGTGACCGTCGAAGTAACGCAGTGGCAACCGGCCGAGCTTCGCCGACGCGTCCCGGCGCAGGTCGAACATCACCCGCCGGACGACCACGGCGGCGAGCCACGCCTGCGCACAACCGAGGATGGCGCCCGCCGCGTACAGAACGAGCAACAGGACCAGCATTTCCCCGAGCGCCCCGAAGTCGACCCCGTTCCCGCGTGCGCCGCTGACGACCAGATCGGTCGCCTTACCGAGGATCGCGGGCACGACCAGCGCGCTCATCGTCGCGCCACCGATCCCGGCGACGACCAGCACACCCAGCAGCCACCGGTACGGGGCCAGCCTGGCCAGCACCTGACGCGCGGTACCCGGCTCCGCGTCCGCCCGCCCGGTCACCGGGCACCCATCCCGGCCTGCTGCGAGGACGCGATGTCGCGGTAGATCTCGCAGGTGGCGAGGAGTTCCTCGTGCGGGCCGGAGCCGACCACCCTGCCCTCGTCGAGCACGACGATCCGGTCCGCGTGCCGGACCGTGCTCACCCGCTGGGCGACGACGAGCACCGTGGCCGACGCGGTCTCCGCACGCAACGCCGCCAGCAGAGCCGCTTCGGTGGCCGGGTCGAGCGCGGAGAAGCAGTCGTCGAACAGGTAGACCGGCGGCCGTCGCACCAGCGTCCGGGCGATGGTGATCCGCTGCCGCTGCCCGCCGGAAAGGTCCGCGCCGCCGCCGGCGATCTCCGCGGCCAGGCCGCCGGGCAGGTTCTCGACGAGTTCGCGGGCCTGGGCGACGTCGAGCGCGCGCCAGAGTTCGGCGTCGGTGGCATCCGGGTCGCCGAAGCGGAGGTTGGCGGCGACGGTGCCGGAGAACAGCTGCGCCCGCTGCGGCACGACACCGACGGTCACCGTCAGCTCCTCCGGGTCCAGCTCACGGACGTCGACCCCGTTGACCAGTACCGCTCCCTCGGTGACGTCGACGCCGCGGAGCACGAGGTTGAGCAGGGTGGTCTTGCCGCTGCCGGTACTGCCGATCACCGCCACCGTCTCCCCCGGCCCGGCCCGCAGGTCCACACCGTGCACCGACGGGAGTTCCGCGCCGGGATAGCGATACGTCACGCCGCGCAGCAGCAGGGTGCCGCGGGAGCGGCCCGTCCGGGCGGGCACGGGGGGCGTCACGTCCGGCTCGGTGTCGAGCACCTCGCGGATCCGCCGTGCCGACACGCTCGCCCTCGGCACGACCAGGAACACGAACGTCGCCATGGTGATCGACCAGGTGATGTACACCAGGTACTCGACGAAGGCGTTCACCGTGCCGATCCCGATCTCACCGCCGTCCACCCGGACCGCGCCGAGCCAGACGACGGCGACGGTGCCGATGCCGGAGGCGAGTGAGACGGCGGGGAACATCAGCGCGAACAGCCGTCCGGCCCGCAGCGAGTGGCCGAGGAGTTCGGCGTTGGTGCGCCCGAACCGCTCGCGTTCGTGGGCGTCGCGGGCGAAGGCCCGCACCACCCTTGCCCCGGAGACCTGCTCGCCGACGATCCGGTTCAACCGGTCGATCGCGGACTGGATCCGGCCGTAGACCGCGGTCAGCCTGCGCTGCGCGACCCAGACCAGCACGATGATCACCGGGATGAACGCCAGCAGCACGAACGACAGCGGCACGTCCTGCGACAGCGCGAGCGCGACGCTGCCCAGGCAGATGGCCGGCACCGCGGCGAGGGCGGTGAGACCGTCGAATGCCACCGTCTCCACCTGCTGCACGTCGTTGGTGCTGCGGGTGGTCAGTGACGACCCGCCGATCCGCTCCACCTGCTGGGTGGACAGGCCCTGGCCCCGGTAGAAGACCTCCGACCGCAGGTCGCGGCCCAGCGACAGGGCCGCCCGCGCGCCACAGAGGACCGAGCCGATCCCCGCCCCCGCCGCCGCAGCCGCGACCAGCACCATCAGCGCGCCCATCCACAGGATGTGCCCCTGGTCGCCGGCGACCACCCCGCGGTCGATGATGCTGGCGTTCAGCGTCGGCAGGAGCAGCATCGCCACGACCTCGACCAGCTGGAGCAGCCCCGCGAGCACGACCATCCCCCGGTAGGGGCGCAGGTACCGGCGGAGCAGGCGGATCAGCACGGCATCACTCCACGCCCGCGGCGCCGGTCACCGGCGCGGTGTCGCCGGTCAGCGCCGGTAGCGCGAGGACGGCGTCGGCTGCCGCACTCCGCCCGCCCGCCGCACCCAGCAGGGTGGCGAGGCGGTCGGCGCGTTGCCGGTAGGAGTCGTCGCCGAGCACCGCCTCCAGCTTGCCGGTGATGTCGTCCGGGTCGGTGCGGTGGGGCCGGTCCAGGGTGAGGCTCACCCCCGCGCTGCGGCCGCGGGCCGCGACGTCGTGACAGTCTGTCCACAATGGACGGATGACCATCGGTTTGCCGAAGTAGAGTGCCTCGTGGAAGCCGTTGCTGCCCCCGTGGGTGAGGAACACCTTGATGCTGGGGTGAGCCAGGACGTCGAGCTGGGACGGCAGCCAGGACTCGACCCGCAGGTTCGCGGGCAGGCGGTCGACCGGCGGCAGCAACTCCTGCTGCCGCTCGCTCAGCCGCCAGAGAACGTGGTGGCGGCCGTCCAGCCGGCGGGCCACCTCGATCAGAGCGTGCACGTCGTCCCTGGTGAGCTGCGTGATCGTGCCCAGCCCCACGTAGACGACCGAGGGGTGCGCGTCGAGCCAGGCGGTGATGTCGTCGTCGCCTGCCGATTCCGGCAGCGGCGGCAGCATGGTGCCCACCAGGCGCATCGTCGACGGGAGGTCGACCGGGTACTCCAGCTCGGCGACCGAGTAGGTCAGCACCAGCTCCGCCACGTCGGCCGACACCCGGGGGCGCTGGGCCTCCGGTGAGATGTCCAGCTCGCGGCACAGCCGCGTGTACGCGCCGAACCGTTCGCGCATCCTGGAGCCGAACAGCATGGTCAGGCCGCGCAGCTGGAACAGCCGGTTGGCCAGCCGCTGGCGTGCGCTCATCGGATGCGGCAGCCCGGTGTTGGGCGCCGGGAAGCCCTTGGGCAGGTGTGATCCGAACGGCAACGGCACGTGCCAGGTCATCGCATGACTCGGCAGGAACGGATTGCTCACCACGAACGGGATCCCCCTGCTGACCGCGAGCGCGATCGGGAACATGCTCATGCTGTCGATCACCATCAGCGCCGGGCGCCGCTCGTCGACCGCGGTGCGCAGGGCTCGCATGCCATCCGCCTGCCGGTCGGGCTGGTACATCAGCTCGACACCGGCGCGCAGGGACCGGAACCGGTTCGGCTGCGCGGCGGCGCGGAAGGTCTCGGCATCCATCGTGGACGGCGTCAACCCGGCCGGGGCGCGTCCCATGGACACGAACTCGACCCCGTCCAGCCGCTCCACGTCCGCCCGGCGGGTCTCGTCGGTCGCGAAGGCCAGGTCCGGAACGCCGCGCCGGGCGAACTCGCCGGCTAGCACCAGCAGCGGGTTGAGCAGGCCGCTCTCGGGCATGCTGACGAACAGGATCGGACGCCGAACGGAGTTCATGGGCCACAGCATCGCGCGGCCGGTGCTGGAAAACCCCTAGTTGCACGGGCGGTGTGGGAAAACGCCCAGTCACCCTCGGCTAACGTGAGGCGCGGACGCTGTCCGGCAGGGCGGCGCCGCGCCGCAGAGCGCTCCGCCCGCAGGAAGGGGAGACATGGCCAAGCGCGCGTTGATCACGGGGATCACCGGCCAGGACGGCTCCTACCTCGCCGAACACTTGCTCGACCTCGGGTACCAGGTGTGGGGCGTGCTCCGGCGCGACAGCGATCCGGCGACCTCCCGGATCGCGCACCTCGTCGACGACTTGTCGTTCACCAGGGCAGAGTTCGACGACAGCGCGAGCCTGGTGGCCGCCGTGGAGCGGGCTCGGCCCGACGAGATCTACAACCTGGCAGGTACCTCATACGTGCCCACCACCTGGCAGCACGCGGAGCTGACCACCGAGGTCAACGGCATGGGCGTGCTGCGCGTGCTGGAGGCCATCCGCGTCGTCTGCGGACTCGACGAGTCCGCTGCCGGCAGCGGCGACATTCGCTTCTACCAGGCGTCCTCGTCGGAGATGTTCGGCAAGGTCGCCGAAACACCGCAGCACGAGACGACCATCTTCCACCCGCGCAGCCCGTACGGCGTGGCCAAGACCTACGGTCACTACATCACCCGCAACTACCGGGAATCCTTCGGCATGTACGCCGTGTCCGGGATCCTGTTCAACCACGAATCACCCCGCCGCGGCACCGGGTTCGTCACCCGCAAGATCACCCTCGCCGCCGCCAACATCAAACTCGGCCACCAGGACGAGCTGCATCTGGGCAACCTCGACGCCCAACGCGACTGGGGCTACGCCGGCGACTACGTCAAAGCCATGCACCTCATGCTCCAGCAGCCCATCCCCACCGACTACGTGATCGGCACCGGCACGATGCACTCCGTCCAGGAGACCGCCCGCATCGCGTTCGAGGCGGTCGACCTCGACTGGCGCGACCACGTCGTCGTCGACCCCGACCTCATCCGCCCCGCCGAGGTCGAAACGCTGTGCGCCAACCCCACCAAAGCCCACACCGAACTCGGCTGGAAACCCACCCTGTCCTTCGAAGAGCTGATCCAGACGATGGCCGAGTCGGACCTGCGCAGGCTGACCGCCGGCTGAGGTGCCTCGAAGTTCTCGGACAGGGGCCCAATGAGGCGTCTTTGTTCAGGGAATGAGGAAGCAATTCAGTGGGACGCGTGATTTTGCGCTCGCCGGAGTTTCGCGAGGAAGCGGTTCGGCTGGCCATGTCGTCGGGCAGGCCGTTTTCACATGGTGCTCGGGAGCTCGGCATCAATCAGCAAGTACGAGTTCCTCACCGGGTTCGACTCGCCCGCCACCGGCGCAGGGAGAACTCCAGGCCCACGAGGATGACCGCTGATGCCTGGAGGAATCCCTAGTCTCGATCGCGTTCAATCGTGGCAGTGGCGTACCGAGAAATGTGCGCAGTCGGTGTCCTCAACCGAGGTCGGCAAGCTGGCCTACGGTGCCGGAAGGAGAAAGCCCGTGCCCAAACGTGCGTTGATCACCGGTATCACCGGCCAGGACGGCTCCTACCTCGCCGAGCACCTGCTCGGTCTCGGTTACCAGGTATGGGGCATGATCCGTGGTCAGGCGAATCCGAGGAAGTCCCGCATCAGCCAGCTGATGGCCGATCTGTCCTTCGTGGATGGAGACCTGATGGACGAGGGCAGTCTGGTGTCCGCGATCGATCAGGTACAGCCCGACGAGGTCTACAACCTCGGGGCGATCTCGTTCGTTCCGCTGTCCTGGCAGCAGGCAGAACTGACCACCGAGATCAACGGCATGGGCGTGCTGCGCATGCTGGAGGCCATCCGGCTGGTCAGCGGGCTCGACAAGTCCCGCACCAGCAACAGCAGCGACATTCGCTTCTACCAGGCGTCCTCGTCGGAGATGTTCGGCAAGGTCGCCGAAACACCCCAGCACGAGACGACCATCTTCCACCCGCGCAGCCCGTACGGAGTCGCCAAGACCTACGGTCACTACATCACCCGCAACTACCGGGAATCCTTCGGCATGTACGCCGTGTCCGGGATCCTGTTCAACCACGAATCACCCCGCCGCGGCACCGAATTCGTCACCCGCAAGATCACCCTCGCCGCCGCCAACATCAAACTCGGCCACCAGGACGAGCTGCATCTGGGCAACCTCGACGCCCAACGCGACTGGGGCTACGCCGGCGACTACGTCAAAGCCATGCACCTCATGCTCCAGCAGCCCATCCCCACCGACTACGTGATCGGCACCGGCACGATGCACTCCGTCCAGGAGACCGCCCGCATCGCGTTCGAGGCGGTCGACCTCGACTGGCGCGACCACGTCGTCGTCGACCCCGACCTCATCCGCCCCGCCGAGGTCGAAACGCTGTGCGCCAACCCCACCAAAGCCCACACCGAACTCGGCTGGAAACCCACCCTGTCCTTCGAAGAGCTGATCCAGACCATGGTCGAGTCGGACCTCCGACAGGCCGAGTGGAAGCAGAAGTACGCCGAGCTGACGCTGAATTCGGCCTGGTAGCCCAAGCGATTTCCCCATGTCCCGGGGAAAGCGGAGAGCCCGCTCGTTGCTCACCGGGTGGGCCCGCTGTGCTGCGGGCCGGAACGCGAAGCACGTGACCCACTACGGCCAAAACTAGGGTTTTGCCCGCCCCACGGCGACTTCACTGGGACTGTGACGATCACCGAGAACACTACGGCCTGGTTGCGCCGCTACCACCCCGCGCCACGGAGCACCCGGCGGCTGGTGTGCTTCCCGCACGCCGGCGGGTCCGCGAGCTTCTTCCACCCCGTGTCGGCACGGTTCGCCCCCGAGGTGGACGTCGTGGCCGTCCAGTACCCGGGTCGTCAGGATCGCCGACACGAACCGTGCGTCGAGGACATCGGGCTCCTGGCTGACCTGATCGCCGAGGAGCTGCGGGAACAACCCGCCAAGCCGACGGTGTTCTTCGGTCACAGCATGGGCGCCGCGGTCGCGTTCGAGACGGCCTGGCGGCTGGAACGGGCCGACCACGGCCCCGGTGTCCTGCTGGTGTCCGGCTCGCGGGCCCCGTCGCTGCCCCGCGACGACGGCGTGGGGCACCGCGACGACGACGGTGTGCTCGCCGAGCTGCGCCGGCTGGAGGGCACCCCACAGGCACTCCTGGAGGATGAGGACGTGCTGCGGATGACGCTGCCCGTCATCCGGGGTGACTACCGGGCGATCGAGTCCTACTCCACCACCGTCGACCACGGCCTCACCTGCCCCGTCACCGTGCTCATCGGCGACAGGGACCCGAACGTGAGCCTGGCGGAAGCCGCCTCGTGGCGCGAGCACACCACCGGCGGATTCCAGCAGCACATCTTCCCCGGCGGCCATTTCTACCTCGTCGACCACGCCGCCGAGGTCGGCGACCGGATCGGCGAGGCACTGGCGGGGTCCTGACCTCGCCGTGCTCAGGCCAGGTGCCCCGCCGAGGCCGCCCGGACGTCCTCGACCAGCCGGGCGGTCTCCAGGGCGCCGGTCAGCCAGCGCTCCTCCTCGCTCGCCACCGCCCCGCGCAGCGCCGCGTCGGCGAACGACGAGACCGAGAGCCGGAACTGGTGAGCCGGCGGCAGGAAGAACCGCTCGTCGTGGTCCTGTTCCTCGACGACGATGGCCGGCCGGTGTTCCGGCGGCGGGGTGAACGCCCTGTCCAGGCTCAGCGAGGCGGTGCTCCCCCACACCTCGTACCGGCACCGGTAGGAGTGCTGGAAACCGAATTGCAGGTCGACGAACACACCGCCGCGGGAGACCAGCAGGGCCTGCCCCGCCACGTCCACGCCCAGCCGCTCGTCCACCCGCAGTGCCGCGCCCGCCACCGACAGCCCGTCGCCGAACAGCAGCCACGCCAGCCGTAGCGGGTAGACACCGAGGTCGAGCAGTGAGCCGCCGCCGAGTGCCGCGTTGTAGCGGATGTCGTCGGACGGCAGCGACGGGATGGTGAACGCCACGCTCAGGGTGCGGATCGCGCCGAGCCTTCCGTCGGCCATCAGCTCCCGGACCCTGGCGTGCTGGGGGTGGTGCAGGAAGGCGAAGTTCTCCCGCAGCACCAGGCCCCGCTCGGCAGCCAGGTCGATCAGTTCCTCGGTGGTGGACGGGTCGCCGGTGAGCGGCTTCTCGCACAGCACGTGCTTGCCGGCCAGCAACGCCCGCCTGGCCCACTCGTGGTGCAGCATGTTGGGCAGGCTGAGATACACCGCGTCGACGTCCGGCCGCTCGATCAGCTCGACGTAGCCGCACGGCTCGGCACCGAACGCCGCGGCGAATCGCTCCGCCTTCTCCGCCGAGCGGCTGGCGACAGCGGCCAGCCGGACGTTGCCGAGCGAGTCCAGCGCGGGAATCGTGCGCCGCCGGGCGATGGCCGAGCAGCCGAGCACGCCCAGCGAGAGCCGCGCGGTCACCGCAGCCCCCGCAGGCACGCGACCAAGGTCCTGGCCTGGACGTTGACGTAGTTCGAGTGCATCAGCAGGCTGTTGAGCTGGTGCAGGGTCAGCCACTGGAAGTCCGGCCGGTCGCCGTCCGGGAAGTCTTCCGGTGCCTCGATGATCTGGTACCGGTTGCGGGCGTGGTAGAAGCGCCCGCCCTCCTCGGACAGTTCGGCGTCGAACCACACCTGGCGCGGATCACGATCATGGACGTAGTCGAGGAACGGCGGGTGCAGTTCCCTCGGTAATCCCGCATAGTTCGCCGGGATGCACTGCAGGGTCGGCGCCAGTTCGATGGTGCTGCGGTAGCCGGGCTCGACCCGTGCGCTCACCAGCGCGTGCAGCACTCCGGCCACTCGTTTGACCAGCAACGCGATCGAGCCGACACCGACGGGCTCGATCAGCGGCTGGGTCCAGCCGGCCACCTCGCGGCTGTCCGCCCGCACCGACACCGCCATGACCCGGAAGAAGCGGTCCTCCTCGTGGCGGATGACGTCCTCGGTACGGCGCCACTCCCGCACCTCGTTCAGCCCGAGCAGCTCGGTCCGCACGTCGTGCTGGGCTTCCCGGGACGTTATCCAGCTCATCGCCTCGGTCCTGGTGCGTAGCCCGCCGCGCGCCGGGTCGCAGGAGCTGACCAGAGCCGACATGAACTCGTCCTGGTCACCCAGGGCACCTTCGAAACCGCCCGGCATGCAGGCCAGCACGGTCCTGGTGTCCATGTTGACGGTGTTGTCCTCACCGAGAAGGACGTGCAGCTGCCCGAGGGTCACCCAGCAGAAGTCGTCGCCTGCCTCGACCGGCCCGTCCACCTCGACGATCATGTTGCGGTTGCGCTTGCGGTAGAACCACGCGCCCTGCTCGGACTGCAGCACGTCGGCGAGTACGCTGCCGGACTGCAGGTTCTGGAAGTACTCCAGGTACGGCACGGTGTTTCCCGCGTGCACCCGGAGGTAGTTGCTCCGCGTGGCTTGCACCGTCGGGGAGATCTGCGCCCCGTTGACGTTGCCCGGCTCGGCCTTCGCCTGCATGAGGCAGTGCGGTACCCCGTCGATGTCCCGGATCAGGATGCCGAGTATGCCGATCTCCGGCTGGTTGATGATCGGCTGCGTCCACTGCCGGACGTGCCGGTAGTCCGAGTGGACCCGCAATCCCTGGATACGGAAGAACTTGTGGCTGTCGTGGCACAGGTCGGCCGAGCCTTCCTCGAACCGCCAGGATCGCAGACCGGAGAACGGGATGCGCTCCACGTGGTGGAGCTGACTGGCACGACGCCGCGCGAGCCAGGAACGGATGTCGGCCAGGGAGTTGACGCCACCGTCCACCGTGGACGCGGAGAGTGCGAGCCGACCCGTCAGCGTGTCGTCGGGCACCCGCAGGACGGGTCCTTCCACCGTTGCCATGAACCCACCTCCTGACAGCACAGTTGTATCGGGAAAGATGTAGGTTTAATCCCAGCTTGTCGAGTTGTCCACATTGGACTTGGTGCGGCGGATCACCGCGCCGAGACGAGCGATTCCAGCTGACCGGCCACCGCGGCCGGGGAGGGCATGGATTGCGCCTCACCGGCGAGCCGGCGAGCCGACTCGGCGAACGCCGGTTCGGACAGCAGACGTTCGAGCTCCACCTTGATCGCGGGGACGTCGGCCTCGTAATTGCGCACGGACAACCCGCAACCGGCCCGTTCCAGTCTTCCAGCCGACCACTTCTCGGCGTTCTCGGCGACCGTCAGCATGAGCTGGGGCACCCCGCAGACCATCGAGGTCAGGATGGAACCGCCACCTGCCGCGTGGATCACCGCGTCACAGGTGGGCAACACCAGGTGCAGCGGCACCTCGCTGAGCCGGTGCACCTGCCCGGGCAGTTCCGCGTTGCCGGCGTCGGATTCCGAGGCCAGCAGCAGCACTTCCGCACCGAGCTCGGTCGCGGCGGTGACCGCCTGCTCAACCTTGTTCGCCACCGGCCCGAAGCCACGCGTGGTGGTGCGGCCCCACACCACGCACACACGTGGACGGCCGTCGCGTTCGGGGAGTTTCTCGGGGAGGGTTCCCGGACCGTTGTACGGAACGAACCTGATGGGCAGCCTGGCGCCGACGCTGTTCAGCCCGAACTCGCCGGGACACGGGTCGAGCACTTGGGTGAGCTGCTGGTCCAGCACCGAGGCGAGCTCCGCGGACCCGAACGGGCTGTCCGGGCCGAATGAGTCCCTGGCGCGGGAGTTCCGGCTCGGGTCGCCCTCGCCGAAGCCGCCGGTGGTGCACAGTGGTTCCTCTGTTCCGGTCGGTCCCCACAGGTGCACCACGCTGAGGGCCCCGGCCGCGTGCGCCGCCAGCGGTCCTTCGGCGCTCAACGGGTCGTGGACCACCAGGTCGGGCCGCCATTCCCGGCCGTAGGCCGCGGCCGTCTCCGCGTCCTGGCGCCATCGCCTGCCGAACGTGTCCACGGCGGCGGACCACCAGCCGCCCATGTCGAAGGTGTCCAGGTCCAGCGGCTCCCCGGTGTCGGGGTGCAGCGGCCGGGCCGGGTAGCGCCAGGTCCCGTGGTAGGCGCTGAAAAGGTTCATCAGCCTGGTGGACCACACCATCGGTAAACCCAGCAGGCGCGGGTCGGGGTGCAGACCGGTCCGGACGACCGCGTCGACCTCCTGCGGGCTGCACAGCACCCGCACATCGTGCCCGGCACTGCGCAGAGCCCAGCCCAGCGGCACCATCGGCATGAAGTGTCCCGGCCAGGCGGAGATCGCGATCAGCACTCGCATCCTGCGATGCTAGGTAACCCGAGTATGGGGAAAAACCCAGTCCTGCGTACGGAAGTATGAGGTCACCGTATCCCGCCACCCGGGGAGGAAGTGCTGATGAGCGACCATGGCGCGGAACTGAAAGCCCGGGTGCTGCAGCTCGTGCGCGACTACGACAAGGAAGTCGCGGAGCGACCGTTCCAGCCGGGTGTGACACCGATCTGGCCGTCGGGGGCGACACTGGACGCCAACGACCGAGTGGCGATGGTGGAAGCCGCGCTGGACATGAGGATCACCGCGGGCCCGTCGGCGAGGAAGTTCGAACGGGACTTCGCCCGGACCCTCGGGCTGCGCAAGGCGCACCTGACGAACTCAGGGTCGTCGGCGAACCTGCTGGCGATGGCCTCCCTGTGCCAGCCGGAGCTGGGCGAGCGGCGGCTGCGGCCCGGGGACGAGGTCATCACCGTCGCCGCGGGATTTCCCACCACCGTCAACCCCATCGTGCAATGTGGGCTGAAGCCGGTTTTCGTCGACATCGAGCTGGGTACTTACAACACCACCGCGCAACGGGTCGCGGACGCGATCGGGCCGAGGACCAAGGCGGTGATGATCGCGCACGCACTGGGTAACCCGTTCGAGGCCAGGGAGATCGCCGATCTCTGCGACGAACGCGGCCTGCTTTTCGTCGAGGACAACTGCGACGGGGTGGGGGCCAGCTACCGGGGCGAACTCACCGGGGGGTTCGGCGACCTGAGCACGGTCAGTTTCTACCCCGCCCACCACATCACGGCCGGGGAGGGCGGCTGCGTGCTCACCGACAACCTCGCGCTGGCGCGCGTGGTGGAGTCGCTGCGCGACTGGGGCCGGGACTGCTGGTGTGAACCAGGCGAAAGCGACACCTGCCACAAGCGGTTCGGCTACCGGCTCGGTGATCTGCCCGAGGGCTACGACCACAAGTACATCTTCTCCCACATCGGCTACAACCTGAAGGCCACCGACGTCCAGGCGGCGCTGGCCTCCTCGCAGCTGACCAAGCTGACCGAGTTCGGTGAAGCGCGCAACCGGAACTGGAACCGGCTGCGCCGCGGCCTGGAGGGGGTGCCGCACCTGCTGCTGCCCGAGGCCACCCCCGGCAGCGAGCCGAGCTGGTTCGGCTTCGTGCTGACCATCGCCGAGGACGCCCCGTTCGCCCGATCCGAGATCGTGAAATTCCTCGAGTCACGCAGGATCGGCACCAGGCTGCTGTTCGCGGGCAACCTCACCCGGCACCCGGCCTACCTCGGTCAGGATTTCCGCGTCTCCGGCACGCTGGTCAACAGCGACGTGGTGACCGAACGGACCTTCTGGATCGGCGTGTTCCCGAAGATCACCCCGGAGATGATCGACTACATGGTCGCCGCCATCCGGGAGTTCGTGGGAGGTCACCGATGACCGCGGTGGGCAGGCCGCTGGCCGTCCTGGGCGGTACGCCGGCTTTCGCCGAGAAGCTGCACGTCGGCAAGCCCAACATCTCGAACCCGGAACGGGTGCTGGACCTGGTCAAGCAGGCCATGGACAGCTACGTGCTGACCCACTCCGGGCCGCTGGTGACCGAGTTCGAGCGCCGGATCGCCGACGCCGCGGGCGTGGCGCACTGCGTGGCACTGTGCAACGCCTCGATCGGCCTGCAGATCATGGCCAGGGTGCTGGGGCTGCACGGTGAAGTGATCATGCCGTCCTACACCTTCATCGCCACGGCGCACACCATGCGCTGGGAAGGCCTGACCCCGATCTTCTGCGACGTGGACCTGACGACCGGGCAGCTCGACCCGGAGGAGGTCCAGCGGCTGATCACGCCGCGGACCACCGCGATCCTCGGCGTGCACCTGTGGGGCAATCCGGCGCCGGTCGACGCGCTGGCAGGAATCGCCGCCGAACACGGGCTGGCGCTGTTCTACGACAGCGCGCACGCCTTCGGCAGCGCGCACCAGGGCAAGCCGATCGGCGGATTCGGGCGGGCCGAGGTGTTCAGCTTCCACGCGACGAAGTTCCTCAACGCCTCCGAAGGCGGCGCGGTGGTCACCGACGACCCGGACCTGGCCGCCCACGTGCGCGCCCTGCACAACTACGGCCGTGACAAGGCCGGTGTGGTGCAGGGACTGGGTACCAACGCCAAGATGACCGAGCTCGCCGCCGCGATGGGCCTGGCCTCGTTGGAAGGCAAGGAAGAGCTGATCCGGGTGAACACCGAACGGCACGCGCACTACGCGGCCGGGCTGGACGGGGTGCCCGGCATCAGCCTGCGGCGCCCAGAGGCGGGCGACCGCGTCAACCACTCGTACGTGGTGATGGAGGTGGACAGCCGCTCTGCCGGGCTCTCCAGGGACCAGGTGATCACCGCGCTGCACGCCGAGAACGTGCTGGGGCGCGACCATTTCCACCCCGGCTGTCACCGCACGCCGCCCTACGCCGGTGCCGGGCGGCTGCACGCTCCCCGGCCGTTGCCACGTACCGAGACACTCAGTGCACGGGTCGTGCTGCTGCCGACCGGCCTGGGTATCTCGGTAGAACAGGTCGACGAGGTCTGCGCGGTGGTCCGCGCCCTGGTCGAACAGGCGCCGGCCGTGCGCGACACGCTCGTCTAGCCATCCTGACCGGGACCCACTCCTCGCAGTTGTCCCCCAGAACGGAAACAGGGCCGATGTTCCGTAGAACATCGGCCCTGTGATCTGCCACTTCAACGTGGAGGCTGGGGGAGCTTGCTCGAACACCGAACCGCTGGTCGGCGAGCAGGCCGGGAACGCACCCCAGCGGAAGAAGCCGACGCACCCCAGCCACCGCGCCGGGGGGCCTGCGGGGGCTCGACCCCCGCACAAACGAAAAGGAGCCCGGAAGACGCACAAGCGTCGACCAGACTCCTCCGAGTGGAGCTGACGGGATTCGAACCCGTGACCCCTTGACTGCCAGTCAAGTGCGCTACCAACTGCGCCACAGCCCCTGATTCACTTGTGCGGTGTTCGGTTCCGGTGTTTCGGTCCCGTTCATCGCGTGCCTGCATACCGTACAACAGCCCCCTGGGGGGCCGGAAAAGGGGGGTCCCCTTTAGATCATCATCGCAGGCCCGCGCACGGCCACGCGATCCTCGCCAAGGCCGTGCGCTGCGAAAACCTCCCGGAACAGCTCGCCAGGTCAGCCTGCTCTGCCGTGCTCACCGGGGAGGCCCCGGGTGTTGGCGGCCCGGACGAACTCGGCGCGCGGATCGTGCAGTTCACCCAAAGCCACGGTCTGCCTGCTCAGCGGCAGCTCCAAGAGCCAGTCCCCGAGGATCCGGGCCTTCAAGCGGAACGTGGGCAGCTTCGCGAGGTGGTACACGCGGTGCAGCAGCCAGGCGGGCAGGCCCTTCAGCTTGATGCCGTAGACCTCCGCTGCCCCTTGGAACCGGCCCAAGCCGGCAACGGAACCGGCGTGGCGGTGCCGGTAGTCGCGCAGTTCGTGGCCGCGCAGCGAAGCGACCACGTTGTCGGCCAGCACCTTCGCCTGCCGCACCGCGTGCTGGGCCGACGGGCTGCACAGGGCGTCCTCGTCGTCGCTGGTCAAGTCGGGGACGGCGGCGCAGTCCCCGGCCGCGAACACGTCCTCGGTGCCGCGCACCTGGAGCTTCGGGGTGCATTCGACGCGGCCCCTGGCATCCCGGGGCAGGTCCGAGTCCTCCAGCATCGGGTGCGGCTTGACCCCGGCGGTCCAGGCGATGGTGTCGGCGTCGAACTCGTCGCCGTCGGAGAGGATCACGTGCCCGTCGGTGAGCGACTTGACGGTGGTGCCGGTCTTCACCTCGATGCCGCGCTCCTCCAAGCGGCGACGCGTGTACTCGCCCATCGGGGCGCTGACCTCCGGCATGATGCGGCCGGTGGCCTCGACCATGATCCAGCGCATGTCACCGGTGTCCAGGGTCCGGTAGCTGCGGACGGCCTCGCGGGACATGCTCTCCAACTCGGCCATGGCCTCGATGCCCGCGTAGCCGCCGCCGATGAACACGAACGTGAGCAGGCGCCGCCGCAACTCCACGTCCGACGTGCTCGCCGCGATGTCGAGCCGGGACAGCACGTGGTTGCGCAGGAAGATGGCCTCGCCGATCGTCTTGAACCCGACGCCGCGCTCGCTCAAACCCGGAATGGGCAGCGCCTTCGAGACCGAACCCGGCACCACGACGAGCACGTCGAAGGTCAAGTGCTCCTCCGTGCCGTCGGCCAGCGTCGCGGTGAGTTCACGTTCTCCGTGGTCGATGCAGGTGACCTGCGCGGTGAGGACTTCGCTGCGGCGCAACGTCTGGCGCAGCGGGACCACGATGTGCCGGGGCTCGATCGAACCGGCCGCCGCCTCCGGCAGGAACGGCTGGTACGTCATGTGCGACTGCGGATCGATCACCGTGATCCGCGCCTCGCCGGGCTCCAGCTCCTTCTGCAGGCGCATGGCCACCGTGAGCCCGACGTGGCCGCCGCCGACGATCACGATCCGCGGTTTCCGGCGCCCCTCACCTGGGGTCGGACCGGTGGACTGCTGTTCGGGGATCTGCTGGTCCGCGTCACTGGCCATGAACCGGGCCTCCTCTCGCGCCCGCGCGGGTCCGCCGCGGATCGACGTCGCGATCCGGGTGCCTGCGCAGGTACTCCTGCTCCAACGCGAACGAGCGCGCGGTGTGCTCGCGCAACGCGTCGTGCGAGCCGTGCAGGAACGTCTCGTTCCGGGTGACGTGCAGCTGTTCGATCTCCCGCAGCAGGTCCTGCTCGGTGAGGTCGGTGCCGGGCACTCCGGTGCTCATCTCCGCTCCCCCTGCCGTCACGCCGCGGCGCGCTGCTTCGGCACCCGCTTCGCCAGCAGCTCCTGCCGCTCCCGCTCGCTGAGCCCGCCCCACACCCCGTACGGCTCCTGCACGGCCAACGCGTGCTCCCGGCAGGACAACATCACCGGACAGCGGTGGCAGATCTGCTTAGCCTGCTCCTCGCGGTTGCTGCGAGCGCTGCCCCGCTCGTTCTCCGGGTGGAAGAACGTGCTCGTGCTCAAGTCCCGGCAAGCCGCCTGCAACTGCCACTCCCACGTCTCGGCCACCGGTTTGGGCAGCCGGGTAGTCGCCGTCATCGTGATCACCACCTCGCCGCGGACTCGGGCACTGCGTTCGTCAGCGCCAAGGACGACATACCCCGAACGAGGAGGGTGGACACCTGGTCCGGGCTTCGGAGTCTCGCTCGGCTTGACGGGGCGGGTTGCAGGGCCGCCCCCCGGTTGGGCGTGTGGTCGCGGTTCTGGAGCCTTCCCCTGTTGGGCGTGTGGTTGCTGTGGTGCGGTGGAAGGTCTTCTTCAGTGATTGCTTCCACGGCTCTTTTTGCTCTGGTGTCTGGGTAGCGGAACCTCAGCGGCTGAGAACCCGCGGGTGAGCGGCTTGTGGACGTGGCTATGCGCTTCGCGCATCCAGGCACGGCCTTCGGCCGCAAGGCAAGCATCGCTTCGCTCGCCCATTGCACGGCCTTCGGCCGCAAGGCACGGCTACGCCGCGAGGCAGGCGGGCTTCGCCGCCTACTGCACGGCTTCGCCGCTAAGCACGACCTTCGGCAGCGAGGAAGCCGCTGAGGTTCCGCCACCCGGACACCCGAGCAGGACGAGCCGCGGAAGTGTCAGTCGAGTAGTTCGTCTACTCGGCGCGCGTAGGCGGTGACCGGGTAGACGGGTTCGAAGCCGCAGGTTTCCGCGAAGCGCTCTGCTGGTCCTCCCTCGTCGCTGTGCGCGGCTATGAGGCGGGCGCCCTTGGCGTACAGCTCGTCGACCACGTCGGCCACCAGGGAGGATCCTGCGCCTCGGCGCCTTCGACCGGGGCGGACCACGGCGTGTTCTACGAGGCCTACGCCGTGTTCGACGAAGCCCTGGGCAAATCCGGCCAGGCGGTCTGCCTCGGGGTCGTCGAGCACTCGCAGCACGCAGCGCGGGTCGTCGCCGCGGTGCGCCAGGGTCCGGACCAGGCGTCGTTCGCCGGAGTCGGACAGTCCCGCGTCGTCGGCGATGAGTTCGGCGATGCCGTGCAGGTCGTCGTCGGTGGCGGGGCGCACGGGGCTGGTGGGGGTCCTGCGACTGCGGTGCAGCAGCGCCATGTTCTCCTCCACCGCGCGCCAGCCGGAGTCGTCGGCGATGCCCTCGATCTCCCCGACCGTGGTGGGCGAGGCGTACACGACGGCCTCGGAGCGGCCCGCGTCGGCGAAGGACTGCTCCAGGGCGAGCAGCGTCGTGGCGACCTCGGCCAGCGTTCCCCACAGGCCGCAGGCGTGGTTCGCGGTGGGCAGCGGGTTGTCCTGGTTGAGCACCACGGTGGCCGCGCCGACCCGGCCGATGCGGCCGTACCGGACGGCACCGGAGGCGAGGCGGGCGTTCTCGACCAGCCCAGCCAGTTCCCGCGCTTGGCGCGGGTGGAGCAGGGCGTCGTCGTCAGGATCGTGCAGCGGGTCCACACGTCCATTGTGGAGGTCTCCGCCCGAGTTTCGTATCCGCCTGCGACATTAAGGTGATCCGAGTTCGCAACTCTCGAAATCGCGCCGGAAGACCGTAATGTCGCTAGAGCACCTGCGTGCGAATCCGGGAGTCGCCGTGACAGGGACATACGATCACCACCGCGAGCGGCTGCGGCGCCAGGCCGACGAGCAGCTCCGCGCACGCCCCCCGTTGCCGACCTGGCAGAAGCGGGTCGTGGAGCGGTTCGCGGTGGAGCGCGGCACCGGCTGGTACACGCTGCTGAACCAGTTCGCCCCGCACACCCCGGACAACCGGCCGGACGTGGTCCTCATCGGTCCCGGCGGGGTGCTCGTGGTGCTGCTGCGCGATCACGAACCGCACCCGGAGGCGACGCGCGCGGCGTTCGTGTGGACCGCGGAGCTGCTGGCGGGCCTGGCCACGCCGCACGGGCTGCTCACCGAGGCCGCGCTGCGCACCGTCGTGGTGTTCCCGGAAGGCGGGCGCGGCACCGTCAGCGACGGCGAGCACCTGGTGGTGACCGAGTCCGAGCTGGACCGGGTGCTGGTGCGGGAGGAGCCGCTGCTGGACGCGGCGGACGCCCTGGCCGCGGCCCGGCACTTGGACAACCGCACGTTCGACCTGACCCCGATCGCCTGGAACCCGTACCGGATTCCGCAACCGCGGGGCGCGGGCGAAGTGGGATCCTCGGAACGCTCCTCCGGACTGTTCGAGGTCCGGCGGCTGACCGAGGAGCGGGCCGAGCACCCCCCGCAGGATTCCGCGTTGGACTGGCGGCTGTTCCTCGACGACACGCAGCTCGGCGCGGTGCGCAGGCAGTACGGCGGGCCCGCGCGGATCTCGGGCCCGGCAGGCACCGGGAAGTCCATGCTGGCGCTGCACCGGCTGGCGTACTTGGCGCGGCGCAGCCCCGGCAAGCTGCTGTTCACCACGCACCTGGACGCGTTGCCGGAGCTCGCGCGCGAGCAGTTCCGCGCGTTGGCGCCGCAGGTGGCGCACCGCGTGGAGTTCCGGAACCTGCATGCGTGGGCCGCGGACCTCCTCGCCGAGCGCGGCCGGGACGCGGAGGTGGACGAACCGCGGGTGGAGGCGGCGTTCGCGGCGGTGTGGGAGCGCTCGGGACGTCCGGGGCCGTTGGCGGGCGCGCGGCCCTCGCGGCACTACTGGAAGGACGAGATCGACCGGGTGATCAAGGGCCGTGGCCTGGGCACCTTGGAGTCGTACAAGTCCGCTCCGCGACGCGGTCGCGGCGGCCAGCTCAGCCCCGCCTTCCGGGCGCACGTCTGGGAGTTCTACTGCGAGTACGAGCGGGAGCTGTGCGAACGCGGCATCTACGACCGCAACGACGTGCTGATCCGCGCGTGGGACGAACTCGGCCGCAAACCCCTGGGCCGCGGCTACTCGGTGGTGGCGGTCGACGAGGTGCAGGACCTGACGCTGGTCGGCCTGCGGCTCGTGCACGCCGTCAGCGGTGAGGGCCCGAACCGGTTGCTGCTGATCGGGGACGGTCAGCAGCAGGTGTTCGCGGGCGGCTGGCGGCTGTCGGAGGCGGGGATCTCGCTGCGCGGCCGGAGCGAGGTGCTGCGCCGCAACTACCGCAACCGGGCCGCGATCGTCGACGCCGCCGGTGAGCTCGACGCGGTGAACCGGTTCGACGACATCGACGGCGGGCCACCGGTGACGCTGCGCTCGGCGTTGCCGGTCCTCAGCGGCGGCAAAGTGGTGCGGTGGAACGGCGCCGCGCAGCAGGAGGCGCTGCTGGCGGCGCTGCGCGAGCTCGGCGACGACACCGGAGCAGCCGTGCTCACCCGCACCCGCTCCGCCGCCGAGGAGTGGCTGGAAGTGCTGCGCAGCAACGACGTCCCCGCCGGGCGGCTCACCCCGTGGTCTTCGGACCCGGCGGCGGTGCGGGTGGGGACGTTGCAGGAGGCGAAGGGATTCGAGTTCCGCGCCGTGTTCCTGCCCGACGAGCACCGGTCCATCGGCTTCCACCGCGACGAACTCGAAGCGCTGCAACGACAACTGCTGGTCGCCACGACCCGCGCCCGCGACTACCTGTGGATCGGCGCCCTGGAGGAGGCCGACGAGTGATCGGCTAGTTCGGCAGCAGGTCGCGCAGTTGGTTGCGGGTGCTGACACCGAGCTTCGGGAACGACCGGTACAGGTGCGAGCCCACGGTGCGCGGTGACAGGAACAGCCGGTCCCCGATCTCCCGGTTGGTGAGGCCGCGCGCGGCCAGCCGGATGATCTCCTGCTGCTGCGGGCTGAGCCCGTCGAGCACGCCGGAGGCGGCCGGGCCGGGATCCGCGCCCCCGGACGCCCGCAGCTCCGCCTCGGCCCTGGCGGCCCACGGACGGGCGCCGAGCCTGCGGAACGTTTCCAGCGCCTCCGCCAGCGGGGCGCGGGACTCCGCGATGCGGCGGGCGCGGCGCAGCCATTCGGCCTGGTGCAGCAGGGTCCGCGCGCGTTCGAACGGCCACTGCCCGGTGCGGGGGTCGGCCAGCGCGGCGGCGAACAGCGGCTCCGGATCGTCGGCCAGCATCGCGCGAGCGTGATCGACCAGCGCCCGCATCCGCACCGAAGCACCGTCGCCCAGCCGCCGCTCGGCGGCGCGCACGACGCGCTCGGCGTCGTGCGGTGTCCCGAGGCGTGCCGCGGCGGCGGCCAGTTCGGGCAGCGCCACCGCGGACTGGTGGTAGTGCTCAAATTCCCCATCGGCGGTGAACATCCGGCGGAACTGCGCGTGCGCGGCGGCGTGGTCGCCGTCGGCCACCGCGATCATGCCCAGCACGTACCTGGCCCGCACCGCGACCATCCGGCTCGCCGCCGGGTCCACCATGGACAGTGCCGCGGTGGCCAGTTCCCCGGCTCGCGCCGAGTCGCCCCGCAAGGCCAGCACGGCACCGTCCATCGTCTTCGATCCCGCGATGACGTGCGGGAGTTCAGCGCGGGCGCCGTTGCTCACCGCGTCGGCCGCGATGCTCCTGACCTGCGTCCAGCCACCGGTCTCGAACAACGTCCACCCGTGCGCGCAGCCCAGCCCTTCCGGCAGCGGGCCCCGGATCCGCCACTGGTCGAAGGCCTGCTCGAACAGCCGCTCGGCCAGCGGCGCCTCGTCCAGCAGCCAGGCGATGGTCGCCACCGCGATGGCCTGCCCCGGGCCGGACTCCGCGGAGCTGAGCTCGGACAGCAGCGGCAGCACTTCCGCTCTGCTGCCCACGGGGTCCGCGACGGTCAGCACCCACGCCCTGGTCACCGGGTCCTGCGGGCCGGGGATCTCCGGCAGCGCGGCGAGCACCTGCTCGCGGCGGCCGGGTTCGGCCGAGTAGTAGGCGACGACGGCCGCGCCCGCCAACGCCGTGAGCGCGGTGTCGGGGGCCTGCCGCGCCAGCGCGGTCGCGGTGCGGAACAGCTGCGCGAACGCCGCCGCGTGCCGGGTGGTGACGGTGAGCGCCTGCCCGGCCCGCAGCGCGGCGACGGCGAGCAGCTCCGGCTCGTCGGTGAGGCCCGCGATCCGTGCCGCCAAGTCCTCCAGCCACCCGGCTTGGGCGGTGAACAGCGCCGCGTCCGCCGCCAGCACGAGCCGCCGAGCGCGCTCCCCGCGGTCCGGGCTCAGTTCGGCGGCGCGTTCCAGCGCCGTCGCCGCAGCCGCGTGGCCACCTCGGCGGCGGGCGCGTTCGGCGGTGTCCTCCAGCAGCGCGGCGACGTCCTCGTCGGGACCGCTCGCGGCGGCGGCCAGGTGCCAGGCGTGCCGATCCGGTTCGTCCGCGGTCGCCTCCGCCAGCACGAGGTGCGCCCGGCGGCGCCGCGCGACCGGCGCCGAGTGGTACAGCGCGGACCTGACCAGCGGGTGCCGGAACCGGAACCGGGACCCCGTCCAGCGCACCAGCCCGGCGCGTTCGGCGGGCTCCCAACCGGATTCCGGCACCCGCACCGGGTCCGAGGTGTCCGCGGCGGCCAGCACCAGCAGCAGTTCCCGGCTCCGCTCCGGCAGTTCCTGCGCCCGCGCGGCGAAGATCTTCTCCAGCCGTTCGGTGGTGACCAGCGGCCCCGGGCCGATCTCCTGCGGCACGGCGGCGAGTTCGGCCAGCGCCAGCGGATTGCCGCCGGCCTCGGCCAGCACCCGCAGCCGGTGCGCGCCGGTCGGCGGCTGCGGCAGCTCGTCGAGGACGCGGTTCGCGTCGAGGTCGTCGAGCGGTCCCAGGTGCAGCACCGGGAGGCCGTCGAAGCCGGGCAGCGGCTGGTCCTCGCGGGCACCGATGAGCAGGCTCAGCGGCTCCGCGTCGATCCTGCGGGCCAAGAACGCGAGCACCTCCAAGCTGGCGGGGTCCAGCCAGTGCGCGTCGTCGACGATCAGCGGCCCACCGGTGTCGGACAGCAGCACCAGCACCTCCAGCGCCAGGCGCATCACGTCGGGTTCGGCCGAGCACTCCCCCATGCCGAACGCCCCGAGCAGCCGCGACGACTCCGGCCGAGCCCGGCGCAGGGTCGGCGCGAGCAGCTGGTGGAGTCCGGCGAACGCGAGGTTCGCCTCGCTCTCGCTGCCGGTGGCCCGCAGCGCGCCCGGTTCGGCCGCCGCGTCGAGCAGCGTCGTCTTGCCCATGCCCGGATCGCCGGTGACGATCAGCACCTGCCCGGTGCCGCGGGCCGCCCGCACCACGCGCGCGAGCTCCGCTTCCCGGCCGATGATCTGCTGCAGCACAACCGCCTCCCGCCCGCCGACTGTAGCCCCGCCCGCACAGGTGCAGTCACGTGACGGATACCCCACGACCTGGTGCGCGGCGCATATTTCTCGGCATGCAGAGCATCACGCTGGGAGACGTCGAAGTCACGCGAGTGCTGGAGTTCCACGGGCGCGCGATGGGCATGGACGAGTTCTTCCCCGACATCCCCGCCGACGTGTTCGAGGCCGAGCGGTCCTGGCTCGCCCCGGACTTCTGGTCGCCCGCCGACAACGGGTTCACCGCGGCCGTGCAGACCTGGGTGCTGCGCAGCGCGGGGCGCACGATCCTCGTCGACACCGGCGTCGGCAACCACAAGGAACGGCCGTACTCGCCGCACTGGCGGCACCTCGACACCGGTTACCTCGACAGCCTCGCCGCCGCGGGCGTCGACCCGGACGAGGTCGACATCGTGATCAACACGCATCTGCACGTGGACCACGTCGGGTGGAACACGCGCCTCGTCGGCCGGGACTGGGTACCGACCTTCCCCAACGCCACCTACCTGGTGCCACGGCTCGACTTCGACTACTGGAACCCGCTGGGCGAGCACCGGCCGAAGAGCGCGCGCAGCCACCAGAACGTGTTCGAGGACAGCGTCGCGCCCGTCCACGAGGCGGGGCTCACCGAGCTGTGGGAGGGCGAGCGGGTCATCGACGAGAACCTGCGGCTGCTGCCCGCTCCGGGGCACACGCCCGGTTCGTCGGTGCTGCACCTGAGTTCCGGTTCGGACCGCGCGGTGTTCATCGGCGACCTGCTGCACACCCCGGTGCAGCTGCGGGATCCGGTGCACAACTGCGGTTTCGACGAGGACCCTGCCACCGCCCGAGCTTCCCGGCGACGGCTGCTGGAGTTCGCGGCGGACAACACCGCGCTGGTCGTGCCCGCGCACTTCGGCGGGCACGGCGCCGCTGAGGTCCGCCGTGCCGGGAACCGCTTCGAGATCGTGGACTGGGCCGCGTTCGACCGGCCGGAATGGAGCAACCGATGACCTCGGTGACGACCACCGCGGGCCGGGTCCGGGGCAGGCGGCACGGCGACGGCCTGGTGTTCTCCGGGATCCCCTACGCCGCCGCCCCCGTCGGCCCCGCGCGGTTCGCCGCCCCCCGGCCCGCTCCGCGCTGGGACGGGGAGCGGGACGCGACGCGGCCCGGCCCCACCGCGCCGTCGCCGGAGCGGGCGTTCGGCGCGCTGGACATGGTGCCGTTCTTCGGCCCCGGCTGGGTCCGCGGCGAGGACTACCTGACGGTGACGGTGTCGACGCCGGACACCGCCACCCGCGGCCTGCCGGTGATGGTGTTCGTGCACGGCGGCGGCTTCGTGTCCGGTTCGGCGCAGGCCGCGCTCTACGACGGCGCCGGTTTCTCCCGCGATGGCGTGGTCCTGGTGGCGCTGAACTACCGGCTCGGCGCCCCCGGGTGGCTCGCGCTGCCGGGAGCTCCCGACAACCGGGGACTGCTGGACGTGCTGGCCGCGCTGCGCTGGGTGCAGGAGGAGATCGAGGCGTTCGGCGGCGATCCGGGCAACGTGACGCTGTTCGGGCAGTCCGCCGGAGCCACCATCGTCGACGCGGCGTTGGCCGAGCACGCGGACAGCGGGCTGTTCCGCCGCGTGATCAGCCAGAGCGGCAACGGGCTCGGCGCGTTCGTGCCCGCGCAGGCCGAACTCGTCGCGCACCGGCTCGGCGCGGTCCTGGACATGCCGGTCGCGGAGTTGGCCGAGGTGCCCGACGAGCGGCTGCTCGCGGCGACCGCGGGGCTGCGCGGGCTGGACCTCGCGGTCGACGGGCGACCGGATCCGCTGCTGCGGCTCAGCCCGTTCGGTCTCGTCCTGCGGCGGCAGCCCGCGACATCGGTCGCCGCCGGGGCCGGGGCCGAGATCGACCTGCTCATCGGGAACAACACCGAGGAGGGCAACCTCTACCTGGCCCCGGGCGGCGACCTGGACGAGTCCACGATGGACGACGTGCGTTCCGTTGCGGCGCGAGCCCATCCGGACCCGGACCGGCTCGTCGCGGCGTACCGGGCGCAGCGCCCGGCCGCCGCCGCGGGCGAGCTGCGGTCGGCGGTGCTCGGCGATGCCCTGTTCGGCGCGGGCACCCGCGCGCTCGCCGACGCGCACTCGGCGCACGCGGCGGCGACCTACCGCTACGAGTTCGCCTGGCGCTCGTCGGCGCTCGGCGGGTCGCTGGGCGCCGCGCACGGCGTGGAGCTCCCGTTCGTCTTCGACATCGCGGGCGAACCCGGACTGCACGGCCCGAACGCCCTGCTCGGCACGGAGCACCCGTCCGAGCTGGGCGCCGAGGTCCACGCCGCCTGGGTCCGCTTCGCCACCTCCGGCGATCCCGGCTGGGAGCGCCACACCACGCCCCGGCGCCCCGTGCGGCGGTTCGGCCGGCCACCCGAGGTGGTCGCGGACCCGAATCCGCTGGAACGCGCGGCCTGGTGAAGCGCCCCGGCGCTACCAGGTGACCGGCATCGAGTACACGCCGTAGATGACGGCGTCGTCCTTGAACGGCAGCTCGTCGCGCGGCCCGGCCAGCGCGAGCGACGGGATCCGCCCGAACAGCGAGTCGAACACGATCTGCAGCTCCATCCGCGCCAGGTTCTGCCCGAGGCACTGGTGCGGCCCGTAGCCGAACGCCACGTGCTGGCGGGCGCCTCGATCGATGTCGAACTCGGACGGCTCCGGGAACGTGGCCGGGTCGTGGTTGGCGGTGTGGCCGAGCGCGATGACGGCCTCGCCCTCGCGGATGAGCGTGCCGCCGACCTCGACGTCGGCGGTCGCCACCCGCGAGGTCACCGTCTCCACGATCGTCAGGTAGCGCAGCAGTTCCTCGACCATGCCGAGCGTGCGCCGCGGGTCCTGCCTGATGGCCGCGATGTCGTCGGGGTTCTCCAGCAGCGTGAGCGTGCCCAGCGAGATCATGTTCGCGGTCGTCTCGTGCCCGGCGACCAGCAGCAGCGTGGCCGTCGCGACCAGGTCCTCGTCGTCCTCGATGCCCTCCTCGCGCTGCTTGGCGAGCTGGCGGCTCAGCAGGTCGTCGCCCGGGGCGGACTTCTTCGCGGTGATCAGGTCGCGGAGGAAGGAGCGCACCTCCGCGGCGGCGCGCACGCGCTCCTCGGCCGGGGTGGTGCGCCGCAGCATCGCCGAGGAGCACTCCTGGAAGAAGTCGTGGTCGGCGTACGGGACGCCGAGCAGCTCGCAGATCACCAGCGAGGGCACCGGCAACGCCAGCTCGGCGACCAGGTCGGCGGGTTTCGGTCCGGCGAGCATCGAGTCGAGGCAGTCGTCGACGATCCGCTGGATCCGGGGCCGCATCTCCCGCATCCGCCGCACGGTGAACTCACCGAGCACCGAGCGCCGCACCGGGCCGTGCTCCGGCTCGTCCATGGACAGCATGTTCGGCCGGAACGCGCTGATCGACTCCTGCTGACCGGCGGCGAGGAACGGGAACGCCGGGTTGCGCCGGTCGGCGCTGAACCGCGGGTCGGACAGCGCGAAGCGGACGTCCTCGTGCCGGGTGAGCACCCACGCCGCCGAGCCCGTCGGCGTTCTGACCTGGGACACCGGCGCCGATTCGCGCAGCTGCGCGTACTCCTCGGGTGGCGCGTACGGGCATCGCCGCGCGACGGGGAACTCCCGCACTGGCTCATCGGTGACCTCGGGCATGGTGCGACCTCCCAATATGGAAGAAAACCTTCCGCTTGTACTCGAAAGTACTGAAGCGGAAGCACTCCGTCCACCTGCGAACGGGTGGATGCGAGAATCCACCGGTGAACTCGGACATTTCGGCACCGGAAGGCGAGCTCCCGCTGCGCGCCGACGCACGCCGCAACCGCGACCAGATCATCAGCGCGGCCAAAGCGATCTTCGCCGCCGAAGGTCCTGACGCCCCGATGGAGGAGATCGCGCGCCGGTCCGGAGTCGGCGTCGGCACCCTCTACCGGCGCTTCCCCGACCGCGAGGCGCTGATCCGCGCCGTCGCCAGGGACAACTTCACCAACGCGCTCACCCACGCGCAAGCGGCGGCCACCGAGGAGACGACCGGCTGGAACGCGCTGGTGCGCCTGCTCAAGAGCTCCGACGAACTCCAGCTCAGCGTCCGCCTCGGCATGACCTCACCGCGCGCCTGGGACGTCGTCAAAGGCGACCAGGTCACCCAAGGGCTCCGGGACTCCCTGCTGGAGGTGCTGGACGGCGTGGTCGGCACCGCCCAGGCCGAGGGCTCGCTGCGCACGGACGTGGGCGCCGGCGACATCGCGGCGATGTACTCGATGCTGCTGCGCCGCCCGTCGGATCCCGCTCAGCAGCGCATCGCGGAACGAGCGCTGCACATCATGCTCGACGGCCTGCGCCCGCACCGGCATTCGACCGAACTCCCCGGCCACCCCTTGCAGGTGTCGGAGGTCCACCCGATGTCCTCGACGAACCCCGCTCACCCCGCAGCGGGGACGTAGGAACCCGACGGCGGCCTCGGCGGCCCGCGGCGCCGCACGGACGAGCTCGCGCGCATCGCCGCCGACCGAAACGACCGCGTGCCGTCCCCCCGAGCGGGAAGGGACGGCACGCGGTCGGCCTGCGGATCGCCTGGGGCGATGGGAGGCCGGGGCGCCTGGGCGGCGACCCGGCCCCGCGCTCACTCCAGGTTCAGCCGCTCGGACAGCTGGGGCAGCAGCGGCTGCCGCTCGTCGACGGGGATCTCCGGGTCGACCGGAGCCTGCTCGGTGTTCCCGCAGTTCGGCTGGGTCGGCTCGCCGGCGAGGCGGTCGTCGAGCCACGCGAACGCGCGCGGGAAGGAGGCGATCGCACCGCCGATGTGGGTCGGCCCGAGGTTCGGCGCGAACTGCACGTCCGCCCCCTGGGCGCACCAGTCGCCGGCGAGGGTCTCGGACTGATCGAAGGGGATCACGTCGTCCAACCGGCTCTGCGCGACGAGCACGGGGAAGCCGGGCTTGCCGTTCCCGATCCGCTGTTCGCCGACAGCGCTCGCGAACGGCTCCTCCGCCAGGTAGTCGGTCAGCGGCCTGCCGTCCTCGGTGAAGTCCTTCGACTGCGCGAACGCGAACTGCGCGATCCCGTCGATGGTGCACGAGTTCTCGACGTCCTCGCGGAACCGCTCGCCCTCGTCGTTGAGGTAGGGCTCCAGGTCGATGTCGTAACCGGCGGCGATCCCCGCCACGGCGTAGCCGAGGAACGCGGCGTAGAAGCCGCCGTCGAGGTTGGCACCCACCCCGCCCAGCTCGGCGGGAACGGCACCGGCCGCGGCACCCCGGATGTCGAGCTCCGGCGCGTAGGCCGAGGCGAGCTCGGCCGCCCCCGCCACGCCTCCGCCGCCCTGGGAGTAGCCGTAGAGCACCACCGGACCGCCGTCCGGGACGTCCGCTCCGGGCAGCCGCTGCGCGGCGCGCACCGCGTCGAGCACCGCGTTGCCGCTGACCTCGCGGTTGATGTAGGTGTGCACGCCCGGCGTGCCGAGGCCCTGGTAGTCGGTCATCGCGACCGCGTAGCCCTTGCTGAGCATGGCCTTCACGAAGACGCCTTCGTACTCGGTTCCGTTGGCGAGCTGCTGGGAAGGCGCGCAGCGGTCGGCGATGCCCTGGGTACCCGGCGCGTAGCCGACGACGGGACGCTCGCCCTCCCCCTGCCATTCGCCGCGCGGCGTGATGACCGTGCCGGTCACCGCGATCGGCGCACCGCCGCGATCGCTGGACCGGTACATCACCCGCTGCACGTCGGCATCGACCTTGATCGCCTTCAAGGGATCCAGGAAGTACTCGGACGGCTCGGAGCGCACCAGATCACCGTTGCTCCCCGGCAACTCGGCGGGCGGCTCGTAGAACGGCGGACGCTCCTCAGCGGAAGCGGCGGACGCGGTCGCAACGGCGAACGACACCCCGACCACGGTGGTCACCACGGTCGCAGCCGCGCGCTGGAACGGACGGAGGTTCACGGGCAACTCCTCATTGAGTGCGAACCGAAACCTACTACCCAGTAGGAAACGCTCCCCAGCGTGACCCCCAACACGAACGACCGACAATCACCAACAACCCCAAAACCCGCATTCGCAACCTTTTCGTAAACAACCACACACCCACAGCAACAAAAAACCACACCCCGTAAACCCCACCCACCACCCCCCGAG
>NZ_JAPFGB010000008.1 GCF_026241095.1 Saccharopolyspora sp. NFXS83 | reverse complement strand
CAACGCGTTCAAGGACGGCTCGCTGGCCCAGCTGGCCAAGCTGCCGGACGAGATGACGCTGCCCAGCGACCAGGCCGCGCCCCCCGCGGCGCCCGCCCCGACCACCGCACCGGTGTCCGGCCCGATCGTGCAGATGTTCCAGTGGCCCTGGGCGTCGATCGCGCAGGAATGTCGCAGCACGCTCGGCCCGAAGGGGTTCGGCGCCGTCCAGGTCTCGCCGCCCCAGGAGCACGTGCAGCTCGACGGCTTGAACCATCCCTGGTACCAGGACTACCAGCCGGTGAGCTACCAGCTGGAGACCCGTCGCGGCGATCGCGAGCAGTTCGCCGCCATGGTCTCCGCCTGCAACGACGCAGGGGTGGAGATCTACGCGGACGCCGTGGTGAACCACATGGCGGCCAGCGACGCGGTGGGCAGCGCAGGCACGACGCACTCGAAGTACGACTACCCCGGCCTCTACAGCGATGCCGACTTCAGCGACTGCCGCCGCGACATCGCGAACTACGACGACCAGTGGGAGGTGCGCAACTGCGAGCTCGTGGGGCTCTCGGACCTCAAGACCGGCACCGACTACGTGCGGTCCGCCGAGATCGGGTACCTCAACGACCTGATCAGCCTCGGCGTCTCCGGATTCCGGGTGGACGGCGTGAAGCACATGCCGCCCGAGGACGTCGGTGCGATCTTCGGCAACTTGAACGCGGTGCCGGACACCGGCGCGAAGCCGTACATGTTCCAGGAGGTCATCGCCGACCAGACCACGTCGGCCGGTGAGTACTCCGGCAACGGCGACGTGACCGAGTTCGCGTACCACCACAAGGTCAGCAACGCGTTCAAGGACGGCTCGCTGGCCCAGCTGGCCAAGCTGCCGGACGAGATGACGCTGCCCAGCGACCAGGCCGTGGTGTTCATCGACAACCACGACACGCAGCGCAGCGAGCCGACGTTGACCTACAAGGACGGCGTCTCCTACGACCTGGCGAACGCGTTCATGCTCGCCTACCCGTACGGCACGCCGCAGCTGATCTCCGGGTTCGCCTTCGACGACCCGGACGCCGGGCCGCCCGCGGACTCCGACGGCCGCACCAGCCCCGCGGACTGCGCCGACCAGGCGTGGGTGTGCGAGCACCAGCGGCCGATCATCGCCGGTATGGCCGGGTTCCACCAGGCCGTGCAGGGGAAGGAGCTGACGAACTGGTGGGACGACGGTTCCGGCCGGATCGCGTTCGGCCGCGGTGACGCCGGCTTCGTCGTGATCAACCGCGAGGACGGCGAGATGGCGGAGCAGCAGTTCCAGACCTCGCTGCCCGCCGGGACGTACTGCGACGTGATGTCCGGTGCGCTGGAGAACGGTTCCTGCACCGGCGCCACCGCGCAGGTCCAGGACGACGGCACCGTCACCACGACGGTGCAGGGCAACTCGGGTATCGCGCTGCACGCTGGTGCGAAGCTGAGCTGATCTGCGCGCGCGGGGTGCCACGGCGACGTCGGCACCCCGCGCGGCGGAACCTCGGAGGTACCGCATGACCGGGTTGGCCGACATCGCCGCGGCGGCCGGGGTCAGCGTGTCCACGGTGAGCCGGGTGCTGAACCGGCGGGCCGGCATCAAGGGCGAAACCCGGCAGCGGGTGCTCGACGTGCTCGCCCGGATGCCGCACACCGCCCGCGGCGCGGCGGCGATCCGCCGCACCGGGGTGATCGGGCTGCTGGTGCCGGAGCTGGTGAACCCGGTGTTCCCGGCGTTCGCCGAGGCGCTGGAGACGCGGGCCGCCCGCGCCGGCTACGGGGTGCTGCTGTGCAACACGCGAGCGGCGCTGACCGAGGAAGAGCACGTGCGGATGCTGCTGGCCCGCGGCGTCGAAGGAATGATCTTCGTGGCGCCGGAGAGCTCGCACGCCGCCGCCACCGACCACCGCCCGCAGGCGCACCGGCGTTACCGCTCGCTGCTCGACGACGGGGTGCGGATGGTCTTCGTCAACGGCGGCGGGCCGACCGTGGACGTGCCGGACATCGCGGTGGACGAGCGGCTCGCCGGTTACCTCGCCACCCGGCACCTGCTCGACCTCGGGCACCGCCGGATCGGGTTCGTCAGCGGCCCCGCGCACGCGGTGCCGTCCCGGCTCAAGCGGGCCGGGTGGGTCGCGGCGCTGGAGGAAGCGGCGGTGCAGCCGGATCCCGAGCTGGTCGCGCACGCCGACTTCGGCGCCACCGGTGGCGCGCGAGCCTGCGCCGCGCTGCTGGACGGTCCGGCGCCGACCGGAGTGCTGTGCTCCTCGGACGTGATGGCGTTCGGCGCGCTGCGCGAGGCCCGGCGGCGCGGCCTGCGGCTCCCGGACGACCTGTCGGTGGTGGGGTTCGACGACGTGCCGCTGGCGGACTGCTGCGCACCGAGCCTGACCACGCTCGCCCAGCCGATCGCGGAGATGGCCGACGCCGCCGTCGCGGAGCTGCTGGACCGCCTCACCCCGGAGCTGCCCGCCCGGCTCGGCGGACGCACCCGGATGTTCCGGCCCCGGCTGGTGACCCGCGAATCCACCGCGCCGCCCGCGACCTGAGCGGCGGCGTCGGCGAGTTTTCGTCAATGATTTACCTGAAATACGACCTAATTGGTCTGTTCTTGTCGAGCGTCCTGTGGTCGGATCGATCTCCCTGCCAGGTGCCTCCGGCGCGTGCCGGAGCCCAGAACGAGGAGGCGTTCCCATGACCGGAGCACGACGTCCCACGACCTTCGGCGCAAGACTCGGAGCCGCGGCGGCGACCGCGGCGCTCACCGGCCTCGGCGTGCTCGCGGGCACCGCGCCCGCGGTGGCCGCGCCGAACTTCCAGGTCCCGTTCCGCTGCGGGGTCACCGTCACCGCGGCCACGTTCAGCGGGCACAACCCGGCCAACTCGGTCGACTTCCAGCGCAGCGACATCACCGGCATGCCCGTGGTGGCCTCCGCCGGCGGCACCGTCAGCGTCGTCGGCAACGAGGGCGACACCAGCTACGGCCGCTGGATCGAGATCGATCACGGCTCGGGCTGGACCACCCGCTACGCGCACCTGTCGGTGCAGAGCGTCTCGGAGGGCGACGAGGTCAAGTCGGGTCAGAAGATCGGCGAGGCCGGGGCGACTGGAGGCGTCACCGGCCCGCACCTGCACTTCGAGCAGCGCTCCGGTGGCGACGACGTCAAGGTCACGCTCAACGGCGAGGACGTGCCCTACAACGGCCACACCGACTTCACCAGCAAGAACAACTGCTGACGGACCCCGCCGAGGAAAGCGGAACGGCCGCTTCGTCCTGGGGGCGAAGCGGCCGTTCGTTCGTGCGGAAGATCAGAGCTCGTCGTCGGACCGGTGCGGTTCCGCTTACCCGGACACCAAAGCCGAACGACCTGCGGCAGTCAGAGCTTGACCGGGTAGTACGGCTCCGGGACCTCGGGGGACAGGCGGCCCTCGACGAAGATGCCGTGCCAGATCATGAACACCAGCAGCGCCCACAGGCGGCGGCTGTGGTCGAGCACGCCGGAGCGGTGCTCCTCCAGCAGCTGCAGGATCGCCGTCTTGTTCAGCAGCCGCTCCGTCTGCGACTGCTGGATGATGTTGCGCGCCCAGTCGTGCATCTCGTCGCGCAGCCAGTGCCGGATCGGCACCGGGAAGCCCAGCTTGCGGCGGTTGAGCACGTGCGCGGGCACGACCTGCTTCATCGCCTGGCGCAGCGCGTACTTCGTGGTCTCCGGGGTGATCTTCTGGTCCAGCGGGATGCCGCTGGCGACGCGGAACACCTCGTTGTCCAGGAACGGAACCCGCAGCTCCAGCGAGTTCGCCATCGTCACCTTGTCGGCCTTGACCAGGATGTCCCCGCGCAGCCACGTGAACAGGTCCACGTGCTGCATCCGGGTCACCGGGTCCCAGTGCTCGGAAGTGCGGTACGGCCCGGCGGTGACGTCGCGGTGCGAGACACCCGGATCGAAGGCCGCCATCACGGCCTTGAGCTGGTCGTCGCGGAAGATCCGCGCGTTGCCGTAGTAGCGGTCCTCCAGCGACAGGGCGCCGCGGCGCAGCAGGTCCTTGCCGCGCACCCCGTCCGGGATCGCGGTGGAGACCTTGCCCATCGCCTTGCGCAACGAGCCCGGCACGCGCTCGAACGGCGCCAGCGACAGCGGCTCGCGGTAGATCGTGTAGCCGCCGAACAGCTCGTCGGCGCCCTCGCCGGAGAGCACCACCTTGACGTGCTGGCGCGCTTCGCGGGCGATGAACCACAGCGGCACCAGCGCCGGGTCCGCCACCGGGTCGTCGAGGTACCAGACGATCAGCGGCAGCGTCTCCATCATCTCCTCGGGGGAGACGGTGCGGATCACGTGCTTCACGCCGATCGCCGCGGCCGACTCGGCGGCCACGTCCACCTCGGAGTAGCCCTGCCGCTCGAACCCGGTGGTGAAGGTGATCAGGTTCGGGTTGTGCTCCTTGGCCAGGCAGGCGATCGCCGTCGAGTCGATGCCGCCGGACAGGAAGGAGCCCACGGTCACGTCGGCGCGCATGTGCTTGGCGACCGAGTCCCGCATGACGTCCACGACCTGGTCGTGCAGCCGCCGGGCCTCGGAGTCGTTGCGCACCGGCTTCGAGGTGAAGTTCGGGACGAAGTACCGCTCGGTCACCAGGCGCCCGCCGGGGGACACGGTGAACGAGGTGCCGGACTCGATGCGCCGGATCTGGCGGTGCATCGTCTCCGGCTCCGGGACGTACTGCAGCGTCAGGTAGTGCTGCAGCGCCTTGTGGTCGAGGTCCTCGCCGATGCGCAGCGTGGTGGCCAGGCTCAGCAGGCTCTTCTTCTCGCTGGCGAACGCCGCGCCGCCCGGCCCGTCGGCGTAGAACAGCGGCTTGATCCCGAACGGGTCGCGGGCGCCGAACACGACGCGGCGCTCGCTGTCCCAGATCAGGAACGCGAACATGCCGCGCAGCCGGCCGACCATCGCGGTGCCGAGGTAGTGGTAGGCGGCGACGATCACCTCGGTGTCGCCGTCGGTGTGGAACCGGGCGCCGTAGTGCTCGGAGAGCTCCGCGCGCAGCTCCAGGTAGTTGTAGATCTCACCGTTGAAGTTGATGGTGTAGCGGCCGGGGTTCTCCGGCGGCCCCCAGGTCAACGGCTGGTGCGAGTGCTCCAGGTCGATGATCGACAGCCGGTTGAAGCCGAAGACGACCTCACCGCCGTGCCAGGTGTCGCTCTCGTCCGGCCCCCGGTGCCGTTGGCAGGGCAGCGCTTTGGCCACGGCGTCGACGGCGAAACCGGCGTTCTCTTCAGTGGGACAGACAAGTCCAAGCAGGCCGCACACGGCGTCTCGGGCACCTCTCGCGTCGGCGATGGGTCGGGCTCCGCCCCGCGGCCCCGGCGGGGATCTCGGCGGGCGGGGGCCCCAGTATGCCGGGTCCGCCGCCGTACCGTGCAGGCGCGGTGAGTCCGAGCTCGCGTCACCTGGCGCCCGCTGTCGATCGTTCCCCGCGCGGCGCGTGCGAGCGGGCTCCCGCGCACGCGCGCGAGTGGCGGATCTCCGCTCCGGGCGGGGACGATCTCGGTGATGTGCAGCGCACCTCGCCACCCCGGAGGCGTATCGCGGCTACTGCTGGGCTAGGCTCCCCGCAGCATTCCGGCCGCGGGGCATGGTGGGTGCGCAGTGTGTCCAAAACCCGCGGCGACGGTGGAAACACGCAGCGAGGAGGCGTCGCGCAGTGGGCTTTCGGATGGGGAGCTTGCGGCAGGAACGTCTGAAGGAGGGGACCCGAGTGCCACGGCTGGTCAAAGTCGCCGGGCTGGTAGGCCTGGTCGCGGTCGCGGCCACGGGCTGTTCGGCCGACGAGGTCCTGCGGTTCGGCTGGCCGCAAGGTGTCACCCCGCAGGCCGAGTCGATGCGTCAGCTGTGGACGTGGTCGGTGATCGCTGCGCTGGCGGTCGGCGTCCTCGTGTGGGGCCTGATGTTCTGGACGGTCGCCTTCCACCGCAAGAAGGGCGAGGAGCTGCCCCGGCAGTTCCAGTACAACGTGCCGCTGGAAGTCATCTACACGGCCGTGCCGTTCGTGATGGTCGTGGTGCTCTTCTACTTCACCGCCACGACGCAGAACTACGTGATGGCGAAGTCGGCGGATCCGGACGAGAAGGTCAACGTCGTCTCGTTCCAGTGGAACTGGGAGTTCAACTACCCGGACCACCGCACGCCGGACGGGCAGCCGGTTCGGACCGTGGGCAGCAGCAGCGAGATCCCGCTGCTGGTGCTGCCGACCGGATCGTCGATCCAGTACAACTTGAGCTCCACCGACGTCATCCACTCGTTCTTCGTCCCGGAGTTCCACTTCAAGCGGGACACCTTCCCGCACCCGGACAAGAACGATCAGGACGCCGTCTTCGAGAACACCATCGAACGCGAAGGCTCGTTCGTCGGGCGGTGCGCCGAGCTCTGCGGCACCTACCACTCGATGATGAACTTCGAGGTCCGCGCCCTGTCGCCGGACAAGTTCGACCAGTACATGCGGCTGCGGACGCAGAACAACCCGGCCACCGGGCAGTACTACACCGCGGCCGAGGCGTTGACCCAGATGAACTGCGGTGAGCTGTGCGCGCCGCGGGCGGTGACCTCGGTGCCGTTCGACACCGACCGAACCTCCGGTGAGCCGTCCACCATCGGTGGCCGGCAAGCGGGCAACTGATCCCGGCAGGACGTAGGGCGCGAGAGTGAGGACTCCATGAAGGTCGAAGCGAAGATCTTCAACCTGATCACCGGCTTCTTCTTCCTGTCGGCGGTCGTCTACGGGGTGTGGTCGTACGAACCCGTGGGCACGACGGCACTGGTCCTGGTGGGCGGGTTGTCGCTGCTGATCGGCAGCTACTTTCAGTTCGTCGCGCGGCGCATCGAGCCGCGTCCGGAGGACAACCCGGACGCCGAGATCAGCGATGGCGCGGGCGAGCTGGGCTTCTTCAGCCCCGGCAGCTACTGGCCCGTCGGGCTGGCGGCAGCCGCCGCGTTCGCCGGTATCGCGCTGGCGTTCTTCCACGTGGTCATGATCGTGATCTCGGTCGGCGTGCTGCTGATCATGGTCGCGGGCCTGGTGTTCGAGTACCACACCGGACCGAATCACGAGTGATCTCCAGTACCTAGGTGAGCCCCCGGACCGCTGGTCCGGGGGCTCACCTATTTTCGGGCCCAATTGATTACTTTCAGTGGTGCCTGAGTGATCCCCTTCGCTAGTTTTCACTCGTCAGTGAGGAATCTGGGGAGGAAACTGGGGATGTCATCACGCACAGCTGTCTTGGGGCGCGGTACGGCGGTGCTCGCCGCCGTGCTCGTCGCGGGCTCGCTCGCGCCGACCGCACTCGCGGGACCGGAGCCGCCCGCGCAGCCGCTGCGCACGAACGGTGCCGCCGCTCCGGTCCTCGACTGGACGCCCTGCGCCGACGCGCCCGGCTACGAGTGCGCCACGGCCGAGGTGCCGCTGTCCTACCGGGATCCGGCGGGGCAGCGGATCCGGCTCGCCGTGGGAAAACTGCCCGCCGTCGATCAGGAGCACAAGCTCGGCACGATCTTCTACAACCCCGGTGGGCCCGGCGGCAGCGGCAGGTTCGCACCCGAATTGACCCCGGAACTGCACCAGCGCTTCGACATCGTCGGCTTCGACCCCCGCGGCATCGGCGACAGCACCGGGTTGAGCTGCTTCACCGAGCCCGGCGACGGCTTCCACGAGGTGGGCTCCTTCCCGGTGACCCCCGAGCAGGAACGGGTCACGGTCGAGGACACCATGCGCGGAGTCGAGCAGTGCGCCCGGAACGCGGGGCCGCTGCTGCGGCACACCTCGACGGCGAACGTGGCTCGTGACCTCGACCTGCTGCGCGAGGCGGTGGGGGAGGACCGGCTGGACTACTACGGCATCTCCTACGGCAGCCACCTCGGCACCGCGTACGCGAACCTGTTCCCGGAACGGGTGGGCTCGGTCGCGATCGATGCCGTGCTCGACCCGATCGAATGGACCACCGGATACCGCCCGGACGAGGCGTTCGACCCGTTCAGCTTCCGGTTGGGCAGCTACGGCGGTGCCCAGCAGGCGCTGCGCACGTTCCTCGACGCGTGCGCAGCCGATGAGCGCTGCGCTTTCCGGGAACCGGGTACCGATCTGCTCGGCAAGTACGACGCGCTGCTCGACCGGCTGTTGACCCAGCCCGTCACGGTCACCCGGCCCGACGGGACTCCGCTGGAGATCACCTACCAGGCGGCCACCACCAGCACGCTGGGCGCGCTCTACGGCGCCTCGGCATCGACGCAGCTCGGCGAGTTCCTGCAGCAGCTGCACGAACTCTCGCTGCCCGGTGCCGCCGCCGGACCGCCACCGGTCGTGTCGGTGCCCCCGGCCCCGCCAGGTTGGGCCGGCGGCCTGCGGGCGGAGCAGGGGATCAGCGTGATGTGCAACGACAGCAGCAACCCCGGCAACCCGTGGGCGTGGTCCGACTACGCGCGGCGGGCCGACGAGGTCGGGCGCGGCTTCGGCTCCTACTGGACGTACCTGTCGCTGGGCTGCGCCGACTGGCCCGGGGGATCCGACCCGGACCGCTACACCGGCCCGTGGGATCGGGAGACTTCGGCTCCGGTCCTGGTCATCGGCAACCGGCAGGGCGATCCGGCCACGCCCTACGACGACGCGCGGAAGGTGTCGGAGCTGCTCGCCGACGCCAGGCTGCTCACGCTCGACTCGTTCGGGCACGGCGCCCGTGGTGCGAGCGCCTGCATCGACGGGGCGTTGAACGCGTACTTCACCGACGGAGCGCTGCCCGCCGAGGGCACGGTCTGCCAGCCGGACCGAGGCCCGTTCGACCCGGCGCCCTGACCGGCCCGGACGTGGTGCGGCGGCCCGCTCGACCCGACCGGTCGAGCGGGCCGTGCGGTCGCGGTGCGTTGGTGGGAAACACCTGTTCCGGGAAGCTTAGGATTCGAGGAGCCGAGCAACGCAGTCCCGCAGCCAGGAGGCTCTTCGTGATCACCGCGATCGTGCTCATCAAGACCGTCGCCGACCGACTCACCGAGGCGGCCCAGGAGGTCGCCGACATCGACGGCGTCGCCGAGGTCTACTCCTGCGCGGGCGACGTCGACCTGATCGCGATCCTGCGGGTCACGAACCACGAGGACATCGCCGAGATCGTCCCGGGCCGGATCAACAAGGTCGCCGGGGTGCTCGACACCGACACCCACATCGCGTTCCGCTCGTACTCCCGCCAGGACACCGAGGCCACCTTCTCCATCGGCCTGGAATGAGGTCGTCCGGCGTTCGGACGGTCCCCTCCGGGTGAACCGGTCCCGGTGGCCAGCAGGCGACGGACCCTCTCCGAGGAGGGCGCCGTCCGCCTCCCGGGCCCGGGGACCGTTCGACCCGCTCGACCGGGTCGCGCCGGATCTAGTCCTGCGCGCCGAACGAGGCCCAGCGGGTGAGCAGATCCGCGGCGGCGCCCGAGTCGAGCGCCCGCGCGGCCCGGTCGAGCCCGGTGCGCAGCTGCTCGGTCAGGTCCTCGCCGATGCCGTCGTAGGCCGCGAGGGCGCCGGCGGTGTTGAGCACCACGGCGTCCCGCACCGGGCCCCGCTCACCCGCCAGCAGCCTGCGCACCACCTCGGCGTTCACCTCGGCATCGCCGCCTTGCAGGGCTTCCGGAGTGGTGCGCGGGATGCCGAGGTCCTCCGGAACGATGCGCTCCCGGCGGACCTGTCCGTCACCGACGACCCAGGCCGTCGTGGTCGAGGTCGTGGTGATCTCGTCCATGCCGTCGTCGCCGGCCACCAGCAGCACCGAGTTGCCGCGCGCCGCGAACACCTCCGCCATCACCGGAGCCATCCGCTTGTCCGCGCACCCGATCAGGCCGCTGGCCGGTCGTGCCGGGTTCGTCAGCGGGCCCAGCAGGTTGAACGCGGTGGGGATGCCGATCTCCCGGCGCGGTCCGGCGGCGAACTTCATCGCCGGGTGGAACACCGGCGCGAAGCAGAACCCGATGCCGACCTCGGCGACGCAGGCGCGCACGCCCTCCGGCGGCAGGTCGATCGTGACGCCCAGCGTTTCCAGCACGTCCGCGGTCCCGCACTTGGACGAGGCCGCCCGGTTGCCGTGCTTGACGACGGTCGCGCCGCAGGCGGCGAGCACGATCGCGGTCATCGTGGAGATGTTCACGCTGCCCGACCGGTCCCCGCCGGTGCCCACGACGTCGACGGCCCGCCGGCCGACGTCCAGCGGCAGCGAGTGGGTGAGCATCGTGTCGGCCATGCCGCGCACCTCGGCCGCGGTCTCGCCCTTCGCGCGCAGCGCCACGACGAACGCGGCGACGCGTGCCGGGGTGGCCGCGCCGGTCATCACCAGGTCCATCGCCCAAGCGGTGTCGCTCGCGGACAAGTCGTTGCCCGCGACGAGGTGTCCTAGGAGTTTCGGCCAGGTGCCCGACATGGTGCCCACGATTGTTCTCCGGGTGGTTCAGGCTCGCACCGCGGATGGCACTGCGGTGCGTAGCAGTTCGGCGACGGTTTCGGCGGACGACAGCGGGTCCAGCGGGTGCACGAGCACCGCGTCGGCCTGCGACCAGGTCGCCAGCCATCGGTCGTCGCGGCGGCGCACGGTGAGCACGATCGGCGGGCAGTTCGTGATCTCGTTCTTCAACTGCCGCGACACGCCCATGCCGCCCGTGGGCTGCGCCTCGCCGTCGAGCACCACCAGGTCGGCGCGGCCGGCGTCCAGTTCGCTGAGCACGTCGGCGACGTTGCCAGCCTCGACGTAGTTCACCCTGGTCAGGTCCGGTGAAGGCCGCCTGCCGATCGCGTTGATGATCGATTCGCGTACTTCGGGCCGGTGGCTGAACACCAGGATCGTGGTGGTCGATGTGCTCATCAGCTGCTCCTCGCTGGCTAGGCGGTCGGCTCACGGCGTTGTGGTGACTCGGCCCGACGACGAGATGGTGCCCTCGATGACGGTGATCTCCGGATGCTAGCGGCTGAACAGGCTTGAGCAGTAGCCGCCACGGGCCAGTGGACCGGGTGATCAGCCCGGACCGTTCTGCAGCGCGACCCAGCCGACGGCCCTGCCGTGCAGCCGCTGCGCGAGTCCGGCCATCCGGGAGCTCTCCTGTGAGCAATGCAACGCGTCGAGTTTCTGCACACGCTCCGCGAACAGCGGCTGCTCGCCGGGTTCGGGTTCCGCGCCGAACGGGACGGAGCCGTCGCCCGGATCGGGGCGCAGCCGCCAGCCGTCCTGTTCGAGCAGCTCAGCGGCCCTGCTGATCGATTCCTGCGGGAGCAGCACGTGGTGGCGCAGCACCGCGGCGTCCTCCGGAGTCCACTGCTGCGAGCGGGCGAGCACCGCCGAGGCGGCCTCGGTCTCGTCGAACGCGCTGACCACCACGATCAACGCCGGATCGTTCCAGTCGGGCGCCGCGGGCCCCCGCCGACCGCGCCTTAACCACAGACGGGGCAAAAAACGGCGAAAATTAATCACAACGAGTTACCTCCAGGTCGCGATCTGATCACTGAAGCGCCACGCCCGGGACCCGAGGGCGCAGGGGGAAAACGCACGGGACATAATGCGTCGCGTGACAACGGCAGCGCCCTCAATCAGTCAACGCGTGCACTCGCTGAACCGCCCGAACATGGTCAGCGTCGGCACCATCGTTTGGTTGGCCAGCGAGCTGATGTTCTTCGCTGGACTCTTCGCCATGTTCTTCACGGTGAAGGCGCAGAACGAGGGTGCGTGGCCACCGCCGCCCAGCGAGCTGAACATCGCCTACGCACTCCCGTTCACGGTGATCCTGGTGGCGTCCTCGTTCACCTGCCAGTGGGGTGTGTTCGCGGCCGAGCGCGGCGACGTGTTCGGCCTCCGCCGCTGGTACGTGGTGACCCTGATCATGGGCACGATCTTCGTGCTGGGTCAGGCAGGCGAGTACTACACGCTGGTCGCCGCGCACCACACCACGATCGCCTCGTCGGCGTTCGGCACGGTGTTCTTCATGACGACCGGCTTCCACGGCCTGCACGTCATCGGCGGACTCATCGCCTTCGTGTTCCTGCTCATCCGCACCAAGCTGAGCAAGTTCACCCCGGCGCAGGCCATCGCAGCGATCGTCGTGTCCTACTACTGGCACTTCGTCGACATCGTGTGGATCGGACTGTTCGCCGTGATCTACCTCGTTCCGTGATCCACCGGCCTCACCAGGGCCGCCACGAAACACCCCGAACCTGACAGCAAGGGTTGCCGCACTCATGACCACCATCAAGAAACGGAACCGCGCGGGATCCAAGTTCCGGCGCAGGCTCTCCGGTGTCCTCGCGCTCGGGATCGCCTTGGTCGGCGCGGGCGGGCTGTACACCGTCCTGACCCCCGAGCCGCAGACCGCGCACGCCGCGGCGGACCCGGCGCTGGTCAGGCAGGGCGAGCAGCTCTACAACAACGCGTGCATCAGCTGCCACGGCGCGAACCTGGGCGGCGTCAAGGACCGCGGGCCGAGCCTGGTCGGCGTCGGCGAGGCCGCCGTGCACTTCCAGGTCTCCTCCGGCCGCATGCCGATGGTCCGCCAGGAAGCCCAGGCGATCCGCAAGCCCGCGAAGTTCTCCCCCGAGGAGATCGACGCGATGTCCGCGTACGTGCAGACCTACGGCGGCGGCCCGGTGTCCCCGGACACCACCGGCTCCGCGGCGACGGGCGACTCGGCGCGCGGCGGCGAGCTGTTCCGCCTCAACTGCGCCTCCTGCCACAACTTCACCGGCCGCGGCATCGCGATGTCGTCCGGCAAGTTCGCGCCGAACCTGGACCCGGCCAGCGAGCAGCAGATCTACGAGGCGATGCTCACCGGCCCGCAGAACATGCCGAAGTTCTCCGACCGGCAGCTCACGCCGGAGGAGAAGAAGGACATCATCGCGTACGTCAAGTCCGTGACGGACAACAACAACAACCCCGGCGGTAGCTCCGTCGGCGGCTTCGGCCCCGCTTCGGAGAGCGTCATCGCCTGGGTCGTCGGACTCGGCGCGCTGATCGGCATCACCCTGTGGATCGGAGCCAGGGCATGAGTGCAGAAGGCGGGCCGGCAAGCCCCAAGCGCGATTACACCGAGGCCGAACTGGCCGAGATGAGCCGCGACGAGAAGATGCGGCTGGGACTGGCGCTCGACGATGTCGAGCTCATCCACTACCAGGACCCGTTCCCGGTGGAGAACACCCGCGCCGAGCGCCGCGCCGAGCGCGCCGTCGCCGCGTGGTTCGTCCTCGCCGGGCTCTCCGCGATCGCGTTCATCGCGGTGTTCATCTTCTGGCCGTGGGCCTACGTCACCCCGCAGGAAGGCGGCACCGCCTACCAGCTCTACAACCTCTACACGCCGCTGATCGGCCTGTTCCTCGGGTTGTCGATCTTCGCGGTGGGCGTCGGCGTGGTCCTCTACGCCAAGAAGCTCATCCCGCACGAGGTCGCCGTCCAGCAGCGCCACGACGGACACGGCTCCGAAGAGGTCGACAAGCAGACGGTCACCGCTATCCTCGCCGACACCGGCGTGCGCAGCGGTTTCGCCCGGCGCTCCATGATCCGCCGCACGCTCGGCTTCAGCGCGGGCGCGCTGGGCCTGGGCACCGGCGTGATCGCCATCGGCGGCTTCGTCCGCGACCCGTGGGCCACCGAGGGACCCGACTCCCTCAAGCACACGGCGTGGATGAAGGAGAACGACGAGAAGGTCTACCTGCGGCGTGACACCGGCGACCCGCACGACGTGTCGCTGCTGCGCCCCGAGGACATCGACGCCGGTGGCTTCGAGACGGTCTTCCCGTTCCGCGAGTCCGACCGCGAGGACGAGCACAAGCTCGCCTCGGTGCTGCGCCGCAGCGACGCCCCGGTGATGCTCATCCGGCTCCGGCCGGGCAGCTCCCCGGTCAAGCGCAAGGGCCAGGAGAACTTCAACTACGGCGACTACTACGCTTACTCGAAGGTGTGCACCCACGTGGGCTGCCCGACCTCGCTGTTCGAGCAGCAGACCGGCCGCCTGCTCTGCCCCTGCCACCAGTCGCAGTTCGACGTGGTCAACACTTACGCCAAGCCGGTGTTCGGTCCGGCCACTCGTTCCCTGCCGCAACTACCGATCACGGTGGACGAAGAGGGATATTTCGTGGCCAAGCACGACTTCATCGAGCCGGTCGGCCCAGCGTACTGGGAGCGCAACTCATGAGTTCGATCACGACGCCCACCAAGCCGGAGAGCAAGCTCTACCGGCAGGCGGCGACCGCGGCCAACGAGGCCGACAGCCGCTACAACATGGCGCCCGGCATCCGGCGCCAGCTGAACAAGGTCTTCCCGACGCACTGGTCGTTCCTGCTCGGTGAGATCGCGCTCTACACCTTCATCATCCTGATCCTGACCGGGATCTACCTGTCGCTGTTCTTCGACCCCTCCATGGAGGAGGTCACCTACGACGGCGTGTTCCGGAACCTGCAGGACGTCGAGATGTCCAAGGCCTTCGCGAGCACCCTGGACATCTCGTTCGAGGTGCGCGGCGGTCTGTTCATCCGGCAGCTGCACCACTGGGCGGCGCTGCTGTTCGTGGCCGGGATGATGGCGCACATGTTCCGGATCTTCTTCACCGGTGCGTTCCGGCGCCCGCGTGAGGGGAACTGGGTCATCGGCTCGCTGCTGCTGATCCTGGGCATGTTCGAGGGCTTCTTCGGCTACTCGCTGCCGGACGACCTGCTCTCCGGTACGGGTATCCGCGCCACCATGTCGGGCATCGTGCTGTCCATCCCGGTGCTGGGCACCTGGATGCACTGGGCGCTGTTCGGCGGCGAGTTCCCCGGCATGGAGATCATTCCGCGGCTCTACATCCTGCACGTGCTGGTGCTGCCGGGGATCATGCTCGGCCTGGTCGCGGCGCACCTGGCGCTGGTCTGGTACCAGAAGCACACCCAGTTCCCGGGCGCGAAGCGCAAGGAGACGAACGTCGTCGGCATCCGCATCATGCCGACCTTCGCGCTCAAGAGCGGCGCGTTCTTCGCACTGACCGTCGGCATCTTGGCGATCATGAGCGGTGTCTTCCAGATCAACGCGATCTGGAACCTCGGGCCGTACCTCGGTTCGCAGGTGTCAGCGGCCTCGCAGCCGGACTGGTACCTGATGTGGGCGGACGGCATCCTGCGGATCTGGCCGGCCTGGGAGCTCTACCTCGGGCCGTACACGGTGCCGCCGGTGTTCTTCTGCGGTGCGATCGGCATGGGCATCATGTTCACGCTGCTGATCGCCTACCCGATGATCGAGCGGAAGCTGAGCGGGGACAACGCGCACCACAACCTGCTGCAGCGTCCGCGGGACAACCCGGTACGCACCAGCCTCGGCATGATGGCGCTGGCCTTCTTCGCGGTGCTGATGATCTCCGGCATGAACGACGTGGTCGCGTTCGAGCTGAACATCTCGCTGAACGCGATGACGTGGGCCGGTCGGATCGGGCTGCTGCTCGCGCCGCCGATCACGTACTACATCACCTACCGGGTGTGCCTGGGTCTGCAGCGGGCCGACCGCGAGGTGCTGGAGCACGGCGTGGAGACCGGCATCATCAAGCGCTTGCCGCACGGTGAGTTCATCGAGGTGCACCAGCCGCTCGGGCCGGTGGACTCGCACGGTCACCCGGAGGAGCTGCCCTACCAGGGCGCCTCGGTGCCGAAGAAGATGAACAAGCTCGGTGCCGCGGGTTCCCCGGTCGAGGGCAGCTGGCTCAAGCCGGACCCGGCTGAGGAGACCGAGGCGCTGGCCCGGACCCGGGCGGACAGCGAGCGCGCGGAGCACGAGGCGCGCGAGGACCGCGAACTGGTCTCCGGAAGGCCGCAGCAGCCTTCCGAGTGACCTGACCGTCCCGGAGCGGCTCAATCGGCGGCGGGGTAGGGGGTTCGGGCCTGGGCGGCTCGGTCCAGCCAGGAACGCCAGGAGGCCGCCGAGCCGGCGGGTTCGGCCCAGGGGGTCGTGCAGCGGACCAGGCGGGTGCCGCCGGTGGTGAGCCAGCGGTGCACGACGCGCACTTCGTCGGCGGGGGCGCCGCGCAGCGGGCCGGGCTCGGGCAGCACCGTCTCGGCCGCAGCCTGCAGCGCGTCCACGACGGGCATCGGTGGCACCCCGCGCCGCGCGTTGCCCGCGGCGGCGAGCCTGCCGTGGCGCACCACGGCCAGCTGCCAGCCGCCCGCGCCGTCCGGGCGGGCGGCGATCAGTTCGGGCACCACGGCCAAAGCCGCCCAGCGCTGCGCCTGGTCGAGCGCCCGCACCAGTCCGGCGAGCCGGTCGCGGGCCGCGGCGGCGTCCTCGAAGCGCTCTTCGGCGGCGAGCCGGTCGAGTTCCGCGTGCAGGCGCTCCAGGAGTCCGTGCTCCGCGTCCTGGCCGGTGGCGTTCCCGGAGATCACCTCCCGCACGGTGATGACTTGCGGTGCGTACTCCTCGACGCTCTGGTGACCGGCGCACGGCGCCGCGCAGCGCCCGAGCTCGTACACCGCGCACGGTCGCCCCGCGGGATTGCGCGCCGGGATGCGGTCGGTACACCGGCGCAGCATCGTGCCCGCCTGCAAGGTCTCCACGGCCTCGGTTGCGGCTGTCCGGGACCGGAAGGGCCCGAGTGCGCCGTCGCGGGCGCTGCGGACGATCGAGAGCCGGGGGAAGGCCTCCTCGGTGAGCACGACCCACCAGGTGCGCTTCGGGAACTTGGAGCGGCGGTTGTAGCGCGGCTGGTGGGCGCCCAGCAGCCGCAGCTCCCGCACCTCGGCCTCCAGCGGGTGCGCGCATTCCACGTGGTCGACCCGCTGCGCGAGCCCGGCCATCTCCCGCACCCGGCCGCGGCGTTCCCCGGCGGTGAAGTACTGCCGCACCCGGCGCCGCAGGTCGGAGGCCGTGCCGACGTAGAGCACCTCGTCGTTCGGGCCGCGGAACAGGTAGACGCCGGGGGCGTTCGGCAGGTCGTCGGCCAGGCCGCGGTTGCGGCGCTGCTGCGGGGTCACGTCCGGCAGGTGCGCCAGCAGTTCCGGCACGGTCCGCACGCCCAGCGGCCCGAGGCGCTCCAGCAGCGCGTGCAGCACGTCGACGGTGGCGCGGGCGTCGTCGAGTGCGCGGTGCACCGGGGTGGTGCGGGCGTGCAGCACGCGGGCGAGGGTGCCGAGCTTGTGGTTCGGCGTCTCGTCCCGGCTCAGCACCCGGCGGGCGAGCTTCGCGGTGCACAGCACCTGCGGTTTCGGCCAGGTCAGGTCGAGCTTGTCGCAGTGCGCCCGGAGGAAGCCGATGTCGAACGGAGCGTTGTGGGCGACCAGGACGCTGTCCCGGCTGAACTCCAGGAACGCGGGCAGCACCGAGTCGAAGCGCGGCGCCCCGTGCACCATGGCGCCGGTGATCCCGGTGATCGACACGACCATGGGCGGGATCTCGCAGCCCGGGTCGACGAGCGTCGCGAACTCGCCGAGCACCTCGCCGCCGCGGACCTTCACCGCGCCGATCTCGGTCACGGCGTCCCGCTGCGCGCTGCCACCGGTCGTCTCGAGGTCGACGACGACGAAGGTCGCCTGGTGCAGGGGGAGGTCGTCGTCGATCTCGTCGAAGGTCAGCTGCGCCCCGGTCATCGCGCGCACGCTACGGGCGGCCACCGACAACCTCCGGATCGGGTGAACGGGGAGCGGCCGACTAGCCTGGTCTCGTGGTTCCGCCGACGTCGGGTGCAGATGCCCCGCGCTCCGAAGAGTCTGCTGTGGACAGTCCGCGGCAGGCGCCGAACGGCGCTCCGGACGAGGTCTTCGAGCCCTGTCCGGCCGGTGACCCGGAGGAACTTCCCGCCCCGGTGCGCGCCAGGCTCGCCGAGTTGGGCGCGGAGGCGCTGGAGAGCATGCGTCCCTCGGACGTGCCGGTGCCGCTTCGCCCGGTGGTGCGGTTCGCACCGGCCAAACGGGCGAAGCTCGGCCAGGGGCCGTTGGTCGCGGCGCTGCGGGACTCCCCGGTGTTCCGCACGGCGGTCGTCGACTGGTGCCGGGAGAACCGCCCCGACGGGCTGGACGCGGCGAACTCGGATCCGGTGGTGGTCGCCGCGGCGGGCATCTTGCTGGGGACGCCGAACACGGAGCACTACGTGGAGCTCGTCGCGTTCCGCGTGGAGCAGGGGAGGTTGCGCGGTGAGCGGGACTCCGCGCAGGCCCGAGCTCAACGGCTGACCGGTGAGACCGAGCGGTTGCAGCACGAACTCGCCGAGGTGCGGCGCGCGCAGGAGAAGGCTGGCGACGCGTCCGGCTCCGAGGCGGACCGGTTGCGCAAGCGCCTGCGCGAGCAGGGCCAGCGCCTGCGGGACGCCAAGGACGACGCGCAGGCGGCCCGCGCGGAGCTCGCCGAGGCGCATCGTCTGGTGGAGACCGAGCTGGCGGACCTGCGGGCCCAGCGGGACCGCGAGCAGGTGAAGGCGCAGGAGGAGCGGGAACGCGCCCAGCGCGCCGCGGCCGAGGCGGAGGTGGCCCGGCAATCGGCCAGGGAGGCGCGGCAGGGCGACGAGGTCCGGATCTCGCTGCTGCTGGAGACCATGGAGGGCGCGCTCGGCGGGCTGCGCCGGGAACTGCGCGCCGGCGGGCACGGTCCGCGCCCGGCGGACGTGGTGCAGCGGGTGCGCACCGACTCCGGCGTCACCGGGCACGTGGCGGACGCGGTGGCGCTGGACCGGTTGCTCGCGCTGCCCGCGGTGCACCTGATCGTCGATGGCTACAACGTGACCAAGACCGGCTACCCGGACCTGCCGCTGGCCGATCAGCGCAACCGCTTGGCGCACCAGCTGGCGGCATTGGCCGCGCGCACCGGAGCGGAGGTGACCGTGGTGTTCGACGGCGCCGATGTGCTCGCGGTGCCCACCGCCGGGCCGCGCGGGGTGCGGGTGCTGTTCAGCGATCCCGGTGTGATCGCCGATGACGTGATCCGCTCGCTGGTGATCGCCGAGCCGCAGGGGCGGCAGCTGGTGGTGGCGACGTCGGACCGGGCGGTGGTGACCTCGGTGCGCCGCGCCGGTGCCTACGCGGTCGCGTCGGCCGTGCTGCTGGACCGGCTCAACCGGGTGTGAGTCGCGGGTTCCGGGGAGCGGTTCGTCGCCCGCGGCGCTGCGCACGAGGCTCGTCGGGCTCGGGCAGTGGTGGATCTCATACGGAGATCGTCCGGGGTGCGGCGCGGGAGCTGGTCGCGGTGGCGGATCCGGGGAGTCGCTGGTCAGGAGACCGCGAGATCGATCACGCTCTGCGCATGAAGATAATCCCATTGTGCTATTGCGGAGTGTTCAGAAGAATTACCCCCCCACTTCTGGACGTCACGCTTCACCTTTCGTAGCCTTACCGCGTCTTCGTGGCGATCAGCGACCCACTCCGGGTCCTCCGCGAAGCGCCGCCGAATCGGCTAGTCGGGGAGCCGAACCGGGATCTGCCCCCGCGGGGTGTGCGGGCGCGTAGCCGCGCCTGGAGTCCGGGTCGCCCTGGACCACCACCTCTGCGTACTCGGTAGGCGGTCGACAACGAAGGAGCTATGCGCGACGTGGCGTCGCATCGATTGAAGCGCACGATGCGCGGAGCGCTGGCGGCCTCGGCGGTCCTCGCCGCCGTTGGCATGACCTCCGCGCCGGCGATCGCAGACCCCAACCTCCCCGACAACGCCTCGGACGCGGCCAAGCAGGTGCGGGAACTCTCGCACCAGGCCGAAGCCGTCACCGAGGAGTACAAGAAGGCCGAGGACGACCACGCGGCCAAGAAGGCGGAACTCGACCGGTCCACCGCCGAGGCGGACCAGGCCGAGCAGGTCGCCGGCCAGGCCAGGGCCGAGGAAGAGCGCTTCCGCGGCCAGGTCGACCAGCTCACCACCGCCTCCTACCAGGGCGCCCGGCTGAACAAGCTGTCCGCGCTGCTGGTCAGCGAGTCCCCGAACGACTTCCTGGACCGCGCTTCGGCGCTGGACGTGCTGGCCAAGGACAACAACGACGCGATCAAGCAGTTGTCCGCGGCGGTGCACCAGGCCGAGGACGCGACCAAGCGCGCGCAGGACGCCCGCAACCGCGCCGCGCAGGCCGAAGCCGACGCCGCCCGCATCCAGGGCGAGATCGGCAAGAAGAAGGCCGACATGGACGCCCAGGTCGCCAAGGTCAAGGAGCGCTACGCCGAGCTCAGCTCGGAGGACCAGGACTCCCTGACCGGTGGCGGCGAGACCGACTACCAGTCGCCCGGCGGTTCCGGTTCCGCCGCCGAGGCGGTCACCGCCGCGCTGAGCAAGCAGGGCTCGTCCTACGTCTACGGCGCTAAGGGCCCGAGCACGTTCGACTGCTCCGGCCTGATGCAGTGGGCCTACAAGCAGGCTGGCGTGAGCATCGGCGGCTCGACGAAGTCGCAGGTCACCGAGGGCAAGAGCATCTCGGCGAGCCAGCTCCAGCCGGGCGACCTGATCTTCTACTACAGCCCGGTCAGCCACGTGTCCATGTACGTGGGCAACGGCAAGGCCGTGCACGCCCCGACCGAGGGCGACGTGGTGAAGGTCGCCGACTACGACAGCATTGCGGACGTCTCCTCGATGCGGCGCGTCGTCGGCTGAGTGTTCTGCCGCGCCCGTCTCAGCGGGCACCGTTCGCACGGCGAGGGCCGTCGTCCCACTGGGGCGGCGGCCCTCGCCGCGTGTGGGTGACCTGCGGGCGTTCGCGACGGGCCGCCGCCAGCCGGCCGACCTACGATCCGGCTCGTGGCTGGGGCTTCGAGGGGGTGGCCTGCGGCGGTCGCCGCCGCGGCGGCCTTGGCCGTGGGCGCGTTCGTCCCGTTCCCGGCCCAGACTCCGACCGCACCCGTTTCCGGGCTCCAGAACGCCTCCGTGGCGACGTTGGAGCACGAATGGGAGGCAGTGCTCCGGGATCGCGCCCACGCCGTTCTCACGAGGAATGAGGCGGCGTTCGCGGCCTCGCTCGATCCGGCGGCTCCGCCCGACTTCCAGCACCGGCAGCGCGAGCTGTTCCACAACCTGGCCGAGGTGCCGCTGGCGGAGTGGGACTACGACGTCCGCCCCGGCTCCGGTGCCTCCGCGAACTCGGCGAACCCGGACGTGGTGCTGCGCTACGCGCTCGCCGGGGTGGACGCGGTGCCCACGGAGCGCCCGGCGGGGTTCACCTTCACCCGGCGCGAGGGGCGCTGGACGCTCAGCGACGACGAGCGCGCCCGCGGCCAGGAGTGGCGGGGGCCGTGGGACTTCGGGCCGTGCCGGGTGCGGGTCACCCCGCACGGAATGATCATCGGGCACGACGGCTCCGAGGAGCTCGCGGACCGGCTGGCGGGCGAGCTCGACTCGGCGGTGGCCGCCGTGACCGACGTGTGGGGGCCGGACTGGCGGCGCCAGGTGGGCGTGCTGCTGCCGCGCTCCCAGGAGGAGCTGCGGGAGCTGGTGGGCGCCGAGTTCGCGGTGGACGGCATCGCCGCCGTCGCCGTCGCCGACGAGGTGAACGTCGCCGACCGGCGCGTGGAGGGCCCGCGGGTCGTGTTCAACACCGCCACCGCGGACCGGCTCTCGGACACCTCGCTGCGGGTGGTGCTGCGCCACGAGATGACGCACGTGGCGGCGCGGGCGGACACCGCCGACGGCGCGCCGATGTGGTTGTTGGAGGGGTTCGCGGACTACGTCGGTTACCGCGACAGCGGCCTGCCGCCGGAGCGCATCGCGCCGGACCTGGCGCGCCAGCTCCGCTCCGGCGCCGCGCCCGACGGGCCGCCCGGAGATCAGGACTTCCACACCTCCGGCGCGGGCCTGGACGCGGCCTACCAGCAGTCGTGGTCGCTGGTGGAGCACCTGGTTCGGCGGGTGGGGGAGCCGAAGACCGTCGAGCTGTACCGCCGCATCGCCTCGGTGGGAGCCCCGTCCGAAGTGGATCCGGCGCTGCGCGAACTCGCGGGCCTGTCCTCGGCCGAACTCGTCGAGTCCTGGCGCACCGAGCTCCGCGAGCGGTTCGGCTGAACAGGCCCCGAACGCGCGAAAGCCCGCGGCGATCGACTCACCGCGGGCTTCCGGAACAACATCGGCAAAGGCAGCCCATCGGCTGAGAGCTCAGGCCCCTCCGAACGATCCTTTGATCTTGTCGGCGGCGGAGCCGCTGAGCAGTGACCGGCTCGAGCACGAGGACCACCGGCGGGTTCTCAGCGGCTTCCTCGCGAGGACAGCGATTTCGCGGTGCATAGGACGTACATGAGAAATCGATCCCGCAGCGAGGAAGCCGCTGAGGTTCCGCTACCCGGACGCCTGCGCAGGTCCGGAGGGGAACAGGCTCAGATGTAGATGGCTTCGATGTCCTGGGCGTGGTTCTCCGCGACCTTGTTGCGCTTGAGCTTCATGCTCGGGGTCATCTCGCCGGTGGCCTCGGTGAAGTCCTTCGCGAGGATGCGGAACTTCTTGATCGCCTCGGCGCGGGACACGGCCTTGTTGGCCTCGTCGATGGCCGACTGCACGTCGGCGTGCACCTCGGGGTCGTCGACGAGCTCGGTCAGCGGCGTGTCCGCGGAGCGGTTGTGGTTGTTCAGCCAGGCTGGCAGGAACTCCGGGTCGAGGGTGACCAGCGCGCCGATGAACGGCTTCTTGTCGCCGACGACCATGCACTGGCTGATCAGCGGGTGCGCCCGCAGGTGGTCTTCCAGCACCGCCGGGGCGACGTTCTTGCCGCCCGCCGTCACGATGATCTCCTTCTTGCGGCCGGTGATCCGCAGGTAGCCCTCGTCGTCGAGGGAACCGAGGTCGCCGGTGTGGAACCAGCCGTCCTGCAGCGATTCCTTCGTGGCGGTCTCGTTGTTCCAGTACCGGCGGAACACCACGTCGCCCTTGATGAGCACTTCGCCGTCCTCGGCGACCCGGATGCTGGTGCCGGGGATGGGCCTGCCCACGGTGCCGATCTTGAAGCCCTCTTCGACGTTGACGGCCGCGGCGGCGGTGGTCTCGGTGAGCCCGTAGCCCTCCAGCACCGGCACGCCGACCCCGCGGTAGAAGTGCGCGAGCCGGTCGCCCAGCGGTGCCCCGCCGGAAACCGCGCCCAGGCAGCGCCCGCCCAGCGCGCCGCGCAGCTTGCCGTAGACGAGCTTGTCGAACACGAAGTGCTTGGCGCGCAGGCCCAGTCCGGGCCCGCCGGCGTCGAGCGCCTGGCTGTAGGCCACGGCGGTCTCCTCGGCGGCGTCGAAGATCCGGCCCTTGCCGTCGCCGTGGGCCTTCTGCTTCGCGGTGTTGTAGACCTTCTCGAACACCCGCGGCACGGCGAGGATCAGCGTCGGGCGGAACGAGCCGAGGTCGCTGACGAGGTCCTTCACGTCGCCGGTGTGCCCGAGCGTGGTGCGCGAGTAGACGCAGGCGGTGGCGATGGCGCGGGCCAGCACGTGCGCCATCGGCAGGAACATCAGCATCGAGTTGCCCTGCCGCAGCAGCTGCGGGAACACGCTCACGTCGCCGCGGACCTCGGCCAGCAGGTTGCGGTGGCTGAGCTCGCAACCCTTGGGGCGGCCGGTGGTGCCCGAGGTGTAGATGAGCGTGGCGAGCTCGTCGGCGCGGACTTCGCGGCGGCGCTCGTGGGCCGTCTGGTCGCTCACGTCGGCGCCGAGCGCGGTCAGCTCGTCGATGGCAGCGGTGGCTCCGCCGTCGGCGTCGATCTGCCAGACGTGCGCGACCTCGGGGAGCTGCTCGGCGACGGTGTCGACTTCGGCGCGGTGGGCCGAGGTCTCCACGAACGCGGCGCGCGCCCCGGAGTCGCCGAGGATCCACTCGACCTGGTCGGCCGCGGACGTCTCGTAGATCGGCACCGTGACGCAGCCCGCGGCCCAGATGGCGAAGTCGAGCAGCGTCCACTCGTAGCGGGTCCGCGACATCAAGCCGATCCGGTCGCCGTGCTGCAGCCCGGCGGCGATGATCCCCTTCGACACGGCCAGGACCTGCGCGGCGAAGTCGGCGGCCGTGACGTCGACCCAGGTGCCGTCGATCCGGCGCCGGAAGCTCACGGTGCCACCGAAACGTTCCGCGTTGGCCCACACCATGTCGGTGAGGTTCTCGTCTTCGGCCACGGCCTCAGTGGCAGGGACGCTGAACTCTCGCACCTTGAAACCTCCGATGGAACATGAAATGTGCGCACAACCTAACGCTGATAGTTACCGAGCGGTAGTCCCGAGTTCTCATTACGAAACTGATTCGGCTCGTTTCGTGCCGCCCGCCCGCAGCCTGCCACGCCGGGTTCAGCGGCGCACCGGTGCCCGGCGGACTCGTTTCCGCCGGTGGCGAGGATCATGGCAGGCTGTCGCACAGGTCGGCGGAACTGCGGTGAGGAGTAGATCGTGCGCGTGCACGTGGTGTCCGATGTTCATGGCAACGCCGAAGCCCTGAAACGAGCCGGTGACGGCGCCGATGCGCTGCTCGTGCTCGGCGACCTGATCGACTTCGTCGACTACCACGAACACGGCCGCGGCATCCTGGGCGCGGTGTTCGGGGCCGAGAAGGTCGCGCACTTCGCCGAACTCCGGCGCGGCCACCGCGGCGCCGAGATCGGTGCCTACGCCCGCTCGCTGTGGGCGTCGCTGGACGACCCGAAGCAGGTCGTGCGCGACGCCGTCCGCGAGCAGTACGCCACGCTGTTCGCCGCGATGAGCGCGCCGACCTACGCGATCGCGGGCAACGTCGACGAGCCCGGGCTGTGGCCGGAGTTCGCCCGCGACGGCGTGCGCTTCGTCGACGGCGAGAGCGTCGAGATCGGCGGCCTGCGGTTCGGCTTCGTCGGCGGCACGGTGCTGTCGCCGGGCGGAGTGCTGCGCAAGGACGCGGCGTGGGTGCCGTACCTGCGGCCGGAGGACGAGTACGACGGAGCCGTCGCCGCCCTCGACCCGGTGGACGTGCTGTGCTCGCACCTGCCGCCCGCGGTCCCGGAACTCGTCTACGACGTCATCGCCCGCCGTCCCGAGCACGGGTCGCGGGCGCTGCTGGAGCGCATCCACCGGGACCGCCCGCGGTGGTCGCTGTTCGGGCACGTGCACCAGCCGCTGGCGCAGCGGGTCCGCGTCGGGCGCACCGAATGCGTCAACGTCGGGCACTTCAAGCGCACCGAGCGCCCGTACGTGCTGCGGTGGTGACCCGCGGCGGCACGAACGGCGGAGTGCGGTGGCACTCGCCCGCCGGTCGCGTCGCGGGCTGCCGCCGCCCTGTAATCTTCGCGGCATGGTCGATCAGTCCACGCACTCCATCGTGATCCAGGCAACCCCGGCCGAGATCATGGCGGTGATCTCGGACTTCGCCAGCTATCCGGAGTGGGCGGAGGCGGTCAAGGAGACCGAGGTCCTCTCGACGACCGGATCCGGCCAAGCCGAGAAGGTGCGGTTCGTGCTCGACGCCGGGGTCGTCAAGGACACCTACGTCAACGTCTACGAGTGGGCCGAGGACGGGCTCTCGGTGAGCTGGACGCTGACCGAAGGTCAGGTGCAGAAGGCGCAGCAGGGCAGCTACCGGCTCAGCCCGCAGGGCGGCGACACCGAGGTGACCTACAGCCTGGCGGTGGACCTGGCGATCCCGATGATCGGCATGTTCAAGCGCAAGGCCGAAAAAATGATCATGAACACCGCGCTCAAGGAGCTCAAGCGCCGGGTCGAATCCGGTACGTGAGCCCCGGCTCGGCCGCTCGTCCCGCTGCCGGTCGACGCGGCCGTGCGCTGCGGTGGGAGCGGAGATCCAGTAGTACAGAGGCACCCCGGATTCCCGATCCGGGTGCGGGGTCGTTCGACTCCGCCTCCGCCCGGCCCTGATCAGCCCTGATCAGCGCAGCCCCGAGCCCCCAGAGACCGCCCTTGCGCATCCTCTTGTTCACCGGAAAAGGCGGCGTCGGCAAGACGACCCTCGCCGCCGCGACCGCCGCGCGCTCGGCGGAACGCGGGGAGAAGGTGCTGGCCGTCTCCACCGACCCGGCGCATTCCCTCGGCGACGCCTTCGGCGCCGCGCTGACCGGCGAGCCCCGCGAGGTCGAACTCCGCGACGACGCGGCGGCCGGTCCCGGCCGCCGCGCCCGGCTGCACGCGGCGGAGGTGCAGACCCGCGGGCTGCTCGACGAGGCGTGGGCCGAGCTGCGCGAGCACCTGCGCACGATGCTGCTCGGTGCGGGGATCAGCGAGCTGGACGCCGAGGAGCTCACCGTCCTGCCCGGCGTCGAGGACCTCCTGGCGCTGGCCGAAGTGCACCGGCTCGCCGAGAGCGGCCTGTGGGACACCGTGATCGTCGACTGCGGCCCCACCGCCGAGACCCTCCGGCTGCTGGCGCTGCCCGAGTCGCTGGCCGGCTACCTGGAGCGGCTGTTCCCCACGCACCGGCGCATGGTGCGCGGACTGCTCGCCGGGGTCGCGGGCAGCGAGAACGTGGACCGCTGGGACTCGGTGGCCGACGCGCTGGGGCGGCTCGCGGACCGGTTGCAGGCGCTGCGGGACATGCTGCTGTCCGCGGACACCGGGGTCCGGCTGGTGCTCACCCCGGAAGCGGTGGTGGCCGCCGAGACCAGGCGCACCCTGACCGCCCTGGCCCTGCAGCAGATCCGGGTGGACGGGCTGGTGGTCAACCGGCTGGTCCCGCACCCGGGTTCGGCGCGCGGCGAGGCGGCGAGCTGGTTGCGCACGCGGCGCAAGGAGCAGGACGACGTGCTCGCCGGGGTGCGGGCCGCCACGGAACTGCCGCTGCGCACCGTGCTGCACCGCGCGGCGGAACCGGTCGGCGCGGCGGCGCTGCTGGAACTCGGCGACGAGCTCCACGCCGCCGGCGATCCGCTGCGAGAGGCCGCGAGCGCGCCCGCGATGGAACTCGGCGGTGGTGGGCGAGCGCTGGACTCCGAGTACACGTTGCGGTTGGCGTTGCCGCTGCACGACGACGCCGACGTGGACCTGGCCCGGATCGGCGACGAGCTCGCGATCACCGTCGACGGCCGGCGGCGGCTGATCGCGCTGCCCGCGGTCCTGCGCCGCTGCACCGTGGTGGGAGCGGTGGCGGGTGACGACGGTCTGGTCGTCTCGTTCCGGCCGGATCCCGAGCAGTGGATGCGATGAGGCCCCGACCAGTGGATGTGGTGGACCAGATGCGCGGTGAACATCCCGATCCCGCAGGGACGGGCGCGGCTGCCGCCGAGGGCACGTCGGCCGCGGGCGCAGGGCGGGACCGGGTGGCCGAGGAGTTCCGCCTGCTGCTCGACGCGGCGGCGTGGCGGGCCGAGGAGTACCTGCGCGGCGTCGGCGGGCCCGAGCACGCCGAGCACGCCGAGCACGTCGCCGACGACGCGGGCGGGACCGGCCAGGACTCGGACCGGCGACGATCGGAAGCGGATTCCTCGTGCGGCTGGTGCCCGATCTGCGCGGTCGTCGCGCTGCTGCGCGGTGAGCGCCCGGAGCTGACCTCCCGGTTGACCGAGCAGCTCGCCGGGCTGGTCGACCTGCTGCGGGAGTCCCTCGCCGAACACCGCCGCGCGCCCGCCGAGCCGGCGGCGCCGCCGGCCGCTCCCGGCGACTCCGGGGACGCGGAGCCATCGGCGCCGAAGGTGCAGCGGATCGACGTGCGCCGGGTCCGCGGCCGGGCCGCCGCGCACGCTCCCGGCGCGGGCCGGGCCGCCGCGACCGGGGAGCCCGAGTGCTGACGGTCGGCGTCGACGTCGGCGGCACCAGCCTGCGCGCCAGCGTCGTCGATCCGCAGGGCACCGTGCTGGAGACGTTGCGGGTCCCGTCCGCGGGCACCGGTCCCGAGCTCGACTCCGCGATCGCGGACACCGTGCTGTGCCTGGCCGACCGGTACCCGGTGGCGGGCGTCGGGCTCGCCGTGGCCGGGTTCGTCAGCCAGGACCGGCGGGTCGTGCGGTTCGCCCCGCACCTGCCGTGGCGGCACGTGGCGGTCGCCGACAACATCGCCGCCCGCGTGGACCTGCCGGTCGTCCTGGAGCACGACGCGAACGCCGCGGCGATCGCCGAGCAGCGCTTCGGCGCCGCCGAGGGCGCGAAGGTCGCCGCCCTCGTCGCGCTCGGCACCGGCATCGGCGGCGCGCTCGTGCTCGGCGGCGACGTGTTCCGCGGCGCCCACGGCGTCGCCCCCGAACTCGGGCACCTGCGCCTCGTCCCCGGCGGCCGGGCCTGCCCCTGCGGGAAGCGGGGGTGCTGGGAGCGCTACTGCAGCGGGACGGCGCTGGCCACCACCGCGCTGGAGATGCTCGCGGAGGACTCGTCGTCCCCGCTGGCGGCGGAGGCCGCCAAAGACCCGGGCGAGATCACCGGGGAACGCGTGGCGCAGGCCGCCGAGCAGGGCGATCCGGTGGCGGTCCGCGCGGTCGGCGAACTCGCCCGCTGGTTCGGTGAGGGACTGGCGCTGGTCGCGGACGTCTACGACCCGGAGGTCGTGGTCCTCGCCGGCGGCGTCTCCGGTTCGGCGCACCTGTTCCTGCCCGAGGCCCGCAGGCACTACGCCGAAGCGATCACCGGCGCAGGCCACCGCCCGCTCGCCCAGGTCCGAGTGGCGAAACGCGGCGACGAAGCGGGAATCGTCGGAGCCGCCACCCTCGCCCGCGAACACATCGCGAGCACGGCGCGAACCTCCACCCGCTGACCACCCGGACCCCGAGCCGGGCTCAGAGCTGGGCGCCGTCGTCGTCCGGGGGTGTCTTGCGCATGCGGAACAGGAGCCAGCCGATGCCGGAGCTCACCGCGACCAGACCGATCGGCAGCGCGGCCGTGGCGCCCAAGCCCACCAGGCCCGGCACCAGCAGCAAGGTCATCCCGATCACGACCAAGGTGATCCCACCGATGGTCGTCACCGTCGGCCGCGGCATCGGCGGCGGTTCCGGCGGTTCGTAGTGGCCCTCGTCGGGGGCGTCCGCGGGCGGAGTCCAATCCCGCGGCGCGGACTCGGCGACCTCCGGTTCGGGGGCCGGCTGCGGGGTGTCGGAGCTGGTGCGCGTCGACTCCTCGGGCCAGCGCGCCATCGGCTCGTCCCGTTCCAGGCCGGCGACGATCTCGGCGAAGGCGGCGTCGATGTCCTCGGGGCCATCGGCGTTCTCGTGACGCGTGCTCATGCTGGTTCCTCGACGCGCTCGCGGTGGATCCTGTGGACGAACTCGACGCTACCGGCGAACACCGACGGCGCGTCGTGGTCGAGGGTCGCCACGTGGAAGCTGTCCCGCAGCACGACTTCGGTGACGTCGCCGCTTCGGATGCCGTCCAGCACGATCCGGGAGTTCACGGGTTCGACGACGTGATCGGTCGCCGAGCGCATCAGCAGCACCGGCTGCCGCACCCGGCCCAGGTCCCCGCGCACCAGCCGCCACAACCGCTGCAGGCTCGCCGCGGCGCGCAGCGGGGTCCGGTCGTAGCCGACCTCGACGGCCCCGGGCTTGGCGATGTCGCCGGCCACGCCGGCGATCGAGGGCACCACGCGGGACAGCGCGGGCAGCAGGAACGCGTCGCGTCGCAGCGTCGTCACCGACGGGTTCACCAGCACGATCCCGGACAGCTCGGGGTGGTTCTGGGCGAGCCGCAGCGTCAGCGTGCCGCCCATGGACAGCCCGAACGCGAACACCGAGCGGCACCGCCCGCTCAGCTCCGCGAGTTCCCGGTCGACCGCGGCGTACCAGTCGGCCCAGCCGGTGCGGTTGAGGTCCCGCCAGTCCGTGCCGTGGCCGGGGAGCCGAGGGCAGCGCACCGTGATCCCGTCGGCGGCCAGGTGCTCACCCCAGTCCCGCATGCTCTGCGGCGTTCCGGTGAACCCGTGGCACAGCAGCACACCGATGTCATCGGACCCGTCGTGCACGAACGGTTCGGCGCCGGGAAGAACGGGCACCGCAGCCTCCCTACCGCAATCAGTCCGCCGCTACTCGTTCATCGTCGCACGCGGGAGGCGTCCGCGGGGCGATCTCCAGCTGCCTGATCCATCTCAACCGGGGTCGCATTGTGCGCGGTGACCGGGCTCCGTAACCTTGAACGAGGCATTCCGGGTGTTCAGAAAGGCAGCGGCGCGTGCTGTACTGGGTGATGAAGCGCATTGTGCTCGGTCCGCTCATGAAGCTGTTCTGCCGTCCACGGGTGGAGGGCGTCGAGCACGTGCCGGAGTCCGGCGCGGCGATCCTGGTCAGCAACCACGTCGCGGTCGCCGACTCGTTCTTCATGCCGCTGATGATGCCGCGGAGGGTGACGTTCCTGGCCAAGCGCGAGTACTTCACCGGTACCGGGATCAAGGGCAAGCTGCAGAAGTACTTCTTCTCCGGCGTCGGCCAGGTCCCGATCGACCGCTCCAGCGGCGCCGCCGCGCAGGCCGCCCTGGACACCGGGGTGCGGCTGCTGCAGGAGGGCAAGCTGCTCGGCGTCTACCCGGAGGGCACCCGTTCCCCTGACGGCCGGTTGTACAAGGGCAAGACCGGGGTGGCGCGGATGGCGCTGGAAGCCGACGTGCAGGTGATCCCGATCGCGATGTTCGGCACCGACAAGGTCAACCCCATCGGCTCGAAGATGTGGTACCCGCACAAGGTCACCGTGAAGGTGGGCGAGCCGCTGGACTTCTCCCGCTACGAGGGGCTGGCCGGCGACCGGTTCGTGGAGCGCTCGATCACCGACGAGATCATGTACGCGCTGATGGAGCTGTCCGGCCAGGAGTACGTGGACGTCTACGCCTCGAAGGCCAAGGACGACCTGGCGGCCGAGGGCAAGCACGTCGCGGGCTGGACCGTCCAGGGCCGCTCGGAGACCCCCGGCGGTGCCGACCGGGTTCCCCGCTCCCAGGCCGGTTGAGCGGGCGCAGCACACCACGGGTCCGGCGGCGGTGACCGGGGCGGCCCCTGCCGGGTGAACGGCCTCTTTACGCTGGAACCGTGCGGTTCTTCTACGACTGTGAATTCATCGAGGACGGTCAGACCATCGACCTGGTGTCGATCGGGGTGGTGGACGAGACGGGGCGGGAGTTCTACGCCGTGTCCACCGAGTTCGACGAGTCCCGGGCCGGGCAGTGGGTGCGCAGGAACGTCCTGCCGCAGCTGCCGCCGCCCGCGGACCGGTCCTGGCGTTCCCGCAGCCGGATCCGGGACGACCTCTACGAGTTCCTGACCGCACGCGATCAGGACATCGAGCTGTGGGCCTGGCTGGCTTCCTACGACCACGTGGCGCTGGCGCAGCTGTGGGGCGCGATGCCCGCGCTGCCGCCGCGGATCCCGAAGTTCACCAGGGACCTGCGGCAGCGCTGGGAGGACGTCGGCAAGCCGCGGCTGCCGTCCGCGCCGGCCAACGCCCACGACGCTCTCGCCGACGCTCGCCACAACCTCACCCGGTGGAAGATCATCGAAGAGGTGCAGCGCAAGCGCGGCTTCCCCCTGTGACCCTGCGCCGGCCGCCGGGCCGCGTCGCATGAGCTCGCGCTGACCAGGGGTTTCGATCACCCGAGTGGGTGCGGTGCCCGGTCTGTCGCCCGGACGGAGTACTTGCTGCACCGATACAGGCCGTGACAGGCTCGCCACGAGATCCAGATCACTGTGGAGCGGATCAAGGGAGGCGGCGACGATGCCGGCTGGAACGCGTATCGGTGTGTTGACCGGTGGCGGCGACTGTCCCGGGTTGAACGCGGTGTTGCGCGCGGTGACGCGCAAGGGCATCGCGGTGCACGGGCACGAGATCGTGGGATTTCGCAGCGGTTGGCAAGGGCCGCTGGAGGGCAGCACCATGCCGCTCGGGCTGGACGCGGTGGAGGACATCCTCGCCCGCGGCGGCACGATCCTCGGCTCGTCGCGCACCAACCCGTACAAGGAGACCGACGGGGTCGAGCGGATCAAGCGGACCCTCGCCGAGCACGAGGTGGACGCGCTGATCGCGATCGGCGGCGAGGACACCCTCGGCGTCGCCGAGCGGCTCACCCAGGACGGCGTTCCGGTGGTGGGCGTGCCGAAGACGATCGACAACGACCTCGACGCCACCGACTACACCTTCGGCTTCGACACCGCGGTGCACATCGCCACCGAGGCCATCGACCGGCTGCGCACCACCGCCGAGTCGCACCACCGCGCGCTGGTCGTGGAGGTGATGGGCCGCCACGCCGGGTGGATCGCGCTGCACGCCGGGCTGGCCGGGGGAGCGAACGTGATCCTCGGGCCGGAGAAGCGGTTCAGCGTCGACCAGGTCTGCGAATGGGTGCAGCAGCGCTTCGAGCGGCAGTACGCGCCGATCATCGTCGTCGCCGAGGGAGCCATCCCGCAGGACGGCGAGGAGGTCCTGCAGACCGGGGAGACCGACGCGTTCGGCCACGTCCGGCTCGGCGGCGTCGGAACCTGGCTGGCCGACGAGCTGTCCCGGCGCACCGGCAAGGAATCCCGCGCCGTGGTCCTGGGCCACACCCAGCGCGGCGGCACGCCCACCGCCTACGACCGGGTGCTCGCCACCCGGTTCGGGCTGCACGCCGTGGACGCGGTGAGCGAAGGCGCGTTCGGCAAGATGGTCGCGCTGCGCGGCACCGACATCGTGCGGGTCCCGCTGGCCGAGGCGACGGCGAAGCTCAAGACCGTCCCGCTGTCCCGCTACGCGGAAGCCGAAGTCCTGTTCGGCTGACGGCCGGACCAGGGCCGATGACGCCGCCCCGCCGGGAACTCGCCGGAGGGGCGGCGTTCGCGTTCAGGTGCGACCGCGCGATCCGGGCGAGCCGCCGGGGGCGGTTGAACAGGTGAATCGATTCGTCCTGCGGGTGATCGACGTGCGTTCCGTCTCTCCCGCGTGAAAATCACTGGCCAACACGGCCTATCCTGGCAAATGTGAATTGGACCGTCGATGTTCCGGTTGATGAGCTGCCGGAACTTCCTCCGCTGCCCCCTGAGATGCGCGCCCGCCTGGACGAGGCGCTGACGCTGCCCGCCGCACAGCAGCCCGAGTGGCCCGAGGAACAGGTTTCCAAGGTCCGCAAGGTGCTGGAGAGCGTGCCGCCGGTGACCGTCCCCTCCGAGGTCGACCGGCTGCGCGGCCAGCTCGCCGCCGTCGCTCGCGGTGAGGCGTTTCTGCTGCAAGGCGGAGACTGCGCGGAGACCTTCGCGGACAACACCGAGCCGCACATCCGCGGCAACATCCGCACCCTGCTGCAGATGGCGGTCGTGCTCACCTACGGCGCGAGCATGCCCGTGGTGAAGCTCGGCAGGCTCGCCGGGCAGTACGCCAAACCGCGTTCCAGCTCGACCGACGCGCTCGGCCTGCCCAGCTACCGCGGCGACATGGTCAACTCGCTGATCGCCACCGAGGAGGCCCGCAAGCACGACCCGTCGCGGCTGATCCGGGCCTACGCCAACGCGAGCGCCGCGATGAACCTGTCCCGCGCGATGACCAGCGGTGGCATGGCGGCGCTGACGAAGGTGCACGACTGGAACAAGGACTTCGTGCTCAACTCGCCCGCCGGGGAGCGCTACGAGTCGGTGGCCGCGGAGATCGACCGGGGCCTGCGGTTCATGGCGGCCTGCGGAGTGGACGACTCCAGCCTGCACGCGGTCGACCTGTACGCGAGCCACGAGGCCCTGGTCCTGGACTACGAGCGGGCCATGCTGCGGCTGGACAACTCGCAGGGCACGCCGCGGCTGTTCGACCTGTCCGGGCACTTCCTGTGGATCGGGGACCGCACCCGCCAGCTCGACCACGCGCACGTCGCGTTCGCCGAGCAGATCGCGAACCCGATCGGCCTGAAGATCGGGCCGACGACCACGCCGGAGATGGCCGTGGAGTACGTGGAGCGGCTCGACCCGAACCGCGAACCCGGCAGGCTCACGCTGATCAGCCGGATGGGCAACGGCAAGGTGCGCGACCTGCTGCCGCCCATCGTGGAGAAGGTCACCGCCGCCGGGCACCAGGTGGTGTGGCAGTGCGACCCGATGCACGGCAACACCCACGAGGCCAGCACCGGCTACAAGACCCGGCACTTCGACCGCGTCGTAGACGAGGTGCAGGGCTTCTTCGAGGTGCACCACCGGCTCGGGACCCACCCCGGTGGCATCCACATCGAGCTGACCGGTGAGGACGTCACGGAGTGCCTCGGTGGCGCTCAGGACATCTCCGACACCGACCTGGCGGGCCGCTACGAGACGGCCTGCGACCCGCGGCTGAACACGCAGCAGTCGCTGGAGCTCGCCTTCCTCGTCGCGGAGATGCTGCGCACCTGATGCGGATCGCGCGGCGCTGAGGCCGCACCGAACTCGACGGGCCGGGGTGACTGCACCCCGGCCCGTCGGCGTGCGCGGGGCGCATCGTTGCGCGAATGGGATGTTCGTCCGGCTCGGGGCGGGCGCGACGGCCGGGGCGAGGGAGCGTGGTGCCCGTTGCCGAGCCGCCTGCGCCGGATGGGCGTACCCATCGGTACGCGTCGATCGTTTCCGAGTCGGTTTGTTTCCGTGTGTGTTTCTGTGGTCACCCTCCGAATGCGGACCTGGGCTGTCGGCGCTGAACCTGGCCATATTGCTAGTCGCGCACCCTTGACGGTGACTGCAACCACAAGATAAACAAACGCGGTCAGATGAAAGCAGACCGATTCGGGCATCGGAATCGGGGTCGAGACCGGAGGCCGCCTGGGTGTACGCGCGTGAACGCCAGCAGCTCATCGTCGAGCGTGCGAGGCAGGAGGGCCGCGTCGACGTGACCGGGCTCGCGGGGGAACTCCAGGTGACCCCGGAGACGATCAGACGGGACCTGACCGTGCTCGAGGAGCACGGACTCCTGCACCGCGTGCACGGGGGTGCGATTCCGGTGGAGCGGTGGAGCTTCGATCCGCAGCTCTCCGCCCGGGAGAACGTGATGGTCGCCGAGAAGACCCGCATCGCGCGGGCCGCTCTCGGTGAACTGCCCGCCGAGGGAGCCGTCCTCATCGAGTCCGGCACCACGTGTGCCCGGTTCGCCGAACTGCTGCCTGCCGACCGTCCGCTGACCGTGATCACCGACAGCTTGAGCATCGCCGTCTCGTTGGCGGCCAGACCCAACCTGTCCGTGCTCACCCCCGGTGGACGGGTGCGCGTGACCACCAACGGCGGTGTCGGATCCTGGGCCGCGCAGCGATGGCGCGAGGTCTTCGCCGATGTCGCATTTCTGGGCACCGATGGGATTTCCCTGCATCGGGGCCTGACCACTCCGGATCAGAACTCAGCGGAGATCAAAACACTGATGTTGCGCGGGGCGCGACGACGGGTCCTGCTCGCGGACCACAGCAAGATCGGCCCGGTGTCGCTGCACCGGTACGGCGAACTCTCCGAGATCGACGTGCTGGTCACCGACACCGGGCTGGACCAGGGCATCGCCGAGGACATCGAGGCGATCGGCCCGCAGGTGGTGCGAGCGTGAGCAACGGCAGAAAGGGATGCCGATGAATTTCGGCAGGAAATGGTGGTCGCTGGTCGCCATGATGGCGGCAGTGCTGCTCACCGCGAGTTGCGCGGGAGCGGGGGCGATCGGCTCCGGCGATGGGCGCCGGGTGCTGCGGGTGGCGGTGGTGTCCAACCCGCAGATGGAGGACATGCAGGAACTCGTAGGGGAGTTCGAGGAGCAACATCCGGACGTGCGGGTGCGGTTCATCTCGCTGCCGGAGAACCAGGCGCGGGACAAGATCACCCAGTCGGTGGCCACGGGTAGCGGCCAGTTCGACGTGGTGATGGTCAGCAACTACGAGACCCCGATATGGGCGGCCAACGGGTGGCTGCACGACCTGGACCCGCGGATGACCGCGACTCCGGGTTACGACAAGGACGACTTCATCCCGTCCATCCGGGAGTCGCTGTCCTACCAGGGACGCATGCACGCCGCCCCGTTCTACGGCGAGACGGCGCTGTTGAACTACCGCAAGGACCTGTTCCAGCAGGCCGGGTTGACCATGCCGGAGAACCCCACCTGGCAGCAGGTCGCCGACCTGGCGGCGAAGCTCGACGACGACGCCAGCGGCCGGGCGGGCATCTGCCTGCGCGGGCTCCCGGGTTGGGGCGAGGTGATGGCCCCGCTCAACACCATGATCAACTCTTTCGGTGGCCGTTGGTTCGACCCGCAGTGGAACGCGCAGCTGAACTCGCCGGAGGTGCGCGAGGCGGCGAACTTCTACGTCGACCTGGTGCGCGATCACGGTGAGCCGGGCGCGTCCAGCAGCGGCTTCAGCGAATGCCTCACCGAGTTCGGCCAGGGCAACGCGGCGATGATGTTCGATTCGACGTCGTCGGCGGGCACCTTGGAGGACCCGAAGGAGAGCAACGTCTCCGGCAAGGTCGGCTACGCGAACGCGCCGACCGGCCCCGGTGGCAAGCCGGCGAGCTGGCTCTACACCTGGGCGCTCGCGGTCCCGAAGACCACCGAGATGCCCGACGAGGCTTGGGACTTCATCGCCTGGTCCACGTCGAAGAACTACCTGCGGACCGTCGGTGAACGCCTCGGCTGGCAGAACCTGCCGCCCGGCAGCCGCCAGTCCACCTACGAGATGCCGGAGTACAAGAAGGCCGCCGCGGCCTTCGGCCAGCAGACCCTGCACGGCATCAGCCGTGTGGACCAGACCGAGCCGAGTTCCCAGCCCACGCCCTACGAGGGGTTGCAGTTCGTGCGCATCCCCGAGTTCGTCGACCTCGGCACCCGGGTGAGCCAGCAGATGTCCGCTGCCATCTCCGGGGCCAAGACCGTGGACGAAGCGTTGGAGCAGGCGCAGCAGTACGCCGAGACAGTGGGGGAGAACTACCGGCCATGACCACTGCTGAGATGACCGCGGCGAAGGGCGCCACCCTCAGCCGCAAGGAGAAGTGGTCCCGCCGGGGGCCGTTGCTGCCCGCGTTGATCTTCACGATCATCATCACGCAGGCTCCGTTCCTCGCGACGATCTTCTACTCGTTGCACTCGTGGAACCTGCTCAACCCCGGTTCGTGGGGCTTCACCGGGCTGTCCAACTACGCCGACGTGTTCACCGACAGCGAGTTCTACACCGCTGCCCTGAACACGGTGATCGTCACCGTCGGCTGCGTGCTGGTGGCGCTGGTGTTCGGCCTCGGGCTGGCACTGCTGCTGGACCGGCCGTTCTTCGGGCGCGGCGTGGTGCGCACCATGCTCATCACCCCGTTCCTGATCATGCCGGTCGCTTCCGCGCTGCTGTGGAAGACCAGCATGCTCGACCCGACCTACGGCTTGGTGGACGCCGTGCTCGGCCCGATCGGGCTCGGCGGAATCGACTGGGTCGGCGAGTACCCGATGGCCTCGGTGCTGGCCGCGCTGGTCTGGCGCTGGACGCCGTTCATGATGCTGATCATCCTGGCCGGGTTGCAGAGCCAGCCGCGGGACATCCTGGAAGCCGCCAAGATGGACGGCGCGAGCAACTGGCAGACGTTCCGCTTCATGACGCTGCCGTTCCTGCGCCGCTACATCCAGCTCGCGGGGCTGCTGGGCTCGATCTACGTCGTGAACACGTTCGACGAGATCTTCATGATGACCCAGGGCGGTCCGGGGATCGCCACCACGAACCTGCCGTTCTACCTGTACCAGCGGGTCTTCCAGGGCTTCGACGTCGGCCAGGCGGCTGCGCTCGGCGTCGTGGTCGTGATCCTGACCATCATCGTGGCCACCTTCGCGTTGCGCGCGATCTTCACCGCCATTTCCGGCAAGGAGGTTTCGGAATGAAGCGCCGCGCGGGAGGGACCGCACTGACGATCATCGCCTGGGCGCTCGGGATCATGTTCGTGTTCCCGGTGTTCTGGATGGTGCTCACCTCGTTCAAGCAGGAAGCCGACGCCTACACCGACACACCCACGTTCGTGTTCGCGCCGACCCTGGACCAGTACAAGCTGGTCTTCGGCAGCGGGCTCGGGCCGTACCTGGCCAACTCGCTGATCGCCACCGTGGTGTCCTGCCTGCTGGTGGTGGCGCTGGCCGTTCCGGCGGCCTACGCGCTGTCGATCCGGCCGGTCAAGGGCACCAAGGACGCGTTGTTCTTCTTCATCTCCACGAAGATGCTGCCGGTCGTCGCGGCGATCGTGCCGATCTTCGTGGCGGCCCAGCAGATCAACCTGCTGGACAACGTGTGGGCGCTGGTGCTGCTCTACACCGGCATGAACCTGCCCATCGCCGTGTGGATGATGCGCTCGTTCTTCCAGGAAGTACCCGCGGAGGTGCTGGAAGCGGCGAAGATCGACGGTGCCGGGCTGCGCACGGAGCTCACCAAGGTGCTGCTGCCGATGGTGGCTCCCGGCATCGCCGCGACCGCGCTGATCTGCGCGATCTTCGCCTGGAACGAGTTCTTCTTCGCGGTGAACCTGACGGCGATCAACGGGCCGACGGTGCCGGTGTTCCTGGTCGGGTTCATCACCAGCGAGGGCTTGTACTGGGCCCGGTTGTCGGCGGCGGCGACGCTGGCGGTGCTGCCGGTGGTCATCGTCGGCTGGATCGCGCAGCGCCAGCTGGTGCGCGGCCTGTCCATGGGCGCCCTGAAGTGATCGGCCCGGGTCCGGTTCGACCGGACCCGAGCTGAACGACGCGACCGCCGGTTCCGGCGACACCGATCGACGTGGCGGTGTCGCCGCCGGTGGTCGCGACCGTGGCGGGCTGGTTGGACGCAGTGCCACCGGCCCGCCACGACCACCGGTTCCCCGGGGCGTTCCGGGCGATCCGGTCGAGGTGACCGGCTTGGCCGTCGAGAAGGCGGCGAAGCCGTTCACCTCACTACGCCGGTAGGCGAGGCCGCGGTGGAACACCCACCGGGCCCCGGTGGCGGCTTGCAATGAGCGGGTGGCGCGACGCGTCCGCTTGGGGAGAGGCGAGAGGAAAGGATGGCCGGCATGCGTGCGGTCGTCGTCGAAGGTCCCGGTCAGATCACGGTCACCACGGTGCCCGACCCGACTCCGGGGCCCAACGATGTTGTGGTTGCGGTGGACGCCTGCGGGCTCTGCGGCACCGACCTCCACCTGGTGGACGGGGAGATCCCGGTGGTGAACTACCCGATCACCCCGGGCCACGAGCTCGCCGGGCGAGTGGTCGCGGTGGGCGGCGAGGTCACCCGCCTCGCCGAGGGCGATCTCGTGGCGGTCGACCCGTCGCTGCCCTGCGGTGAGTGCCGGTACTGCCGCAAGGGCAAGGGCAACCTGTGCGAGCCGTGGCAGGCGATCGGCATCAGCTCGCCCGGTGGTGCGGCCGAGTACGTGCAGGTGCAGGCCAAGAAGTGCTACCCGCTGCCCGCCGGTACGCCGGCGACCGCGGCGGCGCTGATCGAGCCGCTGTCCTGCGCGGTGCACGGGCTGGACAAGGTGCCGCACGACCTCACCGATGACGTGCTGATCTACGGCGCGGGCACGATGGGGCTGCTGCTGGCCCAGCTGCTCAAGCGGGCCGGGGTCAACACGCTGTCGGTGGTGGACCGCAGGCAGGACCGGCTCGACGTGGCCGGCTCGATGGGCGTGAGCGCGGTGGCCACCGACGCTGCGGCGCTGGACAGCGACGGCTGGGACCTCGTCGTGGACGCGACCGGAGTGGTCGCCGCCATCGAGGACGGCCTGGGACGGGTCCGCAAGGCGGGCACGTTCCTGCAGTTCGGCGTCGCGGACGCGAAGGCGAGCGCGAACTTCTCCCCGTTCAAGGTCTACAACGAGGAGATCACCATCGTCGGCTCGATGGCGGTGCACAACAGCTTCGACCGGGCGCGGGACCTGCTGGTCTCCGGTGCCGTCGACTCGGACGCGCTGATCACCAACACGGCGGGCCTGAACGACTACGCGTCCGCGTTGGAGGAGTTCCGCACCGGCGCGGGCCTCAAGACCCAGGTCCTGCCCTCGGCATGACCTTCCGCCACCGCCCGGCCCACCCCCGTCCGGCCGGGCGGCGGCGGACCCTCCGCCGCAGGTGAGTTCGCGGGGTCAGCCCCTGGCCGAGTCCTGGGCCACCGGGCCGATCCCGTCGAACTCGGCGGGGCCGTCCGCGCCGCGGCGGAGGCGGTTCAGGCCCAGCGGGTCGAACCGCACCAGCGACAACCCGGCGAGCACCGCGGCGCCGATGCCTACGGCCACGAACGGCCAGTTGTACATCGCCTGCTCCCCGTCCGGGTAGTAGGCGAGCACCAGCGCCACCGAGGACCCCACCACGTAGGACAGCGCCCGCGGTGTCCACCGCAGCGCGCAGCCCAGCGCCAAGCCCCACGTCAGGTACCAGGGCAGCACCACGGGGGAGAGCAGCGCCGCGGCCAGCAGGGCGATGGCGGCGCGGCGCACGGCGGTCGTCCCGCCCTCCTGGGCCCGCCACCACTGCCAGATCAGCACCCCGGCCAAGGCCAGCGAACCGAACGTGCGGCCCACGTCGACGAACGGCCCGCGATCCACCTCGACGAACAGCGACACCAGGCTGTGCACGGCCTGGCCCACGCCGGTCGGGGCGGACAGGTAGTTCACGATCATGCCGGGCGCCGACAGCGCGGGCAGCCAGCCGAAGCCGACCTTGGCCAGCGCCATGGTCGCGGCGAACACCGGGACGAAGATCGCCACCGAGGCGGCGCCCGCGCGCAGCAGGCGTTCCCAGCGGCCACCCGGCATCCGGGCCGCCCAGATCCACACCAGGAACGGCAACGCCACTCCGGCGGTCGCCTTGATGGTCATCGCCAGCGTCACCAGCGCGATGCCGCCCGCGTGCTTGCCGCGCAGCATCAGCAGGGTGCCGAGCGCCAGCAGGCCGATCATGAGCATGTCGTTGTGCGGCCCGCCGACGAGGTGCACGACCGTCATGGGGCTGGCCGCGACGAGCCACAGCGCCACCGGCAACCGGCCCCCGAGTTCCCGCACCAGGCCGGGCAATGCGAAGATCAACATGACCAGTCCGCAGAGCAGCACCAGGCGCATCACGATGACACTGGAGATCATGCCGTCGCCGGCGATCAGGATGACGCCCTTGGCGATGCCCATGAACAACGGGCCGTACGGCGCCGGAGTGGTCTGCCACGTCGGGTGCACGTTGTCCGGGATGGGGCCGGTCAGCGTCGAGGGACCGACCGAGTAGGGATCGATCCCGTGCAACGCGAGCAGTCCCTGGCCCAGGTAGCTGTAGACGTCCCTGGTGAACAGCGGTGGAGTGATCAGCATCGGCAGGATCCACGCGGCGGTGGCCGCGAGCACTCCGCGCGCGTCCACGAGCTTCGCGAGCACGCCGCGGCCCAGCCGCACCCACGCCCACACCAGCACGCCGAAACCGGTGTAGAGCACGGCCAGCGCGAGGTCCCGGCCGTGGCCGTAGCGCATCGCCGACAGCGGACCGGACCCGAGGATCGGATCGTGCACCAGGACTCCGGCGCCCCCGAACGAGCCTGCCAGCAGCAGTAGCGAACCGATCGTCCCCAGCGCGATGGTCCGCAGTGGTAATCGGCTGCGCGGGGTGCTCTGATCGCGTCCTGGGGAACCAGGTTTCAGGGTGGCTGCGTCGGCACCGCGTCGGGCCCGGTGGGCCTCGGCCGGGGCGCCCAGTCGGCTGGCTGGACTCGGGGGCATCGTGCGCACCATGTTTCCACACGGCGATCAGCCACCGGTCGAGACCACACCCGGTTGACCACTTCGTGATCAACCGGGTGTCGGTTAATGTGTGATCAACTTTCGGTCACAGTGCCGTGACGCCCACCGTCGAGCCCGGTTCGACCTTGCTGCCCGGCAGCGGCAGCTGACCGATGATCAAGGCGTCCGGCCGCTGGAAGAACGAGTGCACCTCGAGCCCCAAGCCCAGCGCCGCGAGCTCCTGCTGGGCCTCCTGCGTGCCCTTGCCGTTGAGGTCCGGCACCGTGACGGCGTTCGACAGCACCACGCCCACCCGGGGCTTCCCGGACAACTTCACCACCGTGTTCGCCGCCGGATCGGTGGTGATCACGTGATCGGCCTCGACGTTCGAGTCGAACTGCCGCCCCGACTCGTACGGCTCGAACCCGGCCGCGCTGAGCGCGGCGAACGCCTCGTCCTTGCTCGCCCCCGTCACGTCCGGCACCGGCACCGGCGGCGGCCCCTTGCTCACGATCAGCCGCACCGGCGAGCTGATCGCCAGCTCGGTGCCCGGCCCCGGATCGACGCTGATCACCGCGCCCTCGGGGATGGAGGAGTCGTACTGGTCGGCGGAGGTGTCGCGCTCGGGTTGCAGCGACGCGGCGCGCAACGCCTGCTGCGCCTCGTCGACGCTGGTACCCGCCGCGATGTCGGGGACCTTCGGCCTGCCCGAGGACACCACGAGCTCCACCGACTGCCCGCTGAGGATCCGCGAGCCCTGCTTCGGCGAGGAGCTGATGACGGTGCCCGCGGGCACGTCGTCGTCGAGCTGCCGGGTGATCTCCGGGGTGAGGTCGGCGCCGCGCAGCACCTGCGACGCCACTTCCTCGGTCTCCCCGGCCACTCGCGGCACCTGGATGTAGCGACCGCTGCCCATCCACCACGCGGTCCCGCCGAGCAGACCCGCGATCACCAGGATCGCCAGCGTCCACAGCGCGAACCGGCGGCCACCGCGCCTGCGTTCCTGCTCGTGCAGTTCGGCGGGCGATGGGCGGACCGCCGCGATCTCGTGCGTGGTCTCCTCGTCGGCCACCGGGCGCGGCATCGCGCGGGTGCCCTGCGGGCCGCCGTGGTCGTAGGGGGCGGTCGCTTCCGGCACGGAGGCCTCGGTGATGGGAGCGATCCGCTCGGTCGGCGGCCCGCCCGCGTCCGTGGAGACCATCTCCGTGCGCTGCTCCGAGACGGGCACCGGCACCGGCACCGGGCGCAAGCCCAGCTCGCTGCTGATGCGCTCCAGCTCGTGCAGGAAGGCCGCGGCGTCGGCCGGGCGGCCCGCCGGGTCGCGCCGCGTCGCGCGCAGCACCAGGTCGTCGATCGCGGGCGGCAGCTCCGGGGTGACCTCGCTCGGCGGCGGGATGTCGGAGTTCACGTGCTGGTAGGCCACCGACAGCGCGGTGTCCCCGCCGAACGGCGGGCGGCCCGTCAGCAGCTCGTAGAGCACGACCCCGGCGGAGTAGACGTCGGTGCGCGCGTCGGCGTCACCGGTGGTCACCTGCTCCGGGGACAGGTAGGCAACGGTGCCGAGGATGACGTTGCCGGTGGTGCTGCCCGCCGACGCGGTCGCGCGCACCAGTCCGAAGTCGGCGACCTGCACCGAGCCGTCCAGCCCCACCAGCACGTTCTCCGGTTTGATGTCCCGGTGCACCATGCCCGCGTGGTGCGCGGCGGCCAGCGCGGACAGCATCGGGCGCAGCACGCTCACCGCCATCGGCAGCGACAGCACGCCCTGGTCCAGCAGCACTTCCCGCAGCGTGCAGCCCTCCACGAGCTGCATCACCAGGTACACGTGGTCCCCGTCGATCTCCCGGTCCACGCCCTGGTCGTACACGGCGACCACCGCGGGGTGGTGCAGCCGGGCGGCGGAGCGGGCCTCCAGCTCGAAGCGCTCCACGAACGACGGGTTCGCCGAGTAGTGCGAATCCATCACCTTCAGCGCGACCGGCCGGTCCAGCCGGGTGTCCAGTCCGCGGTAGACGACGGACATCCCGCCGCGCGCGATCACCGAATCCACCCGGTAGCGGCGCTCCAGCATGGCCCCGACGAGCTCCGTACCGCGTCCGGGTCGTGTTTCAGGGGTCATGGTGTGTGTCCGCCAACCGCAGGGATGTCCGCTTGCCTGCGACGATTGTTCCAGGAGTCACCGACCGTACCTCCGCCCGGTGCGCACCGGGGCGTCGTTCGGTGGCGGAGCGCGTTCGGCGGGTGCCGGGCGGTGCCGATGATGACCCTTCCGGGGCACGCTCCCGCCGCGGGGTTATGGCATCGTGTCCCGGGTGAGTGCTATCCCCGCTGCCCCGGATGTGCTTGCTCCTGATGTGGAGATGACACCACTGCCCGACGTCGCCGAACGTCTGGGACTGGTGGTCACCCGGGTGCACCAAATGATCCGTGACGGACACCTGCTCGCCATGCGCCGGGACGGCATCCTCGTCGTGCCCGCCGCGTTCCTCGGCGAGACCGCGGTCGTGAAGGGGCTGGGTGGCACGATCACCCTGCTCCGGGACAACGGCTACAACGAGGACGAGATCCTGACCTGGTTGTTCACCGCCGACGACACGCTGCCGGGCACGCCGATCGACGCGCTGCGCGGAGACCGCGGACGTGAGGTGAAGCGGAGGGCGCAGGCAATGGGCTTCTAGACCGCGGTCGCGCGGAGGCCGCTTCCGCACACCGCGTCCGGGCTTCGGCTGACCCGGAGAGATGAATAACAGCCGACATCCGTTCCACCCCGGTGCCGGGTCGCTTCGAAGCGACCCGGCACCGTTGTTCTCCCAGGGCAGCGCGCGAACGGCGGGCCGAGGGCCGGAACGGGATCGCGGCGCGCCATCCGGCGATGCGGGTGTTCGTTCACCGAATGGGCCCCGTGATTGAAACGTGATGACACGTTCAGATGTTCTCATGGTGGGCGAACTCGGATCCGCATCGTCGCGCCCGCTCCTGCGTTACGCGTGGCGATGGGGCGCGGCCGGAAAAGGAAGGACTGTGAATCGGTGCGCCCATTCGCCACGGTCTGGAGTGCCTTGGTCCCGGCGGCGACCTCGTACCTGCTGTTGACGGTTGCCGCCGCAGTGTTCGCCGTGATAGTGCGCAGTCGCAGGTTCACCGTTGTTCCCGCGTTGTTCGTGTCCGTAGTCGATGCCGTTCTGCTCTATTCGTTGTTCCTGGTGGGATATCTGGTCGCCGCGCCGCAGCCGGCGATGTCCGGTGGCGCGGTGCGCCTGATGCCCGGCGCCGACCTCGGCGTGGCGTTGCAGGCGGCGCCCGGTGATCTGCTGCCGTGGTTGCAGCTGGTCGGCAACCTGCTGCTGCTGGCGCCGTTCGGGGCCTTGGTGCCGGTGCGGGCGTCCTGGTTCGGCAGCTGGACCCGGATTTCGCTGGGTGCGCTGGCGGTGACCTGCGGTATCGAGTTCTTGCAGCACACCGTGCTCACCGGCCGGGTGGTCTCGGCCGACGACGTGCTGCTCAACGCCACCGGTGCGGTGCTCGGCGCGTTGGTGACCAGGCCGTGGTGGGGCCGGTTGCCGCAGGCGCTCACCGCGGCCCGGCCGAGCGCTCGGCCGCGGCACGCGCTGCGTCCGCAGTACGCCCGCTCGGGGATCTGACCGGTCGGCGGCGGCCGTTGCGCGCGAAGTCAAGGCGAGGACCGGACGGTCCTCGCCTTGAACGTCGAGCGCGCCGCTTTCCTCGCCGGACTTCCCGAATGTTCCCGATGGCGCACCTCTCGTGATCGCGCGATCGCGGGCGGTTCATTCGAATCGGCGTCGCGGCGGAACGAGGAACAAGCCAGGTCGATTCCGGGGAATTCCATGTTCCAGATGTGTTATTCGCGCGGAAGAATCATCCGGTGATGCGCCGGGCCGCGAGCTTCCCGGAGATCAGCACTGGTGGAACTCCCACTCCCGGAGTGGTGCCGGAACCCGCCAGCACCACGTTCTCCGGGCTGCGCAGCAGGTTGCGCGGCCGGAACGGGCCGGTTTGGGCGAAGGTGTGCGCGGCGGAGAACGGCGTGCCCGCGGCGTGCCCCTGCGCGGCCCACTCGACGGGCGTGACCGTGCGCTGCACGTCCACCGATGCGGCGAACCCGTCGAAGCCGCGGGCCTCCAGCGTCGCGAACAGCTCGTCCCGGTAGGCCGGGCCGATCCGCTCCCAGTCGAAGTCCGCGGTGCGCAGGTTCGGGCACGGGGCCAGCACGTAGTGCAGCTCCCTGCCGTCCGGCGCCAGCGCCGGATCGCTCGCCGTCGGGCGGGTGACCAGCAGCGACGGGTCGCTCATCAACCGGCCGCGCCGGATGATCTCGGTGAAGGTGCCCTCCCAGGCCGCGCCGAACGAGATCGTGTGGTGCGCGGTGCCCGGCCAGCTGCGGGTGGTGCCCGCGTGCACCACGACCGCCGACGGCGACCAGCGCAACCGGCGCGCCCGGCCGCCGAGCAGCCGGTGCACCACCGGCAGGTCCGGCGTGAGCACCACCGCGTCCGCCTCGATCCGATCGCCGCCCGCGCGCACGGCCACGACCCGCCCGCCGCGCTGCTCCAGCCCGCCGACCTCGGCGCCGTAGCGGAACCGCACCCCGGCGCTTGCCGCGGCGTCGGCCATCGCGGTGGGCAGCGCGTGCATGCCCCCGCGCGGGAACCACACGCCGCCGACGGTGTCCATGTACGAGATCACCGCGTACAGCGCCAGCGCCCGCCGCGGATCCAGCCCCGCGTAGAGGGCCTGGAAGGAGAACACCCGGCGCAGCCGCTCATCCCGCAGGAACCGCCCGATCGCGGGGCCGAGCCGCCCGAAGCCGCCCAGCGCGGCCAGCCTGCCCAGCTCGGGCGTGACCAGGTTCAGCGGCGAGTCGAAGTTGGCGTCGATGAACCGGCCCATCTCGGCCCGGTGCACCTCGGTGAGCCAGCGCCGCAGCCGCCGGTACCCGGCGGCCTCCTCGGCGCCGGCGAACCGGCGGACCTCCTGCTCCATCGCGTCGGCGTCGGTGTGCACGTCCAGCGCCGAGCCGTCGGCGAAGCGCGCCCGGTAGGCCGGGTGCAGCGGGATCAGGTCGAGCCGGTCGGCGAGCGAGTCGCCGACCGCGGACAGCGCCTCGTCGACCAGTGCGGGCATGGTCAGCACGGTCGGTCCGGTGTCCACGCGGTAGCCGTCGAGTTCCAGCAGCCCGGCCCGCCCGCCCGGCAGCGCCTCGCGTTCGACGACGGTGACCTCGCGCCCGGCGCCGGCCAGGTGCAGCGCGCACGAGAGGCCGGCCAGGCCTGCGCCGACCACCACGACGTGCCCGGTGCGACCCGGAACCCGGCGCATCAGTGGGTCCGGTCGGTGACGGCCACCGCGAGCTCTCCGAGCCTGGTCGCCGCCGGTTCGGCGAAGCCGGCCGCTTCCAGCGTCCGGTGCGCGCCGCGGGTGAGCTCGGCGATGCGCTGCTCCACGGCGTGCTGCGCGCCGAGCCGCACCAGCTGCGCACGGGCCGATTCGATCCGGTCGGCGGAGACGTCCGGGTCGCCGAGCACCGCTCGCAGCTCCGCCACGGCGTGGTCGTCGCCCTGCGCGCGGGCGGCCCGGACCGCCTCCGCGATGAGCAGCGTGCGCTTGCCCTCCCGCAGGTCGTCCCCGGCGGGCTTGCCGGTGACCTCCGGGTCGCCGAACACGCCCAGCAGGTCGTCGCGCAATTGGAACGCCACTCCGAGGTCGTGGCCGAAGCTCTCCAGCGCGGCCAGCGTCGGCTGATCGGCGCCCGCGATCTCCGCGCCGAGCTGCAGCGGTCGAGCGATCGTGTAGGAGGCGGATTTGAGCTCCGCGACCCGCAGCGCGGCCTCCGGCGTCTCGTCCCCGCGGACCTGGCTGAACACGTCGAGGTACTGCCCGGCGAGCATCTCGGTGCGCATCGCCCGCCACGGCCGCAGCCCGCGGGTCAGCGCGGCCGGTTCGAGCCCGGAGGTGTGCAGCATGTCGTCAGCCCAGGCCAGGGCCAGGTCGCCGAGCAGCACCGCCGCGCTCATGCCGAACTGCGCGGCACCTCCGGCCCAGCGCTCCTCGTAGTGCGTCCGGGCGAACTTGCGGTGCACCGTCGGGTGGCCGCGGCGGGTGTCGGATTCGTCGATCAGGTCGTCGTGCACCAGCGCGCAGGCCTGGATGAGCTCCAGCGAGCTCGCGGCCCGCAGCATCGCCTCGGCGGCGAGGCCCGTCGCGTCGCCGCCCGCCGCGCGCCACCCCCACCACGCGAACGTGGGCCGGATGCGCTTGCCCCCGCCGAGCACGAACCTGCTCAGCTCGCGCACCGCCGCGGCGAACCCGCCGTCGAGTTCGGCGCACTCGGCCAGCCGGGATTCCAGGTGTTCGGTGAGGGTGCGCTGCACCTGACCGGGAAGGTCGGATTCCACGGGGTCCTCGATGGTGGTGTCCTCGTTCCGCGCTCCGCCGGTGCGGGCCGGATCCTCGGGGCGGTTCAGCTGCGGTGCGGATTCCTTGATGGGCACGGCTCCATCCTGCGGGACGCGTCCCGCCCGGCCGTGAACGGGGCCGGGCGGCCGTTGCGATCAGCCGGATCCGATCAGAGCACGCGCTCGTCGGGTTCGGCGCGTTCCCGCTCGTGCGAGCGCTGCGCGAGGAAGGCGACGGCGACCACGACGCACAACGTCAGCCCGGCCAGCAGCATCGTCCACACGAAGCCGACGCCCATCCCGGAGCCGGAGTACTGGAACGTGGCGGTCAGCTCGCTGACCTCGCCCGGTTCCGGCGCCCACGTGACCACGCCGGAGCTCTCCTTGCCGTTGGTGGTGGTCACTTCGCCCGGTGCGGTCAGCTCGATCTGGACGGACGAGTCGGTGTCGGCCAGCGGGGTCAGATCCAGCATCGTGGTGAACTCCACCAGCGAGCCCTGCCGCTCCAGGTGCACGTTGTACCGGGAATCGGACGGGCTGAGCGCGTTGCTGAGCCGTTCCAGCTCCTCGAAGTCCAGTTGGCGGAACGACAGCCGCGACCCGACCCGGCCTTGTTCGGAGTACGGCGCGACCTGCACCCGGTCGGCGAGGTCGTCCGGCGGGCGCAGGCGGAACGGCACCTGGCCGTCCGGGGTATCGGTGGTCAGCAGCAGCTCGCCGGACGCCGTGTCGTCGTCGGCGAGCGTCATCGACGCGTCGGCGTGCAGGCATCCGCTGAGCAGCACGCCGACCAGGGCCATCAGCAACATCAGGGTGGCCCGTGGGCCGCCGCGCATCGTTTCGCCTCGCACGCCGGTGATGCTCGCACCGGCCCCGGCTGATCGCCGAGCGCGCGGCGGGCGCGCGATCACCGGCGAACACTGAAGGTGGCGAAGCCCGTTCCGCAGCGCGATAACCTTCGCCACATGGCATCCGAGAGCAATGGCGTGCACCAGATCAGCGACCGTTTCGTGGACGAACTCGCCGTGCTGGACCCGATCGAGGCGACGGCCCTCGGCCTTCCGGGTGGTGATGAGCTGTTGACCGATTACTCGCCCGACGCGCATCGCGCTCGCGGTGAGCTGGCCCGCCGGTCGCTGGCGGAGATGGCGGCGGCCGAACCCATCGATGCCGCGGAGCGCGCCGCCAAGGCGGTGTTCCTGGAGCGCATCGGGCTGGACGTGGAGCTGCACGAGGCCGGTGCGGACATGGCCGCGCTGAACGTGATCGCCAGCCCGGTGCAGAACCTGCGGCAGATCTTCGACCTGATGCCCACCGAAGCGCCCGAGCAGTGGCGCACCATCGCGCGGCGGCTGGAGCGGATGCCGGAGGCCGTGTCGAACCTGCGCGCCGGGCTCACGGAGGCCGCGGCGCGCGGTGACGTGGCCGCGATCCGCCAGGTCACCAAGGTCGCCGAGCAGTGCGAGACCTGGGCGGGGGCCGGTGGCCGCAGCTCGTACTTCGCGAGCCTCGTCGGCCGCGCGGAGGTCGCGGATTCGCTGCGCGCGGAGCTGGACGCGGCGGCCACCGGAGCGGCGCGTTCCTACGCGGAGCTCGCGGAGTTCCTGCGCACCGAACTCGCGCCGAAGGCGCCGCAGGCCGACGCGGTGGGCGAGTCGCGGTACCGGTTGTGGTCTCGGTACTTCACCGGCGCCGCGCTGGACCTGCGGGAGGCCTACGAGTGGGGCTGGGAGGAGTTCGCCTCCATCGAAGCCGAGATGAAGCAGGTCGCCGATCGCATCCGCCCCGGCGCGACGCTCGCCGAGGCCGCCGCGCAGCTCGACGTCGACCCCCGGTACCGGGTGCACGGCCAGGACGGGCTGCAGCAGTGGATGCAGCGGCTGTCCGACCAGGCGTTGCAGGACCTGCGCGGGACGCACTTCGACATCCCGGACGAGCTGATGGCGTTGGAGTGCCGCATCGCCCCGCCCGGCGGCGGCGTCGGCGCCTACTACACGGGCCCGACGGACGGGTTCACCCGGCCGGGCCGGATGTGGTGGTCGGTGCCCGCGGACCGGGAGGAGTTCCCGACGTGGCGGGAGACCACGGTCGTCTACCACGAGGGCGTGCCGGGACATCACCTGCAGATCGCCACTGCCGTGCACCAGGCGGACCGGCTGAACAAGTTCCAGCGGCTGGCCTGCGTGGTCTCCGGTCACGCCGAGGGCTGGGCGCTCTACGCCGAGCGGCTGATGCGCGAGCTCGGCTACCTCGGCGACGACGGTGACCTGTTGGGGATGCTCAACGACCAGCTGTTCCGCGCCGCGCGGGTGATCGTCGACATCGGGATGCACCTGGAGCTGGAGATCCCCGCGGGCACCGGCTTCCACGAAGGGCAGCGGTGGACGCCGCAGCTGGGCGCGGAGTTCATGCTCACCCGGACCGTGGCCGAGCCGGCGCAGGTGCACGACGAGATCGACCGCTACCTGGGCTGGCCCGGGCAGGCGCCGTCCTACAAGATCGGCGAACGCCTCTGGCGGGCCGCCAGGGACGACGCGCGGGCCCGCTACGGCGCGGCTTTCGACTCGAAGGACTTCCACCGCCGAGCCCTCGAGCTCGGCTCGATGGGCCTCGACACCCTCCGGGAGCAGCTCGCCGAGCTGTGAGCGGTCTCCGGAAGCCCCCGGTCGGACGTCCGGCCGGGGGCTTCCGGGCTCAGGGCAGGGGAAGGCCGCGGCCCAGGACGGCGAACGGCCTGGGATCTCCGGTGAACTGGTAGTGGCGGAGCACGTCCCCGAAACCGACCCTGCGGTACAGCTTCCAGGCCCGGGTCGGGCCTTCGGGGGTGGACAGCAGGACGGTGTTGCCGGGGGCTCCGTCCAGTAGCCGGCGCAGGATGGTTTCGCCGAGGCCGCCGCCTTGGCTGTCGGGCCGGACGTGCAGTTCGGTGAGTTCGAAGTAGTCGCGCATCCACTGCTCGGCTTCGGCGCGCGGGGTGACGGTGAGCAGCCCGCGGAAGACCTGCTCGTGCCACCACTGGCCGGGCACGCCGAGGTAGCCGTAGCCGACGCCGACGAGCTCGTCGGCGTCGTTGAACGCGGCGACGCAGCGCCAGCCGGCTCGCATCATGTGCGCCGACCACATGGGAGCGCGTTGCTGCGCGGTGGACGGCGGGTAGCCCATCGCGTCCACGTAGACCTGGAGCGCTTCGGCCAAGCGTGCCCTGAGCTGGTCGGTGGTCAGCTCGACGATGCGGTCGATGTGCGGTGAGGGCGCGGCTGTCACGAGCCGAACACTAGAGGGTGTGGCAAGCGTCGGCGGCGTCCGGTCTTGATCAACCGGCGGTGGGTGGCGTGCCAGGGGCGGGAGCGTCGGCGCTGGTGGGCGCACCTGACTGTGACGTGACTCGAACAGGTGATCTAGTGCTCAGGTCTTGAGCTCCGCGGCACGCCGGTCTACTCTGAAGTCAGTCGAACTGAAGTTCGAGTCGTCGTTTCCGGCGGCCCGATCGGCTTCGGTTCGCCTGTCACGTCCGGCGGCGGGGTGGGGGAAGCGCTCCGCTGCCGGACGGCCGGCTTCCCCCCGGCTCACCACGCCCATCGCGGTCCAGGACGTCCCTGCGGCGTCCGGACCGGCATCGTCGTGACCGAGCGGAGAACACCGATGTCCCAGTCCGCACACTCGCCTAGCCCGGCCGCACTGCCCATCCCGGCGCAGCGCCGCCCCGGTGGCACCGCGCCGAGCAGGCAGTGCGACACCCCGCCCACCCGTCGCGACCACCGGCGCGGGCAGGGTGACGAATGGCTGCCGGTGACCGCGCCCGCACCGCCCGCGGGCGCTCGTTCCCTGCTGGAGCAGGCGCGTGCGTGCTTGCGCGACGCGCGGATCGCGACGCGGGCGACCGAGTGCTACGTGTTCGCGCACATGGCCGCGCTGCGGGCCGCGACCGCCGTGGTCGTCGCGCGGTCCTGGCGCCGCCGGTCGCGGGGCTCGGGAAGCGTCTGGCTCCAGCTCACCGGGGTCGCGCCCGAACTGCGCGAGTGGGCCGCGCACTTCACCGCGGGCTCGCTGCGGCGTGCCGCCGCCGAGGCGGGCAGCCCCGGCATCACCCCCGGCGAAGCCGACACCTGCCTGCGGCATGCCGTCGAGTTCGTCGACATCGTGGATCGCAGCCTGTCCGGGGCCGCCCGATGATGGTGAACCCGCCCGCGGACGTGTCCATCGACCCCGGTCGGATGCTGGATCTGATCGGAGTGGAAGGTCAGCTGCTCACCGCGGCGACGCACGACGTGCCTCCGGACGCGCCGGTCCAGGGTGCTTCGGGCAGGACGGTGGCCGAGACGATCTGGTTCCTCGGCGGGCAGTGCGAGGACGTGCTGACCTGGATGGGCGCTTCCGAGCAGACCGCCGGTGCGTGGGAGGTGCCGGATCCGGTGAGCCTGCGCGAGGTGACGGCCCGATTCACCGCCCGCCTCGCCGAACTGCTCGCCGAGTTCGGCACCCGCCCGCCCGAGGACGCGTGCCCCACCTGGTGGCCGGAGGAGCACGCGGTGCGGTTCTGGATCCGCCGGGTGCTGCACGCGACGACCGTGCACCGGGTCGACGTGCAGAGTGCCGCCGGGGTGCGCCGCACCGGCATCGACGTGGACGTGGCGCTCGACGGCATCGACGAAGCCCTGCGGTTGTGGCTCGGCTACCGGTTGCACGCGGTCGGCATCACCTCCACGCGCCCGTGCTCGGTCGGAGTGTCCACCGAGGACGCGGAATGGGTGGTCTGCGCGGACCCGACCCGCACCGTCGTGCGCCGCACCGGCGCGCACGAGTCGGTCGCCGCCGACGCCTTGATCAGCGGCGATCCCGTCCTGATCTACCTCTGGTTGTGGGGACGCCTCCCGGACCGGGAGATCACCACCGCCGGCGACCAGGACGCCATCGCCCAACTCTGGGGCCTGCTCCGCCTGGCCACCCGCTAGGCCTCTCGTGGTCGGTCTGCGCAGTGGGTCGGGTGGCGGAACCTCAGCGTTCTTCTCGCTGCGGGATCTTTTTCCCGAGTGGCTCCGCCACGAGGGAAAAGCTGTCCTCGCGAGAAGAACGCTGAGAACCCGCCGATGGTCGTTTTGCTCGGGTGGTCGCCGCCGGCAGGGCGGTGATCGAAAGATCAGTGTGGGCGGACTTCTCGGCTCCGTCCACAGTGGATGCTCTCGCTGTTGAATCCGTTTGCCTGGGGATGGTGCAGGTGGGCAAGGTGAGCGGCATGTTGCTGAGGCGTGAACGCGCATCTGATGCGGAAGCCGTGCGAGCCGTCCACCGCGACGCCTTCGCCACCGAGGAGGGGACCACTCCGGTCGAGGTCGGGCTGGTCGACGCCTTGCGCGCCGATGACGGTTGGATCCCGGCGCTGTCGATCGTGGCCGTCGAACGCGGCGGCGAGGTCATCGGTCACGTCGTGGCGACCCGCGGCCACGTCGGTGATCGGCCCGCGCTGGGCTTGGGGCCGCTCGGGGTGCTGCGCCGGGTGCAGCGCCGCGGCGTCGGCAGCGCCCTGATGCACGCCGTGCTGGCCGCCGCCGACGCGCGGGACGAACCGCTGGTCGCATTGCTCGGCCACACCGAGTACTACCCGCGCTTCGGATTCGTGCCGTCCACGGATCTCGGCATCACCCCGCCGGATCCCGAGTGGGCCGCGCACTTCCAGGTCCGCGCGCTCACCGCGCACACCCCGGAGATCACCGGCACCTTCGACTACGCGCTCCCGTTCCGGGAACTGTGATCACGCGCGCAACCGGAGCCCCTTCGGGGTGGCGCGGAACCCGGCGTCGGTGAGGATGTCGGCCATCCGCGAACCCCAGGCGCCCGCGCCGTCCGCGCGCTGCACCGCCAACTGCTCCAGCCAGCCTTCCCGCACCGCCCGCGCGAGCCCGCCCGCCGCGTCCCGCAGCGGCTGCTCGTCCTCGGTGAACGACAGCAAGGACTTCCCGCCGCGCTCCACGTACAGCACGGCCGCTCCGGAGACCAGCACCACGAGCGAACCGGCCTTGCGGCCCGGCCGGTGCCGGGTGTCGCCCACCGGATCGGGCCACGGCAACGCGGCACCGTAGGGCTGCGCCGGGTCCGCCGCCGCCAGCACCACGACCGAACGGTCCTCCCGCTCTTCCGGGCCGGACAGCGCGCGCACCCGGTCGATCGCGCCGGGCACCGCGAACTGGGCCGCGCCCAAGCCTTCGACGACGTAGCCGCGGCGGCACCGCCCGGATTCCTCCATCGCCCGCAAGACCTTGTACACGGCGGAGAATCCGCCGGTGACCCGTTCCGCCTCCAGCGCGCCGCGGGTCAGCACGCCGTGCCGTTCCAGGAAGGCCTCGGCTCGAGCGTGCGCCCGCCGGGTCGGTTCGGCCGCCGGTGCCGGTGCCAGCGACCACCTGCCCGACACCGTCGGCGGGCCGCTGCGGCTCGGCATCGACGGGCGCCCGGCGCGCAACCGCGCGTACCGGCCGCGCGGAGCGCTGCGTCGCGGCTTGTGCGCGGCGCCCCTGCCGGAGACCAGCGCGCGCAGCGGGGCCAGCGTGTCGTTGGTGACCGTGCCGGACCACACCAGGTCCCACAGCGCCGCGATCACCGCGTCGTCCGCGGGCGCCTGCTCGCCGCCTTCCACGACGATCGCCCCGGCCCGGTCGGCCAAGGTCCGGAAGAACTGCGCCCCGCCGTCCAAAGTGGACAGGAGCGCTCCGTGCAGCGGGGTGTCCGCGGTCGCCTCCGGCAGATCCGGCAACAACAGGTCCGCCACGTCGGTGGGGGCGAGCCCGATCCACCCGTCACCGCCTGCCAGCGCGCCCGAACCCACCCAGGTCACCTCTCCGGTGGAGGTCAACTCGTCCAGCAGCGCGGGCGAATACCCCGGCAACCTGGCGGGCAGCACCAGCGACTCCAACGCGCTCGCCGGCACCGGTGCGCCCGCCAGCTGCTCGACCACCGCATACACGTCGTCCACCGTCGGCGCCGAGCGCAACCGGGCCCCGACGCCGTGCCACACCGGGAGGAACCGGCCCAGCGCCGCGGGTTCCACCGGTTCCACCTCGGCCCGCAACCGAGCCAGCGAACCGCGCCGCAACCGGCGCAGCACCTCCGCGTCGCAGTACTCCAGCGCCCGGCCGCCGCCGGATTCCAGCGGGCGCAGCTCGCCGCGCACCAACCGGCCCGAACCCGCGAGCCGATCCAGCACGTCGTGCACCACCGCGACGCCCAACCCGAAGCGCCGCGCCGCGGACTCCGCCGCGAACGGGCCGCGGCAGCGCGCGTACCGGATCAGCAGTTCCCCCAACGGATCCGCGACCGGTTCGGTGAACGCCTCCGGCACGCCCACCGGCAACGCCACCCCCAGCGCGTCCCGGACCTTGCCCGCGTCCTCGACCGCGATCCACCGGGGCTCCCCGGCCACGCGCACTTCCAGGACGCGCCGCTGCGCGTGCAGGTCCGCCAGCCATTCCGGGCGGGTCCCGCGCTCCTCGGCCTCCGCAGTGGACAGGTCGCCCAGGAACCGCAGCAGGTCCACCGCGGACTCCGCATCCTTCGCGTGCCGCTCCGGGACGAGCCGCTGCAACTGCTGCTCGACCTCCGCGATCACCTCCGGATCCAGCAGCTCCCGCAGCGCTTCCGACCCGAGCAGTTCCGCAAGCAGCGTCGAGTCCAGGCTCAGCGCCGCCGACCGGCGCTCCGCCAGCGGCGCGTCCGTCTCGTACAGGAACATGCCGATGTAGCCGAACAGCAGGCTGCGCGCGAACGGCGACGGCGACGGCGTCTCCACCTCCACCACCCGCACCTTGCGGGCGGCGATCTGCGACATCAGCTCCGTCAGGCCCGGAACGTCGTAGACGTCCTGCACGCATTCCCGCATCGCCTCCAGCACGATCGGGAACTGCTCGTACTGCGCCGCCACCGCCAGCAGCTGCGCCGACCGCTGCCGCTGCTGCCACAGCGGTGAGCGCTTCCGCGGATCCCGCCGCGGCAGCAGCAACGCCCGCGCGGCGCACTCCCGGAACCGCGCCGCGAACAACGCCGAGCCGCCGACCTCATCGGTGATCACCCGCTGCACCTCGTCCGGGGACAGCAGCACGTCCTCCGCGGTCGGCAGCACGTCCGCGCCCGACTCGTCCAGCGCGTCCGCCAGCCGCACCACGATCCCGTCGTCGGAGGACGCGACCTGCGGATCGATGCCGCGCCGCTCCCGCAACCGGGCGCCGATCGCCAAGCCCCACGGCCCGTTCACCTGCGCGCCGAACGGCGAGTGCACCACCATCCGCCAGTCGCCGAGCTCGTCGCGGAACCGTTCCACCACGATCGTCCGATCGTCCGGCACGTGCCGCGTCGCGTCCCGCTGCTCGGCCAGGTACGCCAGCAGGTTGTCCCGCGCCCACTCGTCCAGTCCGGCGCGCGTCATCCGCTCCGTCGCCGCCTCCCGGTCCGCGGCCACCAGCTCCCGGACGAACGCGCCCAGGGCGCGGCCCAGCTCCAGCGGCCGGCCGGGGGAGTCGCCCTTCCAGAACGGCATCCGCGCGGGTTGCCCCGGCGCGGGCACCACGACGACCCGGTCGTGGGTGATGTCCTGCACCTTCCACGACGAGGTGCCCAGCAGGAACGTGTCGCCCACCCGCGACTCGTAGACCATCTCCTCGTCCAGCTCGCCGACTCGCACGCCGCCGCGACCGGCCTCCTCGTCGCCCGGCGTCGTCACCGTGAACAGGCCCCGGTCCGGGATGGTGCCGCCCGAGGTCACCGCCAGCCGCTGCGCGCCCGGCCGCGCCCGCAGCTCGTCCTGCACCCGGTCCCACACGATGCGCGCCCGCAGCTCGCCGAACTCCTCGCTCGGATACCGCCCCGCCAGCATGTCCAGCACCGCGTACAGCGCGGAATCCGGCAGGCCCGCGAACGGTGCCGCCCGCCGCACCACCCTTGCCAGCGACTCCAAGCCCCACGGCTCCATCGCCACCATCGACACGACGTGCTGGGCCAGCACGTCCAGCGGATTCCGAGGGAAGGACAGCGATTCGATCAGCCCGGCGGCCATCCGCTCCGCCACCACCGCGCAGCCCACCAGGTCACCCCGGAACTTCGGGAACACCACCCCGTGCGAGACCGCGCCCACCTGGTGCCCGCCCCGGCCGATGCGCTGCATCCCGGAGGCGACGCTCGGTGGCGTCTCCACCTGCACCACCAGGTCCACCGCGCCCATGTCGATGCCCAGCTCCAGCGAGGAGGTCGCCACCACGCACGGCAACCGGCCCGACTTCAGCTCCTCCTCCACCGCGGAGCGCTGCTCCTTCGACATGGACCCGTGGTGCGCTCGCGCCACCGTCACCGCCGCGCCGGAGGTGACCCCGGAACCGCCCACCGCTTCCGCGGGGAACTTCCCGGTCTGCTCGGCGGTCTCGCCCGCCTGCTCGGTGGCGAGCTCGTTGATGCCCGCCGTCAGCCGTTCCGCGAGCCGCCGCGAGTTCGCGAACACGATCGTCGACCGGTGCCGCCCGATCAGGTCCAGGATGCGTTCCTGCACCGACGGCCAGATCGAGGTGCGCTGCTCGGCGCCCGCGGCCGACCCCGTCACCTCACCGGTCGGCTGTCCCAGCTCGGCCAGGTCCGGCACCGGGACCTCGACGGTGACCTCGACCTGCTTGGCGTGCTCCGGCTGCACCGCGCGCACCGGACGGCCGCCGCCCAGGAACGTGCTCACCTCGGAGACCGGGCGCACCGTGGCCGACAACCCGATCCGCTGCGCCGGTTCCGCGAGCAGCTCGTCCAGCCGTTCCAGCGACAAGGCCAGGTGCGCCCCGCGCTTGGTGCCCGCCACCGCGTGCACCTCGTCCACGATCACCGTCTCGACGCCGCGCAGCGACTCCCGCGCGGCCGAGGTCAGCAGCAGGAACAGCGACTCGGGGGTGGTCACCAGCACGTCCGGCGGTGTCCGGTTGAACGCCCGCCGTTCCTCGGCGGGCGTGTCCCCGGTCCGCATCCCGACCCGGATCTCCGGCGGCACCCCGCCGTGGCGCTGGGTGGCCTGCCGGATGCCGGTGAGCGGGGCGCGCAGGTTGCGCTCGACGTCGACCGCGAGCGCCTTCAGCGGCGACACGTACAGCACGCGGCAGCGCCGCTGCGGATCCTCCGGCGGTGGCGCCGAGGCCAGCCCGTCCAGCGCGGACAGGAACGCGGCGAGCGTTTTGCCGGACCCCGTCGGCGCCACGACCAGCGAGTGCTCGCCCGCGCCGATCGCCCGCCACGCCCCGGCCTGGGCCTGGGTCGGCGCGTCGAACGCGCCCCGGAACCACTCGCGGGTCGCGGGGGAGAAGTCGTCCAGCGGGTCGCTCACCCCTCCATGCTGGACCACCGCACCGACAACGTCGCCGACGGCGATTCGCCCGAACCACCCACCTGTGATCGTCCACCGTGACAACATTCCGCAGAACGGGTGAGTGCACCCCGGATCTGGCTACGGAAGGACGAAACCGGTGCGCGTGTTGTCGGTCGATCTCGGCACCTCCAACACGGTGGCGGTGCTTTCGGCGCACGGCAGGCCACCCAGGGTCATCGAGGTCGACGGCTCGTCGACGATGCCCTCGGCGGTGTTCGCCACCGAGGACGGCGCGATCATCGTGGGCCGCGACGCGGAACGCCGAGCGCGCCTCGACCCGTCCCGGTTCGAGCCGAACCCGAAGCGCCGCATCGACGAAGGCACCCTGCTGCTCGGTGAAACGATCATCACCGTCACCGACGCGATGGCCGCAGTCCTGCACCGCGTCGCGGAGGAGACCACCCGCCAGCTCGGCGGCGTCCAGCCCGACGAGGTGCGGCTCACCCACCCCGCGCAATGGGGCACCACCCGGTGCAACGTGCTGCTGTCGGCGGCCCGGCTCGCCGGTTTCGGCAGCAACCTGGTGCTGGTGCCGGAACCGGTGGCCGCCGCGGCGCACTTCGCGTCCTTCCCGGACCGCTCGCTGCCGCAGGGCCGCGCGCTGGCGGTCTACGACCTCGGAGCGGGCACCTTCGACTGCGCCATCGTCGGCGCCACCCACAGCGGCTTCGCGGTCCTCGCCGAGGACGGGCTGGCCGACCTCGGCGGGCTGGACGTCGACGAGGCGCTGCTCGAACACGTCGGCCGCCAGGTCTCGAACAAGGATCCGCAGCGCTGGCAGGCGCTGCTGCGCCCTGCCTCCACCGCCGACCGCCGCACCCAGCGCACGCTGCGCGAGGACGTCCGGGAGGCCAAGGAGGTGCTGTCCCGGCACGTGCAGACCGAAGTGCCCATGCCGGAACCGTTCGCCGACGTGCTGGTCACCCGCCAGGAACTGGAGGCGCTGACCCGGCCGAGCCTGCGCCGCAGCGTCGAGATGCTCGCCGCGCTGCTGCAGGCGAACGGGATGACGCCGCAGCACCTCGCGGGGCTCTACCTGGTCGGCGGTTCGAGCCGGTTGCCGCTGGTGGCGAGCCTGATCGGGGAGCAGCTCAACGTCGTCGCCACCAGCCTCGACCAACCGGAGACCGCGGTGGCGCTCGGCGCGCACCACGTCCTGCGTGACGGGGCCTCGTTGCGCACCGGCGACCTCGGCGGCGTCCCGCCGCAGGTCGCGTTCGGCCCTCCGCAGCCGGTCGCGCAGCCGCCCGCGCCGCCCGGTCCGCCCGGCCCGCGGCCACCGTCGCGCGGGGGTCGTCGCCCGTGGCTGATCGGCGGGTCGATCGCGGCGGTGCTGCTGCTCGTGGCGGTCGTGGTGCTGGCGGCCGTCCTCGGCGGGGGCGGTGCGGCGCCCACCGCTGAGGAGTGCCGGGACACCACCACCGAGGACGCCGCCGGCTTCACGCCGTGCCTGAGCAGGCTCGCCGGGGATCTGCCGGAGCGGTCCAACTGCGTGCCGGGCTGGCAGCGCTTCGTCGCCGGGCTGCGCGATCTCGACGGCACCGTCGTGTCCTGCGCGGAGGGGAACCCGAACGAGGACACCTTGGTGATCTACACGCACCTGGACTCGCCGGAGGAGGCGCGGCTGCGGGCGGACCTGCTGCTGATGTTCCACGGCGCCACCGGTGACCAGGTGCAGGCGAACTGGTCCGGCAACGGCTACTCGGGCCGCTACCGGGCGGTCACCGGGGAGACCGCCGGGACGCTGGTGTTCACCGTCGCCGACCGGCCGGTGGTGGGCATGGTGCTGGCGCCGAACCGGGACGGGCGGCTGACGCCGGACGCGCTGGCCGACGAGTTCGAGCGGACCGTGCAGCCGGGCGCGGCGTGATCAGCGCCCGCGCTGGTTCCACAGCCAGCGCAGCGCGACGACGATCGCGACCAGCAGCATCGCCGCGATCACGAGTTGTCCCAGCGGGCCGGACAGTCCGGTCGGGTCGGCTTGCATCAGCAGCACACCACGACCGTACCCGCGGGTGCCCTCGGTAGGCTGGACGCGATGCGACACACCGATTTCCGCGAACGCATGGCCGATGAGTTCGGCCGGTTGCGAGCCGAGATGCTCGCCGAGGACCACGTGATGTCGGAGCTCGGCGGCCGAACCGTGGACGAGGCGTTGGAAGCGGGTTTCTCGCCGAAGCAGGTGTGGCTGGCCCTCTGCGACACCTTCGAAGTGCCCACCGCGCGTCGTTGAATCTCCTCGCTTGATTTGCGTAGGTGGTGGGGTGGCGGAACCTCAGCGGTTTCCTCGCTGCGGGATCTTTTTCCCGAGTGGCCCCGCCACGAGGGAAAAAGCCGTCCTCGCGAGGAAGCCGCTGAGAACCCGCGGGTGACCAGGTTTTCGACGTGGGCTATGCGCTGGCGCGCGTACAGGCACGGCCTTCGGCCGCGAGGCAGGCGTGGCTTCGCCCGCCCCCGCCCTACTGCACGGCTTCGCCGCTGTAGAAGGCGGAGGCCGCCGCTCGATGGCGATCATGCTTCACGCGGAAGGGTGACGGTGTTGGCGTGTCGGCTCGATGATCGAACATCCGTTCGCCTATGATCGGATTCGCGGATCGGACCTCGGTGTTCGCCGGGCCCCGTCGCCGGGCAACGGGCGGCCGGGTGGCCAGGGCAGTCCACCGGAGTGTCGGTCCCTACCCGTAGCGTCGTGCGCACACGACGAAGCTTCGACTTGACCGAGGTGGACCCCCGATGGCAGCGACACCGGACAAGGGCAAGGCGCTCGAACTGGCCCTCGCCCAGATCGACAAGCAGTACGGAAAGGGATCGGTGATGCGTCTCGGCGACGAGACGCGGGCACCGGTCGAGGTCATCCCGACCGGGTCCATCGCGCTGGACGTGGCCTTGGGCATCGGTGGCCTGCCGCGGGGGCGCATCGTGGAGATCTACGGCCCGGAGAGCAGCGGTAAGACCTCGGTCGCGCTGCACGCGGTGGCCAACGCGCAGCGGCTCGGCGGCACCGCCGCGTTCATCGACGCCGAGCACGCGCTGGACCCGGAGTACGCGAAGTCGATCGGGGTCGACACCGACGCGCTGCTGGTCTCCCAGCCCGACACGGGTGAGCAGGCGCTGGAGATCGCGGACATGCTGATCCGCTCCGGCGCGCTGGACTGCATCGTGGTCGACTCTGTGGCCGCGCTGGTGCCGCGCGCTGAGATCGAGGGCGAGATGGGCGACAGCCACGTCGGCTTGCAGGCCCGGCTGATGAGCCAGGCGCTGCGCAAGCTGACCGCGGCCCTCTACAACGCCAAGACCACCGCGATCTTCATCAACCAGCTCCGGGAGAAGGTCGGCGTGATGTTCGGCAGCCCGGAGACCACCACCGGTGGCAAGGCGCTGAAGTTCTACTCCTCGGTGCGGCTGGACGTGCGGCGGATCGAGACGCTCAAGGACGGCTCGGACGCGGTCGGCAACCGCACCAGGGTGAAGGTGGTGAAGAACAAGACCGCGCCGCCGTTCAAGCAGGCCGAGTTCGACATCATCTACGGCATCGGGATCAGCCGCGAGGGCTCGCTGATCGACATGGGCGTGGAGCAGGGCATCATCCGCAAGTCCGGCGCTTGGTACACCTACGAGGGCGACCAGCTGGGCCAGGGCAAGGAGAACGCCCGCAAGTTCATGCGGGAGAACCCGGACGTGGCCAACGAGATCGAGAAGCGGATCAAGGAGAAGGTCGGCATCGGGGCGAAGGTGGACGCCGAAGAGGCCGCGGACCCGGCTCCCGTCGAGTTCTGAGCCCGGCGGTGTCGGCAGACGACGACTCCGCGGAGTTCCCCCGATCGCGGCCCCGTGCGGGTTCGTCGGGTTCGCAGCGCGGCGGCGGCCGTTCCGGGCGGGGCGTGTGGCGCAGTACCGACCACGCGCCCGGTTCGCCGGGCGCCGGTGCGGGGCTGAGCTCATCCGAAGCGGAGACCGCGACGACGCGGGCTGCGGCGGAGACCGCTGAACCGGACGGCTCCGCCGCGCGGGGCACCGGCAAGCGCCGCCGCCGCAGTGCCATGTCGGAATCCTCGGAGTCCCCGGAATCGTCAGCGGCTCGGTCGTCGGGGCGCACCGGCAAGCGGCGGCAGCGCGACGAGTGCCCGCCGGGAGTACCGCAGTCCCCGGAGGCGTCGGCCCGCGACGTGGTGTACCGGATGCTGGCGGTGCGCGCCCGCAGCCGGGCCGAGCTGCGCCAGGCCTTGCTGCGCAAGGAGATCGACGAGGACGTCGCGGACGCGGTGTTGCAGAAGTTCGTCGACGCGGGCCTGGTCGACGACGCCGAGTTCGCCGAGGCGTGGGTCAGCGAGCGGCAGCGCAACCAGGGCCTGGGCCGCAAGGCGCTGGGCTACGAGTTGCGCCGCAAAGGCGTCGAGGAACACCTGGTCGCCGAAGCTCTCTCCACTGTGGACGCGGATGCGGAAGAGGAGCGGGCGCGGGAACTGGTGCGCCGCAAGCTCCGCTCGATCACCGTGGACGACCCGGAGAAGCGGCTGCGCCGTCTCGTCGGAATGCTTGCCCGCAAGGGCTACCCGGAAGGCATGGCCTTCCGGGTGGTCAAGGACGAACTCGACCGATCGGAACTGGAAGCCGGTGCGGAAGACCCGGAAATGCCGTGAACCACACGACTTTCACCCGCACCGCCTTTCCGATCGCTCGGCCTGATCGACGGGCTGACCCGCCGGACGCGGCTCATGGCGCCGTGCCACCGGCGGAGCGTCCGACGAACACGAGGTCGTGGACCACGCCGTCCAGGTCGGCGACGCCCGGCAGCAGTCCCCACTGCTGGAATCCGTGCGAACGGAAGAGCCGGATGCTGGCCTCGTTGGCGGCGAAGATGCTGGCCGCGAGGGTGCGCACTCCCAGCTTCGGAGCGTGTGCCATCGCCATGTCCAGCAGGTGGTGGCCCTGCTCACGTCCGCGGTGATCCGGGTACAGGTAGATCGCGAGATCGGCGGTCACGTCGTACCCGGCCCGTCCGTTGAGGAACGGGTCGAACGACAGGTACCCGGTCACCGTTCGCGGCGATCCCGGTTCGTGCCCGACCCAGATGGGACGACGCTCAGGGTGCGACTCGTCGAACCACGCTACGCGTGCCGAGACGTCGATCGGTTCGAGGTCGCACGTGCTCGTCTTGGCGGGGATGGCGGCGTTGCAGATGTCGACGATGGCCGGAAGGTCGTCGCGGGTGGCGAGGCGGTGCGAGTAGGGCAAGGTCGTTCTCCGGGGTTCGGGGGATGACGGGAGATCGTCCGGTTTCGCTAGGCTGCCGGATCGGGCGGCGGCAGTCGATCGGGACAGGGGCGTTATGCGAGTCGGCGGTGGGATGACTTCAGCGGCACGGCACATCGTGTGGGACTGGAACGGCACGTTGCTGGACGACAACGACGCGGTCGTCTCGGCGGTGAACGCCGTGTGCGCCGAGTTCGGGCGTGAGCACGTCGACCTCGAGCAGTGGCGGTCGATCTTCAGCCGCCCGCTGCAGCAGTGCTACGAGCGGCTGCTGGACCGCCCGCTGACCGAAGCCGACTGGAGCAGGCTCGACGTGCTCTACCACGAGCACTACCGGGAACTGCTGCACACGGCGAAGCTGGCCGCGGGCGTCCCGGACGTGCTGCGCGAGTGGGGCGAAGCGGGCCGGACGCAGTCCTTGCTGTCGATGTGGTTCCACGACGAGCTGGTCCCGCTGATCACCCGGCTGGAGCTGCTGCCGCTGTTCGAACGGGTCGACGGGTTGCGCACCGACGTCGGCGGCGGCGCCAAGGCCGAGCACCTGCGCCACCACCTCGCGGAACAGGCGCTCGACCCGGCCGACGTGGTGCTCATCGGCGACGTGCTCGACGACGCCCTCGCGGCCGAGCGGGTCGGTACCGGCTGCGTCCTGGTGACGACGGGCGTCATGAGCCGTCGCGCGCTGGAAACCGCCGGAGTCCCCGTCGTCGATTCCATCCCCGAAGCGGTGGACCGGATCTCCACGAACCTCGCGGCCTAGCCGGATCAGTACAGCGTCGGCGGCGAGGTCGTGACGACGCGTCGCCAGGGGCCGTCGGGAACGTCGGCCCCCTCGACGAAACGCCAGTCGACCCGATCTTGTGCGCCGTTGAGGTGGGTGAAGCCGAGGCAGCCGTTCAACGCGGGGGACACGTCCAGCCCGGCCCCGTTGAACCGGGTGTTCACCGGTCGGGGGTCGTCGTGCCCGAAGACGTACCGGGCGTCGTGGTATTCGGCGGGCCCGGCGTCCTGGACCTGCCCGAAGCAGACGGCGTCGCCCCTGGTGAGCTGCACCCAGCGGTTCTTCAGGTAGCTGAACGACTCGTCCCGTTCGCGCCCGGCGTAGCCCGGGTCCCGGCTCCAGGGCACCACGGCGCCGCGCTGCTCGAAGGCGATCGGGTCGTTGAGGTCGTCGAAGGGGAGATCGAGGTAGAACGGGTTCTCCCGCGGCGTCATCCTGGTCGGGAAGTAGCCGTTGGCGGCGGTCCGCGGCTCCGTGTCGCACCGGCCGTCGAGCAGGACCCCATCGCAGCCGCCGTAGTGCTGCTGCCAGGCGGAGTCGTAGGTCGAGATGACCTGACTGCCGTCGGAGGTGTCCGGGTCGAGGACCTCACCGACCCAGAAGGTCGTCGCCACGATGCCGGTGTGCCACGGGTACTGGCGGCCGTGCACCTGTTCACCGCCCGAGCAGGAAGCGGTGAACAGTGCCGCGGCCAGCGCCGCCGTCGCGCGCCTCCGGGGCAGCGGCATGCGCGCTCACCCCGGTCCCGGGCAGATCACAAGCACAGCCACCTCCGGGGAACCCACCAGTCCAGTTCACGGCAGGCGCTGTCGTTGCTGGCTTCGGCGTTCACCCTCGCCCCGTAGTCGTCGGTGGTGAGCGAACCGCGCGAGAACAGGGCGAGCCCGAAGCTGATCCCGGTCGCCTCCTCGGGCACGGGCGGAGTGGTCCAGGACGCCTGCGCCCACTGCTCGGCCGGCGCGAACGTCGGGCCCGCCGCCCAGTACCGCCACTGGCCGACGCGGTCCCGGTAGTACACCGCGAGCTGGGTGGGCGCGGTGGACTTGTACCAGGTGCTCAGCGAGTAGTTCTGCCCCTTCCGCGCGGGCAGCGCGTACTCGCCGAGGTCCAAGGTGGACATGAGCTTGGCGTCCCCGTCGGTGAACCGCGGCATGTCCAGCCGCTGCGCCCACTCCCCGTCGTGCGCATCGCGCGTCCTGGTCCACACCGGGGTGTTCTTGCCCCAGCCCCCGGTTTCCCACCCGAGCGGGACGCCGTCGGGACCGGCCCGTTCGAGCGAGGCGTTCACCGGCCGGTCCCGCTGCTGCGGCGGCGGCGCCCGGTGGACCGGCGCGACGGTGCCGCCGATGACCTCGTGCACGGTGCGCACGGCGGTCCCGCGGTCGTGCAGCCAAGCCGCGAACTCGTCGAGCACCCCCGGGCTCACCGCCAGCGGACCGCACATGTCGCAGGTCTGGTGCAGCACCAACGGCACCCAGCCGCCCCCGGAGTCGTCCGCGCGGGTCACCGTTTCCTTCAGCTCGTCGACGGTCGTTTCCCGCGTGAGCATGCCCGGCGACCTGATCGCGTAGGCGTCGGCGGGCGGCATGGATTCGGCGTCGACGCAGTCCGGGCAGTCGCGCGGCGCGCGGAGCCCGCCCATGGTGCGCGCGCTGCTGTAGCCGCACCGATCGACCGCGGCGCGCACGTCGTCGTCGACTTCGTCGAACGGCGCGGTGAACGAGGTGACCTGGTAGCCCCACCGGCTCAAGTTGGCGCGGTCGTCGCAGATCTGCCTGCGCATCTCGTCGGAGCTGACCTGGGTCAGGTCCGGGTGCGTGACGGTGTGCCCGCCGATCTCGTGGCCTTCCTCAGCGATGCGCCGCAGCTCGTCGTGACCGAGGTAGCCGGGGCTCGCGACGGCGCCGGAGATGATGTAGAAGGTGCCGTGCATCCCGTGCCGCTGCAGGACTTCGGCGCCCGTGGCCTGCGAGGCGCTGCCGTCGTCGAAGGTGAACGTGACCACGGTGTTCGGTTGCGGGGAGTGCTGCGCGGGTGCGGCGGTGACCGGACTCGCCGCGGCGAGTCCGAGCAGGGCGGCCAGCAGCAGGGCGCCGGGTGCTCGCCGGTGCGTGGCGAAGCGATCCGGCAAGCGGTGTCGGATGTCGCGCAGGTGCATTCGGTGACCGCCCAAGCGTCGAGGTCCTTCGACGCTACGAGCCGGCGACGGCTGCCCGGATCGCCTGCGGAGGGGACACCACCTACCGCGTTCGCACGAGTGCCGGTGCCATCCGCGACGAGCCGCGGATGGCACCGGTCGTGCTCAGCCGAGGGCCGCGGCCTGCCGGGCGAGCGCCTCGACCTGGCCCCACTGCCCGGCTGCGAGCAGCTGCTTCGGGGCGAGCCAGGACCCGCCGACGCAGCCCACGTTGGGCAGCGCGAGGTAGCGCCCGGCGTTGTCGGTGTCGATGCCGCCGGTGGGGCAGAAGCGCAGCTGCGGCAACGGCCCGGCGATGGACTTCAGGTAGGGCACGCCGCCGCTGGCTTCGGCGGGGAAGAACTTCATCGCCGTCACGCCGCGCTCGGCCAGCCGCATCGCCTCGGACACGGTGCTGATCCCGGCGAGGTAGGGGAGGCCGGTGGCGTCGATGTCGTCGAGCAGCCGATCCGTGCTGCCCGGCGTGACGATGTAGCGCGCCCCGGCTTCGCGGGCCTTGTCGGCTTGCCCGACCTCGGTGACGGTGCCCGCGCCGACGACGATCTCCGGCACTTCGGCGGCGAGCTGTTCGATCGCGGGCAGCCCGGCGGGCGTGCGCAGGGTGACTTCGATGGTGCGGATGCCGCCGCGCAGCAGCGCCTGCCCCAGCGGGACCGCGTGGGCGGCGTCGTCGAGGGCGACGACGGGAACGACGGGACTGATGTCGAGCACTTCGGAGGCAGTGTTCATGGCGGGGTTCACCTGTTTCCGTAAACGCCAGTTCAGGCGGTCGATCGCACTGATCCTGTCATGTCGTGCGCGGGCCGCGGGAGGTTCGCGGCTCTCGGCGGAGGATCAGACGGGCAGGTCGCTCGGCGCGTCGGTGCGCTGCTGCGCGAACACGCTAGCGCCTTGGTCGGCGCGACCGACGGCCCGGCGGAACGCCGCGAACAACTCGCGCCCGGTGCCGTGCTGGGTGGCGGGGGCACCGCGAGCCGGTTCGCGGGCCGCGAAGTCCTCGTCGCCGACGAGCACTTCCAGGGTGCCCTGCTCGGCGTCCAGCCTGATCATGTCGCCGTCGCGCACCCGCGCCAGCGGACCGCCCGCGGTCGCCTCCGGGGTGAGCTGGATGGCGGCGGGGATCTTGCCGGAGGCCCCGGACATCCGTCCGTCGGTGACCAGCGCGACCTGGTGCCCGCGGTCCATGAGCACGCCCAGCGCCGGGGTGAGCCCGTGCAGTTCGGGCATGCCGTTGGCCTGCGGCCCCTGGTTGCGGATCACGACGACGACGTCCTGGTCTAGCTCGCCGGACCGGAACAGCGCGGTGAAGTCGTGCTGGTCGTCGAAGACGCGCGCGGGCGCGGTGACGACGCGGTTCTCCGGTTTGACCGCGGAGACCTTGATGACGGAGCTGCCGAGGTTGCCGCGCAGCACCCGCAACCCGCCGTCGGGCGCGAACGGGTCCTGCACTCCGCGCAGCACGTCCGGGTCGAGGCTCTCGGCGGGAGCGTCGCGCCAGACGAGCTCGCCGTCTTCGAGGAACGGCTGCTTGCGGTAGTGGTCCAGGCCGAACCCGGCGACGGTGTGCACGTCGGGGTGCAGCAGTCCGGCGTCGAGCAGCTGGCCGACCAGGGTCTGCACGCCTCCGGCGGCGGCGAAGTGGTTGATGTCGGCGGAACCGTTCGGGTAGACCCGCGACAGCGACGGCACGATCGCGGAGAGCTCCGCGAAGTCGTCCCAGGTGAGTTCGATGCCCGCGGCGGCGGCGATGGCGGGCAGGTGCAGCGTGTGGTTGGTCGAGCCGCCGGTGGCCAGCAGCGCGACGACCCCGTTGACCAGCGCGCGTTCGTCCAGCAGCCGGCCGATCGGGGTGTGCTCCTCGCCGGCGGCGAGCCGCACGACGCGCCGCGAGGCCTCTTCGGTGAGAGCTCGGCGCAGCGGGGTGCCGGGCGCGACGAAGCTGGATCCGGGCAGGTGCAGCCCCATCACTTCGACGACGAGCTGGTTGGAGTTCGCGGTGCCGTAGAACGTGCAGGTGCCGGGGGAGTGGTAGGAGGCGGATTCGGCTTCGAGCAGGTCTTCGCGGGTGGCTTTGCCTTCGGCGAACAGCTGCCGGATGCGGCTCTTCTCCCCGTTGGGCAGGCCGGATGCCATGGGGCCCGCGGGCACCAGGATCGTCGGCAGGTGCCCGAAGGCGAGGGCGCCGATGAGCAGGCCGGGCACGATCTTGTCGCAGACCCCGAGCAGCAGCGCGCCGTCGAACATCTCGTGGGACAGCGCGACGCCGGTGGCCATCGCGATCACGTCGCGCGAGAACAGGGACAGCTCCATGCCCGCCCGGCCTTGGGTGATGCCGTCGCACATCGCGGGAACCCCACCGGCGAACTGGGCGACCCCGCCGGCTTCGCGCACCGCATCCTTGATCTGCGCCGGGTATTCGGCGTAGGGCTGGTGTGCCGAGAGCATGTCGTTGTAGGCCGACACGATCGCCACGCCCGGCTTGGTCTCGCCGCGCACCGCGATCCGGTCGGCGCCGCTACACGCCGCGAAACCGTGGGCGAGGTTGCTGCAGGGCATTCCGGATCGGACCGGTCCGTCGGCCGCTGCGGCGCTGATGCGTTCGAGGTAGTCGCGCCGGGTCTGCTCGCTGCGGCTGCGGATACGGTCCGTGACTTGCTGCACGACGGGGTGGATGGCCGCTCGCGTCGCCATTCGTCGCCTCCTGACGGATTCGGTGCTGCTTTCGCACACGGGCGACGACGCTGGCGCCTCTGATCTGCGTGACGCCAGCCACACTAACGGGTGTGATGCGGAAATCAAAACCGATAAAGAGCAGGCGGTGATCGTGAATTCGGGATGTCGGATGGATGACGAGCCGCGGTACGCGTCCGTTCAGCGGCACTGACCTGGAGCGACGCTCACGCGTCCGAGATGTCGGATCGTGGCGGGCGCTCGTAGGAGGCCAGCGAGGTTCTGGTGATTTCCCGAGTCCGCCGATCAGCCCGGATCCGGGCGTCGACGGCGTGGCGGTGCCGTTGCCGACCGGTTGCGACGACCTCTCGGGGCCGCGATCCCGCCGATGAAGATCACCTCTTCGGGATCGGGTCCCGAAAATCGGACGCGCGGTGGAGCGAGATTCGCCTTCGATCGGGCGGAGTCGCGCGGCGGACTCGCCGGATCGGCGCGCCGTTGATCACCGATCGTGTTCGGGATGGCCGGTTCGGTGGAGGGGCTCCCGAAGATCCGCCCGGCTGGCAGGATGGGCGCATGCGCAGCGGTGTGGTGGCAGTGGTGCTGGCGAGCGCGGTGGCGCTGGCCGGATGTTCCGGCGGCGGCGGCGAACCGGAGCGGTCGCCCGACGCCGCGCCGCCCCCGGTGGCGCCCCCGACGAGCGTGGCACCGCCGCCTCCGGTGGAGCTCGACGCCTCACCGACCTTGGAGAAGATCCGCAGGCGCGGTTCGCTGCTGGTCGGACTCCGCGCGGAGGAGCCGGACTTCGCCGCGCGCGACGGCGCTGGCGGCTACCGCGGATTCGACGTCGAGGTCGCGAAGCTGGTGGCCCAGGAGCTCGGCCTGAACCCGGACACCCAGGTCTCCTACCGGCTGCTGCCGAAGACGCTGCGAGCCGACGCCCTCGCCGGGGGCAGCGTGGACCTGCAGTTCGCCGGCCTGGACCCGGCAGGCCCCGGCGTCTCCGGGATCGGGCCGTACGCGGTCACCGCGGACGGTGCCGAGCACTACCTGGTGATCAAGTCCGGTGACGACGCGATGCGCGATCAGCTCTCCGAGGCGCTCGCCGCGGTGGTGCGCGGTGGCGGCTGGCAGCGGGCCTACGACGGCACGCTCGCTCCGGCCGGAGTGCAGGCCCGCCCCGCTCCGCGCTAAACGGCTTCGCCGGTCACTCCCCGGCCGCCGGGGCCTTCCGAGGCGCGGTGAACCCGCCCTTGCGCCCCTGGCTGAGCCTGCGCTCGGTGAACACTGCGGCGCGGCTCAACGCGTAGTTGAGCAGCACGAACACCACGCCGATGACGAAGTACGTCTGGATCGGGTTGTTCAGGTTCTGGATGACGATCTGCCCCTGCCGCACCAGATCCACGTACGAGATGATGAAGCCCAGCGAGGTGTCCTTCACGATCACCACGAGCTGGCTGATCAGCGCGGGCAGCATCGCCCGGAACGCCTGCGGCAGCACCACGGTGCGCAGCACCTGCGAGCGGCGCAGCCCGATCGCGTAAGCCGCCTCGCTCTGCCCGCGCGGCAGCGACAGGATCCCGGCGCGCACGATCTCGGCGATGATCACCGAGTTGTACGCGGTCAGCCCGATCACCAGGTACCACATCACCGGCATGTCCAGGCCGAACGACGGCAGCACCCGGCTGGCGAAGAAGACCGCGATGACCACCGGCACGCCGCGCAGCAGCTCGACGAGACCGACCACCGCCCACCGGTACCAGGGCGCCGCCACGACCCGCGAGACCGCGAGCAGCGTGCCGGTGATCAGGGAGAACGCCATCGCCAGCACGGCCGCGAGCAGCGTGTTGCCGAGCCCGGTGCCGAGCAGGCTCCACAGCGCGGTGAACGTCCCGTTGGTGGGGTCGATCAGCGGTCCCCACTTGTCCACGGTGAGCTGGCCGTTCGCGCCGAGCGTCACCAGCACCCACGCCAGCAGCGCCAGCAGCAGCGCGCCCACGACGACGCTGACCACCAGTCCACGCCGCTTCGCGACCGGGCCGGGAGCCTCGTAGAGCACCGAGTTCGTCATCGGGCGATCGCCACCTTCCGCTCCAGGACGCCGAGCAGCAGCCCGGCCGGGATCGTGATCACCAGGTAGCCGAGTACCACCCCGATGAGCACCGGCAGCACGGCTTCACCGCGCGCCGAGGTCAGCGTGTCGCCGACGGCGAACAGGTCCCCGCCGACGCCGAACGCGCCCACGATCGCCGAGTTCTTGATCATTGCGATGATCACGTTGCCCAGCGGCGGAACCACGGTGCGCACCGCCTGCGGCAGCACGACCAGCCCCAGCGTCTGGCCGAACCCGAGGCCGATCGCGCGCGCCGCCTCCGCCTGGCCGGGCGGCACGGCGTTGATGCCGCTGCGGATCGCCTCGCACACGAACGCCGAGGTGTAGAGGGCGAGACCGATGGTCCCGAACCAGAAGTACGAGCCGTTGAGCCCGAGTTCGGGCAGCCCGAAGGCCATGAAGAACAGCACCACGGTCAGCGGGCAGTTGCGGAACACGGTGACCCACGAGGTGCCGGTGGCGCGCAACGGTGGCAGCGGTGCCACCCGGAACGCCGCGATCACGGTCCCCAGGACCACTGCGAGCACTCCCGCGTACAGGCAGATCTGCAGCGTGCGCAGCAGTCCGCTCAGGTACAGGGGCAGGTTGTCGGTGATGACGTGCACGGTTGTCTCCGGCTCTGCGGCCAGGTGCGGGGCGCCGTCGCGGCGCCCCGCACCGGAATCCGATCAGCTACAAGGGGCCAGTTGCGGCAGCGCCGGTGTCTGCGGCGACACCTTGCCCGCGGTGGACTGCCAGGCCTTCTCGTAGGTCCCGTCGCCCGCGGCCTTGGTGAGCGTGTCGTCGATGAACTGGCAGAACGGCACGTCGCCCTTCTTGATGCCGATGCCGTAGGGCTCCGCGGTGAACTGCTTGTCGACGAGCTTGAACTGCCCGCCGCTGTTCTCCACCAGACCCATCAGGATCACGTTGTCCGTGGTCACGGCCTGCACCTGGCCGGTGCGCAGCGCGTCGGAGCACTTCGAGTAGACGTCGAACAGCGTCAGGTTCTGCGGGTCGACGTACTTCTTGATCTCTTCGGCGGGGGTGGAGCCGGTGACCGAGCAGACCTTGGCGCCGCTGGCGCGCAGCGACTCCGGTCCGGTGATCTCGGCGTTGTCGCCCTTGACCATCAGGTCCTGCCCGGCCTCGTAGTACGGCCCGGCGAAGCTGATCCGCTCCTTGCGCTTGTCGTTGATCGTGTACGTGGCCACGACCATGTCGACCCGGCCCTGCTCGATGATCTCCTCGCGGGTCTTGCTCGGGGCTTCGACCCATTCGATCTGCTCGGGAGAGAGGCCGATCTTGGCCGCGACGATCTTGCCGATCTCGACGTCGAAGCCCTGCGGCGTGCCGTCGAGGCCCTTGAGGCCGAACAGCGGCTGGTCGAACTTGGTGCCGATGCGGATCTTGCCCGCCTGCTTCAGGTTCGCCATCGTGGTGCCGGGTGCGAACTCGGCGTTCGCGTCGACCGGGATGTCGGTGCCGCCCGCGAGCTGATTCCCCCCGCCGCCTCCGCAGGCGGTCAACGCCAGCGCCGCCGATGCCACCAGCACGCCCCAGCGCATGCTCCGCGCTTTCATCTCGAATGCCCCTCTCTGAGGTGAACCGAACGCTCCGCGCGCGTCCTGCGACGTGCGCGGGGACCGCGAGGTCAGTGGGTGAGGATCTTGCTCAGGAAGTCCTGGGCCCGTGCGCTCTCCGGTGCCTCGAAGAACCGGCTCGGCGTGGAGTCTTCGACGATGCGGCCGTCGGCCATGAACAGCACGCGGTGCGCGGCCCGGCGGGCGAAGCCCATCTCGTGCGTGACGACGAGCATCGTCATGCCTTCGGCGGCGAGCCCGGCCATCACGTCGAGCACCTCGTTGACCATTTCCGGGTCGAGCGCCGAGGTCGGCTCGTCGAACAGCATGACCTTCGGCTTCATCGCCAGAGCGCGGGCGATCGCCGCCCGTTGCTGCTGGCCGCCGGAGAGCTGGGCGGGGTACTTCTGCGCCTGGTCGGCGATGCCGACCCGATCCAGCAGTGCCGTCGCTTCCCGCTCGGCGGTGGCCTTGTCGAGCCTGCGGACCTTGATCGGGCCGAGCAGCACGTTCTCGAGGATCGTCTTGTGCGCGAACAGGTTGAACTGCTGGAACACCATGCCCACGTCGGCGCGCAGCTCGGCGAGCGCGCGTCCTTCGGCGGGCAGCGGCTTGCCGTCGATCTCGACGGTGCCGGAGTCGATCGGTTCGAGCCGGTTGATCGCGCGGCACAGCGTGGACTTGCCCGATCCGGAGGGGCCGAGCACGACCACGACCTGGCCGGGCGGCACGGTCAGGTCGATGTCCTGCAGCACGTGCAGGGACCCGAAGTGCTTGTCGACCGAGGACATGCGGATCATCGGCGAATCCGGGGAACCTGCGGTCATGCACTCTCCTAGCCCGAGAAGTCCGGATCTGATGGCGAAAATTTAAGCCGCCGGACACGATTAGTCCATATGGTGCGGGTTAATGCAGGTTGCAACTCGGTTACGCGTCCGGAGAAGGCGAGGGTTTTCCCGGCTTCTTACAAGATCTGTCCGCAGGCCTGCCAACTGCGTGTAAGCATCTCGCCGCCAGTGGTTCCGGCGCGTGGTCGATGATCGTTCCGAGCGTACCAACGGCCCCTGCCCGGTGACTGTCCGTACTCGCAAGATTCCCGGTTCGCCCGCGCGGTGGTGTTCGTGCGTGACTGGTAGTAGCGCTTGCGGGTGAGGCTCGATTGCGCCATTCGCCACTCATCTCGTGCTCGCGGCCGGGGCCCGCCGACCGGATCGAACAATGCCCACTATGAATGAACCGGCCCGTGCGGCGGGGCGTTTCATTCGATTTCCGCGCCGGTCCGGAAAGCTCCCGGGGTGCGCGGGTCCGCGCGGATTCCGCCGCGCGGCGATCGTTCGGCGCCGGTCGGCGGGCGGCGAGCACGAGCTCGCCGCCCGTCCGAAATCGGCGGTCGTCCCAGCTCCGGGAGCTCCCGCGCGGGACCGGCCACTGCCGTCGGCACTGGTCTCCGGGCGGCCATCGAACGCTCCTGAGCAGCCGATATGGTGGCGGGGTGAGCACGATGAGCGTTTCCAGGACATATGACATCCGCACGTACGGATGCCAGATGAACGTGCACGATTCCGAGCGGCTGTCCGGAATGCTGGAAGACGCCGGTTACGTGCGCGCCGCGAAGGACCACGACCCCGACGTCGTCGTGTTCAACACCTGCGCGGTCCGGGAGAACGCCGACAACCGGCTCTACGGCAACCTCGGCAGGCTCCGCCCCGCGAAGCAGGAACACCCCGGCATGCAGATCGCCGTCGGCGGTTGCCTCGCGCAGAAGGACCGCAGTGAGATCGTCCGCCGCGCGCCCTGGGTCGACGTCGTGTTCGGCACCCACAACCTCGGTTCGCTGCCCACGCTGCTCGAACGCGCCCGGCACAACGACGAGGCCGAGGTCGAGATCCTCGAATCGCTGGAGACGTTCCCGTCCACGCTGCCCGCCCGGCGCGAATCGGCCTACTCCGGCTGGGTGTCGGTCTCGGTGGGGTGCAACAACACCTGCACGTTCTGCATCGTGCCCGCGCTGCGCGGCAAGGAGAAGGACCGCAGGCCCGGGGACGTGCTCGCCGAGGTGCAGGCGCTGGCCGACGAGGGCGTGCTCGAGGTGACGCTGCTCGGCCAGAACGTCAACGCCTACGGCGTCGAGTTCGGCGACCGGCTCGCGTTCGGCAAGCTGCTGCGCTCCTGCGGTGAGATCGACGGCCTCGAACGCGTGCGCTTCACCTCGCCGCACCCGCGCGACTTCACCGACGACGTGATCGAGGCGATGGCCGCGACGCCCAACGTCTGCCACCAGCTGCACATGCCGCTGCAATCCGGTTCCGACCGGGTGCTCAAGGCGATGCGCCGGTCCTACCGCTCGGACCGCTACCTGAACATCCTGCGTGAGGTGCGCGAGGCGATGCCGGACGCGTCGATCACCACCGACCTCATCGTCGGTTTCCCCGGCGAGACCGAAGAGGACTTCGAAGCGACCCTCGACGTCGTCCGCCAGGCGCGGTTCAGCACGGCGTTCACCTTCCAGTACTCCAAGCGCCCCGGCACCCCCGCCGCCGAGCTGCCCGACCAGCTGCCCAAGGAAGTCGTGCAGCAGCGCTACGAACGGCTCGTCGCGGTGCAGAACGAGATGTCCTGGGAGCTCAACAAGGGTCTCGTCGGCCACGACGTCGAACTGCTCGTCGCCGAAGGCGAAGGCCGCAAGGACGTCGAGACCCGCAGGCTCTCCGGGCGGGCCCGCGACGGGCGGCTCGTGCACTTCCACCCCGGCGGCGCCATCGACCGCGAGATCCGGCCCGGCGACATCGTGCACACCAGCATCACCAGGGCGGCCCCGCACCACCTCGTCGCGGACGGTGAACTCACCGCGCACCGGCGCACCAAGGCCGGCGACCGGTGGGAGGAGGGGCGCAAGCCCAAGACCTCCGGGACCAGCCTGGGGCTGCCCACCTTCGGCGCCCCGGCGGCGCCGCCCGCGACCGACCAAGGATGTGGCTGTTGAGCGACGACGAGCGGCGATCCCGTCCCGAGCCGGAAGAACCGGCGGAACCCGGCGACTCGGATCGCCCGGACCTCGACGCTCAGGAAGGGACCGACGTGCAGCGCACGGAACCATCGGACACGAGCGGAACCGACCAGGACCGCGCCGACCGGCGGAGCCTCTCCCAGGCCGAACGCGACCTGCTCCGGCGCATCGACCCCGGTAGCAAGGCCGTCACCATCGCGGCCGTCATCCTGGTCCTGATCGTCAGCTCGCTGCTGCCGTGGATCGGGGACTCGACCGGCCTGGAGATCCTGCTCGGGCAAGCGGACCCGGCTCTGGACGTCGGCCTGCTGCCCAGGTTGTTCGCGCTCAACGCCACCATCGTCGGCGTGCTGATCGGTGCGCTGGCGCTCATCACCCGCCGCTGGGCGATCGCGTGGGTGGCCGGGATGGCGGCCATCATCGTGTCCTTCGAAGGCATGATCGCGATCTGGTCGCGCCAGACCGTGCCCTCGGGCGGCCCCTCGTGGGGTTTGGTGCTCGCCGCGCTGTGCATGGTGGTGCTGGCCGTGCAATGGATCCGCGTGGTGCTGACCCGGCCTTGAGGTTCTGATTTCGCGCAGGGGACGGGGTCGGCGGAACCGCGGCGTTCTACGCGGCGAGAAGAACGCCGCGAACCCACTGCCATGCCGATTGCTCCGGTGCCCAGCGGCTTCGCCTCTGACCGAACAACGAACCCGTTGGCACGTAGCGCGGTCGCTCGCGGGCAAGAACAGGTCGTGAGGTTTCCGGGGCGGCCCCGAGCGGTGGGCGCCGATCGGCGCCCACCGCGGATCGATCAGCGGTCGGCAAGGGCCTGCTCCGCGGCGGAGAGCCACACGCGCCACTGGCCGGCCTGCTCGTCGGCCTTCTTGGCGCGCTTCTCATCGCCCGCCACGCGAGCTTTCTCGGCCTGCGCCTCGAACTGCTCCACCCGTTCGCGGAACTGGTCGACCCGCGCCTGCGCCTCCGGGTCGGTGCGCCGCCACTGCGCGTCCGACGCCGACCGCACCCGGTCGGCGACCGTGCGCAACCGGCCTTCGAGCTCGCGCATCCGCTCCCGGGGCACCTTGCCGATCTCGTCCCAGCGCTGCTGGATCCGCTGCAGGTGCGCCTGCGCGGCGGCCAGGCCCGCACCGGGGTCGATCGTCTCGGCCTCGGTGAGCAGCGCCTCCTTCAGCTTGGCGTTCTCCGCGAACTCCGCGTCGCGTTCCGAGAACGCCGCCGAGCGGCGGGCGAAGAACGCGTCCTGCGCGGAGCGGAACCGCTGCCACAGCGCGTCGTCGCTGTCCTTCGGAGCGCGGCCACTGGCCTTCCACTCCGCCATCAGGTCCTTGTAGCGCGTGGCCGTCGCGCCCCAGTCGGTCGACTCGGTGAGCGATTCGGCCTCGTCGACCAGTTCCTGCTTGCGGACCTTCGACGCCGCGCGCTGGCGGTCGAGGTCGGCGAAGTGCGATCCGCGCCTGCGGTTGAACGCGTCGCGAGCCTTGGAGAACCGCCGCCACAGCTGCTCGTCGGTCTTGCGGTCCACGCCGCGCACCGACTTCCACTCGTCGAGGATCCCGCGCAGCCGGTCCCCGGCGGACTTCCAGTGCGTCGCCTCCGCCGCGATCTGCTCGGCCTCGGCGGCGAGCGCCTCCTTGCGGGCCACCGCGTCCGTGCGGGCCTGCTCCTTGTGCGCCTTCGCCTCCTCGACCGCCTTCTCGGCGTGCTGCACGAGGTGCTCCACCAAGGCGCCCAACGCCTCCAGGTCACCGACGACGGCGGCTTCCGGAAGTCCGTCGCGCAGGTGCTGGGCGCTGGTCAGCGACTGCTTCGCGTCACCGGAACGGCTGCTGAGCCGCTTCTCGAGCAGCTCGGCCTCGGTGCGCACGTCGTCGAACTTGCGGGCGAAGTGCGCCAAGCCATCCGACGGCTCACCGGCCTGCCAGGAACCCACGGCGCGTTCGCCGTCGACCGTGCGCACCCACACGGTGCCTGTTTCGTCCACCCGACCCCACCGGTCCGGATTCGCCGAAGCCGCCGGGACCGTGGGCGCTGTCGAGGTGGACCCGGTCCCGGTGACGGCCGCAGCCGCGTCGGGCGTGGCGCCCGCAGTGCTCTCGGGGGTCGTGTCCTGGTGCGTCATGACCGGAATCCTCCTCGGGTACCCGCTTCGGTGCCCGTGCCGGGCACGGGCGCCCCGCGCGTGCGGGGCCGGTGCGCGGCGATCCGGACTCGCATGGTGAGTCCGATCTCCGCTGGCGCATTCAAACAGGTCGCCCCCGGCTCCGGAATTCCGGCGGTACCACTGCGCGGTCCGCGCGGTCGCGAGCGCAGGTGCGGGCAGGTCCTGCGACCACCCGTCGCGCGCCCTGTTCGGGTCCCTGCTCCGCTCACCGCTGACCATGACCTTTACCGTGCACGGGTGTGATCACCCGCATCGCCGTGGTGCCTTACCCGCCGTTGCTCGTCCCCGAACTGACCGTGCGGTCGACTTCGCTGATCGAGCCCGTGCGGAGCGCATGCCTGCGCGCCACCACCAGTTTGACGGAAGCCGCAACCGAATGGGTGGCCGTCGGTGTAGATCGTTCCGGACCGGCCGTCCTGCGACCGGACACCACGGGCACGTTCGCCGGCTACGGCGTCGACGTCCCGGTGGCGCTGCGGGATCGAGCGGAGCAGTCCACACCGCCCGACCCGGACCTGCCGCTGCCCGCCCTGATCGCCGGTTTCCTGCGCACGCAGGCCGGTGCGCGGTCGGTGACGGTGCGGCTGCTGGCACCGGACACCCCGGCTCGTCAGGCCGCCGAGCTCGGTGCGCGGCTCGACGCCGACGGCCCGGAGACCGGGCTGCTGGTGCTCGCCGAAGGCGGCAGCCGCCGGGACGAACGATCACCGCACCTCCCCGATCCGCGGGCGGCGGGGCTCGACGACGTCCTGCGCGACGCGCTGCGCGACGCGGACGGCCCCGCGCTGCTCGGACTGGACCCGCAGGTGTGCGACGAGCTCGGCGTGCACAGCCGGGCCGCGTGGCAGGTCGCCGCGGGCGTCGCCGCGACCGGCACGTGGCAGGCGGAGCCGCTGTACTCGGACACCCCGCTGGGCATCACGTACCACGTCGGCGTGTGGTCCAGAGCCGCTTAGGGGCCGCTTCGACCGGCCTGCGCCGGGGATCGCTGCTCCGCCGCCCGACCTGGCGTCGGCCCTGGGTGAATCGATCGGGGGACAGGCCTTACAGTCGCCACCGTGTCCGCCGCATCCACAGCTCGACCGGTGGCGATCGTCGGGCCCACCGCCACCGGCAAGTCGGATCTCGCCGTCGAGGTCGCGATCGAGCTCGGCGGGGAGGTGGTCAACGCCGACGCCATGCAGCTCTACCGCGGCATGGACCTCGGCACCGCCAAGCTCACCGAGGCGGAGCGCCGCGGTGTCCCGCACCACCTGCTGGACGTGCTCGACGTGACCGAGGCGGCCTCCGTCGCCGCCTACCAGCGGGAAGCGCGTGCCGTCGTCGAGGACGTGCTGGCGCGCGGACGCACCCCGGTGCTCGTCGGTGGCAGCGGCCTGTACGTGCAGGCGGTGCTCGACGACCTGCGGTTCCCCGGCACCGACCCGGACGTGCGGGCCCGCTGGGAGGAAGAACTGCGGACCTGCGGCGCGGAGGCGCTGCACCACCGCCTCGCCGAACTGGACCCGTCCGCGGCGGCGGCGATCCTTCCGTCGAACGGGCGGCGCCTGGTGCGGGCGCTGGAGGTCATCGAGATCACCGGACAGCCGTTCTCGGCGAACCTGCCCGTGCCGGGCCCGCCCCGCTACGACACGGTGCTGATCGGCTTGGACCGCCCGGTCGCGGAGCTCGACGACCGGGTCGATCGGCGGGTCACCTGGATGTTCGACACCGGATTGGCCGCCGAGGTGCGCGAGCTGGCCGACCACGGCCTGCGGCACGGCCGGACGGCATCCCGGGCGCTGGGCTACCAGCAGGTCCTGGCCGAACTCGACGGATCCGGCGACATGGCCGTCGCCGCCACCGAGACGGCTCGCCTGACCAGGCGCTTCGTGCGCAAGCAACGCTCCTGGTTCCGCCGCGACGACCGCATCCACTGGTTCGAGCCCGCGGCGGCGAGGCCCGGAATCCACCAGCTGGTGCGCACGTAGACTCGTCACGTGCGGTTTTCCGAAGGACCTGAGTTCACCAAGGGCCACGGCACGCAGAACGACTTCATCGTGCTGCCCGACCCGGACGGCGAGCTGAAGCTCACCGATTCCCACGTGCGCGCGCTGTGCGACCGCCAGCGCGGCCTCGGCGCCGATGGCGTGCTGCGCGTCGTTCCCGCGGGCGCGGTGCCCGACGCTCCCGGCGACGTCGCCCCGGACGTGTGGTTCATGGACTACCGCAACGCGGACGGGTCGCTCGCCGAGATGTGCGGGAACGGCGTCCGGGTGTTCGCCCGCTACCTCGTCGAATCGGGCCTGGTCGCGCAGCCCGAGTTCCCCGTCGGCACCCGGGCCGGGATCCGCTCGGTCCGCACCCACCCGGACGGCGGCAGCACCGTCGACATGGGCGCGGCGCGGATCTTCGGCGACTCCGCGGCGACGCACGGCGGCCGGGAGTTCGCCGGGGTCGCGGTGGACCTGGGCAATCCGCACCTGGCGTGCGTCACCGACGCGGACCTCGACGCGCTCGACCTCGCCGAGGCCCCCGAACACGACGGCGGGCTGTTCCCGAACGGCGTCAACGTGGAGTTCGTGCGCCCTGCGGGGCCGCAGCGGGTGCGGATGCGCGTGCACGAACGCGGTGTCGGCGAAACCCGCTCCTGCGGCACCGGCACCGTCGCCGCCGCCGTCGCGGCGCTGCGCGCTGACGGTGAAAGCACCGGTCGCCGGGTCGTCGACATCCCCGGCGGCACCGTGCAGGTCGACGTGACCGAGACGACGACGCTGCTCACCGGGCCGGCGGTGCTGGTCGGCGGCGGCAGGCTCGACGCCGGGTGGTGGCGGCAGGTCGAGGGCGGCTGACCCGCCGCGGGCGGCGGTCACACCGGTCGAAGGATGAAAACCGCTCGCGTGCCGTGGGACAATGGTGTCGATATGAAGAATTCCGCACTGTGGTCACATGAGGCAGGCACCCCGGCCGGTGCCCCCACGGCAGCCGAAGCCGACGAAGGCATCCACCTGGACGGGGAAGCCCCGTTCGGCGACGGCGACCTCGACTTCCTGCCCGATTCCGATCTCCCGGACCCGTCCGCGGGGGAGATGGCACTCGAAGAGCGCGCCTCGCTGCGCCGCGTCGCCGGGCTGTCCACCGAGCTCGCGGACATCACCGAGGTCGAATACCGACGCCTGCGCCTGGAGCGCGTGGTGCTGGTGGGCGTCTGGACCGAGGGCGACGCTGCGCACGCCGAGACGTCGCTGGCCGAGCTCGCCCGGCTCGCCGAGACCGCGGGTTCCGAGGTGCTCGACGGGTTGGTGCAGCGCAGGCCGCGGCCGGATCCCGCCACCTACGTGGGCTCCGGCAAGGTCAAGGAACTGCGCGACGTCGTGATCTCCACCGGTGCGGACACCGTCATCTGCGACGGCGAACTGTCCGCCGGTCAGCTGCGCCAGCTGGAGGACAAGCTCAAGGTCAAGGTCATCGACCGGACCGCGCTGATCTTGGACATCTTCGCCCAGCACGCCAGCTCCAAGGAGGGCAAGGCCCAGGTCGAGCTGGCTCAGCTGCAGTACTTCCTGCCGCGGCTGCGCGGTTGGGGCGAGGCGATGTCCCGGCAGGCAGGCGGGCGAGCCGGCGGCGCCACCGGTGGTGTCGGTACCCGTGGTCCCGGTGAGACGAAGCTGGAGACCGACCGCCGGTTGATCCACAAGCGGATCAGCAAGCTCCGCAAGGAGCTCAAGGCCATGAGCACCGTCCGCAGCACCAAGCGCGGTCGGCGCGAAGCGCAGCACGTGCCCGGTGTGGCCATCGCGGGTTACACGAACGCAGGCAAGTCCAGCCTGCTCAACGCTTTGACCGGGGCCGGTGTGCTGGTCGAGGACGCGCTGTTCGCGACTCTGGATCCGACGACGCGTCGAGCCGAGACGCCGGACGGCAGGCCGCACACGCTGACCGACACGGTCGGCTTCGTCCGGCACCTGCCGCACCAGCTGGTGGAGGCGTTCCGCTCGACGCTGGAAGAGGTCACCGCCGCCGATCTGCTGGTGCACGTGGTGGACGGTTCCGAGCCGCAACCGCACGAGCAGGTCTCCGCGGTGCGCACGGTCGTCGCCGACATCGCCGCGGAGCACGGCGCCCCGGTGCCGGAGGAGCTGCTCGTGGTGAACAAGGTCGACCAGGTCGACCCCACCCGCATCGTGGAGCTGCGCCAGTTGCTGCCGGGCGCGGTCTTCGTCTCGTCGCACAGCGGTGAGGGCATCGCCCACCTCCGCGAGCTCATCGCCGAGCGGCTGCCCAGGCCGGATGTGCTGATCGACGCGCTGGTGCCCTACACCCGCGGCGAACTGGTGGCCCGCGTGCACGCCGAAGGTGAGCTCGTGGCCGAGGAACACACCGCCGAGGGGACCCGGTTGCGGGCGAAGGTGCGTTCCGATCTGGCTGGGGCGCTGCGCCCGTTCGTAGGAGTCGGATGAGCAGGGCCGGGAAGGTTCGGGCCGTCGTCGTCCTCGTGCGGTGACCGCGCCGGTGAGCACTGGTCGTCGGCGGTGGCGGCGGTCGTGCGCGTTCGTCTCCGTTCTCGCGTTGGTGAGCGTCACGACGGGTGTGGCCGCCGCTCAGGGCGTTGCGGTGCCCGAGCAGCGGTGCCGGATCAGCGACCCGGACCTGACGGAGTTGTCGGGCTTGGCTTCCGACGGCCGGTACTGGTACGCGGTCGACGACGGCGGCAGCTCGATCCGGGTCACCTTGCTCGATCGTGGTGATTGTTCGGTGCGGGACGTGTGGACCTCCGAGGCCGACCCGTACGACGTCGAGGACCTCGCCTTGGCGCCGGACGGCGCGGTGTGGCTGGCCGATACCGGCGACAACCGGCGCGAACGGAGCACCGTGGCGCTGCACAGGTTGACCGAGAACGGCGACTCGACGCTGTACCGGCTCAGCTATCCGGACGGTCCGCACGACGCGGAGGCGATCCTGCTCGACCGGGAGGGCACCCCGCACGTGGTCACCAAGGAACCGTTCGGCGTGGCGTTCGTCTACCGTCCGGCCGCTCCGCTAGCGGCGGACGCGACGGTGCCGTGGGAACGGGTCGGCTCGGTCGCGCTGCCCTCCACGGATTCGCCGGACGGCCCGATCAAGGGAATCGGCACCCGGCTGGTTACCGGTGGGTCGGTGAGCCCGGACGGAACCATGATCGCGTTGCGGACCTACACCGAGGCGTACCTGTTCCACGCTCCCGACGGGGACGTCGCGGCGGCCCTGCAACGCCCTCCGGCGCCGATCAGGTTGCCACCCGAGCCGCAAGGAGAGGCGATCGCCTGGGAGCCGGACGGCACGTTGCTGACAACTTCCGAGGGGCTGCAACCGGTGTTCGCCCTGCCCGCCGCGGCAGCACTGCTCGCCCCCGCAGAGCCCGATGCCCCACCGGCCCCGGGCGCCGACCGCACGTACTCGGAACGCCCCGACGAGGACGGCACCGCCGAGCCGGGATCGAGCAGCGACGCGTTCTCCACCGCACCCGCGCTCGTCGTCGCCGGCGGCCTCGCGGCCCTCCTGCTGTACTTCCTTGCACGAATGCGCCGCCGCTGACAGCGCGAGCAACCTGCGCACCAATGATCGATATCCCGGCAGCGGCGAAGCCGCTGGACGGCGGCCACTCTCGCAACCGGCACTGCAGCGGGTTCTCAGCATTCTTCTCGCGAGGGACAGCGATTTCGTGTGTGGCGGAGCCACTCGCGAAATTGATCCCGCAGCGAGAAGAACACTGAGGTGCCGCCACCCGACCACTACGCACATCATCCCTTTCGGGAAGTCCCTCAGAGGCGGCGCAGGACTGCTACTACCTTGCCCAGAATCGTCGCGTCGTCGCCGAGGATGGGCTGGTACGCCTCGTTGTGCGGAACGAGCCACACGTGGTCCTCGGTGCGCTTGAACGTCTTGACGGTCGCCTCGCCGTCGATCATCGCCGCCACGACGTCGCCGTTGTCCGCGTCCGGCTGCTGGCGCACCGCGACCCAGTCGCCGTCGGTGATGGCCAGGTCGGTCATCGAGTCGCCGACGACCTGGAGCAGGAACAGCGACCCCTCGCCGACGATCTCCTTCGGCAGCGGGAAGACGTCCTCCACCGATTCCTCGGCCAGGATCGGTCCACCGGCGGCGATCCGGCCCACCACTGGGACGTACGCGGGCTTCGGGCGGCCGGCGAGCTCGGACTGCTCGGAATCGGCGACCAGCACGCCCACCGTGCGCGGACGGTGCGGATCACGCCGCAGGAAGCCCTTCCGCTCCAGCACGCGCAGCTGGTAGGCGACAGACGAGGTGGACGTGAGGCCCACCGCGTCGCCGATCTCGCGCACGCTCGGCGGGTAGCCGTGCTCCCGCATCCAGCTGCGGATCGACTCGAGCACCTTGAGCTGCCGGTCGCTGAGTTCGCCGGTGCCCGGCTGTTCGGGGACCGACGAGGTGGGCGCGGTCGGCTCCGCTGCTGTGCCACCTCGGACGTCGGTCACGATCGCCTCCGCGCCGCGAGAACCGTTCGTCGATCCGGCGCCGTCGGACGTGCCGCCGAGTTCGTCGTTGATCGATTCGGTCGTATTGCTGACCACCACTGCCTCCTGTCCTCGTGAACGGGACTGCTCGTGACTCCGATTTCCACAGTAGACGGGGCGAAGTGGAAGATCAAACACCTGTTCGAGTTAATTTCGGCCAGACTCTGGCGCATTCGGGCACTGCTGGTACACAATCGCACGCAGGTTCGATCGAACATCTTTTCGATCTTGATACATCGATCTGCGGGCCGACCCTAGGCCCTGATGCTGGAGGTGCTCATGGTGGCGATGTCCGGTGCGGCGACCCGGTCGCGATCCGGCGCTGCGAGAATGGGATCACCGGCGGTTCCGGCGGGTGGGCTCTCCGCGCCGCGTGGAGTCGCCGCGGCCGAACCGTGGCCGCGGAGGGTCGCACGGCCCGCTCCGGGGGTGGCGTCGACGCGGGCGGGGTGGTTCGCCGCCGCCCGCGAATGCGCCTGGCTCGTCGCGGTGGGCGCCTGCGCATTCGTGGGTGTCCTTCTGTTCGGCATGCTCGCGCTGGATTCGGGAGCGCGGCCAGTGCCGGATGCTACGGCGGTCGCGCGCGTCGCGGACGGCGACACGCTGTGGTCGGTGGCGGCTCGTTTCGCTCCGGACAGTGACCAGCGCGCGGTGGTCGGCCGGATCGTGGAGCTCAACCGCCTCGGTGTCGACGGGGTCGGGTTAGGTCGCACGTTGATCGTTCCCGCGCAGCGCGGCTGACGCCCGGGGGCGTCGGCTCGCCCGCCTGTCGGGGTGTCGGCTGCGGCTTCCGCAGGTCGCTCGGTTCGATGTCACTCGACCGGGCGGGGAGGGGTGGGCCGGTTTGCTTCCCGATCTGCGGCGGATTAAAGTCGACCACAACATCTAGTAGTTACGCCGGTGTAGTTACTCCACAGGTTGGGATCACGGAGTATTCACGCGTCCACGGACCGTGAGCGCGACCGGCTGCCGCGATGGTGTGGGTGACGACGACGCCGGGAAGGGGGTGAGTGCGATGCGGTGCCCGTTCTGCCGAGGCGACGATTCGCGAGTGGTCGACTCGCGCGAGGTCGAGGAAGGCCAGGCGATCCGGCGCAGGCGATCATGTTCGGCCTGCGGTCGCCGGTTCACGACGGTGGAAGAGCTCGTGCTGTCGGTCGTCAAGCGTTCCGGCGTCACCGAGGCGTTCAGCCGGGAGAAGGTGGTCCGGGGAGTGCGGCGCGCCTGCCAGGGTCGTCCCGTGGAGGAGGACGCGCTGCAGCAGCTCGCGCACCGCGTCGAGGACGCGGTCCGTTCCCGAGGCGTGTCGGAGTTGTCCAGCCACGAGGTCGGACTCGCGATCCTGGGGCCGCTGCGCGAACTGGACGAGGTCGCTTACCTGCGGTTCGCCAGCGTGTATCGGGCCTTCTCCTCCGTCGAGGACTTCGAGAAGGAGATCGCGGACCTCCGGGACGCGGCGGGCGGCGTCGCCCGTGCGGCCGAGGAGAACGCCGGTGGCTAGGTCGAAGCGGCGGCACGCGAGGCGCGGGTCGGCGAACGTGGGTGGGATGCGACCGAACCGGACGGGGAGCCCGGACGGTGGCGGGAATGCACGAGCGAGCAACAGGGAAGAGGGACAGGTCATGACAGAGACCGTGGGCAGCCCGGCCGGCGCCGCGGGGGAGCCGGATTCAGGTGCTCGTACCAAGGGCATCCGGGTGCAGCGCGTCTACACCACCGAGGGGGTGCACCCCTACGACGAGGTGTCGTGGGAGCGCAGGGACGTTGTGATGACCAACTGGCGAGACGGTTCGGTCAACTTCGAGCAGCGCGGAGTCGAGTTCCCCGACTCCTGGTCGCTGAACGCGGTCAACATCGTGACCAGCAAGTACTTCCGCGGAGCCCAGGGCACTGCGCAGCGTGAGAGCAGCCTGCGGCAGCTGATCGACCGGGTCGTGAAGACCTACGTGGGCGCGGGCGTCGAGCACGACTACTTCGCCTCCGACGCGGACGCCGAGATCTTCGAGCACGAGCTGACCTGGATGCTGCTGCACCAGGTGTTCAGCTTCAACTCGCCGGTGTGGTTCAACGTCGGCACCAGCTCGCGGCAGCAGGTCTCCGCATGCTTCATCCTCTCCGTCGACGACACGATGGAGTCGATCCTCGACTGGTACAAGGAAGAGGGCCTGATCTTCAAGGGCGGTTCCGGCGCGGGCCTGAACCTGTCCCGGATCCGTTCCTCCAAGGAGCTGCTGTCCTCCGGCGGCACCGCTTCGGGACCCGTCTCGTTCATGCGCGGCGCCGACGCCTCCGCGGGCACCATCAAGTCCGGCGGCGCGACCCGCCGGGCCGCGAAGATGGTCATCCTCGACGTGGACCACCCGGACGTCGAGGAGTTCATCGAGACCAAGTCCAAGGAAGAGCGCAAGATCCGCGCGCTGCGCGACGCCGGGTTCGACGTGGACCTGGGCGGCGCGGACATGGCCTCCGTGCAGTACCAGAACGCGAACAACTCGATCCGCGTGAACGACGAGTTCATGCGGGCCGTGGAGAGCGGCGGCCGGTTCGGCCTGCGCGCTCGCACCGACGGCTCCGTGGTCGAGACGGTCCAGGCCCGCGACGTGTTCCGGAAGATGGCCAAGGCGGCCTGGGACAGCGCCGACCCCGGCATCCAGTACGACGGCACGATCAACGACTGGCACACCGCGCCGGAGAGCGGCCGGATCTCGGCCTCGAACCCGTGCTCGGAGTACATGCACCTGGACAACTCCAGCTGCAACCTGGCTTCGTTGAACCTGATGAAGTTCCTGCGCTCGGACCTGACGTTCGACGCGGAACTGTTCGAGAAGGCCGTCGAGCTCGTCATCACCGCGATGGACATCTCGATCAGCTTCGCGGACTTCCCGACCGAGGCCATCGGCGAGACGACCCGCAAGTACCGCCAGCTCGGCATCGGGTACGCGAACCTGGGCGCGCTGCTGATGGCCACCGGGCACGCCTACGACTCCGACGGCGGCCGGGCACTGTCGGCGGCGATCACCTCGCTGATGACGGGCACGGCCTACAAGCGGTCGGCGGAGCTCGCCGGCGCGGTCGGCCCGTACGAGGGCTACGCCCGCAACGCGGACGCCCACCAGCGGGTGATGCGCAAGCACGCCGCGGCCAACGACCTGGTCCGCACGTACCACCGCAACGACGTGGCGGTGCACAAGCTGGCGACCAAGGTCTGGCAGGACGGTCTGGAGATCGGTGCCCGCAACGGGTGGCGCAACGCGCAGGCGTCGCTGCTGGCCCCGACCGGCACGATCGGCCTGATGATGGACTGCGACACCACCGGGGTCGAGCCCGACCTCGCGCTGGTGAAGTTCAAGAAGCTGGTCGGCGGCGGCTCGATGCAGATCGTCAACCAGACGGTGCCGCGGGCGCTCAAGGCGCTGGGCTACCAGGAAGAGCAGATCGAGGCGATCGTCGAGTACATCGCCGAGCACGGCCACGTCGTGGACGCCCCCGGGCTGCGCCCCGAGCACTACGAGGTGTTCGACTGCGCGATGGGCGAGCGCTCGATCGCTCCGATGGGCCACGTGCGGATGATGGCCGCGGTGCAGCCGTTCCTGTCCGGTGCCATCTCGAAGACGGTGAACATGCCGGAGGCGGCATCGGTCGCCGACGTCGAGGAGATCTACTTCGAGGGTTGGCGGCTGGGCCTCAAGGCGCTGGCCATCTACCGGGACAACTGCAAGGTCGGCCAGCCGCTGTCGGCGGGCAAGGGCGACAAGGCCTCCTCCGAGAAGGAGGTCGAGAAGCAGATCGAGTACCGCCCGGTCCGCAAGCGGCTGCCGAAGAAGCGGCCGAGTCAGACGGTCTCGTTCACCGTGGGCGGTGCCGAGGGGTACCTGCACGCCGGTTCGTACCCGGACGACGGCTTGGGCGAGATCTTCGTGAAGCTGGGCAAGCAGGGCTCGACGCTGGCGGGCGTGATGGACGCCTTCTCGATGTCGATCTCGGTGGGCCTGCAGTACGGCATCCCGCTGGAGTTCTACGTCTCGAAGTTCCAGAACCTGCGCTTCGAGCCTGCCGGCATGACCGACGACCCGGACGTGCGGATGGCGGGAAGCGTCCTGGACTACCTGTTCCGCAGGCTGGCCCTGGATTACCTGCCCTACGAGAAGCGCGCGCAGCTGGGCATTTTCACCTCCGACGAGCGCACCGCCCAGACCGCGGACTACGGCTCGGGCTCGGGGAGCGGCGGCGAGGTCGACCTGGACACCATGCGATCCACCGTGGAGTCCTCGGTGTCGGATTCGCGCCGTGATGAGGACGACCGCGGCGCGGGCAGCTCCACGGAGCTGTTGGAGCTGAGGTTGGGCAAGGCCGCCGACGCGCCGCTGTGCATGACCTGCGGCACGAAGATGCGCCCGTCCGGTTCCTGCTACCTCTGCGAGGGCTGCGGTTCCACCTCGGGTTGCAGCTGATCGAGCGCACGAGCGTTCGGCGCAACACCGATCGTTCCGCGAGTTGAACTGAAGTAGCACTGCGGCGGGTGGTCCGGCTTGATGCCGGGCCACCCGCCGCTGTTGTGACCGGCTGCGCGCGTCTTGTCCGCGTGCCGCGCCGATGCTGAAAGCGGGGGCCGATCAGATGATCGGCCCCCGCGCCCGTGTCGTCCTTCTCCGGTTCAGCCCGGGTGCTCGGCCAGCAGCTTCTCGGTTCCGACGAGCCGCACGCAGGTCGCGAACCCGGCGATGGCCACCTCGAGCTCCGACTGCTCAGGGTAGGTCGGCGCGATGCGGATCACCTGGTCGAGCGGGTCGTCACCCCCGGGGTGGGTCGCGCCCGCCGGGGTGAGGGCGATGCCGGCCTCCTTCGCCTTGGCGACCACCGCGCGGGCGCAGCCCGCGGGCACCCGCACCGTGATGAAGTAGCCGCCCTCCGGGCGGGTCCACTCGGCGAGCCCGGTCCCGCCCAGCTCGGCGTTGAGGATCTTGTCGACCGCTTCGAACTTGGGCCGGATCACCGCCGCGTGCTGCCGCATGTGCTCGCGCAGGCCGTCCGCATCGCGGAGGAACCGCACGTGCCGCAGCTGGTTGATCTTGTCGGGACCGATGCTGCGCTTGGCGGTGCAGCCCAGCCACCACTGGACGTTCGCCGGGGAGGAGCCGAAGAAGGCGACCCCGCTGCCCGCGAACGTGATCTTCGAGGTGGAACCGAACACGAACGCCCGGTCCGAGTTGCCGTGCTCGGAGCAGAGCCCGAGCAGGTCCGCGATCGCGGCCGGCTCATCGCCGAGGTGGTGCACCGCGTACGCGTTGTCCCAGAAGATCCGGAAGTCGGGTGCGGCCGTGGGCATGGCGGCCAATCGGCGCACCGTGTCCTCGGAGTAGACGGCGCCGTCCGGGTTGCTGTACTTGGGCACGCACCAGATGCCCTTCACCCGAGGATCTTCGGCGGCGAGCCGTTCCACGACGTCCATGTCCGGGCCGTCCGAGGTCATCGGCACCGGGATCATCTCGATGCCCAGCCGCTCGCACAGCGCGAAGTGCCGGTCGTAGCCGGGAACGGGGCACAGGAACGCGATCTGCGGCTCGTCCACCCAGCGGCGCTGTCCGCCGGGGAGCGTGCCGAGCAGCGCGAAGACGAGGGCGTCGTGCATCAGTTCCAGGCTGGAGTTCCCCGCCGCCAGCAACTGCTCCACCGGCACCTGCAACGTGTCGCTGAAGATCGCCCGCAGCTCGGGCAGGCCCTGCAGGCCGCCGTAGTTGCGCAGGTCGGTGCCATCAGCGGACACCGCGGCTTCCGGTGATTCCAGCAGGCCACCGGACAGGTCGAGCTGCTGCGGCGACGGCTTGCCCCTGGTGAGGTCCAGTTTCAGCTCGCGCGCGGCCAGCGCCGCGTGGTCCTGGCGGGCGCGATCGCGCTGGGCGGTCAGCTCTTCGATGGTCGAGGCTTGAGCGGTCACCGGAGTCCCTTCACCGTGAAATCGTGGAAAGCCACCGAGACAGCCTAATGAGGCGCCACGCAGGGCGTACGCGCCGGTCGGTCGCCCCTCCTGCGCTGGAGCCGCAGATCATCGCGGTGGACGTTCCCGTTCAGCCGGTGGGAGCGGTACCGCCCTGAGCGAGCACTCGCGCGGCCACTGCGACGCCGCCGGCCGCGGTGAACACCGCGGGCCACGCGCCGATTCGCCGCGCCAGCGGGTGTGATCCGGCGAGCGCGCCGGCGTACGCGGCTCCGAGCACGAGGGCCCGGCCACCGCCGCTGCGCCGTCGGCAGCTCTCCATCGCGGCGAGGCCGCCCGCCCCCGCGACCAGTCCGCTCCAGGAGCGGTGTCGTTGCAGCCTGGTGACGGCGAAACCGGCGACCAGTCCCGCGGGCGAGAGCAGAGCGGGCGGAACGCTGCGCATGACCTGACTCCTTCGCGGGGAAGTGGTGCTTCGACTGTACCGACGCCCCCGGCGATCTCGGCTCGCCGCCGGAGCCGATCGATCGGCATGGGCTGTTCGAGTGTTGTTCAGTTCGGCGCTCGCGTCCGGCAGCACAGGTGCGATCTGCTGGTGCTCCGGCGTACTCGGGGAGGGTTCATGCGGTCGCGCGGTCTTGTCGTGGTGGTGTCCGGGGCGGTGCTGGCGGGTGTGGTGACCGCACCCGCGGGGATGACCGCACCGCTCGGGCCGCCGCCGGTGGAGGACGTCCCCGCGGCTTCGGCCGCCGAACAGGGACCGGTCAGCGTCCGTCCCGAGGAGAACCGGGCGTCGGTCGCGGACGGATTCGAGATCTCGCGGGAGACCTCGATGCTCGCCCCGGGCCTCACGTTGACCGAGTTCGACCGCTACGAACCGGAAGGCTGGCTGCGCGGCGACGTGCTCACCGCGGACTTGGCCGGTACCGGGTTGCGGCCCGAATACCTGAGTCCGGGAGCCGCCTCGGCGCGTGCTCCGCTGGCCGAGCAGCTGTCCGGTGCCGTCGCCGGGGTCAACGGGGACTTCTTCGACATCGACGAGTCCGGTGCGCCGCTCGGCGCGGCGATGTCGGGTGGTGAGCTGCTCAGCGCACCGGCAGCCGGGCACAACGAAGTGGCCGCGGTCGGTGGTGTCCGAGCCGCCGGGCGCCTGATGCAGGTGTTCCTGGCGGCCGAGTTGACCCGCGCCGACGGCACGGTCACTCCGATCACAGACTTGAACGCGCCGACGATCGCGCCGGACGGCATCGGTCTCTACACGCCGTACTGGGGCGAGGCTTCTCGAGGATCGGTGGTGGACGGACGTGCACCGGTGGTGGAAGTGGAGGTGGCCGGTGACGTGGTGACCCAAGTGCGTCCCTCCCCGGCGGAAGGTCCCGTTCCTGGCGGCGCGGTGCGCTTGCTCGGGGTCGGCGGCGGAGCCGAGGCACTCGGTTCGCTGCGACCGGGGGATCGGGTCGGCGTCGGCTACCGGCCCCGCACGGAGGGCGCGGACGTGGCGGTCGGGGGCAACAAGGTGCTGCTGCGCGGGGGAGAGGTGCAGCAGGTCGACGACGTGGCGCTGCACCCGCGCACCGCCGTGGGGTTCTCCGCGGACGGTTCCCGGATGTGGCTGGTCACGATCGACGGCAGGCAGGTCGACAGCCGTGGCGCGACGGAGCGGGAGCTCGCCGAGCGGCTGCGCGCGCTGGGCGCGGTCGACGCGATCAACCTGGACGGGGGTGGATCGTCGACTTTGCTGGCGCGGGAGCGCGGTGCCGCCGCCGCGGGCGTGCACAACTCACCTTCGGACGGCGAGCTGCGCCCGGTGCCCAACGGGATCGGGTTCTCCACCGCGCCGGGCAGCGGGCGGCTGCGCGGATTCCGCGTCGAACCGTCCGACGGCACGCGGGTGCTGTCCGGGCTCACCCGGCGCTTGGCCGCGCACGGCCACGACGAGAGCGGGGCGCCGGTGGCGGCGGAACCGGCGTGGTCGGTCTCGCCGGGCGGGGGCCGCGTGGACGGGGGAGTCCTGCACGCGGGGCGGCCGGGGACGAGCACGGTCACCGCGAGCGCGCCGGGGGCAGCGGGGTCGGCGGAGCTGACGGTGCTCGGACGACCGGTCCGGCTCAGCACGGACACCGAACGGGTGGAGCTGCCCGCGGAGGGCGCGCGGGGCCGGTTCCAGGTGCTCGGGCATGACGCGGAGGGTTTCGCGACCTGGGTGGAACCGGCGGACGTCCGGCTGGAGTACGACCGGCGGGCGGTGCGGATCGAGCCGGACGGGGATGGTTTCGCGGTGACGGCGCTGTCGCCGTCGGCGAGCTCCGCGGTGACGGCGCGAGCGGGTGATCAGGTCACGCACCTGGGCGTCACCACCGGATCCCGGCCGGAACCGCTGGCACCGCTGGACGGGCCCGCGGGCTGGAACGCCACCGCTTTCCCGGAATCGGTGCGCACGTCGTTGGGCGAGGCGCCGGGGCACGCGGGAACGCCCGGCCTGGCCTTGGACTACGCGCTCACTGGCAGCACCACGACGCGCGCCGCCTACGTCAACGCGGATGAGGCGCTGCCGCTGCCGCCGGGAACGCAGCGCGTGGGCGTGTGGGTGAACGGGGACGGCAACGGCGCGTGGTTGCGCGGCACCGTCGAGGACGCGGCCGGTGTCGCCACCACGGTGGACCTGACGAGGAACGTGGATTGGACGGGGTGGCGCTACGTGGAGGCCCCGCTGCCCGCCGGGACCTCCGGTGCGCTGCGGTGGCAACGGTTGTACGCGGTCGAACCCGACGGGGCGCGGCAGTATTCAGGGCGGTTGGTGTTCGACGAGCTGACCGCGCGGGTCGCACCCGACGTGGCGGTCCCGCCGAATCCGAGACCGCGGGACCCCTCGGTGGTGCAGGACGCGACGTTGCCGCCGGCTCCGGGAGCGGCTCGGATCGCGGTGGTCAGCGACGCCCAGTTCACCGCCGACGATCCGGACGGCCCGCTGGTGGCGTTGGCGCGGCGGTCGCTGCGCGAAGCGGTGGCCGGCCGCCCGGACGCGTTGGTGATCAACGGTGATCTGGTGGATCGGGGCACCGCGGCCGATTTCGACCTGGCTCGCCAGGTGATCGATTCGGCGGTGGGCGACCGGGTGCCCTGGTACTACGTGCCGGGCAACCACGAGGCGTCCGGGCCGGGTGATCTCAGCGAGTTCGCCGCCGAGTTCGGCGCGACCCACCAGGTCGCCGACGTCGCGGGCAGTCGGGCGGTGCTGCTGGACTCCTCGGCGGGGTCGCTGCTCGGCGGTGGGTTCGACCAGGTCCGGATGCTGCGGTCCGCGCTGGACGAGGCGTCGGAGGATCCGCGGATCCACTCGGTCTCGGTGTTCCTGCACCACCCGCCGGACGATCCGGGGCCAGGTGAGGCGTCCCAGCTCTCGGATCCGAAGGAGGCCGAGTTGCTCACCCGGTGGCTTGCTGGGTTCGAGCGGGAGACGGGGAAGTCCGCCGTGCTGGTGTCAGGTCACGCGGGCGTCTTCCACTCATCCACTGCGGACGGAGTGCAGTCCGAGGTGAACGGCAACTCGGGAAAGCGGCCCGCAGCCGCCCCCGGAGACGGCGGTTTCACCGGGTGGAGCCTGCTGCGGATCGATCCGTCCGATCGGCGGCGTCCGGTGCAGTGGGAGACCCGTCCGCACGTCGATCGGCTCGAACTGGCCGTGCCACCGGTGGCGGCGGGGGCCGAGGTGCCGGTGACGGCCGACGTGGTGCAGGGCGATCGGGTCGTGCCGGTGCGGTATCCGGTGAGCGCGGACTGGGAAGGCGGCCGGTCGGTGCACGTCGGGCGACCCGACGAGGCGGCTCCGGGCTCGGTCGCCGCCTTCGATCCGGCCACCGGGGCGCTGACCGGACTGCGGCCCGGCCGGGGAGAACTGAGCGTGATGATCAATGGGGTGAAGCGGACCACTGGGTTCACGGTCACTCGGAAGTGAGTTTTCCGGGGTGGGCGGCGAAGTTGTCCACAGGCGATCGATTCGTCCACAGATCCGAAAACCGACCCTGCGGCGGCTAGCCCGGCACCACCGATGTTCTGGGTATGACCGCTACTCCGCTCAACGCACGCATCCGCATCGGTGACGCCGGCGAGGTGCTGGCCGCCGTTCCGCACCTGCTCGGCTTCACCCCGGCCGATTCACTGGTGCTGCTCGGCCTGCACACCACCGGGGACACCGCGACGTTCGGTCTCACGCTGAGGCTGGACCTGCCGCCGCCGGAACATCGCCGCGCGCTCGTCGAATACGTCTCCACCGGCCCGCTGATCCGGCGGGGTGTCACCGGCGTCATCGTCGTGGTCACCGGATCCGGCACCGCCGAGCACGGGCCGCCGGGCGATCCGCCGCTCGATCGGTCCGAACCCGACGAAGACGCCGACGCCCCGCAGCGCGACTTGATCGCACTGCTTCGGGACGGGCTCGGCGAGGCCGGGATCGAGGTGCTGCACGAGCTCTGGACCGATCGTCTGGAGGCCGGCGGATCGTGGCGGTGCTACGACGATCCCGTGTGCGGCGGGCGCATTCCGGATCCGAAGCGCACCGCGCTCGGTGCCGCGATGGCCGCCTCCGGTTCGGTCACCTTCGACAGCCGTCAGGAGTTGCAAAGGCTGGTCGCGCCGGAATCCGAACAGGTGCTGGCCCGCTGGTCGGCGCGGCTGTCGGGGATGGCCGAGGACAGGGAGCGGGAGCCTGCAGGTGTCGGCGTGCACCGCGACGTGTCCATCGCGCTGGCCGGGATCCGCCGGACCGCGGCGGGGGAGGCGCTGACCGAGGACGACCAGCTCCGCATCCTGCTCGCGTTGTCCGACCACCGGGTCCGCGATCTCTGCCTCGGGGTGGCGCTGGGCGAGTCCGCGCTCGCCGCCGAGCAGCTCTGGCTGAGCCTGGTGCGCAAGGCGCCGGAACCGGAGGTCGCCGAGGTGGCAGCCCTGCTGGCGTTCTCCGCGTACCTGCGCGGCGAAGGCGCGCTGGCCAGCGTGGCGTTGGAAAGAGTGGAGGCCGGTCGGCCGGAACACGCGCTCGGCGGACTGCTGCGCCGGGCGCTGGACACCGGCGTCTCGCCGAAGGAGATGGCCGAGTTGGCCAAGGACGCGATGACCGATGCCCAGCTGATGATCGAACAGGAGGAGTCCTGATGGGCGCCGCGATGCACCACCACGAGGCCGCTCCGGTGCCCGGCGGCTCGGCGGCCGGGCACCGGGAGAGGTCAGCCCTGCTGACGAGCGCGGGTGAATTCCCAGGCGTCGTGCACGATCACGGACAGGTCGGCCAGCTTCGGCTTCCAGGAAAGCTCTTCGCGAGCGCGGTCGCTCGCGGCCACCAGCGTCGCCGGGTCGCCGGCCCGCCGCGGTGCCACCGCGGCCGGGATCGGGTGGCCGGTCACCGCGCGGCAGGTCTCGATCACCTGCTGCACCGAGAACCCGGTCCCGTTGCCCAGGTTGTAGATCCGGTGCTCACCGGGCCGAGCGTTGTCCAGCGCCAGCAGGTGCGCGTCGGCGAGGTCGGTGACGTGGATGTAGTCGCGGACGCACGTGCCGTCCTCGGTGGGCCAGTCGTCGCCGTACATCTGCACCTGCTCGCGCTGGCCCAGCGCGACCTGCAGCACGATCGGGATCAGATGCGTCTCGACGGTGTGCCGCTCGCCGAACGCGCCGTGCGCACCCGCCACGTTGAAGTAGCGCAGGCTCACCGCGCCCAGGCCGTGGGCGGTGGCGTAGGAGCTGATCGCGTGGTCGATCGCGAGCTTCGTCGCGCCGTAGGTGTTGGTGGGCCGGGCCGGGGCGGTCTCCGGGATCGGCACGGTGTCGGGCTCGCCGTAGGTGGCGGCGGTGGAGGAGAACACCAGGCGCGGCGTGCCGTGCTCGCGGACGGCCTCCAACAGCCGCAGCGAGGTGAGCACGTTGCCCTGCCAGTACTTGTGCGGATCCTGCATCGACTCGCCGACCAGCGATTTGGCCGCGAAGTGCAGCACTCCGTCGTACCCGTCGGCGAGCAGATCACCGGCGGCCTCCGCGATGTCGGCCTGCACGAAGGTGCTGCCCGGCGGCACCGCATCGGCGTGCCCGGTCGAGAGGTCGTCGACCACGGTCACGTCGTGACCGTTCTCCAGCAGGCGTGCCGCGCACACGCTGCCCACATATCCCGCACCACCGGTGACGAGGAGCTTCACGGAGGTTCTGCCTTTCCTGAGACATCGAACTCGCCAGAGACGTCTGACTCGGCGGCCCCGCGGCACCGCGGGGCTGAGCCGGCGAGGCTATCGGTCTCGGCCGGCTCCGGCCGCCGGGGTCGCGGTGAACAACCGCGGCGGGGTCAGCCCGTGCTCGTCGTAGGAGTTGAGCACCGCTTGCCCGACCTGCTCCCGCTCCTGCGCGCGGACCAGCGCGATGGCGGACCCGCCGAAACCGCCGCCGGTCATCCGGGCGCCCAGCGCACCCGCTTCCAGCGCCGCGTCCACCGCGACGTCCAGCTCCAGGCAGGAGATCCGGTAGTCGTCGCGCATGCTCATGTGGGATGCGGTCAGCAGCGGCCCGATCGAGGCGAGCTCACCGGCGTCGAGCTCGGCGACGGTGGAGATCACCCGATCGTTCTCGGTGACCACGTGGCGCACCAGCGGGCGCAATTCCTCCGGGAGCACGGCGAGCGCTTCGTCCAGCTCGGCGACGGACACGTCGCGCAACGCCTTGATGCCGAGCAGTTCGGCGGCGTGCTCGCAGCCGCGGCGCCGCTCGCCGTACCCGGACTCGCTGTGCGAATGCTTCGCACGGGTGTCGATCACCAGGAGTTCCAGGTCGACCGCGCCGGTGTCGAACGGGATCTGCTCGAGCTCACCGGAACGCACGTCGAAGAACAGCGCGTGCGACTCGGTGCAGCTCAGCGAGGCGGTCTGGTCCAGGAGCCCGGTGGGGGCTCCGACGAAGTCGTTCTCCGAGATCTGCACCCAGCGGGCGATCTCGGACAGCGGCGCCGCTTCCGGCCCGTCCGCCGGCCGACCGGCCAGGTCGAGCAGCGCCAGTGCGACGGCGCACTCCAGCGCGTGGGAGGAGGACAGCCCGGCGCCGGCAGGCACGTCCCCGGCGATGAGCAGGTCGGCGCCGGGAACGTCGATGCCCTGCCCGCGCAGCGCCCACGCGACTCCGGCCGGGTAAGCGGCCCAGCCGGTCTGCACACCGGGCGACAGCGCGTCCAGCGGCGTCGGCCCGGCCCGGTGCAGCACGCCGTCGTCCCCGAGGGTGGCCACGGACAGCCGCCCGTCGGTCCGCGGCGCGGCGGCCACCGCGATCCGGTGCGGCAAGGCGATGGGCAGCACGAAGCCGTCGTTGTAGTCGGTGTGCTCGCCGATCAGGTTGACCCGGCCAGGCGCCGACCAGACCGCGCTCGGGGCACGCCCGTGCTCGCCGCCGAACGCTTCGGCGGCGGACTCGGCGGGGCTCACCGGGCGATGACCAGGACGGCGTGGGCGATGCCGGGGGCGAGCTGGGTGCTGCCCTTGGGACCGGTGACCTCGATCGGCTTGTTCACGCCGGTGACCGGAACGATCTCGATCTCCTGGGCGGGCATCAGCCCGACTTCCTTGAGCTCACTCATCAGGTCGGGGTCGAGCTGCACGTGCTCGGCGATCCGGCACACCGTGGCACGGCCGCCACCTCGGCGGGCGATCTCATCGACGCGCTGCAGGTCGGCTTCGTTGGCGGGTGCGGGCTGCGGCCCCGCGCCGAGCTCTTCGAGACCGGGAATCGGGTTGCCGTACGGGGAAGTCGCGGGATTGCCGAGCAGGGCGACGAGCTTGCGCTCCACCGCCTCGCTCATCACGTGCTCCCAGCGGCACGCCTCATCGTGCACGTGTTCCCATTCCAGGCCGATCACGTCGACCAGCAGCCGCTCGGCGAGCCGGTGCTTGCGCATCACGCGGACCGCTCGGGTGCGACCGGCCTCGGTGAGCTCCAGGTGCCGGTCCTCAGCCACGGTGAGCAGGCCGTCGCGCTCCATCCGGGCCACGGTCTGGCTCACGGTGGGCCCGCTCTGCTCCAGGCGTTCCGCGATTCGGGCGCGCAGCGGGACGACGCCCTCCTCCTCCAAGTCGTAAATGGTGCGAAGGTACATCTCGGTGGTATCGATGAGATCGTTCACGCTGGCTCCCCGTTGCAGTCCCACCCGCGATTCTAGTCCCGCGGCACTACCGCCGGTCGGTGGCTTCCGAGCAGCCGTTTCCAGTGTTCGAGGCCGTTCTTCCGGCTCAGTTCCCATTCCCTCCAGGAGGTCGACATGGACCCGCTGATCAGCGTGGATGATCTTTCCCAGGAAGTCGCGGGAGCCCGCCCGCCGGTGCTGCTCGACGTCCGGTGGAGCCTGCTGGGGCCACCCGGCAGGCAGGACTACGACCGCGATCACCTGCCGGGTGCGGTGTTCGTGGATCTCGACACCGAACTCGCCGCGCCGCCCGGCGCAGGCGGGCGCCACCCGCTGCCCACTGCCGCCGACCTGCAGGCCGTCCTCCGGCGGGCGGGGGTCACCGCCGACCGGGAGGTCGTGGCTTACGACGCGGACAACGGTTCGGCTGCCGCGCGGGCCTGGTGGTTGCTGCGGTGGGCGGGGCACCCCCGGGTTCGGGTGCTCGACGGCGGCTACCGGGCCTGGGTCGCGCGAGGCAACCCGGTGACGGCCGAGGTACCGGAGGTCGTGCCCACCGATTTCCAGGGCGTCCCCGATTCGTTGCCGGTGATCGACGCGGACGAGGCGGCGCGGCTGGCCGAAGCCGGACGGCTGCTCGACGCCCGGGCACCGGAGCGGTACCGGGGCGAGGTGGAACCCGTCGACCCCAGGGCGGGCCACATCCCGGGCGCGCGCAACGCGCCGTTCGCGGCCAACGTCACGGAGGACGGGACGTGGCGGACGCCGCAGGACGTGGTGGCGCTGTTCCGCGACCTCGGGGTGGACGGCACGTCGCAGGTCGGGGCGTACTGCGGCTCGGGCGTGACCGCGTGCTCGACGCTGCTCGCGCTGGAACACGCGGGACTGAGCGGCCCGGGGAATCCGGCTGCGCTCTACGCCGGATCGTGGTCGCACTGGTCGGCGGATCCGGATCGCCCGGCGGCCACGGGCGACCGGCCGAGCTGACGAGGCGCGCGGATGCGCGCACGGGTGCTGGTGGCCAAGTTTCGCCACACCGGAGGCGAGGATTCCGCTGTGCCCTGGACCACTGTGGGGGCGGCCACAGGGCGGGTAGCGTCCCGGCCATGGGCGAGACATGCGCGGTGGTGTGGGACGAGTCGGTCCTCGACTACGACCTCGGCGGCGAGCATCCGTTGCACCCGGTGCGGCTCGACCTGACGATGCGCTTGGCGCGGTCGCTTGGCGTGCTCGACGACGTGACGCCGGTGCCGCCGCGACCGGCATCGGACGAGGACCTGCTCCGCGTCCACCGTCCCGACTACCTGGCGGCGGTGCGCTCGGCGCCGACCTCGGCCTGGGACGTCGGGTACGGGCTGGGCACCGAGGACAACCCGATCTTCGATCGGATGCACGAGGCGTCCGCGCTCATCGCCGGAGCGTCGATCACCGCTGCCGAGCAGGTCGTGTCGGGCCGGACGGACCGCGCCGTCAACATCGCGGGCGGCCTGCACCACGCGATGCCGGAGCGTGCGGCGGGCTTCTGCGTCTACAACGACTGCGCCGTGGCCATCGCCTGGATGCTCGAGCAGGGCGTGGAGCGCATCGCTTACATCGACGTCGACGTGCACCACGGCGACGGGGTGCAGGCGGCGTTCTACGACGACCCGCGAGTGCTGACCATCTCGCTGCACCAGCACCCGATCACCTTGTGGCCGGGCACCGGCTTCGCCACCGAGACCGGTGGGCCGGGTGCGGAGGGGTCGGCGGTGAACGTTCCGCTGCCGCCGGGGACGGGTGACGCGGACTGGCAGCGGGCATTCCAGGCCGTGGTGCCGTCGCTGCTGGCCGACTTCCAGCCGCAGGTGCTGGTCACGCAGTCCGGGGCGGACGCGCACCGGGAAGATCCGCTGGCGGACCTGGCGATGTCCGTGGACGGTCAGCGGGCCTCCTACCGCAGCCTGCGGGACCTGGCGCAGCGCTACGCGGGCGGCAAGTGGGTCGCGCTCGGCGGCGGTGGCTACTCGCTGTACCGGGTCGTGCCGCGCAGCTGGACGCACCTGCTGGCGACCGCGCTGGACCGGGACCTGGACCCGGCTACGTCGCTGCCGCAGGACTGGCTGGCGCACGCGTTGAGGGTGGCGGGGAACGTTCCGCTGCCCACGTCGTTGACGGATGGGGAGGATCCGTCGTTCGCACCGTGGACCGGGATCACCGAGTCCACGGTGGACACGGCGATCCGGGACGCGCGGCACGCGCTGTTCCCGCTGCACGGACTGGACCCGGCCGATGTCCGCGATTGACATCGGCGGCGCACGCGTGCCCGCACCGGCGGCGCAGTGCGCCCGGCCTGCTCGACGCCGGTGCGGTTGAGAGGGTGCTGGCTGATGGGTGGCGGGGCGAAGCGGCGCGGTTCGAACGGTGACGGTCGGCCGGACGACCAGGGCAGCGGCGACGGCGCAGCCGCGAGCGGCGCGGCGCCCGCGCCGGCCACGTCCCCACCCGCCGATCAGCCGGCCGCCGAGAACCCGCCCGCCGAACAGCCGGACGACACGTCGAGCGCGGTGCTCGACGAGGCCTACCCCCGCCGCTGGGAGGCCGACGTCGTGCTCTCCGACGGCGGCACCGTGCACTTGCGTCCCATCACGCCCGCCGACGCCGACCAGCTGGTCTCGTTCCACGGCAGGCTCAGCGACCGCACCCGCTACTTCCGCTACTTCGGTCCCTACCCGCGGATGCCGAAACGGGACGTGGAGCGGTTCAGCACCGTCGACCACCAGAACCGGGTAGCGCTGGTGGCATTGCTCGGCGACGACATCGTCGCGGTGGGCCGCTTCGACCGCCTCGACGAGCAGGATTCGGCCGAGGTGGCGTTCGTAGTCCAGGACCAGCACCAGGGCCGCGGCCTCGGGTCCATCCTGCTGGAGCACTTGGCCGCCGCCGCCCAGGAGTGCGGCCTGGACCGGTTCGTCGCGGAAGTGCTGGCGGAGAACTCGGGGATGGTGCGGGTGTTCCGCGACGCCGGTTACCAGGTGCGGCGCGCGATGGAGGAAGGCGTCGTGCACCTGGAGTTCGACATCGACCCGACCGAGGAGTCGCTGGCGGTCGCGCGGGCCCGCGAACAGGCCGCCGAGGCGCGCAGCGTGCACAACCTGCTGCACCCGCGTTCGGTGGCCGTGATCGGCGCGTCCACCGATCACCGCAAGATCGGGCACGCGGTGCTCGTCAACCTGCTCACCGCGGACTTCGCCGGGCCGGTGTACCCGGTCAACCCGGAGCACCGCTCGGTGCGCGGTGTGCGCGCGTACCCGTCGGTGCTCGACATTCCCGACGACGTGGACCTCGCGGTGGTGGCCATCCCGGCCGCCGGGATCGACGAAGTCCTGGACGCCTGCCTGGCCAAGGGCGTGAAGGCCCTGGTGATCGTGAGCTCCGGGTTCAGCGAGTCCGGTCCGGACGGTCGCGAGATCGAACGCCGCATGGTGCGCGCCGCGCGGGTGCACGGCATGCGGGTCGTCGGTCCGAACGCCCTGGGCGTGGTCAACACCGATGCCGGCCACCGGCTCAACGCGACGCTCGCGCCGCGCCTGCCGGGCAGCGGTCGCACCGGGTTCTTCTGCCAGTCCGGCGCGCTGGGCGTGGCGATCCTGGCGACCGCGACCGAACGCGGGCTGGGGCTGTCCACCTTCGTCTCGGCGGGCAACCGCGCCGACGTGTCCGGCAACGACATGCTGCAGTACTGGCAGACCGACCCCGCCACCGACGTGGTGCTGCTGTACCTGGAGTCGTTCGGCAACCCGCGCAAGTTCGCCCGGCTGGCCCGGCGGCTGGCGCGCACCAAGCCGATCGTGGTCGTCAAGTCCGGCCGCAACGCGGTGCGCGCGGGCTTGGCGGCGACGTCGGTGCAGGTCGACGAGACGAGTGTGCAGGCCCTGTTCGAGCAGGCAGGGGTGATCCGCGTCGATTCGGTGGCGCAGATGTTCGACACGGCGTTGCTGCTCGCCCACCAGCCGCTGCCCACCGGGGAGCGGGTCGCGGTGGTCGGCAACTCCTCGGCGCTGGGCATGCTGGCCGCGGACGTCGCGCAGGCGGAAGGGCTGCGGCTGGCGGCCGAACCGGTCGATGTGGGCGCCTCGGCGGAGCCGGAGGTGTTCGCCGCCGCGGTGCGCGAAGCGGCGCTCAGCGAAGACGTGGACGCCCTGGTCACCGTCTTCGTGCCGCCCGTCGCAATGCCCGGCACGGCCTACGCCCGCGCGTTGCGGGAGGCGTTGCAGGAGGCGGGGATCGCGGCGACGAAGCCGGTGGTGACGACCTTCCTGGCGGCGGAGGGCGTGCCGGACGAGCTCGCGGTGCCGGGCCCGGACGGTTCGGCGGGCTGGGGATCGGTGCCGTCCTACCCGAGCCCGGAGCGGGCGGTGCTGTCGCTGGCGAGGGCGACCCGCTACGCCCGCTGGCGGTCCGCGCCGCAGGGCCACTTCACCCGCCCGGAGGGCATCGCGCCGGAGCGGGCCAGGGAGCTGGTCGAGGCCTCGCTGACCGAGGGCGAGACGCGGCTCAGCGACGAGCAGGCGGTGGAGCTGCTCGGCCACTACGGGATCGAGCTGGTGGCGTTCCGGCGGGTGCGCAGCGAGCAGGACGCCGTGCGCGCGGCGACCGAGCTGGGTTTCCCGGTGGTGTTGAAGTCGGCCGACGATCAGCTGCGGCACCGCACCGATCTGGTCGGGGTGCGGCTGGACCTGGTGAACGCCGACACGGTCCGCGCCGCCTACGCGGACCTGCTCCAGGTGTGCGGTGCGCACGAGGTCTACGTGCAGAACATGGCCGGGCGCGGCCATTCCTGCGTGATCGACCTGATGGACGACCCGTCCTTCGGGACGCTGGTCTCCTTCGGACTGTCCGGTGTGGCCAGTGAGCTGCTGGGGGACAAGGCCTACCGGGCGGTCCCGATGACCGATGTGGACGTGGCCTCGCTGGTGCGGTCGCCGCGGGCGGCGCCGCTGCTGGCCGGGTACCGGGGTGACGAACCGGCGGACCTGGCGGCGCTGGAGGACCTGGTGCTGCGGGTGGCGACCCTGGTCGAGGACCTGCCGGAGGTCCGGGAGCTGACGTTGCAGCCGGTGCTGGCCTCCGCGTCCGGGGTGCGGGTCACCGGTGCTCGGATCAGCGTGCGTCCGTCGGCCGCCACCCCGGATACGGGTCCGCGCAGGCTGCGCTGAGCCGGATCACCCCTGACCCTCATCGGAACTTGGTCGTATCGTTATTCTGTCCCGAGCTGAGGAGCCGAGTTCAAGGACGGGAGTCCCGGGATGGCCGACCTGACGTTGACCGAGCTGGGCGTGGTGTCCGCGGGTGATCACCAGTTGAGCGTCGGCGCGCTCGCCGCGGACGACCCGGCGGCACCGGTCGTCATCGTGCTGCCCGCGATGGGCGTCCCGGCCACCTACTACCGGCCCTTCCTGCAGGAGCTGCACGAGCAGGGCTGTTCCGCGGTGAGCGTCGACGCACGCGGGCAAGGTGCCGCCACACCGGCCGCCGGCCGGGGCATCCGGTTCGGGTACCAGGACCTCATCGACGATGCCGCCGCCGTCGTGGACCTCGTCGAACGCGAGTTCCCGCACGCACCGCGCTTCCTGGTCGGCCACAGCCTCGGCGGGCAGATCTCGATGCTGTTCGCCGCCGCGCACCCGGGAAGGGTGCGGGGCGTGACGCTGCTAGCGTCCGGCTCGGTGTGGTTCCGCAGCTTCCCCGGCCTGCGGGGATGGAAGAACCTGATCGCCACCCAGACCGTCGCGGTCCTGTCCGCCGTGCTCGGCTACTGGCCGGGGGAGCGGTTCGGCTTCGGTGGCCGCCAGCCCGCCGGGATCATGCAGGACTGGGCGCGCCAGGGCCGTACCGCCCGCTACCGCCTCGGTGGCTCGAAGATCGACTACGAGGAGGCGTTGCGGGAGCTGGACGCCGCGTTGCTGACGGTCAGCGTGGAAGGCGATGAGCTCGCCCCCGAGTCCTCAGTGGATCACCTGGCGGCGAAGGCGGTCGCGGCACCGCGCACCCGGCGGCACTACTCCTGCGAGATCGCGGGCGCGGCGAAGCTCGGCCACTACGCCTGGGTCTACAACAGCGGCGTGCTCGTCGGCTGGATCAAGGACTGGGCCACCACCGCCCGCCGCACCGACGGCACCGGCGCGACGGCGGACGCGGACCGCTGATCCGGCTCGGCCTGCCGGATTCGGATCGAAACGTTCCCAGTGAATGCCGCTGACCAGCGGTTTCAATGCCGGTTGCGGCGGAATCCACAGTGTCCGCCCAAAAGATCCGAACTTCCGAGCAACCCCGCGGCGAACGCACTCCGTCTTCTGGGCATGAAACGCCTACACACCACAGTGGGCGCGGGCATGCTGCTCCTCGCCTTCACCGCCTGCGCCGGACAGCAAGAAGACGTCGGATTCGGCGGGCAGCCGCCGGCCCCAGCCCCGGCCACCCCGGTGGAGCCGAAGCCCGAGCAGGAACGCACACCCGTGCCGGACGATCTGATCAAGGCCACGGACCAGTCCGGGAGTGCCGCGCCTCGGGTGTGGACCCAGGACGGCGGCTCCGTGGTCGTCACCAACGGCCAAGAAGGCGGCTGCAGCAAGGTGCGCGCCGAAGTCGCTGAGCAGAACGACCAGCAGGTGAAGGTCGTGCTGGTCAACGAGACCCCGGACCCGCCGGGGATCTGCACGATGGATCTGCGCTATCCGCCGCTGGCGGTCCAGCTGGACGAACCGCTGGATCAGCGGACCGTCGTGCTCGAAGAGCGCGAGGCGAAGGTCCCGCGTCGCTGACGTGGTGATCTGCGCGTCGCAGGCACTTCTCCCGTAGGAGGTGGGGCTCCTACGGGAGAAGTGCGTTCCCGCGTTCGTGGTGTGCAACGGCCGGCGGTGCCCGATGGGCGCCGCCGGCCGTCGTGCGTGCGGGGGGCCGCACGCAGCATTCGCTCAGCGGGCGAAGGAGATCTGCAACGTGGGCTTCGTCGAGTCGGCGAAGAAGTCGTTGCCCTTGTCGTCGACGACGACGAACGCCGGGAAGTCCTCGACCTCGATGCGCCACACCGCTTCCATGCCCAGCTCCGGGTATTCCAGGACCTCGACCTTGCGGATGCAGTCCTGCGCGAGGCGAGCCGCGGGACCGCCGATGGAACCGAGGTAGAACCCGCCGTTGTCCTTGCAGGACGCGGCGACCTTGGTCGACCGGTTGCCCTTCGCCAGCATCACCAGCGAACCGCCCGCCGCCTGGAACTGCTCCACGTAGGAGTCCATCCGCCCGGCCGTGGTCGGGCCGAACGAACCGGACGCGTAGCCCTCCGGCGTCTTGGCCGGGCCCGCGTAGTACACCGGGTGGTCCCGCAGGTACTGCGGCATCGGCTCGCCCGCGTCCAGCCGTTCCGCGATCTTGGCGTGCGCGATGTCCCGGGCCACCACCAGCGGGCCGGTCAGCGACACCCGCGTCTTCACCGGCAGCTTCGCGAGCTCCTCGCGGATCTCGGACATGGGCCGGTTCAGGTCGATGCGCACCACGTCTTCGGAGAGCTGGTCGTCGCCGACCTCCGGCAGGTACTTCGCGGGGTCGCGCTCGAGCTGCTCCAGGAACACGCCTTCCGGGGTGATCTTCGCCTTGGCCTGGCGGTCGGCGGAGCAGGAGACCGCCACGCCCACCGGCAGCGACGCACCGTGCCGGGGAAGCCGGATCACCCGCACGTCGTGGCAGAAGTACTTGCCGCCGAACTGCGCGCCGATGCCGAACTGCCGGGTCATCTCCAGGACTTGCGCCTCCAGCTCCACGTCCCGCAGCGCGTGCCCGGACGCCGAGCCCTCCCGTGGGAGTTCGTCGAGGTAGCGGGCGGAGGCGAGCTTGGCGACCTTGAGGTTGTGCTCGGCGGAGGTGCCGCCGACGACGATCGCCAGGTGGTACGGCGGGCACGCCGCCGTGCCCAGCGACCGCAGCTTCTCCTCGAGGAACTTGGCGAGCCGCGTCGGGTTCAGCAGCGCCTTCGTCTCCTGGTACAGGAACGTCTTGTTCGCGCTGCCGCCGCCCTTGGCCATGAACAGGAACTCGTAGAACGGGTTGGTGCCCGCCTTCGAGAACAGCTCGATCTGCGCGGGCAGGTTGCTGCCGGTGTTGCGCTCCTCCCAGAAGTTGAGCGGAGCCATCTGCGAGTAGCGCAGGTTGAGGTCCTGGTAGGCGTCGAACACGCCCCTGGCCAGCCGCTGCTCGTCCTCACCGCCGGTGAGCACCGTCTCGGTCCGCTTCCCGATGACGATGGCCGTACCGGTGTCCTGGCACATCGGCAGCACCCCGCCGGCCGACACGCACGCGTTGCGCAGCAGGTCGGTTGCCACGAACCGGTCGTTGGAACTGGCCTCAGGGTCGTCGATGATGGCGCGCAGCTGCGCCAGGTGCGAGGACCGCAGCAGGTGCTGGATGTCCTTGATGGCGGCACTGGCCAGCGCGGTCAGGGCACTCGGTTCCACTTCGAGGAAACGCCGCCCGGCCGCCTCCACGGTGCGGATGCCCTCGGTGGTGAGCAACCGGTAGTCGGTGTCGTCCGGACCGAGCGGAAGCACCTCGGTGTAGTCGAACGTGGTGGTCACGACGCCGCTCCTTTGCGCGTTCGGGGAATGCCGTGACGTTAACGCACCGGACGGCGTCGGGGATCAGGTCTGTTGGTGACCGTGCGCACCTGCGACGCTGTCGGTCGAAGCCGACCCGATGGGAGACGCCCTTGTCCACGACGGATCCGACGTCCGATGCCCTGGCCGGGCTGGTCAACCTGCGCGATCTCGGCGGCATGCCCGCCGGTGAGGGGTCGGGGGCGACCCGTGCGGGGATCGTGCTGCGCAGCGACGCCCCGCAGCCGGGAGACCGGGAGCCGGACGGGATCACTTGGCCGCCGCGGCTGGTGCTGGACCTGCGCGACGCGTCGGAGCTCAACGGCACGCCGCACCCGCTGGCGACGGTGGCCGAGGTGCAGCAGATCGAACTGCTCGCGGGCATCCACTCGACGGAGGTGACCCACCCGCTGCCGGTGCTCTACCAGCTCGCGCTGCGGGACGCGGCGGCGAAGCTGGTGCGGGCGTTCCGGCTCGCGCTGGAGGCGGACGGGCCGGTGCTGGTGCACTGCGCGGCCGGCAAGGACCGCACCGGGGTCGTTTCGGCGATGCTGCTCAGCGCGGCGGGCGTGCGCTCCGACGCGATCATCGCGGACTACGTGCGGACCGACCGCAACATGTTCCGGGTGCTGCAGCGGCTGGAAATGGCACCGGCGTTGCCGCCGGGCGTCAGCGAGGAGGACGTGCGCGAGCTGATCTCCACGCCGGTGGAGGCCATCGAGGGCGTGCTCGAGACCTTCGCCGCGCACGACGAGCACGCCGCGGGCTGGTTGCGAGCCCACGGCGTGGCGGACGGTGAGATCGACCGCTGGCGGCGCAAGTTCCGCGCCGACTGAACACCGGCCCCGAACGGGCGAGAGGCCGGACCTGCCTCATCGGGCGAGTCCGACCTCCCCTCGGGAGCGTCCGGCCGAGTCACCGGCCGGACGCGAACGTCCCTGTCACCGCACGAAGGCGTCAGCTGGCGTAGGCGCGCAGCCGGTCGGCCCGGTCGCCCTGGCGCAGCTTCGACATGACCTCCCGCTCGATCTGGCGGACCCGCTCCCGGGACAACCCGAAGGCCTTGCCGATCTGGTCGAGCGTGCGCGGCTGGCCGTCGTCGAGCCCGTAGCGCATCCGGATCACCGACTGCTCCCGCTCCTCCAAGGTGCCCAGCACCCGGCGCAGGTCGTCCTGCAGGAAGCCGGAGATCACGGCGTTCTCCGCGTCGGCCGATTCGGCGTCCTCGATGAAGTCGCCCAGCGGGGCGTCCTCCTCAGCGCCCACCGGCATGTCCAGGCTCACCGGGTCGCGGGAGTGGTCGAGCAGGTCGGAGACCTTCGTCGCGGTGAGTCCGCTCTCCTCGGCCAGTTCCTCGTCGGTCGCCTCGCGGCCCAGCTTCTGGTGCAGGTCGCGCTTGATCCGGGCCAGCTTGTTCACCTGTTCGACCAGGTGGACGGGCAGCCGGATGGTGCGGGACTGGTCGGCCATGCCGCGGGTGATGGCCTGGCGGATCCACCAGGTCGCGTACGTGGAGAACTTGAAGCCCTTGGTGTAGTCGAACTTCTCCACCGCGCGGATCAGACCGAGGTTGCCCTCCTGGATCAGGTCCAGCAGCGGCATGCCGCGGCCCGTGTAGCGCTTGGCGAGGCTCACCACCAGCCGCAGGTTGGCCTCCATCAGGTGGTTCTTGGCCACCCGGCCGTCGCGCACCACCGACCGCAGGTCACTGCGCCGCTCGGGCGAGATCTTGCCGTCCGTCTCCAGCATGTGCTTCGCGAAGACACCGGCCTCGATGCGCTTGGCCAGGTCGACCTCTTCCTGCGCGGTCAGCAGCGCGGTGCGCCCGATGCCGTTGAGGTAGACCCGGACGAGGTCGGCCGAGGGGCCCTGGTTGTCGAGGTCGGCGTCGGTGGCGGCGGTCATGGTGTTGGTCTGCGGGACGGTCATTGAGCTCCCTCCCTGACGGGCTGGCTTGCGGGGCGTACTCACGGCGCGGCCTGGCGCTGTGGAGGACGCGTACGCTCGGTGTTGCGGGCCGAATGCCACGCCGTCCGGATGTGACGGTTGTGCTGTCTGGTGTCGTGCGCTGTCGGGTTCGGAGTCGTGTTCCCGGCGGGCGAGCGGTGTCGAAGCAGAACCACGTTCTGTTCGGACACCCGCTCGACTCACCGCTGAGCCGGGCCACATCGGATGTGGCGGCGGCTCGTAGACCTGGCTGTCGAAGCTTTGATACCTGGAAAACGAACACGACCTCGAATTCGTTCCCGAACTGCTCGACCAGGAGACGTCGCGGCGGTCACATCCGTTGCTCCGCGAAGTCTGAGGATCAGCTGAGAACCGCCGTTACATTCACACGTCGATCAACAACGTGAATGGGCCGTCGTTGACGCTCGCCACTTCCATCATCGCTCCGAAGCTCCCCGTGGCCACCTGAGCGCCCCGCTGCCGCAGCCATTGCACGACCTCCGCCACCAGAGGTTCGGCCTGATCAGGCCGGGCCGCCTCGGTCCACGACGGGCGCCGGCCCTTGCGGGTGGCGCCGTAGAGCGTGAACTGGCTCACCACCAGCAGCGGGGCGCCGGTGGAGGCGCACGACTCCTCATCGCGCAGCGCCCGTATCTCGTGCAGTTTGCGCGCCATTCTCTCGGCCTGTTCGGAGCCATCGGAATGCGTCACGCCCAATAGCACCAGCAGGCCGGGTTCTTCGATCTTGCCGACCGTCTCACCGCCGACCCGCACCGAGGCCTCGGTGACCCGGCTGACCACTGCTCGCATTACTCCTCATCCGCCCATTCGGCCGGGATCACCATTCCGTGCCGCACGAGTTCCCGAAGCATCGGCACCGCCGCGCGGGAAAGCTCCTCGGCGTCCTCCCCGGAACCGAGCGCGAGCAGTTCCACCAGATCCCGGGTCGGCATCGCCCCCTGGCACCCGGCGAGCAGCCGCGTCCCGAGTTCGTCGATCTCGTGCTGCCAGCCGGGTCCGTCGGTGCGGTGCAGCCGGTGCACGAACCGCTCCCAGCCCTCCTCGCCGTGCGCCGCGACCTCTTCCAGCACCGTCGAGGGCGCCGTCACGAGCCGCGCGCCCAGCAGGCCCTCGGCCGAGCCGTGCTCGCGCAACCAGTCCACGCGGCGCAGCCAGGCGTCGCTCTCCGGGCCCAGCGGGTCGTCGAACGCCTGCCGCAGGTCCTCGCACACGACCTCGCCGCGCTCGGCGTCGGTGCGGCGCAGCGTGACGAACCCGAACCCGACGCCGTCGACGTCGTTGGCCGCGAACCAGTCCAGCCACTCCGCCGCCTTGCGGCGCCCGGCGGGGGAGCGCGGGTCGAAACCGGCGTCGCGCAGCCAGGTCCCCACGTACAGCGCCGGATCGGCCACGTCGCGCTGCACGAACCACGCGTCCACCCCGCCCGGCGGCAGCCACCGCGAGACCCGGTCCTCCCAGTCCTCGCCCTTGCGGTGCAGCCAGGAGGCCAGCAGCTGCCCGGTGCCGCCCTCGTTGAGGAACGACGGCAGCTGCCGCACCACCAGAGCGCTCGCGTCGTCCCCGGCCAGGCCGGAGTCGCGGTACACGTAGTCGGTCCGCGGCGGGCCGACGACGAACGGCGGGTTGCACACCACCTGGTCGAACCGGCGGCCCCGCACCGGCTCGAACCACTCGCCCTCGGCGAGCTCGACGTCGATGCGGTTGAGCCGGAACGTCGCGGCGGCCAGCGCCAGCGCCCGCGCGGACACGTCGGTCGCGGTGATGCGCTGCGCGTGCGTGCTCGCGTGCAACGCCTGCACCCCGCAGCCGGTGCCCACGTCGAGCACCGAGCCGACCTGCCTGCGGGAGGTCGCCCGCACCAGGCTCATCGAGGCGTGCCCGACGCCGAGCACGTGGTCGACGCCGGTGGCCCAGCCGTCCGGGCGCAGGTCGGCGTCGAGGTCGGAGACGACCCACCACGAGTCCGTCCCGGCGCCGTGCGGCCGGATGTCCAGGGCCGCGCGCAGCGCGTCGCCGTCGGCGGCCAGCACACCGCCCGCCACCGCCTCGTCGACCGGCAGCGGGCGCAGCGCCGCCGCCACGTCCGCGGCGGGTTCGGCCTCGCCGAGCAGGAACAGCCGCACGAGCGTGCCCAGCGGGCCGCCGTCCGCGGTCGCCCGCAGCGCCGGTTCGGGCTCGCCGCGCCCGAGCGCGGCGTGGGCCTGCGGCCCGAGCAGCTCCACCACGCCGTCGGCGTCGTAGCCGACCTCCAGGAACGCTGCGCGAAGACGGTCAAGACGATCAGCTGAAAGATCCGGAATCACGAGGTCGATCCTCACACGCCCCCCTGACGGCCGCTGCGGCCGAGGGCCCGAACGGCCTGCGCAGGGACGTGCGCACCACCGCGTGAGATCCTGCGGGCATGAGCCGGACGCTGCACCTGACCCAGAACGCCGAAGCCGACGCGCTGCTCTCGGAGGACCCGCTGGCGCTGCTGCTGGGAATGCTCCTCGACCAGCAGATCCCGATGGAGAAGGCGTTCTCCGGGCCGAAAGTCCTGGTCGAGCGGATCGGCGCGCTCGACGCGCACCGGATCGCGGCGATGGACCCCGAGGAGTTCGCCGCGGTGTGCGTCACCCCGCCGGCGATCCACCGGTTCCCCGGTTCGATGGCCAAGCGGGTCCAGGCGCTGTGCGAGTACCTGGTGGAGACCTACGAGGGCGACCCGGAACGGATCTGGACCGAGGGCGAGCCCGACGGCGCCCGCGTGCTCGCCCGGCTCAAGGCGCTGCCCGGGTACGGCGATCAGAAGGCGCGGATCTTCCTGGCGCTGCTGGGCAAGCAGTGGCAGGTGACCCCGGAGGGCTGGCGGGAGGCCGCGGGCGCCTACGGCGATCCGGACGCCCGCCGCTCCATCGCCGACGTGCTCGACCAGGGCACCCTGGAAGAGGTCCGCGCGTGGAAGAAGCAGCAGAAGGCCGCCGCGAAGCAGAAGTGAGGCCCGGGGCCCCGTCCGCCGCGGCCCGGCTTCGTCAGGCCGCTGCGGACGAAGGGGACTGGTAGCGGTCCACGTACTCCTGCTCGGACAGCTCCGAGATGGCGTACATGATCTCGTCGGTGATCGAGCGCAGCACCGGCAGCGAACCCTCCATGCCGTGGTAGCGGTCGAAGTCCAGCGCCGCTCCGAACCGGACCGTGACCCGCGTGAGCCGCGGGACCTTCGCCCCGATGGGCAGCAGCCGGTCCGTGCCGCTGAGCGCGACCGGTACCACCTTCGCCTTCCCGCTGAGCGCCAACCGGGCCACGCCGGTGCGACCGCGGTAGAGCCGTCCGTCGGGCGAGCGGGTTCCTTCGGGGTGGATGCCGAACGCGCCGCCGTCGGCGAGGACCTGTTCGGCGGCGCCGAGCGCCTCCTTGGCGGCCCGGCCTCGGCCGCGCTGCACCGGGATCGCGCCGAGCGAGGTGAACACGGTCCGGGTGAGCCTGCCCTTGAACCCGCGGCCCTGGAAGTACTCGGCCTTGGCGAGGAACGCGACCGGCCGCGGGACCACGAGCGGCACGATGAAGCTGTCGGCCACCGACAGGTGGTTCACGGCGAAGATGACGGGCCCGTCGGCAGGCACCTGCTCGGCGCCGACGACCTTCGGCCGGTACACGGCGCGCGCCGCCGAGCCGACGATCCGCTTGGTCAGCATGTAGAACATGTCGTGCCTCCCCGCCTAGCCATGGCTTCACCCGCTCCGCGAACCTACCGGTGGCGGACGACGGCACCGTCGCCGCCGTGTGAAGACCGCGTTGAATACCGCCTCAGGTGCGGCGACGGTCACCGGGCTCCCAGGGTGTCCAGGGGAATGCCGGAGTGGGACGATGGAGACGTGGAGGTGGTGTCGTGAGCAGTACACAGCACGGCGACGACACCCCGGTGCTGATCACCGAGGCGCAGCCGTCCTACGACGATCAGCAGGCGGAGCGGCGCCGCAAGTACGCGATCATGATGTCGCTGCGCATCCCGTGCCTGATCGCCGGTGCAGCCTGCTACCAGATCTGGTGGCTCGCGCTGATCATCGTGGCGATCTCGATCCCGCTGCCGTGGATGGCGGTGCTCATCGCCAACGATCGCCCGCCGCGCAAGACCGAACAGGTCAACCGGTTCCAGCACTCCGATCGCGCGCTGGAATCGAGCGAGCACCGGGTGATCGAGGACTCCTGACCTGACCCGGGCGACGCGCGGGTGGATCCGGTCAGCGGTCGAGGTGAGCGGCGTGAGCGGCGTGCGGTGGGGCATCATGGAGCGATGAGCACGATGACGCTTCCGGAAACCGATGTCCGGCCGGAGACCACGGATCAGACCCAGGACGACCGCCCCGAGGTCTTCCACTACGTGCAGAAGGACAAGATCGCTGAAAGCGCGGTCATGGGCACGTACGTGGTGGCCTTGTGCGGCGAGGTGTTCCCGGTGACGAAGTCGGCGAAGCCCGGCTCCCCGGTGTGCCCGGACTGCAAGAAGGTCTTCGAGGGTCTGCCGCCCGGTGGTGGCGACGACGACTGAACCGGCACCGCGGCTCGCGACGGCGCCACCGCGGCCAGCGCGGTGCGCGTCGGCGTGATCACCCCTCGACGCCCTCAGCGCGCCTAGGGGCCGGTTCCTCCTGCGCCAGCGCGGTCGTCACCGTGGGCCGCGGCAGCTTGACGCCGACGCTCGGGCGCTCGTCCTCGCTGCGCCACGCGCGGTAGCCCTCCTCGGTGCGCAGCCGCTGCTCGGCCCGCCGCATCTCGAGCCTGCGCCACTTCCTGCGTTCCTTGCGGGTCATCTTCGCGGGCCACAGCTCCTGCAGTGCGTTGTTGAACTGGGCTCCGATGATGATCGCCAGCCCGATGAAGAACGCGAACAGCAGGAACGCGATCGGCGTGGCGAGCGCGCCGTAGGTGTAGCCGGTGCCGGTCACCCAGGTGATGTACAAGCGCAGGCCCACGCTGGAGCACAGGAACACGATCATCGCCAGCAGCGCGCCGGGGACGCCGCGGTGCCACGGCAGCTTCCGCGGCAGCGCCACCTTGTAGAGCGTCGCCAGCGCGAGCACCAGCAGCAGTCCCGTGGCCGGGAAGTAGAACACCTGGATCAGCCACGCCACGTCGTCCTGCATCGACGGCGGGAACACCGTCGGCAACCATTCCGGGCCGAGCGCGATCACCGGCAGCCCGACCACCGCCAGCAGCAGCCCGACCAAGTACAGCAGCAGCGCGAAGATCCGCTGCCAGACGCTGTGCCGGACCGTGTACTGGTCGTAGGCCATCGTGATCGAGTCCACCAGCGAGGCCAGCGCCGAAGAGCCCGCCCACAGCGACAGCAGGAAACCCACCGAAACGATCTCGGTGCGTCCGCGGGTGAGGATGTCCTGCACCGTCGGCTCGATGATCTGGTCCACGACGTTGGCGCTGAACACGGCGCGGGCCCCGGACAGGATCTTGCCGTGCACCGCCTCGACGATCACCGGGCCGAACCAGTCGCCCAGGAACCCCAGGCTGCCCAGCAGTCCCAGTAGCAGCGGCGGCATCGACAGCGTCTGCCAGAAGGCGGCTGCCGCCGACTCCGAGAAGATGTTGCCCCACCAGGCCTTGTAGATCGTCCGCCACACGAGCCGCAGCGGCCCGCGCTTCGCGGGTGCCGTGCGTTCGATCACCGTGGCATCCGGTTCGTCGCGCCTGCGGGGCTGCTCGGGTCGATCAGCCGCGGCGACGTCCTCGGACGATTCGATCTCCTCCGGTTCCCGGGCATCGGAGAGTGCCGACCGTCGGCCGTGCCGGCCGGGCCGCTGGCTGTCATCGGTCGGACCTGAGGAACCCATCGCGCTACAAGGATGCTTCATGCGAACCACGAATGGGCGTGGACCCGGCGAACCGGGAGTGTCAGTGCGATCTCAATCCGGCTGGCGGGTCGGTGCGCCCGGTCACGGAGGGCGGGACGGTAGGCTGCGGGTCGCCCTCGGCGGATCTCCCGCTCGGCGCGATGCAGCGTGACGGGAGGGGTGGACCGGTTCCACCCGGGCCGCGGGGCCGCTCGCGCCAGGCCGTGATCCGTTGGTCCGTGCCGCGCGAATCGCGAGGGGGAAGGCTTAGGAAGGAGCGGCGAGCAAGCGTGTCCGAGACACAACTCGACCATCCCGTCCGATCTGTGCTCAGCGACCCGGCGCAGGCCGCCCAGCGACCGCTGCGCGCTTGGCAGCGCAGAGCGCTGGCCAAGTACCTCTCCAGCAATCCGCAGGACTTCACCGCGGTCGCGACGCCCGGCGCGGGCAAGACCACGTTCGGCCTGCGGATCGCGGCCGAGCTGCTCGCCGATCGGACCGTCGAGCAGGTGACGGTCGTGGCTCCCACCGAACACCTCAAGTACCAGTGGGCCGCGGCGGCCAACGGCGCCGGGATCCCGCTGGACCCCGAGTTCCGCAACGCCGACGGGATGACCTCCAGCGACTACCGCGGCGTGGTGGTCACCTACGCGCAGATCGCGGCGCACCCGACGTTGCACCGGGTGCGCACCGAGCGGCGCAAGACGCTTGTGATCATGGACGAGGTGCACCACGCCGGTGACGCGAAGTCCTGGGGCGACGCGGTGCGGGAGGCGTTCACCCCTGCGATCCGGCGCCTGGCGCTGACCGGTACCCCGTTCCGCAGCGACGACACGCCCATCCCGTTCGTGAACTACGAGCCGGATGGCGACGGCTCGATGCGCAGCAAGGCCGACAGCTCCTACGGCTACTCCGACGCGCTGCGCGACGGCGTGGTGCGGCCGGTGATCTTCCTGGCCTACTCCGGGGAGACGCGGTGGCGCACCAACGCGGGCGACGAGTTCTCCGCCCGCCTCGGCGAGCCGCTGACCGCGGAGCAGACCGCGCGCGCCTGGCGCACCGCGCTCGACCCGGCGGGCGAGTGGATCCCGTCGGTCTTGCAAGCCGCGCACACCCGGCTCCAGCAGTTGCGCAACGGAGGAGTTCCGGACGCAGGCGGGCTGGTGATCGCCTCCGACCACGTCACCGCGAAGGCGTACGCGAAGACGCTGGAGCGGATGACCGGTACGGCGCCGGTGGTCGTGCTCTCCGACGACCCGAAGGCGTCCGGGCGGATCGCCGAGTTCGCGGACTCCGACGACCAGTGGATGATCGCGGTCCGGATGGTCAGCGAGGGCGTCGACGTGCCGCGGCTGGCCGTCGGCGTCTACGCCACCAGCGCGTCCACCCCGTTGTTCTTCGCCCAGGCCGTCGGCCGCTTCGTGCGGGCCAGGCGTGCGGGGGAGACGGCGAGCATCTTCCTGCCGAGCGTTCCGGTGCTGCTGGAGCTGGCCAGCCAGCTCGAAGCGGAGCGCGACCACGTGCTCGGCAAGCCGCACCGGGAGAAGGACGGTTGGGACGACGAGCTGCTCGCCGACGCCAACCGCACGAAGGACGAGCCGGGTGAGGAGGAGAAGGCGTTCACCTCCCTGGGCGCCGACGCCGAACTCGACCAGGTGATCTACGACGGCTCGTCGTTCGGCACGGCCGCCTTCGGCACCAGCGAGGACGAGCAGGACTACCTCGGCCTGCCCGGGCTGCTCGAACCCGACCAGGTGCGCGCGCTGCTGCGGCAGCGCCAGGAGCAGCAGCTGGAGGGCGTCGGGAAGCGGGAGGCCGCGGACAAGGCCGCGAAGGCCGCCGAACGCGCTGAGCAGGCCGAGCAGGCCCGCCGCCCGCAGAGCGTGCAGGAGCGGCTGAAGGGGCTGCGCAAGGAGCTCAACACGCTCGTCTCGCTGCAGCACCACCGCACCCGCAAACCGCACGGCGCGATCCACAACGAGCTGCGGAGGATCTGCGGCGGCCCGCCCACGGCGATGGCCACGGCCGAGCAGCTCGAGGAGCGCATCGCCACGCTGCGCTCCTGGTGATCACCCGCTGCGGCGGGTGACCGGACGCGACCTCGGCGTGACCGCCCGTCCTTACCCTGCTCCCCATGGCATTTGACGTGGAGAAGGTTCGGGCGCAGTACCCGGCGCTGTCCGACGGGCGGTCCTGGCTGGACGCCGCAGGCGGCACTCAGGTCCCGCAGGCGGTCATCGACGCCGTGTCGGAGGTGCTGCGCCGCGGGGTGTCGAACGTGGGCGGCACCTTCGAGTCCAGCAAGCGCGCGGGCGCCGTCGTGGCCGAGGCGCGTTCGGCGGTCGCCGACCTCACCGGGGCTCCCGCTCCGGAGTGCGTCGTCTTCGGCCCCAGCATGACGGCGTTGACCTACCGGTTCGCCGGGGTGCTCGCCGCCGGGTGGCAGCCGGGCGACGAGGTGGTGGTGACCAAGCTCGACCACGATTCCAACGTGCGGCCCTGGGTGCAGCACGCCCAGCGCGCGGGCGCGACCGTGCGGTTCGCCGAGTTCGACCCGGGTACCGGGGAGCTGCCCGCCGAGCGGGTCACCGAGCTCATCGGTGAGCGCACCAGGCTGGTGGCGGTGACCGCGGCGTCGAACCTGCTCGGCAGCATCCCGGACGTCGCTGCGATCACCCGGCGGGCCCGCGAAGCCGGGGCGATCAGCTACGTGGACGGCGTGCAGCACTGCCCGCACGCGGAGGTCCGGGTCGCGGAGCTGGGCGCGGACTACTACGCGACCAGCGCCTACAAGTGGGCCGGGCCGCATCTCGCGGCGGTCGTCGCGGCCGATCCGTGGTCGCTGGAGATGCTGAACCCGGACAAGCTGCTTCCCGCGCCGGACGAGATCCCCGCTCGCTTCGAGCTGGGCACGGCCTCGTTCGAAGCGCTCGCGGGGGTGACGGCGGCCGTGGAGCACCTCGCCGGCCTCGACCCGGCGGCCACCGGTGACCGGCGGGAGCGCCTCGGCGCGAGCCGTCGCGCGGTGGTCGCGCACGAGGAGGAGCTGGCGACAATGCTGTTCGACGGCTTGGCCGAGCTTTCGCACGTGCACCGCATCGGAGCGCCGAGCGGGAAGTGCACTCCGATCGCGTTGTTCTCGGTGCCCGGCCGGTCACCGGAGGCGGTGGCCGGATTCCTGGGGGAGCGAGGGGTGAACGTGTCGTTCGGCCACGCGTACGCGTGGGAGGCGGTGGACGCGCTCGGGCTCGGCAAGGAGGGCGCGGTGCGCGCCACGTTGTGCCACTACACCGATGCCGGCGACGTGCGGCGGCTGCTGGGAGCGCTCGCCGAGCTGGCCTGATTCCGGCCCGACACGCCGAAGGCCCCCGGAGAACCGCGTTCTCCGGGGGCCTTCGGGTCGGGTGTCGTTACTGCTCGTCCTGCTGGAGTTCGGCTTCCATCTCCCGCAAGCGGGGCTCGAACTCCCGGCCGTGGTGCCCGCAGAACAGCAGCTCCCCGCCGGATGGCAGTACGGCGCGAAGCTTCGCAGCGGCCCCGCAGCGGTCGCAGCGGTCGGCGGCGGTCAGCTCGGGGCGGGTGAGCGTTCCAGGCATCGTGATCTCCCTCCGTCCCGGCGCCGGGTTGTCCCCGACGCCCTCGATCCTGCTGCGACCACCGGTGGCCCACTGGCGGCGGGGCCGGTGCTCGCTTACCCCACTCTTGCAGACGCACAGCCGTACGTCAGTGTTCCCGCGCCGAGTGGCGACCGTCGTCACGTCGAAGTACCCGCTTGCCGCAGCGCCGGTAGCGGAGCGTGGTAATCCGTGCACACAACTGTTTTGCGATCGCCTGACCAGGCAAAATAGACGGTCTCGAATTGCGCCGACCGGAGTTTCATGCGTACCCGGGGTGCATGTTCCACGCCTGGGTCGTCTCGCGTTCTGCTGCAAGCGAACGGCCGCGGAGGCCCGGATGCGCGAAATTCCCCGAGATTGCTGTGCGATGAATCACTTCTGAATGCGGGGAGGATTCGAGATCGAGACCCGCGCCGAGCCGGTCTCCGCGACGGCGCCGCGCGGACTTCGGGACTCGAGGTACGTGAGGTCCGACGGAGCGTGGCGTCCGCGGGTGGGCGGGAAGGTGCATCGCGGTGGGCGGGCCGAACGTGTTCGGTTCGGAGCCCGTCCGGGAGTTCGCGCCGTCCCGTCGAAGGCCACCCGGCGGAAATCGGCCGGTCCGCCCAAGCGCGTCGGCGACGCCCTCATCCGCCCGCAGGTGCCCGGCCAGCACCACCTGGGCGTGTCCCGTCCTGCGTCGGAGCCACGGCGCTCTCGGGCGCCGTCCGCGGCGGTCGCGAACGGCGTCCGGAGGTAGGCGCAGATCGGGTCCACGATGGTCTGCTGCTGGTGTAAGAGATGTCCGGGGGCGAGTCGTTCCCGGCGCGAACAGACCCGCCGACCGCACCGCGCCTTGCCGCTGCCGAGCCTTTGCCGTGCAGCTCGGTGGTGCGAGCCCCCGTCGCATCGTGGCCCTTGATCTCGAGGTCGAACGCATCGGGCTCGGTGCCGAGCATGACGCTCGGTTCGCCCGCGAGGTCGGTCAAAGCCCCGCGAGGAACGTGATCGTCTCGATAATCTTCGCTCCGTGATCACTGAACAGGTCGGCGTGTCCGCCGTCTCCCACGTGTCCGCTCGCCCCGGCGGCCGGGTCGTCGTGAACTTCGACCAGCAGGGCTGGGCGCTGCGCAGGCAGCGGCGCGAGTGGTCGGACTACAAGCGCTCGATGATCTGGGTCGTCGTGATCACCTGGGTGCTGGCGGTGGCGATGGCGCCGTTCAAGGAGACCATCGAGCAGAACCCCACCGCGCGGCTGACCGTCGCGATCATCGCCGCCCCGATGGCGCTGATCCTGCTCGGGCTCGTGCTGCACGCGGTGCTGCGCGTGCTCGCCGAAGTCCTCGCCGTGGTGTTCGCGATCATCACCTTCGGCCACTTCCACCGGAACCCGCCCCGCTGGTTGCAGCGCCTGCGCCGCCGGGAGCGCGCGCGACCCGCCGGGCAGGCAGCTCGGCCCGAGGCCGTCGCCGCGCACCGCTACGACACCGTCCGAAGCGGCCGGGTGCTGCACCGCTTCCGCCGCACGGTCGTGGTGCTGCACACCACCGACGGGCGGACGCTGCGCTACCGCACCTGGGGTTTCGCCGGGCGCACCCGGCTGCTGGGCAACGCCTTCGCCGAACACCTCGGCGACCGCCTCCGCACTTCCTGACCTCGCCCCGAACGCGAAGAAGGCCGGCGCCCCGACGGGGGCACCGGCCTTCTCTCGTGTCCAGAAGCTCAGTCCAGGTAGTCGCGCAGCACCTGGGAGCGGGACGGGTGGCGCAGCTTCGACATCGTCTTCGACTCGATCTGCCGGATGCGCTCGCGCGTCACGCCGTAGACCTGGCCGATCTCGTCCAGCGTGCGCGGCTGGCCGTCGGTGAGGCCGAAGCGCAGCCGGACCACGCCTGCCTCCCGCTCGGACAGCGTCGCCAGCACCGACTGCAGCTGGTCCTGCAGCAGCGTGAACGACACGGCGTCGACCGCGACGACCGCCTCGGAGTCCTCGATGAAGTCGCCGAGCTGGCTGTCGCCCTCGTCGCCGATCGTCTGGTCCAGCGAGATGGGCTCCCGGGCGTACTGCTGGATCTCCAGCACCTTCTCCGGGGTGATGTCCATTTCCTTCGCGAGCTCTTCGGGAGTGGGCTCGCGGCCCAGGTCCTGAAGCAGTTCGCGCTGGATGCGACCCAGCTTGTTGATGACCTCGACCATGTGCACCGGGATGCGGATGGTGCGGGCCTGGTCGGCCATCGCGCGGGTGATCGCCTGCCGGATCCACCACGTCGCGTAGGTGGAGAACTTGTAACCCTTGGTGTAGTCGAACTTCTCCACCGCGCGGATCAGACCGAGGTTGCCCTCCTGGATCAGGTCCAGGAACGCCATGCCGCGGCCCGTGTAGCGCTTGGCGAGGCTCACCACCAGCCGCAGGTTCGCTTCCAGCAGGTGGTTCTTGGCCCGCTCACCGTCCCGGACGATCCAGCGCAGGTCGCGCTTCATCTGGAAGGTCAGCTTCTCGTCGGCCTCTTCGGCCTGGCGCAGCCGCTCCGCACCGTAGAGGCCGGCCTCGATGCGCTTGGCGAGCTCGACCTCCTCCTCGGCGTTGAGCAGCGCCACCTTGCCGATCTGCTTGAGGTAGGCGCGCACCGAGTCGGCGGAAGCGGTGAGCTCGGCGTCCTTGCGGGCCTGCCGCAGCGCCTCGGACTCCTCCTCGTCCCAGACGAAGTCGGAGTCGGTCTTGCCGTCCTCGTCCTCGGGGACGGTCGGCTCCTCCGGGATCTCCACTTCGACTTCGGCGAGGTCGCCGACGTCGGGCGACGTCAGGTCGGTCTCGATCGGTTCGTCGATCTCCATGCCCTCGCCGGACTTGGCCGCGTTCTTCGCGGAACCGGCCTTGCCCGCTGCCGACTTGGCCGGAGCGGCCTTGGTGCCCTTCTTGGCCGCCGCCGGCTTGGCGGCGGTCTTGCGGCCCGCCGGCTTGGCGCCTGTCGCGGACTTGGCCTTCGCCGCGCCGGTACCGGTCTGGCCGGTCTCCTCCTGCGCGGACGCCTCGGTCTGGGACTGGGATGCGGACTGGGCCGACGAAGACTGGCCACCGCCGGCGGTTGCAGCGGAGCTGGAGCGTCGGGTTGCGGTTTCTGCGGCTGCCACGTACGCCCTTTCGCGACGGTCGATCAGGGCAGGCCGGAGGGCGCGAAACCTCGGCCGCCAGAGGTCGGGGACGACCCACCTTCCAGAACTTCCGAAGCGGACTTGGAGCCGGCTGAACGCCTGCTCGGCGCCGGGCCGGAGGTCCCGGATGAGGTCGGTCGTGTTCCATTGTAACCGCGTCGGTGGAGTGCGGTTCCGCTGCAAGGCCGAGATCGGTCCCATCGCAGCGCAACGCGGTCCTGTTCGGGTCACTCGGATGGCGTACCGGGGAAACGTCGGCGACATCGCCCCGGCATCCGTGAAGATCAGTGTCCGAGGCCTGCGGCCGCAGCCGTCGCCGCGCCCACGATCCCCGCATCGTTCTTTAACGTCGCTGCCACGATCGGAGTGCGGATGTCCAGCAGCGGAAGCCACTTGTGGGCCTTCTTGCTGACACCGCCGCCCGCGATGAACAGATCGGGCCAGAGGAACTTCTCCAGGCCCTGGATGTAGCGGCTGACCCGCGGTGCCCATTCCGGGTAGCTCAGGTCCAGGTCGTCCTTCACCGAGGCCGCGGCCTGCTTCTCCGCGTCGTGCCCCTCGACCTCGATGTGCCCGAACTCGGTGTTCGGGATGAGCTTGCCGTCGAGGAACATGGCGCTGCCGATGCCGGTGCCGAATGTCAGCACCACCACCAGGCCGGAACGCCCCGCTCCCGCGCCCGAGCGCATCTCGGCGAGGCCGGCGGCGTCGGCGTCGTTGAGCACGACGATGTCCTCCCGGTCCTTGCCGAGCCGTTCCGCGAACAGGCCCTGCGCGTCGGTGCCGATCCAGCTCTTGTCGATGTTCGCCGCGGAGTGCGCGGTGCCCTCCTTGATCACGCTGGGCAAGGTGACTCCGACCGGGCCGGACCAGCCGAACTTCTCGGCTATCTCCGCGACCGCGTCGCCCACCGCATCCGGTGTCGAGGGGTGTGGGGTGGGGATTCGCATGCGTTCTTCGGCCAGCACACCACCGTCGATGTCCACCGGACACCCCTTGATGCCGGACCCGCCGATATCCACGCCGAAACCGCGGGCAGTGCCCATGCCCGATCCTTCCTATTCGATTCAGAACGAGGTGTGCAGACCTTAACCGCGCTGTGCTGCGATGTGAACGTGGGACTGACACCTGACATGGACAACGAAACCCTCCGAACCATCGCGGTGCAGGTCGCGAGCGAGGCGGCCGAACTGGCGCGCACGATTCGTGACGAATCGGTGACCGGCGGTGCCGTGGGAACGAAGAGCAGCGAGACCGACGTCGTCACCGCCGCCGACCGCGCGGCCGAGCGGCTCGTGCGGGACCGGCTCGCCGAACTGCGGCCCGGCGAGTCGGTGCTGGGCGAGGAAGAAGGCGGCGCGGGAGCGCTGGAAGGACTCCGCTGGGTCGTCGACCCGATCGACGGCACGGTCAACTACCTCTACGGCTACCCCTGGTACGCGGTCTCGCTGGCCGCGCAGGTCGACGGGAGGTCGATCGCCGGAGCGGTCGTCGAGCCCGTCTCCGGCCGGGTGTGGAGCGCCGCCGCGGGCGGCGGCGCGTTCTGCGACGGCGAGCCGCTGCGCGTGTCGGGCGCCGAGCGCCTCGACCTGGCGCTGGTCGGCACCGGGTTCGCCTACGACGTGGAGCGGCGGCGAGCGCAGGCGGCGGCGACCGGCCGGCTGCTGGGGCAGGTGCGTGACATCCGCCGCTCCGGTGCCGCCTCGCTGGACCTGTGCGCGGTCGCGGCCGGATGGCTGGACGCCTACTACGAGGTCGGGCTCAAGCGGTGGGATTGGGCGGCGGGAGCGCTCGTCGCGCAGGAGGCCGGTGCGCACCTGCGGTTCCCGGCGGCCGGGACGGACGACGGCCTCGGCGACGAGGCCATGGTGTGCGCGACGCCGGGAATCGCCGACTCCCTGGGGGAGGCGCTGCGCGACGCCGGAGCAGGCGAGGTGTGACGCACGACGATGCCCGCCCCGCCGTTTCGGACGGCGGGGCGGGCATCGCCGCGTTCAACGACCCGCGGGCCTCGAATTCGCCGGATCGGGCGAAACTCAGCAGGCTACGTCGCGGGCGGCCGTGAGCAGTTCCTCGTCGACCTGCGGCGGCCGGACCTCTTGCTCGGCACCGCCCTGCGGGACCCAGTTCTTGAGCTCCTGGAGGATCTGGCGAGCCTCCGGCTTGCTCTTGATGTCCTTGAAGTCCGAGCCCAGCGCCAGGTCCAGCGAGGAGCCGGTGCGGTCGTCGCGCACCAGCTGGGCGCACGGCACCATCAGGCTCAGCGTGCGGGCCTGGCTCGCCCCGGCGCCGCCGAAGCGGATCTGGCCGTGGCAGTTGAGGTCGTAGTTCGGGTAGATCGGGTCGTTGTCCGGTTCACCGCCGGGAGCGAAACCGATGTTCGTGAGCTCCTGGCTGATCAGGCCCGCCTGGTTGGCCTCGCCGTTGCCGTTGAGCACGCGCACCCGCACGTCCCGCGCGGGGACCGGAGTGGTGCGGTCCAGCGCGTTCCGGCTCAGCATCTGCCCCAGGGCGGCCGGCTGCTCGGGCTTCGGCTCGGCCGCGGGTTCCGGCGCCGCGGTCGGTGCTCCCGGGAGGGTGCACCGGGTCGCCGCCTCGATGTCCTCGGTGGTCTCGAAGACCCGTGTCCACATGAACCCGGACAGGACGACCAGCAGCCCCAGCACCAGCAGAGCGGGTAGCGGTCGACGTCGCCGGTATCGAGGGCCTTGGCGGCCCCAGCGTGAAGTCGCGGCTGACACGTCCTGCCACTCTCCCTTGCCGTCATCGGATCGGACGTTGCGCGATCAGCCTAGGCGCTCGTGGTTGGTTCCGCGTCGCCGGACGGGCCGTCGTGTCGCACTCGTTGCGTCTGCTGAAGCAGACGTCCGGGTGATCTTGTTGGATGCTCTGGTGCAGTGCACACCACACATATGGGTGACCTCATGCGTCCGCCGTTCCTGGATGGGCTACCCTCTCGGCGCCTCGGGCAGTGACGGGGAGCGAGAGACGCTCGTTTCGGGGGAACTTGGGGCGCAGCAAGGCGAGATCACCGTCACGCAAGCCCTCGGGCACAAATGAGAGCCCTGGAACGTTTACCAGCGGCACACCATTGCAGTCTCCACTATCGCAGGGGTGAATCACGATGGCGACCGACTACGACGCTCCGCGCCGCAGCGAGTCCGAGGAAATGACGGAAGACTCGTTGGAGGAGCTCAAGGCGCGGCGCAATGAAGCGCAATCCGGTGTCGTCGACACCGATGAATCGGAGATCGCGGAGAACTTCGAGTTGCCGGGAGCCGATCTGTCCGGGGAGGAGATGACCGTCAAGGTCCTGCCGAAGCAGGCCGACGAGTTCACCTGCTCCAGCTGCTTCCTGGTGCACCACCGCAGCAGGCTCGCGGAGGAGCGCAACGGCGGTCTGATCTGCCGCGATTGCGCTGTCTGAGCAGTTCCGGGCGGAGTCCGCGGGCGGGGTGGCCTGCGGTGACGTCCGGCCGGGGGCCGGTGGCGGGATCGACCTGGAGGGGCGGTCCTGATGACCGGACCGGCCGGTCCGGGCGCCCGAGCCCGAGGTGGCTCGGGGGCGCCCCGGCCGGTGGGGCGACCGGCTTGGCGTCGCGGGATGGGCCGCGGCGAATCGAGCGGCGACCGGCGGGCGCATCAATCGAACACGGACCTGGGCACACGCGGTGGTCGTGCGCCCAGGTTTGTTGTTTTCCCGATCGGGAAACGCCGCTGCCCGATCGTCCCGCGGTGGCCCGCGAATCCCGATGCGGCGCGAGCCGCGATCCACTCGGATCGCCTCGGGCGATCCGGCACCGGGCCGAATGGCGCCACTCGGCGGGACGAGTGCGGCTCACCGCCGCAATGCCGCCGCCAATTGCTCCGGACGGCGGGTGCTCACCACCCAATAGGGCGTCGGATCGTCCTCGTCGTCGAGCCAGATGCGCACCGAGGTCGGTGCCCACGGCCGGTGCACCACGAATGCGGCCGGGTCGAGGTCGGGACCCAGCGCTCGTCGCTTCTCCGCGGCGGGCACGACCTCGGCGTCCTCGATGAACCGCAGCGGCAGGTGGGCGTCGCCCACCCACAGCTCGCCGCCGGTGACCTCGATCTTCGTGCGGCCGAGCCACAGCGGAACCGCCACCGCGATCGGCAGCAGCAGCACGTAGGGCAGCCAGGCCCGGATGCCCGGGTAGCCCATGTGCACCTCGGCGGCCAGCAGGATCGCCATGACCAGCGGTAGCGGCCAGGTCCACCAGGACGCGAACAAGCGCTCCCGGTAGACCGCGGGCTCGCTCGCGTTCCCCTGACCGGGGGTGTCCGCGGCGGGGCTGGTTGCTTCTGCGCTCTCCGACACGCCTCCAGGGTAGTCTCGCCGCCCGTGCCGAACGTGAAGGTCCTGTTGACCCGTCTCGACCCCGACGTACCGATCCCGTCCTACGCCCGACCGGGTGATGCCGGCGCCGATCTGGTGACGACCAGCGACCTGGTGCTGCGCCCCGGCGAGCGCGCGCTCGTCGGTACCGGCGTCTCGCTGGCGTTACCGGAGGGCTATGCCGGTTTCGTGCACCCGCGTTCCGGGCTGGCCGCGCGAGCGGGGCTGGGGGTGGTGAACGCTCCCGGCACCGTCGATTCGGGGTACCGGGGTGAGATCAAGGTCTGCTTGATCAATCATGATCGTGCTGAGACCTTGTCGTTGCGACGCGGTGACCGCATCGCGCAGCTGGTCGTGCAACGCGTGGAGTGCGCGGTGTTCGAGGAGGTCGAGCGGTTGCCCGAGTCGCAGCGGGGGACCGGTGGTCATGGATCCACCGGCGGGCACGAGGTGCTGACGGGGCCGGCGTCCGCCGGGGCCGATCACAGGACGGAGGTCTGAGGGGATGTTCGGATTGGGCCGTCGCGGGCGAGGCTCGCGGCAGGACGAGGCCGGGGCGTCCGAGAACGCGGACATGGCCGATGCCGCCACGGGGGACGAGTCCGGGCTGGGGCCGTACGACCTCAGCGAGCTTCCCGAGGGCGACGACATGGAGCGGCTCGACCTGGGTTCGGTGCGCCTGCCGATCCCGGAGGGCAGCCAGCTGCAGGTCGAGGTGGACCCGGCGGGTCCGGTGCGAGCCGTGCACCTGGTGACCCAGGTGGGCCGGTTGACCATCAGCGCGTTCGCCGCTCCGCGCAGCGCCGAGCTGTGGCCCGAGGTGCGCGACGAGCTGGCGGAGCAGTTGCGCCGGGACGGCGCCAAGGTCGGCCAGCAGGACGGCGAGTGGGGCCCGGAACTGGTCGCCGACTCGCCGCGGGCGGCGCTGCGGTTCGTCGGCATCGACGGTCCGCGCTGGATGGTCCGCGGGGTGGCGGCCGGTCCGGGGGAGAGCGCCGAGGCGTGCTCCAAGCTGCTGTACACGGTGTTGGACAACACCGTCGTGGTGCGCGGTGACGATCCGCTGCCGGTGCGCACGCCGCTGCCGATCGAGTTGCCGGAGTCCATCGCGCGGCACATCCAGCAGTCGCAGAACGGCGAGCAGCAGGCCTAGAGGCCGCAGCCGTCGCCTTGCCGGGGCGGTCCTGCCGCGCCGTGCGGGCGCCGCAGGACACCCCCGGACGTGCCGGAATGACCTGATCGTGTGATCAAGTTCGATTTGCCGCCAGGATGGCGACGTGCCGCTGAGCACGGGCTACGCTGGTGTCCGGAGCGCGCAGCAGTGCCCCGAGAAGTCACCGGAGAATCCGGCGGTCGCCGCCTCGAGGCGGTTCCCGCCGACCGTGTTCGATCCCAGGCGTACGTGGAGCGCTAGCGATGAGCAACACCGGGGGCGGCTACTGGCGCCGCCTCATGCGTCGTCTGACCAGCGATGTCGCCGAGCTCGACGCCGACGACCTCTCGGAACGCTCGCAGGCGAGCGGGGCGCAGCGGGCCTGCGACTGCCGGTGCGGCCAGGAGGCCGTGGTGCTCGGCAGGCTGCGCAGCGTCGACATGTCGCCGACGAGCTCCGCTCCGACGTTGGAAGCCGAACTGTTCGACGGCACCGAGGGCGTCACCCTCGTGTGGCTCGGCCGGCGCCGGATCACCGGCATCGAACCGGGCCGCACCATCAAGGCCCGCGGCAGGATCGCGGTCCGGGACGGCTGCAAAGTGCTGTACAACCCCTACTACGAGTTGCAGAACACCGCATGAGCGAACGCGAAACACCGGCCTCCGACCAGCGCCCCGATTCGGCTTCGCCGAGCTCCGGGCCCTCGGGCTCGCCGGGACGGACACCGACCGACGCCGAGGCCGCTCCGGCGGGAGCGGCCGAGCAGACCTTGCTGGAGCAGATGGGCGGTGTCTCCGGGCTCGCCTATTCGGCCGTGCCGATCGTGGTCTTCGTCGTGGTCAACGCGTTGACCGGGCTGATGCCCGCGATCTGGGCCGCCGTCGGGCTGGCCGTGGCCATCGCGGTGTGGCGGCTGGTGCGCAAGGAGCCGCTGCAGCCCGCGATCTCCGGGGTGCTCGGGGTGGCGGTGTGCTCGTTCATCGCCTACCGCTCCGGTGACGCGAAGGGCTTCTTCCTGCTGGGCATCTGGACGAGCCTGGTGTACGGCGGCGTGTTCCTGGTGTCGGTGCTGGTGCGCTGGCCGCTGGTCGGTGTGGCCTGGTCCGCGCTGAACTCGCTGGGCATGGGGTGGCGCAAGCACCGCGCGGCCCTGCGCGCGTACGACCTGGCGACGCTGGCGTGGGTCGTGGTGTTCGCCGCGAAGTACGTCGTGCAGCAGTGGCTGTACAACGCGGACGAGACCGGCTGGCTGGCGTTCGCCCGCATCGCCATGGGCTATCCGCTGACGGCGTTGGCGTTGGTCGTGACGGTCTGGGCCGTCCGCCGCGCTTCGAAGATCGCGCAGGAGGCGGCGGACCGGGAGCTCGCCGAGCAGGAGGCCGCGGACCGGGCGGCCTACGCCCGGCACTCCGGTCGCCCGGAGCAGGCCGCGTCCGGCGAACCGGAACGTCCCGGCCCCGCCACCGGCTGAGCTTCCGCCGGAGCCCGCGGGAGCGGGCTCCGGCCGGTCAGCGGCCGTGGACGACTTCGCGGATCCGCTGCTCCATCTCAGCGGCGGCGACGAACAACATCTCGTCGCCCGCTTCCACCGGGTCGTCGGGCTGCGGCACGATGACCCGGCCGCCGCGCAGGATCGTCACCAGCGCCGCGTCCGGCGGCAGCTCGAGGTCCCGGACTCGGCGACCGGCCAGCGGGGTGTCCGGTGGGAGCGTGATCTCGACCAGGTTCGCCTGGCCCTGGCGCAGCGTCATCAGCCGCACCAGGTCGCCGACGTTGACGGCCTCCTCGACCATCGCGGCCAGCATCCGCGGCGTGGACACCGCCACGTCGACGCCCCAGGCGTCGGTGAACAGCCACTCGTTGCGCGGGTCGTTGACCCTGGCCACCACGCGCCGCACCGCGAACTCGGTCTTGGCCAGCAGCGCCACCACGAGGTTGACCTTGTCGTCGCCGGTGGCCGCGATGACCACGTCGCAGGACTGCAACCCGGCCTCTTCCAGCGAGGCGAGTTCGCAGGCGTCGGCGAGGACCCACTCGATGCCGGGAATGCTCTTCGGCCGGTAGTTCTCGGTGCTGCGCTCGATGAGCATGACCTCGTGGCCGCCATCGAGCAGCTCGCTGGCGATGGAGTGGCCGACGGCCCCGGCGCCGGCGATCGCGATGCGCATCACTCGGTCTCCTCTGGTGCGCGCAGAGCTGCTGCGGTGACGTCGGTGACGGTGCCGGACAACGCGGCGACGTAGAGCGTGTCGTCGGCCTGGATGACGGTCTTCGGCTCCGGCAGCACGCCGTTTCCGAACCGCATGACGAACGCGACGCGGGCACCGATGGTGTCCTGCAGGTCGACGATGCGGCGACCGACCCAGTCCTCGTGCAGCGGTAGCTGCAGCACGGCGACCGCGCCGGAGGGTTCCCGCCAGGCGGTGGCGACGCCTTCGGGCAGCAGCATCCGCAGGAAGCGGTCCGTGGTCCACGGCACGGTCGCCACGGTGGGGATGCCGAGCCGCTGGTAGACCTCGGCCCGCTTGGGGTCGTAGATGCGGGCCACGACGTGCTCCACGCCGAAGGTCTCGCGTGCCACGCGGGCGGCGATGATGTTGGAGTTGTCGCCGTTGGAGACCGCCGCGAACGCCGCCGCGGATTCGATGCCCGCTTCGACGAGCACGTCCCGGTCAAAGCCGTTGCCGGTGATCTGGTGGCCGGTGAAGTCCTTGCCCAGCCGGTGGAACGCGGTGTCGTCCTTGTCCACGACGGCGACGGTGTGGTCGAGCCGTTGCACGGCCGTGGCCAGGGAGGCCCCGACCCGGCCGCAGCCCAGGATCACGACGTGCACGGCCTGTCTCCTTGTCACGGGCGTGTCGGCGGGGCCCCGCCGCATCAGCGTGACGGTACCCGGCAGGGCACCTGCGCGGGGCCCGCACGCGTACCGCGACAGGGACCGCCGCTTACAGCGCTGCACCGTATCCGAGGCCCGGCGCACGGCACCGGCCGCCGGGGTCGACACCACCCGCGCCACGACGGGCGGGTGCGGGAGCGCGAGCGAGCCGAGCACTTACGCTCGTGGCCGTGTCCAAGCTCGCGACCGCGACAAAACGCCTGCTGGTGGGGCGTCCGTTCCGCAGTGACCGGTTGGCGAACACGTTGCTGCCCAAGCGGCTGGCGTTGCCCGTGTTCGCCTCCGACGCGATGTCCTCGGTGGCCTACGCCCCGGAAGAGATCTTCCTGGTGCTCTCGGTCGCCGGCCTGTCCGCTTACGCCTTCACGCCGTGGGTGGGGGCGCTGGTCGCGCTGGTGATGCTCACCGTCGTGGCCAGCTACCGGCAGAACGTGCGGGCTTACCCGTCCGGCGGCGGCGACTACGAGGTCGCGACGGTGAACCTGGGCAAGCAGGCCGGGCTCACGGTTGCCAGCGCGCTGCTCGTGGACTACGTGCTGACCGTGGCGGTGTCGATCTCGTCGGCGGCGGCGAACATCGGAGCGCTGATCCCGTTCGTGGCCACCCACAAGGTGTGGTTCGCGGTGGCGGCGATCGTCGCGCTCACCGCCATCAACCTGCGCGGGCTGCGCGAGTCGGGCGGGTTCCTGGCGGTGCCGGTGTACGCGTTCCTGTTCGGCGTGCTCGGCATGATCGCGTTCGGGGTGTTCCGCGCGGTGGTGCTGGACCAGCCGATGCGGGCGGAGAGCGCCACCGTGGAGATCATGCCGGACGAGAACCAGCTGGCGGGGCTCGCGTTCGTCTTCTTGGTGATGCGGGCGTTCTCGCAGGGCGCGGCGGCGCTGACCGGTGTGGAAGCGATCAGCAACGGAGTCCCCGCGTTCCAGAAGCCGAAGTCCCGCAACGCCGCGACGACCCTGCTCATGATGGGCGTGATCTCGGTGACCATGCTGATGGGCTTGATCTACCTGGCCCAGATCACCGGGGTGCGGCTCGCGGAGAACCCGGCCGCGCAGATCATCTCGGCCCCGCCCGGCTACGAGCAGAAGACGATGGTGGCGCAGGTCGCGGACGCGGTCTTCAGCGTCTTCCCGCCCGGCGCGTACTACGTGACCGCGGTGACGGCGACCATCCTGGTGCTGGCGGCGAACACGGCGTTCAACGGGTTCCCGGTGCTCGGATCGATCCTCGCCCAGGACCGCTACCTGCCGCGCCAGTTCCACACCCGGGGGGACCGGCTGGCGTTCTCGAACGGGATCCTGTTCCTCGCCGCGTTCGCGGTGGTGCTGGTGATGGCCTTCGACGCGGAGGTCACCAGGCTGGTGCAGCTCTACGTCGTGGGCGTGTTCGTCTCGTTCACGGTGAGCCAGACCGGCATGGTGCGGCACTGGAACCGGCTGCTGCGCAAGGAGAAGGACCCGCTGGCGCGGCGCCGGATGCGGCGCTCGCAGGCGATCAACGGGTTCGGCCTGCTGATGACCGGCTCCGTGCTGCTGATCGTGCTGATGACGAAGTTCGCGAAGGGCGCGTGGATCGCGCTGGCGGCGATGGGTGCGATCTACCTGCTGATGACCGCCATCCGCAAGCACTACGACTCGGTGCAGGAGGAGCTCGCGCAGTACGACGAGGAGCCCGCAGTGCTGCCGTCCCGGAACTACGCCATCGTGCTGGTGTCGCAGCTGCACCTGCCCACGTTGCGCGCGCTGGCGTACGCGCGGGCGACCCGTCCGGACACGTTGGAGGCGGTCACGGTGAACGTCGACGAGTCGGGTACCCGGACGTTGCGGGCGGCTTGGGAGTCCAAGGACATGCCGGTGCCGCTGAAGGTCATCGAGTCCCCGTACCGTGAGGTGACTCGGCCGCTGATCGAATACGTGAAGCGGGTCCGCCGCAACAGCCCGCGCGACGTGGTGACCGTGTTCATCCCGGAGTACGTGGTGGGGCGCTGGTGGGAGCAGGTGCTGCACAACCAGAGCGCGTTGCGGCTCAAAGGCAGGCTGCTGTTCGAACCGGGTGTGATGGTGACGAGCGTGCCGTGGCAGCTCGCGTCGTCGACCCGTGCGAAGCAGCGTGCCAAGCAGCGGGTGATGCCGGGCGCGTTGCGTCGCGGTTTGGGCGAATCGAAGGGAAATGAACGTCGGTGACCGGCAAGTTGGATTGGACCGGCAAGCGTCTGAAGCTGGACGTGGGGCCGGTGGCGCACGGCGGCCACTGCGTGGCCAGGCATGAGGGACGGGTCGTCTTCGTGCGTCACGCCTTGCCGGGGGAGGTGGTCCTCGCCGAGGTCACCGACGATCCCGGCAAGAGCTTCTGCCGCGCCGACGCGGTGGAGGTCTTCACCGCGGCGGAGGGGCGCGTGGCGCCGCCGTGCCCGTTGGCGGACATGGCGCTGGGCCACGACCGCTGCGGCGGGTGCGATTGGCAGCACGCCGATGGAACGACGCAGCGGGAGCTGAAGGCGGCGGTCATCCGCGAGCAGTTGCAGCGCCTCGCCGGGCTGGACCGCGAGGTCGAGGTGCGCGAGCTGCCGGGCGGCCTGCTGCGGTGGCGCACGCGGGTGCGGCTGGCGGTGGACCGGGTGGGCCGACCGGGTTTCCACCCGCACCGCAGCCACCGGGTGCTGCCGGTGGACGACTGCCCGATCACCGTGCAGGGGGCGCTGGACGGGCTGACCGACCGCGAGTGGCCGCAGGGCGCGGAGCTGGAGGTCGCCGCGGACGCGAACGCCGAGGTCCACGTCACGCAGCGGGAACGCGCGCCGCAGCGCCGCCGCGGCAAGCGCACCCCGGTGGTCAACACGCACGTGCAGGGTTCCGGGATCGCGCGGGAACGGGCGGCGGGGCGCTCGTGGGAGTTCTCCGCCGACGGCTTCTGGCAGGTGCACCCGGCTGCGGCGCACACGTTCGCCCAGGTCGTCGGCCGGATGGCCGCGGTGCCCCAGGGCGGCGTGGCGTGGGATCTCTACGGCGGTGTGGGGCTGTTCGCGGCGGTGCTGGCCGAGCAGGCGGGCCCAGGTGGCGAGGTGTTCATGGTGGAGTCCTCGCGCCGGGCGACCGAGGACGCGGTGGCGAACCTGCGCGACCTGCCCCAGATCTCGTTCCGGGCGGGCACCGTCGAGGACGTCCTCGACGACGACACGCTGCCCACGCCCGACGTGGTCGTGCTGGACCCGCCGCGCAAGGGCGCGGGACGACGGATCGTCGAAGCCGTGTGCGCGGCCGGGCCCGCGCGCGTGGTGCACGTGGCGTGTGATCCGGCCGCGCTGGCGCGTGACGTGAGCCTGTTCGCCGAGCAGGGGTACCGGCTCGCCGACCTGGAGGCGTTCGACGCGTTCCCGATGACGCACCACATGGAGTGCATCGCCCTGCTGGAACGAGAGGCCTGACGAGCGCGCGGCTCCCCGCCCTGCGCGGGGAGCCGCGTCCGCTCCAGCGGGCACTGCGCGAACCGGCGACCGGATTCGGAGACGTACCGTGTTCGCGTTACTCGGAACGGGTGATGCTTGCTCACCTCGACCGGAGGAAATCCCTGTGTTCAAGCGGCTTCCGAACGCCGCATCGCACCGGTAGCCGCCGGTCCTGCGCCTGCCGTGGTCCTCCGGCCCGGTGATCTCACTCATCGCGATTGCTGCGTACCTTGTCCCGAGCGGGTGGTCATGCTCCGTAGACTGGTCGCCGGTCCCCCAGGGGTGCGCCCGGCCGTCGTGAGGCCCCCCGCACGGGTGGTGAAGGCAAGTGACGCGGGATGACGAACGAGGTGGAGCGGTGACGCTGCTGGAATCCGTGCAAGGTCCGGACGACCTGAAACGCCTGGAGCACGGTGAGCTGGTGGAGCTGGCCGCTGAGATCCGGTCCTTCTTGATCCAGAAGGTGTCCCGCACAGGTGGGCACCTCGGCCCGAACCTGGGCGCGGTGGAGCTCACGCTGGCCCTGCACCGGGTCTTCGACTCGCCGCGGGACGCGGTGGTCTTCGACACCGGGCACCAGGCGTACGTGCACAAGATCGTGACCGGCAGGCAGGGAGGCTTCGACCGGCTCCGCAAGCGGGACGGCCTGTCCGGCTACCCGTCGCGCGCCGAGAGCGAGCACGACCTGGTGGAGAACTCGCACGCCTCCACCTCGCTGTCCTACGCCGACGGGCTGGCCCGCTCGTTCCAGCTCACCGGCGGTGGGCGGCACGCGGTGGCGGTCGTCGGCGACGGCGCGCTCACCGGCGGCATGTGCTGGGAGGCGCTGAACAACATCGCGGCGGACCAGGAACGCCCGCTGGTCATCGTCGTCAACGACAACGGCCGTTCCTACGCGCCGACCATCGGTGGTTTCGCGGAGCACCTGTCGGCGCTGCGGCTCAACCCGGGCTACGAGAAGGCGCTGGAGCGCGGTCGCAGCACGCTGCGCAACCTGCCGGTCGTGGGGCGCCCGCTCTACACCGGTCTGCACGCCGCGAAGTCGGGGCTCAAGGACGCGTTCAGCCCGCAGGTCATGTTCTCCGACCTCGGCATCAAGTACCTCGGGCCGGTCGACGGCCACGACATGAAGGCCATGGAGCAGGCGCTGACCATGGCACGTTCCTTCGGCGGCCCGGTGATCGTGCACGCGGTGACCCGCAAGGGCAACGGCTTCGCCCCGGCGGAGAACCACGAGGCCGACCAGATGCACCAGGTGAAGGTGATCGACCCCGAGACCGGGGTGCCGACCTCGCCGACGCCGAAGAGCTGGACGAACGTGTTCTCCGAGGAGCTCGTGCGCATCGGCGGCGAGCGTTCCGACGTGGTCGCGATGACGGCCGCCATGCTCGGGCCGACGGGGCTGGACAAGTTCGCCAAGGCCTACCCGGACCGGTGCTTCGACGTGGGCATCGCCGAGCAGCACGCCATGACGTCGGCGGCGGGCATGGCGATGGGCGGGTTGCACCCGGTTTTCGCGGTGTACTCGACGTTCCTGAACCGCGCGTTCGACCAGCTGCTGATGGACGTGGCGCTGCACCGCCAGCCGGTGACGGTCACCTTGGACCGCTCCGGGGTCACCGGTGACGACGGGGCCAGCCACAACGGCATGTGGGACCTGTCGATCCTCAACGTGATCCCCGGCATCCGGGTCGCGGCGCCGCGCGACGCGGTGACGCTGCGCGAGGAGCTGCGCGAGGCCGTCGCCGTCGACGACGGGCCGACGGTGGTGCGGTTCTCGAAGGGCTCCGTGATCGAGGAGGTGCCGGCGCTGGAGCGCGTCGGCGGCGTGGACGTGCTGCACCGGCCCGCCGGTGGCGAGAACAGCGATGTGCTGCTCGCGGTGGTCGGCGCGTTCGGCGAGACCGCGGTGGCCGCGGCGCGGCGACTGGCCGCGCAGGGCATCGGGGTCACCGTCGTCGACCCGCGCTGGATGAAGCCGGTGCCGGAGCAGGTCGTCACGATGGCCGCCGAGCACGAGCTGGTCGTGACGTTGGAGGACTCCGGGCGCAACGGTGGTTTCGGCTGGTCGCTGGCCGCCGCGCTGCGCGACGCAGGGGTGGACGTGCCGCTGCGCGATCTCGCGGTGCCCAACGAGTTCCTGCTGCACGCCTCGCGCGAGCAGGTGCTCGCGGAGCTGGGGCTGACCGAGCAGGACGTGGCGCGGCGCATCACGGAGTGGTTCGCCGACCGGATCCGCACGGCGCAGCAGGACAACGAGTTCGACAGCCCCGTGCGCCGCGAGGCGTGAGCCCGCCGCGGTGGGCGGCCGGACCGGTCGCCCACCGCTGGTGATCCCCGCTCGTGCCGGTTGTGGCACGGTGAACGGGTGCGAATCCTTGTGGTCGAGGACGAGCAGCCGCTGGCGGACGCGATCGCCCGCGGGCTGCGGCGGGAGGGCATGGCCGTGGACGTCGCCTACGACGGCGAGGTCGGCCAGGAGAAGGCATCGATCACCCGCTACGACGTGATCGTGCTGGACCGCGACCTGCCGGTGATGTCGGGTGATGAGCTGTGCCGCGAGGTGGTGGCCTCCGGTGAGCTCACGCGGGTGCTCATGCTGACCGCCAGCGGCACCGTGCAGGACCGGGTGGACGGGCTGTCGCTGGGCGCGGACGACTACCTGGCGAAACCGTTCGCCTTCCCGGAGCTGACCGCGCGGGTGCGGGCGCTGGGCAGGCGCGCGACCCCGGCGGTGCCTCCGCTGCTGACCGCGCTCGGGTTGTCGCTGGACCCCGCGCGCCGGGTGGTGCTGCGCGGCGGCGACGAGGTGGACCTGACCCGCAAGGAGTTCGGCGTCCTGGAAGTGCTGCTCGCCGCCGGTGGGGCCGTGGTCAGCTCGGAGGAGTTGCTCGAACGGGTGTGGGACGAGCACGCGGACCCGTTCACCACGACCGTGCGGGTCACGATGATGACCTTGCGCAAGAAGCTGGGGGATCCGGGCGTCATCGACACCGTCGTCGGTTCCGGCTACCGGGTGCCCACGGCGGGCCGCGCCGAGCACGCCGGGGCATGAGCGTGGCCCGATCGGCACCGCCCCTGCGGCCGTCGCCCCGCCGCGGCCCCGGATTGCGGGCTCGGCTGACCCTGCTGGCGACCGGCCTGGTAGCCGCGGTGAGCGCCCTGCTGCTGTGGCTGGGCTGGATGCTGGTGGGCAACGTCGTCGCCGGGGTGCCGCGGCTGCCCGCCGGTGGCCGGGTGCGGCTCGGCGACGTCGAGGTACCCGCCGAGCAGCTGGGCGTCGCGTTGCGCACCGCCGCGCGGGAGCAGGTGCTCGTCGTCGGCGGTGTCGCGTTCGTCGCCGTGGTGTTGGCGGCGGCGGTGCTGGCGTGGACGGTCACCGGCCGGGTGCTGCGCCCGCTGCACGAGGTCACGGCCTCGGCGCGCCGGTTGTCGGCGGAGTCGCTGGACGAGCGGATCACGCTGAGCGGCCCGCGCGACGAGGTCGCGGAGCTCGCCGACACCTTCGACGCGATGCTGGACCGGTTGCAGACGGCCTTCGACTCGCAGCGCCGGTTCGTCGCCAACGCCAGCCACGAGCTGCGCACCCCGCTGGCGGTGATCCGCACCGAGCTGGACGTGACGCTCACCGATCCCGACGCGGACGCCGACGAGCTGCGCCGGATGGCCGCCGTGCTGCGCGAGGCCGCGGCGCGCGCCGAACGCCTGGTGGAGTCGTTGCTGCTGCTGGCCCGCACGGACGGCGCGGAGCTGGCGGGGCGGGAGCGGGTGGACCTCAACGAGGTCGCGGCCCGAGCCCGGCGCGGCGTCGAGGCCGAGGCGCAGGCGCGGTCGGTGCGGATCACCTGCCGCGGTGAGCCGGTCTTCGTGCTGGGAGACCCCGCGCTGCTCGAACGGGTCGCGGGCAACCTGCTGGAGAACGCGGTGCGGCACAACGTCGACGGCGGCTGGGTCGAGGTGAGCACGACGACCGCCGGGCGTGCGGCAATGCTGCGGGTGTCGTCCTCAGGGCCGCTGATCGACCCGGATCAGGTGGACGCCCTGTTCGACCCGTTCCGCCGCGCCGGCGTGCAGCGCACCGCCCGCACCGGCGCGGGCCTGGGCCTGTCCATCGTCCGAGCAGCCGTCACCGCCCACGGCGGGAGGGTGACGGCCGAGCCGCTCGACAGCGGCGGGCTGGCCATCGCCGTCGTATTGCCCACCGCTTGAGGTTCCCGGATGGGGAGCGTGCTACCTGCGCGAGTAGCGGAGGTGCGCGATGTCGACCTCGACCGGAACCGGGCTAGCCGTGATCGTCAGCCGACCGTCTCCGAGCTTGACGTGGTCCTCCTGCTCGTAGCGCCGTCCGACGAGCCGGTAAGCCACGAGTTCGACGGGCCCGACTTCGTCCTGGGCGATGCTCCAGAAGAAGGGGATCCGCTCGCGCTCGCAGCCGTCGAACTTGCCGCGCTGCTCGATGAAGCTGTTGCCGGGCGACCAGATCTCGCCGACGAGCAGCACGTCCGCAGGCTTGAACGTGTTGCCGATCGGCGGGACGTTCAGCACGGCGAAGTCGGGGATGATCGCGGTGCGATTCCTCGTGTTGACCTCTACGCCGATGCCGTTCAGCGCAGTGAGTTCTTGCCGCTCGGCGCGCGGTGCGGATTCGATGGCGGAGTCCAGCAAGTTCACGACGCGCTTCTCCGCGAACTGGTGCTGTCCGGATGGTGCGGGTGTCACGAGCCAGTAGCCCTCGATCAGTTCAAGGCGCGAGCCGTCTTCACGAGGGGGGAGCGCGTGCCAATCCGCGACCGTGAAGGGCCCGAGCTCGTGCTGCATCGGCGCAACCACCGGTCATCACCTCGTTTCCTGGGGACGGCTCCATCGTGACAGCACCAGCTTAGGCACGATCGGGGCTGGGGACTACATCACCGCCAGTGATGACACTGGTTCTTCGCAGGTGAAACGATCACCGGACAGGTGTGGAGATCCACCGGGTCGGACGACGAAGGGCCGGGGTGGACGTGCCCACCCCGGCCCTCGCGCGACTACCTGATCAGGCGGGCAGCGAGGCCGCGCCCTTCGGCAGGAAGCGCTTGCCGTTGACCTGCTCGGAGATGCCCGCGCGGTCCAGGTAGGCGGTGATGCCGCCCAGCCAGAACGGCCAGCCCGCGCCGAGCAGCATGCACAGGTCCAGGTCCTGCGCTTCGGCGACGACGCCCTCGTCGAGCATCAGCTGCGCTTCCTGGGCCAGCGCCTGCAGCGCCCGGTCCCGCACCTGCTCGGACGTGGACGGGTTCGAGCCCTGCTCCCAGAGCGCGACGACCTCGGGGTCGACGACCTGGTTGCCCTGCTCGTCCTGCTGCCACACGGCGGACTTGCCCGCCTTGACGAACCGCTGCAGGTTCTCGCTGATCCCGAACCGGTCCGGGTAGGCCGCGTGCATCGTCTCGTTGACGTGCTGCGCGACGGCCGGGCCGACGAGCTGCAGCAGCACCAGCGGGCTCATCGGCAGGCCCAGCGGGGTCAGCGCGCGGTCGGCGACGTCGAAGGGGGTGCCCTCGTCGACGGCGGCGATGATCTCGCCCATGAAGCGGGTCAGCAGCCGGTTCACCACGAACGCCGGGGCGTCCTTGACCAGCACGCTGGACTTCTTGAGCTGCTTGCTCACCGAGAACGCGGTGGCCAGCGAGGCGTCGTCGGTCTTGTCGCCGCGCACGATCTCCAATAGCGGCAGCACCGCGACCGGGTTGAAGAAGTGGAAGCCCACGACCCGCTCGGGGTTCTTCAGCTGCGAGGCCATCTCGCTGATCGACAGCGACGAGGTGTTGGTGGCCAGGATCGCCTCGGGCGAGACGTAGCCCTCCAGCTCGCCGAACACCTTCTGCTTGACCGACATCTCCTCGAAGACCGCTTCGATGACGAAGTCGGCGTCGCCGAACGCGGACTTGTCCAGCGAACCGGTCACCAGCGCCTTGAGCCGGTTCGTGGCGTCCGGGGACAGCCGGCCCTTGGCGGCGAGCTTGTCGATCTCGCCGTGGATGTAGCCGACGCCCTTGTCGATGCGCTCCTGGTCGATGTCGGTGATGACCACCGGCACCTTCAGGCGGCGCACGAACAGCAGCGCGAGCTGTCCGGCCATCAGGCCGGCGCCGACGACGCCGACCTTCTTGACCTCGCGGGCCAGCTTCTTGTCCGGGGCACCGGCCGGACGCTTCGCGCGCTTCTGGGTCAGGTCGAACGAGTACAGCCCGGCGCGCAGCTCGTCGGACATCAACGCGTCCGTCAGCGCCTCGGTCTCCGCCGCGTATCCGGCGTCGAGGTCGTTGCCGCGGGCCAGCTCGATGAGCTCGACGGCCTTGGTGACGGCGGGGGAGGCGCCCTGGGTGCGGCTCTCGACGATGCCCTTGGCGCGGTTCACCGCGTCGTCCCAGGCCTGGCCGCGGTCGATCTCGGCGCGCTGCACGGTCTGCTCGCCGTTGACGACGCGCACGGCCCAGCGCACCGACTCCTCCAGGAAGTCCGCGCTCTCCAGCTGCGCGTCGAAGATGCCCAGGCCGGTGGCCTTCTTGGCGTTGAGCATCTTGTTCTGGTTCAGCGCGTTCTCGATGATCACGCTGACCGCGGCGTCCGCGCCGATCAGGTTCGGCAGCAGCTGGGTGCCGCCCCAGCCCGGGAACAGGCCGAGGAAGCACTCGGGGAACGCGATCGCGCCCACGCCGTCCGAAACGGTGCGGTAGTGGCAGGACAGTGCCAGCTCCAGGCCGCCGCCCAGCGCCGCGCCGTTGACGAACGCGAAGGTGGGGATGGTCGACTCGGTGAGCCGCCGGAACACGTCGTGCCCGGTCTGCGCGACCTGGCGGGCGTGCTCCCGCTGGCCGATCTGGGTGACGCCGGAGAGGTCGGCGCCGACGGCGAACACGAACGGCTTGCCGGTGACCGCGATCGCGGCGGGCTCGGCGGCGAACGCCTCGTCCAGCGCGGTGTTCAGCGCGGTCAGCCCGCCCGGCCCGAACGTGGACGGGCGGGTGTGGTCGTGACCGTTGTCGACGGTGATCAGCGCGAGCTTGCCGCTGAGCCCGGGGACGTCGAGCAGCCTGGTGTGGGCCTGGGTGACGACCTCGTCCGGGAACAGCGCTGCGAAGTCGGTCTGCGTGCTCACTTCGCGCCCCCTGCGGTGTCGAAGTTCGGGTTCTCCCAGATGACCGTGCCGCCCATGCCGAAACCGATGCACATGGAGGTCAGGCCGTAGCGCACCTCGGGGTGCTCGGCGAAGTGGCGGGACAGCTGCGTCATCAGCCGCACGCCGGAGGAGGCCAGCGGGTGACCGCAGGCGATGGCGCCGCCCCACGGGTTGACCCGCGCGTCGTCGTCGGCGATGCCGAAGTGCTCCAGGAAGGCCAGCACCTGCACGGCGAACGCCTCGTTGAGCTCGAACAGCCCGATGTCCTCGATGCTGAGCCCGGCGCGCTTGAGCGCCTTCTCCGTCGCGGGGATCGGTCCGACGCCCATGACCTCCGGCTCCACGCCCGCGAAGGCGTAACCGACGAGCTTCATGCCGATCGGCAGGCCCAGCTCACGAGCGGTCTCGGCGTCGGCGAGCAGGCAACCGGTGGCGCCGTCGTTGAGGCCCGCGGCGTTGCCCGGCGTGACCCGGCCGTGCGGGCGGAACGGCGTCTTGAGCCCGGAGAGGGCTTCGACGGTGGTGCCGGGGCGCGGCGGCTCGTCGGCCGTGGCCAGGCCCCAGCCCTGCTCACCGGAGCGGGTGGAGACGGGCACCAGGTCGGCGGCGATCTTGCCCGCGAGCTGCGCCTGCTCGTAGCGCTGCTGGCTCAACGCCGCGTAGGCGTCGGTGCGCTCCTTGGTGAGGCTGGGGTAGCGGTCGTGCACGTTCTCCGCGGTGGAGCCCATGACCAGCGCCGACGGGTCGACGACGCTGTCGGCGACGTAGCGCGGGTTGGGGTCCACGCCCTCGCCCATGGGGTGGTTGCCCATGTGCTCGACGCCGCCCGCGATGGCGATGTCGTAGGCGCCGAAGCCGATGCCGCCCGCGATGCTGGTCACGGCGGTCATGGCGCCCGCGCACATGCGGTCGATGGCGAAACCGGGCACCGACTGGGGCAGGCCCGCCAGCAGCGAGGCGCTGCGGCCGATGGTCAGGCCCTGGTCACCGGTCTGGGTGGTCGCGGCGATGGCGACCTCGTCGATGCGTTCCGGTGGCAGTTCGGGGTGGCGGCGCAGCAGCTCGCGGATGACCTTGACGACCAGGTCGTCGGCGCGGGTCTCGGCGTAGATGCCCTTCTTGCCTGCCTTGCCGAACGGCGTGCGAACGCCGTCGACGAAGACCACGTCCCGTACGGCACGTGCGCTGCGCGGGTCGGCTGGTGCCGACGCGGGTGCGACCACGGCGTGCTCCTCACTGTGTGGGTCCTGCGTTGTGCGAGTTCCGGACCGGCTCGGCGGCGATCGACCCTGCTCCGGGCGGGTGCGGGCCCCGCCGCTACTGGCCGGTAACAGCCACTCTAGCGCTTATTACCCGTGGGTAACCACTGGGTGTGGGGCGAAGTGCTCGTGTCAGGTCGATCACAGGCGCTCCGGCGGTGGTGGCGGCCTCGCGATCACTGCGGGGGCGCACGCCAACGTACTCGTTCCGCCGCCGGTCGCCGGGTCGCGCGGCGGGCCGGGTGCGCGGACCGGATCGCATCGACGGGATCCGATTGACCTGGTCGGCCGCGGCTCGCATTATCGGGCGATGATCGACCAGGTGCCGGTGCTCCCGACCGCCGAGGCCGCGGCCTGCGCCGCCCGGTTCGCGTGCCTCGGCGACCCGACTCGGGTCCTGCTGCTGCACACCGTCGCCTCCGGAGGGCCGAGCACGGTGGGTGAGCTGGCGGGGAGGCTCGGCATCGCCCAGTCCACCTGCTCGCACCACCTGCGCAGGCTCGCCGAAGGCGGGTACGTGGTGCTGAGCAAGGAGGGCACCGCCACCCGAGTAGCGGTGGACACCGCCGGCCGCGCCGACGGGCGAGCCGTGGACCTCGTGCTCGGCCTGCTCCCGGCACGTCCCGCTGCCGCCGAAGACCCCGTCGAGGGCGTTGCGGTGCGGGCGCTGGAACCCGGTGACTGGGCGGCGGTGCGGCGGATCTACGGCGAAGGGATCGCCACCGGCGACGCCACCTTCGAGCACGAGGTCCCGCCGCGCGAGGAGCTGGCGGTGAAGTGGCCACCGGAGCACCGCTGGGTGGCCGAGCTGGACGGTGCCGTGGCGGGGTGGGCGGCGCTGACCCCGGCCTCCACGCGCGACTGCTACGCGGGCGTCGCGGAGACCTCGATCTACGTCGGAACCGGTGCGCGGGGCCGCGGAGTGGGCACGGCGCTGCTGCGGCACCAGACCGAGGCCGCCGATGAGGCCGGGCTGTGGACCCTGCAGTGCTCGCTGTTCCCGGAGAACCTCGGCAGCCTTGCGCTGCACCGCAACGCGGGCTTCCGCATCGTCGGCGTCCGCGAGCGCATCGGCCGCCTGCACGGACGCTGGCGCGACACGATCGTCATGGAACGCCGGAGGCCGGACGGCCGGCCTCCGGCGAGCACGTAGAGCGTCCGGGTCCCCTCAGTCGGAGCGCGAGCGTTCCGGTGCGGCCTGCAGCGCGGCGCTCAGCACCGACGCGGTCAGCCCGATCTGCCACTCCCGCGCGCCCCGCTCCCGCAGCCGCGCCTCGACCGACGCCACGCCGGTGTCCTCCGGCGGCGTCCAGCACAGCCGCCGGAGCAGATCGGGCAGCAGCAGGTTCTCCACGGGCAGGCCGTGCTCCTCGGCGATGGCCGACATCGCGGTCCTGGCGGCCGAGAGCCGGGCCGCGGCGGCGGGATCGCGATCCGCCCACCGGTTTGGCGATGGTGGACCGTCCTGCGGCGGCGAGACCACCGGCAGCTCGTCCTGGGGGAGCGCTCGGGCCGCGCGCAGCGCGCCCAGCCACGTCGACGCGCGGCGGCGCTGCTGCCTGCCGCCGAACACCGGCAGCGCGGTCAGTTCCGATTCGGTCTTGGGGTCGCTCTGCGCGGCCTGCACCACGGCGGAGTCCGGCAGGATCCGGCCCGGTGCGATGTCCCGCTCCGAGGCGATGCGATCGCGCACCTCCCACAGCGAGCGGATGGCGGCGAGCTGGCGAGCGTTGCGCACCCGGTGGATGCCGGAGGTGCGCCGCCACGGCTCGGCGCGCGGGCGAGGCGGTTCGGCGTTGCGGACCGCTTCGAACTCCTCCCACGCCCAGTCGAGCTTGCCCTGCCGGCTCAGCTCGGCGTGCATCTCGGTGCGCAGGTCGATCAGCAGTTCCACGTCGAGCGCGGCATACACCAGCCAGTCGGCGGGCAGCGGCCGGCGCGACCAGTCGGCGGCGCTGTGGCCCTTCTCCAACCGGTAACCCAGCATGCGTTCGACGAGGGTGCCCAGCGAGACCCGGTCGAACCCGGCGAGCCGCCCGGCCAGTTCGGTGTCGAACAGCCGCTGCGGACGCAAGTCGAGCTCGGACAGGCAGGGCAGGTCCTGCGAGGCGGCGTGCAGCACCCATTCGGTGTCCGCCAACGCCGTTTTCAGCGGGCCTAGGGCACCGCTCAGCGCGACCGGATCGACCAGTACCGTTCCCGCACCTTCCCGGCGCAATTGCACCAGGTAGGCACGTTGCGAGTACCGGTATCCGGACGCGCGTTCGGTGTCCACCGCGACCGGACCGCTCCCCGCGGCCAGTGCGGCCGCGGCGGTCTCCAGTGCTTCGGGAGTCTCCACTACCGGCGGTACGCCGTCAGCGGGCTCGGTGAGCAGCACCGGCTCGGGACGGTCGGGCTCGACGGACTCGGGGCAAGCAGCTTCCACGGATATCAGACCTTACGTGTTGCGGTCCGCCCGCGGGTGCGACCAGCCCGAGGTCGCCGTGCCCGACCGGACCCGACGATCGCGGTGGGACCTCGATTCACCCGATCAGGATCATCCGGTCATCTGATCACCCCGGCCCGCATGGCCAGGGCGACCATCTGCGCCCGGTCTCCGGTGCCCAACTTGCGGCCGATCCGCGACAGGTGAGACTTCACCGTGAGAGCGGAGAGGTTCAGCGCCTCACCGATCTCCTTGTTGGATCGGCCATCGGCCACCAGTTGCAGCACCTCGACTTCACGCCCGGACAGTTCCCGGGGCGTGTTGTCGGTCCCCGGGACCCGGGTGCCCGCAGCGAGCACCGGGGCCACACTGGGATCGGCGTACACGCCGCCGTCGAGTACGCGGCGCACTCCGTCGGTGACGACCATCGGCGAGGCCGACTTCAGCAGGTACGCCTGAGCGCCTGCCTGGAAGGCGGCCCGGACCGCATAGGGGTCGTCGGACGAAGCGAGCACCACGATTCGCGGCCAGCCCTGGGTACGGAGTTCCGTAACCAGGTCGATGCCGGTCCCGTCGGGTAACCCGAGATCGAGGATTGCGAGGTCGCACGGACCGGTGGCCAGAGCGCGAGCCCTGGCCTCGGCCATGGATGCGGCCTCGTGCACCGTGCCGGCGCCCATCTGCAGCAACCGGGCGGCGATGGCCTCCCGGAGCAGCGGATGATCGTCCACCACGAGCACCGTGAACAGCTCTTCCCGCGGGTGCGGGACCATGTTGGCCGGCAAAGCGCCGGCGGGCGTGGTTCGAGCGGCCTGACCTAAGCCGACGGCAGCCACGTCACTACCTCCCTGGAGTCGGTCGTGCCCCCCGACCGGCACCGGGACTCTCGACCAATCAGCCGCGCCACTGATCGACCGAAAGTGGTGTCGTCGGGGGCAGCGTAACCGCCCAAGCGGGTCAGCGGGACGATCAATCGGGTATCTATCCCGATCGAGTTGTCACAGAGGTTCGTTTTTGTCACTCAATTGGGTGGGTCTTGGGGTTAGGCGTAACGCCATGGCGTGTTGGCGCGACACACCTTGATTGCGCATCGTGAGAAGTTTGCGCACGCAACCGGTTATGGGCGATTTCGGGGTCCTCGTGAGGGGAATCCCGATCGTTAAAGATCACTTCTCAAGCCTCGCCGCGCAGCGCCGAACGGCGGTCGAACACGGCGACCCCCTCCGGTGGGAGGCCGGTCGCGCTGGCCATGAGCTCGTAGAAGGCCACCGCGTGCGCGTCGAGCCCCTCCTCGTGCGGAGTCCACGAGCCGCGCAACTCCAGGTCGTGGCTGCGCGGCGGGCCCGCGATGTCCCCGAACCGGGCCGACGAGGTCAGGGTCACCGTCCCGCCCAGCAGGTCGACCCCCGCCCCGGACTCCTCCAGCGCCTCGGCCAGCCAGGACCAGCCGACGGCGGGGAGCAGGGGGTCCGCGGCCAGCTCGGGATCGAGCTCCGCTCGGAGGTAGACCACCAGCCGCAGCGTTCCCCCCCACGCCGCCGGTCCGTCGGGATCGTGCAGCAGCACCAACCGGGCCGTCGCCAGCTCGCCCGCCGGGCCGTTCGCCTCGGCCGCGACCGCGTACGCCCACGGCGCGAGCCGCTTCGGCGGGCGGACCTCGGTCACTTCGATCTCGGCGCGCGGAGTCGGCGCGGCCAACGCGGTCACTGCCTGCTGGAACCTCTCGGGCATCGCCGCCATCTCCGTCACGGCTGGGGACTGTAGGCGGCCGGATCGGTGCGGTGTAGGCGCCACGCCGGACGCCGCCCGCGATCGTGATCTTGCCCGCGCGTCCGGCGGTCCGGGCGTCTGAGAAGATGTCCTGAACGGCTCGAACAGGGCCGTCGGCCTGAGCCGTGGCCGGCTCGGCCGACGCCCGCACCCGCGTCGAGCCCCCATCACTTCGACCGAGTACGGATGCGCCTCCGATGACCTCACCCGCCCCGGTCTCGGCTCGCCGGGACCTCACCGACGCCCCGCTGCTGGTGGCCGCCCGCGGCGGCACCCCGCGGCACACGCCCGTCTGGTTCATGCGCCAGGCCGGTCGCTCGCTGCCGGAGTACCGGAAGGTGCGCGAGGGCACCCCGATGCTGCAGGCGTGCCTGACCCCGGACCTGGTCTGCGAGATCACCGCGCAGCCGGTGCGCCGCCACGGAGTGGACGCGGCGATCCTGTTCAGCGACATCGTGCTGCCGCTGTACGCGGCGGGCATCGGGCTGGATATCGTCGCGGGCACCGGCCCCGTGGTGGCCGAGCCGGTGCGCGACGCCGCCGCCGTGGACGCGCTGCCGGAGCTGCACGTCGAGCAGGTGGCGCCCGTGGCCGAGGCCGTGCGGCTGCTGCTGGCCGAGCTGGGCGAGACGCCGCTGATCGGGTTCGCCGGGGCGCCGTTCACGCTGGCCTCCTACCTGGTGGAGGGCGGGCCGAGCCGCAACCACGAGCGCACCAAGGCCCTGATGCACTCCGATCCGGCCACCTGGCACGCGCTGCTGGAGAAGCTGGCGGACACGACGCTGACGTTCCTGCGCACCCAGCTCGCCGCCGGGGTCGACGCGGTGCAGCTGTTCGACTCCTGGGCCGGTGCGCTGTCGGTCCGGGACTACCGGGAGTTCGTGCTGCCGCACAGCAAGCGCATCTTCGAGGGCGTCGTGGAGGCCGCACCGGACGTGCCGAAGATCCACTTCGGCGTGGGCACCGGGGAGCTGCTCGGCGACATGCAGTCCGCGGGTGCCGACGTGGTCGGCGTGGACTGGCGGGTTCCGCTGGACGAGGCGGCGCGGCGGTTGCGCGCGGCGAACCCGGGCTCGGACCCGGTCGTGCAGGGCAACCTGGACCCGGCCGTGCTGTTCGCGGGTGAGGACGCCGTGCGGCGCGAGGTGAGCCGCGTCCTCGCCGAGGGCGAGGACGCCGCCGGACACCTGTTCAACCTCGGTCACGGCGTGCTGCCCACGACCGATCCCGATGTGCTCACCGCCGTCGTGCGGCAGGTGCACGCCGAGAGCGCCCGGTCTTGACCGGCGGGCCCACGGTCGCCGTCGTCGGCGGCGGTGTCAGCGGGCTCGTCGCCGCGCACCGGCTGCGGCGCGCGCTGGGCCCGGACGCGGAGATCGTCCTGTTCGAGCAGGCCGATCGGCTCGGCGGCAAGCTGCACGCGGTTCCGCTGGCCGGCACCGAGCTCGACCTGGGCGCGGAGGCCTTCCTGGCGCGACGCCCCGAAGTGCTGCGGCTCGCCGATGAGCTCGGCCTCGCCGACCAGGTGGTGCACCCCGGCCCGGCCGCCGCGCGAGTGCGCGCGGGCGGTGCGGTGCACCCGTTGCCCGCGGGCACCGTGATGGGCGTGCCCGCGCACGCCGATTCGGTGGCGCACGTGCTGTCCCCCGCCGGGCTGGCGGCGGTGCGGGCGGAGGCCGAGCTGCCACCGCTGCACCTGGACGGCGCGGACGTCTCGGTCGGCGGGCTGCTGCGCTCCCGGGTGGGAGACGAGGTGGTGGACCGGCTGGTCGAGCCGCTGCTCGGCGGCGTGTACGCGGGCAGTGCGGACGGCCTCGGGCTGCGCGCGACGATCCCGGCACTGGCCGCCGCGCTCGACGGCGGCGCCGAGTCGATCACCGCCGCCGCGGCGGCGGCACTGCCCGCTCCGGCGCCGGACGGCGCCAAGCGACCGGTGTTCGGCGCGTTCCGCCACGGCTACGGCGAGTTCGTCGACGCGTTGGTGAAGTCCGCGGCGGCGCGGGTGCGGCTGGGGCTCCCGGTGCGCGCGCTGCGCCGCGACGGCGCCGGTTGGCGCCTGGAGATCGGTTCGGCGCCCGCCCCGGAGACGCTGGCGGCGGATGCGGTGGTGCTCGCGGTGCCGCCGCCCGCGGCGCGGAAGCTGCTCGCCGACGTCGTGCCGTCCGCGTCCGAACTGCTCGGCCGCATCGAGCTGGCTTCGATGGCCGTGTTCGGTCTCGCGCTGCCACCGGGCACCGAGCTGCCCGCGGCCTCCGGCACGCTGATCGCCCGCGGCGAGACGCACGCCGACGGCACTCCGTTCACGGCGAAGGCCTTCACCTTCACCAGCCGCAAGTGGCCGCACCTGACGGGTTCCGGCGGTGCGCCGCTGGTGCGGGGCTCGGTGGGCCGCTCCGGCCAGGCCGAGCTGCTGCGCCGCACCGACGCGGAATTGCTGCGCGGGGTCCTGGCCGATCTGCGCGAGGTGACCGGGGTGGCGGCGGAACCGGTGGATTCGGCGGTGGTGCGCTGGGGCGGTGGGTTGCCGCAGTACGGCGTCGGCCACCTCGACCTGGTGGCCGAGGTGGAGCGAGCCGTGGCCGACGGCGGCGGCCTCGCGCTGGCGGGTGCGGCGCTGCACGGCGTCGGCGTGCCCGCCTGCGTGGCGACCGGTGAGGCCGCGGCGAGCGGCATCACACGGCACCTCGCGACCGGCTGACCCGGCGGTGGTGGGACGATGAAGCCATGGCGCGCGTGAACTATTCCGAACTCAACGAGACGATCCGCTACACCATGTGGTCGGTCTTCCAGGTCGAGCCGGGCGCGTTGCCCGAGGACCGGGAGAAGGCCGCGCAGGCCACCCAGGAGTACCTCGACGGCCTGGCGGAATCCGGGGTCGAGGTCCGTGGTGTGTACGACCTGTCGGGCATGCGGTCCGACGCCGACTTCATGATCTGGTGGCACGCGGAGAAGATCGAGGCCTTGCAGGAGGCCTACGCCGGTTTCCGCCGCGGCACGACGCTGGGCGAGGCCTCCGACCCGGTGTGGAGCAACGTGGCGGCGCACCGGCCCGCCGAGTTCAACAAGAGCCACCTGCCCGCGTTCATCATGGGTGAGGAGCCGGGCGCCTTCATCTGCGTGTATCCGTTCGTGCGCTCCTACGACTGGTACCTGCTTCCCGACGAGGAACGCCGCACCATGCTCAAGGACCACGGCATGGCGGCGCGGGACTACCCGGACGTGCGGGCGAACACGGTGCCCGCGTTCGGGCTCGGCGACTACGAGTGGATCCTCGCGTTCGAGGCGCCGGAGCTGCACCGCATCGTCGACCTGATGTGGAAGATGCGCTACACCGAGGCGCGCAAGCACGTCCGCGAGGAGACCCCGTTCTTCACCGGCAAGCGCGTCGCGCCCGCGGAGCTGCTGCCCCGCCTCCCCTGATCGTCCTCACGGTTCCTGGGCGATCCGCCAGGGCAGGCCGGTGACGTGCTCCGCCGTGCGCACCGGCCGGCCCGGGTCGGCGGCGAGCGGGCCTGCGGTCAGCAGAGCTCCGGGTAGCCGCCGCGGCGTGTTCGAGGCGATCACCCGGTCCGCCTGGTTGACGAGCACGGCGGGCGGCAGGCCGGGGTCGAGGTGGCGCAGCAGCGCGCGTTCGAACTCGCCGGTGCGCAGGTCGGCGGCGGCCACCCCGAGGAAGCGGTCCCCGGCGTGCACGGGCACCGCCAGCGTCACCAGGTACTCGTCGGTGCCCGCGAAGTCCACGTACGGCCCCACCGCGACGCCCCGCCCGGAGTCGCGGGGCGCGGTGAACCAGGGCGCGTTGGCGTAGTCGTAGAACCCGACGCTGTCCGGGTCGTGATCGACCTGGAGGAATCGGGGCGTGTCGCCGGGGCGGTGCTGCCACCACTCCAGCCAGTGCGCGCGGTCGGCGAGCACGCCGTCGGCGAGGATCACGCCGGTGCCCGCCAGTCCGCCGGGGCGGGCGTCGAGCCGGTCGAAGATCGGTTCCCACAGCGCGGAGAGGTCTTCGGTGCTCAGCGCCGTGGTCGCCTCGTGCGCTGCGCGCAGTCGTTCGCCGAGCTCGGCGCACCACTGGAACGTGCCTTCGAGCAGCGAGCCGATGTGCTCGGCGGCGTCGTGGGCGGAGCTCATCGGGCGCACCGCCGCGCCGCGGACCACAGGCGGAATTCGACGAGCCGCCGGATGCCCGCTCGCACGTGCTCCTCGGCGAGCGCGCGGGCCCGGAGCCCGTCGCCGGCACCGATGGCGCCGAGGATCGCCGCGTGCTGTTCGGCTTCGCCGGAGTGCGGGATCGCTTCGGCCCACGGCAGCCAGCGCAACGCACCGGTCTCCGCTTGCAGCGTGATCTCCTGGCGGGTCAGCCGGGACGATTGCGCGGCGGCGGCGATCTCGATGTGCAGCCGGCCGTCCAGCCTGCGCCGCGCGGCCGTGGTGGTGGCCGCCGCGAAGTCGGCGGCGAGTCCCCGCAGCGCGTCGATCTCGTCGGTGGTGGCGCGTTCCGCTGCGAGCAGCGCGGCGGCACCGGCCATCGCGGAGTGCTGGTCGGAGATCTCCCGCAACTCGTGCGTGCCGAGTTCGCGCAGCCTGGCGACCCCGGCTACCAGCAGTGGATCCGCGGGTCGGCGGGTCAGCGGCCCGGCGGCGGAGGCGATCACGAGCCCGTCGCGGGCGAGCTCGCCGAGAGCTCCGCGCGCCGCCTCCTCCGGGCATCCGAGCAGCGTCGCGAGGTCCGCGCCGCGGGGGAGCGGTTCGCCGTCGGGCAGCACTCCCAGCGCGATGGCTTCGGCGAGCCTGCCCGCCACCGTCGCCGCGTCGGCCCGCGCGGGCAGTCGGGGCCAGTGCCGCAGCGAGCGCAGCGTGTCGTCGACGGGCACGGCAGATCCTTCCACGAGGTGAGCTCGGCTGAACCGTTTCACATGATCCACGAAGGGACCCTGTGTAGCAGACGGATCTACCCGTCCGGCGGGTTCGCGTCCACCGCCGCAGGTCGGACACTGTGCTGAGGCTTGGCCGGCGTCGAAAGGGCCCCGATGCGCTTCAGCTACGTCATGCTGCCCGACTACCCGGTGCGCGAATCCCTGGAGACGATCAAGCGGGCCGATGAGCTGGGCTTCTACGCCGCCTACGCGGCCGACGAGACTTGGCACAAGGACCTGTGGCTGCTGTTCGCCGCCGCCGCCGAGCGCACCGAGCGGATCAGGTTCGGCCCGAACCTCTCGCCGGTGACGTTGCGCGAACCGACGCTGATCGCGCAGGCCGCCGCGACCCTCGACGAGCTCACCGGTGGGCGCGCCGAGGTCGTGATCTCCAGCGGCAACTTCGGATTGCTGGCGCAGTACGGCATCGACTGGACGACGACGCGCCCGCTGTCGCGCGTGCGCGAGGCGCACCACGTGATCCGGACGTTCCTGGACGAGCGGTCGATCACCTTCGCGGGCGAGTTCTACCGCTACGAGGGGCTGTTCACCTTCGCGGAGCCGGTGCAGCCGCGGCTGCCGGTGAAGCTCGGCGCGATGCGCGGCCCGAAGTCGTTCCAGACCGCGGGCGAGATCTCCGACGGCGTGCACCACGCGCTGAGCTGCACCCGGGAGGCCTACGACTACCTGGTGGCCCACGTGCGCGTCGGCGCCGAGCGGGCCGGGCGGGACTGGCGGGAGCTCGACATCGGGGCGTGGGTGGTGTTCGCGACCGGTCCGGACGGTGCCGCCGCGAAGCAGGCCGCGCGGGCCATGATCGGCCTCTACGCGTCCGCGATGCCCGCCGAGCAGTTGCGCCGCAACGGCGTGGAACCTGAGGCGCTCACCGAGATCGTCGCCGCCGTCGGCGCGGGGGATCTCGCGCGGGCCTACGAGCTCACGTCGCCGGAGCTCGCGGAGAAGTTGTCCATCGCGGGCACGCCCGAGGAGTGCGCGGCGCGCATCGAGCGGGACATCGCCCCGACCGGCGTGAACCACCTGATCCTGGCCGTCACCGACACCGCCCTGGTGCGGGCGTTCACCGGCCTCACCTTGCCCGGCGTGCTCAGCGCCGCCGACCAGCTCGAGCTGATCGCCGACCACCTGATGCCGGCCTTCGGCTGACCGGTCAGCTCTCCGGGATGTGGCGCAACGCGACGGAGTTGATGCAGTAGCGCTGATCGGTGGGCGTGGCGTAGCCCTCGCCCTCGAACAGGTGCCCCAGGTGGCTCAGGCAGTTCGCGCAGAGCACTTCGACGCGGACCATGCCATGCGAGCGGTCCTCGCGCAGGATCACCGAGTCGGTGTCGCGCGCGTCGTAGAACGACGGCCAGCCGCAGTGCGATTCGAACTTCGTCTCGCTGCGGAACAGTTCCGTTCCGCACGCCCGGCATTCGTAGACGCCCGCGGTCTTGGTCTCGACGTACTCGCCGCTCCAAGCCGGTTCGGTGGCCGCTTCGCGCAGCACCGCGTACTCGTAGGGGTTGAGCTGTTCCTGCCACTCCTGCTCGGACTTCACGACCTTCGGGGTGGCGCCCGCAACCGGTTCCATGCGTCCACGCTAACCCTTCCCGGTGATCGAGCGCCCGTGAGCTCCCGCTCAACCGGCGAGCGCCAGGAACGTGCCGAGCATGAAGCCCACCGCGTTCCACACCGTGACCAGCACGCCGAGCAGGATCAGCACCACCACGAGCACCACCATCACCCGCCGGTGTCCTTGGGCGCGGTTGGCGCAGCGGGCGAAGTCCTCCACGCCGCTGAGCATGCCTTCGACGGTGGCCTTCGAGTTGGGGCGTTCCATCCGCTCCAGGTGCTCGGCGAACGCCTGCGCCTCCGGGTCGTGCGGGTCGAGCCCGATCAGGTCGTCGGCGAACCGGTCCCGCGCGTCCCACGCGTGCCGCGGGGTGTCGGGCTCATCACCGCTGGGGTGGCCTGCTGGCGCCATGGCTTCACGGTAGCGCCGAGGGGGTGCGCGCAGGCAGGGGCGAGTCGGGCGTTTGCGCGCGAATCGGGGGCGGATGCTCCTAAGCTGCGCGGATGGCCGATTCACCGCTGGAACTCGACGTCGAGGGCAGGACGGTGCGCCTGTCCCACCCGGACAAGGTGTACTTCCCGGAGCGGGGCTTCACCAAGCTCCAGGTCGTCCGGTACTACCTCGCGGTCGCCGAGCCGCTGCTGCGCGCGATCGGGGATCGGCCGACGACGTTGAAGCGCTTCCCCGGCGGCGTCACCGGCGACCCGTTCTACGCGAAGCGGGTGCCGAAGGGCGCTCCGCAGTGGGTCCGCTCGGTGCGGGTGACCTTCCCGTCCGGCCGCACCGCGGACAGCGTGCTCCCCACCGAGCCCGCCGTGCTGGCGTGGGCGGCGGGCCTGGGCACGCTGGACTTCCACCCGTGGCCGGTGCGCTCGGCCGACGTCGAACACCCCGATGAGCTGCGCATCGACCTGGACCCGCAGCCCGGTACCGGGTACGCGGAGGCGGTCGAGGTCGCGGGGGTCCTGCGCGAGGTGCTGGCGGAGGCCGGTCTGGTGGGCTTCCCGAAAACCTCCGGCGGCCGGGGCGTGCACGTGCTGGTGCGGATCGCGCCGCGGTGGGACTTCATCCAGGTGCGCCACGCGGTGATCGCGCTGGCGCGGGAGGTGCAGCGCCGGATTCCGCGGCAGGCCACCGTCGCCTGGTGGAAGGAGGACCGCGGCCAGCGGGTCTTCTTGGACTTCAACCAGGCCGCCCGGGACCGCACGGTCGCCTCGGCTTGGTCGATCCGCGGCACCCCGGCGGCGACGGTGTCCATGCCGCTGACCTGGGAGCAGCTGCCGGAGGTCGCTCCGGACGACTTCGACCTCGCCACGGTCCCCGCGCTGCTGGCCGACCACGGCGATCCGCACCGCGACCTGGACGCGGTCGCCCACGACCTCGACGTCGCCCTCGACTGGTTCGAACGCGACCGCCGCGACCGAGACCTCGGCGAACTCCCGTACCCACCGGACTACCCGAAGATGCCCGGCGAACCGACCCGCTCCCGCAAGGCCTCGCTGGAGGCCTTGAACAGCGAAAACGAGGCTTGATCAACCCCGCGGCAGCTAGCACAGCGCCCACTCGCCGGAGATCCTGTGCCGATGAGCGGATCACTCAATGCTCTTGAACGGTCCTTCGCCCGGTACCTGCGCGCCGAAGGCCGAGCGGCCGGACCGTCAAACTCCACTGCCAGGCGCCGCGGTTCTTCGCCGCTTGGCTTGAGCGTCATGGCAAGCCTTCGACGACGGACGAACTGACCCGAGCCACCCTCGTCGACTGGTTCTCCACCCTCGCCGCCGAAGTCGCCCCGGCGGGTGTGCATGCTGCCGCAGCCGCTGATTAGCTGGCAGCGAGCTTGGCCCTGCCTCAGCCGACGAGTTTTCCAACCGGCGTGCCGCTGCGACCGATGTCCGGTAGTCCAGACGTCCGCCCCGCGTCGCGGCATTGTGGAACAGCTCCCGCGACATCGTTGACGGCCAACTGCCCGGACGACGGCGATAGCACGCACCTGGTCCTTCTTCGGCATCGCCATGTCCAAGGCTCATCGAGTGATCACTTCGCTGGTGTCCCAAGCGGCACTGCCGTGGCCGGCAACTACAGATGATGGCAGGTACCGGCACTGCGGGGTCCCGCCGCGCGTGGAGGGCACCTGAAGTGCTTCCCGGTTCCGGTCAGATCTCCCGCTCGCCCGCGGCGACGGTGGCGTCGCCGGACGCGTCGTCGGATGATCCGTTGTGCTCCCCACGGCGGATGCGCGCGATCTTCCACAGCACCGCGGCGAGGGCGATGACAGCGAGCACCAGCAGCACGGCGGTGTTCGAGATTCCAGCACTGGTCTGCTGCAACCACGCCTGCACCGCGAACTGGGTGTCCACATCGGTCAGTCCGCCGAGGTTCGCGGTGCCTTCGGTGAAGACGAACATCAGGCCGATGGTCGCGAACACGAGCCCGGAGATGATGTTGGTGGTGTGCAGGCGCATGCGGCCGATGGTGACTTCGCGCCCGCGCAACCACGCTCGCTCGCCGAGCTGGAGCCGCTCCCAGAGCAGCGCCAGCAGGAACAGCGGGAAGGCCATGCCGAGTGCGAACAGTGCGAGCAGGATCGCGCCGTAGAGCGCCTCACCTCCGGCGGCCGAGACGGTGAGCACGCTGCCCAGCAAGGGCCCGGCGCAGAACCCGGCCAGTCCGTAGACCGCGCCGAGCGCGTACACCGACACCCCGGAGGAAATGCGGATTCGGCCGGTCATGCGCTGCGCCGCGGCGAATCCGAAGCCCTTGCCGGAGATCTGCAGCAGTCCCAGGGCGATCAGCACCACGCCGCTGGCCACGGTCAGGGTCGTGCGGTGCTGGGTCAGCAGCGCGCCGAAGAACCCTGCGGCGGCCCCGAGCGGGACCAGGGTGGTGGTGAGCCCGAGGTAGAAGACCGCGGTCCGGGCGACTAGCTTGCCGAGTCCGTCGAAGGCGTAGGCGAAGAAGGACGGCAGCAGCATCGCCGAGCACGGGCTGATCAAGGTCAGCAGCCCGCCGAGGAACGCGCCGAGCAGTCCGATCTCGTTCATTCCGACGCCGCCTTGGCCTGCTCGACGGCGTTGAGGAACTGGTCGAGCGGCTGGGCGCCGAGGATCGGATCGCCGTTGACCAGGAACGTCGGGGTGCTCGACACGCCGATCTGGGATCCTTCCGTCGCGTCCGCCTGGATGGCCGAGATCGTGGCGGGATCGTTCATGGCCGCCTCGAATTTCGGGAGGTCGGTGATCCCGACCTGCTTGGCGAAGTCGATGAGCTTGTCGTGCGGCAGGGACGCGTGCCCTCGTTCCGGAGCTGCCTGGTAGATCGCGCCCAGGTATTCCCAGAACTTGCCTTGGGTGGCTGCCGCGCGGCCGGCTTTGGCGGCTTCGATCGACTCTTCGCCGAAGATCGGGAAGTCTCGCCATTCGATGCGCAGCACGCCGGCATCGACGTAGCGCTTGACCAGTCGGGGCTCGATGTCGCGGGAGAACTTCGCGCAGAACGGGCACCGGTAGTCCCCGTAATTGAGCATGACGACCGGTGCATCAGGCTTGCCGAGCGCCACTGGATCATCGGGTGTGCGGCGTGCCAGTTTCGCCAGCGGGCTCTCCTGCTGCTCCTCGGCCTGCTGCGGGGCGGCCTGGTTCGACCCGACCTGCGAGGCCAGCATGTACCCCAGCAGGAACACGACCACCACGGCGAGCGCCACGGCGGTCACGTTCAGCCATTTCTTCTTCGCACCTGTGTCGCCCACTGGTCGCCACTCTCCTTCGCTCGGCTGCCACGAGCGTATCTACTACTTGTCGTAGTAATTGGGCTGGGTGGTGAGGATCGTGATCTCCACCGCAGCGTGTGGCGCGGGTGAGCGGATTCCGCTGCTGCCGCGGGCGGGGCGGCGAAGTGGCAGTGCCGACGAAGCGCCTTCCCCCGTGGGCGCAAGCGGTCGCTCAGCGCTCCGAGGTCGCGATCACTCGGCTGGGCACGTTCGTCCCGAGGGCGCGGTCAGGACCCCCGGGCGCCGGAGCAGTGCAGAAGCACCAAGCACGCCACAGCGCCTACGGAGACGACGGCGGGGGAGGCCGAGACGGCCACGGCAGCCGTGCAGTACGCCCAGTGCCGGCTGCCCGGGGCCGCGGCCTGCAACCAGTGCAACCGCAACTGCACCGACTCCCGCGACATCGCCAGCGACGTCGTCGGCGCCGTGTCGCCCGTCACCGCGCGCAGCGCGGCGCGCACCGATCCCGCGCCGCAGCGCCGGGCGGCTCCCGCGTCCGCGGCGAGTTCGACGAGTACGCGCACCGCCGGGGGTGCTGCGTGAAACAGCGGTACGAACGGCAACGCTTTGGCGAGCGCCGTCGCGACCAGAACCAGGCCGTGGTGCCGTCCGGACAGGTGTGCCCGCTCGTGTGCAAGGACCGCGTTCCGGGTCTCGGCGTCGAGGCGTCGAACCCCGGTGGTCGCCACGATCGCGCCGCGTCGCCCGCCGACGCTGTAGGCCACCGGCGTGGCTTGGTCCAACCACAGCACAGCGGAGTCGGGGTCCTCGCAAGCGAGCAATCGCACTGCGGTCAGGTGACGGCGCCGCAGCGCGGCGTCCTGGCGGACGAGTCCTACGGTCACGGCCAGCACGCGCAGCACTCCAGCGGCCACGAGCGCGGCACCGCCGAGCCGGGCCACGTACTCCCAGGCCCACGCGTGGCCGTGCACCACGTTGACGCAGCTGCGAGCCATGCCGAGGACGCCGTCGACGGGCCCGTTGTTCGGGATCAGCAGCAGCGTCGCGCCGGTGATCGCCGCGCCGATCGCCACCAGCGGGGACGCAACCCACCCCGCCAGCGCAATACCGGGGCGCACCTGAGGGCGGATCAGGCCACGCAGGTAAGCGGGGCCGAAGACGCCGATCAGGACCGCGCCGGCGAGCAGCCCGATGGCCATCGTCATGGTGTCCCGCGTCCGTTCTCCAGAGCTCGCCGCAACAGTTCCGACTCGCGCTCGGAGACGGAGGCGGCGAAGTGCAGCAGGACGGATTCGGCATCACCGGAGGAGTCGAGCACCTCGCGGAGCACGTGGGCGCCCGCTTCCTCCCGCGAGCGCACGGGCCAATAGCTGAAGGCCCGCCCGACCCGGGTGCGCCGCACCCAACCCTTGTCGTGCAGGTGGTCGAGGACCGTCATGATCGTGGTGTAGGCGAATGCCCGCTCGGCCGAAAGCCGTGCGAGCACGTCGCGCACGCGGAGCTGTTCATCGGCCGCCCACAGGACGTTCATCACCTTGAGCTCCAGCTCACCGAGTCCCAGCATCGCACCTCCCGCGGCGGTCAGTTTAAGACGTCCCGCTCGGGTCGTTGCGCACAACCGTCCGCCGACACCCTTGCCGGGCGGACCCGAGGGCGCTGCGGCGGCGCGTACGCCCCTCGGGGGGCGTCGAGAGCGCCCACGACACCGACGATGCTCATCCACGATCTCCAAGTCGGAGGCGGAGGGATTGCGGGGCAGGTCCGGCGGGACCCGGGAGAATATCTACTATGCCACCTAGTAGCTGGTTCTCGTGGGAAGAGGAGATATGTGGCCTCTCGGCGGTGCAGGTGGCCGATGGTCTCATCGTGCGCGGTTACGACATTCCCAGTGCGGCGTATCGAGAATTCTTCCAACGCCAGGCGGCGGAATGATGGAGAGCAGCGACGCGCCGGTACGCTGCTGCGCTCCGGATACTCCGGGGCACGGCGGCCACTGCCCGCACCGGACCGCCGCGTTCTTCACTGCGCCAGGAGACGATCGGGAAGGTAGTCGGTGAACTCGCGCGGCGAGTGGGATTCGGTTTGGCCGAACGTGGTCGACCACAAGGCGAATCGGCCGAGCACGGCCGACCACAGCTCTTCAGCGGTGCGTTCGGTACTGACCGGCCACGCGTGCCCTTCGGCTTCACAAGCCCGTACCGCTGCCAGCCATTGCCGCCACAGCCGCGAACCGGGATGTTCGCTGGTGTTCGGGTCGAGGTGACCGATGTCGTGACCGAACATTAACCGGAACACCCCGCGATTGCTCTGCGCGAAGAGCCAGAAGGCGTGCGCCTGAGCGCGCAGCCGGTCAGCCGCCGTCCCCGCATCCGCATGGTCGGCCTCCCGCATGGCTTCGATCAGCCGGTCGTACCCATCGGCCGCCACCGACCAAGCCAGCGCTTCCTTGCTGTGGAAGTGCAGATACATGCTCTAGGTCGCGATGCCCGTTTCCCGGGCGACCTCGCGCAGCGACACGTGCAGATCGGGGTGGCGCACCTGTTCGTCCAGCAGGCGAGCGACCGCGCTCAAAATTTCGCCGCGCAACCGCTCACCCTGCCCGCGGGGACTCCGCGCACGCCCGGTCTCGACGGCGGTATCGGGTTGATCGGCATCACGCGAGTTCATGACCCCATGATCTGAACATCACCGAAGCCGTGTCCTGGGGGTTGGTCCGGCTCACAGCGAATACGCGCAGCAAGCCGCGCCGGAGCTGACCGGTCTGCGGCGACCACGTCACCAACGCGCCCATGCCTCGCCCACCGGTTCGCCGACGACTCGTAGAGCTAGAACAGTCATTTCGGTCTTTTAGTCTTTCAGGTCTTCTATGTCTCGGAGTGAGGACTCGCTGGAGGCTGTGAACAGGGACGACGCAGCTGATCGGGATTCGCGGGAGTAGTGCACTCGCCGGATGTCCGGTGTCGATGAGCGGGTCACGGTCCTTCGCTCGGTGCTCGCGTGCTGAACGTCGAGCGGCCGGAACCGAGGAAGCCGTCGAACCGCCGGTGGGCCTGGTAAAGCGCCTGGGGGGCGACGTGCGAGCGATCCCGGTTCATCGAGCCGGTACGACGCGAGCCGGGCGTGCAGCTGGAATTCGCGCAGCTGTTCATCACTCCCGCATCCGCATCTCCGCCGAACGCCTCGTGAAGTTCGGCGCCTAGGAGGTGGCAGGAAGGGTGAATCTGCGCGCCGCTACGGCGGCGGCATTTGCCCAGGTACTTTCATGCACGTCGAAGCACCGTAGGGGCAATCTTCCGGAGAATTGGTTGATTCGATGCGGTAATTCACATCAAGATGTGAGAGGTCGACTTGAAGTGCTATCGGCGACGCCAACATTATGCTTATTGATCACATCGTGGAAAATGAGGGAGCTTCGCGATCAAGGAGATTGCTGTCGCTGTCGCTGTCGCCGGACCTCGATCACCGTGCGGCGCCGAGATCATCGGCTGCTACCTGTCTTGACGTGCACTTTGGTGGGGTTTCTCAGGGTGATCCGCCCCGGTGGCTCTCGGGCGGCCGGATGGCGAGTCGGGTGTTGGAATTTCCTGTTTTCGCTTTCGCCGTGCTCCGGTTGATGTGTCTCCGATGTCAGCTCCAGTCATTGCGCGCGCATGTTCAGGTGCGGATCCGACGTCGCGAACTTCGCCGCCGGTGACCGCTCGGCCGCCGCCCGGTCAGCCCGTCGAAACATGGTCGACAGCAGTCTCAAGAGGTTCAGGTCCGAATTGTTGTCCGGTAAGTCCTGGGCTCGAAACGAATCGGCATCGGGAGAGATTTTGATCGTTTTAGGTATCAGTGGTGGTTTGGGGCACGACGCGGCGGCCGGGCTCGTGATCGACGGAGAAGTCGTCGCCTGCGCTGAGGAGGAACGGTTCGTCCGGCGGAAGCATGCCTACGGACTGCCGCCGGCGAATGCCGCGATGTACTGCCTGAACCACGCCGGTGTCACCCTGGCCGACGTCGACTGCCTCGCGGTGAGTTGGGATCCCGCGCGCCAGCATCCGGATTGGCCGACCACACTGCACGAAAAGCTGCTGCAGCACCCGTTCTTCGCCGGTGCCCCCCGGCCGAAGATCGAGGTCGTCGGACACGCCACGGCACACGCCGCGGCCTCCTTCTTCTGCTCGGGCTTCACCGACGCCGCGGTGCTCACCGTCGACGGCCAGGGCGACGCCGTGTCCACCACGCTCGGTCGGGGGACGGGTACCGAGCTCACCACCTCCGCCTCGTTCGGCATCCTCGACTCGCTCGGGTTCTTCTACCTGGGCCTCACTTACTACCTGGGGTTCGACCTCGGCGAAGAGGGCAAGGTGATGGGCCTCGCGTCGTACACCACCCCCACCGCGGCCCCGAACCCGTTCGAGCTCACCGGGGACGGCTACCGGAACCGGCTCGACGTGGCGCCTGGGGAATCGGAGCACGACACTTTCCGCGCCCTCGTCGCCACCTGGCAACAGTGGTTCATCGACCGGTTCGGGCCTGCGGCCAAGCCGACTTACCGATTCGATCCGCTGCGCGCCCGCGCCGGTGCGGACCTGACTCTCGCCCCGCACCACTACGAAGCCGCGGCGTTCGGGCAGGCAGAGCTCGAACGAGTGCTGCTGCACCTGGTAGAGCTGGCGGTGGCCGAGACCGGTTCGCGCGACCTCGTCATCGGCGGTGGGGTCGGGCTCAACTGTTCGGCCAACGGCGTCATCGAACGCTCCGGCTTGGTCGACCGCCTCTACATGTTCCCGGCCAGCGGTGATGCGGGCACCAGTCTGGGCGCGGCGCTCGCGGTCGCAGCGGGAAGCGGTGAGCGGCCGTCGGCTGCGGTCGAGACCGCGGCTTTCGGCCCCGACTTCGCCGATGCGGACATCGCCGCGCTGCTGCGCGAGCTCGACCTGCCCTCCCACGAGTCGGCCGACGTCGCGGCGGATGCGGCGGCACTGCTGAACCGAGGCAAGGTCATCGGCTGGGTGCAGGGGCGGATGGAGATCGGGCCACGAGCCCTGGGGAACCGCTCGATCCTCGCGCTGCCTGGTGAGCGGCGGATGCACACCCAGGTCAACGACATCAAGCGACGGGAGCAGTGGCGACCGCTCGCACCGTCGATCCGTGCGGCCGACGCCGCTAGGTACGTGCCGACGGCCGGGCGGGCTCCTTTCATGCTGAGCGCCTGCCAGGTCAACGATCAAGCACGTGCGGAGGTTCCCGCGGTGGTCCACGTCGACGGGTCGTGCCGACCGCAGCTGGTCCGCGCGGAGACCAATCCCCGCTACGCCCAGTTGCTCGACGCCGTCGCGACCGCATCCGGCACACCTGTGGTGCTGAACACCTCGTTCAACCAGGCGGGCGAACCGCTCGTGTGCAGCCCGCACGACGCGATCCGCTCCTTCTTCGCCTCCGGGCTGGACGCGTTGGTGCTGGGGAACTCGATCGTCACCAAACGATCCGCCTGAGCACATGGTGGCCGCACCCGCGCGGTGCGCGCCCGCCGCACCTCACGCACCGCCGCCCACTGTCGCCCGCGAAGCTCGCGCCGACGGTGGGCGGCACGATCGATATTGCGCAAGCCGGATGAAACCGAGTCAGGGCAGTGCGATGTCGTGATCGTCGTCTGTCGGCGGCGGAGCCGCCGCACAGCGACCACCAAGGCAACCGGACCACTCGCGGGGTTCTCGGCGGCTTCCTCGCGAGGACAGCGACCGTCCTCGTAGCGGAGCTACTCGAGAATTCGCAGCCACATCGGCAACGGGCAGCGAGCAGGCCGTTGACCCCGCCGGTGGTCGACCTGTTCGGGCTGGTGCCGCCGACAAGACGACGACCAAGAACGCCGCTCACCCGGAATGACGGGTTCGAAGACGGGCTCTGAGGTTCCACCACCCGGCCGACTACGCAGATCCCGCTGAAGGGCTCGTCAACGCGGGATCGATGCCGGAGCGGGTTGTTCGGTGTTCAGGCCCTTTTCGATGACGACCATGTTGTGGTGCGCGAACACCCCGGTAACGGTCCGGTCGGTGTAGGTCGGCTCGTACTCGCCGTTGCGCACCAGGTCTTGGTGGTTGAGGCCATCGATGAGCTGCTTGACCAGCCCCATCGTCGTGGCCGGGTCGTTGAGGTCCGTGCTGTTGCCGCCCCAGCCGGGCCAGTAGGAGGTCTGAACGTCCTCGATCACGTACAGCCCGCCCGGCCGGACGTGCTGGAACAGCGCGTGGAAGGACGTGATGACGTGCGGGTTGAGGTGGCTTCCGTCGTCGACGACGATGTCGAACGGACCGAGATCGCCACCAAGTTCGGCAAGGGACGCCGCGTCGCTCTGGTCGCCCCGGATGGTGCGCAACCTGGGCTCCGCAATGCCGGATTTATCGAAGATGTCGAGCCCGTAAACCAGGCCGCGGCGAAAGTAGTGCTTCCACATGCGCAGCGACGCACCGCCCACGTCGGGCCGGTCGTAACCGCCGACGCCCAACTCGAGGATCTTGACCCGATCCTCCCGGTAGGGCGCGAGGTAGCGCTGGTAGTTCGGCGTGTACCAGTGGTGGCCCCACTTGTCGGAGCCGAACCGCACTGCCAGCTCGGTCAGGTCGTCGGGGGGCTGGGTCAGTGCCGCGATCACCTGGCGGGTCGCGAGCTGGGCGTTGTTGAAGTGCTGGGCGATCGGGTCGTCCGCGGCGAGTCCGGGCATCGGAGGCCGGGCAGCGACGTGGACTTCCCGGGTCGCATGACGGCGCCCCGCAGGTCCATAGACTTCGCGAAGCAACTCCAGCAGGTCCTGGCGAATGATCACCGACGGGTCGGGCAGCCAGCCCCCGGCCAGCTTGACCGAGCCAGGGCCGGCGGTCAGCGAGAAACCGAGCCGCTGCCCGGCGAAACCGAGGTCGAACTGCACCGGCACTTCTCCTTGCGGGCTGGGAAACAAGCGCGCCCGATCGGCCACCTCGGTGAGCAGTGCCTCCGCGGTGCGGCCGGCGCCATGCGTGCGCACCCCTTCCTGGACGGCCGAGGCCGCTCCTTCCGCAAGAACGATCAGATCCTCAACGGTCGTGCTGCCACCGGCAAGATCCATTTCCCGCTCTCCTGTTCGCCTGAGCGCCGCCGCGATGAACGTATTCGCCGCAACCGTCCGTCCACAGCTGTCGAAGGGGCACACCTTCCAGGCATCAGGGCAGTGCCCTATTCGGTCCTGCCTCTCAGTCAAGCTCGGTTTTCGATCCACGGTGACCAGATGGACTATCGGTCGCACCGTCGGCACTTTCGGGCAGGAGCGATTGACACTCGGTTTTGTTGCCCTCAAGGGTTAATGGCATGCGTGTGCTGATCAGTACGTGGGGATGGCGTTCCCACTACTATCCGATGGTTCCGCTGGCATGGGCGCTATTGGCCGCCGGGCACGAGGTGCGCGTTGCCAGCCAGCCGGCGATGTTGCCCATCATCACCGGTTCTGGGCTTCCGGGCGTCGCGGTCGGTGCGGACCTCGACTTCGCCGAGGTGTTCGCAGCCGGGATCAATGGCGATGACGCGGACGGCGGAGAGGTCGTCACGGCCGACGGCGCGTCCGTGCGCTACGCCGAAGCGATGGTCGATGATCTCGTGGCATTCGGCCGTTGCTGGAGCCCGGACCTGCTGGTGCACGAGCCGTTCAACTTGGCCGGTGCGGTGACGGCACAGGTGCTCGGCATTCCTGCCGTCAAACACTTGTGGGGAGCCGACTTCACCGAATTGGTCCCTATCGCGGAGGACGTCGCGACCGGGGATCTGGTGCGGCGCTTCGGGATCGATCGGTTGTCCGCGAGCGCGGATCTGGTGCTGGACCCCTGCCCGCCTGCGATGCAGGTGCCATCGGGCAGCTCGCCGCGGTGGCCGATGCGGTTCGTGCCGTACAACGGCACCGCCGAACTCCCGCCGTGGCTGTGGCAGCCGCCGACCCGTCCACGGATCTGCGTGACCTGGGGAACTCTGATGTCCGAACTGGACGGTTCGGATCTGTTCCTGGCCCCGCGCGTGGTCGACGCGCTGGCCGAGTCGGATGTCGAGATCGTAGTCGCCACCGCCCCCAAGACCCGGCCGCGATTCGGTGCCCTCCCGGACAACGTGCGATTCGCGGACGGCCCACTCGCCCTGCACGTCGTGCTGCCCGGCTGTCAGGCCGTGGTGCACCAAGGCGGCGCGGGAACGACCATGACCGCGCTCGCCGCGGGTGTCCCGCAAGTGATCTTCCCCGCGATCGTTGACCAGCGTTTCAACGCCACCCAGCTCGAGTCGACGGGAGCGGGCGCCGTCGGCGAACTCGACGCGGTCGCCGCGCAGGTGCACGAGCTGCTCACCGAACCGCGCTGGCGGACGGCTGCCGCGGAACTCGCCGAGCACAACAGAACTCGCCCCACCCCGGCGCAGGTCGCGGCCGATCTGCCGCGGCTGCTGGGTTGAGAAAAACCAATGATGCATTCGGCATCGGACACTTCCGCCCGAGGGGAATGACGTAGTAGTGGTTGATGTGTCAAGTGCCGTTCCGTCCGGTGTTGAGCCGGTGGCCGTGGTCGGCATCGGCTGCCGGTTTCCGGGAGACGCCAATACTCCGGACGCTTTCTGGGATCTGCTGCTGGCCTGTGCGAATACAACCTCGGACATCCCCGAGGACCGCTGGAAATCTTATGCGGAGCTCAGCGCCCAGCACGCCTCGGTGTTGCGCAACACCGTGAACCGCGGCAGTTTTCTGCGCGGAATCGACGGGTTCGACGCGGACTTCTTCGGCATCTCCCCGCGTGAGGCGGAGTTGATGGACCCGCAGCAACGGGTTCTGCTCGAGGTGGCTTGGGAAGCGCTGGAACACGCGGGTATCCCGCCGGATTCGCTCGCGGGCAGCGAGACCGGGGTTTTCGTCGGGGCCTGCACCGACGACTACCGGCGACACCTGCTCGAAGACGTGGTCAACATGGACGCGTGGAGTGGCATCGGTGCGGCGCGGTGCGCGGTGGCGAACCGGGTGTCGCACGTGTTGGACCTGCGTGGCCCGAGCCTCGCCGTCGACACCGCGTGCTCAGCGTCCCTGGTGGCCATGCACCAGGCATGTCAGAGTCTCCGGCTGGCGGAAAGCGGCCTCGCGCTCGTAGCGGGGGTGAACCTGCTGCTTTCTCCCGGAGAGACGATCACGCTGAACCTCGCGGGCGCGCTCGCCGCCGACGGACGATCGAAGGCGTTCGACGCCACCGCCGACGGCTACGGGCGCGGCGAGGGTTGCGGTGTAGTGGTGCTCAAGCTGCTGACCGATGCCCAGCGCGATGGCGATCGGGTGCTGGCGGTCATCCGCGGTAGTGCGGTGAGCCAGGACGGCTACACCAACGGGATCATGGCGCCCAACCCCGCCGCGCAGGAGCACGTGATGACACGTGCTTGTCAGCACGCCGGCGTCGACCCGCACACGGTCGGGTTCGTCGAGGCGCACGGAACCGGAACCTTGCTGGGCGATCCGTTGGAAGCGGCTGCGATCGGCGCGGTCTACGGCGAAGACCGCGCCGGGGACGCCTGCGTCGTCGGTTCGGTCAAGGCCAACATCGGCCACCTGGAAGGTGCCGCAGGTGTGGCGAGCGTGATCAAGGCGGTGCTCGCGCTGAGCCACGCCGAGATTCCCGCTACGCCCATGGTGTCCGAGCCGAACCCGGCTATTCCCTGGCAGGACAACGGCTTGCGGATCGCGACGGAGCGGCTGCCGTGGCCCGAGAGCGGCCTGCCGCGCCGGGCCGGCGTTTCCGGGTTCGGTTATGGCGGCACCGTCGCGCACCTCGTCCTCGAACAGGCACCGGACGTGCCCTCGGTCCCCGAGGCGGAGAACTCCGCACGGCAACGGCTGTTCGCGCTGTCCGCTGCTTCCGAGGAAGCGTTGCACCAGCACGCGACCGGCCTCGCGGGCTGGTTGTCGGAACAGGCGGGCCGCGAGAACGCGATTCCGCTCGACTCGCTCGCGCACACCTTGGCGACTCGGCGGTCGCACCTCGGGCATCGTGCGACGGTCGTCGCCTCGGACGAGGCCGGCTTGGTCGGGAAGCTGCGAGCCCTGGGCAACGACGACCCGGCGGATGGCGTGGTGACCGGAAGCCCGCTTCCGGATCAGGACAACGCTCTGGTGTGGGTGTTTTCGGGCCACGGCTCGCAGTGGGCGGGCATGGGCCGCGAGCTGCTGGCCACCGAACCCGCCTTCGGTGCCGTGCTCGACGAACTGGCACCGGTGTTCGCCGCTGAGATCGGTTTCACGCCGCGGCAGGTGCTCGTGGACGGTGACCTCGACGAGGTGAGCCGGATCCAGTCGATGATCTTCGCGATGCAGGTCGGCGTGGCCGAGGTGCTGCGTGGCTACGGGGTCACCCCGAGCGCGGTGATCGGGCATTCCGTAGGCGAGATCGCCGCTGCGGTCTGCGCGGGAGCACTCGAGCTGGTGGATGGTGCCAAGCTCAGCTGCCGCCGTTCCAAGCTGTTGTGCCAGGAGGCGGGCGAGGGCGCGATGGCCATGGTCGGCCTTCCCCTGGCCGATGTGGAGAAACGGCTGGTCGAGCATTCTGGGGTGGTGGCCGGTATTCATTCGTCACCGACCTCCACCGTGGTCTCGGGGGATCCCGGTGCCGTTGAGGCCGTGGTGCGGGAGTGGCAGGCGGAGGGCGTGGTCGTCCGCCGGGTCGCTTCGGACGTGGCGTTCCACAGCCCGCGGATGGACCCGCTCGCGGAGCAGCTGGCCGCGGCGATGTCGGAGTTGTGCCCGGTGCCACCGGACGTGCCGGTCTACTCGACGGCGTTGCCCGACCCGCACGGCGTCCCGGTCTTCGACGGCGTCTACTGGGCCGCCAACTTGCGCGATCCGGTGCGCCTGACCGAAGCGGTGGCCGCGGCGGCCGAGGATGGCCACCGCGCCTTCCTGGAGATCTCACCGCACCCGGTGGTGACCCACTCGATCAGCGAAACGCTCACGCAGCACGGGATCGAGGCTGCTTTCGTCGGTGGCACCCTGCGCCGGGGCCGATCCGAGCAGCAGAGCCTGCTGTCGGCGCTCGGTGCGGTGCACTGCCACGGCTTCGCCATCGACTGGTCCCGGCTGAATTCGGCAGGCACGCTCGTCGCCGCCCCGGCGAACCCGTGGCGCCACCGGCCGCTGTGGCGCCGGCCGCAGCTCGATGGTGGCGCAACGGCGCGGCTGCACGACCCGGAGGGCCAGACCTTGCTCGGTGCGCCGACTTCGGTCGCGGGCAGTCCGGTCCAGGTGTGGCAGAGCAGCCTCGACGACAGCAACCGCCCTTATCCGGGAAGTCACAGCATCAACGGCGTTGAGATCGTGCCTGCCGCGGTGTTCGTCACGTCCTTCTTCGCCGCCGCCGCGCCGGACTCCTCGCCACCGACGTTGCGCAGGGTCGCGATGCGAAGCCCGCTGATGACCGCTGAGCGCAGGGACGTCCAAGTCGTGCGCGACGGGGAGATCGTGCGGCTGGCTTCTCGGGCCGAAGGCGCGGATCCGAGGCAGGGCTGGGTCACCCACACCGACGCGACGGTCGCCGCCGAACCGGGCGCGCTTTCCGATCAGCCCGCACTGTTCGCCCCGCTGGAGCGGGTAGCGCCCACGCTCGTGCACGAGCGGCTCAGCGCGGTCGGGGTCCCGTCCACCGGTTTCGATTGGGAGATCCAGGAACTCCGGCGTGGCGACGGCGTGCTGCGCGGCACCGTCGCCTTCGAACTCGGGGACGTGCCCACGTGGGCGCCTCTGCTCGACGCGGTGATGACCCTCGCGCCGGTCGCCTACTCCGGCGATCCGGTGCTGCGCATGGTCGTCGAGGCCGACGAGATCACGGTGCGTGGCGAGCCGCCGAAGTCCGCAGTGATCGACATCGCGGTGTGCGCGGACGCGCCGGACGCAGTGGCCGCGCTCGTGGCCACGCCGGACGGCACGGTGCTGGCCAAGATCAGCGGCCTTCGGTACGCCGTCATCGGTACTGAACACGCCATCGCGGCCGATCCCCGGACGCTCGTGCACGAACTCGCCTGGCGCCCCTTGGCGGATGCCTGCGGCTCGGGCTCGAACGGGGACCTGGTCCTCGTCGGTGACCAGGACGCGCTGGCCGAGCAGCTGACCGCGCGGGCTCACGAGGCGGGACGGAGCTGTCGGCTCCTCGCCGATCTCGATCAGGTGGACGATCTCGCCGCGGCGGATGTCCTGCTGCTGCCGACTGCGCCGGAGGATGCCGAGGCGCGCGTCAGGACGCTCGGCAACGCCGTTCGGCGGCTGGCCGGCACCGGTTCCGTTCGCCTGTGGTGCCTCATCACGGCCGCGGTGCGGACCGGAGCGGACATCGAGCCCGAGCTGTCTCCTGCCGCCGCTGCCGTCGTGGGGTATGGCCGCACCGCCGCGGGAGCCCACCCTGACCTGTGGGGCGGCGTCATCGACCTGGACGACACCGCTGTCGCGAATCCGGCAGCCACCTCGAAGACCGTGCTCGACCTGCTCGGTTCCGCTGCGAGCGAGGCAGTGGTCGCGGTGCGGCAGGGACGATCGCTGGCGGCCAGGCTGACGGGGGTGGCGGCCCAGCCCAGCCGCCCGCCTACGCCTTGCCGCCCCGAAGGCACCTACCTGATCACCGGCGCGCCGACTCCGCTCGGTTTGGCAGCGGCGGACCGGCTGGTCGGGTTGGGCGCGAAGCGGATCCTGTTCGCCATGGCGGAGCAGTTCCCTCCGCGCGCCCGATGGACCACCTCCACCGATGATCGGATTCGCCGTCAGATCGACGGGGTGCGAGCGCTGGAAGCTCAAGGCATCACCGTGCGGGTGGTGGCCTTGGACCTCACGGACCCCTCGCAGGTCGCGTTGCTCGAAGACCCGGACCGTTGTGGGCTCACACCCATCCGCGGCTTGGTCAGCGTCACCGAGTCGGCCGGTGAGCCGGGGCCGCCGGAGCTGCGCGCGGCTCTGCGGGCACGTGCGGATGGCACGCGACTGCTGCACGAGCTCTTCCCGCCGGGCACCTTGGACTTCTTCACGGTCTTCTCCGCCGGTGAGCAGATGCTCACCCTGCCGGGGCGGGCGTGGGACGGCGCGGCCTGCGCCTGCGTTGACGCCATCGTCACCAGGCGTGCCGCGGCGGGAGATCATTCGTTGAGCCTGGGAGTCCTGTCCGGCGACCGGATCAGTCCGGCTGACGCGGTCGCCGCTTGGGATGTCGCGGACCGACGCGGGCCTGGTGTCTACACGGTGTTCCAGCACAACCGGCCGGAGCTGCTCGAACGCGCCCTGCCGGTACTGGGTGAGCTCAACGCCGGGCCGGATGAACCGGTCGAGGCCGGTGAGCTGGCCGTGCTCGATCCGAAGGAGCTGCTGGCTGCTCTCGCCGACGAGGTCCGGGCGCAGATCGCGAAGGAGATGAAGCTCGCTCCCGCCGAGCTCACTCCCACCCAGTCGCTGGCGGAACAGGGGATGGACTCCATCCTGACCGTCATGGTGCGGCGGCGTCTGGAGAAGCGATTCGAGTGCAAGCTTCCGGCCACGCTGCTGTGGCAGGCACCGACCGTCACCGCCATCGCGGAGCACTTGACCGAGCTGCTGAGCTCGCCCACGACCACGGCGAGCCGGTGACCACCGGCTCGACTGAGAACGGAGAAGCGCCGTGCGAGTCGCGGACATTTACCTGAGGGCAGTCGGTTCGGTCGTGCCTCCCACCGTGTCGGTGGAGAGCGCCGTCGCGGACGGCCGTTATCCGGCCCTGGAAGCCGAAGTGCACGAATTCCTCGGTGTGGCGGTCGCCGGTGACCGCCCCGCACCGGACATGGCGCTGGAAGCAGCCCGGACGGCGTTGAAGCGGGCCGACCAGGTACCGGCCGATCTTGACCTGCTGCTCTACACCAACACGTGGCACCAAGGACCGGACGGCTGGCCGCCGCACTCCTACCTGCAACGCAACCTCGTCGGCGGCCGGGTGCCCGCGATGGCCGTCCATCAAGGCTGCAACGGCATGTTCGACGCGCTCGAACTAGCGGCCTGCTACTTGCGTGCCGAGCCGGAACGCCACAGCGCGCTGCTCGTGGCAGCGGACAACTACGGCACTCCGCTCATCGACCGGTGGCGGATCGCGCCGGGCATGATCGGAGGCGACGCCGCCGCAGCCGTCGTGCTGACGAAGGAACCAAGCTTCGCGCAACTCCTCTCGGTCTGTTCGATCAGCGCACCCGAAGCAGAGGAATTGCACCGCAGCGGAGAACCGATGTTCCCGCCGACCGTGACCGCAGGCCGTGAGCAGGACTTCACGGCGCGGTTCGCGCATCACCGCGCGAACCCACCGGCTGACGCAGGCGCGCTCACGCGGATACCGGACCTCATGCTCGAAGTGGTCGAGAAGGCGGTGGCCGAGGCAGGTATCGGCATCGACGACCTGGCCAGGGTCGCCTACGAAACCCATTCCCGTGAAGTGGTCGAACAACGCGTCATGGTGCCCCTGGGAATGGACATGGCGAAATCGACGTGGGATTTCGGAAGGCGCATCGGGCATTGCGGAGCCAGCGACCAGTTCTTGGCCTTCGAACACCTGATCGCCGCGGGCGAGCTTGCTGGAGAGCACGTGCTGCTGCTCGGCCAAGCACCCGGAGTGGTGCTCTCCGCAGCCGTGGTGAAGGTGTTGGAACTTCCGAGGTGGACGTGACGAACTCGGCGACCAGCAGGTAGTCCGCGCGGGGGAACTCGGACGGCCGCACGCGCCTAGGCGCACATCTCATGTCGTCCGGCGGGGTGAGCCCGCCAGGCTCACCGATCACTCACCGTGCCAGTGACGGATTGCAATGAGTGCATGCTGCCTGTTCAGCAGGTTGGCGGACGGCCGGTCCCTCGCCCGGCGGTGTCAGCGATGCTGCTCGAGCGCGCACGATCGCTACCGCTGGTGCTCATGATGTGAGGAGAGAGCCATGGTTCCCACCGAGAACGAGACCACTCCGCAGGCCGGCGGATGCAGCTGCTGCGCGAGCTGCAGCGGTCCCTCCTGCGGGTGTTGCTCGGGTTGCTGACCGGACGCCGCGGGTCCGGGGAAGCGCGGTCGCCGCGCCTCCCGGACCCGCGGACGAGCCTGGTGCCCTGATCAAGCAGGGCAGGCCATGCCGTCGGCGGGGATCGCGCCCTGCACGAGGAAGCGGCTCACCGTGCCGGTCACGCAGTCCGAGCGGCCGATGGCACCGTGCCCGGAACCCTGCCAGTTCACCGCGACACCGGTCGGCAGCTGCTCGGCCAGGTGCTTGCTGCTGCGCGCTGGGATCAGCGGATCGTTCGCGGTGGTCACCACCGGGATCGGCGGCAGTCCGGGCACGGACGGCGGCGGCGGTTCCTCCTGCGGTTCCGGCCACTGCGCGCACCACGCGAGGCGTTGCGCGAACACCCCGCCGAAAAGCGGGTGCGTGCCGACCCATTCGGCCGCCACGTGCACGAGCCGCTCCGACGGCAGTCGCAGCCGGGTGTCGTTGCAGCTGGTGATCAGCGCACCGTCGAGCTGAGCGGGATCGGGTCCCGTCTCCCGCACCATCGGCGCCGCGAGCGCGCTGATGCGGGCGCCGTCGCCGGAGTTCGCCGCGGCCAGCGCCGCGCTCAGCTGCGGCCACCGCTTCGGCTCTCCCAGTTCGGCGAGCAGCACCCGCACGATCTTGCCACCGCTCACCGGCCCGTCCGGGGCGGGCAGCGACGTGGTCCGGGTGCGTTCCACCAGGCCTTCCACGGTGCGGCGCGGATCCGGCCCCAGCGGGCAGGAATCCCGGCCGAGGCAGTCCGCGGCGAACGCGTCGAACGTCTGCTCCGCGCCCTGCGCCTGCGCCCCGGCCTCGCCCATCGCGTCCAGCTGCGGATCCGGGCCCCCGTCCAACACCATCCGGCCCACCGCGTCGGGGTACCGCTGCGCGTAGCTGGTGAGCACCCGCGCCGCTTCACCGCGCCCGATGGCGTGCAGCTTCGGCACGTCCAGTTCGAGCCGCAGTTCCTCCAGGTCGGCGGCGGTGCGCCACGAGTCGTAGGCCTGCAGCCGGTCGTCCAGGTCCAGCAGGCACTCCTGGCTAGACACCCGCACCGAGGTGAGCAGCCGGTCCAGCGACGCCCGGTCCGTGGCGCGCGGGTCGAAGCCGACGATGGATTCGCGCAGCGGCGGCGGCATGCAGTCCGCCGGGTCGGACTGGCCGGTGCCGCGCCGATCCATGCCGATGATCCGGAACGTGCTGAGCATCTCGGAGGGCATCGTCAGCGCCATCCGGGCCGCCACCGACGTGCCCGGTTCGCCGTTGACGTCCCCGAGCACCACCAGCGGAATCCCGCCGGTCCCGGTGCTCAGCAGCGCGGCGCGGGTGGTGCCCTCGGCCGGTGCCTCCGGGGAGTCCAGCGTGGTCAGCAGCTGCGAGCAGGAGAACGACGGTCCCCGCGCGGGCAGCGACAGCTCCTCCCGCGTTTTGCCGGTGCAGTCCTCCCAGTTCAGGGCGCTGCCAGCGGGCGGCCCGAGCGCCGGTAGCGGTGCGGGCCCCGGTGGTTTCGGCGCGGGCGCGACGGGTTGCTCGGCGTCGTTGTAGGCGACCGCGGGGCGCTGGGACGGCCCCGCCGAACACCCGGCGGCGAACAGGGCGAGCAGCAGCAGGGCACCGATGCGATGGCTGGTGCGCGGCACGACTGCTCCCTCTGCGTGGGCGGATCCTGCGCTGAGCATCGCATGATCGGCGTGTGTCCGAGGTGAGGGGGCCGCGCGCGGTGCGGGACTCGTCGCAATCCGGTTGGGCGGGGTGGAGCCGACGGCTACGGTTCGCCGGGTTCTCGTACCGGCGAGCACGACGGCGGTGCCGGGTACAGGGGAGTGGACGGACCGGGCGCGTGCCCGGCCGGGAACAGGAGGAGCAGGCGTGGTCGCGGTGAACATGGACGGTGCGTCGTCGAGCGGACGGCCGATGTGGACCGGTGTGCAACCGGTCCTGGCGCGCGGGTTCGGCGCCGTCCCGCCCCCGGTGCTGGTGCTGCTGGGCGTGATCAGCCTGCAGGTCGGCGCCGCGTTCGCCAAGCAGCTGTTCGCGCTGGCGGGCGCGTCCGGCGTGGTCACGCTGCGGCTGCTGTTCGCGGCGCTGGTGCTGCTGGTGATCTGGCGCCCCTCGCTGCGCTTGGACCGCACGACGCTGCTCGTGGTCGCCGGGTACGGCGCGGTGCTGGCCGCGATGAACATCTGCCTCTACCAGGCGATCGACCGCATTCCGCTCGGTGTGGCGGTGACCATCGAGTTCCTGGGTCCGCTGAGCGTGGCCGTGTTCGGTTCGCGGCGGAAGCTGGACCTGGTGTGGGCGGTGCTCGCCGGGCTCGGGGTGCTGCTGCTGTCCCGCGTTGAGGGCGGCCTGGACCCGGTGGGGGTCGGGTTCGCGCTGGCCGCCGCCGTGCTGTGGGCGTCCTACATCCTGCTGGGCGCGAAGCTGGGGCAGCACACCAGCGGCGGGAACGGCCTCGCGCTCGGCATGGCGTTCGCCGCGCTGGTGGCGCTGCCGTTCGGGATCTCGGGCGGCGGCGCGGAGCTGCTGTCCCCGGCCGTGCTCGTCGCGGGCCTGGTGGTGGCCCTGATGTCCTCGGTGGTGCCGTACTCGCTGGAGCTGGAGGCGCTGCGGCGGATGCCGCCGCGGGTGTTCGGCGTGCTGATGAGCCTGGAGCCGGCGGTCGCGGCGGTCGCCGGCCTGCTGGTGCTGCACGAGGCGCTCAGCGTGGTGCAGTGGCTGGCCATCAGCTGCGTGGTGCTGGCCTCCATCGGCGCGACTCGCGCCCAGTAGCGGCCGGTCAGCGGCGAGCGTTCTCCGGGAGGGCGCGCAGCAAGGTCAGCAGGGTTTCGTTGCGGGGAACGGGGATGCCGTGGCGCCGTGCGGCCCGCACCAGTGCGCCCGTGATGTGCTCGTGCTCGGTGCGCAGCCCGGCTTCCCGGTCGTAGAGCATCGAGGTCCCGGTCCCGGGGGCGAGCACTTCGAACGCCTTGATGGCCTGTTCGGCGTCGGTGGTCCCGAGCACTGCTCCTTCGGCCCTGCCCACCTCGACGCCCTCGGCCACCACGGCCTTCGCCAGCGCCATCACCTCCCCGTCGGCGAACACGTCGAGCCGCCGCATGGTCAGCGCCGAGATCGGGTTGGCGGCCAAGTTGGTGAGCATCTTGCGCCAGGCATCGGTGCGGAAGTCGTCGGTGGCGGTGACCTCCGGGTCGCTGAGCACCGCCGTGAGCCGCTCGCCGAGCGTCCCGGCGGGCACCACCATGCGCAGCTTCGCGGAGTGTCTGCGCACGTGTCCGGCCCGGACGCGTTCGGTGCCGCCGTAGAGCAGCGCGGGAAGCACGGGTGAGCGCGCGAGCAGCGGTGCGAGCGAATCGTGGTGCTCCACGCCGTTCTGCACGGCCACCACCGGGGTGTTCTCGGCGTCGAACGCCCGCAGCCAGGCTCCGGTGCCGCCGACGTCCTGGACCTTGGTCGTCACCAGCACCCAATCGACCGGACCGGCCTGGGCGGGATCGGTGATGATCGGCATCGGTACTTCGCGGCGCCCGTCGGGGGTGTCGAGGACCAGCACCTCGAACGGGGTGCGCACGCACAGCACGACCTCGTGACCGGTGTCCTGCGCCGCGGCGGCCAGCGCGCCGCCGACGGCGCCGCCCCCGATCACGGCGATTCGTTGAGCTCGCACGGAACGTGACGGTACCGGGGCGGGATCGCGGCCGGGGCGGTTGTCCGGAAGACACCGGGGACCCGGGCTTCAGCTCCGGCCGGCCTCGCCGCGCAGCACCGCGTCCAGGTCGTAGCGGGTGGGCTCGTCCAGCTGGTCGTAGCGGCAGGAGCCCGGGTCGCGGTCGGGGCGCCACCGCACGAACTGCGTGGTGTGGCGGAACCGGGACGGCACCGCGCCTTCGGTGTGGTCGTAGGCGACTTCGACGACCCGCTCCGGGCGCAACGGCTGCCACGGTTGTTCGGAGCTGCGCCAGCGGTTGATCGAACCGGGCAGCCTGCGGCCGTCGGCGGCGTGGTCGCCGGCCCACGGGTGTTCGCCGTCGGTGCGCAGCGGGGTCAGCTCGGCGGCGAGCTCGCGGCGCTGCGCGGCGGGGAAGGCGCCCACCACGCCCACGTGGTGCAGCACGCCCTGGTCGTCGTGCAACCCGAGCAGCAGGGAACCGACGGCGGTGCCGGGCTCGGTGCCGGTGTGCCAGCGCAGCCCGGCGACGACGCAGTCCGCGGTGCGCGCGTGCTTGATCTTGAGCATGGTGCGCTTGCCGGGCAGGTAGGGGGCTTCGGCGTCCTTGCCGATGATGCCGTCGAGCCCCGCGCCTTCGAAGACCCGGAACCACTCGGCCGCCGTGGCGCGGTCCGTGGTCATGGGGGTCGTGAGCAGCTCGGGGCCGGTCAGCTCCAGCGAGTCCAAGCGGTGCCTGCGCTCGGAGAACGGCTGCTCGCGCAGGTCCGCGTCGTCGAGGGCGAGCAGGTCGAAGGCGATGAACCGGGCCGGAGTCCGCTCCGCGAGCGTCCGGACCCGGCTGGCCGCGGGATGGATCCGCTCGCCCAGGGCGTCCCAGTCGAGCCGCTCGCCGTGCTCGTCGGAGCGGACCACGACGAGCTCGCCGTCGAGCACCGCAGGACGCCGCAACCGGTCCTCGACGGCGCTGAGCACCTCCGGGAAGTACCGGTTGAGCGACTTGCCCGTCCGGGACTGCAGCACGACGGGTTCGGCCTCGCCCGGATCGGCGAACACCAGGCAGCGGAACCCGTCCCACTTCGGCTCGAAGCACATCCCGGCCCGGTCGGGGATGCCGTCGACCGGGCCGGCGAGCATCGGTTTCACCGGCGGATGCACGTTCAACGCCACCAGAACCTCCCGGAGGGTGCGGTCGATGCCCAGTACGTTCCGCGAGTTCGGCTCGACCCGCGCGGTGGGTCGGTCAGCGCGGGACCTCAGCGCACGCGCTGGCGCGCCGCCCGGTCCAGCTGGAGGCGGACCGCCGTCGGCATCGCTTCCACTTCGAGGGCGCGGCGGGCGCGGGAGAGGACCTTGTCGTCCAGTTCCTCCCACACGTGCCGCACGTTGGTGCCCTCCTGCAGCGCGAGCGTGAGCCGCACGTTCGGTCGCTGGGCCGTGCCCGCCATCCGCACCTTGGCGCGGGTCACGCCGGTGACGCTCTCCGCGTCGGCGCGCACGGCCTCGGTCAGCGCGCTGGAGGTGATCGTCGCCGACCCCTCGGAGTCGCCGTGCAGTTGCAGGTCGGGACGCCCTTCGGGGCGCAGCGCCCGCAGCAGCCACCAGATCCCCAGCAGCGCCAGCACGATCCCCACCACGATCGCCACCGCGCAGGTGAGCGGTCGGTGTCCGGTGATCCACTGGGTGACCATCGGGTCCAGCACCGAGCGTTGCGCGCGGAACCGGCCGAGCCAGCCCGCGCCGACGACGAGCGCCAGCAGCCCGGCGAGCAGCAGCACCAGCCCGAGCACCGTGAGCAGCGCACGTTCGAAACCGAGCGATCGGCCGATCGCCGTGCGGCTGGGCCGGGCCGAGGACGCCGAGGACGAGGCGGGCTTCTCGGCGGTGGCAGTGGCTTCTCGGGACATCACCGCTCCTTCGCGGGGGAGACCGACACCGACACTCGGGGCCGGCGCTGCAACGGCAGGTCGCCGACGGCGGACGCGGCGATCTTCGACACCCGGTCCCGGAGGTCGCCGACGGTCCGGAATCGGCTGTGGGCCTTCACCTTCACCCGGCGGCGGTCCGCGGTGACCGAGGCGCCGGACACCCCGTCCTCCGCGCGCACCCGGTGACCGACCAGCCGCGCCAGCGACCGCGGGTCGGTGGTCACGGTGACCTCGGGGGCCGGGTCCAGCAGCCGCACTTCGCTGCGCCCGGAGCGGGCCGCCGCCAGCAGCAGGATCAGGCCGAGCAGCGCCGCCACGGCGGCGGCAACACGCGTCGCGACGTCCTGCCAGCTCAGCCCGCGCAGCGCGGATCCGGCCGGCGACCAGGGCACCAGCACTCCGCCGGCGCCGGGTCGAACCCAGGCCCCGATGGCTTCCACGATCAGCAGCACACCCGCGGCGAGGGCGATCAGCCCGGCCACGGCGGTGATCAAACGAACAACGGCACGCACGGGCTCACTCCACTCGGTCTCGTTTCGGGGCGGGCACCAGGGCGGACACGACGACCTCGACGGAGGCGACCCGGCAGCCGGCGAGCCGGTCCAGCTCGTGGCGGACGCGTTCGCGCACCGCGCGCACCGTCTCGCGCACCGGGGCGGGGTAGCGCACCGCCAGGTCCAGCCGGACCTGGAGTTCCCGGTCGGGGCCGGTCAGCCGGGCGCTGGAGCCCTGGGTGCCGACGCCGACTCCGGCGATCCGCCGAGGCGCCCGGGTGGTCCCGGAGGCGCCGTCCGCAGCGTGCTCGGCGATCTTGCGCAGCACCGTCCGGTCGATGGTGAGCTCGCCGCGGTCGGCGGCCTCATCGGTTCCGGAGGTCTTCTCGGTGGCGGGCTCGGCGGCCCTGGCCCGCTCGGTGGCGGGGGCGCTCATCGGTCCTTGCCCCGGCCGAGGAAGTCGCCGATCTCCAGCTCACCGTCCAGGACGCGGCCGACGAGCAAGCCGATCGCCCCGAGCACCAGGGCGATGAGGAAACCGGTGAAACCCCCGAGTGCGGCGGCCACACCGAGGAGGAGGCCGGCGAACAGGCCGGACTGTGTTGCGTTCATCGTGGGAGAAACCTTCCTGACTGGGTGGGCCGTTCGTCGGCTGGCACATCATCGGCAGGTGGAACGATCACCGCACGCGGCTGCGGCGTTTCCGCAGCCGCCAGATCCGGATCCGGCGCAGCACGCCGTGCAGCCCGTGCTCACCGGGCACGATGACCACCGGCGCGTCGTAGCGGTCCGGCGGTCGGTTCCGGGGCTGGCCGCGGTTCGGAGCGGTGGAGCCGGGAGCTCGGGTGGCCGCGTCGCGGCGGGCGCGCAGTTCCGCGAGGCCCGCGGCGAAGGTCTCGGGGTCGCCGCCCACATCGGGGTGGTGGGCGCGGACGAACGCGCGCAGGCGGGCCTGCGCGTCGTCGTCCGGCGTACCCGTCATCGGCCGTGTGCCTCGCTTCCGCCGGGGGCGTCGGCTTCTTCGGCGGTGATCACGTCAACGACGGTGATGTCGACCGGGACCGGACCGGTCACGGCGAGCACCCGCTGCCGCAGCGCGGCCACGATCTCCGGCAGCGGACCGGTCATGCGCAGCACCACGCCGACCTCCACGGGCTCACCGGCGCCGCTCGCGCGCACCCCGGTGACCTGGCGGCCGGGAAGGTAGGCGGCGATGGTGCCGTGCACGCCACCGTCCAGCCGAGCGACCGCCGGGTGGGTGCGGACCGCTTCGGCGATCCGGTCGGCGAGCTGTTCGTCGCCTTCGGGGGTTTTCCGGCCGCGGTCACCGGGAGCGGATTCGGTCATGTCGGTGTCCTTCGAGAGCTGGCCGGGACGGGGGACGCGTGGTCCCGGTCGGGGTAGCCGGGACCACGCGCGTTCTCACTCCACTCGGGACGAGGCGCCGGTGCTCTGGCCGCCGTTGCCGTTGTCCTCGTCGTCCTCCGACGGGAGGTGGATGTCGTTGACCGCGATGTTGACCTCGATGACCTCGAGGCCCGTCATCCGCTCGACGCCGGTGATGACGTTGCGGCGCACGGCGCGGGCCAGCTCGACGATGGAGGCGCCGTACTCGACGACGATGTCCAGGTCGATCGCGGCCTGCTTCTCGCCGACCTCGACCTGCACACCGGAGGTGGTGCTGGAGCTGCTGCCGCCGCCACCGGGGATGCGTTCGCGGATGGCGCCGAAGGCGCGCGAGACGCCACCGCCCATGGCGTGCACGCCGGAGATCTCCCGCGCGGCGATGCCGGCGATCTTCTGCACCACGGAGGCGGCGATCGTCGTCTTGCCCTGCGTGGTGTCGTCGGCGAGCCGGGCGGGGGTGCTGCCGCTGCCGCCGGTGGCGAGGCCCTTGCCGCCGCCGGACGGAGCGGCCCCGCTCTGGGCCTCGGTGCTCGGCGTGGACGTACCGCTCGTCTGGGCCATGAAAGGGCTCCTTCCCCTGCGAAGATCCTTGTTGTCGCCGTGTGCGTCATCGCAGTGACCGGGTCGGCCTGCGAAGTCCGGGACGAAAGATCAGATGTCCGTGATCCCCGAACATCGCGGAACTATGACGCAAGTCACTTTATTGGGCTGATCACGAGCTTTGCGGAGGTGCGACATCGGCGATCCGCACCCACACCGCCGGTGCGGCCGCGCCGAGGTGCTCCCGCAGAGCCCGGTCCAGATCATCCTGCAGTTGCGCGGCCAGCGCAGGAGCAGGCAGTCCGTAGTCGATCACCACGTCCAGCCGGATCTCGTGCACGTCTCCGGTGCAGGCCAGCAACCGAGCGCCGCGTCGATCGGCGAGCAGTTCCAGGCTCAACCGGCGAGCCAGCACCAGAGTCGCCTGCGGCGTCACCCGCAGCATCCCGAACTCCTGGGCCACTTCCGCCGGAGAACCGGCGGCGCCGCCGCGCGCCCGGCGCACCGTGAGCAGCGTGCGCGATATCAGCCCTTCGGGTGGTTCGACGGCGAGTTCGGCGGCTCGCCGCACGGGTTCCCAGCCGCCGGGGGCCAGTTCGGCGAGTTCCGCCCGGCAGTGCGGGCAGGTCCGCGCGTGCGCCGCGAAGTCGTCGGGGGCGTCGCCCGCCAGGTGGTCGACGAGTTCGCCGACGGTGTGGCCGCAGGGCAGCACGTGATCCGGATCGAAGGAAGGCTCACCCATGGTGCATCTCCTTCAACCTGGACAGCAGGGCGAGCCGAGCGCGGTGCAGCCGCGATCGCAACGCCGTCACGTTCACCTCTAGCACCTCGGCGATCTGTTCGTAAGACATGCCCTCGAACTCGCGCAGCACCAGCGGCACCCGCTGGGACGGTTCCAGCGTGGCGATGGCGCGGTGCACCAGATCGGCTTCCTCGGCGCGCACCGCGTGACCTTCGGGGTTGCCGGAGTCGTGGTCGGAGACGAGGTGGCTCAGCGACTCGTCGCTGATGTCCATCGCGACCGTGTTCTTGCGCCGCCGGACCTGGCCGAGCGCGGCGTTGGTGACCACCCGGTACAGCCACGTCGTCGGCGCCGAGTCCCCGCGGAACCGGGACAGCGACCGCCACGCGGAGACCCAGGCGTCCTGCACCGCGTCCTCGGCTTCGGCCTGGTCGTTGAGGATCCGGTAGGCCACCCGGTACATGGAGCGGGTGTGCCTGCGGACCAGTTCGTCGAAGGCCACCCCATCGCCGCGCTGGGCGGCGGCCATGAGGTTCGCGTCGCTGTCGGCCCGCTCGGTCACGCCCGGAGTCTCCCGTACCGCAGCATCAGCAGCGATTCGTCCGCGTGCAGCGCGGACAGCAGCCGCATCGGGCGCGGCGCGGCCAGGTCCGGGCCGTGCGCGATGCGGCCTGCGTCGCCGCCGGCGAGCAGCGGCGAGACGGTGAGGCACAGCTCGTCGACGAGGTCCGCGGCGACGAGGTCGCCGAACAGCCGCGGCCCGCCTTCGCAGCCGACGCGCAGCAGCCCGCGTTCGCCGAGCGCGGCCAGCGCCGCGGCCAGGTCCACGGTGCCGGTTCCGGCGACCACGACGTCCGCGCCCGCGTCGGCCAGCACGGCTCGGCGTGCTTCGGGGGCGCCGGCGCAGGTGATCACGATCGGCGGGACCACGGTGTCGGTCAGCAGCGGCGAGTCCGGTTCCAGCGAGCAGCGGCCCGACACCACCGCGATCGGCGGCACCTCGGCCAGGCCGAACCGCGCCCGGCGCTCCGCGTCGACCTCGCTGCGCTGCACCCCGTGATATCCCTCGGTCAGCGCGGTTCCCGCACCGACGAGCACGACGTCGGAGAGGTCCCTGATCAGTCCGAGCACGCGCTGGTCGGCAGGTGCGGACAGGCCGCGCGAGCTGCCGCGCACGGTGACCGCGCCGTCCAGGCTGGACACGAAGTTCGTGCGCAGCCACGGCCGGGTGAGATCCGCGGGGTAGTCGTAGAACGCTTCGATCTCGGGCGTCACTTCGGCCGGAGTCGTCGTGCTGAGGGGTTCGCCGCCCGGGGGCCACAGCCTGTCCACCCGTCCATCCCAACACGGCTCGCGCGGGGCGCACGGGGAGGGGCTGCTCACGGCACCGGTCCGGTGGCGCCCCGCGACCTGGGAGAAAGACCGCGGTGGTGCCCGGGGTGACCACTGCCACCGGTTTCGGCCGCAGCAGCGGTTATAGGGTCGGCGCATGACCGCCGCACGCCTCATCGACCGCCGCCCCGAGCTGAGCCCGGCCGACATGGTCGACGCGATGACGCCGCCGCCGCGGTTCGACGAAGCGCGGTTCGAGACCTACGTGCCGAACCCGGAGGAGCCGAGCCAGGCCGCCGCGGTCGAGTCGTGCCGCGCGTTCGCGGACCGCTCCGGGGCCGCCCGCGCCAAGAACGGCGCGTGGTGGCGTTCCCTGTTCGGCGGTGGCCGGGCTCCCGAGGGCAAGCAGGGCCTGTACTTGGACGGCGGGTTCGGCGTCGGCAAGACGCACCTGCTGGCCTCGCTGTGGCACGCCGTTCCCGGGCCGAAGTCCTACGGCACGTTCGTCGAGGTCACGAACCTCGTCGGCGCGCTCGGTTTCACCGAGACGGTGAACCGGCTGTCGGCGCACCGGCTGCTGGCGATCGACGAGTTCGAACTCGACGATCCCGGTGACACGATGCTGGTCACGCAGCTGATCGCGAAGCTCACCGAGGCGGGCGTGCACATCGCGGCCACGTCCAACACCTTGCCCGGCAAGCTCGGTGAAGGCCGGTTCGCGGCCGTGGACTTCCTGCGGGAGATCCACGCGATGTCCGAGCGGTTCGAGGTGCTGCGCGTCGACGGGCCGGACTACCGCCATCGCGGCCTGCCCGACCCGCCGGAGCCGCTGGACGACGCGGAGCTCACCGCGGAGGCGGACACGCTGCCCGGCGCGACGCTCGACGACTTCGACGCGCTGTGCGACCACTTGGCCGGGGTGCACCCGTCGAAGTACGGCCGCCTGGTCGACGACGTCGCGGCAGTGCACCTGCGCGGCCTGCACGCGGCCCCGAACCAGACCGTGGGCCTGCGCCTGGTCGCCTTCGCCGACCGCCTCTACGACCGGGCCGTCCCGGTGCGGGTGTCGGGCGAGCCGCTGTCCGCGCTGTTCACCGACGAGATGCTGCGCGGCGGCTACCGCAAGAAGTACCTGCGAGCCCTGAGCCGCCTCACCGCCCTGTCCCGGGACACCGTCAAGTCCTGACGCCGGGTCAGCGGCGCAGCGCCTGCGCGATCGCGTCGATGCCCTGGTCGAGCTCGTCGCGCGTGATCGTCAGCGGTGGTGCGATGCGCAGGGTGGTGTCCTGGGTTTCCTTGCACAGCACGCCGTTCTCGGCGAGCCGTTCGCTGATCTGACGTCCGCTCGGCCCGCCGGGGGAGATCTCCACACCGGCCCACAGCCCGCGTCCGCGCACTTCGGCGACGCCGTGACCGACGAGTTCGCCGAGCCGGGCGTGCAGGTGCGCGCCGAGTTCGCGGGAGCGCCGCTGGTGCTCGCCGGTCGCCAGCAGCCGCACCACGGCTCGCCCGACGGCGCAGGCCAGCGGGTTCCCGCCGAAGGTGGAGCCGTGCTCGCCGGGGCGCAGCACGCCGAGCACGGCGCGGCTGCCGACGACGGCGGAGACGGGAAGCAGGCCGCCGCCGAGGGCCTTGCCCAGGGTGTAGAGGTCCGCTCGCACGCCGTCGTGGTCGCAGGCGAGCAGTTCCCCGGTGCGGGCCAGGCCGGATTGGATCTCGTCGGCGATGAGCAGCACGTTCCGGTCGTCGCAGAGTTCGCGCAGCCTGCGCAGGTAGCCGGTGGGTGGCACCACGACGCCCGCTTCGCCTTGCAGCGGTTCGACGAGGACGGCGGCGGTGCGGTCGGTGATCGCGCCTTCGACGGCGTCGGCGTCGCCGTAGGGGGTGACGGTGAAGCCGGGCGTGAACGGCCCGAAGCCGGCGCGGGCCGTGGAGTCGGTGGAGAAGGACACGATCGTGGTGGTGCGGCCGTGGAAGTTGGACCCGGCGACGATGATCTCGGCCTGGTCCGCGGGCACGCCTTTGACTTGGTACGCCCACTTCCGGGCGATCTTGATGGCCGATTCGACGGCTTCGGCGCCGGAGTTCATCAGCAGCACCTGCTCGGTGCCGGTGAGCTCGGCCAGCTCGCGGCAGAACGGGCCGAACTGGTCGTGGTGGAACGCGCGGCTGGTCAGCGTGACCCGCCCGAGCTGCTCGGTGGCGGCGGCGACGAGGTCGGGGTGGCGGTGCCCGAAGTTCAGCGCCGAGTACCCCGCCAGGAAGTCCAGGTAGCGGCGACCGTCCACATCGGTCATCCACGCGCCGTCGGCTTCGGCGATCACGACCGGCAGCGGGTGGTAGTTGTGCGCGCTGTAGTCGTCGTCGAGGCGCAGGAACTCGGGAGTGCGGGAGGTCCCGGCCGCGGCGGGCAGGGTCTCGGGCGAGGCGGAGGTCATGGTGTTCAGGCTATTCCGGCTCAGGCCTTCGTTTCAGCCGTCAGGTGTTGCTTCCTTCGGCGGATCGTTGCGTGGTCCGGGCTGATCGCGAAACGTTTCGCGATCAGCGGTCGGCCCGTTCGGGGCTGTCGGGGACGCCGCGCCGCGCGCTACTGTCGGGCTCGGCTCGATGAACAACGCGTGTACTGTCGATGACTCAGCGTGTGCGGATCGCGTTCCCGGGATGGTCGGTCCCGGTGCGCGCCCGAGTGGCACGCGGTTCGCGTGCGCGCAGCAGAAGGTCCCGGAACATCGGTGGAGGTCGCTCATGCCGGAGGACGCGCAGTATCGGGTGTACGTGGGGGCCTACACCGGTCCGGAGTCGGCGGCGAACGGGATCCGCCTCGCGTTCGCCGATGCCGCAGGGCTGTTGCGGTGCACCGACACGGTCGCCGACACCTACGAGCCGTCGTTCTTGGCGCTGGCGCCGGACGGCGCGACGTTGTTCGCGGTGAACGAGGTCGCGCACGGCCGGGTGGTGGCGTTCGACGTGCGCCCGGACGGCACGCTCGCCGAGATCAACTCGCAGCCGACGCACGGTTCGGCGCCGTGCCACCTGAGCGTGCACCCCTCCGGCCGCTTCCTGCTCACCGCGAACTACTTGTCGGGCAACGTCGTGGTGCACCCGATCGGGGAGGGCGGGGTGCTGCGGGAGGCGTGCCACGCGGTGCAGCACAGCGGGCAAGGCCCGGACAAGGACCGCCAGGAGGGACCGCACGCGCACCAGATCGTGCCGTCCCCGGACGGTCGTTTCGTGCTCGCCGCGGACTTGGGCACGGACGCGGTGTACGTGTACGCGTTCGACGCGGACACCGGGCACATGGTGCTCAAGCACGAGGTCGCGTGGGGGGCGGGCACCGGGCCCCGGCACCTCGCGTTCCACCCGGACGGCGACCGCGGCTACCTGGTGGGGGAGCTGACGTCGACGATCACCGAGTTCGAGTTCGACGCCGACGGCGGGACGGTGCGGCCCGGCCGGGCGCTGCCGCTGCTCCCGGCGGACTTCGCGGGCACGAGCCTGGCCGCGGAGGTCGTGGTCTCTCCGGACGGCCGCTTCGTGTTCGCCTCGAACCGGGGGCACGACAGCATCGCGGTGTTCTCCGCCGCCGGTTTCGAGCTCGTCGGCATCTTCCCGGCGGGCGTGCGCGGTCCTCGCCACATCGCCCTGTCCCCGCAGGGCGACGTGCTCTACGCCGCGGGGGAGCTCAGCGACACCATCCAGGCCTTCGCCGTGTCCGCCACGGGCGGCCTCACTCCGGTCGCGGACCCGGCGTCCTCGCCGAGCCCGGTGTGCCTCCTCCCGGTCTGAGCCGGGGCGTAGCCCCACCACCCGACCACCACCCTGCGCTCCCGCAGGCTGCGCCTCCATCCAGCGGCGAAGCCGTGCCTCGCGGCGTAGCCGTGCCTTGGACGAGCGAAGCGAAGTCTGCCTTGCGGCCGTAGGCCGTCGCCTGTATGTGCGAAGCGCGTAGCCCACGTCGAAAAGGTGACCACCCGCGGGTTCTCAGCCGGTCTCTCGCGAGGACGGCTTTTTCCTCGTGGCGGAGCCACTTGGGAAAAAGATCCCGCAGCGAGAGACCGGCTGAGGTTCCGCCACCCGACCACCAGAGCAAAACGAGCCCCGAACCCATCCACACGTCAGATCATGCGGTCGTCGTAGGTGCCGCGGCCGTACTGCTGGAGCGCTTGGCGCACCCGGCGTCCTTCCTGGCGCCGGGTGATCGGGCCGCCCGCGGCGCCGATCGGGTACAGGCGCACGCCGCCGTGGTAGGGCCGGGTCGGGTTCCAGATCCGCCAGCCCTGGGCGGGGGCGCCGGGCCGGGTCCACACGGTCACCGACTGGCGCTTGCCGCTGCCGACGACGGCGACGCGGCTGATCTGGCTCCACGGGACTTCCCTGGCGAGCCCGGCGCGGGAGATCCGCAGCCCCTCACCGCTGACCTTGAGCCGCAGGCTCGGCAGCAGCGCCTTGCCGAGGGACAGCGCGCCGCTGATGGTCAGCAGCACCATGCCGAACTGGGCCAGCGCCCAGATCTCCGCATCCGGGCTGCTGCTCCGGCTGACCTGGACGACCAGGTAGATCAGCCCGAACATGATCGCCGCGGACAGCAGCGCCCCGACCCGGCCGCCGAGCGCGAACACCGGGCCGGGCCCGTCGCCGCGCACTCGCTCGACGGGTGGTTCGGGCCGGGAGGGGGCGATGCGCGCGGGTGCGGCGGTGCCGGGGTTCGGCTGCTGCGCGGTCGGTTTCGGCCGCGACGGGATGATCGGCTTCGCCGGTGCGGCCGGGGCCGCCGACCAGTCCGAGCCGCCGCGCTGCGTGCGCGGCGGCGGAGGAGTCCCGGCGGCGGGCGGAGCGGGTGGAGCGGCTTCGGAGGCCTGCTTGAGCTGCGCGGTGTGCTCGGTGATCACGGCGGTGATCTCGGCGGGCAGCCAGCTGTCGTTCTGCGGTGAGGACTCGCCGGCCTGGTCCAGCAGCGCGGCCGGGGTCGGCCGGTCCGCGGGTTCCTTCGCCAGGCAGGAGCCGATGAGCGACCGCAAGCCGGTGGGCAGCGAGCTCAGGTCGGGCTCGTTGTGCACGACGCGGTACAGCATGGCGGCGGTGTTCTCGTTGCCGAACGGTCCGGCGCCGGTGGCGGCGAACATGAGCACCGCGCCGAGCGAGAACACGTCGCTGGGCGGTCCGACGTCGCTGCCCACGGTCTGCTCGGGGGAGAAGAAGCCGGGCGTGCCGAGGAAGATCCCGGTGGCGGTGAGGTTGCTGCTGCTCATGGCCCGCGAGATGCCGAAGTCGATGACGCGCGGCCCGTCGGGGCCGAGCAGCACGTTGCCGGGTTTGAGGTCGCGGTGCACGAGACCGGCCCGGTGGATGGCGCCGAGCGCTTCGGCGAGACCGGCGGCGAGGGTGCGCACCGTCTGCTCCGGCAGCGGCCCGTGGTCGGCGACGGCCCGGTGCAGGGTGGGGCCGGGCACGTATTCGGTGGCCAGCCACGGCTGGGCGGCTTCGGTGTCGGCGTCGATGACGGTGGCCGTCCAGAACCCGCCGACGGAGCGGGCCATGTCGACTTCGCGGCGGAACCGTTCGCGGAACTCGCCGTCGTCGGCGAGCTCCGGGCGCACGACTTTGATCGCCACGCCCCGACCGCCACGGGATCGGGCGAGGTACACGGCTCCCATCGCGCCCCCGCCGATCCGCGCGAGCAGCCGGTAATCACCGACTCTGTCCGGTTCGCTGGCCAGCAGCGGCTGCACGTTTCGTCCCCCTCTGGATTACTTCGGTGGCCCCGTCGAGCTTACGGAGGTCGTGGTTGCGGCGTTCGCGGATGTCGCTGCAGCCGTTCGCGTGCAACGATCGGTAATCGGTTTCTTGGCTTCGCTGCAAGCCTTTCGAGCGTGTGATGTTGTGAGTATGCTCCGGCGCACCGCTGCGGCGGGCGATCATGAAGATCGAGGGAGGCGGCGTGTCGCAATCCTTGCAACCCGGTTCGGCCGACCCGGATTCGGCGCCCGCGCGCGCCGTGGTCCGGCTTTCCGGTGTGAGCAAACGATTCCCCGGAGTCGTCGCGGTGTCCGATGTGGACCTCGACGTGCGGGCCGGCGAGGTGCACGTGCTGGCCGGGGAGAACGGCGCGGGCAAGTCGACGTTGATGAAGCTGGTCGCGCAGGTGGAGCCGCCGACGTCCGGGCGGATCGAGGTCGACGGCGCCCAGGTGACCTACCAGGGCCCGGCCTCGGCGCGGCGCCTCGGCATCTCGATGGTGCACCAGGAGTTCGCGCTGGCCCCGGACCTGTCGGTGGCGGAGAACCTGTTCATCGGCCACGAGCCCGGCAGCGGCGGCTGGATCTCGCGCGCCGAGGAGCGCCGCGCGGCCCGCGAGCTGCTGGCGAAGGTGGGGCTGCGGGTCGATCCGGGCAGGAGGGTGGGCCGGCTGTCCACCGCCGAGCAGCAGCGGGTGGAGCTGGCGAAGGCGCTGGCAGTGGAGGCGAAGGTGCTCATCCTGGATGAGCCGACGGCGACGCTGACCGAGCGCGAGACCGAGGAGCTGTTCGGCATCGTCCGCGAGCTCACCGCGCAGGGCATCGGAGTGCTCTACATCTCGCACCGCTTGGACGAGATCTTCGAGATCGGTGATCGGGTCACGGTGCTGCGCGACGGCGCGGTGGTAGCGACCCGCCCGGTCGCGGAGCTCGACGAGTCGCGGCTGGTGACGCTCATGGTGGGCCGCGACGTGCAGAACCTGTACCCGCGCACCTACGCGGAGCCGGGTGCGGTGCGGCTGAGCGTGCGCGGGCTGAGCCGGGGCGACGCGGTGCGCGACGTGTCCTTCGACGTGCGCGCCGGGGAGATCGTCGGTATGGCGGGCCTGGTCGGGGCGGGGCGCACGGAGCTCGCCAGGTCGGTGTTCGGCGCGGAACCGCCCGACGCGGGCGTGGTGTCGCTGGACGGGGCGCAGCTCAAGATCCGCGGCCCGGCGGACGCGATCGCCGCGGGCATCGGCTACCTCACCGAGAGCCGCAAGGCCGACGGGCTGGCGCTGCAGCTGGGCTTGGACAAGAACATCACGCTGGCGAAGCTGCCGATGGTCTCGGGAATGATCGACTTGGGCGCGGAGCGCCGCATCGCCGAGCAGGAGCGGGATCGGCTGAACATCCGGGTGCCCTGGGTGGGCAGGCCGGTGCAGGCGCTCTCCGGCGGCAACCAGCAGAAGGTGGTGCTGGCGCGCTGGTTGCAGACCGAGGCCGAGGTGCTGTTCTTCGACGAGCCCGGCCGCGGCATGGACGTGGGCGCGAAGTCGGAGATGTTCAGCCAGCTGGACGCGCTGGCCGCGCAGGGCAAGGCGGTAGTGCTGATCTCCAGTTATCTGCCGGAGTTGCTGAACATGTGCGATCGGATCCTCGTGCTGCGCGAGGGCCGGATCACGGGTGAGGTCGAGCGCGCGGAGTTCTCCGAGGAACGCGTCGTGGCGCTCGCCACCGGAGCGAAGGAGGGCCAGTGAGCGACCAGTCGGGGAAGGACGAAGGCGCCACGCCGGACGGCGGTGGTGGTACCGCGACCGCGACGAAGACGGGCGGTCCGGGCGCGCTGGGCGGGCTGACGGATCGGCTGTCGGGCGCGATCTCGCAGGTCGCGGCGGCCGGTGCGCTGATCGTGGTGTTCGTCGTCCTGTCCATCGTGGCGCCGTCGTTCCTGACGGCGGACAACCTGTTCAACCTGGGGTCGCAGACCTCGGTGAACGCGGTGATGGCGGTCGGCGTCACGCTGGTGATCATCACGGGTGGCATCGACCTGTCGGTGGGGTCGGTGGCGGCGCTGTCCGGGGTCCTGGGCGTGATGCTCATGGCGGACTTCGGCTTCAACCCGCTGCTGGGCATCCTCGGCGGGATCGTCGTCGGCGCGGCGGCGGGCCTGGTCAACGGCCTGCTGGTGTCGACGGTGGGGTTGCCGCCGTTCATCGCGACGCTCGGCATGCTCAGCGTGGCGCGCGGCCTGGTGCTGATCGCGACGGGCGCGGTGGCGGTGTTCGGCGCTCCGGAGTCGTTCCGGCTGCTCGGGCAGGGCGTGCTGGGACCCGTTCCGGTGCCGGTGCTGCTGATCCTGATCGTGGCGGTCGCGGGCCACGTCCTGCTGACGCGGACGAGGCTGGGCCGCTACGCGTACGTGATGGGGTCGAACTCGGAGGCGGCGCGGCTGTCCGGTGTGCCGGTCCGCAAGCACACGACCTGGGTGTACGTGGTGTCGGGCATGTTGGCCGGGCTGGGCGGCATGATCGCCGCCTCGCGGATCAACTCGGGCCAGCCGAACTTCGGCGAGGGCTTGGAGCTGGACGTGATCGCCGCGGTCGTGATCGGCGGCGCGAGCCTGTTCGGCGGTCGCGGCACGGTGTGGGGTTCGCTGATCGGCGCGTTCTTGGTCGCGGTGATCCGCAACGGCGCGGTGCAGCTCAACATCGGCACCTTCTACCAGAACGTGCTCATCGGCGTGATCATCTGGCTGGCCGTGTGGTGGGACTTCTACCAGCGCCGCAAGCTCGCCGGCGACGCCGGTTGAGCTCGGGAACGAGGGAGTTCGCTGCGATGAAGAAGGTTCTTCCGCTGCTGTGCCTGGCGGTGCTGCTGACGTCGTCGGCGTGCAGCTTGGAGGTGCGCAGGCCGACCGGGGTGAACGCGCAGGAGGGTGGCACGATCCGGCTCGCCGTGATCCCGAAGGCGATCGGTTTCGACTTCTGGGAGCAGGTGCGGGTCGGCGCCGAGTGCGCGGCCACCAAGCACCCGAACGTCAACGTCCACTGGGACGGGGTGACCTCGGAGGACGACGTCAGCGGGCAGCAGAGCCTGCTGCAGGACTCGTTGGCGCAGGGCGTGCAGGGCCTGGTGTTCGCGGCGACGGACGCGAAGGCGCTGGCGGAGGTCACGAAGTCGGCGCGGCAGCAGGGCACGGCGGTGGTGAACATGGACTCGGGCACGACTCCGCAGCCGCCGGAGGTGCCGGTGTTCGCCACCGACAACGTGGCCGCCGCCGAGGAGGGCACCCAGTTGCTGGCGGATCAGCTGGGCGGCCGGGGCGAGGTGGCGTTCATCGAGTTCCTGCCGGGCACCAGCACGAACGAGACGCGCGCGGAGGGATTCCAGCGCGGTTTGCAGCAGAACCCGGGGCTGAAGCTGGTGGCGCGCCAGTCCTCGAACAGCGACTACAACACGGCGTTGCAGGTCACCCAGGACATCTTGACGGCGAACCCGAACCTCAACGGGATCTACGCGGGCAACGAGCCGAGCGTGCTGGGCGCGGCGGAAGCGGTGCGCCAGGCGGGCAAGAAGGGCCAGATCAAGATCATCGGCTGGGACACCTCGGAAGGCCAGATCGACTCGCTGGAGGAAGGCGTGATCACCGGCCTGATCGCGCAGAACCCGTTCAAGATGGGCTTCGCCTCGGTGAACTCGGCGATCGAGGAGATCCGCGGCGAGCAGCAGGGCGCCCCGGAGACCAACACCGGATCCACGGTGGTCACCCGGGAGAACCTGAACACCCCGGAGATCCAGAAGCTGCTGAACCCCTCCTGCGCCGATCCGCCGAAGTGAGCCGTGGCCGGGGCGGCGAAGCGGAATTCGCCGTCCTCGGCTCCGGAGGTGGACGCACGGCCCCTCGCCGGGGGGAGCGCCCGGGCTCGCCTCGTCCGGCTCGATTCCACCGGGCGGAGGGCTGACCGGTCGCGCCCGCTCAGGCGCCGCGCTCGTCCCGGAGGAAGGTCAGCGCGGTGTCGGCGTGGGAGGCCATGTTGAACTCGCTGCGCACCACTTCCAGCACGACCCGGTCCGAGCCGATGACGAAGGTGTGGCGCTTGACCGGTAGCGGGCCGAAGCGGCGCTTCACGCCGAACTGCCGGGCGACGACGCCTTCGCGGTCGGACAGCAGCGGGTAGTCGAACGAGTGGGTCTGCGCGAACGTCGCCTGCTTGGCGACGGTGTCGGTGCTGATGCCGACGGGGTGCGCGCCGAGCTCGGCGAACTCCGCGGACAGGTCGCGGAAGTGGCAGCTCTCCGCGGTGCAGCCGGAGGTCATCGCCGCGGGGTAGAAGAACAGCACCACGGTGCCGTTGCCGAGCAGCTCGGAGAGCTTGCGTTCGGTGCCGTGCTGGTCGGGCAGGGCGAAGTCGTCGACGGTGTCGCCTGGGCGCATGGGTCCGGCTCCTTGATCGTGGCTGGCCCGGTCACCTTAACCGCCGGTCCGGGGGTGTGGTCACGATGCGAGCCGCCAGATCTCCACCGGCCTCGAATGCCGCGTCGCGGGGGCGCGCTCGCCGCCCCCCGCGGTTTGCCGCCGGGGTGCGCCGGGTAGGGCACGGCTGAGCGGCGAGGCGCGAACGGCCCGCCGCGACCCCCGTGGGAGGTGCGAGTGATGAGCGCGGACCTGAACGGCGCCAAGGTCGCTTTCCTGGTGGCGCAGGACGGCATTGAGCAGGTGGAGCTGACCGAGCCGTGGCGAGCCGTGGAGCAGGCGGGTGGCCGCCCGGAACTGGTGTCGCTGCAACCCGGTTCGGTGCAGGGGCGCGACCACTTGGAGAAGGCCGACACGTTCCCCGTGGACAAGGTCGTCACCGAGGCGGAGCCGGACGAGTACGACGCGCTGGTGCTGCCCGGCGGGGTGGCGAACCCGGACGCGTTGCGCCGGGTTCCGGACGCGGTCCGGTTCGCGGGTGGGTTCTTCGCGCTGCAGAAACCGGTCGCCGCGATCTGCCACGCGCCGTGGCTGCTGGTGGAGGCCGACGTGGTGCGCGGTCGCCGGGTCACGTCCTACCCGAGCCTGCGCACCGATCTGCGCAACGCGGGTGCCGAGTGGGTCGACGAGGAAGTGGTCGTGGACTCCGGCCTCGTGACCAGCCGGAACCCGGGCGACCTCCCCGCGTTCTGCGCGAAGGTCGTCGAAGAGATCGCGGAGGGCAAGCACCGCGCACAAGCGCGCAGCGCGTGAACCGGCGTGGCAGAGCAGAGGAGTGGCCGATGAAACTCGCGTTCCTGCAAGACGTCTACGGATATCAAGGACCGTTCGCGACCGTGTACCTGGACACTTCGGCGGACGCCGAGGACGCGGCGAAGGCGGTGCAGTTGCGCTGGCGCTCGGCCAGGGAGCAGCTCGCGACCGCGGGCGCGGACGAGCAGACGCTGCGCGCGCTCGACGAGACCGTGGACCGCCACGAGTACCGCATCGGCCAGCGCGGTCAGGTCCTCGTCGCCACCGGCGGCGAGGTGGTGTTCGGCGAGGAGCTGCCGCAGCCGCCCACCGACGCCGCCGACGACGAGAAGGTGCACTTCGGGACGTTGCCGCACCTGCTGCCGTACCTGCGGTTGCGGGCGTCGCGCATCCCGCACGTGGTGGCGCTGGTCGACCACGTCGAAGCGGAGCTCACGATCGTCGCGGCGGGCGCCGAGCCGCGCACGCGCAAGGTGCAGGGCGGCGATCACCCGGTGCACAAGGCGCGCACGGGCGCGAACGACGAGAACGAGCAGCGCTTCCAGAACGCCGTCGAGGAGCAGTGGCTGCACAACGCCAAGGAAGCGGCCGAGGAGATCGGCAAGCAGGCCATGCGCGTCGGCGCCGAGGTCGTGGTGCTCGCCGGTGACCCGAAGCAGCGCAAGCTGGTGCACGAGAACCTGCCGGGCGGCGTCCGGGACCGCACGGTGCAGACGGAGTCCGGGTACCCGGACCGCAACGCCTCCGGCGAAGGCCTGCGCCGGGAGGTCGCCGACACCGTGGACTCGGCGGTGACCGCGCACGTGGACGACGCGGTGCGCGAGTTCGAGCAGCAGCGCGGCAGGCACGAGCGCGCCGTCGAAGGCTGGCGCCCGGTCGTCGAGGCGTTGCAGCGGGGGCAGGTGCGCACGGTGCTGTGGGGGCGCCCGGAGTCGGTGTCGTGGCTGCACGTGGGCCCGGTGCCGAACCAGGTCGCGCTCGACGAGCGGGAGCTCACCGACATGGGTGTCTCCAGTCCCGGTCACGCCCCGGCCAGCGCCGCCGTGGTGTGGGCGGCGGCCGGCACCGACGCGGACCTGGTGCTGGTCGATCCGGAGAAGGTGGAGCTCACCGACGGGATCGGCGCGGTCCTGCGCTACGCCACGAGCTGACGAGAGGGAGCCGAACATGACCACGACGCGCGAGACGTTGAAGAAGTCCCTGTCGGCGGTGGATTTCCCGGCGGACAAGGAACAGCTCCTCGACTACGCCCGCAGCAACGGCGTGGACGAGGGCACGGTGGACGCGTTGCGGGCGATGCCCCCGGCCGAGTACGAGAACCTCACCGAGGTGGTGCGCTCGGTGCCGCTGGACAAGGCCGACGAAGAGGGCCAGTCCGATTCGGACAAGGCGAGGCAGGACCGGCAGAACGTCCGGCCGGGGGTCGCCGAGCACCAGCGCGAGGCCCCGGCGAACCCGATCGAGCAGGAGCTGGGCGAGAACCGCAAGGGCGGCTGAGTTCTGCGATCGAGCTCGTGACGGCGTTACCGTCCTGAGGGCGCGTTCGATAGCCCGGAGCTTCCCGCCGGGTTTCGACGTTATGGGCTCCTCATGGATGATTCCGATCGTTGGCAGCGCACCCCCGCACGAACTCGTCGGCAGCCCGCGGTGCTCGGCTGCCTGTTCCTGGTAGTGGTGCTGTTCGGCGCGGCCTGCGGGCCGACCGTCGGCAGCAGGTCGACGGAGGCCGATTCGGGCCCGTGGTGGGTGTCCCGCGTGGGATACCCGAAGCCGCAGGCGCATCCGCCGCGGCCGAGCACCAACCCGGTGGTGCGCGACGTGGTCCGCGAGGTCGATTCGGACGCCGACGAGCTCTCCGGCAGCACCGTCGCGGTGGCGGTGCTGGATCGCGGATCAGGTGAGGTCATCGGTGGCGAGCACGCCGACGACCGCATCGACACGGCGTCGCTGTCGAAGCTGTTCGTGGCCGTCGACGTGGCGCGGCGCCGCTCCGAGGGCATGCCGGTCTCGGGTGCGGACGTCGACCTGATCCGCCGCTCGCTCGCGGTCAGCGATGACGCCGCGATGAACGCGTTGTGGGATCGGTTCGACGGCGCCGGCGCGATTTCGAGGCTGGCGGTCCGCTACGGGCTCACCCGGACCCGGCCTCCTGCGGTACCGGGCAACTGGGGCGATACGCAGACCTCCGCGCGGGACGTCGCCACCCTCCTGGGGCAGGTCCCGACGTTGCCGGAGGCGGAGCGCTCGTTGATCCTCGGGCCGCTGGACGCGGCACCGCGCACGGCGGCCGAGGGGTTCGACCAGGGCTACGGCTTGAAGGAGTCGCAGCGGCCGGTGGCGGTGAAGGCGGGCTGGATGTGCTGCGAGGACGGCCTGCGCGCGGTGCACAGCAGCGGCCTGATCGGCCCGGACCGCCGCTACGCGGTGGCGTTGCTGTCCACCCAGCCGTCCTCGAAGAGCTACTCGGAGGCGTCCGAAGTCGTCACCGACGCCGCGGAACCCCTGCTCGACAACCTCGGCTGAGGAGGGCCGCCCGCGCGGTCGTTTCGCTACGCTGGCGTCTCGCTGCACGGCTACGAGGGGATTCCACGGTGAAACGGCCCACCATCATCGACATCGCGCGCCGCGTGGGCGTGTCGAAGGCCGCGGTGTCCTACGCCCTCAACGGCCGAGCCGGGGTGTCGGCGGCCACCAGGGAACGCATCCTCGACGTCGCCTCCCAACTCGGCTGGGACGCGGCGGGCCCGGCCCGCACGCCCGCCGCCGACCGCACCGGCACCATCGGCCTGGTGCTGGCGCGCCCGCCGCAGGAGATCCGCGCCGAACCGTCCGTGGTGAACTGGCTGGCGGGCGTGGAGTCCGCGCTGGCCGAGTACGGCCTGGTCCTCAACGTGGCGTTGACCTCCGACGCGGACGCCGAGCTCGGCACCTACCGGCAGTGGGCGGCCGAGCGCCGCGTCGACGGCGTGATCGTGACCGACCTGCGCACCGAGGATCCGCGGGTGCCGCTGCTGCGCGAGCTGGAGCTGCCCGCGGTGGTCATCGGTGAGCACGAGCGGGTGCCGAACGTTGCGGTGCTGCGCTTCGCCGTCGCCGACGAGGTCCGCGCCGTCGTGGAGCACCTGGCTGAGCTCGGCCACGCCCGCATCGGCCACGTGCAGGGCGGTTTCGACCTGGAGCACACCCGGTGGCGCAACGCGCTGCTGCGCGCGCGGGTGCGGGAGCGGCTCGGGACGGACCTGGTGAAGGCCGAGGCCGATCCCACGGAAACCGGTGCGGCACAAGCCACTTGGCGACTTCTCGCCGCGGATCCGCCGCCGACGGCGATCGTCTACGACAATGACCTGATGGCAGTGGCCGCGGTCGCCCGCGCCGCGGAACTGGACGTCCGGGTGCCCGCCGATCTGGCGGTGCTGTCCTGGCAGGACTCGATGCTGTGCCGGGTGGTGACCCCGCCGGTGACGGCGTTGTCGCAGGACGTCGCCGACGATGCCGCGGCGGCGGTGCACCTGCTGCTGGAGTTGATCGAGACCGGTGCCGCCGACGACTTGGACGTGCCGCCGCGCGTGCTGATCCCGCGGGCGAGCACGGCGGGCGGCTCCGGATGAGTTGAGCACGGCCAGAACGAGGAGACAACGGTGTTCCCACGTTCGAGCGAGGCCCCGCGCGACCAGCGAGAACGCCCCGCGGCGCCCGCGCGCTGCCCAGTGCTGGCGCTGGTGCTGCTGGTGCTGGCGGGCGCGCTCGCGAGCTGCGGGACGGAACCGCGGCGCCTCGTGTACTGGGCGAGCAACCAGGGCGCGAGCACCGCGCAGGACCGCGAGGTGCTGCGCGCCCAGCTGGCCAGGTTCACCCGCGACACCGGCGTTCCCGTCGAGGTCGACGTGATCCCCTGGAACGACCTGCTCAACCGCATCCTGGGCGCGGCGACCTCCGGGACTGGTCCGGACGTGGTGGACCTGGGCAACACCTGGTCGGCGTCGTTGCAGGCCACCGGAGCGTTCGTCGAGTTCGACGAGCGGTTGCTGGACCGGTTGGGCGGTCGCGACCGGTTCTTGGCGAGCAGCATGAGTTCGGCGGGCATGCCCGGCCGCCCGCCCGCCTCGGTGCCGCTGTACGGGTTGTCGTACGCGGTGTTCTACGACAAGCAGCGCTTCCGCGAGGCGGGGATCACGCGGATTCCCGAGAGCTGGGCGGAATTCCTCGACGTCGCCGAGCGGCTCACCGACGGCGACCGCGCGGGGCTGACCGTGCCCGGCGCGAGCTACACGCAGAACGCGCACTTCGCGTTCCTGTTCGGCATGCAGCAGGGCGCCCGGTTCATCGACGAGGACGGCGCGGCCACGTTCACGACGCCGCGGGCGGTGGAGTCGGTGCTGCGCTACGTGGAGCTGATGAGCAGCAGGCGGGTGGTGCGCGCGGACGACGCCGAAGTGGGTTCGGCCCCGGAGTCCGTCGCGGAGTTCACCGCCGGGCGCGCGGCGATGCTGATCGCGCAGAACAGCGCCCTTCCGGCCATTGTGGACAGCCGCATGCCGGGCGAGGATGTCGGGGTGTTCCCGTTGCCGCTGCCCGATCCGCTGCCGCCCGGTGGATCGCCCGTGCGCAGCCACGTCGGCGGCAGCAACGTCGCGGTGCTGCGCGACAGCCCGCGCCGCGAGGAGTCGCTGCGGCTGGTGGAGTTCCTGACCAGCAGGCGGACCCAGGTCGAGCTCAACCGCAGCTACGGCAGCCTGCCGGTGGTCGAGGACGCCTACGCCGAACCGGAGTTCTCCACCGGTCACGCCGCGGTGTTCGGCCGGTTGCTGGCCCACGAATCGGTGCCGGTGCCGATGATCCCCGACGAGAGCCGCTTCGAGACGACGGTGGGCGCCGCCGTCCGCGACCTGTTCGCCCGCGCCGCGACGGACCGCCCGGTGGGGCGCGAGCAGGTGCGCGCCGAGCTGGCGCAGGCGCAGCAGCAGATGCGCGCCGCCGGGGGGAGCGGATGACCACGCGGTCGCATCGCGTCCCGTGCGGGCCGTCGGTGCCGTACCTGCTGCTGGCGCCCGCGTTGGTGTTCGAGGTCCTGGTCCACCTGCTGCCGATGCTCGGCGGGCTGTGGATGAGCCTGCACGAGCTGAACCAGTTCTTCGTGCGGGACTGGACGTCGGCGCCGAACGTGGGGCTGGACAACTACCGCGTCGCCGTGGACGTCGACGGAGCGGTGGGCGCGGAGCTGCTGCGCTCGTTCGGCGTCACGGCGGCGTTCTCGGTGCTGGCGGTGGCGTTGTCGTTCGGCCTGGGCCTGGCGGCGGCGACGTTGCTGCAGCGCCCGTTCCGCGGCCGGTTCCTGGTGCGAGGCTTGTTCCTGGTGCCCTACGCGCTGCCGGTCTACACGGCGGCGCTGGTGTGGAAGTTCATGCTCGATCGCGGTGACGGCGCGGTGAACGCGGCGCTGCGCGCGTTCGGCCTCGGCGGCGAGGAGTTCTGGCTGCTGGGACAGAACGCGTTCTGGAGCCTGGTGGTGACGGCGGTGTGGCGGCTGTGGCCGTTCGCGTTCCTGGCGCTGATGGCGGGCTTGCAGTCGATACCGGTGGAGCTCTACGACGCCGCCGAGGTGGACGGCGCCGGTCCGGCGCAGCGGTTCCGGCTGATCACGCTGCCGATGCTGCGGCCGGTGGCGCGGGTGCTGGTGCTGGTGCTGTTCCTGTGGACGTTCAACGACTTCACCGCCCCGTACGTGCTGTTCGACCAGTCGGTGCCGCAGGCGGCGAACCTGATCTCGGTGCACGTGTACCAGAGTTCGTTCCTGACCTGGAACTTCGGCTTGGGCGCGGCGATGTCGACGGTGCTGCTGCTGTTCCTGCTGGCGGTGGTCGCGCTGTCGCTCGCCCTGACTTCGAGGAGCAGGCGTGCGACGTGAACCGCGCTGGCTGCGGGTGCTGCGGGTCGCCGGGCTCGGCGGGCTGGGCCTGTTCACCGCGCTGCCGCTCTGCGTCATGGCGATCACCGCGTTCACACCGCTGGACGACGTCCGGGACGGCTTCACCTGGTGGCCGTCGCGGGTGACCGGCGACGCGTTCGTCACCATGTGGTCCACCGTGGACTTGGCGGGGTACTTCGCGAACAGCGCCGTGGTGGCCGCGAGCTCGGCGGTGCTGTCGGTGCTCGTCGCGGTGCCGGCCGCCTACGCGGTGAGCCGCTACCGCTTCCCCGGTCGCGACCTGTTCCGGGCGGCGGTGCTGTCCACGCAGATGCTGCCCGGGATCCTGTTCCTGCTGCCGCTGTACCTGATCTACGCCTCGATCGGCCAGGCGACGGGAATCCTGCTGCAGGGCAACCTGTTCGGGTTGATCATCACGTACTTGACGTTCTCGTTGCCGTTCTCGATCTGGATGCTGGTCGGCTACTTCGACACGGTGCCCGCGGACCTCGACGAGGCGGCGCTGATCGACGGAGCGGGGGTGCTCGGCACCTTGCTGCGGGTGGTGCTGCCCGCGGCGAAGCCCGGCATCGCGGCGGTGCTGATCTACGCGTTCATGACGGCGTGGGGCGAGGCGCTGTTCGCCTCGGTGCTGACCGACGCCGGTTCGCGGACGCTCGCGGTGGGGCTACGGGAGTACTCCACGGAGTCGTCGGTGTACTGGAACGAGGTGATGGCCGCCTCGCTGGCGGTCAGCTTCCCCGTGGTCGTCGGCTTCCTGCTGCTGCAGCGCTACTTGGTCCGCGGCCTGACGGCGGGCGCGTTGCGCTGAGCTGCTTCGTCCCCGCGGGTCCGCGCGGCGTCCCAGCAGGCCGCGCAGGTCGGCGCCAGCCAGTCCTCCGGGGAGGCCTTGGTGATGGTGATGTCCTCGCCGCACAAGGACTTCCGCTGCTGACCGGGATGCGGTCGTTCGGTCGGGAGCATCGCGTGCCGCGCTCCGTCCACCGGACGCCAGTAGGCCACCGGCCCGTCGCCGCTGTACACCCGTCGCAAGTCCACCGCGCTCTCCTCTCCTGTGGGGGAGGCGGCGGCCCCGTCGGGGTCGGGGGAGGACCGGGGCCGCCGAGGAGGAATCTAATCTAGAAATATTTCTGTCGGTATCACTCGAACGGGTTCTGATCTCTGCGTTTAGCCTGTGCGGGCACGGTCGAGCGAGCTGAGGAGCGAGATGGCACCGGCATCACCACTGGTCGCGGCCTGGGAGTTGGGCATCCGGCTGAAGGCGGCCCGCGAGCAGGTCGACATGACGGGAACCGATGCGGCGCACTCGATCGGCGTCACGCAGAACTACCTCAGCAACATCGAGCACGGTCGCCGGAAGATCGCCGAGGACAAGCTCACCGCCCTCGCCGGGACGTACCTGCTCGACGACGACGAAGCCGCCGAGCTCGTGGAGCTGCGCAAGGCGTCGGACGGCCGGGGATGGTGGTCCCGCTACAGCGGCCTGTTCGCCCCGGAACTGCTGCGCTACTTCGGTTTCGAGCACGGGGCGGAAGAGATCCGCAGTTATGAAAGCGGTGTCATGTCAGGGCTTTTGCAAACCCGCGACTACGCGCACGCCGTGCACAGCGGGGATCGCGCGAACCTGCGGGGCTCCGAGATCGATCGCAGGGTCGAAGCGCGGCAGATGCGGCAGCACAGGATCAGCGGCTCCGATCCGCTGCGTGCGGTCATCGTCTTGACGGAAGGCGTGCTGCGCCAGCAGGTCGGCGGCCGTGAGGTGCTTTCCGGTCAGCTCGAGCACGTCCTGAACATGATCCACGCGCACTCTGACACGTTGGCGATCCGGATCATCCCGTTCAGTGCAGGAAGCTACGGCGCGATGGGCTCATCCACGTTCCACCTGCTCACGTTCCCGAGCCCGAGATTGCGAAGGCTGGCTTGGCACGAGGCGGTGACTTCGTTGAACCTGATCGACACCGAGGCTCGAGTCCACCAGTACAGCTTGTCGTTCGACGAGGCGCTGGACCGGGCAGCCGACGTCGAGGCGTCCGAAGAGATCATCCGGGACGCGTTGCGGTCGATAACATGAGGTCATGCAAGAACTGGCGCAGGCTTTGTGGTTCAAATCCAGCTATTCGAGTAGTTCGCAAGGCTGCGTGGAGGTCGCGCTGACTCCTGCCGTCGTGGGCATCCGGGACACCAAGGACCGCGACGGCGGCACCTTGATCGTCGATCGGGAGCGGTGGAAGTCCTTCCTGCGGGCCGTCGCCCGCTGATCTGCCCGGTGGGCCGTCTCACCGGTGGCGGCCGGGATTAGCCCGCGCGTGCGCGGGTAGCCGGGGTGCGGATGTCCTGTCCGCACGAGAACGGAGACGCGCGCGATGTCGGACCCGCTGGATGCTTCGACGCCCTCGGCTGACGAGGTCGGCCCGGACCCCGAAGACCCGCAGGACCCGGCCGAACTGCAATCCGCCGGGGACCTCGACGAGGACGAACTCGGTGTTGACCCGCTGGAAGAAGGCGTCGAACCGCCGGAGCGCTGGTCGCAGACCACCGCGGCCAGGCCCACTCCGCGCGAGGAGCGCGAAGGCGAGACGCTCGACGAACGGCTCGCCGAGGAGCGCCCGGAGCCAGGTGCGGACCTCGGTGAACCCCTCGTCGAGAAGCCGCTGAGCGAGCTCGACGAGACCGTGGACGAGCGGGCCGCCCGCGAGGTCGCCGACGGCGCCTCCGGGGAGCAGGTCGCCGCGTCCGCGGGGACCGACGAGGAACCGGGCGTCGTCCTCGAAGGCGCCGAGGTCGAGAACACCGGCCTGTCCGCCGTCAGCGGCGAAGGCGAGGTGGCGGAGACCTCGCCGTCCGCACCGGAGGAGAACGCGGAACGGGTGCGGGATGGCGGAACCTGAGCAGGTCTCGCTCCCGGCGGTGCACGGCGCCAGCGCGCTCACCGGTGACCTGACGCTGCCGCACGACGAGGCACCGCTGGTGATCTTCGCGCACGGCAGCGGCTCCTCCCGGCACAGCGATCGCAACCGGTGGGTCGCCGCGCGGTTGCAGGAGGCGGGTTTCGGCACGCTGCTGATGGACCTGCTCACCGACGAGGAGTGCGACCGCGACGCGCACGGCGAGATGCGCTTCAACATCCCGCTGCTCACGGTGCGGGTGCTCGGCGTCCTCGACTGGTGGGGGCGACCGTCGGGCTTGTTCGGCGCGAGCACCGGTGCCGCCGCCGCGCTCGGCGCCGCCGCTCGCAGGCCCGACGGGGTGCGAGCGGTGGTGTCCCGAGGTGGCAGGCCGGACCTCGCCACCGGGCCGATCGCCGAGCTGCGGGCCCCGACGCTGCTCATCGTGGGCGGTGCCGATCCCGAAGTGCTGGAGCTCAACCGCCAGGCCGCTGCCGGGCTCACCGCGCCGCACGAGCTCCACGTCGTCGAGGGCGCGACCCACCTCTTCGAGGAACCCGGCGCGCTGAACCAGGTCGCCGGCGAGGCCGCGGCCTGGTTCACCACCCACTTGACCTCCCCGTCTCCGGCGAGGTGAGCCCGCGAGTCGACCTCTCTGGAATCTAATTTCCAATCCGTGTACGCTTTCCATATCGAAAGTAGTCCGGATGGGAGACCACCTGATGTCCGACACGCCCGAGCTCGACCAAGTCGCCGACGCGCGCCGCCGGATCGCCGCGCACGCGCGGTTCCCCGTCGTCTACTGGGTGCTCTCCGGAGTCGCCCTGGTGATCGCTTCCGGGCTCCCGATCTGGTTCTCCTTGCTGCCGGGCGGCAGGTCGTACATCGAGTGGGCCCTGGTCGCGATCGTCTTCGCCTCGGCCATCTACTCCTGGAGCCGACGGCGCCGCTCCGGCGTCTACCTCCCCAAACGGATCGGCTCGTACCCCGGCGCCTTGCCGTTCTGGCTGGCCAGCATCGTCATCATGATCATCGGATTCGCCGGGATCAACGTGCTGGTCAACAACGAGCAGCTGGGGATCGCGTTCCTGGTGCTCCCCGTCGTGGCGATCGCGGTGTTCGGCATCCAGATCAAGATCCGCTCGGCGATGGTCCGGGACATCGAAGAGGGCCGGGTCCGGCCGTGACCGGTCACGACCAGGCGGAAGGTCGCGAGCCGATCTTCGAAACCGGCCCCCGCCTCGCGCTGTGCGCTCTGCTGCAAGGCGCCGAGTGGGTCGACTTCGCCACCGCCCGCGACATGCTGGGCGTCAGCGACTCCGCGATCTCCAAGCACAGCCGCACCCTCGAAGAAGCCGGTTACCTCGAAGTGCGCAAGGGCTCGGTGGGCCGCAAACCCCGCACCTGGTTCCGGCTCACGCCGTCCGGCCAGGACGCCATCCGCGGCCACCTCGACTGGCTCGGCCGGCTGCGCCACGCGCTCGACTCGAACTGAGCCCCGGGGTTGCTGCGGTGAGCGGGCGGGTAGACCGGAACCGTGCCTGAACTGCCGGACGTCGAGGGATTCCGCCGAGTCGCCGAGCTCGCGTCCGGGCGGACCGTGCGCGAGGTGGAGGTGCGCGACGCGCAGGTGCTGCGCGGAGTCTCGGAATCCGAGTTCCGCGCGGCGATGCGCGGAACCCGACTCGGCACCCCGTGGCGGCACGGCAAGTGGCTCGCGCTGCCCACCGGCGAGGAGTTCCCGCAGTTGCTGCTGCACTTCGGCATGACCGGCCGCTTGCTGTGGTGCGATCCCGGCGACGAGCTCCACGACCACGACCGCGTGCTGCTGCGCTGCCGAGGCGGGGACCTGCGGTACCGGGACATGCGCAAGCTCACCGGCCTGCACCTGGCGCGCGAGCGGGCCGACGTCGAGGCGCTGCTCGGCGACCTCGGCCCGGACGCGCTCGCCGCCTCCGCCGCCGACTACCGCCACCGGATCACCCGCACCAGGCGCGGCGTCAAATCCGCGTTGATGGACCAGGCGGTGCTCGCGGGGCTGGGCAACCTCACCGTCGACGAGGTGCTGTGGCAGTCGTACATCCACCCCGCCCGCGGCACCCGCGACCTCACCTCGGACGACCTCTCCCGGCTCAGCCGCCGCGCGCACGCCGTGCTGCGCCGATCCGCGAAGGTCGCGCACGTCCCGGCCCGGCCGTCGTGGCTCACCGGCCACCGCGACGAGCCCGACCCGCACTGCCCGCGCTGCACCACCGCCCTCACCCGCAGCACGACAGCGGGCCGGACCACCTACCACTGCCCCCACTGCCAACCCCTGTAGGCCGAGGAACCAGCCGTAGGAGGGCCGGACGTCGATGACGCCGGTTCGAGTGGAGCGTCCCGGGCCCCGAGCGAGGTAGGAGAGGCGCTCCTCGGGCCCATCCGCATCGTGCGGCCGATGCCGGACGGCGAGCGGAGCGCGGTCGAGCAGCAGGCAGAACACGTTCGCCGCGAACCGACCGCTACCGCCCCCGCCGGGTCCGGCCGTCGAGCGGGTCCCCCCGCTAGCCGCCGGTCGCCCATCGCGAGTCAGCGCGGTGCGCGGTTCACCCCGGGGAGCCGGGCAGGGTCGCCGGGCCGTGGTGGCGGAAGTTGCCGCGCCAGGTGGCAGTGTCCGAGGTGACCGCGAGGGAGAGCCCGGGCCGGGCCTCGTGCAGCGCCTCCACGGCCGCCACCGCGATCACCCGGGTCAGGGCCGATGCGGGGCAGGAGTGGATGCCGTGGCCGAGGCTCAGGTGCGGGTTCGGGGAGCGGTCCGGGGCGAACGCCTCCGCGTCGTCGAAGACGTGCTCATCGCGGTTCGCCGAGGCCAGCGACAGCAGCAGCGTGTCCCCGGCGGGGATGGTGACGCCGTCGACGGTCAGCTCCGCCAGCGCGTAGCGGGGCGCGGCGAGCAGCTGCGGCGGGTGGAAGCGCAAGACCTCCTCCACGCCCTGATCGAGCGAGGCGGGCGTGCCCAGCAGGCGCAGCACCGCGGACGACACCGCGTGCACCATGATCTCGTACCAGACGAACAGCAGGTAGAACACCATGCTGGTGAGCTCGTCGGAGTCGAGGCGGTCCCCGGCGCGGGCGGCGAGCAGACCGGACAGCAGCGTTCCCCCCGGCGGCGCGGACCCCAGCGCGCCGCCGATGATCCGCCGCATGTCGTGCATGGTGTCCCGCGCGCGCGGTTCCGAACCGGGGGAGTGGCGCAGCAGCGCGTTCGCCCACGCCGCGAAGTCCCGCCGCGCCTCGGCGGGCAGTGGCAGCAGCTCGGCGATGATCCGCACCGGCAGCACCACGGCGAAATCGGCGACCAGGTCGACGTCCGCCGGCAGCGAGCGGGCGAGCTCTCCCGCCACCGCCCGCACTTCCGGCGCCATCGCGCGCACCCGTTGCGCGGTGAAGCTCGGCGCGATCTCCCGTCGCAGCCGGGTGTGCCGGGGCGGATCGCTGTTGAGCAGGTGCGCGTCCAGCTGCGGCGGCAGGTCGAAACCCGCGTAGTCCGCGCCGTTCGAGTGCGCGCGGTTCAGCGCGAGCCGCTGATCGCCGAGCGAGCTGCGCACGTCGGCGTAGCGGGTGAGCAGCCACGCCTCCGGGCCGTCCGGGGTGCGGACCCGGTGCACCGGGCCCGCGGCGCGCAGTTCGGCGAGCGCGGCGAACGGATCGGACGCGGTGAAGGGGTCGGTCACGAAGGGGATTCCGTTCCTGCCGTGGGACGAGCCGATCCGAGCTCGGCCAGCACGTCCCGGACCACCGGGTGCGGGCCGCTGAAGGCCTCGCCGATCAAGCACAGCCAGTGCAGCTCCTCGGCGAGATCACGCCGCGGATCCTGCTCCGGGAAGCGCCACACCGCGGCTTCGGCGCCGTGCATGCCGACGTCCTCGCGGATCATGGCGCTGCCCGACCCGGGGCGCTCACCGGATTCGTGGGCGCGCAGCCCGGCGGCGATGCGCGCGGCCTCGATCGTCGCGGCGCGCTCATCGCCGGTGAGGCCGGCGCGGTCGGCGTGCCGCTCGGCCACCGCGACGACCCGCGGATCCAAGTAGGGGCGCAACTCGCGCAGCAGGTCGTCGGTGGCGATCAGCCAGCGGTACTCCGCCGACTCCAGCCGGGTGTTGCGCACGAGCTCCGGATCCAACGGGCGCAACGCCTTCAGCATCGGCCGCAGGAACCGGCGGGCCCGCCAGCGCCGCAGCAGCCGCGGCATCGACGGCAGCACGTAGCCGACGGCCATCACGCTCGCCCCGACGGTCGCGCTGACCGGCGCCACCACCGTGCTCACCACGGCCAGGTCCCCGCCGAGCCACGTCGCGGCGACCGCGACGACCTTCAGCACCGAGTAGCCCAAGCCGAACGCGACGCCGATCGGGACCAGCGTCACCCCCAACCGCAGCCAGCGGTCCCGCGCGTGCGGGCGGATCCGCAGGCAGATCAGCGCGCTGCGCACCAGGCCCAGCGAGTACGCGCCCAGGTACACCGCGAGGAAACCGGCGATCTCCGGGACGCCCGAGTAGTGCGCGTCGAAGTCCAGCACGTGCGCCGCGTCGTGCACCGGGGCCACCGCGAACAGCGCGGCCATCACGACCAGCACGGCGGTCGTGCCCAGCACCAGCGTCCGGCCCGCGGGCACCGCCGACTCCCTGTTCCGCGCCAGGTTCACCGAGCACACCTGCAGCGACGCGGTGCACAGCACGATCGACGAGTACACCGCCAGCGTCGACAGGTTCGGCACCCCGGACGAGGCGCCGACCGCCAGGTACACGGCGGGAATGGCGAAGTTGAACCCCGACGCCACGAACAGCAGCGCCAACGTGATCGCGCCCAGCCGAGGATCCCGTGGATCGCGTAGGAAATCGCGCAACTTCCAGAGGAACGCGCTCAATTGCAGCAGCAGGGCCAGCGGATACAGAACGGCGAACACCGGATCACCCGAGGGTCGACTGGAAGCGGCGCAGGATCTCCCGCGCCTCATCGGGCACCTGCTGCGCCTGCGGTGACTCCCACGAACTGATCCGCCGCATCGCCACCGAGGCCATCATCTCCGCCGCGGCCTCCTCCTGCGCCGAACAGCCGGTGCGGGTCAGCACGCGGTTGAGCACCTCCGGCGGCAGCTCGCCGAACAGCGAACGCAGCGCCGGAGCGGGATCGGACAGCGGACGCCCGACGTGGCCCCACAGCAGGTGCATCAGCTCATGCAACCAGATGTGCCAGCGGTGCCAGCGGGTGGTGCGCGCGTCCGCCACGATGATCACGCAGCCCTCCGGCAGCAGCGCCAGGCCGCTCGGGGCGCGCGGCGGCAGCTCCACCGCCGCGAAGTAGATGTCCCGCCCCAGGTGCTCGCGCGCCCGCTCCAGCAGCTGCTGGGCGGTGAACCGGCGCGGCAATCCGAGCGCGTCGAGCCGCTTGCCGCTGCGCCACCGCAGCAACCGGCGCGAACCGCTCCACGTCGAACGCCCTTCGTGCCACACCAGCAGCCTCACGATTGCTCCGGGGGAGACGAATCCCGTTCACCTCGTCCATCCGCGGCGCGCAACGCCTTGAACCCCTGCAGCACGCCGAGGATGGCGTCGGTGACGTGCGGCCGGTCCTGCTCGGGGAACTGGTCGGTGAGCTGGCGCAGCGCGACCTCCTCCACGCCGTGGCTGCGCAGCTGCCCGGCCAGGCGCCACTGCGCCAGCAGCTCGGGTGCGATCGCCGGGTCGAAGAAGTCCAGGCCCACCCCGAAGAACTCGGCGAACGCCACGACCTCGGTGAGCCGCGGCACGGCGCGGCCGGTGCGCAGGTGCCACATGTGCGTGCCGGACATGCGCACCCCGCGGCCGGTCAGCTGCGCGGCCATCCGCTCGCTGCTGTAGGGCTTGCCGGTCTCCGGATCGGGCTGCCCCTGCAGCAGTTCGGTCAGGCGCTCGGAGAACACGTGCACGCTGATGGAACTGCCCGAGGCCGGGCCGCCGTCGGAACCGGCGTCGGAGGAGTCGGAGGGGTGCCGCACGTCTCGACTGTAAGGGGTCACGATCTCCGTGACACCGCCGATGTCGTGAACGGGTTCATCCACACAGATGATCGGAAGCAGTGGATCTGTCCATCGGCGTTGATATATGATGACGGCGCCCAGGGGGTCAGGGTGTGAGTCGGGGGGCTTGGGGAATCGGGAAGTCGGGCCGGGAACGTGCGGCCCGACTTCTTGAACCGGCCTCGCGCCGCTCTCGAAGCCGCGCGCTCCCGCAGCAGCCCGCTCCTGGCTCGTCCGCCCCTGGTTCCGGGTGTCCTACAGCACCTTGTACCGGTTGGTAACCGTTCGTCCTGACATCATCGCGGCGTTGGTCGACAGCGACCCGACGACGAAGTCGCGGACGGAAGGATCGGTGTGGTGACGGGAATCGAACGCGTAGGCGTGGTGGGCTCCGGACTCATGGGTGCGGGCATCGCGGAGGTCAGCGCCCGCAGCGGGCTGGACGTGATCGTCTCGGAGGTCAGCGAAGACGCCGCCGAAGCCGGCCGGGCGCGCATCACCAAGTCGCTGGACCGCGCGGTGAGCCGGGGCAAGCTCGCGGAAGCCGAGCGGGACGCGACGCTGGGGCGCCTGCGGTTCACCACCTCGCTGGCCGACCTCGCGGACCGGCAGCTGGTCATCGAGGCCATCGCGGAGAACGAACAGCTCAAGACCGGCGTGTTCGCCGAACTGGACCGGGTGGTCACCGACCCCGCCGCGATCCTCGCGTCCAACACGTCCTCCATCCCGATCGCGAAGCTCGCCGGTGCCACCCAGCGCCCCGCGCAGGTCATCGGGGTGCACTTCTTCAACCCGGTGCCGGTGCTCAAGCTCGTCGAACTCGTGCCGTCGCTGGTGACCTCCGAGGAAACCGTCGAGCGCGTCGCCGCCTTCGCCACCGACGGCCTCGGCAAGCAGAGCATCCGCGCCAAGGACCGCTCCGGTTTCGTGGTGAACGCGCTGCTGGTGCCGTACCTGTTCTCCGCGATCCGGATGTTCGAGAGCGGAGTCGCCACCGCCGAGGACATCGACAACGGCATGGTGCTGGGCTGCGCCCACCCGATGGGGCCGTTGGCGCTGTCCGACATGGTCGGGCTCGACACGCTCAAAGCCATCGGCGACTCGATGTACGGCGAGTACAAGGAGCAGCTCTACGCCGCGCCGCCGCTGCTGCAGCGCATGGTCGACGCGGGTCACTACGGCAAGAAGTCCGGCCAGGGGTTTTACGCTTACTCCTGAGGTCGTTCTGCTTTGGTGGTCGTCTGGCGGAACCTCAGCTGTCTTCTCGCTGCGGGATCTTTTCCCTCGTGGCTCCGCCACGAGGGAAAAAGCCGTCCTCGCGAGAGACCGGCTGAGAACCCGCGGGTGGTCGGCTTTTCGACGTGGGCTGTGCGCTGCCGCGCATACGGCACGGCCTTCGGCCGCAGGGCAGGCGGGCTTCGCCGCCCACTGCACGGCTTCGCCGCGAGGCACGGCCTTCGGCCGCGAGGCAGGCTCCCCTCGCGGGCCGGACGTCGCCGGTGGGGTCAGGTGGGGGTGCCGATCGTTTCGCGGAGTGAGGCGATGGCGTGGTTGCGGTGGTCGTCGAGGAGGGTCACCAGGCGGTCGGCGTCCGCTTCGGTGGCGGCTCGGACGATGGCGTCGTGCTCGGCGCGGACCTGTTCCCGGTTGGTCTCGGAGTTGTAGTACACCGCGCGGTAGGCGTCGGTGGCGTCCCACAGGGTCCGCACGATCCGCAGCAGGCGCGGCATCCCGCACGGCTCCAGCAGCGCGAAGTGGAAGCGGCGGTTCGCCGTGATCATCTCCACCAGGTCGGCCGCCTCGGCCGCGCGCTCGACGTCCCGCGCGGCCTCGCCGATCCCGGCCAGGTCCGCCGCGGTGAACCTGCTCGCCGCGACCGCCGCGGCGTCCGACTCCAGCAGCCCGCGCAACCGGTACACCTCCAGCAAGTCGTCCAGCGACAGCTCGGCCACCGCGTAACCGCGGTGCGGCCGGTAGACCACCTGCCCCTCGGCCTCCAGCGTCTTGAGCGCCTCCCGCAGCGGGACCCGGCTGACGCCCAGTTCCCCGGCGATGGCGTCCTGGCGGATCGGCCTGCCCGGTGCCAGCGAACCGGTGGTGATCGCCCGCCGCAGCGCGTCCAGCACGAAGGCCTGCGTGGTCGGCGGTCTTTCCGGCGCGTGCCAGCGCAGATCGGCGCGTGGCGGCGTCGCGCGGTCGTCGGGTCGCGGGTTCGGGTCTGCTGGCATCGGCTCCCGCCGGTCGGTCGTCGCTGCTGGTCCGGAGTCGCGGTCACCGGCCTTCGCGATCACTCGTTCGAGAGGCGCGAACCTTGTTGACCTGACGCCCGATCACTGTATATTGGATCCAATTCTGACATCGCGCAACACCGGTGCACGCGAGCACCAGGAACGGGCACCAGGGAACCGAGAACCGGGAAGGTGAGCGATGGGGCGCGCGCTGCCGATGGACGGTGTCGTCGTGGCGGACTTCAGCAGGGTGCTGGCCGGTCCGTACGCGACGATGGCGCTCGCCGACCTCGGCGCCACCGTGATCAAGGTCGAGCGGCCCGGCGACGGGGACGACACCCGCGGCTGGGGCCCGCCGTGGACCGAACGCAGCTCCGCGTACTTCGAATCGGTCAACCGCAACAAGCGCAGCGTGGTGCTCGACTTCGACGACGAGCAGGACCAGGCCGCCGCGCGGGAACTCGTCCGCCGCGCCGACGTGCTGGTCGAGAACTTCCGCCCCGGCGTGCTCGCGCGCTGCGGGCTGGACCCCGAGGCCGCGCTGGAGCTCAACCCCCGGCTGATCTACGCCTCCGTCTCCGGTTTCGGCAGCGGCCCCGGCGCGGACCTGCCCGGCTACGACTTCGTCGTGCAGGCAGTCGGCGGGCTGATGAGCATCACCGGCGCACCGGACGGGCCGCCGACGAAGGTCGGGGTGGCCGTCGTCGACGTGCTCACCGGCAAGGACCTGAGCCTCGGCATCCTCGCCGCGCTGCGGCAGCGGGACGGCACCGGGCAGGGCCAGCACGTCGAGGTGAACCTGCTCTCCAGCCTGCTGGCGTCCCTGGTGAACCAGATGAGCGGCTTGCTCACGACCGGCATCGCCCCCGAGCGGATGGGCAACCGGCACCCGAGCATCGCCCCGTACGAAACGCTGCGCTGCGAGGACGGGTTGCTGGCGGTCGCGGTCGGCAACGACGACCAGTTCCGCCGGTTCACCGAGGCGCTCGGTCTGCTCGGCATGGCCGACGACCCCCGGTTCGCCGCGAACTCCGAACGGGTCGCCAACCGGGCCGCTCTGGTGGAGGCGCTGGAGAACGTGCTGGGCGCCCGCCGGGCCGCCGACTGGCAGGCGCGGCTGCACCGCGCCGGCATCGCCTGCGGCCAGGTCAACGACCTGGCCCACGCCGTGCACTACGCCGAATCGCTGGGCCTGAACCCGGTGGTCGACCCCGGTGGCGGAGGCGTGGCGCAGGCCCGGATGCCGATCGAGTTCTCCGGCATCGACGTGGCCGATCCGCTCGCGCCACCGCGGTTGGGCGAGCACACCGACGAGGTACGCGCCTGGCTGGCCGGTGAGCCGTCTCCGCTGGCGCCGTTGTCCGACGATCCGTCCCGAGGAGGTCACCGATGAGCGCCCGACCCGACTTCGATCCCCGCGACCCGCTGGGCATCGACGCCGAGCTCACCACCGAACAACTCGCGCTGCGCGACAGCGTGCGCGCCCTGTGCCGGGACCTGGTGCGGCCGAACGTGGCCGACTGGTTCGAGCGCGGCGAGCTGCCGCAGGCCAGGGAACTCGCCCGCGAACTGGGCAAGCTCGGCGTGCTCGGCATGCACCTGGAGGGCTACGGCTGCGCGGGCGCCTCCGCCGTCGACTACGGCGTCGCGTGCGAGGAGCTGGAGGCCGCCGACTCCGGGCTGCGGTCGCTGGTCTCGGTGCAGGGATCCCTTGCCATGTACGGGATCTGGCGCTGGGGTTCCGAGGAGCACAAGCAGCAGTGGCTGCCGAAGATGGCCGCTGGCGAGGCCATCGGCTGCTTCGGCCTCACCGAACCCGACCACGGGTCGGACCCGGCGTCGATGACCACCCGCGCCCGCCGGGACGGCTCGGACTGGGTGCTCGACGGCCGCAAGATGTGGATCACCAACGGCAGCATCGCCGACGTCGCCGTCGTGTGGGCGCAGAGCGAGGACGGGGTGCGCGGCTTCGTCGTCCCGACCGACACACCGGGATTCTCCGCACCGGAGATCAAGAAGAAGCTGTCGCTGCGCGCCTCGGTGACCAGCGAACTGGTGCTGGACGGCGTCCGGTTGCCGGAGTCGGCGGCGCTGCCCGAGGCCGTGGGATTGCGCGGACCCTTGAGCTGCCTGAACGAGGCGCGCTTCGGCATCGTGTGGGGAGCCACCGGTGCCGCCCGCGACTGCCTGGAGACGGTGCTGGACTACGCGAGCACTCGCGAGCAGTTCGGCAAACCCCTCGCCGGATTCCAGCTCACCCAGCAGAAGCTCGCCGACATGGCGGTGCGGGTGCACAACGCACGGCTGCTCGCACTGCACCTCGGCAAGCGCAAGGACGCCGGAACCCTCCTGCCGCAGCAGGTCAGCTTCGGCAAGCTGGACAACGTCCGCGGCGCGCTGGACGTGGCCCGCACCGCCCGCACCATCCTCGGCGCCAACGGGATCTCCTTGGAATACCCGGTGATCCGCCACATGGCGAACCTGGAATCGGTGCTCACCTACGAAGGCACCAGCGAAATGCACGCCCTGACCATCGGCCAAGCGCTGACGGGCAGCAACGCATTCCGGTGACCCGGCCGGGTGCTACCTGTTCGGGAGCGGCTCGCCGTGGCGGGCGTGCAGCTTGCGGTAGGCGGTGGGAGTGGTGCCGACCTCCCGGCGGAACAAGGTGCGGAGGTTCGGCGCGGTGCCGAAGCCCGTCTGCTCGGCGATGCGCTCCACGGACCAGTCCGAGTTCTCCAGGAGCCGGCGGGCGCTGAGGATCCGCTGCCGCGCTACCCAGCGCATCGGCGGCATCCCCACCTCGCGTTCGAAGCGCCGGATGAAGGTCCGCCGAGTCAGCCCGCTGCGTTCCGCCATCCGCTGCACCGTGATCGGCGTCCCGATGTTCTCCAGCACCCACCCCCGGACCGCGCGCAGCCCGGCCCGGTCCGGGGTGAGCGGATCAACGTACTGCGGTTCGGTCGAACCGCGGGCGGGGGAGAAGACGAGGTCCTTCGCCACCACATCGGCCGACGTGGCCCCGAAATCGGACCGCACCACGTGCAGGCAGGCGTCGATCAACGCACCGGCACCCGCCGAGGTCAGCACCGTTCCGTCCTCGACGAACACTTGGTTCTCGAGCACGTCGATCCGCGGGTGCATCCTGCGCAGCAGGTCGGTGTGCTGCCAGTGCGTAGTGGCCGTCCTCCCGTCCAGGATCCCGCTCGCCGCGACGGCGAACGTGCCCGTGCAGGCCGAGACGATCCGCGCGCCCCGCTCGGCGGCCTCCCTGATCGCCGCCACGTGGTCGTCCGGAACGGGCAGCTCCGGATCTTCGTAGCTCGGAACCACCACCAGATCGGCGCGCCGCACCTCGGTGAGGGGATGCGTCGGCCGGATTCCCCCGGTCTCGTCCGGGGCCGCGCCACCGCACACGAGCACTTCGTATCCGGGATGAGTTCCCAGCACGTGCGCGGGAATGCTGAAGTCCAGCGCGATCAGCCGCGGCACCGCGAGGATCGCCGCGATCGTCCTGCCGTCCTCTGACCCCAACGCCGCTCCTCTCTCCGCGTCCCCGCACCGAGATTACGGGGACGTGCGGGGCCGGCTGCTTGGCACGATGCTTTCCCGAACTGGCACGGGAACGGCTGGCAGGTCGCTGACCAGCCTCGATACCGTCGGCAGGGTGCCACCGGGCACCCTGATGATCGGAGCGCGATGAGCATGGCGAATCGGACCGAGCGCCACGGGGTTTCGTGGGAGGACTCCTACGGCTACGTGCAGGCAATCCAGCACGGCGACACCATCTACATCTCCGGCCAGCTCTCGCACGACGGGGAGCGGCTCGTCGCCCCGGCGCCGGTCGAAGACGGTGCGGTCACCGACTTCGGCAACATGGGAGAGCAGCTCCGCCGCAGCTACGCCAACGCCGCGGAACTGCTGAGTCGCTTCGGCGCCTCGCTGGACGACGTCGTGGAAGGGGTCATCTACGCGCTCGACTGCGACGCGCTGTTCGCCGTGGCCGGGCAGGTGCGCAAGGAGGCCTACGGGCGACCCGACCCGCAGGTCGCGAGCACGATGCTCGCCACGCCGCGCTTGGCGTTCCCGGAGCAGTTGGTCGAGGTGAAGTTCACCGCCCGCGTGTGATCGCGGGAACGAGCCCCGGCCGGTCGTGATCTGCGATCAGGGCCGGCCGGGGTGTCGGGTCGGTGGTTCACCAGATGGTGAAGCCGCCATCCGCGACGACGTTGCTGCCGGTGACGAAGCTGCTGGCCTCGGATGCGAGGAACACCGCGACCGGGCCCAGCTCCTGGGGCTTGCCCGCCCGGCCCATCGGGGTCTGCTCCATCCAGCCGTCGAACAGCGCCGGGTCCTTGTCCCGCACGCCTTGCAGCAGGTCGGTGGCGGTGTAGCCCGGCGAAATCGAGTTGACCCGCACGCCGCGGCGGCCCCACTCACCGGCCAGCGACTTGGTCAGCATGATGACGGCGGCCTTGGAGGAGTTGTACGAGACCTGCGGCTGCGGGTGGTTCGAGATCATCCCCGACATCGACGCGATGTTGATGATCGAACCGGAACCCTGCGCGAGCATCTGCTTGCCCGCCTCGCGGGAGCAGTAGAACACCGCGTCCAGGTTCAGCCCGATGACCTTGCGCCACGACTCGTCGCTCATCTCCTCCGCTGGCTCGTTGCGGACCATGCCCGCGTTGTGCACGGAGATGTCGAGGCGACCGTGATCGGCCACGATCCGCGCGATCCCGGCGGCGACCTCGGCGGAGTTCGTCACGTCGAGCGGGAGGAACTCACCCTCGACCTGCTCGGCGGCGGCCTTGCCGGTCTCAGGGTTGATCTCCCCGATCACCACGTGGGCGCCGGCCGACCGCAGCGACTTCGCGATCTCCAGACCGATGCCCTGCCCGGCGCCGGTCACCAGCGCCACCTTGTCCTGCAGGGAAAAAACCTCGGTACCCAATTGTCACCTTCCCGAAATGCCGACCTATCGGGGTGCAGCCTTGCACATGTTCGCCGCAGTTCGAAAAACCCGTCGCCTCCACGCGATTTGTTCTCAGAAATGCGGTGGCTTCGTGAGAAATCGCGACCGGTGCACGTCCCCGTCCGGGCCTTCGCGCTGATCGCGAGGGATGCGGCCACCCGGATGGTTACGCCGACGGCACCCGTTCAGGTCAGCGGCGGCGGAAGGACCGTGTGCACCCAATCGCTGGCTTGCTCGTAGGCGTGGCCGAGTTGCAGCAACGACCATTCGCCGTGCCCCGGCCCGATGAGCTGGACGCCCGTGGGCAACCCCGAATCGTGGAAACCGGCGGGCAGGTTCAGCACCGGATGCCCCGACAGCGTCCACGGCGCCGTCGTCTCCATCCAGCGGTGGTAGGTGTCCATCGGCCTGCCGTCGATCTCCGCGGGCCAGCGCAGTTCCGCGTCGAACGGGAACACCTGGGCGCTCGGCGCGAGCAGGAAGTCGTAGCGGTCGAACAGGTCCGAGACGAGGCCGCGCCACTCGTCGCGCCCCGAACGGGCCGCCGCGATGTCGTGCACGGTCAGCTCCAGGTAGCCCTCGACCTCGAACCGCGCCTCCGGCTTCATCCTGGCCCGCGCGGTGGGTGAGCGGTACACCTCGTGCAGCTTCTCGCCGACCATCCAGCGCCGCCACAGCAGGAACGTTTCCCAGGCCTGCTCCACCGGCAGCCGCGGCACCGGCTCGACGACGCACCCCAGCGACTCGAACAGCCCCGCCGCGTCCCGGCACAGGTCGAGCACGCCCGGCTCGGTCGCCAGGTACCCGTCGAAGTCGCCGATCCAGCCGATCCGCAGCCCGGACACGTCGCGCTGCGGCGCCCCGGTGAACAGCGCCGGGTCCTGCGGCATGCTCAGCGGCGCCCGCTCGTCCGGACCGGCCATCGTGGACAGCAGCATCGCCAGGTCCCGGACGGTGCGCGCCATCGGGCCCGGCACCGACGGGTCGCTGAGGAAACCGGGCGCGGGGATCCGCCCGAATCCGGGCCGCAGCGACAGCACGTTGCAGAACGCGGCGGGATTGCGCAGCGAACCCATGAAGTCGCTGCCGTCGGCCACCGGCAGCATCCGCATCGCCAGCGCCGCCGCGGCCCCACCGCTGCTGCCGCCCGCGGTGCGGGTCTGGTCGTACGGGTTCGTCGTGGTGCCGAACAGCGAGTTGAAGGTGTGCGAACCCAGCCCGAACTCCGGCACGTTCGTCTTGCCCACGACGATCGCGCCCGCCTCCTTCATGCGGCGCACGAACAACGCGTCCTCGGTGGCGTCGCCGGAGCGCTGGAACCCTTGCGTGGTGGGAAATCCGGCCGCGTCGCTGAGGTCCTTGACCGCGATCGGGAAGCCGTGCATCCACCCGGCGTACTCGCCGCGGCCCAGCTCGTCGTCGCGGGCGCGGGCCTGCGCGAGCACGTCCTGCTCGTCGGCGCGCGAGACGAGGGCGTTGACCAGTGGGTTGAACCGGTCGATCTGGGTCAGGAACGCCTCGGCGACCTGCACGCAGGACAACTCCCGCTGCCTGATCGACCAGGACAGCTCCACCGCGTCCAGCCGCACCGGCTCGGGCACGCTCGCCGACGGGATCCCGCTCAACTCGGTTCCCACCCGGCCTCCCGCCCGAATCCGATCGTGACCGGATCCGGTCACCCGTTGACCGTGTCGCGTGCACGGGTACCCCGTCAAGGCCGGTTGCGAGCGCATTCGAGTGCTCACCCGGAGGCATGCGTCACGTTAGCGTTGCTAAACGCTTCGCCGGTTCACACGCTGGCGACGAGCCTGCCCGGCTCCGAACAGAGGAGGACCGATGCCCGCAGCGGTGGTCAACGGCAGTCACCCGCGCGCACTCCCGGTCGGGCCCGTTCGGGTGCTGTCCTCGGTCGCGGCGGTCGTCACCGTCGGCGTGTTCCCCGTGTTCCTCGTCGGAGGGCTCGGCGTGCAGCTGCAACGCGAACTCGGTTTCGGCGCGGCGCTGCTCGGCGGAGCCGCCGCCGGGTTCTTCGCCGTCGCGGCGATCGCCTCCCGCTTCATGGGCTGGGTCGTGGAACGCATCGGTTCCCGCCTGGCCATGCGCATCGGCGCCGCGGGCAGCGCCCTGTGCCTGCTGGGCATCGCCTCGGTGCAGGACTCGGGCTGGCTGCTGGCGCTGCTGTGCCTGTCCGGACTGCCGAACTCCTTGGCGCAGCCCGCCGCGAACCTGCTGATCACCCAGGGCGTGCCCGCGAACCGGCGCGGCATGGGATTCGGCGTCAAGCAGTCGTCCATCCCGGCCGCGACGCTGCTGGCGGGGGTCGCGGTGCCGGCCATCGCGCTCACCATCGGCTGGCGCTGGGTGTTCGTGTTCGCCGGAGTGCTCGGCCTGCTCGCCGCGCTCGCGGTGCCGTCGCTGCCCGCGGCGGAGCGGTCCACCCGGACCTCCTCGACCGGGACGAGCGGTGAGTCCCGGTTCGGGGCGCTGCTGCTGATCGCCATCGCGGGCGGCCTCGGCTCGGCGGCGGCCAACGCGCTGGGGGCCTTCGTCACGACCACCGCCGTCGACGTGGGGTTCAGCCCGTCGGCGGCCGGGCTGGTGCTCTCGCTGGGTTCGGCGGCCGGGCTCACCATCCGGCTGCTCGCCGGAGTGGTCGCCGACCGGTGGGACGTGAACCTGCTGCGGCTCATCACGATCATGCTGGTCGTCGGCTCGCTCGGGTACGGGCTGATGGCGCTGGACTCCCCGGCGCTGTTCCTGATCGGCGTGTCCGTCGGCTTCGGCGCCGGATGGGCGTGGCCGGGGCTGCTGAACTTCTCCGTCGCCAAGATCGCGCCGGACCGGGTGGCGAGCGCGACCTCGTTCACCCAGACGGGAATCTACTTCGGCGGTAGCGCGGGCCCGCTGCTGTTCGGCTTCCTCGGCGAGCACGCGGGCCTCACCTCGGCCTGGCTGGCCGCGGGCGTCGCCGCGATCGTCGCCGGGATCCTGCTGCTGTTCGTGCGGCCGACCGGGTCGGCGGGAACTCCCTAGCGGGGTTTGCGCGCGACGCCGCCGTGCATGATCCGGTAGCGCGGATGCCGGTGGGTCGGCTGGTCCGGTTCCGGGCGCCAGTCGCCGATGTAGCAGGTGCCGGGTGCCTGCGGCTCGAACCCGGCGAAGCACTCCGCGATCCACTCCGCCGGGCGCGCCACCATCGGATCGGCCGTTTCGGTGTAGAACGCCGTGAGCAGGTTCATCGGTTCCGGTTCCTCGCTGCCGGTCAGGTGCGAGATCATCAACGCGCTGCCGGGCGCGACCGCGTCCTGGTAGGTGCGCACCAGCCGGAGCGGATCGTCGGCGTCGTCGAGGAAGTGCAGCACCGCCGACATCACCAGCGCCACGGGCTGCTCGAAGTCGATCAGGTCCGCCGCCTCCGGTGAGCCCAGGATCGCCTCCGGATCCCGGATGTCGGCGTGGATGATCGCCGCCCGCGGTTCGTCGTCGAGCAGCGGTCTGCTGTGCGCCACGGTCAGCGGCTCGTTGTCCACGTACAGCACGCTGAACCGCCGGGTGCGGCGGAGCGCGACCTCGTGCACGTGACCGATCGTGGGTATCCCCGAGCCGAGTTCGACGAACTGCCGCACACCGCGCGCCAGCAGGTGCTCCACGGAGCGGCGCAGGAACGCCCGGTTCTCCCGGAACACCCCGGCCACGCCGGGCATGGCCGTCTGCAACCGCTCGGCGAACTCGCGCTCCACGCCGAAGTTGTGGCCACCGCCGAGGAACGCGTCGTAGATCCGCGCCGCGCAAGGCCGGTCGATGTCCATTTCCCTGGACAACAGGCGCTGCGCGTCGACCATGGTGTGCTCCTCGTTCTCCGTCGGCGACACCGTACAGTAGTCGCAGGTTCACACAACGTGTCGAAGCGGCCCTGTCGCGCGGCGCGTTCCCACAGACGGAACCGCAGTCGAGCGCTCGGGGGCTACGGCCGATCGGGGGGTATGGTCGGTGATCGTCCGGAGATGTCGATATGCGCATTTCCGACCATGTTCGCGACAGCGCCCGCAACCGGCCCGTTCCGGCCGGACGAGCAGTGAAAACACAGTTCTGGAGGTGTTCGTGACCGAGGTTCGCGCGGTCGTGGCGACCGGCAAGGGAGCGCCGGTCGAGGTCGTCGACATCCGGGTCCCCGATCCGGGACCGGGTGAGGCGGTGGTGCGGGTGCAGGCGTGCGGCGTCTGCCACACCGACCTGCACTACCGGGAAGGCGGCATCAACGACGACTACCCGTTCCTGCTCGGGCACGAAGCGGCCGGTGTCGTGGAGGCCGTCGGCGACGGTGTCCACGACGTCGAACCGGGTGACTTCGTGGTCCTCAACTGGCGCGCGGTGTGCGGGGTGTGCCGCGCCTGCAAGCGCGGGCGCCCGCAGTACTGCTTCGACACGCACAACGCGTCGCAGCCGATGACGCTCACCGACGGGACCCCGCTGTCCCCGGCGCTGGGCATCGGCGCGTTCGCGGAGAAGACGCTGGTGCACGCGGGTCAGTGCACCAAGGTCGACCCGGCGGCGCGGGCGGCCGTGGTCGGCCTGCTGGGCTGCGGGGTGATGGCCGGTATCGGAGCGGCCGTCAATACCGGCGGCGCGGGTCCGGGTGACACGGTCGCCGTCATCGGATGCGGCGGCGTCGGCGACGGCGCGGTGGCCGGGGCGAACCTGGCCGGTGCGCGGCGCGTCATCGCGGTGGACACCGACCCGGCGAAGCTGGAGTGGGCGAAGCAGTTCGGCGCGACCCACACCGTCAACGCCTCCGAGGCGAACACCGTGGAGGCGATCCGCGAACTCACCGACGGGTTCGGCGCGGACATCGTGATCGACGCCGTCGGCGTGCCCGCGACCTACGAGCAGGCGTTCTACGCGCGCGACCTCGCGGGCACCGTGGTGCTCGTCGGGGTGCCCACTCCGGACATGAAGCTGGAGCTGCCGCTGCAGGACGTGTTCTCCCGCGGGGGTTCACTGAAGTCCTCCTGGTACGGGGATTGCCTGCCCAGCAGGGACTTCCCGATGCTCACCGAGCTCTACCAGCAGGGCAAGCTGCCGCTGGAGAAGTTCGTGACCGAGGAGATCTCGCTGGACCAGGTCGAATCGGCGTTCGCGAAGATGCACGACGGCGAAGTGCTGCGTTCGGTGGTGGTCTTCTGATGGCCGCGCGGATCGACCACACCACGACGTCCGGCACGTTCTCGCTGGACGGCCAGACCTTCGACGTGGACAACAACGCGTGGGTCGTCGGCGACGACACCGAGTGCGTCGTCATCGACGTCCCGCACGACGTCGAGGCGATCAAGGGGCTGATCGCCGGGCGCAGCGTGCTGGCGATCCTCGCCACGCACGCCCACGACGACCACGTGCGCAAGGCACCGGAGCTGGCGGCGGAGGTCGGGGCGCCGATCTTCCTGCACCCGGAGGACTTGGAGCTGTGGCGGCTGACCCACCCGGACCGGGAACCGGAGCGCGGGCTCGCGGACCGGCAGGTGATCGGCGTCGCCGGCACCGGCCTGCAGGTGCTGCACACGCCGGGGCACGCGCCGGGTTCGGTGTGCCTGTACTCGGCTGACCTGGGGACCGTGTTCACGGGTGACACCTTGTTCGCCGGTGGGCCGGGTGCGACCGGGCGTTCCTACTCGGACTTCGGCGTGCTCGTCGAATCCATCCGGGACCGGTTGCTGACGCTGCCCGAGGTCACGACCGTGCACCCCGGTCACGGGGAGAGCACCACGATCGGCGAGGTATTGCCCCAGTTCGACGATTGGGTGGCCCGAGGCTACTGATTATCGAGGCTCGGTGTGCGCATACTGCTGGGCGTGCCGAATGCCTTGGTGAAGCGAGCGTTCCTGCTCGACCTCGCGATGGTCGTGCTGTTCACCGTGATGCACGCGCTGATCCTGCATCTCGAATCACCAGGGCCGCCGGGTCGTCCCTGGTGGTCGATGATGCTGATCAGCGTGCCCGCGTTCACGCTGCTGGTGCTGCGGCGCAAGTTGCCGTGGGTGGCGCTGCTGGGCAGCCTCGCCGCGGCCACGACGCTCACCCTGGTCGGGGTGCCGGAGAACCCGCTGAACTTCGCGATCCTGGTGGGCGTGTACTCGGTGTGCCAGCGAGGTGGGATCGTGGGCGCCGTGGTGGCCACGGTTCTCGCGATGCTCTGGCCGGTGCTGTATTCGTGGGGCGATCCGCCGCTGTCCGCGATCGTGAGCACCGTGATGGCTTCCATCGACCTGTTCATGGTCGTCGGCCTGGCCTACGCGGTGCGGCTCAGCCGGCGGCGGGCGGCTCAGCTGGAGCACACGGTGGAACTCCTCGACCAGGCGCGGGACCAGCTCGCCGCGGAGGCGGTCGCGGGGGAGCGGGCGCGGATAGCCCGCGAGTTCCACGACATCGTTTCGCACAACCTGTCCGTGGTGGCGTTGCGCGCGGGTGTCGCCCGCGCACTCGTCGACCGCGATCCGGGGCACGCCGAGCAGACGTTGCGGGAGCTTGAGCACACGTCGCGGGCCGCGCTCGGCGAACTCCGCGGCCTGCTGGGCCGGTTGCGGGAGGACCCGGAGCCGGGTTCGGCCGTCGGTGCCGACGACGGTCCCGGACGGCAGCCCGCGCCCGGTCTGCACCGGGTGGACCACTTGGTGGAATCGGTGCGCGGCACCGGCGTGGTGTGGCGGCTGGATCGCCGCGGCGAGGTGCGCGAGCTGGGGCCCGGTGTGGAGATGGCCGCCTACCGCATCGTGCAGGAGGCGGTGACCAACGTGCTCAAGCACGCGGGCACCGGGTACGCGCGGGTCCTGCTGGACTACGGCAACGGCGGCCTGCGGCTGGAGGTCACCAACCACGCCACCGGTCCGGACAACTTCGCTCGTTCGCTGGCGGTGAAGGTGCCCGCGTTGTCACCGGCTCGCGGCGGCGGTTCCGGGCGAGGCCTGATCGGGCTGCGGGAACGGGTCGCGCTGCTGGGCGGCACGTTCACTGCGCACCCGGTTTCCAACGGATTCCACTTGGCGGCCGTGCTACCGTGCCCGGAACATTCGGACCTTGCCTGACCCGTAAATACGCCGGTTCCGACCGGCGAGCGGCGGCCCGAACGGAGGAGGTCCGTGGTGGAGTCCCCCGCGGAAACGACCGTGCTCGTCGCCGACGATCAAGCGATGATCCGCGCGGGCCTGGTGGCGCTGCTGTCCGCCGAACCCGATCTGCGAGTCCTCGCCGAAGCCGAGGACGGTGCCGCGGCGGTGTCGGCGGTGCGCAGGCGCCGCCCGGACGTGGTGCTGATGGACGTGCGGATGCCCGGGATGGACGGCATCACCGCGGCCCGCGAGATCCTCACCGCCACCGAGGGCGCGACGTCGGTCATCATGCTCACCGTGCACGACCTCGACGAGTACGTGTACGCGGCGCTTCGGGCGGGCGCGAGCGGATTCCTGCTCAAGGACGCCCCACCGGAGGAACTGGTCCGCGCCGTGCACACGGTCGCGGCCGGGGAGGCGCTGCTCGCTCCGCGCGTGACGCGGCGGCTGCTCAACCGGTTCGCGTCGTTGGGGGTGCGGGACGCGTCGACGGAGCTCAGCGGGCTCACCAACCGCGAGCTGGACGTGCTGCTGGAGGTCGCGCGCGGCGGCTCCAACGCCGACATCGCGCGGAACCTGGGCTTGGCCGAGCTGACGGTGAAATCGCACCTGTACCACGTGATGCAGAAGCTGCACCTGAGCTCGCGCACCCAGCTGGTGATCACCGCCTACGAGACCGGGCTGGTCTCGCCCGGCCAGGTCAACGGTCCCGAAGCGTCGGTCTGACCTGCGCTTGATGTAATGGCGGCATGAGTGCTGCGCTGCGGGTCGGGTTGGTCGGGTACGGCATCGCCGGGGCGGTGTTCCACGCGCCGCTGATCGCGTCGAACCCCGGCCTGGAACTGTCCACAGTGGTCACCAGGAATCCGGAGCGGCGCAAGGAGATCGAGACCCGCCACCCGGGCACCGCGGTGGTCGACGACGTTCCCGCGATGCTGGCGCGCGGCGACCTGGACCTGGTCGTGGTGGCCAGCCCGAACGGGCTGCACGTCGAGCACACCACCGAGGCGCTGGGCGCCGGGCTGCCGGTCGTGGTGGACAAGCCGTTCGCCCCCACCGCCGCCGCGGCGCGCGAACTCGTCGCCGAGGCGCGGCGCCGGGAACTGCCGCTGACCGTGTTCCAGAACCGCCGCTGGGACAACGACTTCCGCACCCTCGCCGGGCTCATCGACGCCGGGGAGCTGGGCCGGGTGCACCGCTTCGAGTCCCGGTTCGAGCGCTGGGTGCCGCGGCCGAAGGCGGGCTGGCGCGAATCCGGCGGCCCGGAGGAGGCGGGCGGCGTGCTCTACGACCTGGGCAGCCACCTGATCGACCAGGCGCTGGCGCTGTTCGGCCCGGTCGCGTCCGTCTACGCCGAAGTGGACGCCCGCAGGCCGGGCAGCGAAGTCGACGACGACTCGTTCGTCGCGCTCACCCACGTCAGCGGAGTGCGGTCGCACCTGTGGGTCGGCAAGTTCACCGCGCAGCACGGCCCCCGGCTGCGGGTGCTGGGCGACCGCGCCGGTTACACGAAGTTCGGCTTGGACCCGCAGGAAGCGGCGTTGCGCGCCGGTGAACTTCCCGGCGCGGACTGGGGCGTCGAACCCGAGGAGCTGCACGGCGTGCTCGGCACCGTCGAGGGCTCCGCGCCGGTGCCCACCGAGCCGGGTGCCTACCCCGAGTTCTACGACCTCCTGGTCACCGCCTTGCGCGACGGCGCACCGCTACCGGTGGACCCGTCCGACGCCATCGCAGGCCTGGAGATCATCGAAGCAGCCCGCCACTCCGCCACCAAGGGCGAAATCGTCCACCTGAGCTGACGGCCACCGAAACCCACTCAACGGCGAAGCCGCAAGCGCACGCGAAGCGAAGCCCACCTCGCGCCTGAAGTCCATGCCGTCCGGCAAAGCCGAATCCTCGCGGCAAAGCCGTGCCTGGCGGCCGAAGGCCGTGCAGTGGGCGGCGAAGCCCGCTTGCTTTGCGGCCGAAGGCCGTGCCTGTATGCGCGCCAGCGCATAGCCCACGTCGAAAAGCCGCCCACCCGCGGGTTCTCAGCGGCTTCCTCGCGAGGACAGCTTTTTCCCTCGTGGCGGAGCCACTTGGGAAAAAGATCCCGCAGCGAGGAAGCCGCTGAGGTTCCGCCACCCCACCACCCAAGCCAAACGACCCCCTCCGGTTGCCACAACGCAAACCAGGGAACGCTGCGGAGTGAAGGACACCGCACGGCGTTCCCCGGAGGTTCCCGGATGGGCATTCCGACCCTGTCAGCCGACGCTCCCGACCACCTCGACGCCCGCGAGCTCCAGCGGGTCGACACCTGGTGGCGGGCTGCGAACTACCTCTCCGCGGGGCAGATCTACCTGATGGGCAACCCGCTGCTGCGGGAGCCGCTGCGGCCCGAGCACGTCAAACCCCGGCTGCTCGGGCACTGGGGCACCACGCCCGGTCTCACGTTCCTGTACGCGCACCTCAACCGGGCGATCCGCGCCCGTGACCTGGACATGATCTACGTGACGGGGCCGGGCCACGGTGGTCCGGGCGTGGTCGCCGCCGCCTGGCTGGAGGGCACCTACAGCGAGATCTACCCGGACGTCGCGCAGGACGAGGAGGGGCTGCGGCGCCTGGTCACGCAGTTCTCGTTCCCCGGCGGCATCCCGAGCCACGCCGCGCCGGAAACACCGGGATCCATCAACGAGGGCGGTGAGCTGGGCTATTCGCTCGCGCACGCGTTCGGTGCGGCGTTCGACAACCCGGACCTGACCGTGGCGTGCGTGATCGGCGACGGCGAGGCCGAAACGGGGCCGCTGGCGGCGAGCTGGCATTCGAACAAGTTCCTCGACCCGGCGCGGGACGGCGCGGTGCTGCCGATCCTGCACCTCAACGGCTACAAGATCGCCAGTCCGGCGGTGCTGGCGCGCATCCCCGAGGACGAGCTGGTGAGCCTGCTGCGCGGCTACGGCTACGAGCCGCACCTGGTCTCGGGCTCGGACCCGGCGACGATGCACCACCTGTTCGCGACGACCCTCGACACCTGCCTCGACGAGATCGAACGGTTCCGGCGCCGCGCCCGCCAGGACGGCGGCGTCGAACGACCCCGCTGGCCGATGATCGTGCTGCGCACGCCGAAGGGCTGGACCGGACCGTCCGTGGTGGACGGGCAGCAGATCGAAGGCACCTGGCGCGCGCACCAGATCCCGCTCGGCGATCCGCGCAACGACCCGGACCACCTGCGGCAGCTGGAGGACTGGCTGCGCAGCTACGCGCCGGAAGACCTGTTCGACGCCGACGGCGCGCCGGCGCGCGAGATCCGGGAGCACAACCCGCGCGGTGCCCGGCGGATGAGCGCCAACCCGCACGCCAACGGCGGCCTGCTGCTGCGCGGGCTGCGGTTGCCGGACTTCCGCGAGTACGGGCTCCCGGTGACCGAACCGGGGACGACGACGGGTGAGGCGACCCAGGTGCTCGGCGCGTTCCTGCGCGACGCGATGGAGCTCAACGGCTCCGCCGCGAACTTCCGGGTGTTCGCGCCGGACGAGAACAATTCGAACCGGCTCGGCGCGGTGCTGGAGGCGACGTCGCGGGCGTGGATGGCGGAGTCCGAACCGGGCGACGTGTCGCTGGCACCCGACGGGCGGGTCATGGAGGTGCTCTCCGAGCACACCTGCCAGGGCTGGCTGGAGGGCTACCTGCTCACGGGCAGGCACGGCTTCTTCTCCTGCTACGAGGCGTTCGCGCACCTGGTGGACTCGATGCTGAACCAGCACGCGAAGTGGCTGAAGGTGAGCACGGGGCTGGCGTGGCGGCAGCCGATCGCCTCGCTGAACTACCTGCTCACCTCGCACGTGTGGCGCCAGGACCACAACGGCTTCTCCCACCAGGACCCGGGGTTCATCGACCACGTGATGAACAAGAAGGCCGAGATCGTGCGGGTCTACCTGCCGCCGGACGCGAACACGCTGCTGTCGGTGGCCGACCACTGCCTGCGCAGCAGGGACTACATCAACGTGATCGTCGCGGGCAAGCAGCCCGCCGCCCAATACCTGGACGTGGACGACGCGGTAGTGCACTGCACCAAGGGCATCGGGATCTGGGACTGGGCGAGCAACGACCAGGACGGCGAGCCGGACGTGGTGCTGGGCTGCGCCGGGGACGTGCCGACGATGGAGACGCTGGCCGCGGTGGACCTGCTGCGGCGGCGGTTCCCGCGGCTGCGCGTCCGGGTGGTCAACGTGGTGGACCTGATGCGGTTGCAGGATCCTCGCGAACACCCGCACGGGCTGACCGATGTGGAGTTCGACGCGCTGTTCACCTCGGACAAGCCGGTGATCTTCTGCTACCACGGCTACCCGTGGCTGATCCACCGGCTGACCTACCGGCGCCACGGCCACGACAACATCCACGTGCGCGGCTACAAGGAGGAGGGCACCACCACGACCCCGTTCGACATGTGCGTGCTCAACGAGATCGACCGCTTCCACCTCGCCATCGAAGCGATCGACCGGGTGCCCCGGTTGGGGGAGGACGCCGTGTACGCGCGGGAGGAGCTCACCCGCAAGCTCATCGAACACCGGCACTACATCTCGACGCACGGCGAGGACATGCCGGAGATCCGCGATTGGAAGTGGTCCTGAACCATGCGAGTGCTGACGGTGAACGCGGGATCGAGCAGCCTCAAGCTCCGGCTGCTGCACGACGACGAGCAGGTCGCCGGGCACGACGTGCAGCGCTGGCGCGGGGAGGCGGAGCCGATCCGGGACTTCTTCCACGAGCACGGCGCGCAGGCCATCGGGCACCGCGTGGTGCACGGCGGGCCGAAGGTGCTGGGCCCGGCCGTGCTCGACGACCGGCTCGTGGACCACTTGGCGGGATTGACCGATCTGGCGCCGCTGCACCAGGCCCGCGCGCTGGACGGGATCCGGGCGGCGGGGGAGTGCGCGCCCGCCACCCCGGCGGTCGTGTGCGTGGACACCGCGTTCCACACGACGTTGCCGGAGGCGGCCCGCACCTACGCGCTGCCGAAGGAGTGGAACGAGCACTGGGCGTTGCGCCGCTACGGCTTCCACGGCCTGTCCCACGCCTACGCGTCGCGGCGCGGCGCGGAGATCGCCGGGATCGCCGCCGGGCGGGTGCTGAGCTGCCACCTCGGCGCGGGCGCGTCGCTGGCGGCGGTGCGCGGCGGCCGGTGCGTGGACACCACGATGGGATTCACCCCGGACGAGGGCCTGGTGATGGCGACCCGCAGCGGGTCGATCGATCCGGGGCTGCTGGGCTGGTTGCTGACCAGCGGCAAGGTCGGCGTGGACGAGCTGTGCACCACGTTGCAGAAGCGCTCCGGCCTGGCCGGGTTGTCGGGCGGTTCGGGCGATCTGCGCGACGTGCTCGCCGCCCGCGCCGATTGCGACCTGGACGCGGAACTGGCCTACGACGTGTACGCGCACAGCCTGCTGCGCCACGCCGGGGCGATGGTGGCGGCGATGGGCGGGCTGGACCTGCTGGTGTTCACCGGCGGCGTCGGCGAGCACCAGCCGCCGCTGCGCGCCGAACTCGCCGAGAACCTCGGATTCCTGGGCGTGGAAGTGGATTCCGATCGCAACACCGCGACCGGGGCCGACGCCGACATCAGCACGAACTCCGCCGCGGTGCGCACCGTCGTCGTCGAGTCCAGGGAGGACGTGGAGATCGCCCGGCAGACCCGCGAGGTGCTCACGAGGCCGTCACGGTGAGGTCGGTCCGCGCGGCGCCCGCTGTGGGGTGCAGTGCCCGCAGCCGGACCCGTCCGGTGCCGGTGCGGGCGCTGCGCAGCCACACCGCGCCTGCCCCGCCGGTCTCCGCCAGCGGGAACCGCGCCGGGCCGACGAGTTCGGCCGGTCCGTCGAGGTCCAGCTCGACGTCCCCGGCGGTGTACGGGCGGTCCGCGCCGTGGCGGTCCACCACCCGGATCTCGACGCGGGTCGCGTCGGCGCCTCCTGCCACGAGCACCCGATCGTCGGGCCGCAGCACCAGCCGGTCCGCCGATCTGTCCGCCGAGAACAGCCGGGTCAGCACCAGCCGGTCGCCGAGGTACCCGTCGACGCGCAGCTCCGGGATGCCGCGCACCGCGCGGAAATCGGTGAGGAACGGCGGGTAGGGCAGGTTCGGGTACCGGTCGCGGGCCGCGGTGAGCGTGCCGAACGGCTCCCCGCCGACGAACAGCTCCAGTCTGTCCACATTGGACCAGATCGCCGCCTCGCCGAGTTCCTGCACCGGGCTCGGCCCGGTCAGGTCCCAGTGGAACGACGGCTCGATCACCGGACGGCGGCGCGGATCCACCTGCGCCCGGTAGAACGCCGCACCCGGTTTCGGCACCCGGAACAGGTCGACCACACCGGGCCACTTCACGCCCCGGTCGATGTTGCCGTGCCCCGACGGGTAGTCGAAACCCGCCCACGCCAGCACTCCCGCGTAAGCCGGGTCGCCGCCCGCCAGGTCGTGCACCCGCGCGTGCGCCAGCGCCTGCCCCTGCTGCACGGCCTGCGGATCGGTGCGCCGGTAGAACCTCGCCGGGCCGGACAGCGTGCCCACCGCCTCGCTGATCAGGTACGGGAAGTCCCGGCGCGGTGGCTCCGGCTCCGGTCGCGGCAGACCGTCCGGACCGGTGCTCACCGAGTAGTCGTTGTAGCCGAACACGTCGTGCTGGAAATCAGCGGTGGCGTGGTCGGCGCCGAGGACCGCGCCGGTCGTGGGCCGCGAGTCGTCCAGGGACTTCGCCAACCGCTCGGTGCGGGTGTAGAACTCCGCGTCGCCGGGAGTCTCGTTGAGCCGCGCCGCCCACAGCACCACCGAGGGGTGGTTGCGGTCCCGCACGATCATGTCGTGCACGTCGCGGTACGCCCGCTCCAGCCACCGCCCCGCGCCGAGGTGCTGCCAGCCCGGCGGCTCGTCCCACACCAGCAGCCCCAGCTCATCGCAGGCGTCCAGGAACGCCTCGTGCGGCGGGTAGTGCGAGCAGCGCACCATCGTGCAGTTCAGCTCGCGGCGCAGGATCTCCGCGTCCCGGCGCTGCACCCGAGCGGGCATCGCCGCCCCGGCGAACGGGAACAGCTGGTGCCGGTTCACCCCGAACAACCGCAGCCGTTCGCCGTTGAGCCGGAACCCGTCGCGGTCGAACCGGACCTCGCGGAACCCGGTGCGCACCCGGTGCTCGTCCACGACGTGCCCGGCCCGCCGCAACGTCACCACCACGTCGTAGAGGTGCGGCGAGTCCGGTTCCCACAGCCGCACGTCGCCGAGCGCGCCCACCACCAGCTCCACGGCGCCGCTGCCCGGCCCGAGGTCCACCTCGCGCTCGGCCGCGGCGACCGGCCGATCCGCGTAGCGCAGTTCCGCCCGCAGCGCCGCGGCACCGCCGTCGACGAGGTCGAGCTCGCAGCGCACCACCAGCCCCCGGCGGGCGTCGTCGAGCACCCGCACCGGTTTCGCGAACACGTCCCGCACGTGATCGGCGGGCCGCGAGACCAGCGACACCTCGCGGTACAGGCCCGCGGGCTGCCAGAAGTCCACGACGTCGCTCGGGCGGTCCGAGTTCGGCGGCACGTCCGCGTCGAACCGGCCGTCCACCACCACGTCCAGCACGTTGTGGGCCGCCAGCAGCCCGGTGACCTCGCGCTCGAACGGCAGGTAGCCCCCGGGGTGCGGCTCCAGCAGACGTCCGTTGAGGATCGGCCGCGTCGTGGTGAGCGCTCCCGAGAACCGCAGGAAGTACCTCCGACCGGCCTCGCCCGCCCCGGCGAAGCGCTTCCGGTACAGCCAGTCGCGCTCCCAGCTCGCCGGATCCCAGTTTCGCCACGGCAACTCCGCGACGACGTGCGGCACGATCGCGGTGCCGAGCAGCTCGTCGGGCACCGCGTCCGGGTCGGCGCCCGGCTCCAGCGGCCCGAACGACCAGGCACCGTCCAAGGCGTTCGCTCGTCGAGCCGTCATCGGGGTCCGACCTCCGTGGGCAGCGCGGATCGCCGCTCACCATGCGAGCACGGTCGTGAACATCCCGGCTAGCGCCCGTCAGGGGGTTCCCGCCTGGTGGTCAGCCCCACCGGGTCGGCGGCGACACGGTCGTCGGGTCGTCGCGGTGCACGGCGGTGGCGCCCAGCTCCGGCCGGGTGTCCGAGCGCTGCGCCGGGGCGGTGCGGCGGGCGTCGCGCCGCGGCGCGCTCGCGCTGATGTGCCGCCACTGCAGCACCAGCACGGCGATGCCGAGCAGCAGCGCGGCGAGCGCCGCCCACCCGGCGGGGACCGTGCCGGTGGACCACCACAGCGTTGCCGCGACCCCCGAGGCGGTGCCGCAGAGCAAGGTGAGCGCGTGGAAGAGCAGATGCACCGCGTAGCCCTTCACCGTGTACCTCCCGGCTCGACGTGCTCGTCCTTGCGATCACTGGGTGCACGCACCGCACCGGACGTCCGTTGCCCCGGAACGCGGGTCGTCACAACAACGGGGGCTGTGACGACTACGGGGCGCCACGGAGCCGCGGTGCGGGCACCATCACCCGATAGTAGCGCCGCTTAAGGTCGAAATGCCTGATCAAGGATGTTCGCCACGTCGTCGAGATCACCCGGCCGAGGGCCGCGCTCAAACCGCGCTCGCGCTGAATTCCTCCGATCGGAGTGCGCCCCCGGTCGGTGTCCGGCACCGGTGTGGGTCCCGCCCTACGGTGAATCCCGGCGAGGTGCTCGCCGTCCCGGCCGGCCACGGCCGTGCCGGCGGGAACCTGCGCCGCGCACGGTTTCTCTCGGGGGTGAGGTCGGTGCTGAACACGTTGGCGGTCTTCGTGCTGATGGCTTCGCTGGGCATCGGAACGATCATCGGATCGCTGATCGCGATGTGCTGGTTCGAGCGGCGCATGCTCGGCGAGGAACCCCTCCCGAACCCGGCCCGGCACCACTGCGCCCAACCCGAACCGGCGGAGCCGCAGAGCACCGAGCCGCGAGCCGCCGAGCCGCAGCCCGCCGAAGCGCAGGTCGCTGAGCCGCAGGTCATCGAGCCGCAGGCCACCGAACCGCAGGTCGCCGAGCCGCGGGCCGGGGAGCCCCTCCCGCAACGGGTCGCCGTGCCCACGCCGAGCGCCGAAACCCGCGTCCCCGTGCTGTCGGCCGACGCGGATCAGCCGGGCGTGCTGAAGTCCGCGAAGTCGAACCCGGGCGAGACCACGCAGGTCACCAGCGACTCCACCGTTGCCGAGGCGACCGCCCGCTGCCACGTCCCGGCCGGCACCAGCACCTGAGGGGCCTGACCGGCGCCCGCGCCGAGCACGTGGTTGCGCGGCTGCTTCGCGGGCACGTCCCCGTCGCCGCCGAGCGACAGCGTCAGCGGCCCGCCGCGGTGCCACAGCCACAGCTCCGCCGAGCCGACCGCGTGCCACGCCGAGGTGTGCCCGGCGGCCAGCAGGTAGTAGATCGCCGTCGCGGTGGGCCGCACGCCCCGGTCGTCCGGGGACACCTCGACGTCGCTGGTCCAGGTCCGCCGGTACCAGCCGCCCTCCGGGTGCGGCAGCAGGTTCAGCTCCTCCGCCGTGCGGCTGCGGGTCTCCAGCGCGGTGAACCGACCGTGCGCGTCGCGGCGGGCGTAGTGCAGGCCGATCACCGCGGACCGCTCCAGCGAGCCGTAGACGTGCGGGAACAGCACGTCGGCGGCGACGCCCGCAGGGGGAGCCGGGTCGGCGGCCTCCCAGCGCACCGGGGCCGACAGCCGCCGCGGATCGAACTCCAGGGCGACCAGCTGCTCGGTCGCGCCCCCGTACAGCGAGTTGGCCACCGCGAGCGTGGTGTCCACGTCCGGTGAGCAGTGTACGAATCCACCGGAGGGAGCCCCGATGAGGTCCGAGTCGGCGTGGAACGAGCTCAGCGGCAGCAGGTGCAGGAGTCGGGATCGAGTCACGTCGCGCAGTCTGCCTGGGCGGAGCACGGGTTGTCAGGTCGCCGGGGCGGGGCAGGGCGGGGCTTTTGCGCAGTTCCGCCACCTGGTCGCGCGGGGTGATCGCATTACGATCGTGCGGGCAACAGCGTCGAAGGAGGAGTGCATGCGCATCGCGGTGCTCGATGATTACCAGGGTGTCGCGCGGGATCACGCGGACTGGGACTCGCTGGCGGCCGACGTCGAGGTGTTCCACGACACCCTCACCGACCACGACGAGCTGGTGCGGCGGCTCGAATCGTTCGACGTGATCGCCGCGATGCGGGAGCGAACCCCGTTCCCGCGGGACCTGCTCGCCGCGCTGCCGAAGCTGAAATTGCTGGTCACGACCGGTATGCGCAACGCGTCGATCGATCTGGACGCCGCCGCCGAACTCGGCATCGCGGTCTGCGGGACCGGCAACGGCTCCGCCCCGCACCTGGCGTGGGGACCGACCGCCGAGCTCACCTGGGGGTTGATCTTCGCCGTCACCAGGGACATCCCGCTGCAGGACCAGGCGATCCGCGAGGGCGGCTGGCAGCGCGGCGTCGGCCTGGAACTGGCCGGGCGCACGCTGGGCGTGCTCGGACTCGGCAGGCTCGGCGGCCAGGTCGCGAAGGTCGGCAAGGCGTTCGGCATGGAGGTCATCGCGTGGAGCGAGAACCTCACCGACGAGGCCGCTGCCGCCGCCGGTGCGCGGCGGGTGTCCAAGGAAGACCTGTTCCGCGAAGCCGACGTGCTCACCATCCACACGGTGCTCAGCAAGCGCACCCGCGGCCTGGTCGGCGAGGCGGAGCTGGCGCTGCTGCGGCCCACCGCGTACCTCGTGAACACCTCGCGCGGGCCGATCGTGGACGAGGCCGCGCTGCGCGCGGTGCTGCACGCCGGCCGGATCGCCGGTGCGGGCATCGACGTCTACGGGCAGGAGCCGCTGCCGGTCGACGATCCGTGGCGCAGCACGCCGCGGACCGTGCTCACCCCGCACATCGGGTACGTCACAAAGGGCACCTACGAAGCGTTCTACGCGGAGACCGTCGAGGACATCCGCGCCTACCTGGACGGCGCGCCGATCCGGGTGATCGTCGGCTGACCTCGACGCGGCCGGGCGCGGTGGCGCGCCCGGCCGCGATGCGGGATCAGAGGTCGTCGGCGATGCCGCGGACCTGCTCGATCAGCTTGGTGCGCTCCTCGAAGCTGCCCGCGAGCGGTGTGACGTTCATCGTGGTCACGCCGGACTCCTTGAACGCCGCGAGCCGCTCGCGCACGTGGCCTTCGGAGCCGATGAGGGTGCTCTTGGCGACGAGGTCGTCGGGGACCTTCGCCGCGGCCTCGTCCTTCTTGCCCGCCAGGTAGAGGTCCTGGATCTCCGCGGCCTCGGCCTCGTAGCCGTAGCGGCGGGCGAGGTCGTTGTAGAAGTTCTTGCCCTTCGCGCCCATGCCGCCGATGTAGAGGGCCAGCATCGGGCGCATCGAGTCGACGAGCGCCCCGACGTCGTCGCCGATGGCCAGCGGCGCCTGGCCGACGACGTCCAGCTCGCCCAGCTCGGGGTTGCGCTTGGCCTTGCCCGCGGCCAGCGACTCGCCCCAGACCTCGTGGGCCTTCTCCGGCACGTAGAAGATCGGCTCCCACGCGTCGCCGATCTCGGCGACCATGGCGACGTTCTTCGGGCCGATGGCCGCGATCATGATCGGGATGTTCGGGCGCACCGGGTGGTTGATCAGCTTCAGCGGCTTGCCCAGGCCCGTGCCCTGCCCCTCTGGCAGCGGGATCTGGTAGTGCTTGCCCTCGTGCTGGACGCGTTCGCGGCGCCACACCTGGCGGCAGATGTCGACCAGTTCGCGGGTCCGGCCCAGCGGCGCGTTGTAGGGCACGCCGTGGAAGCCTTCGATGACTTGCGGCCCGGAGGCGCCGATGCCGAGGGTGAACCGGCCGTCGGAGACGAAGTCCATGCCGGCGGCGGTCATCGCCGTGAGCGTGGGCGTTCGGGTGTAGATCTGCAAGATCCCGGACGCGATTTGGAGCCGCTCGGTGCGGGCGGCGATGAAGCCCATCTGGCTGACCGCGTCGAACGAGTAGGCTTCGGCGACGTAGACGATGTCCAGTCCGGCCTTCTCGTAGGTGGCCAGCTCGTCCACGGTCTCTTTGAAGCCCCCGCTGTAATTCAGCGGCATCCCGATGCGCATGGTGGTCCTCTCCGTCGCTGGCGAGCGAGCGGCCGCACCATCGCGTACCAGCCGCGTCGCCGGGTCCATCCCGGATGTTACCGCCGGGTAGTGCTGCTCCGGGACCCCCTGTTTTTAACACTGCCCGTGTGACACCGGTAGTGCAAAGATGATGAGTGATATTAATTACGGATCAAGAAAAACCGAACGGGCGATGAACAAATCCTGTGCGTACGGCATGATTCGGCCATGTCGATGGTTTCGCATCACTGCTCATGGGTGTTCGCCGTGCGGCTTGACGGCCCGTCGGGACTACACGTGAGGGTGGTATGAGGCTCGGACTTCTTGATATCGGCTCCACCGCGGCACGCCTAGAACTGGTCGACCTCGACCGAGGCCGCCTGCCCCGCGCGTCCTGGAGCCACAAGGCGCGCACCCGCCTCGCCGAGCACACCCGCGCCGACGGCTCCGTGACCGAAGAGGGCATGGCGCGCGCCGTGCGCGCCGTCGAGGACTGCATGCGCGCCGTCGGAACCGAGCTGTCCGGTCCGCTGGTGGCGTTCGGCACGGCCGCCGTGCGCGACGCCACCAACGGCGCCGAGCTGCGTGACCGCCTCTCCACCGCCGCGGGCACCCGCATCGGGTCGATGACGCCGCACGCCGAGGCCGCGCTCTGCTACCACGCCGCCCGCCGCTGGCACGGCAAGTACGGCACCCCGCTGACCACCGTGGACATCGGCGGCGGTACCGCCGAGGTCGCCACCGGATCCGGGCAGATCCCCGAGCAGGTGGTGTCGCTGCCGATGGGCGCGGCCCGGCTCACCCGCGAATACCTGCCCACCGACCCGCCCCCGGCGGAGCAGGTCGAGGCGTTGCACGCGGCCGTCGAGCGGATCGCGCGGCCGGCGTTGACCCCGTTCACGACGGTGGACCTCGGCCAGCCCGTCGCGCAGTCGAAGGTGCTGCGGCAGCTGGCCGTGCTCGCCGCGAGCTCGGACGAGCGCCTGGTGCGCCACCCCGACCACCTGGCGCGGGAGAACCTGAAGCGGTGGATTCCGCGGCTCGCCGCGCTCGGCCAGGCCGAACGGGCCAAGCTGCCCGGCGTGTCCCGCAGCCGTGCCCGGCGCATCCTGGCGGGTGCGGTCGCCGCCGACGCGCTGCTGCGCGCCATCGGCGTGGACGAGCTGGACCTGTGCCCGTGGGGGCTGCGCGAAGGCCTGGTCTTCCGCTTCGTGGAGGTCTACGAGCAGGCCGGGCGGCGCGCCCGCGCCGACGCGATCCGCGAGCTGACCGACGAGATGTTCGCCTGATCAGGCGTTCCTCGTGGTCGTGCGCCGGGTCGAATCCGGCCCGCGCCGGAACGGTACCGTTCGCCGACTAGATCGACGGCGAACCTGGGAGGGGCACCTCGTGGCGGTACTGCTGCACATCCTGATCACCGCGGTCGCGGTGTGGGCGACCACGCTGCTGCCCGGCATCCAGCTGGGCGACGCGGGCACCGACACCGGGACGAAGATCGTGACCCTGCTGGTGGTCGCGGTCGTGGTCGGCGTCGTCAACGCGGTCCTGAAGCCGATCGCGAAGACCTTCGGCTGCCTGCTGTACGTGCTCACGCTCGGGCTGTTCGGGCTCGTGGTGAACGCGCTGCTGTTCTGGCTGTCCGGTTACGTCGCGGGCGAGCTGAACCTGCCGTTCCACGTGGACGGGTTCTGGGCGGCGTTCTGGGGCGCGCTGATCGTCACCATCGTCAGCAGCGCCCTGCACGGAGTCGTGCGCCGCATCGCGATCAACGCCGCGCAGAACCGCGAACGCGACTACCGCGAGCGCGGTTACTACTGACCTGCCGCGCGGCCCTGCGGGACATCGGCGTCCGGCATCAGCCGAGGTGGGCGGTGACCCTCTCGGCGATGTCGGCGCCGATGCGCAGCGACGCCGTCGCGGCCGGGGACGGGGCGTTGAGGACGTGGATCCACCGCTCGTCCTCGTGGACCAGGAAGTCGTCGACGAGGGTGCCGTCCGGGCGCACCGCCTGCGCCCGCACGCCCGCCGCCGCGGGCACCAGGTCGGCACCGCGCAGTTCGGGCAGCAGTTCGCGCGCGGCCCGGACGAACAGCGGCTTGGCGGCCGAGCGCGCGATCTCCGCCGCGCCGGTGCGCCAGTACCGCTTCGCCAGCGAGCGCAGGCCGGGATCGCCGAGCAGCCGCCGCAGGTGGGGGGCTGACCAGGTCCGCCAGTCGTAGCCCTCGCGGGCCAGCGCCGGAACGGCGTTCGGGCCCACGTGCAGCCCACCGTCGATCATGCGCGTGAAGTGCACGCCGAGGAACGGGAACGCCGGGTCCGGCACCGGGTACACCAGCGCGCGCACCAGGTCGTGGCGCGCCGCCGTGGTCTCGTAGTACTCGCCGCGGAACGGCAGGATCCGCGCGGCGGGCCGAGTTCCGGCGAGCTCGGCCACGGTGTCGCTGTGCAGGCCCGCGCAGTTCACCGCCAGCCGGGTGCGGATCTCGCCGGTCGTGGTGGTGAGCACCAGCCCGTCCCCGTCGCGCCGCGCGGCGATCAGCTCGGTGCCGCGCCGCACCTCCACGTCGTGCTCCGCCAGCCGGTCGGCTAGCACCCGGCACACCGCGCCGAAGTCCGTGATGCCCGCGTCCGGCACCAGCAGCGCTCGCAGCCCCCGGACCCGGGGTTCCCGCTCGGCGATCCCCGAACGGTCCAATTCGGACAGGCGAACGCCGTTGGCCGCGCCGCGCCGGGCGAGCTCGGCCAGCCGGGGAAGTTGCTCGGCGCTGGTCGCCACGACCAGCTTCCCGATGCGCCGGACCGGCACGCCGTGCTCCGCGCAGAACCGGTACATCTCCTCGGCGCCCGCGCGGGCGAACCGCGCCTTCGCGCTGCCCGGCGGATAGTAGAGTCCACTGTGGAGCACCCCGGAGTTGTGGCCGGTCTGGTGCGCGCCCACCGCGGATTCCTTCTCCAGCACCGTGATCCGCCTGCCGGTTCCCGCCCGCAGCAGCGCGTGCGCCGTCGCCAAGCCCACGATGCCGCCGCCGATGATCGTCACGTCGTCTTCGGCCATGCCGGTCATCCTGCCCGTCCCGCCCCACCCGTTCCAGCACCGGCGGTAGGGTTCGCTGCGGTCCACGGGCGCGGGGAGGGAGAGCCGTGGTGCAGCTGCTCCTGCTGTCGAGTTCGCGAGTGCACGGGTCACCCGGTTTCCTCGGGCACGCGCTGCCCGCGATCACGGAGCTGATGGCGGGCCGGGAACGCATGTTGTTCGTGCCCTACGCCCGCCGCGACTTCGACGACTACGCCCGCACCGTGCACTCGGTGCTGAGCTCCATCGGCATCAAGGTCGACGGCCTGCACCGCGCCGCCGACCCGGTGCGCGCCATCGCGTCGGCCGAAGCGGTGTTCCTCGGCGGCGGCAACACGTTCCGCCTGCTCGCGACGCTGCAACGCCAAGGCCTCGTCCGGGCGCTGCGCCGCGCGGTGCTCGCCGGCGTCCCGTACCTGGGTTCCAGCGCGGGCACCAACGCGGCCTGCCCGAGCCTGCGGACCAGCAACGACATGCCGATCGTGCAGCCCGCCTCGTTCGCCGCGCTCGGGTTGGTGCCGTTCCAGATCAACCCGCACTACCTGCCGCCGGACCCGGCGAGCACGCACCGCGGCGAGACGCGCGACGAACGCCTCGCCGAGTTCCTGGAGCACAACGACGTCCCCGTGCTCGGTCTCCGTGAGGGCGCGTGGCTGCGCGTCCGCGACCAGCGCGCAGCACTCGGCGGCACCCAACCGGCCCGCATGTTCACCCGCCGCGTCCCGGCGCACGACCTCGCCCCTGGCACCGACCTCTCCCACCTGCTCGGCACCGCACCCCGCTACGACCTCTGCTGACGTACCCGGAGGACGGGCGGCGACCGTTCGCGCGATCTCGCGCCACCGTCGCGAGGATGCACGCCGGTTCAGAGGACGCGGCGCCAGATCCGATCGTCATCGACGCGGTCGCCGAGGGTGACAGTGCAGCGTCACGCGGTTCGGAGCCGTGCGGCGGAGGGCGTCATCGCGTGCTGATCGCCAGGATGCCCTCGAGCTTCTCGAAGGACTTCGCGAATTCTTCCCGGAAGAACGAACGCCACTGCTCGACGCTGGTCTCCGGCGCGTCGAATTCCACGCTCCAGGTCATCAGCGATCGGTCGCCGTCGAACGGGCGGACCGCGATCGTCTGCAGGTAGTAGCGGAGATCCTCGTAGGGTTCGAGCGATTCCCAGCTGTACGTGCGGTCGGCGTCCGAGTGCGTCGTCAGGCGCTGCCGCCCGGGCGCACCGTAGTACTGAAAAGCGCGGATCGAACCGACTTCGTTGCCGCAGCGTGCCTCTTCGACGAAGCCGGGCTCGACGCCTGCTCCCCACTCGTACCGTTCGAAGCTGCTGATGGTCCGCCAGATCGCGTCGACTCCCTGCTGGAATTCGTGAGCCGGTTCCGCTGCCGACATTCTGATCTCCTTCTGCCGCTGGCCATCGGAACTCCGGTTCGGCGAAGTCGACGCGACGGCCCCGTCCTGGTCGGACCTGCACCCTGGAAACGACCGCCACCGCCTCGATGTGAGGTCCGCCCGCGCGAAGTGGCACATCTTGCTCAGCGATGCGGTCGTTGCGGAGCCGGGTGACGCGGCGATGCGGAGCGGGGCGACGTCGGCTCAGGCCATGCCGGTTCTGCCTTCTCGAGGACGATGCCGACGGGCGATAGGGGATCGGTGACCGCGTGCTGCCACAACTTCGCCGAAACGCGAAAAAAGGCCTGGTCAGTTCTCCTTGCGGAGTCCTGGCCAGGCCTTTTCACTGTGGGCGATACTGGGATCGAACCAGTGACCTCTTCGGTGTGAACGAAGCGCTCTCCCCCTGAGCTAATCGCCCGGTGTCGCCGTTCCCGGCGACATGGAGAACTCTACAACACTGTTTTCAGCGTCCGAACAGGGGGGAGGTCAACCACGGCCAGCGCACTCCGAACCAGTGTCCGATCGTGGCGTACATGCCGAGCAACCAGAGCGTCGCGACCACGATGATGCCGGTCAGGGCGGCGATGCCGAGTTTGACCGCCCAGTGCTGCCTGCCGAGCCAGTTGACCCAGCGGTGGTAGTGGCGCTTGGTGAACATGTTGACGCGGTGCGCCCAGTGGAACTCGGTAGCGAGGATGCCGAGCCCGGCGAACACGATGAGCCAGCCGGGGCCGGGGTACGGGATCGCGACGATGCCGAGGATGAGGATGACCGTGCCGAAGCCCCCGAGTGCGACGCGGTAGGTCGTGTTCAGCGGTGGGTTGGCGCGGATGCGTTCGCGTCGCGCGCGCAGGCCCCGGCGGAGCTTGTGCCACCTGCGGCGGGGCTGCGGGGTGTCGTCGTCCGGGGCCATGTCGATCTTCTCCGGTCCCGGTTCGGCTGTCCTGCTCAGGGTCCACCTGCCACGTGTCGTTCTGGGTGCTGCCGGGCTCTGCGGCGCTGTGATCAGCGTGTTCGCCGGGTCGTGCCCGCTGGTCCGTCGCAGCGCCGTGCCACGGAGTAGAGAATACGGGCCGACTCGGTGCGGGCCGGGTGGAGCACTCCCAGAAGGGGTTGCGACGCCGGACGAAATGTGACGTGCGTCATGAGTTGGTTTTTCCCAGTTGTGGCGCTCGGATCGAGTGCGGGCTTTCGACCCTGGTCACACTGTGGCACCGCTCTCCTCGACCGGGTGGCGGCCAGGCGTGTGCGGTTGCGCGTCCGGATGTCGAGGTTAGTCCGTCTCGGCGAATGCTCGTGGCGAGTGTCTCAGCCCTGCCCGTTGAAACCCGTATGGACGCAGGTCTATCGCTTATCCTCGATGGGTGTCCGGCAGTGGCAAGGAAAAGCTCAACGACGCTGCCGGGCGCGTTGTGGGGATGGCTCGCTCGCTCCGGTCGGAGCCGAACGCCAGTGCCGGGGGAGTCGGGCCGATGTTGGTCGGGGGGTGCGATGCGACCACGCTGCGCAGTTCTCCGATCGCGTTACGAAGTTCAGTATGCCCCGACCGGGTGATGTAGGGCCTGGTGGCGAGCGTATGACCCCGCATAGGCGTCACAACTGTGTTGCTCGGTCGATAAGCGGACCGGGAGGGAGTTAGGAAGGCGAGGACGATGCGAAACGATCACGTGACACTCCGTTCGACGGCGGTGTTCGATCTGCTGGCCCCGCAGACACCTGCGGTGCCCGTCCAGGTCGAACTGCGCTACGACACCCGCGACCCCTACGCCGTGGTGGCCGCGTTCCGCACCGGCCGGGCCGGTTGGGTCGAGTGGGTGTTCGCCCGCGACCTGCTCGCGGACGGCCTGATCGCGCACGCCGGCGAAGGGGACGTGAGCATCCGGCCCGCGGTCGACGACCCCGAGGTCGTCGCGATCGAGCTCAGCTCGCCGTCCGGGCACGCGGTGTTCGAGGCCTCGGCGCAGGAGCTGGCGGACTTCTTGGACCGCACCTACGACGTCGTGGTGCCGGGCAACGAGAACCTGTGGGTCAACGTCGACGACGCGCTGACCCGGTTGCTGCCGCACGACCTGTCCTGACGTGCCGTCCTCGCCGCGGCGGCCGGGCTCGGCATGGGTCGCAGGGCCGGCGATCGACCCCCCTTTGATCGTCGGATGCGGCGTGGTTTAAAGTTCTCTGTGCAACGCAGCGGTGACTCCGGAGCCGAGCCGGAGCCTTCACCGCAGTGCAGGCGGATGTAGCGCAGCTGGTAGCGCATCACCTTGCCAAGGTGAGGGTCGCGGGTTCGAGTCCCGTCATCCGCTCTGGGAAACCGATCGGGTCGATCTCGGGTTTCCGGGTATCGGCACCCGGTCGCTGGGACGTTCGGCCCGAATCGCGCCCAACGCGGCGGAGTGGCCGAGTGGCTTAGGCAAGGGCCTGCAAAGCCCTGTACGCGGGTTCGATTCCCGCCTCCGCCTCGCGCGATTAGCTCAGTGGGAGAGCGCTACCTTGACACGGTAGAGGTCACTGGTTCAATCCCAGTATCGCGCACCATCAGTTCTCGCAAGTCAAACGCCCACCAGGCGATCATCGCCGGTGGGCGTTTTATCGTGTTTGGGAGCGCGACCGGGAGCAGTTGATCTTGCCCGAAGAAGCCTTCCATCGTGCTGTGTCAGATGGCCAGTTCGTTCTCTACTGGCCATGGTCACCACGGTCAGTGCTGAAATCTGGCACGCGGCGGCCACGCCTGGTGAGACTTCTTCGTAGTGCGGCGTCCAGCCCTGCCACCCGTCCCCTACCAACGTAGTCGTCGCAGCGATGCGCAACCGCTACACGCCGGAGACTCGCTCGAACGGATCGGCGTTGCGCTCGGCTACTCGGCTTGGGACAGTCAAGAATCGTCCGCTCGCGGCGGGTGCCGAGATGCGCGATACCCAAGGCCCGTCGGCCAATCGCCGTGGCGTCCTCCAGTCCCAGACGCGACACGCACGGAGTCACGGCTTTTGCGTCGACCGCTTGGCCTCGCCACGTGTCGGCCACGAAACCAGACTCCTCAAGACGCGCCCCGGCCAGAGCCGCTCAACGACCTCGCGAACTTGCTCATCCTCGATTGCCACGGGAGCCGTCATCCTGCGACTGTTCGCTTTGCCAACCGGGGGAAGCTCAGGGGCCGTGCTCGTCGGTCACGTGATCAGCGGTTGGCCTGGTTGTGGCGTCAACGGGACGGTTGCCAGGCCCGGGACGGGACTCCGTTGATCGTCGTACCGCCCTGGGCGAGGTCGGTCGCGCTGCGTTTGAGAAAGGCGAAGGGGAAGGGCAATGACGGGGCGGTCAAGGTGTCCAGCGTGGCAAGCTGCTCGGCGGACAGTGTCACTGTGAGGGATGCCAGGTTGTTCTCCAGTTGGTCGAGCGTCCGGCAGCCGATGATCGTCGCGGTTACTTCCGGGCGGTGGTTGACCCAGGCGAGAGCGACGGCGGGAACCGGAACCCGTTGTGCGGTAGCGATCTCGTGCAGTGCGTCGAGCAGGGCGAAGGTGTGCTCAGTGAGCCGTGCGCGTGTGCTGGCCCAGTCCGCGCGACCTGATTTGGCGGCGTTCGTGCGGGTGTACTTCCCGGACAGCACTCCGCCGGCGAGCGGACCCCAGGGCGTCACTCCGATTCCCAGGGCCCGTGCCGCGGCGAACAGTTCGCCCTCGACGGTCCGCTGCAGCAGTGAGTACTCCACCTGGATCGCCGCGACTGGTGCCCAGCCGCGGGATTCGGCGAGGCTCGCCGCGCGCGTGACGGCCCACGCGGGGGTGTCGGACAGGCCGTAGTAGCGGATTTTGCCCGCGGTGATCAGGTCCTGCAGGGTGCCGATCGTCTCCTCGATCGGGGTGTGCTGGTCGAAGTAGTGCTGCCAGTACAGGTCCACGTGATCGGTGCCCAGCCGGGTGAGTGACGCGTCGAGCTGCCGCAGGATCGCCTTGCGGCCGGTGCCGCCGCCGTTGGGGTCGCCGGGGTGCAGGTTGCCGGCGAACTTCGTGGCGAGCACCAGCCCGTCCCGCAGCGACGGGTTTTGCCGGAGGAACTTCGCGATGGTCTGTTCGGCGCGGCCGTCCGCGTAGCCGTTGGCCGTATCGAGCGTGTTTCCCCCGGCGCCGACGTAGCGGTGCAGCAGGTGCAGCGCGGTGTCCTGGTCGGAACCCCAGCTGGGGTCGTCGAAGGTCAGTGTGCCGAGGACCAGCGGGCTGATCCGGAGGCCGGTCCGGCCGAGGGTGCGGTATGAAGCGAGGTTCATACCTCCAGCGTGCGCCCGAGAAAGTGTACGGTGAATAGCACCGCATCCAGATTTTTCCCGCGAAAGTACAGACTTGCTCGCTGACCGCCATCCCGACCCGCTGTCCCAGGTGCTCGCCCTCGCCGGGGCTCGCTGCCACCTCACCGGGAAGCTGGCGGCGGGCGGTCAGTGGGCGCTGCGCTTCCCGGCCCGCGGTCGGCTCAAGATCATCGCCGTGCGGCGCGGGAGATGCACCTTCGTCTCCGGTGGGCGGTCCGGCGAAGTGCGGTCTGGCGAGGCGATCGTGGTGAACGGGGCCCATCCCTTTGTCCTGCACACCGATCCCGACGTGCTGCCGGTCGATGCCGCGACGATGACCGTGCCCGACCATCGCATCGGGGCGGCGGACGAATTCTCGGGTGTAGGCGGCGAAGTGACGGTCGAACCGGGTGGCGAGGCCCTGCTGGTGCGGACTTTGCCGCCGCTGCTGCACATTTCGGCGGCGAACCCGCAGGCGTCGGCCTTCGGCTGGCTGCTGCCGGAACTGGAAACGGAAATGGGCCGCGACCGGCCCGGTCACGGTTTCGCGCGTGACCAGCTGGCGCAGCTGCTGCTCGTCCAGGTACTGCGTGCGTACCTGGCGCAGCCGAACGCCCTGCCCGCAGGCCGGTTGCGCGTCCTCGCCGACCCACGCCTGGCCCCGGCCGCGCAGGCACTGCACGAGAACCCGGCACGCCCGTGGCAGCTCGACGAACTCGCTCGCCTCGCCGCCATGTCCCGCACCGGTTTCGCCTCGCGATTCCGCGCCGTCGCCGGGGTCCCGCCACTCGCCTACCTGACCGAGTGGCGCATGCGGATCGCCGCATACGAGCTCACCCACTACGACACAGCTGTAGGCGAGTTGTCTTCACAACTCGGCTACACCTCCGAAAGCGCCTTCATCGCAGCCTTCAAACGCGCCTTTGGCAGGACACCCCTGCAACACCGACGCCACCCACCGGATGACTGACCACCCTGACCGCCACCTCAGCAATCCCCCGGCAGTGGACGCTGCCCTCCGCTGCCGGCATCGAGCCCGCCTCCCTTGCGCCGGATCTTCGCGTGAGTGGGTTTCACGGACACTGGTATGCCGCTGACCAGCAGGTTTAGGTTCGTATGCTGGCTCGTTGGGGGTGCCCAACAAGATACGAACCTACCGACAGCGCCGGACGACCCTCACAGTCGCCAGAACCTGCAGCTCGCCGCGACGATGGTTTCGTGCGGATGCTGTTCGAACCGCCCCAGAGATTCGAACGCACACGGAACCCGTGGGCGCCGGTGGGAGGCGTAAATTGGGAGAATTTTGGGAGGATCGACCTGCGCTGAACCGCATCGAACGGCGACCGGCCACGCTGAACGACAGCCCGCCCACCTGCGGAATCTCCATTTTTGCAGGTCAGAAGGATGGCGGCGGCTACCTTGACACGGTAGAGGTCACTGGTTCGATCCCAGTATCGCGCACCAGTAGATTTTCAGGACCCCTCCGGTGACTCCGGAGGGGTTCTGTCGTGTCCGGGGCCGACCTGATTGTGATCGGCTGGCGGATCCGCGGTTCGTAGCGGCCCGCGTCGTTCCGGGGCGAACGGCGCAGTCACGGGCACCGAGTCCGGCTGAGGAAGCGGGCTCGGCATAGCGTTCGTGGCCACGTGGCGCGAGCGATGTTGACGGCCCGCTTGCCGGCCAGCGGGCCGGTGAAGTGCCGGGCGAGTCGCAGCACGGCGTCGTTCGGCCACCGGGCAGTCCACGACCTCCCGAGTACTCGATCAGTACGTTGTGATGCGCAGCGATTTCATTCGCGCGTAGAGAGTCGTGCGCGACATGCCCAGTTGCTCGGCCGCCCGAACCTTGTTGCCGTCCGTGGTCTTGAGAGCCGTGACGATCACGTCCCGCTTCGCCTGATCCAACGCCGTCAACGGGTGTTCCGGCGAGGTCGCTCGGTATTGCTCGGGAAGATCGGCCACCGTGAGCGCGCCAACGGACCGTTGCTGCGTCAGGTGATGGATCACGGCCCGGAGCTCGCGGAGATTCCCCGGCCACGACTGGGCGGCGAGTGTTCCGATGAGGCTCGGGGTCATGTGCAATGCCCGGTTGGGGGCGATCTCACTCATCATCGTCGCGGCCAGGTTGGGAATGTCCTTGCGCCGGGCGGAAAGCGGCACGAGTTCCTCGCGGATCATTGCCGTACCCGCCAACGCCGCCGCTCGGCCGGTGAGTCCCGAAACCGGTCCCGCCGTGAATATCAGATCCGGTCGGCCGTCATGATCGACCCAATTGACGACGAGGTCGAGCAATTCGTCGGGAAGCAGGTCGATGCCGTCCACGCACACCGTTCCATTCGGACGGCGCATCGCCCTCTCGAACTCGGCGGCCCATTCGGCGTCACCTTCCAGCAAGGCCGCACCTGGCCGCATGACCTTCAACGGGGGCTGCTCGGCGGCCAACTCACGCGCTCGGGTCGAACGGCCCGTTCCCGGGACCCCGGTGATGAGGCGGGGAGCGTCGATCTCTTTCAGCAGCGTCCGGGTCCGACGCTGCACGGCCCGTGCCCGATCACCGCTGACCCGGTCCACCCGCACCAGTGCGCCGCGGCGGGCGTTGCCCACTCGGGAGATCTCGATGCTGACGGGGGCGCCTGCTTCGAGCGTGAGCTCGAAGGTCTGCTCTTCGCGCTGTACCTCTTCCATGAGGGCGCGCAGCAGCGCGACATCGCTAGGGCTGAGCAGATCATTGGCCGCCTGGTTCGACAGCACGATGTCCTCGCCGATGGCGACGATCGCCCGCCGCCGTAAGCCCGCCGCGCCCTGGAACGCCTGCAGCAGGTCCTTCTCCGATGTCCGGCTTCCGTCCAGCAAGCGCTGCTCGATGTCGTGGGCCGCGCGGGAGATCAACGGCGGCAGCAAGGGACTGGCCTGCTCGGTGATCGCCGTGATGTCCAGGACTCCTTCGATGCGCTTGGTCAGCGGATGCCTGATCGGATGGCCGTAGCAGCTGAAACCTTGCAGGGACTTCGCGAAGTGCTCGCGTCCGTTGATGCTGATGGCCTGCCGGATGACCATCGCGGTACCCAGTGCGTTGGTGCCGATCGTCTCCTCGAGGAGACTGGCTCCCGGAATGAGGGCGAGCGAGTCCAGGCCGCTCTCGACACGTGGATCATCGAACCACCGGCGGACGACGCGGCAATCTCGATCCACCAACAGGGTCGAGTAGTTGCTCCCCCGCAGGCTCTGCTCCAGCTCTTCCAGGACCGGGGCCGCGCCGACCAGCAGTGAACTGCGTGGGTCGATCTCGTGGGCGACCGTCTTGAATTCCGCCGACGGGTCGAGCCCGGCCATCGTCACTCGCCGCCAGGACATCGCTATGTCCTGGCGAACTCGCGTTCCCGCAGGTCCAACGCACCAACGTGGGTCCATCTGGTCGGGTCCCTCCACACAGCGGCATCGGTGTGCTCGTAGTCACATAAGGTAATAACCGCCATGAACTCGGCCTGTCCAGACTTTGAACGGAGTTCCCCTTGCACCCCTGGGGATATGTGGTTCCGATCACAATCGGAGGGGTGTTGTGAGGGCCATCGCCGCAGTCGTCCGCGAGCCCGGGAAGCTGGCCCGGCGTCCGGGGCGGCCCGGGCTTCCGCCGGCGCGGTCCTGGACGTGCCCCGAATGCTCAATCGGCTCGTGGCGGACGACCGCGTCTAGCGTTGCCGTGCGGATGGCGGAGTGTGCAGCACCGAACGTCCCCGCGATCGCCGGCGGCTGAGGATCCTCGTCCACCGGCCACTGTGGCCTCGCGTCCGGAGGGCCGCGGGGCAGTGAACGACTCCCCGTGCCCGACCTGCCGCGGTCGCCGGTTGACCGCTCTCGCTGACGGGGACGCCCCATGGCGGGCGGGGGTCGATTAGGAAGCGCGGCGCTGGACCGATTTCCAGTTATCCGCATTTGCGGTGTGCTGATCCACTGTGCTCCGCATCTGCGGAAGTCGTTCGATGGGCCGCGAAACGCGCTGTCCGCTGTACAAAACTTGAACACCCGCACGGGTGATCCACCCCCAATACTCCCGGGTGCCACGCCAACGGTGTGACGTGGCGCACGACGGGAGGCGGAATGTCAGAGCGGGCAACAGAACGGCACCGCGCGCTGGAAACAGGCATGGCCAGGCGGAAGTTCCTCGGATACCTGATCGGAGGCTCCGGTCTTGTCGCCGCGGCCAACGTAGGTCTGCTGAGTTCGCCGCAGGAGGCAGCGGCAGCGGTACCCACTCCACCCGTTCCCGCGGATCTCGCGGACCTCAACGATGTACTCAGCGCAGCCGCGCTGCCCACCTCACAACTGATCACCGTCGAAGTGCACGAGGACGGCACCGCGTCGTTCGAGTTACCGCGGGCCGAGGTCGGCCAGGGCATCACCACCTCGATCGCGATGATCGTCGCCGAAGAACTCGAACTGCCGCTGGACAAGATCGACGTATCGTTGGCCCCGGCCCGCCCGGAGTTGCTGTTCAACCAGCTCACCGGTGGGTCGAACACCATCTTCGCGATGTACACCCCCGTCCGGGTCGCGGCGGCCATCGCCAAGGGAGCATTGCTGGAAGCCGCATCGAACCTGCTCGGCGACACCGTCGAGGCGCTGCAGGCGAAGGCGGGCGAGATCATCGGCGTCGGCGGCAAGAGCGTCACCTACGGTGAACTGGTGTCGAAGGCCGCGGTGCCGGAGACGACGCCGCGGGAGGCCGTGCTCAAGCCGGTCGCCGAGTACAACGTGGTCGGCACTCCGCAGCCGCGCAAGGACGCCCGCGCGGCGATCACCGGGCAGAAGCAGTTCGCGATGGACCTCACGATCGACGGCGCGCTGCCTGCGATGATCTGCCGTCCGCCGACGATCCACGGCACCCCCGAGGCGGTGCGCAACGCCCCTGAGGTCAAGGCCATGAACGGTGTCACGCACGTCGAAATGGTTCCGACCGGTGTCGCCGTCCGGGCGCAGACCTTCGGCCAGTGCATCGACGCCGTCCGGGCGCTGCAGGTCGATTGGAACCCCGGCACGGCCGAGGGCGAGTCCGACGAGTCGATCCTGGCCGAAGTCCACGGGGCGGAACTGCCGATGGTGGTGCCGCAGGTTCCGGTGCTGACCGAGACGCTGGACTACAACTTCGAGTTCTACACGCGTAGTGGCTCGCCACTCGAACCCAACTGCGCGGTCGCCGATATCCGAGCGGACGGTGGAACCGTCTGGGCCTCCGCGAAGTCACCGATCGCGGCGCGGGAGGAAATCGCCGCCGCCGTGGGATTGCCCGTCGACAAGCTCGTGTTCAACGTGGTCGAGGGTGGCGGTTCCTTCGGCCGGAAGCTGTTCTTCGACGGCGCGCTGGAAGCCGCGCACGTGTCGAAGGCGTGCCAGGCGCCCGTGCGGCTGATGTGGCACCGCGCCGACGAACCCCGTCAGGGCCGCTCGCACCCGATCACCACCTCGCGCATCCGGGTCACCCGGCTCACCGATCAGGTGCTGACCTACGAACATCGGCACACCGGCGTGGCCGTCGACCTGACGCACGGCCTCGGTGAGGCGATCACCGCCGGAGCCGCGACGCTGCCGGTCGCAGGCAACCTCACCTTCGCCGAGACGATCTTCGCGACGACCCAGTACCTGCCGTACAACTTCGGCGTCGTTGATCAGCTGCTCTTGGAGACCGGTGCCTACGACCGGTTCCCGACCAGCGCCGTGCGCAACGTCTACTCCCCGGATGTGCGTGCCGCCAACGAGCTGGTGGTCGACCGGCTCGCCGAGCGCATGGGCAAGGACCCCTACGAGTTCCGGATGGGCTTCCTGCGCAAGGAACGGGTGCGGCGAGTGCTGGAGAAGGTCGCCGCGGAAGGCGAATGGGGCAAGCGGATGCCGGAGCACTGCGCCCAGGGCATCGCGATCCACGAGGAGTACAAGGGTGCGACGGCCTGCTTGGTGGAGATCGACTGCCGGCCGGAGACCGTGAACCGACAGATTCGCGACGCGCGGACGGGCCCATTGGTCACCAAGGTGACGTTCGCCGTCGACCCGGGCCTGGCCATCAACCCCACGGGTGTCGAAGCGCAGATGCAGGGCGGCGTCTCGGACGGGATCGCGTTGGCCCTGACCAACTCCAGCCATCTCGCCGACGGCCACTTCCTGGAAGCCAGTTGGGACAACTCGGCTTACACGAGGCAGTGGAACACCCCGCGCGACATCCAGGTGTTCGTCATGCCGTCCGAGCACCCGCCGGGCGGCGCGGGCGAAGCCGGTGTCGCGGCGACCTTCGCCGCGACGGCGTGCGCCTACGGCCGCGCGGTCGGCGAGATGCCGACCTACTTCCCGATCAATCACAAGGAACCGCTCCACTTCGAACCGAAGTCCTTCATCCCGCCGGTCCCGGAGTCCCCGACCGACGGCCTCGCCCGCACCTTCTGATTCGAGGGAGCCCACTGATGCCCATACACACCTTCACCGTCAATGGCGAGTCGGTGACCGTCGACGTCGACGACAAGGAGCGCATGCTCTGGGTGCTGCGCGACGTGCTCGGTATCCGCGGACCGAAGTACGGCTGCGGGATCAACGTCTGCAAGGCGTGTACCTCGCACATCAACGGCAAGGCGTTCAACCCTTGTGCGGTACCCGTCGGCGACCTCGAACCGACCGACGAGGTGACCACGATCGAAGGACTGCCGGACACCGTGGGCAAGGACCTGCACCCGATGCAGGAGGCATGGCTGGAACATGATGTCGCGCAGTGCGGCTACTGCCAGCCCGGCCAAATCATGGCCGCCGTCGCCAAGGTGAACCAGGCGCGCGACGAAGGCCGTGAGATCGACGACGCGCTGCTCGACGAGATCCGCAACGTCTGCCGGTGCGGCACCTACTTCCGCATCCGCCAGGCGATCAAATCGGGCGCCGAGAAGATGTGACCCGGGCACGGGTTCACGCCACGGCGGCGGTGGACGGCGGGGCGCCGCGCGGTTCACCGCCGCCATGTTCTTGTGCTTCCGGCATCACGAACCCCGTCGGTGATTCACCGGCGGGGTTGTGTTGTCACGACGGGTGAATCCGGTCGCGAAGCGGTGGGTCCGAACGCGACTCCCGGCTGGTGGCGGTCCGCGCGGGACGAGGCGCGGTCGTCGGCTGCTCTGATCGGTTGGTGTGCGGGCGATGATGTAGCGGGGGTTTATTTTGGCACCGGATGTCATTATTGTCGTGGCTGCCGTCACACCCGCGACCCGAGGGGCGATCCGCGATGAGCAACGGTTGGTTCGAGAGCGTCGCCGAAGCCCAGCGACGGGCGCGCAAGCGCCTGCCGTGGTCGGTCTACGGGGCGTTGATCGCGGGGTCGGAGAAGGGCACGACGCTGGCCGACAACCAGGCGGCGTTCGGCGAGCTGGGATTCGCCCCGCACGTCGCCGGCCTGGCTGCGGAGCGGGACCTGGCCACGACCGTGCTGGGGCAGCCGATCTCGATGCCGGTGGTCATCTCCCCGACGGGCGTGCAGGCGGTGCACCCGGACGGTGAGGTGGCGGTGGCCCGCGCGGCTGCGGCGCGCGGGACGGCGATGGGGCTCAGCGGTTTCGCGAGCAAGCCCATCGAGGACGTGGTGGCGGCGAATCCGCAGACGTTCTTCCAGACCTACTGGGTGGGCGGTCGCGACGAGGTCGCCCGGCGGGCGCAGCGGGCGAAGGAGGCCGGTGCGGTCGGGATGATCGCGACGACGGACTGGTCGTTCTCGCACGGCAGGGACTGGGGCAGCCCCTCGATCCCGGAGAGCATGAACCTGGCCACCATGCTGCGCTACGCGCCCGAGGCGCTGCGGCATCCGCGCTGGTTGGCCGAGTTCGTCAAGCACCGCACGATCCCGGACCTGCGGGTGCCCAACGTGGGCGGGCGCGGTGAGCAGGGCCCGACGTTCTTCGGCGCCTACGGGCAGTGGATGCAGACGCCGCCGCCGAGCTGGGACGACATCGCCTGGATGCGCGAGCAGTGGGACGGGCCGTTCCTGCTCAAGGGCGTGTGCCGGGTCGACGACGCCAAGCGCGCCGTCGACGCCGGGGTCACGGCGATCTCGGTGTCCAACCACGGCGGCAACAACCTGGACGGCACCCCGGCGAGCATCCGGGTGCTGCCCGCCATCGCCGACGCGGTGGGCGGTCAGGTGGAGGTGCTGCTCGACGGTGGGGTGCGGCGGGGCAGCGACGTCGTCAAGGCGCTCGCGCTCGGCGCGAAGGCGGTCATGATCGGCCGCGCCTACCTGTGGGGTCTGGCCGCGAACGGTCAGGCAGGGGTGGAGAACGTCCTCGACGTCCTGCGCGGCGGCATCGACTCCGCCCTGCTCGGCCTGGGCCGCTCCTCGATCCACGAGCTGGACCGCTCCGACGTCGTCGTCCCCTCCGGTTTCGAGAAGGCGCTCGGAGCCTGAGAGCCCGCCGGTGAAGTCGTCGTCCCCAGGTGAGCAGCGTTGTTGTTCTGTGTCTTGTCAGCGGCGGAGCCGCTGAGGTTCCGCTACCCGGACACCTGCGAGGACCGAGTTCGAAGGCAGGCTCTGAGCCGACCCGTGAGGTCGAGGAGCGGCGAGCTCGTCAGCGGCCCGGCTTGGTGATGCTGCCGTAGTTGAGGCCGCCGTGGGTGAAGGTCGGGACGACCGGCCACTGGCGCTTCCAGGCGGCGCACTCCGAGGACGGGATGATCTGCAGCCAGCGGGAGTCCTTCGGCGAGCGCGACGCCATGGCCTTCTCCTTGACCATCGAGTCGTACTGGTCGAGCGAGTCCTCCAGGGTGTTGGCGTTGAGCACCACTTCCCGGTTGAAGAACCGCGCCTGCTGCTTCACGCCGGGGATCTTGGACAGCTCGGGCTGCCAGCTGTCGGCCGCCATGCCGTTCTCCGAGGAGACCCACACGCCGTCGGGGGTGTTCACCACCAGGGAGTGGTTGCCGTCGGTGTGGCCGGGTGTCCACAGCAGGCTGACGCCGACGCCCAGCTCGACGTCGCCGTCGATGACTTCGAGCCGTTCGGCGGGCACGCCGTCCATGCCGCCGTCGACGTACCAGGCCCACTGCATCGGGTGCGGCGCCTCGAAGGTGCCGAGTTCCTTGCGGTGCACCAGGAGCTTGCCGTTCGGGAACAGCGGTTCGCGCGGCTCTCGCTCGCCGGGGATGACCTGATCGCTGCCCATGATCATCCGGACGTCCTGGACGTGCAGGTGGTCGAAGCTCACGTAGTCGACGTCGTCGTTGTGCAGGCCCAGGCGGGGCAGCACGGTGTCCGGGTCGTTGTAGTACTTGGCGAAGACCTTGTCGGAGAGGAAGTCGCCCGCCATCCGCTGGAGCTTGCCGTAGAACGGGGCTTCGGCGGAGCCCGCGGCGACCGTCGGCTCCCACACGAGCGTCTTGAGCTCGCCGTCGAAGCCCTCGAACTGGATCACGAACATCCGGTTGATGATCGAGATCATCGGGTTGATCGAGAGGTTGTAGCCCTGGAAGGCGTACCGGGAGGGGTAGGGCGCGGCGGCGATGTCGACGCTGCGGATGCCCTGGACGATGCCCTGCCGGATGAACCGCTCGCGGTAGGACTCGGCCGCCGAGCGCACCGCTTCCAGGCGCTTGCCGCGCGGCCAGATGTCGTGCACGCCGTCGAATTCGGGGATCGGGCGGGCCGTCTGCGGGGTGACGTTGGCGGTCATCGTTCGGAGCTCCCATCGGGATCGGTGACGGCACGGTTCTCGTAGGTGTGCCGGGCCGTCTTGTCGGTGACGGCCAGGACCTGGTTCGGCACCGCGGTGCGCAGCAGGCGGAAGCGGGCCGGGTCCGGCAGCACCGCCGCGAGCCGCGCGGCGAGTCCCATGCGCCGCGGCAGGGACACTTCGAAGCGCGGTCGCCGGATGACGGCGAGCACGGCGCGCGCGACCTCGGCGGGGGTCAGCCTGCGCACCGGTCCGGTGGCGGTCCCGGCGGCGAGTTCGGTCTCCACGACTCCGGGCAGCACCACGGAGAGCCGGACGCCGCTGCCGTGCAGCTCGGTGCGCACGGCGTTGAGGTAGCCGTAGACCGCGTGCTTGGTGGCCGCGTAGGTGGCTTCGCCAGCGGGGGCGAGCTTCGCGGCCCCGGAGGCGATGGTGACGATCTGGCCGCGACCGCGCGCCCGCATGGCGGGCGCGGCGAGCCGGACCCCGCGGATCACTCCGAGCAGGTTGACGTCCACTTGGCGCCGGGCGGCGTCCTCGGGCTCCTCGTCGAACGGGCCGACCCACATCACGCCCGCGTTGTTGACCAGCACGTCCACGGGGCCCCAGCGCTGCTCGACCGCGTCCAGGAACGCGGTGAACGAGGGGGTGTCGGTGACGTCGACGGGGAACGCGGCGACGTCACCGGGCAGTGCGCGCGCGGTGTCGCGGGCGGCGTCGAGGTCGCGGTCGCCGAGTGCGACGCGGGCGCCCGCCGCGGCCAGTTCGCGGGCGATCTCGCGCCCGATCCCCCTGGCGGCGCCGGTCACGGCGATGACCAGCCCGGTCGGTGTCGGTTGCACGGTTCCTCCCGGTCGTCGGAGCTCATTCTGACACGACGTCGTGTCAGATGGTGGGTAGGCTAGCCGAGCCCGATCGGTGGCGGAAGGGGCGAGATGGCGCGGGAGAACGTCGGCGGCGGGCGCCGGTACGCGGGGCTGGCCCCGGCGCAACGGGCGCGGCAGCGTCGAACGGCCCTGCTCGACGCCGCCGAAGACCTCTTCGGCACCCAGGGGTACCGCGCGACCTCGGTCAAGCAGGTGTGCACCCGGGCCGGTCTGACCGAGCGGTACTTCTACGAATCCTTCCGCGGCCGGGAAGCCGCGCTCGTCGCCGTGTACGACCACCTCGTCGACGGCCTGCGCTCGGCCACGCTGAACTCGATCGCCGGAGTGCCGCGGTCCGAGTTCGCCGACCGCGGGCTGGCCGCCTTCATCGACTTCCTCACCGCCGACGAGCGGCGCGCCAAGATCGTGCTCATCGAGGTCGTCGGCGTCTCACCGGAACTGGAGGTCCGCCGCCACGCGGTGCTGACCGAGTTCGCCGCCCTGGTCGCCGAGATGTGGCTCGCCTCGGGGGAGGCCACCGCGCTGCACCGGACGACGGCGATGGGCCTCGTCGGCGGCGTGAACTACCTGCTCGTCGACTGGCTCCACACCGGCACCCCGCAGCGTCCCGCCGAGCTCCTCGCGGCTTGCAAGGTGTTGTTCGTGGGGGCGAAGGAACAGCTGTCCTAGGGGCCTTCTCCAGGGCGGTCTGCGCAGCGGGGCAGGTGGCGGAACCTCGGCTGCCTCCTCGCCGCGGGATCAATCTCCCGAGGATCGCTGTCCTCGCCAGAAGGAGAACCCGCGGGTGGTCGGCCCGCTGAGGTGGTCGCCGCGCGGCGGCTGCGCAGCCGCCGAAGCACGGTTCCGCGCGGCCGGTGCGGGGCGGCTCAGGCCCTGGCGTCGTCGGCGGGCGGGGTGGCCGGGGCGAGCCACATGCCGGTGATCGCGTCGATCAGGCCGCAGGCCGCTTCGTGCCAGCCCGAGCGGGGAGTCGGGGTCGCTTCGGCGAGGGCGCGTTCGCGTTCGGCGCACATGTGCATGATCAGCTGGCGGACCATGTCGTAGCGCTCGGCGCGCACCTCGGCGGGCAGCTCGGGCAGGCAGCGGTCCATCCCGGCCAGCACCTCGTGCAGCGCGGGGGAGGTCAGCGCCTCCTCTGCCATGATCGGGCGGAAGCCGGGGTCGGTCATGACCTGGGCGGCGAACCTGGCGAACCAGGTCGGGGCGCCGAGTTCGTCGAGGTGCCGGGTGAACGGGTGGACGAAGCACGCGATCCAGTCCCGCACGTCCGTGGAATCGCCGGTCTGCTCGACCAGCCGCACCCGCAGCCGCTCGACGTCCTCGGTGTGCTTGCGCACGATCGCCCGAACCAGGTCGGTCTTGGTGCCGAAGTGGTAGCCCACGGCGGCGTTGTTGCCCTGGCCGGCCGCTTCGCTCACCTGCCGGTTGGAGACGGCGAACAGGCCGTGCTCGGCGAACAGGCGCTCGGCGGTGCTGAGGATCTGCTCCTTGGTCGCCTCGGCCCGTTCGGTCCGTGCCGTTCTCTCGCTCACCGTCACCACCTCGCGCCGGTACTCCCGCGCCGCCCTGGTGGCGGCTCTCGTCGGCCCGATCATATTCCGTGCCGTCGCGCGGCTGACCTGGAGTCCTCGAACGACCTGGACGAAAAGTGATATCACTATGATACCGTCGTGCGAGTTGAAGATCACTACGTGCAGGGGGCCCCATGACCGCTCAGGTGGAAACGCGGGAACGCGGAAAGATCCAGATGCCGGAATCGCCGGTGGTGGAACGGCAGGGATTCCGGCTGCCGGGCATGGCCATGGCCGGGTTCTCGGTGCTCCTCGTCCTCGCCGGGGGAGGGGTGATGTTCCCCGGGCTCGTCACGGAGTCCGCCGCGCCGCTGGTCGCCGGAGGCGTGCTCGGGCTCATCGGACTGGTGCTGCTCGGCGGGCTCACCGCCGTCGCGCCCGGTGAGGCGCGCGTGCTGCAGTTCCTCGGCAACTACACCGGAACCGTGCGCCCGGCCGGGCTGCACTGGGTGAACCCGTTCAGCAACAAGACGAAGGTCTCCACCAGGATCCGCAACCACGAGACCGCCGTCATGAAGGTCAACGACTCCGACGGCAACCCGATCGAGATCGCGGCCGTCGTCGTCTGGCAGGTCGCCGACACCGCGCAGGCCTCCTTCGCGGTGGACAGCTTCGTGGAGTTCGTGGAAACCCAGACCGAGACGGCGGTGCGGCACATCGCCACCAGCTACCCCTACGACGGCGAGGGCGAGCACCCGTTCTCGCTGCGGGAGAACGCCGAGGAGATCACCGGCAAGCTCTCCGCCGAGATCGCGGCACGCGTGGAGGCCGCCGGTGTCGACGTGGTCGAATCCAGGCTGACCCACCTCGCCTACGCCCCGGAGATCGCCCAGGCCATGCTGCAACGCCAGCAGGCCGGAGCCGTGGTCGCGGCGCGGCAGCGGATCGTCGAAGGGGCCGTCGGCATGGTCGACCTGGCCCTGCAGCGGCTCTCCGAACGGGAGGTCGTCGAACTCGACGAGGAGCGCAAGGCGGCGATGGTCAGCAACCTGCTCGTCGTCCTCTGCGGCGATACCCAGCCGGTGGTGAACACCGGGTCGCTGTACCACTGATGGTGGTTTCGCGGCTCGTTGTGCCTTGGTGGTCGGGTGGCGGAACCTCAGCCGGTCTCTCGCTGCGGGATCCTTTTCCCTCGTGGCTCCGCCACGAGGGAAAAAGCCGTCCTCGCGAGACCGGCTGAGAACCCGCGGGTGGTCGGCTTTTCGACGTGGGCTATGCGCTGGCGCGCATCCAGGCACGGCTTCGCCGCAAGGCAGGCGTGGCTTCGCCGCAAAGCACGGCTTCGCCGCAAGGAGCCGTTGTGCGGGGGAAGATCGAGGTTGTAGTGCTCTGCTGGAACGATCACTGAGGCGGGACATGGCCGCACGGAAGGGTTTTCTCCTCCGGTTGGACCCGGCGATCCACGATGCGCTGGCCCGGTGGGCGCAGGACGAGTTGCGCAGCACCAACGCGCAGATCGAGTTCGTGCTGCGGCGAGCGCTGGCCGACGCCGGCCGGCTGCCCTCGGACGCGGGCGGGCCGGCCAAGCGCGGGCGTCCGCCGAAGTCCGAACAGGACTGAGCGACTTCGGCCCAACGGCCGGTGGGCCCGGCCTGATGGCCGATCCCCGGCGGGCCTCGGCCCCCGACGATGGATGCCGAGCCGGGGACGCGCCCGGCGATCAGCCCCTCCCCGCGAAGGCGAACCCATGCCCGAAGCCGAGACCGTCCGACTCCACCGCACGCCACCGGACGACGCACGTCCCGCGCCGCGGATCGGCGAACTCGACGCGGTGCGCGGCATGGCGCTGTGCGGGATCCTCTTCGTCAACATCCCGCCGCTGCTGATGATGACCGGGACCGTCGACCACCGGAAGCTCCCGGTCCCGCACTTGCTGGACCTGTTCGTCCAGCAGCGGTTCTTCCCCATCTTCTCGCTGCTGTTCGGCGTGGGGTTCGGGCTCTTCCTCGCGAGCGCCGGGAAGCGCTCCGCCCGCCCGCGGCTGCTGCTGGCCCGCCGGTTGCTGGCGCTGCTCGTGATCGGGCTGCCGCACGCCTTCCTGCACCCCGGTGAGGCGCTGACCCCGTACGCGGTGCTCGGGCTGGTGTTCCTGCTGCCGCTGAGCTGGGCGAACCGCTGGGTGAACCTGGTGATCGGTGCGGGCCTGCTCGGCGGCACCACGGCGTACTTCGGCGGCGGCCTGCCGATCATCCCGGGGTTGCTCGTGTTCGGATTCGCGCTCGCCCAATTCGGCGTGCCGGTGCTGCTGCCCCGGCTCGGGCGGGCGATCGCGGCGGTGTTCGCGCTGGCGCTGGCCTGCGCGGTCCCCGCGCTGATCGTGCAGGACCAGCAGCCGCTGATGGCCGGGTTCAGCACCAGTTCCGGGGTCGCCGGGCTGTGCTTGGCCGCCGCGTACGTCACCGGGCTGCTCTTGCTGCTGCGCACTCCGCTGCGCCCGGTGCTGGGCGGCGTGCTGGAACCGCTCGGCCGGATGGCGCTGACGAACTACGTCATCGCCACCTTGCTGGTGTTCCCGCTGGGATGGCTGCTCGGGCTGCGCGACTCCAGCGAGTACGGCGCGATGCTGGTGTTGGCAGTCGGGATCCTGGCGGTGCAGGTGCTGTGGAGCAGGCTGTGGCTCGCGCACTTCCGGCAGGGACCGTTGGAGTGGGCGTGGCGCTGCGCCACCTGGTGGCGGATCCTTCCGCTGCGCCGCGGGTGAGCCGCTCCGCTCGGCTCACGCCGGGTGCGGTCCGGCCAGGATGTCGCGGACGACCGGGGCGGCCCACGCGGTGAGTTCGGCGTGGCCGAGCTCGGCGACCGCGGGATTGGCGAGCACGTAGCGGGTGGTGGCCAGGCCGATGATGAAGGCGCCGAGCAGGCCCGCGCGCTCCCGCGGGTGGTCCGGGGTGATCGCGGTCAGCGCCGGGGTGACCTGCGCGGCGAAGACCTCGCGCATCTTCTCGGCGGCGGCCGGACTGGTCATGGCGGCGCGCAGCAGGGCGAGGAAGGTGCCATCGCGCTCCCACACCGCGAAGAACCGGGGGAGCAGCGCGCCGGCCAGCTCGGCGGGGTCGACGCCGGTGAGGTCGGGCAGGTCGAGCGTGAAGTCGGCGGCTGCGGCGAACAGCTCCTGCTTGTTGCCGAAGTACCGGATCACCAGGGCGGGATCGATGCCCACGTCGGCGGCGACGGCGCGCAGCGTCGTGCGCTCGTAGCCGTCCGCGGCGAAGCGGGAGCGGGCGGCGGCGAGCAGCTCGGCACGGGTCTCCCCGGCGTTGCGCGAACGCGGTGCGGTCATGTTCCCAGGCTAAGTCACCGTGCGTTGACTTGTCGTCGAGGGTCCGACTACCGTTGAAGTCAACAAGTGTTGACTTATGGTGTGAGGAGCCGACCATGACCGATGGCGCCAGCCCCGTGCTGATCGTCGGAGCAGGACCGACCGGGCTGACCGCGGCCGTCGAGCTCTCCCGGCTCGGGGTGCCGGTCCGGATCATCGACCGGGCCGCCCAACCCGCGACCACCTCGCGGGCGCTGGCGGTGCAGGCCCGCACCCTCGAACTGCTGCACCCGCGCGGCGCCGGCGCCGAGATGCTGCGGCTCGGGAACAAGGCCCGCTCCACCGCGCTGCACGCGCGCGGCCGGAAGCTCGCCACCGTCGAGCTGCACCGGATGCCCAGCCGCTTCAACCACGTCCTGCTGCTCCCGCAGTCCGAAACGGAACGCCTGCTGCGCGAACTGCTGCACCGCCAGGGCGTGCGCGTCGAGCGCGGAGTGGAGCTGCTGTCCTGCGAGCAGAGCGACGGCGGAGTGCGAGCGGTGCTGCGCAAACCCGGCGGTGCCGCCGAAACCGTGCGGGCGGGGCAGCTCATCGCGGCCGACGGCGCGCACAGTGGCGTGCGGCACGCGCTGGGCCTGCCGTTCGACGGTGCGTCGTTGCCGCAGCGCTACCTGCTCTCCGACCTGCACGTCGACGGGGACCTCCCGTCGGACCAGCTCTCGGTGTTCCTCGCCGCGGACGGGTTCGTGGCTGTCTTCCCCCTGTCCGGTGGCCGCTTCCGCCTCATGGCGACCGACCCCCGGCCGCACGCCGCCGATCGCGCCACGCCCGGCTTGGCCGAGCTGCAAGGCATCTGCGACCACGTGCTGCCGACGCCCGTGCGGCTGCGCGACGCGCGCTGGAGCTCCCGGTTCCGGATCAACAGCAGGCACCTGGCCACCTTGCGCAGCGGCGCGATCTTCTTCGGCGGGGATGCCGCGCACGTGCACAGCCCGGCCGGTGGGCAGGGCATGAACACCGGCATCCAGGACATGATCAACCTCGCGTGGAAGCTGGCGATGGTGCGCCGCGGGCAGGCCGCTCCAGAGCTGCTCGACACCTACCAGACCGACCGGCTGCCGGTGATCCGCGCGCTCGTCCGATCCACCGAGACCGCCACCAGGATCCTCAACTCCACGAATCCAGTGCTGCACCAGGCGTTCTCGCGCATCGCGCCGATCGCGCTCGGCACCACCGCGGTGCAGGACAAGGCCGCCGCGGTGCTGGGCGAGGTCGCCGCGAGCTACCGCGACAGCCCGATCGCGGCCGGTGGCGGCGGCATCGGACGGCTGCGCGCCGGAGACCGGGTGCCCGACGCCGACGTGCTGCCGGTCTCCGGTGGGGTGGCCGGGCGGGAATCGGAGCGGCTGCACGAACTGCTCGACCTCGGCCGGTTCACGCTCGTGGTCTGCGACCCGGCCGCCGACCCTGCCGCGCTGGCCGAGCGGTTCCGGCCGTGGAGCGAGGTGCTCATCGTGCGGCAGGTCGCGGTTCCCGCCGACCAGCCCGCGTTGCGCGGAACCGATTCAGCGATCGTCCGCGATCTCGCGGCGCGGCCGGGGCTGCTGCTGGTGCGCCCCGACGGCTACCTCGCGGCGGCGGCGCGCGGTACCGGTCCGGAGCGTCTCGCAGGGTGGTTGCGGGGCTGGCTGACCCCCGTTCGGGAGCGCCCCGCGGTCGGCTGATCGAGTGGTCCGAAAACCGCGTCGCATTCCCCTCGGCGGGAGGTGGAAAAGAACCGCGCAGGTGGTCGAGGATCTGCGTAGCGCTTTTCGGTGGATTTGCTGGGCCTTTCGGACCACCGCTGTCCGTGTTCATCGGTCACGGATCGCGACAACGTGGTCCCGCTGGTCCTGGTGGTCTCGGGTCCACTCGCTCGCGGCCCGTGACTCGGCTTGTGGCGATCACGCCGTTTTCGCTTCCCCCGCAAGTGAAAAAGCACTGTGACATGCGCTGTTGCGGAAGTGGGGAACGACTCCGGGGCCGAACGCCGACACCCTGATCATCTTCCGATAAAGTGCCTCGCGCAGGGGGGAATGCACTTCCGCTCATGCTCGGCACGAGCGGAAGACGACGGTGTGCGGAAGGAGCCGTGTCCCCGGGAAGACGCCTGTACAGGCCATCCATCGGCGAGACCTCCTGCCTGATTCCAGTCGGCTGGAAGAGTTCGGCGCCGCAGGCCGCGCCCGCAGGGACACGCACGCCTCCTCAACACACCACGTCAGATGACCGACAACGTGGAGCGCTGTGAGCACAACAGATCCCGACAACATCACCAAGCCACCTGGTGAACTTCAGAGCACGTCGGAAAGATCCATCCGATCCAGCCTGACCCTGGCGGTCACGATCCCCTGGATCGTCGTGCTGGTGCTGTGGCTCGTCTGGTGTGCGTCGTTCATCACCGACGGTGTCTACACGCGGCTGATCGCATCCGGAGTGCGGCAGGTCTCGCTGCCCGCCGTCACGGCGCTCGACGCGGTCCAGACCGAGCGCCAGCTCAGCCAGGAGCTGCTCGCCAACGGCACCGATGGTGACTCGACCGCGCTGCAACAGCAGCAGGGCCGGACCGACGCCGCGGTCGACGACCTGAACCAGACGATCGAGTCGGCGCTGAGCTCCGCGCCCGCCGAGATCGCCCTGCCGGTCGAACAGCTGACCACCGAACTCGGCAAGCTGCCGCAGATCCGCTCCCGGCTGGCCGCCGGGCAGATCTCGTCCCCCGAGCTCACCGACTACTACAACAACGTCTTCACGATCGCGACCGAGCTGTTCGACGTCCAGTCCCGCATCGTGCCGGACACCGACGCCTCGCAGGGCGGTATCGCCGCGACCGCGCTGTTCCGCTCCACCGACTTGATGTCGCGGGAATCGGCGCTGATCTCCACGGCGCTCACCACCGGTCAGCTCTCCGCGGACCAGCACCTCCAGCTGATCCAGCTCAACGGGTCGTACCACACCGAGCTGGTGAAGAACGTCTCCTACCTGAAGCCCGCGGTGCGCGCGCGCTACGAGCGGATGGTGACCTCCCCCGAGTGGGCGCAGCTGGTCGTCGCGGAGAACAAGCTGCTGCAGCAGGGCGAGTGGACGGACCCGGCGGAAGCCGGAGTGCCGCTGGCGGAGTGGCGGCGCCTCACCGACGCAGTCGGCGGCGAACTCACCGCGCTCACCCGGGACCAGGCCGACCAGGTCTCCACCGAGGCCGTGGCCAACGGCGACAACGCCATCACCACCGCCGTCGCCGGTGCGATCGCGGCCGGTCTGTTCGCGCTGGGCTTCTTCTTCTGGACGCGCCGCCGGTACCGCTCGGTCATCGACGGCTCGCTGCTGCCCCGTCTGCAGCGACTCAGCGCGGAGGCCCGCGAACTCGCCGAGAAGACCCTGCCGTCGATGATGACCAGGGTGCGGGCCGGTGACCGGGTCGAGGTCGACTCCACCGCGCTGCAGGGCTACGGCGGTGACGAGATCGGCCAGGTCGCCGACGCGTTCCGCGCGTTCCAGCAGGAAGCGCTGCAGGCGGCGATCAACGAGGCCGACACCCAGCAGGGCGCCCTCACCTTCTACATCGGACAGACCCGCCGCGTGCAGTCCGCGCTCGGTCCGCTGCCGCAGCGACTCGACGCGCTGCTGCAGAACGAAGAGGACCCGGACCGCCTCGGCGCCCTGTTCGCGCTCGACGAGTCGGTGACCCAGGCGCGGCACGTCGTGGAGAACCAGCTCGTGCTCTGCGGCGCCGCCCCCGGCCGCCGCTGGAGCAGGCCGCGCGACCTCACCGAGATCCTGCGCGCCTCCGCCGCCGAGACCAAGCACCACGACCGGCTGCGGCTGGGCCACGTGCCCAGCGTGGGCGTGACGCCGTCGGTGATCGGCGACATGCTGCGCATGTTCGCGGAGCTGTTCGCCAACGCCGCCTCGTTCTCGCCGCCCGGCACGGACGTGCACGTGGAGGCCGTGTCCGTGGGCAGCGGGCTGGTCGTGCAGATCTCCGACCGCGGCGTCGGCATGACCCCGGAAGCGCGCAACGGCGCCAACGAGACGATGAAGAGCCCGCCCGGGTTCGCCGCGCTGGTGCGGCTCGGTGACCGGGGCGAGCAGCTCGGCCTGTTCACCGTCGCCCAGCTGGCGGAGCGCAACGAGTGGGTCGTCGAGTTCGGCACCTCGATCTACCAGGGCGTGCGGGCCGAGATCTTCATCCCGCAGTCGCACCTGGTCACCGAGGAGGACGAGGAGCGCCGCGACTCGTGGAGCGGCGACGTCCCGGTGTCGAAGGCCGCCGCACCCGCGCAGCCGCTGCCGACCAGGGTGCCCTCGGCCTCCAGCAGCACCGCGGTGGCGGAACCGGTCGTGCGCGAGGAGCCGAAGGCCGACGCAGCGCCGCGCGCGGGCGCGGAAGGGAAGGACATGGACCGACCTCCGCTTCCGCAGCGGGTTCCCTACGCCGATCTTCCGGCCGGGTTCGGCGAGGACGAGCCGACCGATCGGCAGAGTGCGCCGGAGTTCGCGCCGGGATTGATGACTTTCTTCAACGCCGACAGGAAGTCGCGCGACGACAGCGGCGACAAGCCCAATTCCGACGACGACATGCAGTGAGGAAAGCGTGAACGACGTGATGAACTCCCGGAAGCCGGAGCTCGACCTGGCCTGGCTTCTCGACCAGATGCTGGACAACGTGCCCGACACGTTGCACGCCCTGGTTCTGACCCACGATGGTCTGCCCGCCGCGTTCTCGAAGAACCTCGACCAGGACCGGGCCGACAAGATCTCGGCCGCCTGCGGCACGCTGCGCGCCACGAGCAAGGCGCTCAGCCACGAGCTGGAGGGCGGGGACATCGACATGAACCTGCTCGCCACCGAGAGCCAGTCCATGTACGTGCTGGCCGTGGACCCGCGCAACTCCGTGCTGGTCGTCGCGGGCCGCAGCGTCGACGCCGAGCAGCTGCAGTACGAGATGCGGCGGCTGATCAAGAACGTGGGTGAGCGGCTCGGCAAGGGCGCGCGCAACCCGGTCGGTGCGGAGAAGCATTGACCGCGCCCGACTCCGACGCGTGGTACGACGACGACGCCGGCCGGATGGTGCGCTCGTACGCGCTGACCGGCGGCCGTACCCCGGACGCGGCCCTCAACCTTGACCGGGCGACCCAGGTCGTCGCGACGCTCGCCGACTCCGGTCACGGAGCAGCGGAGACGCCCGAGCACGAGGCGATCCTGCAACGGTGCGGGGCGCCGCAATCCATCGCGGAACTGTCCGCCTCGTTGAAGCTCCCCCTGGGAGTCATCCGAGTGCTCTGTTCCGACCTGCTCGAACACGGATCACTTGCGCGTTCCCGCATGGTGCAACCGCGCGATCGAGACATTTTGGAGGCAGTGCTTGCCGGACTCAACAGGCTCTGACGGCGCACCACCCGTGATGCCCGATTCGGTGAAGCTGGTCGTCGCGGGCGGGTTCGCCGTGGGCAAGACGACCTTCATCGGATCGGTCAGCGAGATCACGCCGCTGAGCACCGAAGAGGAAATGACCGAGGCGAGCGTCGGCGTCGACGACCTCACCGGTATGGAGATGAAGCGGACCACCACGGTGGCGCTGGACTTCGGGCGCATCACGATCTCGCAGGAGATCGTGCTGTACCTGTTCGGCACCCCTGGCCAGGCCCGTTTCGGTTCGCTGTGGACGGAGCTGTCCACCGGCGCCATCGGCGCGGTGGTGCTGCTGGACACCCGTCGACTGGCGATGGGCTTCCCGTCCATCGACTTCTTCGAACGGCGCGGGATTCCGTTCGTCGTCGCCGTCAACTGCTTCGACGACACGCAGTTCAGCTACACCGAAGAAGAGGTCCGCGCCGCATCGGCGATGGGCCCCGACACCCCCATCATGTTCTGCGACGCGCGGGACCGGGAATCGAGCAAGAAGGTGCTCGTCACCCTCGTGAAGCACGCGCTGCAGCAGCGGGACCTCGCCGTCGCGGGCGGGTGACGTGCTGACGTGAGAAAGGGGTGGGACGCGGTTCGCGTCCCACCCCTTCTTGTTGTTCCACGGCTCGGTCCGGCGCGGGTGTTCGGGTGGCGGAGCCTCAGCGGCGTCCTCGCTGCGCGATCACTTCGTCGAGTGGCTCCGCCACGCGCGCAAGCGCTGTCCTCGAGAGGACCCCGTCGGGAACCCGTGGGTGGTCGAGTTCTCGACGTGGGCCGTGCGCAGACGCGCACGCAGGCGCGGCTTCGCCGCGGGGCGAGCCCGGCTGCGCCCGCCCTACGGGTGCGTCGAGGAGCGGGCGGCCGACCTGGGGTTTCAGTTGCGCAGGGGTTTCAGCCTGCAGTCGAAGTGGCGGAGCAGAGGCGGGGCCTCGGTGAGGCGGTAGCCCGGCACCTGTTCCGGGTCCTTCGCGATGGAGTCCAGCACGGAGCCGACGAAGCGCAGGTGCGTCTCGTCGTAGGAGCGCCGCGGGATGGCCAAGCGCACCAGTTCGAACGGAGCCGGTTCGCGCAGCCGGAGGTCGTCGTCGAGCTCGCCGAGGTAGAGCGAACCGAGCTCCGCCGCCCGGATTCCGCCCCGCCGGTAGAGCTCGCAGGCCAAGGCGTGGCCGGGGAACTCGGCGGGCGTCAGGTGGGTGAGCAGTCGCCCCGCGTTCAGGTAGATCGCGTGCATCCCGGACGGGCGCACCGTGCTCACCCCGGCCTGGTGCGACAGCTCCGCCAGCAGCGCCGCGGCGCTCTCCCGGCCCGCCAGGTGCTGCGGGTCGGTCACTTCCCGCAGGCCCTGCGCCACGACCTCCAGGTCCCGCCCGGAGATCCCGCCGTAGGTGACGAACCCTTCGCCCGCGATCACCAGCGCCTTGCACCGCTCGGCCAAGGCGTCGTCGCGCATGGCCAGCAGGCCACCGGCGTGACCGAGGCCGTCCTTCTTCAAGCTGATCATGCAGCCGTCGGCGAGGGCGAACTCGCGGCGCGCCACGTCGCGCGGATCCCAGTGCGAGTAACCCGGTTCCCGGCGGGTGATCAGCCACGCGTTCTCCGCGAAGCGCGCCGCGTCCAGCCAGAACGGCACGCCGTGGCGGCGGGCGATCTCGGCCGCCGCCGTCATGTTCGCCAGCGAGACCGGCTGCCCGCCCAGCCCGTTGTTCGTGATCGTCATCAGCACGATGCCGACCTTCGAGCCCTCCGGCCCGGACAGCGTCCGCTCCAGCGCGCTCAGGTCGATGTCGCCCTTGAACGGGAAGTCCGAGTCCAGGTCCGACGAGGCGGGGCACGGGAGGTCCAGCGCGCGGCCACCGGCGATCTCCACGTTGGCGCGCGTGGTGTCGAAGTGGGTGTTGCTGATGCTGATCTGGCCCGGCGAGAGCAGCGAGGAGAACAGGACGCGTTCGGCGGCGCGGCCTTGGTGCACGGGGAAGACGTGCTGGTACGGAACCAGATCGCGTACCGATTCCTCGAATCTGTACCAGCTCGACGAGCAGGCGTAGCTCTCATCGGCCTGCTCGGCGGCGGCGCGCTGCGCGGTGGACAGGGCGCCGGTGCCGGAGTCGGAGAGGAAGTCGACGCTCACGGTGCGGGCGTCGATCTTGAACGGGTTGTACCCCGCTCGTTCGATCTCGCGTTCCCGCTCCTCGCGGGACAGCGCGGGGGCGGGTTTGACGACGGCGGACAAAGTGGTCGGGAAGTCCAGCATGGTGACTCCTCAAGGCAGGGGCGCGGCACTGGGGTGCAGGGCTCGGGAGAGCGGTGCGGGGGAGGGGTGTTACCGCGGCGGGTACGACGGGCTCTGGTAGGCCTCCGAGGAGAGGTACAGCGTGACCCCCGAGTGGGAGCCGCCGATCCGCAACGAGGTGTGGGCCAGCAGCCCCGCCCCGTCGGCCAGCGGTCGAGGGGCGACCGCCGACAGCGCCTGTTCGAAGATGCCGGTGTCCACCCCTTGGCGCCGCAGCGCCCGCCACACCCGGTCCCGCGCGACTTCGTCGTCCGGCACGTAGCTGCGGATGGGGACGTAGATGCTGTAGTTGCTGGGGATCGCGGTGTCGTCGCCGGAGAACGCGTAGCTGGAGATCAGCGGCCGGCCCTCGAAGTAGTCCGCGTTGCCACCGGTGTCCCGGCAGAAGTCGATCACCTGCTGCGGGTCGACGTCCGGCACGGCCTTGGCGGCCCGCGCCGCCGCCTCCGCGGTCGCCGCGTGGTGGCTCAAGTACACCTTCACGCGGGCTTGCGGGCTGTCGGAGATGTCCACGGCGAAGAACGTGAACTGGTCGAGTTCGCCGCGCAGCAGCGCGTTCTCCCGGATCGTGTCGTAGGCGCCGGTCAGGCCCAGCCTGTCGAGGCCTTCGGCGACGAGTTCGCCCGCGCGCTCCCGGCCGCTCACCAGCGGGTTCAAGTACACCTTGATCGCCGGTGGGCCGTCGGGGGCGAAGATGAAGGAGAACCACAGGGTGAACAGGCCGGACGGGTTCTCCGGGAGGAACAGGTCCCGGACGGCGTTGAACCGGTCCAGCGGAAGCCCGTAGGTCTCCGCGAGCTCTTCGAGCAGGGCGACCGCGGCACCGGGGTCGAGGCTCGACCCGCCGTCCGGAGGTGTCTCGCCGAGCATGCGGATGCGGCATCGTCCGCTGTTGTCGACGGCCAGTGAGAATTCGGCAGGAGTGTGGTCGTCGGCGACGTCCGACGGCCACGCTGGGACCATGGACAGTGGTCTCGAATCTGATTTTCCGAGTAGTTTTGCCAGCATGGCGAGAGGGGTTGAATCTGCGATCCCGACCGAATCGCATAGATTCGATAATTGTTTTTTGGTGTACTCGCCGAGTGTTGCACCGGCCGCGCCCACAGCGCCTCCGATCGTGGGGCTAAGAATTACTTGGGAGTCAGGTTACCCGGCGAAGTCCACCTTTTGGAGATTCCAAAAACCTTGCCGAGGTGGTAAGACAGGCGTGAGTAGTTGATCAGGAAATAGTTACTCACCGTACCGGCGGTCCCTTGTGCAGCCGGTTTTCCGGGGCGTGCGGCAACCGGCGGCAAGGCGGAGGGCTGTTCGGCGTGTTCCGCGGCCCGAATATGATCACCCGTTTGGCAGACCGCGATACCAGGTCGTAACGACCCCTCCTCACCCCAAAGTCGAGCGTGGTGCCCACGTGGTGGTCAGCACGCCGATCCTCGGCCGTCGGAGGCCCCCGCGGTTGCCGAGAGGTTGATCACTCGGAGGGGCTCCGGGAGGTGCGACGGTGGCATCGGCTCAACGCCGGGACGGGTGTCTGCCGTTCGCCTCAGCGACGGCCGCCGTCCGTGCTCCGGCGAGTCGGAGGCGGTGTGGTAAGCCGGCACAATCGGCCTAGCGCTGAAACTTCGCGCTACTCCATCTGATGTTCTGTGTAATTCGGACAATTGTGGCCGTGTTGCGATGCGTATTGCGATTATGGAATCGATGGCGAGTGGTTTCGAAACGCCAAAATGATTGATTCGGGGCTTGATGAATTGATTGGTGATTTCTTGGTCGCCCGGACGTCGAAGTGGGAGTGGCGGTGGCCGCCGGAGCTGGTTTTGCGGCAGCTGGTCTCGGCTATTGCGCCATCGGAGTAGTCCGAAAGGCTGAGCGGAGGCGGAGACGAAGCGGGGCCGACCGGGCGAATCGCCCGGTCGGCCCCGCTTCGGTGGTGCTGCCGGTCAGCCCCGGCCGAGCAGCGAGCGGGCGAAGAACGCCAGGTTCGCCGGACGCTCGGCCAGCCGCCGCATGAAGTACCCGTACCACTCGTCGCCGTAGGCCACGTACACCCGCAGCCGGTGACCGTCGTCGGCCAGCCGCACCTGCTCGGCGGGGCGGATGCCGTAGAGCATCTGGAACTCGAAGCTCTCCGGCTCCCGCCGGGCGCGGGCGGCCAGGTCGGTCGCGATCGCCACCATCCGCGGATCGTGCGTCGCCACCATCGGATAACCCGCGCCCCGCATCAGGATGCGCAGGCACCGCACGTAGGACCGGTCCACTTCGGCTCGTTCCTGGAACGCCACCGACGTGGGTTCGGCGTAGGCGCCCTTGCACAGCCGCACCCGGGAGCCCGCGGTGGCCAGCTCCCGGCAGTCCTGCTCGGTGCGCCGCAAGTACGCCTGCAACACCGCACCCGTCGACGGGAAGTCCACCCGCAGGTTCCGCAGGATGTCCAAAGTGGAATCCGTGGTGGTGTGGTCCTCCATGTCGAGGGTGACCGTGGTGCCCGCCGCCGCGGCGGCCTCGCAGATCAGCTGCGCGTTCTCCAGCGCGATCTTCTCGCCGTCCTTGGGCAGGAACTGCCCCACTGCGGACAACTTCACCGACACCTCGGCCCGTTCCGCAATCCCCTCGTCGCTGAGCGAGCCGAGGACCGCCCGGTACGCGTTCACGGTGTCGGCCGCCTGCCCGGAATCGCGGGTGTCCTCGCCCAAGTGGTCCAGGCTCACGTGCAGTCCGCGCGCCGCGAGCGTGCGGGTCACCTCGACCGCGTCCTGAGCGGTCGTCCCGGCGACGTAGCGGTCCACGACCGGACCCGTCAGCGGATTGGCCTCCACGAGCCGGCGCACGTTCGCCGAACCCGCCGCAGCCAGCAATGCCGAGCGCAGCATCGGATCTCCTCGAATGCGTGGGGGAGCGGATCAGTCCATGTGCGGGTAGCCGAGCCGCGTCGGCGCGACGAAGGTCTCCTTGATCGCCCGCGGGCTGGTCCACCGCTGGATGTTGAACATCGAGCCCGCCTTGTCGTTGGTGCCGGAAGCCCGGCTCCCGCCGAACGGCTGGCGCGACACGATCGACCCGGTGGGCTTGTCGTTGACGTAGAAGTTCCCCGCCGCGTGCCGCAACTTCCGGTGCGCCAGTTCGATGGCGGCGCGGTCGGTGGAGAACACCGCCCCGGTCAGCGCGTACTGGCTGGAGGAGTCGACGACGTCCAAGATCTCCGAGTACCGCGCGTCGTCGTAGACGTGCACCGCGATGATCGGCCCGAAGTACTCGGTGGTGAACACCTCGTCGGCCGGGTCCGAGCAGACCAGCACCGTCGGCTCCACGAAGTAGCCGACGGAGTCGTCGCACCCGCCGCCCGCGAGGACCTCCACCGAGGCGGTGCCGCGCGCCCGCTGCAGCGCGGCCTCGTGCTTGGCGAACGCGCGCGCGTCGATCACCGCGCCGCCGAAGTTCCCGAATTCGGTGACGTCGCCGAAGCTGATCGATCGGGTGAGGTCGGCGAGTTCGTCGCGCAGCCCCGACTCCCAGATCGACCGCGGCACGTAGGCGCGCGAGGCCGCCGAGCACTTCTGCCCCTGGTACTCGAACGCGCCGCGCGCGAACGCCGTCGCCAGCGGTGCCGGATCGGCCGAGGGGTGCACGACGATGAAGTCCTTGCCGCCGGTCTCCCCGACGATGCGCGGGTAGCTGCGGTAGGAGTCGAGGTTGTCGGACACGGTGCGCCACAGCTTCTTGAACGTGGCCGTGGACCCGGTGAAGTGCAGCCCGGCGAAGTCCGCGTCGCCCAGCGCGACCTCGCTGACGGCCTGCCCGTCCCCGGTGACCAGGTTGATCACGCCCGGAGGCAGCCCCGCGGCCTCCAGCATGCGCATCGTGAAGTGCGCCGAGAGCTGCTGCGACGGCGTCGGCTTCCACACCACCGTGTTGCCCATCAGCGCCGGAGCGGTCGGCAGGTTCCCCGCGATGGCGGTGAAGTTGAACGGGGTGATGGCGGTGACGAAGCCGTCCAGCGGCCGGTACTCCATCCGGTTCCACTCGCCCGCCACGGAGCTCGGCTGCTCGGCCAGGATGCGCCGCGCGTAGTGCACGTTGAACCGCAGGAAGTCGATGAACTCGCAGGCCGCGTCGATCTCGGCCTGCTGCACCGACTTCGACTGCCCGAGCACGGTGGCGCCGTTGATGGTGTCCCGCCACGGCCCGGCCAGCAGGTCCGCGGCGCGCAGCAGCACCGCGGCGCGCTCGTCGAAGGAGGTCGCGGCCCAGCCCGGCGCGGCCTCCTTCGCGGCCCGCACCGCGTCGGCCACGTCCTCGCGGGTGGCCTGGGCCGAGGTGCCCAGCACGTGCGCGTGCCGGTGCGGTTGCACCACGTCGAAGCGGTCACCGCCCGCCATGCGCTGCACGCCGGCGATGGTGGAGGTGAGCTCGAAGCGCTCGGATTCGAGTTCGGCGATGCGCTTGTGCAGCGTCTCCCGCTCGGCCGATCCGGGGGCGTACGACTTGACCGGTTCGTTGCTGGGGGCCGGAACGGTGGTGATGGCATCCATGGCCTTGTCGCCTCCTTGCGCGTCGATGGCTCCTGGTTACCCAGAACACTAGGAGCGCGACGGCGATGTGCGGCTGTACGATCAGCCATCTTTGAGGGGAGCGTGTTGTTCGGTTGAACAAGGATCCGCGCGGTCCGGCGGCGAGCCCGGGAGCACCGTTGCGGCAGCTGCTCGTCGCCGTCGGGGAGCCGCTGATCGACCTGCTCGCCGCCCCGGCGGGACTCGACGCCGACGTGCGCGACGTGGTGATCGTGGAACCGGAGGAGGACTCCACCACGCACCCCGGTGACCTGGTGCTGGTGATCGGCGTCCGCGGCCGTTCCGCGCTGCGCCAAGTGCGGGCCGCGGGCCGGGACGGCGCGACGGCGGTGGCCGTCAAGACGCAGACCGAGCAGGACGCGCGAGCCCTGCGCGACGCCGCGCGCGACGCCGGGATCGCGCTGTTCGGGGTGTGGCCGGAGGTGCGCTGGGAGCAGTTGGAGTCCCTGGTGCGCTCGGTCGTCGACAACGCGCGGCTGACCGTCGAAGCCGACGCCGGGGAGTCCCTCGGCGACCTGTTCTCGCTGGCCCAGACCGTCGCGGCGATGACCGACGGCATCGTGAGCATCGAGGACACCGCCAGCAGGGTGCTCGCCTACTCCCGCTCGGACGACGACGTGGACGAGCTGCGCAGGCTGTCCATCCTCGGCCGCCGCGGCCCCGAGCCGTACCTGGCGATGCTGCGCGAGTGGGGCGTGTACGAGCGGCTGCGCTCCGGCGAGGAGGTCGTGCGCGTCGACGAACGCCCCGACCTGGGCATCCGGCGCCGGATGGCGGTCGGCATCCACGCTGGCGCGCAACCGCTGGGCACGATCTGGGTGCAGGAAGGCGCTGCTCCGCTCGAAGAGCGCTCCAGGCGGGCGTTGCTCGGCGCGGCGCGGGTGGCCGCGGTGCAGCTGATCCGGCAGCGCGCGGAGGCCAGCGCCGCGCCCCGCCTGCGGGAGAACCTGCTGATCGGGCTGCTCGACGGCAAGGTCGACGCGGCGAGCGTGGCGGGCGACATCGGCGCCGACGCGGCCCGGCCCGCGGTGGTCGTGGTGTTCACGTTGCGCGGTCGGGCCGGTGTGTCGGACCGGCCGGAGCTGGAGCTGGAGCGCACCGAGATGACCGGGTTGATCTCGGTGCACGCCGCGGCCTACCGGCGCAGCGCCCTGGTGACCACGCTGAGTTCGCGGGTGTACGTGCTGCTGCCGGACCTCCCGTCGCACGCGATGCCCGGAGTGCTGGGCATGACCAGGGAGATCGTGGCCGCCGCCGGGAAGCACCTGCGGGCGGCGGTGCAGGCCGGGGTGGGCTCGGTGGTAGCGGCGCTGGACGAGGTGGCGCACTCGCGCGCGGAGGCCGACCGCGTGCTGGACGCGATGGGCCACGACCTGGACACCCAGGTCGCCACCATCGCCGACGTGCGCTCCCGCGTGGTGCTCAGCGAGCTGCTCACCGTGCTCGGCGGCAACGAGCGGTTCCGCGATCCGCGGCTGGACGCGTTGTTCGAGCACGACGCCGAGCACTCCGGCGCGCTGGCCCGGTCGGTGCTGGCGTACCTGGAGCACTTCGGCGACGTGCGGGCCGCGAGCTCCGCGCTGCACGTGCACCCGAACACGCTGCGGCACCGGGTGCGCCGGGCCGCCGAGATCACCGGACTGGACCTCTCCGATCCCGCCGAGCGCCTGGCGGTCCAACTCCACCTGCTCCTGCACCGCCGCCTCAGCCGTTGACGGGCGGTCGCACGAACATCGTGCTGCCCGAGAGGTGCCGGGCGGCATCGCTGCACAGGAAGGCGGCCAGCCCCACCAGGTCCTCCGGTTCGCCGATCCGGCCGCCGGGGTACTGCGCGGCGACGCGTCCCAGGTGCTCGTCGCCGACGATCTCGCGCATGCCGGGGCTGTAGGTCAGTCCCGGGGCGAGCGCGGTGGTGCGGATGCCGTCGTCGGCGAGTTCCTGGTGCGCGACGTTGGCCAGGACGTTCACGCCGGCTTTGGCGCTGCCGTACGGGCTCATCCCCGGACCGCACTGCACCCCGGCCGCGCTGGAGAGGTAGAGGATGCGGCCTCCGCCACCGCGGATCATCAGGGGCGCGAAGTGCTTGGTGGTCAGGTACGCGCTGACGAGGTTCGAGTCCAGCGCTCGCCGCAGCGTCGCGACGTCGAGGTCGAGGATCGTGCTCGCGGGGTGCATCCACCCGGCGTTGTTGATCAGTGCGTCGAGTCGGCCCCACGCCCGGTCGAGCGTGGCGGCGGCCTCCCGGACCGCGGTCTCGTCGCTGACGTCGGCCTCGACGGCGAGCGCCGCGGGCGCGTGCGGCAGCCGCGCGATCTCGTCGACGACGTGCTGGGCCCGTTGCCGGTCCCGGGCGAGCACGGCCACCCGCGCGCCGTCGGCGGCGAGGCCGAGCGCGAGGGCGCGGCCGATCCCTCCGGCGGCCCCGGTCACCGCGATCGCCTTGTCCGCTATGTCGACGTTCATCTCGATCTCCTCGGAAGCCATCCACAACTCCAACGTTGCAGTTGGAATTGAGCGTAGCGCTCGGGCCGGGAGAGCCGCAACGCTGCGGCCGGAGTCGCCCGGGTGTCAGCGGGCCGCCGCCGGACCAGCGATTAAGCTGCGGATCATGGCCTGGGACACCGAGGGCACCCGGCGTCGGCTCAAGGAGGCGGCGACCGCCGAGTTCGCCGAACGCGGCCCGGACGGCACCACGATGGCGCGCATCGCGGCCCGCGCGGGCATCAACAAGGAACGCCTCTACAAGTACTTCGGCGACAAGCAGGCGCTGTTCGAGACGGTGCTCGCCGACGAGCTCGACGAGCTCGCCGCGGAGGTCGCCCGCGGTGACGACGACCTGTCCGACATCGGTGAGTTCGCCGGCCGGACCTTCGACTACTACGCCGCGCACCCGGAACTGGCCCGGCTGCTGCAGTGGGAGGGCTTGGCCGGCGGCCCCGCGGCGGACGAGCAGAACCGCGCCGAGCACTACCGGCGCAAGGTGCGGGCGTTCGCCGTCGCGCAGCGCGACGGCGCGCTCGACGGCGGACTCGACCCGGCGCACCTGGTGTTCCTGCTCATCGCGCTCGCCGCGTGGTGGTACTCGGTGCCGCAGCTGGCGCGCATGCTCACCGGCGCCGATCCGGACGACCCGGACGAGCTCGCCCGGCGGCGTGCGGGAGTCGTCGAGGCCGCGCGCCGTCTCGGTGCGCCGCGCTGAGACCCGGTATCGCCCCACGGCACGACCGCCCTCGCGGGAAGGCCGCGGACCGATCCGCACGGAGCCGCCGAGAGCCTGTCCGTGAACTCGGTCTGCGTTGCCGGTCGCTCAGCGGCTGGCGCCGCTGACAAGACGCAGAACAGGACAAGATCGCAGACGGGCGCTGAGGTTCCGCTGCTGGCGCTCGTCGCGCGGAACCACTCAGAGCTTGCGGAGCCGGACGCGGTTGATGGTGTGGTCGGAGTCCTTGCGCAGGACCAGCGTGGCACGGGGGCGGGTCGGCAGGATGTTGTCCACCAGGTTCGGCCGGTTGATGGTGTGCCACAGGTGGCTGGCCTCGGTGCGGGCGTCCTCGTCGGAGAGGTCGGCGAAGTGGTGGAAGTGCGAATCGGGGTCGGCGAAGGCGGTGCCGCGCAGCGCCAGGAACCGATCGGTGTACCAGCGTTCGATGTGGTCGGTGTGGGCGTCCACGTAGATCGAGAAGTCGAACAGGTCCGACACGGCGAGGCTCGGGCCGGGCTGGAGCACGTTGAGGCCCTCGACGATGAGGATGTCCGGCTGCCGCACCACCTGCTCCTCGCCGGGCAGGATGTCGTAGGCCAGGTGCGAGTACACGGGAGCGCTCACGGCTTCGGCGCCGGACTTGACCGCGGTGACGAACCGCAGCAGCGCCCGCCGGTCGTAGCTCTCCGGGAAGCCCTTGCGGTGCATGATGCCGCGCCGCACCAGTTCGGCCTTGGAGTGCAGGAACCCGTCGGTGGTGACCAGGTCGACCTGCGGGTGGTCCGGCCAGCGGGCCAGCAGCGTGCGCAGGATGCGCGCGGTGGTCGACTTGCCGACGGCGACGCTGCCGGCGAGGCCGATCACGAACGGCACCTTCGGCGCCGTCTCCCCGAGGAACGTGGTGGTGCTGTCGTGCAGCCGCTGCCGCGCCGCCACCTGGAGGTTGATCAGCCGCGACAGCGGCAGGTACACGTCGGCGACCTCGTCGAGGTCGACGGGTTCGCCGAGACCGCGCAGCGCCGCGAGCTCGGAATGCGACAGGGGAAGCGGGAGCGAGTCGCTGAGCTCTCGCCACTGCTTGCGGTGCAATTCGACGTACGGGCTCAGTTCGCGGACACGCGTCACAGCGCACACCCCTCGACGTTGAGGACCGGCCCGGCCAGAGCGCTCTCGGCCGGTCCGCACCGGTGCCGCCCGACCCGGCGGCACCGGCAACCCTAGATCTCGGGTACCCGCGCACGCTGTGACGCAGTGCACCGTCACCGGCACTGATCAGGTGATCGTCGACTCATGACGCGTCGTCGGACCGCTGGTTCATCCGGGAGTGGCGGTAGCCGTACGCCGCGTACACGATCAGGCCGATCACGAACCAGAGGCCGAACCGCAGCCAGGTCTCCGGCGCCAGGAAGGTCACCAGCCACAGCGAGAACACGATGCCGACCAGCGGCACGACCGGCATGCCCGGCGTGCGGAAGCCGCGCGGAAGGTCGGGCCGCTTGTAGCGCAGCACGATCACCGCGGCGCAGACCACGACGAACGCCAGCAGGATGCCGATGTTGGTCAGCTCGGCGGCCTCCTCGATGGGCAGCAGCCCGGCGAACACGGCGGAGACGATGCCGATCAGCCAGGTGAACCGGGACGGCACCTTGCGCACCGGGTGGGTCCGGGAGAACCACTTCGGCAGCAGCCCGTCGCGGGACATGGCGAAGCCGACGCGGGTGGCGCCGAGCATGAAGGTGAACAGCACGGTCAGGATGCCCAGGATCGCGCCCACGGCGATGATCGCACCCACCACGGGCAGGCCGACGTCGGCGAAGGCGGTGGCGAACGCGCTCTCCTCGCTGATCTGTTGGTACGGGATCATGCCGGTGAGCACCAGGCAGGCCAGCACGTACAGCACCATCGAGATGATCAGCGAGTACAGGATCGCCTTGGGCATGTGCTTCTGGGAGTCCTTGGACTCCTCGGCGGCGGTGCTCATCGCGTCGTAGCCGAAGACCGCGAAGAACACGGTGGCCGCGCCCGTGACGGCGCCTCCGATGCCGAACGGGAAGAACGGCGTGTAGTTGCCCGCGTTGATGTGGAACGCGCCGACGATCACCACGAGCAGCACGACGCCGACCTTGAGGTAGACCAGCGCGGTCTCGAACTTGGCCGCGCTCTTCATCCCCTGGTTGAGCACGAACGCGATCAGCAGGCACAGCAGCATCGCGAACAGGTTGACCTTGTAGCTGCCGGGTGGAGCGTCGCCGCCTTCGGTGCCGGGGGCGCCGACCATCCACAGCGGCAGGTCGATGTGCAGGAATCCGAGCAGTTCGTTGAAGTAGCCGGAGATGCCGATCGCGACGACGGACGCGATGGCGGTGTACTCCAACAGCAGGTCCCAGCCGATCAACCAGCCGACGATCTCGCCGAGCACCGCGTAGCCGTAGGTGTAGGCGGATCCGGCTTTCGGGATCATTCCGGCGAATTCCGCGTAGGAGAACGCCGCCGCGGCACTGGCGATGCCGGCGATCAGGAATGAGATCAGCACCGCGGGACCGGCTTTGCCGTGTGCGACGGCCCCCGCCAGCGAGAAGACCCCCGCCCCGATGATGCCGCCGACGCCGATGGCCGTGAGCTGCCACAGGCCCAGCGTGCGTTGCAGCCCGGTGCCCGATTCGCCGTCGTCCGTGGTGATCGAGTCGATGGGCTTGCGCCGCAGCATTCCTCTTCCAGGGCTGAGCCCAGGTACTGCCATCGCGTCCTCCTAGCGGGGCCGTAGGTTGCGGCGAAACGTACGCTCTTGATCAACCCCGCAGGTTTGTGGGGCACGACGATGTTTCCGGTCGTCCATTGTCGACCCGCACGATGATCGATCGAGATCACGATTCGGGATGCGACTTGAACCTTCCGCAGTCCTCGTCCGAATTGCGTGACGAGTAGGCCGGACGGTCGTTAGTGTTCACGTCCGCGCGGATGCGTGCGTCACGCAACGGAGGGTGATCTGCAGATGTCGAGCTACCGCAGTGTCGTTGTCGGAACCGACGGGTCGCCCCCTTCGCTGCGGGCCGTGTCGAAGGCGGCGGCGGTCGCGGCGGACACGTCGGCCAAACTGGTCATCGTGTGCGCCTACTACCCGAGCAGCGACCGGGAGGTCGAGCACGCCCAGGACGAGCTGGGTGGCGAGGCATTCCAGGTGATCGGCTCAGCGCCCGCGGAGCAGACGCTGCTGGAGGCGGCGGACCACGCCAGGCAGGCCGGTGCTCCCGAAGTGGAGACCGTGGCGCTGGTGGGCGCTCCGGTGACGTCGCTGGTCGAGGCGGCCGAGAAGGCCGACGCGGATCTGCTGGTCGTGGGTAGCAGGGGCCTGAACACGCTCAAAGGCCGATTGCTCGGGTCGGTGCCTTCCGAGGTCTCCCGCCGGGCGGATTGCGATGTGCTCGTTGTCCGGACCTCACGATGAGGACGCGCCTCGCGGCCCTGCGGTGCACCCGCTCGGCCCCGAGGTGGAGAAGGCGCTGCTAGGCGGCGAGTTCCGCTACACGAAGGCGGAGGTGGCGGCGAAGGCGGAGATCGATCTCGCACGCGCGGAACGGCTCTGGCAGGCGATGGGCTTCGCCCACGTCGATGACGACGAGGTGCTGTTCACCGACGCGGACGTGCGGGCGGTGCGGACGCTCGTGCAGCTGGTCTCCGCCGAGGTGATCACCAGCGAGGTGGAGACCGCGGTCGCGCGGACTCTCGCGCAGACGATGTCGCGGCTCGCCGAGTGGCAGGTCGGGATCTTCCGGGCGGTGCTCGGCGACCGGTTCGCCCAGGACTTGGACGTCACCGCGCAGTTCGCCGAGGCGATCACCCCGGTGATGGAGGAGTTGCAGGGCTACGTGTGGCGCCGGCACCTCGCGGCGACGGCGTCCCGGGAGCTCGCCGAGCGCGGCGGTGCCGCCGACGAGCACGTGCAGGTGATCGGCTTCGCCGACCTGGTGGGGTACACGCGCTTGATCCGCGACTTCAGCGAGGTCGAGCTGGCCGGTCTGATCGACGAGTTCGAGGAGTCGGCGACCAGCGTCGTCGCGGAGAACCGCGGGCGCATCGTGAAGACGGTCGGCGACGAGGTCCTGTTCGTGACGGATGCGGCGGCCGACGCGGCGGAGATCGCGTTGACGCTCAACGAGCGGATCACCGGCGCGGGCAAGCTGCCGCCGCTGCGGATCGGCCTGGCGCAGGGGTCGGTGCTGGCGAGGTTCGGCGACGTGTACGGCTCGACGGTGAACATCGCCAGCAGGCTCACCTCGGTGGCGCGGCCGGCGTCGGCCTTGGTGGATCGGGAGCTCGCCACCTCGCTGCGCTCACACCCCGCTTATTCCTTGACCTCGATCGGACCTACGAAGGTGCAGAGCTTCCGCGGATTGCGCGCCTACGCCTTGCGTCGCGCTCGCTGAGCGGAGTCAGTGCCGGAGTGGCTGCTCTGTTCGAGCGGTCCCGAGCGGGTTCGGTTGCCGACGTTCTCGCGGCACCTCTAGCTTCGGGTTCGGCGAGGTCGACGATCTCGCCGAACCCGTGGGGGAAACGGGGTCACCGGCACCGGCGGACATCTGGGGAGGAATCGTCCACCCCGCTCGACGGCGCTTCTGCTGATCGCACCGACCGATTCCGGCCGGTTTCTCGTGATCGGTTCCGTCGAATCGTGCGCGAATGTCCTGGGCGAGCCGTGCCCGGAGCCGGGGGCGCATTCACGCAACGGGGGTTCGGCTCACGGCATCACACGGTCAGCGGGGACGCGGTCAGTACGTGGCACCCGGGAACGAATCGGCGGGCGGGCGTTTCGGCCCGCTGTTCCCGACGGTTCCGCCGCGAGAACCCACCGGATTGCCGATGGCCGAGGAATTCGGCCTGGCCCGGTGGGAAGGTCGACGGCGGGGAGACCCTCGACGAGCAGCAGAGCACCGTGCTCGACTCGGAGTTCGCCTATTTCGGCCAGTTCGTGGACCACAACGTCACCTTCGACCCGACGAGCATGCTCGGGCAGGAGGTCGACCCGAACGCGCTGCGCGGTTTCCGGCCGCCGCGGCTTGACCTGGACACCCGCTACGGCGGTGGTCCGGTGGTCAACGAATATCTCTACGATCCCGAATCCAGCGGTACGAAACTCGCCTCGGATCCCGGTGGCCATGATTTCGCCCGGACCAAGGAGGACATCGCGCTGATCGGTGATCCGCGCAGCGACGAGAGCCTGCTCCTGGCGCAAATGCACTTGGCGTTCATCAAGTTCCACGACCGCGTCGTGGATGATCTGCGCTCCGGCCAGATCACCGACGTGTTCGGCACCGGCTTCCCGGCCCAGCCGGCGCCGCCGCCGGACGACGTGGCGGGCGCGCGGCTGGAGGACCTGCTCGACCTGGGCGACTACTACGGCGATCTGCCAGCAGATCACCCGCTGGCACTACCAGTGGATCCTGCACCACGAGTTCCTGCCGCTGGTGGTCGGTGAGCAGCTGATCGAGGACATCGACGAGAACGGCCTGCGCTTCTACGACGTGCAACGGCCGTTCATCCCCGTGGAGTTCGCGGTCGCGGCCTACCGGTTCGGCCACTCCACGATCCGCTCGCGGTACCGGGTCAACGAGCACTTCGTCGCGGACCTGTTCCCGCTCGACCCGGAGGCCGCGGAGGAGCCGCGCACGGACCTGCGGGGCGGTCCGGTGCGGCCGGAGCACGCCGTGGACTGGCGGTACTTCTTCCAGCTGGACCCGGAGATCAAGGCGGCGCGGGCGAAGCGCCTGGAGGCGAAGCTCAACCGCAGGTCGCTGGACCTGCCGGGGCGGGCGGTGCCGGGCGCGGTGGAGGGTGCGCTGCCTCGCAGCTCGGCTCGCTGGTGGTGCGCAACCTGCTGCGCAGCGAGACCCAGCAGCTGCCGTCGGGGCAGGACGTGGCGCGCAAGATCGGCGAGATCCCGCTGACCGACGAGGAGTTGGACAGCGAGGGGCCGATCTACCTCTGCGTGCTCAAGGAGGCCGAGGTCCTGCACGCGGGCAGGCGGCTGGGCCCGGTCGGCGGGCGGATCGTCGCCGAGACGCTGATCGGGATGCTGCAGTCCGACCCGGCGTCCTACCTGTCGGTGTTCCCGAGGTGGGAGCCGACCGTCGGTGGCGTCGGCCAGGAGTTCGGCATCACCGACTTCCTGACCTGCTCGGGTGTCGTCCCGAAGCGGTGACGACCGGCGGTTCGTGGGCGGGCGTTCGGGGCCCGCCCACGGCTCCGCCGGCATCGACGCTGCGTGGCCGGGTGCTTACGGGCTGGGCCGATCGGGCGGCCCCGGCGGCCGTTGTGATCAATATCGCTCGAACGGAGCAACCGGGCTGGTCCGCGGCTCGCGCAAGGCCTTGGCGAGGCCGTTCCGGCCGGTGATCGCCGGGGCGGATGACCTGCGAAATCAGTTGCGTGACGCAACTTGTTGCCGTTGTGCGGGGCGTGGGTGAGCCGCTCGTGTTTTGGGTGGTTTGACCGGCCGTTCGGGCGGTTGCAGCGCCGCGAGCTCCCGGAAGTGGGATGCCGCGACCCCGTCGGCGCCATATGGTCGGACGCATGGGAGTCGATCCGGGAATCTCGGGAGCAGTGCCAGCCGACCACTCCGACGAGGTCGCCGCCCTGGTCGACGAATACGCGAAAATCCCGCCCGGACAGCAGGTGCGGCTGGCCAAGCCCACCTCCAACCTGTTCCGGTTCCGCGACTCCGCCACCACCGGTCTCGACGTCGGCAGGCTCAACCGGGTGCTCTCAGTGGACCCGGGCACCCGCACCGCGCAGGTGCAGGGCATGGCCACCTACGAGACCGTCGTCGACGCGCACCTGCCCACCGGGCACATGCCGCTGGTCATCCCGCAGCTCAAGACGATCACCCTCGGCGGCGCCGTCGCCGGGCTCGGCATCGAGGCCGGCTCGTTCCGCAGCGGTCTGCCGCACGAATCGGTGCGCGAGATGGAGATCCTCACCGGCTCCGGCGAGGTCGTGCTGGCCCGGCCGGACAACGAGCACGCCGACCTGTTCCGCGGCTTCCCGAACTCCTACGGCACCCTCGGCTACGCGCTGCGCCTCGAAGTCGAGGTCGAACGCACCGAGCCCTACGTGCGGCTGCGCCACGTCCGGTTCTCCACCGCCGAGGAGTGCGCCGCGGCCATCGAGGAGATCTGCCGGGACCGCGCCTTCGAAGGCCACCGCGTGGACTTCATCGACGGCACGGTGTTCGCCGCGGACGAGCAGTACCTCACCGTCGGCACCTACGTCGCCGAGGCGCCCGAGACCAGCGACTACACCGGACAGCGGATCTACTACCGCTCGCTGCGCGAGCGCCAGACCGATCACCTGCGCACCCACGACTACCTGTGGCGCTGGGACACCGACTGGTTCTGGTGCTCCCGCGCGTTCGGCGTCCAGAACCCCGCGGTCCGCGCGGTGTGGCCGCGCAAGTACCGGCGTTCCGACGTCTACCGCCGCATCGTGGCCTGGGACCGCAAGGTCGGGCTCTCGGACCGCCTCGCCCGCCGCAGGGGAGCGGCGGGCAGCGAACCGGTGATCCAGGACGTCGAGATCCCGGTGCGGCGGCTGCCGGAGTTCCTGGAGTTCTTCCACCGCGAGATCGGCATCGAACCGATCTGGCTGTGCCCGGTGCGGCTGCGCGACCCGCAGGGCTGGTCGCTCTACCCGATGGACCCGGACACGCTCTACGTCAACGTGGGCTTCTGGTCCGCGGTCGACACCAGGCCCGGGGACGCGCCGGGCGAGTACAACCGCGCCATCGAAGACGTCGTCGGCGAACTGGACGGGCACAAGTCGCTGTACTCCGACTCGTTCTACGAGCCGGAGGAGTTCTGGCGGCTCTACAACCGCCCCGCCTACGACAAGCTGAAGCAGCGATACGACCCCGGCGACCGGCTTCCCGGTCTGTACGAGAAGTGCGTCGGCAAGCGGTAGGGGTCGGTAGGGAGGAGAACCGAACATGGGTTGGGCAGAGGTGTTCCCGCGCATCCTGGGGGACGGGCTCGACGTCGAGTTCCGCGCCTACGACGGCAGCCGCGCGGGACGGGCCGGAGCGGACATCGTGCTGGAGCTGCGGTCTCCGCTGGCGCTGTCGCACCTGGCGGCCTCCCCGGACGAGCTCGGCCTGGTCCGGGCCTACGTCACCGGGGCGCTGGAAGTGCACGGCGACATGCACGAGGCGCTGTCCCGCTTCCCGGACATCGCGATCGGCGAGGTGCCGACCCGCACGAAGATCGACCTGCTCGCCCGGCTCGCCGCGCAACGGCTGTGGTGGCCGGTGGGCCCGCCGCCGGAGGAGTACCGGCCGCGCGGCGGCTTGCGGCATTCGAAGCTGCGCGACAGCAAGTCCGTCTCGTACCACTACGACGTGTCGAACCGGTTCTACGAGTGGGTGCTGGGCCCGTCGATGGCCTACACCTGCGCCGTGTACCCGGAGGCGGGCTCCAGCCTGGAGGAGGCGCAGTACACCAAGCACGACCTGGTGGCGCGCAAGCTCGGTCTCGGCGAAGGCATGCGGCTGCTCGACGTCGGCTGCGGCTGGGGCGGCATGGTGATGCACGCCGCGGAGCACTACGGAGTGCGCGCGCTGGGCGTGACCCTGTCGCTGCAGCAGGCGCAGTGGGCGCAGAAGGCCATCGTGGACCGCGGCCTCGCCGACCTGGCCGAGGTGCGGCACCTGGACTACCGGGACGTGCCGGAGTCGGACTTCGACGCGATCAGCTCCATCGGCATGACCGAGCACATCGGACTCGGACAGCTGCCCGCGTACTTCTCGTCGCTGCGCGAGAAGCTGCGCCCCGGCGGCCGGTTGCTGAACCACTCCATCACCCGGCCCGACGGCACTCGCGGTTCCAAACCCGGCAAGTTCATCGGCCGCTACGTGTTCCCCGACGGCGAGCTGGAGGGGCCGGGGACGCTGATGTCGGCGATGCACGACAACGGTTTCGAGGTCCGCCACACCGAGGACCTGCGCGAGCACTACGCCCTGACCCTCCGGGACTGGTGCGCGAACCTGGAGGCGCACTGGGACGAGGCGGTGGACGAGGTCGGCCCGGCGCGGGCGCGGATCTGGCGGCTCTACATGGCGGGGTCGCGGCTGGGCTTCGAGCTCAACAACATCCAGCTGCACCAGATGCTCGGGGTGCGCCTGGACGAGGGCCGCTCGGGGATGCCGCTGCGCCCGTCCTGGTGAGACCGCACGTGCCGCGAGGTCGTCGTGCTGCGCGCCCGACGACCTCGCGGCACTTCGGCCCCGGCCGGGAGCGGCTCTTGCCGCGGCCCGTGCGGAACCCCGAGATCGACACTCATCGTGACGAGTTCGCTACTCTCTATCGCGGCTCTCGTTGACGCGAACTGAATGCGGGGTGGTGACATGACCGGGAAGGGCCGGGCGCTGCTCATCGCCACCGACGGCTATTCCGACGCCACCTTCCGGCAGTTGCGGGCGCCGCGTGCCGACGCCGAGGCGCTTGCCGAGGTGCTCGCCGACCCGGCCGTCGGCGGCTACGAGGTCGAGGCGCTGCACGATCCGCCCGCGCACGAGGCGAACCTGGCGATCGAGGACTTGTTCGCGGCGGCCTGGCTGGACGACCTGGTGCTGCTGTACGTCTCCGGGCACGGGATCAGGGACGACTTCGGTCAGCTGCACTTGGCGATGACCAACTCGCGCCACGACCGGCTCAACGCGACCGCGGTCAGCGCCCAGTTCGTCCGCAACCAGATGGACAACACCAGGTCCCGACGGGTGGTGGTCGTCCTGGACTGCTGCTTCGCGGGCGCGTTCCCGCCCGGATCCACTCATCGCGCGGGGGAGAGCGTCGGCGTCCTCTCGCAGCTGGGCGGGCGCGGCAGCGCGGTCATGACGTCCTCGTCGGCGCTGGAGTACTCGTTCGAGTCGGGCGTGACCGACCCGACGGTCCTGGGGACCGCCAGGCCGTCGGTGTTCACCGGAGCTCTGGTCGAAGGTCTGCGCACCGGTGGCGCGGACCGCAACGGCGACGGCCTGATCGACGTGGACGAGCTCTACGACTTCATCTACGAACACGTCGAAGCCGCGGGCAAACCCCAGACTCCGGGCCTGGACAGCCAGTTCCAGGGGCGCTTGATCGTGGCCGCGAGCGCGGCGGCGACCGACCTCCCGCCGGAGTTCGCCCAAGCCCTGCGCAGCACGCTCCCGGCGGTGCGGCTGGCGGTCGTGGGCGAGCTGTCCGAGCTGCTGAGAGCGGACGGCACCGGCTCGTCGGGAGCCGCCCGCACGGCGCTGCGGGGGCTCGCCGCGGACGACGTCGGCTTCGTCGCGACCGCTGCGCGAGCAGCGCTGGAACGCGTCGGTAGCGGCGCGTCGCCGACCGTGAAGACCGTCGTGCGCAGCGACATCGCCGTCGAAGACCCCGCACCGGAACGGACTTCCCGGAGGCACGAGGCCCGGCCGCCCATCGGAGGGCCCGCGCACCCGGCCGCTTCCGGCTCCCACCCGGGAGGACCTGCCCGAGTTGCCGGAAATCCACCGCGAAAGCGGGGGCGCAGAGCGCGGCGGGTGGTCGGCCTCGGTGTGATTGCGTTCGCCGCCTACTTCGTGATCTCGCACTTGCCCGGCGGCGGCGATGTCGCTCCACCGGAGCCGACGACCGGGGAAGCGCCGGCTCTTGAGGCGTTCGCGCCCCTTCCGAAGCGACCGGAGCCGCTGCCCGACAAGGTCACGTGCGAGTACCGGGGGAATCGGGATACGCCGACCGGGACGGTGACGGCCCCGGACAGCGGTCAGGTTCCCGCGAAAGGCCTCGTGCGGGCCACCATCAGCACCAACACGGGCGCCATCCAGGTGCTCCTGGACCGGTCGCTGGCGCCGTGCGCGGTCAACGAGTTCGTCCACCTGGCAGAACAAGGCTTCTACAACGGCAGCAGCTGCGGGAACAACCTGCACGCCGTGGTCTTGTCGTGCCGCCCGCGAGGCGACGCATCGGGCGACGGCTGGACCGATGAGACCTTCTCCCTGCCGCGCCACCTCCGCGGCTACCTGACGATGCCGGAGTCCTCGTACCCGAGCGTGACGTTGCGTTTCGCCAACGGTCAGCCGACCTCTGCCAGCACGGTGTTGGGCACGCTCTCCCTGAACGGGATGAAGACCTTCGAGAGCAAGCGCCGCGAGATCGCCGAATTGACCACCGGCGTCCCGGACGCCGTCGTCATCAACGGCGTCGACGTTCAGGACTGACCCTCAGCCGGGCAGGTCGGCCACCGACGTCGCGGGGATCAGTTCCCCGGCCGGTTCGCGGATCCACCAAGCCCCGGACCGGTGCTGGTCCCGATCCGCGAAGCGGTAGCGGTAGAGCCGGACGCGGACTCGGGCGGGCGGTTCGTCGGGGAAGGGGTCGTGGCGCAGCAGTCGTCCGATCCGGTGATCACCGCGCAGCAGTGCGCGCAGGAGTGCGGGCAGCCATGAGCGGCCGTAGTTCGGGGCGATGGCGACGAACCACAGCAGCCAGCCCAGCCGGTGGTGGTACGGCGCGACCTGCGGCGGTCTGCGCTTCGGATCTCCTGGTTTGCCGGGGAATTCGTACTCTCGCCAGCCGGATTCCCCGCTGCGGTCGGAAGTTCCCTCGATGACGACTTCGTAGCGGGTGCGGGTGACGGTGCCGAACGCGCCGTAGGTGCCGCCGAGGTGCAGCGCGTTGAAGCTGCGGTTCATCACCTGGTGCTTGCCGAGCATGTTGCGCACCGGGTGGTGGGCGATCAGCACCATCCCCGCCGTCACCGCCAGCACCAGGGCCTGGTGCCACAGCGGCGAATCCCGCGTCTCGGGGACGGTGAACCGCAGCAGCCGGTCGTCCATCGCTGAGAAGGCCAGCGCGATCGTGATCAGGTTCAGCCACGCGAAGTTGCCGCTGAGCAGCAGCCAGCACTGGGTGATCGCGATGAGCACGGCCGCCACGTTCGCCACCGGCTGCGGCGCGAACAGCGCGAACGGCACCACCAGCTGCGTCCCGTGGTTCGCCAGCACTTCGGCCTTGTGCAGCGGACCCGGCAACCGGTGGAAGAAGCGGCTGAGCGGGCCGGGCATCGGCTGCGTCTCGTGGTGGTGGTGCAGCGCCGTCAGATCTCGCCAGCAGGAGTCGCCGCGCAGCTTGATCAGCCCGGCGCCGAACTCCACGCGGAACAGCAGCCAGCAGAGCAGCCACAGCACCGGCGCCGGGGGAGTGGTGTGCGCGGGGCCCAGGAACACCACCAGGAACCCGGCCTCCAGCAGCAGCGACTCCCAGCCGAAGCCGTACCAGATCTGGCCGATGTTGACGATCGACAGGTACAGCACCCACATCACCAGCCACACCAGCGTCCACGCCCACAGCGGTAGCGCGCTCACCACGCCGAGCAGCGCGGCGGAGCTCAGCAGCACGCCCGTCCACGCCACCGCGCCGAGCGAGCGGTCCGAGTAGCGCAGGTGGAACAGGCTGGGGCTGCGGCGGAAACCCACCGCCCGCAGGAACCGGGGCGCCGGGGTGAGCCCGTGCTCCCCGGCCAGCGGGCGGAACTGGCGCACGGCGTTGACGAAGCCGAGCAGGTAGATGGCGGCGACCAGGTGCGCGCAGACCGCCCGTGCCTGCCGGTACTCCGGCGCCCAGAACCAGGAGCCCATCGCTCGCCTCCTTCCCCGCACTCGCAGTGTGCCCACCGGGCGGCGGCGGCACGCGCCCGCCACGGCGCTGCTCAGCGCACCGGCGGTGCCGCCTAGACTTCGGCGCGGGAGGCGGGAACGAGTGTTGGACGAAGTCGCGCGGCTGCTGGCGTGCCCGCACTGCGGTGGTGGGCTGGAACCGGCCGATCGCACCTTGCGCTGCCCCGCGAACCACGCGTTCGACCTGGCGAAGCAGGGCTACGCGAGCCTGCTGGGCGGGCGCGGCGCACCCGGTCCGGGCGACACCGCCGCGATGGTCGCCGCCCGCGCGGACTTCCTGACCGCCGGGCACTACGCCCCGATCGCCGACGCGCTCGCCGAGCACACCGCCGACGTGCACCCCGGCGGGCCGCTGCTGGACCTCGGCGCGGGCACCGGGCAGTACCTGGCGCACGTGCTGGAGCGGTTGCCGGGCGAGGTGGGCCTCGCGCTGGACGTCTCCAAGTACGCCTCCCGCCGCGCGGCCAAGGCGCACCCGCGCGCGTCGGCGGTGCTCGCCGACGCCTGGCAGGCGCTGCCGGTGCGCGACGCGGCGATCGGCTCGGTGCTGAACGTGTTCGCCCCGCGAAACCCCGCCGAGACGCATCGCGCGCTGCGACCGGGCGGGCACCTGGTGGTGATCACCCCGAACGCCGGGCACCTGGCCGAACTGGTGTCCGCGCTGGACCTGCTCAGCGTCGACGAGCGCAAACCCCAGCGCCTCGCCGACCAGCTCGCGGGCCACTTCGAGCCGGTGGCGTCATCGGTCCGCGAGTTCCCGCTGCGCTTGGACCGCGCGGAGATCGCCACGATCGTCGGCATGGGCCCGAACGCCTGGCACTCGGCCGACGCCCTCCCGGAACGCATCGCGGCGCTGCCCGACGCCTTCCCGATCACGGCGTCGGTCACCGTTTCGGTCCACCGCCGCCGTTGACGCGCCCCTGAAACGCGAAGAACGGCCCGCCGGGGCACCGGCGGGCCGTTCGGGAGCGCGGGGCTCAGCCGTCCTTGCGGGAGATCTCGATCATCTCGTCGCGTTCGACGACCTTGATGCGTTCGCGTCCCTGGGCCTCGCCGAGGGCCTGCTCGTGCGCGTCGAGCAGGTTCCAGCCGTCCCAGGTGGTGTAGCGGACGCCGTTGTCCTCCAGCAGCCGCAGCACGCTGTCGCGGTCGGGCTCCTCGGCGGAGGGCATCGAGTCCAGGTCGGACAGCAGGTTGTTGATGGTCTCCAGCGCGTCGCCCTTGGTGTGGCCGATGAGGCCGACGGGGCCGCGCTTGATCCAGCCCGTCGTGTAGACGCCGCTGATGTGGTCGCCGTCGAGGTCGAGCACCCGGCCGCCCTCGTTCGGGACGGTGCCCGTGCCGTGGTCGAACGGGATGTCCGGCACGGGGGAGCTCAGGTAGCCGACCGCGCGGTACACGGCCTGCGCGGGGGTGGTCTCGAACTCGCCGGTGCCGCGCACGTTGCCGTCGCCGGTGAGTTCCATGACCTCGGTGCGCAGTCCCTCGACGCGGTCGGTGCCGAGGACCTCGACGGGGCCGCGCAGGAAGTGGAAGTGCAGCCGGCGCGGGGTGTCGTTCTTCGGGTCCCGCAGCGCCCAATCCTGGAAGGTCTTGACGATGGTCTTGACCTGGTTGCTGCCGCGGATGGCCTCTTCGCTGGCCTCGTCGAGCTCGAAGCCCTCCGGGTGCACGATGAGCTCCACGCCCGGCTGGTGGTCGAGCTCGCGCAGCTCCAGCGGCGTGAACTTGGCCTGCGCGGGACCGCGGCGGGCGAACAGGTGCACGTCGGTGACCTGCGAGTTCTTCAGGCCCTGGTAGACGTTGTCCGGGATCTCGGTGCTCAGCAGGTCGTCGGCCTGCTTCGCGAGCACCCGCGCCACGTCCAGTGCCACGTTGCCCGCGCCGATCACGGCGACTTCCTTGGCGTCCAGCGTCCAGTCGCGGGCCGCCTCGGGGTAGCCGTCGTACCAGTACACGAAGTCCGCGGCGCCGTGGCTCTGCGCGAGGTCGATGCCGGGGATGTCCAGCGCCCGGTCCTTGTCGGCGCCGGTGGAGAAGATCACCGCGTCGTAGTGGTGCTGCAGCTGGTCGAGCTTGATGTCCTCGCCGTAGTTGACGCCACCGAGGAACCGGATCTCCGGCTTCTCCATGATCCGCCGCAACGCGTTGACGATGCCTTTGATCCGGGGGTGGTCGGGTGCGACCCCGTAGCGGATGAGCCCGTACGGAGCGGGCATCCGGTCGAGCAGGTCGATGTCCACTGGGGTCTCGGATTTCGTCAGGATGTCCGCGGCGTACACGCCGGCGGGGCCGGCCCCGACGATCGCCACTCGCAGTGGGCGGGTCATGCGTGTCCTCCTGCTCGACTTCACGGGTGGCACCGGGGAATCGGCCCCCGGGCCCGGTGGGGCGCGCCGCGGCGGGTTCCCGGGGAGTCCTGAGCGGGTCCCCGGCGCGCGCGGTGCGATCCGATCCCCCTAGCTTAGGTTGCCCTTACCGCAAATCCCGAAATGCGGACGGTGAGAAGCCTCATAGCGCGGTTCGCTCGGGCGGGTAGGGGATCGGTTTTTCGATTGATGACCGGACGCGGACCGTCACAGTACGATCACGGGCAGCGTTGATGCCCTACCCGAAAAAGATCTTGTAGAGTACCGACTTTAGTCGGTCAGGCCACCGTGGACGCCGGCACTCAGGAGGCAACGATGCACCAGCGGCCGGAACGGCTGCCTGATGGTGTGGACCTCGAAGAACCCGCCGCCGCCGGGCGTCGTGCGGCGCGGGTGGAGCCGGAGGTCGAGGGGGTATCGCGCCGCGTCCCGGGAGTCCCGGTTCGCGGCGCGCGGCATTCGACGGGCCCGGCGGGAATATGCCGAATGCGGGACGGTGCTTCCGGAATCCTCGCGAACCGCGCGATGACGTGGACGGTCGGTTCCGGCGGTGCCGGGTCATGACCGACGGCGACCGACCCGAGCGCGCGGACTTCGTCCGCCGCTGGACCCGCGAGATCATCCGCACCAGCTACGTCCCGATGGCCCGCGCCGACATCGAGTCCTTCCTGCGCGGCCACCTCGATGCGATCCTCGACGCGTTCGACGATGCCGACCGGCTCGCCGACGCCGCCGCCGAACTCGGCGAGCGCCTGGTGCGCATCCACTTCACCAGTCCCGCCGCCCTCGACCGGACGTTGTGGATGCTCGGGGCGGAACTGCCCGAGCTGCGGGCCGCCGAGACCGAGCACGAGGCTTCGGTCGTGGTGCTCGGCTCGGTCGCCGCCGGCTACGCCGGGCAGCTGCGCGAGCAGACCCTCGACGAGCAAGAGGTCATCAAGCGCGCCGTGCTGCAGGCCAGGGACGCCGCCGAGGAAGCGCTGCGCGCGAGCGAGGCGTCGTTCCGCGCGGTGTTCACCTCGTCCGCGCTGGGCATCGCCATCGTCACGCTCGACGGCACCATCGAAGAGGTCAACGCCCCGATGGAGGGCATCTTCGAGCCGGTGTGTCAGGACCTCGTGGGGCGCAGCGTCTTCGACCTCGCCGACGTGGACTGGGTCGACGACCTGGTGGAGAACGTCGAGGCGCTGTCGGTCGGCGAGGTCGACCGGTTCCAGTCCGAGACGCGGCTCAGCGGTGAGGACGGCGCGCACATCTGGACGCAGGTGTCGGCGTCCCTGGTGCGCGACTCGCAGGAGCGGCCCGACTACCAGGTGCTGCTCTACGAGGACATCACCGACCGGCACATGCTCCAGGAGCAGTTCCGCAGGCAGGCCACCCACGATCCGCTGACGGGCCTGGCGAACCGGACGCTGCTCAAGACCACCATGGACGAGGCGCTGGAACCCGCGTACCCGGGCCGCCGCGTCGGGTTGTGCTACTTCGACCTCGACGGGTTCAAGGCCATCAACGACAGCCTCGGCCACCCCGTCGGCGACGAGCTGCTGCGGGCGATGGCGCAGCGGCTCAACGCGCTGGCCACGATGGAATCCGGGCTGGCGGCGCGGATGGGCGGCGACGAGTTCGTGGTGCTCGTCCCCGACTCGCAGGGCGCGGCCAGGCTCGTCGAGATCGTCGAGCACATGCTCACCGAGGTCACCCGCCCCGTGTCGGTCCGAGGCCATCAGCTCACGGCGTCGGCCAGCGTCGGCGTCGTGGAGACCGCGGTGGCCGACACCGGGCCCGACGAGTTGCTGCAGGACGCCGACATCACGCTGTACCGGGCGAAGAGCGAGGGCCGGGCGCAGTGGGCGCTGTACGACCCGACGCACAACGCGGAGGCGAAGGAGCGGTTCCGGCTGTCCTCGGCGATGCCGAGCGCGCTGCGCGACCACGAGCTGTACGTGGAGTACGAGCCGGTGCTGTGGCTGGACAACGCCGCCCTCGTCGGAGTGCAGGCCCACCTGCGCTGGGACCACCCGGAGTTCGGTGAGCTGGACGCGGAGGACTTCCTCGGGCTGGCGGAGGAGACGGGCCTGATCACCCGGCTCGGGACCTGGATGCTGGAGCAGGTCTGCGCGCACGCGGTGCACTGGCAGGAGCGGTTCGGCGATCGCGCCCCGGTGGCCGCGGTCGGGCTCTCCGCGCGGCAGCTGCGCGACCCGGAACTGGTCGCCGACATGCGCCGCATCCTGAGCTCCACCGGGCTCCCCGCCGGCAAGCTGATCGTCGGAGTGCCGGAGAACGCGCTGTTCGACCAGCGCGGCGATCCGATCGACGCGCTGGAGATCTTCGCCGAGATGGGATTGACGCTGGCGGTGCACGACTTCGGCCACGCCCACCGGGAGGTGGCCCGGTTGCGCGGCCTGCCGCTGCGCGCGGTGCGGCTGACCGGCGACTACCTGGACAGCTTCGCCGACCCGGAGGGACCGGACCCGCTCGACGAGCACCTCGTGTCCAGCCTGGTCGGTTCCGCGGAGCTGCTGGGGCTGTTGGTCGTGGGCAACGGGGTGCGCACCATCGAGCAGGCCAAGCGGCTGCGGCACCTCGGCGTGGAGGGCGTGATCGGCCCGTGCGTGGGCGGTCTCGCCTCCGCGATGGAGATCGAAGCGATGATCGCCGACGGCGACCTCGGCTGAGGCGCCCCCTCGGACGCTCGGCCGGGCGGGTGGCGCGTGGACCCGTCCGTGCCGGGAAGGGGCGGAAATGGGGTGGCGGTCGGCCGATAGCATCGAGGGGGCAAGTGCAAGCCGCCTACATTCGCCGGTCGCCCCTCGGCGATCGTCCTTCGCGAGGAGAAATCGTGTCCGTTCAGCCGTCCGAAGCCCAGCAGGTCACCAGGGTGAAGGTTCCGGCGGGCACAACCGCTGCCGCCGCCGTCGCCGAGGCGGGCCTGCCCGCGCAGGGCGCGCAGGCGATCGTCGTGGTCCGCGACGAGGAGGGCGAGCTGCGCGACCTGGCGTGGGCGCCCGAATCCGATGTGGAGGTCGAGCCGGTCGCCGCCGACACCGAGGCCGGTCGCAGCGTCATCCGGCACTCCGCGGCGCACGTGCTGGCGCAGGCCGTGCAGCAGCAGTTCCCCGACGCGAAGCTCGGCATCGGCCCGCCCGTCAAGGACGGCTTCTACTACGACTTCGACGTGGACCGCCCGTTCACCCCGGAGGACCTGCAGGCGCTGGAGAAGCGCATGAAGCAGCTCATCAAGTCCGGGCAGAAGTTCGCCCGCCGGCGCTTGGACTCCATCGAGGCCGCTCGCGAGGAGCTGGCCGCCGAGCCGTACAAGCTGGAGCTGGTCGACCTCAAGTCCGGCAGCGAGGACGTCGACACCAGCGAGGTCATGGAGGTCGGCGCGGGCGAGCTCACCGTCTACGACAACATCGACCGCCACGGCGAGGTCGTGTGGGGCGACCTGTGCCGCGGTCCGCACGTGCCGCACACCAAGTTCATCCCCGCCTTCAAGCTCACCCGCGTCGCCGCCGCCTACTGGCGCGGGGACCAGAGCAACCAGCAGCTCCAGCGCGTCTACGGCACCGCGTGGGAGTCCAAGGAGGCGATGGCCGAGCACCTGGAGTGGCTGGCGGAGGCCGAGCGCCGCGACCACCGCAGGCTCGGCTCCGAGCTCGACCTGTTCTCGTTCCCCGAGGAGGTCGGTTCCGGGCTGCCGGTGTTCCACCCCAAGGGCGGCATCATCCGGCGCGAGCTGGAGGACTACTCGCGGCGCCGCCACGAGGCCGCCGACTACGAGTTCGTGAACACCCCGCACATCACCAAGAGCACGCTGTTCGAGACCTCCGGGCACCTGGACTGGTACAAGGACGGCATGTTCCCGGCGATGCACCTCGACGAGGAGCTCGACGAGAACGGGGCGGTGCGCAAGGCCGGCCAGGACTACTACCTGAAGCCGATGAACTGCCCGTTCCACAACCTGATCTTCCGCTCGCGGGGCCGGTCCTACCGGGAGCTGCCGCTGCGGATGTTCGAGTTCGGCTCGGTGTACCGCTACGAGAAGTCCGGTGTGGTGCACGGCCTGACCCGCGTGCGCGGCATGACGCAGGACGACGCGCACATCTACTGCATGCCGGAGCAGCTGCAGGACGAGCTGAAGTCGCTGCTGTCGTTCGTGCTGGACCTGCTGCGCGACTACGGGCTGGAGGACTTCTACCTGGAGCTGTCCACCCGCAACGAGGAGAAGTACGTCGGCGACGACGAGAGCTGGCGGGTGGCCACCGAGGCGCTGCGGGAAGCCGCCGAGTCCTCCGGCTTGGAACTGGTCCCGGACCCGGGCGGCGCGGCGTTCTACGGCCCGAAGATCTCGGTGCAGGCCAAGGACGCGCTGGGCCGCAGCTGGCAGATGTCGACCATCCAGGTCGACTACCACCTGCCGGATCGGTTCGACCTGGAGTACACCGGACCGGACGGCTCCAAGCAGCGCCCCATCAAGATCCACCGCGCGCTGTTCGGGTCCATCGAGCGGTTCTTCGGCGTGCTCACCGAGCACTACGCGGGCGCGTTCCCGGCTTGGCTCTCGCCGGTGCAGGCGGTGGGCATCCCGATCGCCGACGAGCACGCCGAGCACCTGCAGGGCGTGGTGAAGGCGTTGCGCGCCAAGGGGATCCGTGCCGAGGTGGACCACGGCGACGACCGGATGCAGAAGAAGATCCGCACCCACACCACGCAGAAGGTGCCGTTCCTGCTGCTGGCGGGAGGCAAGGACGTGGAGGCAGGCGCGGTGTCCTTCCGCTTCCGCGACGGCACCCAGATCAACGGGGTGCCGGTGGCGGACGCGGTGGCCGCACTGGGCCGCTGGGTCGAGCGCCGGGAGAACGCCTCGCCGACCGCGGAGATCTTCCAGGCGGAACTGGCGGGCGAGGCGGAGACGGCGTGACGGCCGGCGACAACCCCTTCGACGACAGCGGGGTCCAGTTCTCGGAGCAGCGCGGCATCGGCGTGCCGGACGCGCTGCAACGGTTGTGGACCCCGCACCGGATGGCCTACATCCAGGGCGAGAACAAGCCGGAGGGCGAGGCCAGCGAGGGCTGCCCGTTCTGCCGCCTGCTGGAGTCGGGACTGCCGGACGAGGACACGTTGATCGTGGCCCGCGACGAGCTGGTCTTCGCGATCCTCAACCTGTACCCGTACAACCCCGGCCACCTGATGGTGCTGCCGTACCGGCATGTCGCCGACTACACCGAGCTCACCGAGGCGGAGACCACGGCGGTCGCGGTGTTCACGAAGCGCGCGATGCGGGTGATCCGCGAGGTCTCGGCGCCGCACGGGTTCAACATCGGCCTCAACCAGGGCCCGGTGGCGGGCGCGGGCATCGCCGCGCACCTGCATCAGCACGTGGTGCCGCGCTGGGGCGGCGACGCGAACTTCATGCCGGTCATCGGCCACACGAAGGTCCTGCCACAGCTGCTCGGCGACACCCGCCGCCTGCTAGCGGAGGCCTGGCGGGACTGAGCCCGCGGGTGGCCCGCACGGGCAAGGCCGAGGACGCACCCCGCGTCCTCGGCCTTACTCGTGTTCGGGTGAGCCTCACTCGGCCCGGAGGTTCGCCTCGATCTCCAGGGTGATCTTCACCTTCTCGCCCAGCATGGCGCCGCCCTCGGGACCGACGCCGAAGTCGGTGCGGTTGAGCGTGGTGGACGCGGAGATGCCGACCAGCGTGCCGCCCTGGCCGTTGTCGCCGAAGCCGCCGATCTCGGCCGCCAGGGACACCGGCTTGGTCACGCCGTGCAGGGTGAACTCGCCATCGATGATGTAGTCGCTGCCGTCCGGGCGGATGCCGGTGGAGCGGAAGCCCGCCTTCGGGAAGTTCTCGACGTCGAGGAAGTCGCTGTTGCGCACGTGCGCGTCGCGGTCGCCGTTGCCGGTGTTGATCGTCGCGGGGTCGATGTTCGCGGTCACCGAGGAGTCCAGCGGGTTCTCGGCGGTGACGATCTCACCGCTGAAGCCGTCGAAGCGGCCACGGGAACGCCCGACGCCGAGGTGGCGCAGGGTGAACTCGATGTCGGAGTGCACGCTGTCGATGTCCCAGGTGCCGACGACGTAACCGGGGATCGTGGTAGCGGTGCTCATAGACGTTCTCCTGAAGCAGATGCGGAGGGGTTTCCGCTTCGGGTAACGGTGTTGAACCTTCAACCATTCCAGGGTGTGATCTGATTCACCGTCGTTGCCGCGGGTCGCCTGCCGTCCGGCCACCCCGGCGGTTCCGGATACTCTGCGACGGAACAGGCACGACGAACTCGGTGCGCAAGGCGGCTGGCAGAACAGGCGATGCTCAACATCTTCGCGCGGGCTTCGATCTCCCGCTGGACGCACCCGCTCGGCGCCGCGCTGGTCCGCGTCGGCCTCACCCCGAACATGGTGACGATCATCGGCACGGTCGCCAGCGTCGCCTCCGCGCTGTGGTTCTTCCCCCGTGGCGAGTTGTTCGTCGGCACCGTCGTGGTCACCGTGTTCCTGCTGTTCGACGTCCTCGACGGCGCGATGGCGCGGGCCGGCGGCAACGCCTCGGAGTTCGGCGGCGTGCTCGACGCGAGCTGCGACCGCATCGCCGACGGCGCCCTGTTCGGCTCCCTGCTGTGGTGGGCGCTGGTCGTCGCCGACGACCGGCCGCTCGGCCTCGGGCTGCTGATCTGCCTCGTGGGCGCGCAGGTCACCTCGTACGTGAAGGCGCGCGCCGAAGCCAACGGGCTCCACGCGGACGGCGGCCTGGCCGAGCGCGCCGAGCGCTTCGTGCTGATCCTCGTCGGCACCGGCCTGCACGGCCTCGGCGTGCCGTACGTGCTGGACGTCGCGGTGTGGGTGCTGGCGGCGCTGTCCGCGTTCACCGTCGTCCAACGCCTGCACGCCGCCTCGGTGTCCTCGGATCAGGCAGGCACCAACTCCACGTAACCGGACCACGTGAAGTGCCGCTCCACCGGCAACATGTCCTGCTCCAGCAGGTCGTCCGCCGCCTTCCCGTCGGGCTCGCCCCGCTCGTCGAGCGGCACCAGTGCGGCGAAGTACATCCCGAACCGGCATTCGTGCGCCCGCAGCTTGGCCAATCCCCACGCCGTCAGGCACTCCTCCCAGACCTGGAGCTCCTCGTCTCCGGGGAGTTCGGCGAGGCAGACCAGCTCCTCGTACGCGCCGACCGAGTCGGGCTGGCGAATCTCGTAGAGCGCAATGCCGCAGCGCATGGGGTACCTCCTGGTGATCGGGTTGCCGGGGCGGATCAGTACTGTGAGCGATTAACTGAATACGGAAGGTATTTGTAGGATCTACTTGGTAGCGCCTGCGATCAATCCCACCTTCGGGTCTGTCCGTCGGAAGTCACTTGTCCGAGTGGCCACCCGGCCGAGCTGAGAGGGGCCGCCATGGCCGACTTCGACTCCACCGAGCCGCCGACGATCAGCCCGACCGTCGGCCGGCGCTGGCTCGCGCAGGAGCTCCGCCGACTCCGCGAAGCGGCCGGGCTCAAGCAGGCCGACGTGGCCCGCCGCCTGCGGTGCAATCCGGCGAAGGTCGGTCACATGGAAACGATGCGCAACGCCATCAGCGGCCCCGACTTGGAAGTCGTCCTCCCGTTCCTCGGCGTGCCCGCGGAGCGGGTCGGCTGGTACCTGCAACTCGCCGACGTGGCAAAGGAGAAGGGCTGGTGGGACGGGAACCAGGCCATCCCGGAGTGGTTCTCGCTCTACATCGGACTCGAATGGGGAGCAAGCGAGATCCGCGAGTGGGACCTCGGCTTCATCCCGGGCATCCTGCAAACCCGTGCTTACGCTGAAGGCTTGCTTCGATCGGGCGATCGCGCAGGTGCCGTCGGGCTGACGGATCAAGTTGATGCGCGGCTGCAACGACAAGGGGCGCTCGGTCGGGGGTCGGGCGCGCTATCGCTGCACGCGATCGTCGATGAATCCGTTCTTCACCGTGCGGTGGGGGACGGCGACGTGATGCGTGACCAACTCCGCCACTTGGTCGCGAGCGCCGAACATCGGCAGGCGGTGTTGCAGGTGATGCCGTTGAGCGCAGGACCACACCGAGGCCAACTCGGTTCGTTCAGCTGGTTGGGTTTTCCTCGCGTCGACGATGTCGGAGTCGTCTACGTCGAGAACCAGCGGGGCGGGTTGTTCCTGGAGGACCCCGACGAGATCGAAAGCTTCCAGAACGATTTCGAATGCTTGCGCGAGAAGGCGCTAGCACCGGACGATTCGAAGGCATTGCTGGTCGAACTGGCAGGAGATGCCGCATGAGGTGTGGGCACCACGTTCGCAGCGCTACAGCCCTGGTCGGCGTGACTTGGCGCAAGAGCAGCCATAGCGGTCCCAACGGTGGACAGTGCGTCGAGGTCGCCCCAGGGCTGGGCGTTGTCGGCGTTCGTGACTCCAAGAACCCCGCAGGCCCGGCGCTGCTCTTCGACAGTGCCGTCTGGTCGGCGTTCGTTCGCTCGCTCTGACCGGAGCGGGCGGAAAGGCGCGGATCGCGCTGGATAGGCTGGTCGCGGTAGGTGTGCGGTCGCGAGGAGGGTGATCCAGTGGGTTCGACGGGCTACGACGTTCGCATCCGGGCGTGGGCCGGCGGGCAGTTCGACTGGTTCCCGCTCGCTTCGGCGGTCCCCGCCGAAACCGTGGAGATCTTCCGCAAGACCGCGCTGTGGGACGTCGACAGCACCGAATCCGAGGCCGCCGCCGACGCGGTCCCGCCGGTCACCTTCCCGGTCACCGAAGCCGACGAGTACGCGGTGTGGATGCGCTACCCGTCCTCCGGGGGCAAGGTCCCGTGGGGCCTGATCGCCGACCACCTCACCCCGGACCAGGCCCGCGCCTACACCCGCAACCCGCAGACCCAGCTCAACGTCCAGCCGGCAGCCCCGCCCCTGCCCGTCGCTGCCGAACCCGAGACCGAACCCGAGCAGGACACCGCCGAAGACTGAGCCGCGTGGCCCGAGCTCAGAGGTCCGCCCGCCATTCGACGCAGCCCGGTAGCCGGTGAGTCGCGGCGAATTCGCGCAGGACTTCGAACGCGTTCTCGATCGGAATCTCCCCGCCCGGCGAGATCGGGTAGTGATCGCCGGTCGGACCAGTGAAGTAGTCCACCGGTGCGGAATTGGTCCCGTGCGCGGGCTGCAGCAGTTCGGTTGCGCTGTACCACTGCACCGCACCGGCGGTTCCGCGAATGCCGACGACCAGGCCTTCGTGCGCGTCCGGGCCGAACTGGACGAACCAAGCAAGACCGGCGTCGGGGTTCTCGCGCCTGCGATCGGCATCCCGGATCTGCGCGATCAGCTCAGTCGCGTCGTCCAGCTCAAGATCGAGCAGTTCCCGCTGGTGGATCATCGACTCGTTCATCGAGAGGCTCATGCCCGTCCTCGGTAAGTGTGTGTGAAAGGTCGTCCTGCCTGAGTCGTCCCGTGCACGTACCGGTGACCGGCGAGGTGCTGAGGCCGCCTCCGATGCTCGTGGTCCTCCTGTCGGAGCGGGCGTCCCGCCCGCCATCGCCGCCCGGCCCGCGAGGATGCGGGTTTCGAGCCGGACGAGCACCTGGTGGAGCAGCACGACGTCCTCGGCCGCGCGGGTGGCGGAGGCGAGCGCGTGCTAGGCCTCGGGGTCCCGGGAGCCGAGCAGCACGCCGAGTCCACCCGGAGCTCCTGCCTCCTCCAGCGCCACCAACGCGCGGGCCAGCGCGGACTTGGCGTCGCCGATCCGGTGCAGGCAGCGGTCGATGCCGTGCAGCACCTCTTCGAGCGCGGACATCGGCACCTCGGCGGACTGGAACGACGGGTCCGGTCAGGGTGATCGAGATACCGGCCCGGCCGCGTCCGATTCGGTTCGCATCACCCGGTCAGGTGGACATCGGGTCGTAGCGTTCGAAGTGGCGGGTGAAGGTGGCGCTGCCGGAGCTGAGCGAGCGGATGTTGATCGAGTAGCGGACCAGTTCGCTGGAGGGGACGTGCGCGCGGACCACGGTCCAGCCCGCCTCGTCCGGTTCGGTGCCGACGACCTTGCCGCGTCGGCTGGACAGATCGCCCAGGACCACGCCCAGGTGCTCGTCCGGGATGAACACCGCCACCGCGTCCATCGGCTCCAACGTCACCAGCCCGGCCTGCTCGGCGGCGGCGCGCAGCGCGAGCGCCCCGGCGGTCTGGAACGCGGCGTCCGACGAGTCCACGCTGTGCGCCTTCCCGTCGACCAGCGTGACCTTCAGGTCCACCAGCGGGATGCCGTCCTCCAGGCCGCGTTCCACCTGCGCCCGGACTCCCTTCTCGACGCTCGTGATGAACTGCTTCGGGATGGCGCCGCCCACCACGCGGTCCGCGAACTCGACGCCGGTGCCGCGCGGCGCGGGCTCCACCTCGATGTCGCACACCGCGTACTGGCCGTGGCCGCCGGACTGCTTCACGTGCTTGCCGTGGCCCTTCGCGGCCTGCCCGAACGTCTGGCGCAGCGCCACCCGCACCGGCTCGGTGTCGACCTCCGCGCCGCCCTCGCGCAGGCGTTGCAGCACGACGTCGGCGTGCGCCTCGCCCATGCACCACAGCACCAGCTGGTGCGTTTCGGAATCCTTCTCCATGCGCAGGCTCGGATCGGCGGCGATGAGCCGGTTCAGGTTGCGCGCCAACCCCTCCTCGTCGCTGCGGTTGTGCGCGATGACGGCGATCGGCAGCAGCGGCTCCGGCATCGGCCACGGTGACAGCAGCAGCGGAGCCGCCGGATCGGACAACGTGTCGCCCGTTTCGGCCGAGCCGAGCTTCGTCAGCGCGCACAGATCGCCCGCCACGCACCGCGACACCTCCCGCAGGCCCGAGCCCAACGGGGAGTACAGGTGCGCGACCCGCTCGTCCTCGTCGTGGTCCGGATGCCCGCGCTCGGCCATGCCGTGCCCGGACACGTGCACCGCCCGCTCCGGTAGCAACGTGCCGGAGAAGACCCTGGCCAGCGAAACCCGGCCCACGTAGGAGTCGACGGAGGTGTGCACGACCTCGGCGGCCAGCGGGCCCGCCGGGTCCGGGCCCAGCCTGCGCGGATCCCGGCCGCGCGGGTCGGTGAACTCCGGAACCGGATGTTCCAGCGGCGACGGGAAACCGCGGATCAAGCCGTCGAGGAGTTCCGGCAAGCCCAGTTCGGTGGCGGCGCACACCGGCAGCACCGGGTGCAGGCCGCCGCGGGAGACCGCGGTCTCCAGGTCGCGGATCAGCACCGCCTCCTCGATGTGCTCGCCTTCGACGTAGCGGTCCATCAAGGACTCGTCCTCGCTCTCGGCGATGATCGCCTCGATGAGCTCGGCGCGCTCCCGCTCGCACTGGCGGGGTGAGCCCGTGCCCGAAGTGGTGCCCGTGAGCACTCCGACCAGGCCGGTGGCGGTGCCGTCCGCCCCGCGCAGCGGCAGGTGCAGCGGCAGCACACCGGCCCCGAACGCTTCCCGGCAGGACTCCAGCGCGGCGTCCGGATCAGCCCGGTGCTGGTCCAGCCGGGACAGCACCACGGCGCGCGGCATCTCGACCTGGGCGCACTCGTGCCAGAGGGCGCGGGTGGCCGCGTCCACGCCTTCGGCGGCGGCCACCACGAACAGCGCCGCGTCGGCCGCGCGCAGACCGGCGCGCAGCTCACCGACGAAATCGGCGTAGCCGGGCGTGTCGATGAGGTTGATCTTGTGGTCGTCGTGCCGCATCGGGGCCACCGAGAGCGCGACCGAACGCTGCTGCTCGATGGCGGCGCTGTCGTGGTCGCACACCGTGGTGCCCTCCACGACCGAACCGTTGCGCGGGATGGTGCCGGTCGCGGTCAGCAGCGCCTCCACCAACGTGGTCTTGCCCGCGGCCGACGGGCCGACCAGGACGACGTTGCGGATCGTCGCCGGATCGGTGGGAGCGGGCGCGGCCTGCACTCCCGGAACGCTCTGCTTGCTGCCCATCGCTGCCCCCTCGGACGGTGTCGTGTGTCACCGATCACACACCCGAGTGACGGCGTGTGCAATGCCGTTCACCACCGACGATGTTCGGCGGAACGCGAAGTGGACTACTGGGAAACCGGATGAGTGGACCGTGGAAGTGGTCCAGTTCGCGCCTACCGTCGACGGTGCGCGCGGCGCTACCGCCGCCGCACCGGACCCGAGGGAAGGCAGACGTTGACCGACACCGCAGCCACCGCGCAGGCCACCGGCACCGACGGAGTGAAACGGGGCATGGCCGAGATGCTCAAAGGCGGGGTGATCATGGACGTCGTGACCCCGGAGCAGGCGAAGATCGCCGAAGCCGCCGGGGCGGTCGCCGTGATGGCCCTCGAACGGGTGCCCGCCGACATCCGCGTCCAGGGCGGCGTCGCCCGCATGTCCGACCCGGACATGATCGACGGCATCGTCGACGCGGTCTCCATCCCCGTGATGGCCAAGGCGCGCATCGGGCACTTCGTCGAAGCCCAGGTGCTGCAATCGCTCGGCGTCGACTACATCGACGAATCCGAGGTGCTCACCCCCGCCGACGAGGCGCTGCACATCGACAAGTGGGCGTTCACCGCGCCGTTCGTCTGCGGCGCCACCAACCTCGGCGAGGCGCTGCGCCGCATCGCCGAAGGCGCCGCGATGATCCGCTCCAAGGGGGAGGCGGGCACCGGCAACGTCGTCGAGGCGACCCGGCACATGCGCGCCATCCGCGCCGAGATCCGGCGGCTCAGCGGGCTCGACGGCGAGGAGCTGTACGCGGCGGCCAAGGAGCTCCGCGCCCCGGTCTCGCTGGTCCAGGAGGTCGCGGCGGCGGGGAAGCTGCCGGTCGTGCTGTTCACCGCGGGAGGCCTGGCCACCCCGGCGGACGCGGCGATGATGCGCCAGCTCGGCGCCGAGGGCGTGTTCGTCGGCTCCGGCATCTTCAAGTCCGGCGACCCCGCCAAGCGCGCCGAGGCGATCGTGAAGGCCACCACCTTCTACGACGACCCGGACGTCATCGCGAAGGTCTCCCGCGGTCTGGGCGAGGCCATGGTCGGCCTCAACGTCGAATCGCTCCCGGCGGACCAGCGCTACGCCCAGCGCGGCTGGTGAGGTGGTCCGATCACGGGTTCGCTCGGCGAGCGGTCACACGTGCTCCATGAGCAGGACCGCCGTCGTACCGGGTTCGAGGGCCTCGTAGGTGTGCGGGACGTCGCCCGCGAAGGAGGCGTAGTCGCCGGGCGCTAGCTCGACCTGCGCCTCCTCCGGGCCGGCTCGGAGTCGGCCCGCGGTGATCAGCAGGTGCTCCACGGTGCCCGGCAGGTGCCCTTCGGCGCGGCGGGCGTTGCCGGGCTGCGCCTCGATCAGGTGCAGGTCGCGGCGGGCTCCGCTGGGGCACGCCGAGATCATCGCGGCGGCGAAGGGGGAGTGCTCGGAGCGGATCAGCATCGTCTCGCCGGCGCGCACGACGCGGATCTGCGGAGCGCGCTCCTCGACGAGCCTGCTGAACGGCACGCCCAGTGCCACTCCGAGCGCCCACAGCGTCTCCACGCTGGGGTTGCCGGAGCCCGATTCGAGTTGGGAGAGCGTGGATTTCGCCACGCCGGCGCGTTTGGCCAGTTCGGACAGCGTCAGTCCGACGCGGGTGCGCTCGCGGCGCAGCGCGGCGGAGATGATCTCCAGCGGTGAGGTCATGACTGCCGTTCGTCATATCGGTCGCAGCGTTCGATTTGACGAACGCTCGGGCTGGTGTTCAGTATATCGGACCATGAGGTCGTTATGGCGAACGATGCGTTCGTTGTGGAAGGACAAGCTGATCAGGGACCTGGCGGCGCTGATCCCGGCGCTCGCCGTGGTCGCCATCTCGCTGGGCGCCATCGCGGTGACCAAGGGAGTGCCGGTCTGGCTGATCACGTTCACCGCCGCCGTGGTGTTCGCGGGCGGGTCCGAGTTCATGCTCGTCGGCCTGCTCACCGGCGGCGCGGCACCGGCGACCGCGGTGGTGGGCGGCCTGCTGCTCAACTCCCGGCACTTCCCGTACGGGCTGGCCGTGGGCGACCTGCTCGGCTCCGGATGGCGACGGCTGCTGGGCAGCCACCTGATGGTCGACGAAGCCGTCGCGTTCGCCCTCGCCGAGACCGCTCCCGACCGGCGGCGCCGCGCCTACTGGATCACCGGAGCCGCGCTGTACGTCACCTGGGTGCCGTCGGTGCTGCTCGGGGGCCTGCTGGGGAAGGTGGTCGGCGACCCGAACGCGCTCGGCCTGGACGCGGCGCTGCCCGCCGCGATCCTCGCGCTGCTCGTGCCCGCGCTGCGGGACGCGCCGACGCTGCGCGCGGTGCTGGCCGGGGCGGTGCTCGCGCTCGTGACCACGCCCGTGCTGCCCGACGGGATGCCGGTGATGGTCGCGCTGCTCGGCGTGGCCCTCGCGCTGCCCGTGCGGCGCTCGCCGGAGCAGGAGGTCGCGTCGTGAACCCGGCCGTCGTGCTGGTGCTGGCGGCCGGGACCTACGCACTGCGGCTGGCCGGCCCGCTGCTGCGCAGGCGGATCACGATCTCGCAGCGCTGGGAGCGGCTGCTGGGCATCGCCGCGACCGTGCTGCTGGCCGCGTTCGTCGCCACCGGCGCCGCGGTGGAAGCGGGCGGATTCGCCGGCGTCGCCAGGGTCGGCGGCGTCGTGATCGCAGGCGTGCTCGCGTTCCGCGGGGCGCCGTTCGTACTGGTGGTGCTGGTCGCCGCCGCCGTCACGGCGGCGCTTCGGCTGGCCGGAGTGGGATGAACGGAGCAGCAGTGCACGACAATCGAGGGGTGTCCACCGCAGCACCCGTGATCGGCGTCCTCGCGTTGCAAGGGGGCGTCGCCGAGCACCTCGCCGCGCTCGACCGCAGCGGCGCGGTCGCCAAACCGGTGCGCAGGCCCGAGGAGCTCGCGGGCCTGCACGGCGTGGTGCTGCCGGGCGGGGAGTCGACGACCATGAGCCGGTTGCTGCACTCCTTCGAGCTGTTCGAGCCGCTGCGGGAACGCCTCGCGGCCGGCCTGCCCGCCTACGGCTCGTGCGCGGGCATGGTGCTGCTCGCCGACGACGTGCCCGGCGGTGCGGAAGCGGGCGTGACCCCGCTCGGCGCGTTGGACATGACCGTGCGGCGCAACGCCTTCGGCAGGCAGGTCGACTCGTTCGAGGCCGACCTCGACTTCACCGGCGTGGCAGGGCCCGTGCACGCGGTGTTCATCCGCGCCCCCTGGGTGGAGCGGATCGGCCCGGGAGTCCAGGTCCTCGCCGAGGTCACCCCGCGCGGATCAGGCGACGAGCCCGCCGCCGGTAGGATCGTCGCGGTTCAGCAGGGGCGCGTGCTCGCCACCAGCTTCCACCCGGAGCTGGTCCGCGGCGACGAGCGCGTGCACCGGCATTTCGTGCACACCGTTCGCGCAGGCTGAAGGCCTCGGTCTCGTCTGGCGCGGCGTGGAAAGACGGAGGAAAGATGAGCGGCCACTCCAAGTGGGCGACCACCAAGCACAAGAAGGCCGCCGTCGACGCCAAGCGCGGCAAGCTCTTCGCGAAGCTGATCAAGAACGTGGAGGTCGCGGCGCGCACCGGCGGGGGAGACCCGGACGGCAACCCGACGCTCTACGACGCCATGCAGAAGGCGCGCAAGAACTCGGTGCCGGTCGACAACATCGAGCGGGCCCGCAAGCGCGGCGGCGGTGAAGAGGCGGGCGGCGCCGACTGGCAGACCCTGATGTACGAGGGTTACGGACCGAACGGCGTCGCCGTGCTGGTCGAGTGCCTGACCGACAACAAGAACCGCGCGGCAGGCGAAGTCCGCACCGCGATGACCCGCAACGGCGGATCGATGGCCGACGCCGGTTCGGTGTCCTACATGTTCTCCCGGCGCGGCGTGCTGATCGTGCCGAAGAACGGCCTGACCGAGGACGACGTGCTCGGCGCGGTGCTGGAAGCCGGTGCCGAAGAGGTCAACGACCTCGGCGAGAGCTTCGAGGTGCTGTGCGAGCCGACCGACCTGGTCGAGGTGCGCAAAGCGGTGCAGGCGGCCGAGATCGAGTACGACTCCTCGGAGCTCAGCTTCCTGGCCTCGGTCAACGTCCCGCTCGACGTCGAGGGCGCGCGCAAGGTCTTCAAGCTGATCGACGCGCTGGAGGACTGCGACGACGTGCAGAACGTCTACGCGAACTTCGACGCCTCGGACGAGGTCATGGCGGAACTCGACGCTTGAGTCTTTGCTCCGGCGGTCGTTCTGCTGGGGTGGTCGGGTGGCGGAACCTCAGCCGGTCTCTCGCTGCGGGATCTTTTTCCCGAGTGGCTCCGCCACGAGGGAAAAAGCCGTCCTCGC
>NZ_JAPFGB010000070.1 GCF_026241095.1 Saccharopolyspora sp. NFXS83 | reverse complement strand
AACACGACTCCCAGCCCATCGAACCAGCCCAAGCCATCGCCAGATAACCAAGTCTCCGGCATCACGGGGGAACCTCACGACGGGGTTGAAACGTGGCCACAGGCAGTCATAGCGCCCAGCCCCGACACCGGCCAGTCCACCTGGACCACTCCGGTCACAACAAGATCATCACACAGGCATACAACATTGCAGAACCCCCTACAAGGCAGGTGCCCGGGCACGCACGGGCGGCCCGTATATCTCAGATAACCCGAACCAAATTCTCGGCCAAGGGATGCACCGCGTGGACACCTCGACGCATCTCCGTAAACCGTAAACAACTCGGAATAACACCCGATTTTTATTCCAGGAAAACGCCACCACTGGCGCGTACGCAGGGCACTGACACACAATCCTGGACTTGACGATTTCATGAGGAGTTCACCGCACACTCGCGGGTGATCAGGCCTTTTCCATCCGCGTTGCCCGCGCCGAGGCCACCTCGCGGAATGCCTGATGGTTGTTGGCACTCCGAGC
>NZ_JAPFGB010000007.1 GCF_026241095.1 Saccharopolyspora sp. NFXS83 | reverse complement strand
CCACCTCGGACTCCTCCAACTCGGCTGCGCCCTCATCTGCTACCGCCAACTACCAACCTCATTCTGAAACGAGTTGTAAATGAAATCTCCGAAGGTCAAGAAGAGAGTTACTTCGGGAAGATTTCGTCGCGCTTCTTGAAAATCGCCTGGGCTTACGGCAAGGACGTGCAGAACCACGCCGAGCCCAAGCCCGCCAGGGAGAAGTTGGCGAAGAAGCGCGACAAACCCGCCAGCACCTGGGACGCGGTGATGCACAGCGCGCGCCACCTCGACTCCTTCATCGATGCATTGCCGGGGGATGCCAACCTCGCGGACCACCTGCTCGGCCGCCAGGGAAAGCGGTACCAGGATCCGGTGCGTTCGTACGTGAAGGCACTCGTCGGGGAACTGCTTGAACGAGGTGCAGCGGGGGCCGCACCCGGCAATGGCGGACAGGGGAGCCTGGCTAGCCGGGAACAAGCCTTCCGCGGTCAGCGAGAGGCCGCCATGGCGGAAAGCGTGCGGCGGTCCAACGGCATCAGATACGTCGGTGTTGGTAATAACCATCTCGAGGCCCTCGCAGCACGCCTGAGGCAGGAGCCTGGGGAGTTCCACTTTTACGGCCTGACAGATGAAGGCCTGTACGAGCGGCCCCTGCTGTAGCGAGGGGCGACCACCGCCGGATGGGTCCGCTGGGTATGAGCGCAGGCGCCGAAGGATCACTGCTGACCAGGGCACTAGGATCAGAGCCCTTATGAGCGCCACACTTGTCGTGAAGGAGCTCGCCGCCGGTCACGGTGAGCGGGTCCTGTTCTCCGGTCTTGATCTGGTCGTCGCCCCTGGTGATGTGGTGGGCCTGGTCGGGGTGAACGGCGCGGGCAAGTCGACGTTGTTGCGGATGCTCGGCGGTCTGCTGCCCGCCGAGGCAGGGTCGGTGCGGTTGAGTCCGCCGACCGCGACGGTGGGGCACCTGCCGCAGGAACCGGATCGGATTCCCGGCGAGACCGTGCAGGGATTCTTGGAGCGGCGCACCGGGGTCGCGGCGGCGCAGCGGGAGCTGGACACGGCGACGGAAGCGCTCACCGAGGAACGTCCCGGCGCTGATGACGAGTACGGCACGGCGTTGGAGCGCTGGCTCGCGCTGGGCGGCGCCGACCTGGAGGAACGCTCGGCGAGCGTCGTCGCGGAACTGGGTCTGGAGGTCGCGCTCGACCAGCCGATGACGAGCCTGTCCGGCGGGCAGGCGGCGCGGGCGGGCATGGCGTCGCTGCTGCTGAGCCGCTACGACGTGTTCCTGCTCGACGAACCCACCAACGACCTGGACCTCGACGGCTTGGAGCGGCTGGAGCGGTTCGTCTCGGAGCTGCGCGCCGGAACCGTGCTGGTCAGCCACGACCGCGAGTTCCTGGCCCGGACCGTGACCCGAGTCGTCGAGCTGGATCTGGCCCAGCAGCAGGTGCGGTCGTTCGGCGGCGGCTATGCCGCGTACCTGGAGGAGCGGGAGGTCGCGCGCAGGCACGCCCGCGAGGAGTACGAGGAGTACGCCGACACCCGCTCGTCGCTGGAGGCGCGGGCGCGTTCGCAGCGGTCGTGGATGGAGAAGGGCGTGAAGAACGCCCGCCGCAAGGCCACTGACAACGACAAGGTGGGCCGCAAGTTCCGCAGCGAGGCCACCGAGAAGCAGGCGTCGAAGGCCCGCCAGACGGAGCGGTTGATCGAGCGGCTCGACGTGGTGGAGGAGCCGCGCAAGGAGTGGGAGCTGCGGATGAGCATCGCCGCCGCGCCCCGCTCGGGTTCGGTGGTGGCGACGTTGCACGGTGCGGTCGTGCACCGGGATTCGATGACGCTGGGGCCGGTGGACCTGCAGATCGACTTCGCCGATCGGGTCGCGATCACCGGGGCGAACGGCGCGGGCAAGTCGACGTTGCTGGCGGCCCTGCTGGGCAGGCTGGAGCTGGACGGTGGGCGCGGTTCGCTCGGATCCGGGGTCGTGGTCGGCGAGGTCGACCAGGCGCGCGGGTTGTTCTTCGGTGCGGAGGCGCTGCTGGACGCGTTCGGCGCGCAGGTCCCGGAGTGGCCGACGGCGGAGGTGCGCACGCTGCTGGCGAAGTTCGGCCTGCTCGCCGCGCACGTGCTGCGCCCGGCGGACACCCTCTCGCCCGGTGAGCGCACGCGGGCGGCGTTGGCGTTGTTGCAGGCGCGCGGGGTGAACCTGCTGGTGCTGGACGAGCCGACGAACCACCTGGACCTGCCCGCGATCGAGCAGCTGGAGTCGGCGCTCGCCTCGTACGAGGGAACGTTGCTGCTGGTCACCCACGACCGCCGGATGCTTGACGCAGTGCACGTCACCCGCCGCCTGCACGTCGACGACGGCCGAGTGACCGAATCCTGAACGGGCTTTGACCAGTGCCCTGTCAACGGCGAAGCCGAATCCTTGCGGCCGAAGGCCGTGCCTGGATGCGCGAAGCGCATAGCCCACGTCGAGAAGCCGACCACCGGCGGGTTTTCAGTTGCTTCCTCGCGAGGACAGCTTTTTCCTCGTGGCGGAGCCACTTGGGAAGAAGATCCCGCAGCGAGGAAGCAACTGAGGTTCCGCTGCCCGACCACGGGCCAAGCGATTGCCGATACCCGCTAGAGGTCACATTGACAGTGGTGGGGGGCTTTGTTCGGATGGACGGGTGCTGTTGCCGCTGCTGACCCGACGCCGTCACGTGGATCTCGTGCGCGTCGCGGCGCAGGGCTGTCGCCGCTGACGTTCGGTTCCGCCGAGGCCGGTTCGTGCCGTGACCTCCTGGCTTCGTGACCGCCCCGAGATGGCCGCTGGTCAACCGCGTTCGACGTAGGACTCGATTCCCGGAACTCGGTGGGCGGTTCGAAAACCGCGGCCCCGCAACCGGAATCGCTCGACCCGGCAGCCGGTCGATGATCTTCCCACGAGGCCGTGCGGCGCCGGATCGCTCGTGAAGCCGCGTCGAGCTCCCGAATCCACTGCCCGCTCATTCCCGCCCGACACCTCGGAGACCTCTGATGTCGCTCACGTTCCACTGGTTCCTGCCCACCTACGGCGACAGCCGCTACCTCGTCGGCGGTGGTCACGGCGTCGCGACCTCGACCGCGGCGGGGGCCCGCCCGGCGACGTTGCAGTACCTGGGTCAGATCGCGCGCAGCGCCGAGCAGCTCGGTTTCGAGGGTGCCCTGACGCCGACGGGCGCGTGGTGCGAGGACGCGTGGCTGTCCACGGCGATGCTCGCGGAGTCGACGGAGCGGTTGAAGTTCCTCGTCGCGTTCCGGCCGGGCCTGCTGTCGCCGACGCTGGGCGCGCAGATGGCCGCGACGTTCCAGCGGCACTCCGGCAAGCGGCTGCTGCTCAACGTGGTCACCGGCGGGGAGAGCCACGAGCAGCGCGCCTACGGCGATTTCCTCGACAAGGAGGGCCGCTACGCGCGGTGCGACGAGTTCCTGCACGTGGTGCGCGCGTTGTGGCGCGGTGAGCGGGTCGACTTCAGCGGCGACCACGTGCGTGTGGAGGGCGCGGAGCTGACCCGCACGCCGGACCCGGTGCCGGACATCTACTTCGGCGGTTCTTCACCCGCGGCCGGCAACGTGGCCGCGAAGCACTCCGACGTGTACCTGACGTGGGGCGAGCCGCCCGCGAAGGTCGCGGAGAAGATCGCGTGGATCAAGTCGCTGGCCGCCGGGCAGGGCCGCACGCCGCGGTTCGGCATCCGGCTGCACGTGATCAGCCGGGACACTTCGGAGCAGGCGTGGGCCGAGGCGCGGCGGCTGCTGGACGCCATCGACCCGAAGACGATCGAGCAGGTGCAGAGCGGCCTGAACCGCAGCGAATCCGAGGGCCAGCGCCGGATGCTGGACCTGCACGGCGGTTCCACGGCGGACCTGGAGATCTACCCGAACCTGTGGGCCGGTGTCGGCCTGGTGCGCGGTGGTGCCGGGACGGCGCTGGTCGGCAGCCACGAGGAGGTCGCCGCGCGCATCGAGGAGTACGCCGCGCTGGGCTTGGACGAGTTCGTGCTCTCCGGCCACCCGCACTTGGAGGAGGCGTACTGGTTCGGCGAGGGCGTGCTGCCGATCCTGGAGCGCAAGGGCCTGTGGCGGCACCCCGGCAACCCGGAGCAGCCGACGGGCCAGAGCATCCCGTTCGCCGGTTCCCCGGAGCCCGCCGCCGCGTCCTGATTTCCGCCACCGCAACGGTTTTCGCGGTCCGCACCCGGGGTGTGCCCGGGTGCGGACCGGAGATCCCGCCGCCGCGCGCCGTCGTCCGGGGCAGCATCGGCGCGGCAGCGGCGGGAACCGGCCGCCCGGCCCGTGTCGGGGTACGTGGGCCGGACGATTCCCGGCTCGCTCGGAGGGGGCGGGGAGTTCCGCGAGCCGGGGCTCTTCGCGCTTCAGCGCGGAATCAGGCGATGAACGTCGGCAGTGCGCCCGCGGCGGACGGGCAGAGCGCGCGCCCTAGGTGCCCGGCGTTCGGACGGACCCTGCGCAGGTGCGCCGGGCCGTGTACGAGGTGACCGCAGACGCAGCGCAGCGGCCCTCGATGAGACCGCTGGAGACGATGCCATCGTCCGTCACTGGGTCCGCAGGCCCACGGCGCACCGGTCTCGCGGATGATCCGGAGCAGCGCGAGCGGATGCAGCGGTGCAGCGACTCCCGGACACAGGCCGGGCAGGATGCCGCACAGCGGGTCGCAGGTCTGCGGATCACCAGTCCGCACAACGTCTTCCGCCTCGTGCCGGGCTCGATCATGTGGACCACGCCGTCCGGCGTGGTGGATGAGTGCCAGCCCACCCATGCCCACCTCCTCGCACTCTCAGTAGCGGTGCTTAAACTCTGTGCTGTCATACGTGAACTTGTAGCACGGTAACTTTTACCCGCTACAAGTGACGATCCCCTGGAAGAGTGGACATGAGGTTGGTGGCATGGCGGGCGCTCGACAGCTCCGGCTCAGTCAGATCCTTCGCGAGCTGAGGATCAAGGCGGGCTTTGATCAGCAGGACGCGGCCCGGCGCGTCGGCCGCAACCGGTCCAGCATCGGACACTGGGAGTCGGCTCGGTCGCGGCCGGGCCGCAACGATCTCGACGTGCTGCTCACGTTCTACGGCGTGGACGACGAGACGCGCGAGCGGATTCAGGAGCTCCGCGCGGACAGTCGAAAGGGCGGTTGGTGGACGCTTTATCAACTGCCGACCTGGTTCACGCCTTATGTGGGGTTCGAGGCTGATGCGATCGAAGGCTTCAACTTCGAGACCAATGTGATTCCAGGATTGCTGCAAACGCGGGATTACGCGCGGGCCATTCATGAATCCGGGCGCATGTCGCTCGACGCGGACAGTGTTGAAGAGTGGGTGGAGGCGCGGGCGCAGCGGCAGCATCGGCTCGCGGAAGACCAGCCGCTGCTGTTGAACGTGGTCATCGCGGAGGAGGCGTTCCATCGCGTGATCGGTGGCCCTGGCGTGATGGCAGGCCAGATCACCGCGCTGATCGGGGCGTCTGATCGCCCGAACGTCAAGTTGCAGGTGATCCCGTTGGACGCTGGTGGTCATCCGGCGCTCCAAGGCGGATTCATGCTGCTCCGGTTCGAGAAGCACGCCGATGTGGTGTTCGTCGATACCACGCTGAGCGGGCACATCGTCGACAACCCTGCGGAGACGGCAGAATTCGGCCGGGTTTTCTCTGTATTGCAGAACCTTGCATTGTCCGTTGACGATACGAGAGCTCGTCTCGCTACACTCGCCTCGATCTATTCGAATGGCCAGTAGGAGGCGCGGGTGTCCGAGTGCAACTGGAAAAAGTCGTCGCGTTCGACGCAGGGCGGCCAATGCGTGCAGACCGCGGGGGTGCGCGGTGCTGCGCTGATCAGGGATTCCAAGCTGGGGGAGTGCTCGCCGGTCTTGAGCTTATCCACTGCCGCGTTCGGCCGGTTCGTGGGTGCGATCAAGTCCGGCCGCTTCCAGTGATCGTGTGCGCGTAGTTCGCTCGGCCCTCGGCTGTTGAGCCGAGGGCCGAGCCGCGTGTAGCACGGTAAATCCTAGCTGTACTCTACGTGATCAATAGTGACGGATGGTTACCATTGGTGAGTGGGGAGGCGGCGGCATGGCGACGTTGCCGTGTGTGTGGCACTACGAGGAGGCGCACGACCTCACGTTCCGCTGGGGGCGCAAGGACGGCCACATCGCGGTGCTCAACGGTGATCGCACCTTCGAGCACCACGATCACGGCCTGGTCGCCCGCATTCCGGTCTCCGCCGCCTGGGTCAGCGGCGAGGACGTCAAGCTCCGCGCCCGCCGTTGGATCCGCGCTAACCGCTGACCAGGCTGAACACCGCGTCACCGAGTGGTGTCGAAGTGGAGGTCTTCGCCGTGGATGAGCAGGCTCGCGACCGTGCCGATGACACCGGTGAGCACCAGGTAGCCGCAGGCCAGCCACGGGGTGCCGCCGCCGGCGGCGAGCAGCGCGGTCACGATCAGCGGTGTCAGGCCGGACGCGTAGATGCCGGAGAACTGGTAGATGAACGACATCCCCGTGTAGCGCAGCCGCACCGGCGAGAGCTGCGCGTACAGGGTGCCCTGCGGCGCGTAGATCACCGAGTGGACCACGCCGAGCACCAGCACGACGACCACTCCGGTCAGCAGCGGGCTCCGCGTCTGGAACGCGAGGAACGCCGGGTACACCGACAGCGCGAACAGCGCCGAGCCCAGCGCGTACAGCTTGCGCGGCGAATGCCGATCGCCGAGCCGCCCCACGACGGGGATCAGCACCGCCAGCACGAGCGCCGCCGCCATCACACCGACCAGCACGTCGTTGCGTGGCAGGCCGAGCGTGCCGGTCGCGTAGGTCAGGAAGAACACGGCCCACGTGTTGAAAGCGGCGCCCTCCGACCAGCGCGACAGCAGTCCGAGCAGGGTGTTGCGGCGGTTCACGCGGTCCCGGAACAGTTCCAGGAACGGGATTCGGGCGGTGCCCTGCAGCGCCCGCATCTGCTGGAACGCCGGGGTTTCCGCGACGCGCAGCCGGATCACCAGGCCGACGAGCACCAGCACCAGGCTCAGTCCGAACGCGATCCGCCAGCCGTAGCCGAGGAACTGCTCGTCGTCGAGCACGTTGCCCAGCAGCGCGAACAGCCCGGTGCCCAGGCCGAGCCCGAGCGCGAGCCCGACCTGCGGCCACGAGCCGTACAGCGAGCGCTTGCCGGGTGGCGCGTACTCGACCGCCATCAGCACGGCCCCGGCCCACTCGCCGCCGATCGCCAGGCCCTGGAACAGCCGCAGCAGCACCAGCAGCAGCGGAGCCCACATGCCGACCTGCTCGTAGGTGGGCAGCGCGCCCATCGCGGCCGTCGCCAGCCCCATCACGATCATGGTGGTGACCAGGGTGCGCTTGCGGCCGATCCGGTCGCCGATGTGCCCGAACAGGATCCCGCCCAGCGGGCGGGCGACGAAACCGACGAAGAACGTGGTGAACGCCAGCATCGTGCCGACCGTCGGATCGGCGGTGGGGAAGAACAGCTTGTCGAACACCAGGCTGGCGGCGGTGCTGTAGAGGAAGAAGTCGTACCACTCGACCGTCGTGCCGATCAGGCTCGACGTGATGACGGTGCGGACGTTCTTCTCCGGCGAGCCGTGCTCGGTCGGTTCGGTCGTGGCGGTGCTCATGCGTCGGGCTCCTGGCTGCGGCGGAACCGCGCTGCGCGCGGCGCGAACGGCACCCGTCGGCGCGCGGAGTCGCGAGGGGAACGTGCGTTCGCGATGAGCTCCGCCGGCGCGCGACCGGCCCGCGCCGATCGGTCCGGTGGAGTCGGCGCGGCGGGTGCGGGGAAGGTCAGGAGCGGGGACAGCTCGCCGACGTCACCCGCAGCAGATCCACGTGGTGACGCGTCGTGAGCAGAACCGTTCGCACGCGCCGACGTTAGGAACGCCGCCGGTCGCTGTCAACAACTCCGTGTCGGCCACCACGTGCGGGCCTCCGATCCGATGATATGTCCACAATGGACGTTCACTGTGGCGGATTGCACGTCGTGCGGCGGTAACTTCCCGCGCCGGTTGCGCGACGATGGGTGTGGAACAAGAACGCGGGGAAGGGGTTCGACGTGGCTGCCGACCGACCGGAGAGTCGGGAAACGGACAATCGTGATCAGAGTGGCGGCGCTGCGCCACCGGTCACCCGAATCGCCGCCACCTCGGCCGACCTCGGCCCGCCGTCCAGCTCCGCCCGCCAGGCGTGGCTGATCTGGGGCGTCGCCGTCATCACCTACCTCGCGGCCGTGTTCCACCGGGGCACGCTCGGCGTCGCGGGCCCGCTCGCCATCGAGCGCTTCGAGGTCGGGCCCGCCGCGCTGAGCGCGTTCACCGTGCTGCAGGTCGGCGTCTACGCCGCCATGCAGATCCCCACCGGGCTGCTGGTGGACCGCTTCGGCTCGCGGCGCGTCCTCACCGCGGCCGTGCTGCTGCTGGGCTGCGGGCAGTTGCTGTTCGCGCTCGCCACGTCCTACCCGATGGGGCTGCTGGCGCGCGGCGTGCTCGGCGTCGGAGACGCGCTGACCTGGGTGAGCATCCTGCGGCTGGTCGCGACTCGGTTCTCCGCGCGCCAGTACGCGCTGGTCGCCACCCTCTCCGCAGCGCTGGGCGCGCTCGGCGGGGTGGCCGCGACGTTCCCGCTGACCGCGCTGCTCGGCGCGCTCGGCTGGACCTGGACGTTCCTGCTGGTCGGCGGGATCACCGCGGCCTACGCGGCGGTGACCGCCGGTGTGGTCCGCGACGTTCCCGGCACCACCTCGCGCGGGGAGGACGCGGGCGAGATCCTGCGGAAGGTGCGCTCGGCCTGGGCCATCCCCGGCACGCGGCTGGCGTTCTGGGCGCACTTCGGCACGATGTTCGTGCCCAACGCGCTGAGCCTGCTGTGGGGCTACCCGTACCTCGTCGAAGGCGTCGGCGTGCCCCCGGCGACCGCGAGCGTCGTGCTCAGCCTCCTGATCATCGGGCAGGTCGCGGGCGGGCCGCTGATCGGCGCGCTCATCGGGCGGTTCCCGGCGTGCCGGATGCCGATCGTGCTGGGCTACCTGACCGGCAACGGGCTGGCGTGGCTGGTGCTGCTGAGCTTCGCGCGGCCACCGCTGGCCGTGGTGTGCGCGGCGTTCCTCGTGTTCGCGATGGGCGGTCCCGTCTCCAGCATCGCGTTCGCCCTGGTGCGCGACTACAACCCCATCAGCCAGGTCGGCACCGCCACCGGCATCGCCAACGTCGGCGGGCACAGCGCCACCGCGCTGAGCGTGCTGTCCGTGGGCCTGGTGCTGGAACTGGTGGGCGGCTACCGCGTGGCGCTGCTGGCGCTCGTGGCGTTCCTGCTGCTGAGCGCGTTCCGCACCGCCGTGTGGTGGCGCCGCACCCGCGCGGCCGTGCTCACCGCGCAGGACCGCGGCGACCCTGTCCCGGTGCTGGTGCGCCGGAGGCGCTGGGACCTCGCCGAGTCCGAGCCTGCTCCGGTCGCGTAGGTCCGTTCAGCATGACCCGCGTAGCGGGCCGGGTGACTGAACCTCGGCGGCTCCCTCGCCGCGGATCGATTTCCGCGGTGGCCGCCGAACACCTCGATCGCGGCGGTGGCCGTTCAGCCACCGCCGCGGTTCACCGCGGAGCGCCGGGCGTCGGCGTCGGCCGACTTCCGCCAGGCGCCGGGAGCGACGCCTTCCCGGCGCAGGAAGGTGCGGCTCAGGGCCGTGCTGGTGTTGTAGCCGACCCGGACGGCGATCTCCTGCACGCTCAACGAGGTCTCCCGCAGCAGCGTCTTCGCCCGGTACATGCGCCACGACGTGAGGTAGTCCAGCGGTGTGTCGCCCGTCTTCTCCTTGAACAGGGCGGCGAACGCCGAACGCGACATCCCCGCCTCGCGGGCCAGCACGTCGACCGTCCACGGGTGCGCCAAGTCCGCGTGCAGCTCCCGCATCGCGGTGGCCAGCCGCGGATCCCGGAGCGCGGCGACCCAGCCGATGGTGCCGCCGCCCACGTCCGCGCAGTAGGCGCGCAACGCCTGGACGAACAGCACGTCGGAGAGGCGGCTCGTCACGAAGCCAGCCCCCAGCTCGTCGGCCGCGGACTCCTGCGCGACGAGTTCGAACGTCGCGCGCAGCAGTCGGCCGGGGTCGGTGTCCAGGCTCAGCCGGAACAACGGCGGCAGCAGCGAGAACAGGGCGTCCGCGGCGACGGCGTCGAAGGTGAACCGGCTGGAGACGATTTCGGTCGGCGCCCCGTCGCCGCCCGCTTCGGCCGTGCCGCCGGGGTCGTGCACGGTCATGCCGTCGCAGTCGACGAGCGCGCGGCCCAGCTCGTCCTGCAACGCGAACTCCACACCGGCCCGGACCAGGAAGCAGTCGTTCGCGACCAAGTGCTGCGGTTCGCCCAGCTCGGTGGAGGTGAGCCAGCACGATCCGCTGGAGACCAGCAGCAGCCGCGCGAGGTGGCGGGCCGGGAACGAGATCCCCCACGGCGCGCGGGCGGTGATCCGCACGTACCGCGAGCTCTCGATCTTCATCGTGGCGAGGAGGTCGTTGACCGGGTCCACCGCGCTCCTCTGGACGATCTGCACCGAATCGTGGACCGCAGGATACAACTCGTCCAGCCCGTTCTGCCTACGGTCGAGGGGTGAGAGCTACGAACATGCGGACATTCGAAGTGCGCGGTGACGGCCCGGTCGTTCCCGCTCAGCGACCGGTGCCGGTTCCGGCGGCCGGTGAAGTGCTGGTGCGGGTGCGGGCCCGCTCGCTCAACGCCCGCGACCTGCCCATCGTCGAGGGCCGGTACCCGGTCGCGGTGCCGCCGGGGCGGATACCGCTCTCCGACGGCGCGGGCACCGTGGAGGCCGTCGGGGCCGGGGTTTCCCGGTTCCAGGTGGGGGATCGCGTCCTGAGCACCTTCCACCCGAACCGCGTCTACGGCGCGCTGCACTCGTGGGATGAGCTGTACGGGGTGCAGCGCGACGGCTGGCTCACCGAGCACATCGCCGTCGGCGAGCAGAGCGTCGTCGCGGTGCCGGAGCACCTGTCGTTCGAGGAGGCGGCCACGCTGCCGTGCGCCGCGCTCACCGCGTGGTCGGCGCTGTCCGGAGTCGGCCCCGGCGACACCGTGCTCCTGCAGGGATCGGGCGGGGTGTCCGTGTTCGCGCTGCAGTTCGCCCGCCTGGCCGGTGCGCGGGTGCTCGTCACCACCTCCAGCGCGGAGAAGGGTCGCCGCCTGCGGGAACTCGGGGCGTCGGAAGTCGTCGACCGCGCCAGCACGCCCGAGTGGGGCGACCGGGTGCGGGAACTCACCGGCGGCGTTGATCGCGTCGTGGACATCGGCGGGGCGGGGTCGATCGCCGGGTCGATCGCCGCCCTCGCCCACGGCGGAACGATCTCCCTCGTCGGCAACCTCGGATCGGGCGGCGGCATGGACCTGACGCGGTTCTTGAACCGCGGCGCCACGCTCCGCGCGATCACCGTCGGCAGCCGGAGCGACTTCGAGCGGATGAACCGGGTCGTCCACCAGCACCGCCTGCGACCCGTGATCGACCGGATCTTCCCGTTCGACGAGTCGCCGGAGGCGTTCTCCCACTTCGCGAACGGGGCGAGGCTGGGCAAGGTGGTCATTGCCGGCTGAACCGGCGGCTCCGCGAGCGCGGACCGTGCCTGGCGGGCGGAACCCGCCTGGCACGGCCCGCTCGTTCCCGGCGGCGCTTCGGCATGAGCCCCGTGGTCGCCGCCTCGTCAGCGGCGAAGTCCGTGCGCGGCGGTGATCAGCCCCGTGGCGTGGCGGTCTCGCGCAGGGTCGCCCAGCCGGGCTCGACCTGGGTCCACGAGCCGGTGCCGCTGAGCACCGCGATCTCCGCCGTCTTGAGCTCGTGGGGTGCGCCGGTGAGGACCGCGACCAAGTCCTCCAGGCCGGGGTTGTGGCCCACGAGCAGCGCGGTCTCCGCCTCGTCGGGGAGCTCGTTGAGCACCGCGATCAGCTCACCGGCGGTGGCGCCGTAGAGGCGCTTGTCGTGCCGGGTCTCGGCCTTGCCCGTCACGTCCGCGATCAGCTGCCACGTGCGGCGCGCCCGCTTCGCGGGGGAGCAGAGCGCGAAACCGATGTCCGGCACCCGCTCGGCCAGCCACCTCCCCGCTTCCGGCGCGTCCCGTTCGCCACGTTCGGTGAGCGGGCGCTCGAAGTCGTCGACGTCGTCCGGCCACGCCGACTTCGCGTGCCTGCACACCACCAGAGTGCGTGTCATCGCCACCGTTCCTCATCGTCGTGCCGTCCAGGGTAGTGGTCGAAACTCGGTTCGGCGCGAATCTTTGATCTTGCTCGGTGCAGGACCGGTCGGAACGTCCCGAATGGGCGGACCGAAGTCGTACCGGCTCAGGGGCGGATCGGCGCCGGCCGGGGCAGCGGGCTCGTCGCCGTCGTCGCTCGCGGGCTCAGAGTTCGAGGACCACGCGGTAGCGCGCGGCGCCTCGGCGGACGCGGTCGAGCGCATGTTCGACGTCGGCGACGGGGAACGTCTCGACGGCGGCCGAGATGCCGTGACGGGCGACGAATTCGAGCATCTGCCGGTTCCGCGTCGGCGAGGCGGTCACGCCGCCCACGATCCTCTTCTCCTCCGGGAGCAGGCTCATGGCGGTGGCGGTGATCGTTCCGCTCGGGATTCCGACGACGCACAACGTGCCTCGCGGTCGCAGGATGCCGAGGTAGTCCGTCCCACGGCAGGTCCGCCGAGACGGTCGAGAGCACGAAGTGGAACGAGTTCGCGGCCTCCCGCAGCGCGCCTTCCTCACCGGTGGCGATGAGGTCCGTCGCGCCGAACCGGCGGGCGTCCTGCTCCTTGACCGGGGTCGTCGAGATGGCGGTGACCGCGCACCCCCACTTCGCCAGGAACTGGACGGCCAGGTGTCCCAGGCCGCCGATGCCGACGACCGCCACCCGGTCGATCGGCCGCACCTGGTGCTCCAGGAGCGTTGAACAAGTCACCACGACGGCGCTCGCCTGGTCACCGGCGAGCCTGTTCTACGCCGCCACCGCCGACGATCCCGAATCCGAGCAGGAGCAGCGCCGACGGTTCCTCGCCGAAGCGGTTCGCCGCGCGTTCGGACCGCCCCCGCCGCGGTGATCGGGCCGGACCTCCCGCCAACTCGTGCCGAGCGCGCGGAGAGTCCGGCCCGGCGAGGTCAGCCCGCGAGCCGCACCGGCAGCCGCTGCGGGCCGTTGGAGATGAACGACTCCGAGGACTCCAGCTCCCCATCGGACACCGCCAGCTCCAGCTCCGGGAAGCGGGCGAACAGCGCGGGCAGCGCGATGTGCGCCTCCAGCCTGGCCAGCGCCGCGCCCAGGCAGAAGTGCGGGCCGAAGCCGAACGCCAGGTGATCCCGCGCGCCGCGGCCCGCGTCGAACACGTCCGGCTCGTCGTAGTGGCCCGGGTCGCGGTTCGCCGCCGCGTACGAGGCGAGGATCGCGTCGCCCTCGGCGATGACCGTGCCGTCGGCGAGCTTGATCTCGGTGGTGGCGAACCGCAGCGGCACGTTCGCCAGCGCCGGCTGCCAGCGCAACGTCTCCTCTACGACGTCGTCCCAGCTCAGGTCGCCCGCGCGCAACGCGGCCCGCTGCCGGGGGTGCGTCGTGAGCGCCACGACCGCCTGGCCCAGCAGGTTCACCGTCGTCTCGTGCCCGGCGCCGATCATGAGGATCAGCGTGTCGGCGAGCTCCCGTTCGCTGAGCCGGTTCTCCTCGTCGTCGCGGGCCGCGAGCAGGCCGCTGGTGAGGTCGTCGCCGGGGTTGCGGCGCTTCGACTCGATCAGGTCGGCGAGGAACTGCCCCATCTGCGCCGCCGTCGCCGCCGTCTCCTCCGGGGTGGCCGAGGTGCGGAACACCTCGTCGACGATGTGGCGCAGCGTTCCGCGAAGCTCCGCGGGCACCCCGAACAGGTCGGTGATCACCGCGATCGGCAGCGGATACGTGAACGCCGACCGCAGATCCACCGGTTCGCCACCGCGTTCGGCCGCCAGCTCGTCGAGCAGCTCCGCGGTGATCTGCTCGATGCGCGGGCGCAACGCCTCCACCCGGCGCGGGGTGAACGCCTTCGCCACCAGGCCGCGCAGCCGCGTGTGCTCCGACCCGAACGCGGTGAACATGTTGTCCACGCCCACCCAGGAGATCAGCGGCCAGTCGCCCGGCACCTCACCGTTGATCCACGCGGGCCAGTGCTGCCGGGGATCCTTCGACACCCGCGGATCCGCCAGCAGGCCGCGCAGCTCACCGTGATCCGTGATCACCCACGCCGGGATGTCGCCGGGCAGCGTCACCAGGGCCGCAGCGCCGTGCGCGCGCAGCCGATCGGCCTCCCCGTGCACGTCGGCACCGGCCGGGTCGAGAGCGGCTACCGGGCACTGTGATGGGGGCATTCGGATCCTCCTGCGGCGGGTTCGGCGAGAGTGGTCACTGCTGGGAAGCGCACCGGGAGGGCCGTCAGCGCCCGGTGGAAGGGCCCCGGCCGCCACTGCAGCGGTTGCTGATCATCCAGCTCGACCTCGGGAACGTAGTCCAAAAGCGTTTCCAACGCCACGGTCGCGATCAAGCGCGCGGGCCTGCTCGCCGGGCAGGTGTGCGCGCCGGCGCTGAACGCGAGGTGCGCCCGGTTGCCCGCGGGCACCTGGCCTGCCGGGTGCAACGCCGGGTCGGTGTTGATCGCCGCCATCGAGATCACCACCGGCTCGTCCGCGGCCAGCGCGACCTGCCCGAGGTGCAGCGCGTGCCGCGGGTACGTGATCGCGTAGTTCGTCAGCGGCGTGAACCGCCACAGCACGTCGTCGAGCGCCTCGTCCAGCGCGACGCTGCCGGTGGCCACCGCGTCCGCCACCCGGTGCTCGGTCAGCAGCAGGTACAGCGCGTTCGCGATCCAGTTGCCCAGCGGCTCGGCGCCCGCGCCCATCGTGATGATCAGCTGGTGCACCAGCTCGTCGTCGTCGAGCCCGTGCGGGTGCTCGATCATCCGGGTCGTGACGTCGTCGCCGGGGTTGGCGCGCTTGTAGTGGACGAGGTCGGCGACGCTCGTCTCCAAGTACCGGTTCGCCAGCTGCGGATCGGTGCCGTCCCACAACGCGGCGATCGCGGCGACCATGTCCTGGGCGATCTCCGCGGGGCAGCCGAACATCTGCTGCAGCACCAGCAGCGGCAGCTGCGCCGCGTACTCGCCGAGCAGGTCCGCGTGGCCGCGGCCGGTGAATCCCTGGATCAGGTTGATCGCGCTGGACTGCACGAATCGCCGCAGCTGGGCCGGTTTCACGGCGGAGAGGCTGTTCTCCACCGGCGGGCGCAGCCGCGCGTGCCGCTCCCCGTCGGCGTAGAGCGTGTTCGGCCGCCACGACATCATCGGCAGCACCGGGGTGTCCGGAGGAGCGGTGTCCTGCCACCGGCGCGAGTCCTTCACGAACACGTGCGGGCTGCGCAGCACCTGCAACGCCGTGTCGTAGTCCACGACGAGCATCGCGGGCACGTCCGGCGCCAGCAGCACCGGCACGATCGGGCCCCGCGCGCGCAGCTGCGAGTACACCTCCTCCGGGTGGGCGGTGAACTCGTCGCCGTAGAGCGGGATGCGGGCCTGCTGCTGGGGGTGGCCAGGGGAAAGGGCGGTCATGGTGGCTCCGTGCTCAGGACTGGGTGGAGGAGAGGATCGCGACGCGGGCGAGTGCGCGGCCGAACGGGTGCACCGGCGCGGCGCGCGCGGCGCCCGTCACAACCGCACCGTCGGATCCGCCGCGTGCCTGCCCGTCGACGACGCGGCCACTACGTGCTCGACGAGTTCGATCAAGACCCGCGCGCAGGACGCCTCGTCCCTGGCGTCGCAGACGGCGACGGGCGTGGCCGGGTCCGGATCGAGCGCTTCCCGCAGCTCCGCCACCGAGTGCCGCGGCGCGTCGTCGAACGCGTTCACCGCGATCGCGTACGGCACCCCGAGCTCCTCGACGCGGTCCATCACCTCGAACGAATCCGCCAGCCGCCGCGTGTCGGCCAGCACCAGCGCGCCCAGCGAGTTGTTCGCCAACGTCCGCCACAGGTACGCGAACCGCTGCTGGCCGGGCGTGCCGAACAGGTAGAGCACCAGCTGGTCGTTGAGCGTGCGGCGCCCGAAGTCCAGCGCCACCGTCGTCGTCGACTTCGCGGGCGTGTGGCGCAGGTCGTCGACGCCCTCGCTGGCCGAGGTCAGCGACTCCTCGGTGTGCAGCGGGACGATCTCCGACATGGTGTCGACGAACGTGGTCTTGCCGACCCCGGCCGGGCCGACGATCAAGATCTTCGCCGACCGCCGCACCGTCGGGGCCACGTAGGCCGACTCAGGCGGAGGTGTCCAGGCGGCGGAGTCCATTGAGCACCTCCTGCAGCAGGTCAGGGCTGGGGGCCGCCGACGGGCGCTCCGCCGAGGCCGGAACCAGGTAGCCCTCATCGATCAGGTCGGACACCACGACCAGCGTGACCGTCAGCGGCAGCCCGGCGTGCGCCGCGAGCTCGGCGACCGCCAGCGCACCGCCCTGGGCCACCTGCACGATCCGGCGGCGATCCGGATCGAGCTCCGACATCGTGCCGTGCGCCGCCGCCCGCACCAGCGCCGCGGGCTCCATCTGGTGCTGCGCCCGGGCGCGCCCCCGGGTGAGCACGTACGAACGCACCAGGTCCGACTCCCGCCGATGCGGGCCGGGGCTCACGTCGGCCGCCTGGCGGCGGTGCGCGCAGCCGTGCCCATCTCTTGCCCGAGGCGCTTGGCCGTCACCTGCATTTCCGTCGACGCCACGCCCAGATCGGCGTCGGCGTCGGTCACCAGGACCAGGTACGACTCCTCACCGAACGGTTGCAGCAGCTGGTACCCCTGCGCGTGCTGCACCAGCACCTGCTCGAAACCGCCGGTGGGGTAGCCCAGCGGTTCCATCCCGTGCCGGGCGCAGGCCTGCAGCGGCGAGCTGACCGCTGCCCAGCGCTCGGCATCGGCCTGGTCGAGTCCGTTGTTCTTGACCAGGAGCATCCCGTCACCGGACACCGCGATCGCCGCCCGGATCCCGGAGTGCTCGACGAGGTCGTCGAGCACCCAGCTCCGGTCGGGCTTCGGCGCCGTCGGGGCCGTCTCGGTCATGCGTCTGCATCCCTTCTGGAAGTGGAGCTGTCCGCCGCGTCCGGCTGCTCGGAATCGGACGACGCCCGCGCGGCGGCGGAGAATTCGGCGGCCGAGTTGGCGCCCGTCGCGCGCTGCAGGCCGCGCAGGCTCTGCGAAGCGTCCGCCGTGCGCCGCTGCGCGCCGTCGGCGATGGCCTGCACCGGGGCTGCGCCGTCGGGTGCGGACAGGTCGCCGGAGCGGGTCATGGTGCGGCGCGGGCGCTTGGGCAGGCCGGACGCGGTGGTGGCGGGCTCGGCCGGTTCGGGCTGACGGTGGCGCGGTGCGGGCTCGGCCGGTTCGGTGACGGGGTCGCCGAACGCCACGGGCTCGGCGGGCTCGACGACGGAGGGTTCCGGAGCCGAGGGCGCGGTGGCGCCGGGGGCGGGCTGCGGGTTCAGCGTGGTCAGCAGGCCGTGCGGGACCAGCAGCACCGCGCGCAGCCCGCCCCGGCTGGAGGCCGCGTCCAGCCGCACCGCGAAGCCGTAGCTCGCGGCCAGCACGCTGCACCCGGCCAGTCCGGTGCGCGGCGGGTTGCCCAGCTCGGTCAGCTCGATCTCGGTGGCGCCGCGCGACAGCACGGCGTTCGCCTGGTTCAACGCGTCCGGCGGCATGCCCACGCCGCCGTCGTGGATCTCCAGCGACACCCCGTGGTACTCGGCGGTGATCATCACGTCCACCGGGGCGGTGGGCGGCGACGAGCGGGTCGCGTTGTCCAGCAGCTCGGCCAGCGCCGCGCTCAGCGGCTCCACGACCCGGCCCAGCACCGCCGTCGTCGTGTCCCGAGTGGACAGCCGAACCCGCTCGTAGTCGTGGATGCGCGACTGCGCGGCGCCCACCAGCCGCGCCATCAGCTGCGGGCTGCGCTGCTGGCCGGGCGGGGACCCGCAGAGCACCGTCACCAGCTGCGCCCGCCGCTGGGCCTGCGCCAGCAGGTGGTCGATCGGAAGCAGGTCCTCCAGGACGTCCGGACCGTGGGAGCGCTGCATCTCGTGCAGCCGCCCCGCCGCGTTGTTCGTCAACGCCAGGATGCGGCGCATCGTGCCGCCGAGCGCCTCCTGAGCTCCCTGCACGACCTCGCGCCGGTACGCCTCGTCCGGCTCGACGGTGAGCGGCGCGTCCAGCACCGCAGCGGGCGCTGGTTCCGGGGGGTGCTGCGGCTGCACCGGCTCGGGCTGCACCGGCTCGGGCGGGGCGGGTGGTTCGAGGGCGGCCAGCGACCACTGCTCGATCTCCTTGTGCTGTTGGCGCAACCGAGCGCTCAACAACGCCACCGCGGCCCCGAGCAGCACCACCAGGATCACCAGGCCGCCGAGTATCCACCCTGTCGTTTGTTGCATCGCGTCCTCACCCATCCCGCGCCAGTGCGCGGGTCCTCGGCCGTACCAGCCGGCACGTGGCACTGCCGCACGCAGCGCCACGGCGCACGCGGGCCACCGTAGCGAATGTTGATCACTTTGCGTACAGTTGGCCGATTTTGATTCGCACGAGGGGAAAATTGTGATAGGTGATACTCCGAGCGGCCGATGGGGGTATTGCGCGAAATGCGCGCCTGTCGTCTCCGGGCGGCGTCGGCGCGGAGCCGCGCCCGGCGGGAGCGCGGTCGTCGGCGAGACCGGCACCCCCGGTGTCACGAGCCCCCGGCACCCGTGCGCATCCGACGCGGTGGACGGCATCGACGCAGGTCCGCGAGTTCCGGTGGAGGCGGTCCCGAGACCAGTGGGTTGATCTTCATATGATGCTGTGAATGTCGACACCCGTTGTTCAGCCGCTGTTAGCCGGGCGCTCCGAACCGAATCCGTACGTCCCCGACGTCAGCACCGACTGGTACCGCGGCATCGCCGGGGCCGGTGCGGCGAGCCCGGAGTGGTTCCAGGTGTTCAGCGAGGTGTTCACCGAGGGCGCGATCATCGCCTTCTTGCTGATCTTCGGCTACCTGTTCTGGCGGGCCCGGCGCGATGATCATGAGATCATGGCCCGCGCCGCGCTGCTGGCGCCGGTCACGGTGCTCGCCTACGGGGTCAGCGAGATCGTCAAGTCCTTCATCCAGGAGGACCGCCCCTGCCGCGCGGTGGCGCGGATGAGCACCATCGCCACCTGCCCCGAGCTCGGCGATTGGTCGTTCCCCAGCAACCACTCCACGATCGCCGCGGCGGCTGCCGTCGCCATCCTCTGCGCCCGCCCCGGCTGGGGCTGGTTCGCGGTGACCCTCGGGCTGCTGACCGGGCTGTCGCGGGTGTTCGTCGGCGTGCACTACCCGCACGACGTGCTGGTCGGCCTGTCGCTGGGCGCGCTCGTCGCGGCGCTGCTGCCGTGGCTGGCCGGACTGGCCGTCCCGGTCGTGGAACGGGCCCGGCTGCTGCCCGCCGGTGCGTTCGCGTTCGGGCCCGGCCCGGAGGTCGACCGCGAGGACGAAACCGTGCAACTGCCCGTCGTGGACGACTCGACCGTGCAGTTCCCGGCCGTGCGCCGCTGACCTGTTCCCGGTTCCGCCGGGTGATCGTCCGGCTGCGGCTCGGCGGTGCCGTCAACCGAGCTTGGCGCGGACCGCGGGCAGCAACTCGCTGCGCGCGAACTCGAAGAAGCCGTCCTGGTGGTCGTCGCCGCCGACCTGCACCAGCGCGACGTCGGTGAACCCGCAGTCCCGGAACGAGGCCACCGCGTCCACGATGGGATCCGCGTCCGGGCCGCACGGGATGTTCGCGGCCACGTCCTCGGGCCGCACGAACTGCGTCGCGCCCGCGAAACCCGCCGGGCCCGGCAGGTCGGCGTTGACCCGCCAGCCCCCGGCGAACCAGCGGAACTGCTCGTGCGCCCGCTTGACCGCCGCGTCCCGGTCCGGACCCCAGGACACCGGGAGCTGACCCACCTTGCGATCGCCGCCGCGCGCCGAGTCCCAGGCGCGGCACAGGCGCTCATCCGGATCGGTCGAGATCATCGTCTCGGCGAGCGGCGCGAACCGGCGGACCGACTCCGGGCCGGAGACGGCGACGCCGATCGGCACCGGCCGGGACGGCACGTCCCACAACTTCGCCTGGTCCACCCGGAAGTGCCGCCCCACGTGGTCCACCTGCTCGCCGCCGAACAACGCCCGGATGATCTCGACGGCCTCCTGGAGCATCTCGTGCCGCACGTGCACCGGCGGCCAGCCGCGGCCGACCACGTGCTCGTTGAGGTTCTCCCCGGCGCCCAGGCCCAGCGTGAAGCGGTCCTGCGAGAGCAGCCCGATGGTCGCCGCCTTCTGCGCCACGACAGCCGGGTGGTAGCGCAGGATCGGTGCCGTCACGTACGTCATCAGCTCCACGCGCTCGGTCACCTGGGTGACCGCGCCCAGCACGCTCCACGCGTAGGGGGAGTGCGCCTGGCTCTCCAGCCAGGGCGAGTAGTGGTCGCTCATCACGGCGAAGTCGAACCCGGCGGCCTCGGCGAGCGGCGCGTGCCGGACCAGCGCCCGCGGGCCGGATTGCTCGGTCATCAAGGTGTATCCGATCCGAACCATGCCCTCCAGGCTCGCAGGACGGCACGGTGAACGCGCTCTGGCAGCCGTCGGCGCCCGGCCCGCCGCGAACGGACTTCGCGCGGTGGTGGGCGATCGCCCCTTCCCCCGCTAGGCTCGGATCATGGTCGGATCCCTGCTCGGCAACGAGGTCAACCGGGTCGAGGACCCTGAACTGCTGCGCGGTCGCGGCACCTACGTGGACGATCTCCCGCTGGACGGGGTGCTGCGCATCGGTTTCGTGCGCTCGCCGCTGGCCCACGCCGAGATCACCTCCATCGACGTCGCCGAAGCCGCCGCCGCGCCGGGCGTCGTCGCCGCGTTCACCGCCGCGGACCTGGACATGCCGGTCCTGGCGCCGTTCATCGAACTCGGCGACTTCCCCCGGTACCCGCTGGCGAGCGACCGGGTGCGGTTCGTCGGCGAAGCGGTCGCCATCGTCGTCGCCGACAGCGGTGCGGCCTTGGCGGACGGGCTGGAACTGGTCGACGTCGAATACGAACCGCTGCCGGTCACGGTCGACCCCGAACACGCGATGGACCCGGAGTCCCCGGCGCAGTTCCCGGCGCACGGCTCGAACATCGCCGACGGCGCCCGCGACGCCGCGGGCGCCGACGTGCTCGCCGGCGCGGACGTCGTGGTCCGGGCCCGGATCGAGAACCAGCGCCTCGCCGTCGTCCCGATGGAGGGCAACGCGTTCGCCGTGCTGCCCGGCGGTCCCGACGAGGACTACGAAGTCACGGCCTACGCCTCCACCCAGATGCCGCACGCGCTGCGCAGCGGGCTCGCCGCGTCCTTCGGCTGGGACGCCGAACGCGTGCGGGTGATCGCCCCGCACGTCGGCGGTGCGTTCGGCGGGAAGGCAGGTGCCGCCGTGGAATACCTCGCGGCGGTCGCGGTGGCCCGCGAACTCGGCAAGCCCGTGAAATGGGTCGAGGGCCGCTCCGAGAACATGCAGACCATGCCGCACGGCCGTGCCCAGGTGCAGTACGGCGAACTCGGGCTCACCCGCGACGGGGACATCGTGGGCCTGCGCGCGCGGGTCATCGGCGACGCCGGTGCTTACGCCGGGTTCGGCGGCGCGCTCGCGCTCGGCCCGACGCGGCTGATGTCGCAAGGCGTGTACCGGATCCCGGCGTTGAGCTACGACGGCGTCGCGGTGCTCACCAACACCACTCCCGTCGGCGCGTTCCGCGGCGCCGGTCGGCCCGAGGCCGCGGCCATGCTGGAACGCCTCATCGACATGGCCGCCGCCGAACTCGGCATCGATCCGGCGGAGCTGCGCAGGCGCAACTTCCTGCGGCCGGAGCAGTTCCCGTACACGACGCTCACCGGTGCGAGCTACGACAGCGGCGACTACGACCTCGCGCTGACCGAGGCGCTGCGCCTGGCCGGTTACGAGGAGCTGCGCGCCGAACAGGCCCGCAGGCGAGCGGCGGGCGATCCGCTCGCGCTGGGCATCGGGATGAGCACCTACGTGGAGATCACCGGCGGTGGCGCGGGCGAGTTCGCCGCCGTCGAGGTGCACGAGGACGGCGCCACCATCAAGGTCGGCACCTCGGCGCACGGGCAGGGCCACGCCACGTCGTTCTCGATGATCGTCGCCGACATGCTGGGACTCCCGATGGAGTCCGTCGAGTTCGTCCAGTCCGACACGGCCACCGTCCCGCGCGGCGGCGGCACCGGCGGATCCCGGTCGCTGCAGGTCGGCGGCAGCGCCGTGCGCGCGGCGGCGGAGGTCGTGCTGCGCCATGCCAGGGAACTCGCCGCCACGAAGCTGGAAGCCGCACCCGAGGACATCGAGGTCACCGACGGCGGACTCGGCGTCGCCGGTGTGCCCAGCACCGTGCTGAGCTGGCCGGACCTGGTGCGGGCCGCCGCCGCCGAGGGCCGTCCGCTGGCCGCCGACACCGACTTCGCACCTGGCGGCGCCTCGTTCCCGTTCGGAGCCCACGTGTCCGTGGTGGAGATCGACACCGAAACCGGTTACGTCACCCCGCTGCGGCACATCGCCGTCGACGACTGCGGCCGGATCGTCAACCCGACGATCGTGCGCGGCCAGCAGCACGGCGGCGCGGTCCAGGGCATCGCCCAGGCGCTGTGGGAGCACATGTCCTACGACGAGGACGGCAACCCGTCCACCGCGACGCTCGCCGACTACGCGATGCCGTCGGCGGCCGACGTGCCCGCGCTGGAGACGGCGAACACGGTGACCGAGAGCCCGCACAACCCGTTGGGCGCCAAGGGGATCGGCGAGTCGGCGACCGTCGGATCGACCCCCGCGGTGCAGAACGCGGTGGTCGACGCCCTCAGCCACCTCGGCGTCCGCCACGTCGACATGCCCGCGACCCCGCAGCGCGTCTGGGAGACCGTCCGCGACGCCCGAGCCGGCACGCTCGCCGACCCGTGGCAGGAACCCCCGGCCGCTTTCGACGACCTCCCCGTCCGAGCGGGAGGAAAACCGGACGACGCCGACGAAGCGGTGGTGTGACCCGGCGGACTTCGACGAGGTACCGGCCGCGGCCGACGGTCTCCGACCCGCGAACGCGATCGGATCCCCCGTCGCCTGCGGGGGTTCGGTCACAGCTCGGTCAGCCGGCCTCCGCTGATGGGGCGACTGCGCCAGGACGTGCGCGTGACCGCCGCCCGGACGCCGTGTTCGGGGCTCGGCCGGGCGGTGCCCGTGACGACTCGAACCGGCTCGTCACGCGGTAGCGGTGGTAGGGCGCGGCCGGTTGCCCGGGTGCGATGCCCCGGTTCGCCGGTGCGGTTCCCGCCACGAACACCGTGCGCGATTCCGTCCGGGAAGGAAACCGACTCTCCACAGCGCACGAACATGAACCTCGGCCGACGGCAGGTGGAGGAGGTCTTCCGCGGTCAGCGGTGCATCCGATGCGCGGCGACCACCGGAGCAGCCGTGCAGATCGGCCGGACGATCCCTAAGCCGGGGACTCCGGGCGGGGGTAGAGGCCGTCGAGGGAGACGGCGATCAGCTTGCGGATGGCGGCTTCGTCGTCGGCGGGCACGAGCTTCGACGACAGAGCGCCTTCGATCATCTCCAGGACCAGCACCAGGTCGGCCGGCTCGATGTCGCCGCGCAGCTCCTCCTCAGCTTGCGCGCGGCGGAACGCCGGCGCGAGCACGGCGATCAGCGAGTCGGCGAACCGCCGCTGCTCGTGCTCCGGCAGTTCCCGGATGAGGTTGACCAGCGGTCGCCTGGCCACCTGCTCGCGGAGCACCACGTGCAGCAGGTCCCGGAAGGTGCGGCGGTCGCGCTCGGCGGTGCCGACGATGCACTTCAACGTCTCCAGCCGGTGCGCGGCGACGGTGGTGGCCAAGGCGTAGCGGTCGGAGAAGTGCCGGTAGACGGTCGCCCGCCCGAGTCCGGCGCGGCGGGCGATCTCCTCGATCGGGACGACCTCGGAGCCCTGGGCGAACGCCTCGTCGGCCGCCCGCAGGATGATCTCGCGGTTGCGGCGGGCATCGGTGCGCTGCGGGGTCAGCAACGGACACCTCGCTGTTCGCGCACGTCGGAAGATGTTACCCGCGCGTAGTGAGATCGTCGACCGGTTCTCTCTCTCGGTTTCCCTCCCTACACTTCCGATCCGCCACCCCCGTTGATCAGCGAGGACCGCTCGTGCTCCGGGCCGTGGCCGTCACCCGGCGGTCCGCGAACTCCGCGACACGCCCTCACCGCGCAGGAGATCCGATGCCCGAACTGAGCCGCCGTTCCGCACTCAAGGGAGCAGCCGTCGCCACGGGGCTGACCGCGATCAGCGCCCCGCAGGCCCTCGCGGCCGTGAACCGGGTCCCGGTGACCCGCGAGGAGCACCGCGTCGTCGTCATCGGCTCCGGCTTCGGCGGGGGAGTGACGGCGCTGCGGTTCGCCCAGGCAGGGCTGCCCGTCCTGGTGCTGGAACGCGGGCGCCGCTGGCCCACCGGCCCGAACGCCGACACGTTCCCGAGCCCCTTGTCCCCGGACTCGCGGCTGTCCTGGATGGGTTCCACGCCCTCGCTGTTCGGGCTGCCGCTGATGCCGTTCGCCCCCTACACCGGGCTGCTGGAACAGGTCCCCGGCAACGGGATGGACATCATGTGCGCCGCGGGCGTCGGCGGCGGTTCGCTGGTCTACCAGGGGATGACGTTGCAGCCCTCCGCCGACGTGTTCAACGCCAACATGCCCGAGCAGCTCGACTACGCGCGCATGGACCGCGAGCACTACCCGCGCGTCGCCGAGATGCTGAAGCTGCGGACCGCGCCGGACGAGCTGATCAACAGCAAGACGTACAAGCCCTCGCGGGTGTTCGCGCGCAACACCGAGGCGGCGGGCTACGACCTCTCGAAGATCCCGATGCCGATCGACTGGGACTTCGCGCTGCGCGAGCTGGCGGGCGAGATGAAGGCGTCCTACACCAACGGCGACTGCAGCATGGGCGTGAACAACGGCGGCAAGCACTCGGTCGACGTCACCTACATCGCCCAAGCGGAGGCGACCGGCCGCGTCACGGTCGCCACCCAGCACAACGTCACCGACGTGGCGATGGCCAAGGACGGGCGCTGGGAAGTCCACGTCGACCGCATCGACAGCGGCGGCACCGTGCTGGAGAAGAAAATCATCACGGCCGGGGCGCTGGTCATGGCGGCCGGTACGGCGAACACCACGAAGCTGCTGATGCGCGCGGCGGCCAAGGACCAGATCCCCGACATGCCCGACGGGCTGGGCTCGAACTGGGGCTCCAACGGGGACCGCATCTACACCTGGACGAACTTCGCCGACGACTTCGGCGCGCCGCAGGGCGGCCCCGTCGTCTACGGCAGCCTGGAGTGGGACGACCCGGCGACGGCGAACACGGTCATCCAAGCCTCGCTGCCACCGCTGCCGGACCTGCGCACCACGATGCTCGTCGGCTACGGGGTGAGCCAGGGGCGCGGCAGGTTCGTCTACGACTCGGCGAAGGACGACGCGGTGCTGGACTGGCCGCGCGACGCGGACGCCGAGCTCAGCCGGATCATCGACGACCGGGTCGCCCGGATCGCGGGGGACGGCGCCATCCGGCTGGACACGACCTCGCTGGTGCCCAACACCTGGCACCCCCTGGGTGGCGCGTCGATGGGCACCGTCTGCGACCTCGCCGGTCGGGTCCAGGGCCACCGCGGGCTCTACGTGCTGGACGGGGCGCTGATGCCGGGCAACAGCGCGGCCTGCAACCCGTCGATGACGATCGCGGCCGTCGCCGAGCGGGCGACGGACGAACTGATCGCTCAGGACGCGGGCACGGTGTTCTGATCGTCGGCGCCGGAAGGGCGCGCCGAGCGCGGGATCGGCCGCGCGGCACGGTTTTCCCGGCGGAGCCCGGTCGGACGCACGGCGGGGAGGGCGCCCCTTCCCGCCGTGCGTCCGCGCTCAGCGGGAGTCCGAGTCGCCCGGTTCCGCGCGGTCGGTGGCCGAGCCCTCGTCGTTCGCCGTCGTGCGCGGCGCGGTGGGCACCGCCGCCTCGGCACCTCCGGTCGCGTCGTCGTCCCGCGCACCGGCGGTGCGTCCTCGGATCGCGCGCCCCAGCACCGGGCCTGCGACTAGCAGCACGGCGGCCAGCAGCACGACGATCGCGGTGGTGCTGCCCAAGATCAGGCTCGCCACCCCCGCGTCCCCGGCGAGCGCGGAGCTCTGGGTCAGCGACTTCTCGAACAGCGGCCCGATCACCAGGCCCAGCACCAGCGGCGCCACCGGCAGCGACAACCGCTTCATCGCATAGCCCACGAGTCCGAACACCAAGGTCACGAACACGCTGAACAGGCTGTTCTTCACCGTGTAGGCGCCGATCAGGCTGGTGACGATGATCAGCGGGTAGAGGATCTCGTAGCGCAGCCGCAGCAACTGCGCGAACACCGGTGCCAGCGGCAGGTTCAACGCCAGCAGCAGGACGTTGCCGATGAAGAACGAGACGAGCAGTCCCCACACCAGCGCGGGCTGGGTGTCGAACAGCTGCGGCCCGGGCTGGATGCCGTAGACGAGGAACGCGCCCAGCAGCACGGCGGTCGTGGCACCGCCGGGAACGCCCAGCACCAGCGTCGGGATGAAGTTCGCGTTCGACGCCGCGTTGGTCGCCGCGTCCGGCGCGACCACGCCCTCGATCGCGCCCTTGCCGAGCTGGCGCCGGTTCTTCGAGAAGCGCTTCTCGGCGCCGTAGGCCATGAACGAGGCCAGCGTGGTCCCGGCGCCGGGCAGGCAACCGAGCAGGAACCCGACGACGGTGCCGCGCGCGGTCGGCGCCGCGGCCCGCCGCAGGTCCTCCCGGGTGAGCAGCAGGTCGCGGAACCGCGCGCGGATCGGCTCGGCCGAACCCTGGCGGAGCTGGTGGAGCAACTCGCCGATCGCGAACAGGCCGATCATGACCTCCACGAACGGCACCCCGCCGTAGAGGTCGACCTCGCCGAAGGTGTAGCGGGCGACTCCGCTGCCGGTGTCGACGCCGACGCAGCCGACGAGGATGCCGAACAGCCCCATCGCGCAGCCCAGCAGCAGGTTCCGGCCGGAGAACACGACGATCGTGGCCAGACCCAGCACCATGATGGCCAGCATCTCCGGCGGGCCGAACTCCAACGCCACCTCGGCGAAGAACGGGGCGACCGCGACGAGCACCACCAGCGACACCATCGCCGCGACGAACGCGCCCAGCGCCGAGATCGCCAGCGCCGGACCGGCCCGGCCGCGCCGCGCCATCTGGTAGCCGTCCAAGGTGCTGATCACCGAGGACGCCTCACCGGGAGTGGCGATCAGGATGGCGGTGATCGTCGCGCCGAACTGCGCGCCGTGGTAGATCCCCGCGAGCATGATCAGGGCCGTCAGCGGGGACAGCGTCAGCGTCACCGGGATCAGGATCGCGACACCGGTCGCCGACCCCAGGCCGGGCAGGATGCCGATCACCGTGCCGAGCACGACCCCGATGAAGCACCACAGCAGGTTCTCCGGGGTGAGGGCCGATTCGAAGCCCAGGACCAGGTTGTCGATCACAGCGCGCTCCACAGCGTCGGGTCGAGGAGCCCGAGGGGCAGCGGCGCCCCGAGCAGCGTGACGAACGTGAGATGGGCGACGACGTAGGTGGCGGCCGAGATGAGCACCGCCCGCAGCGGGGCGATCCGCTCGACCACGGTGAGCAGGAACAACATCGCCAGCACCAGCGCGGGCAGCAGCCCGAGCACCGGCACCAGCGCGGTCGCCGCCCACATGGTCACCACGACGATCGGCATCCGGTACTTGCCGGCGGGGGCCGCGGCTCCGGTCACCGGCGGGGCGTCGTCGTCGGCCGGGGCCGCACCGGAGAGTTCTTGGCGCACCAGGGCGAGTCCGACCACCACCAGCAGCACGCCAACCACGCGCGGCATCACCGCGGCGCCGATGGTGCCGTCCTCGGTGGTCCAGTCGTAGGCCAGCGACCCCAGGGCGAACGCGGCGCCGAGCGCGGTCAGGAACAGGTGCGCGGCGAGCATCCCCGGCCGGGGTGGCGAGGTGCGGTCGGCTTCGGCGGAGCTCATCAGAAGACCTCCCGCATCTGGCGGTCGTAGTCGTCGAGGAACCTGCCGAACTCGTCGCCGCTGAGGTCGGCGGGGATCAGCAGGTCGTTGCGGATGTAGTCCAGGTAGGCCGGGGAGCGCATCGCCCGGTGCAGCTCGTCGATCCAGAACCGGCGCTGCGACTCGGCGATCCCGGCGGGTGCGAGCGCGCCGCGCCAGATGGTCACGAGCGCGTCGATGCCCTGTTCGCGGGCGGTCGGCACGGATCCGAGCACAGGGTCGTCGTAGCGCTGCTCGGTCATCGTGCACAACGCCTTCGCGTCGCCGCTTTCCAAGTACGGCTTGGCGGAGGCCGCGCTCGCGGGGGCCAGGTCGATCTGCCCGCCCAGCAGCCCGGTCATCACCTCGCCGGTCGAGCCGTAGGGGACCACGTCCACCGCGCCGCCGGCCCCGGTCAGTTCGGCGACGACCAGCGCGTCGGCGCCGGTGCGTCCGCTGGATCCCGACACGACCCGCTGCGTCGCGCTGGCCCGCACCACGTCGGCGCACGTCTCGAACGGGGAGTCCGCCGGTGCCACCACCATGCGCGAGTCCTGCGCGAACATCACCAGCGGGGTGAAGCTGCGGTAGGTGAACGGGACGTCTTCGTAGACGAGGGGAAGGGTGTTGAGCGCGGTCTCGGCGACCAGCAGCGCGTTGCCGTTGCCCTCCTCGGCCAGGAACGTCGCCCAGCCGACCGCGCCGGAGCCGCCTTCCTTGTTCTCGACGTTGACGTCGTAGCCGTGCTCGAGTTCGTTGAGCCCTTGGGCGAGCACGCGCGCGGAGCGGTCGCTGCCGCCGCCGGGTGCGAAGGCCACGACGGCGCTCACCGAGCCGCGGGCGCGCCAGTCGTCGGGTACGGGGGCTCGCACCGAGCACGAGGTGATCACCGCGATCGCCGCCAGGGCGGCGGCGATCCTGAGGAAGCGCGACAGCATTGTCAGTTCCTTCCGGAGCGGGCTCAGCACCCCACTCGATCCCCATCGATCAAAGATCCTATTGGATTTCAGCGATAGTAGGTGGCGCTTCGAGGAACGACAAGACCGTTCGGCGAGTCACCGCCGACAGGGGGAGGAAGAAGAACCGCCGCCGTGCGGGAAGGGAAAGGCGCCGCGCGCGGGGAGCGGTCAGGCCCGTTCGGGCAACGAGCGGCGGGCCACGCCCTGCAGGTGCGCGCGCATCGCCTCGACCGGATCCCCGCTCTCGAACGCGGCGAGCACGGCCGCGTGCTCGGTCACCGCCTCGTCGACGTCGAAGACCTCGCGGTCCAGCGACTGCCGCAGCCGGTGCACGTGCGTCCCCAGCGACTCCGCCATCTGCAGCAGGTAGCGGTTGCCGGATCCGCGCAGGATCACCAGGTGGAACTCCCAGTCGGAGTCGAAGTACTCGCGCAGATCCGCGTAGTCGTCCGGCCGGGCTCCGGCGGAGCGCAGCTCGCCGACCTTGTGCGCGCTCAACGTGTGCCGGGCGTGGGCGACCCTGAGCTGCGGGATCAGCTCCGCTCCGCGGGCGACGGCCTGCTCGACCGCGGCCAGCTCCACCACCGTGCGCGCCATGACGAGATCGGCCATCTGCTCGTCGGTGAGCAGCGGCGCGACCCGGTAGCCCTTCAGCGCGGCCCGCGTCACCAGTCCGGTGTGCTCCATCTGCACCAGCGCTTCCCGGATGGGCGTGGGGGAGACGCCGAGGTCGCGGGCGAGCTGGTCGATGCCGAGCGAGTCGTCGGGCGGGTAGGTGCCGTCGAGGATTCCTTCGAGCACGACGTCGTACACGGTGTCGCGCAGTGCTCGGCGGGCGACGGGGTTCTTGGTGGTGCGCGGCGACCTGCCGCCTGCGGGCGCATCGGTGCTCATGGTGGGTCAACGATAGCGCAGCGGCTCCTGACGATCAGGCGGACGACACGCCTCGTCGTTGTCGATACAGGAAGGATCCTATAGCATCTTTGAAAACGAGCCTCGGGAGACGAACGATGGCGTTCACCGCAGAGACCTGGCCGATCGGTGCGGCACTGCTGCAGTTCCCCAGCGTCCAGCGCGACGGAACGGTCGTCCAGGACGCTCCCGCCGCGCGGTGGAGCGCAGTGTTCGCCGAGATCGCCGCCGCCGGCTTCGACCACGTCGACCTCACCGACAGCTGGCTGCGTCCGGGAGACCTGAGCTCATCCCGGCGCGACGAGCTCAGAACAGCGCTGCGCGGCGCCGGGCTCGGCGTCACCGCGATCTCCGTGGCGCGGCGCAGCCCGATCGACCCGGATCCGGCGGTCGCCGAGGAGAACCTGGCCTACCTGCACCGCACGATCGACGCGGCGGCCGAGCTGGGCATCCCGGTGGTCTGCGCCGGCCTGCACCGCCCGTTCACCGCGGCCCAGCGCGACGCGCTCTGGTTCTGGACGGTGCCGGGCCCGCAGGACCCGCTCGACGACGAGCGCACCCGCGCGACCTGCGTGCGGCGCTTCCGCGAGGTCGGTGAGCACGCCGCCGAACGCGGCATCGCGGTCTCGCTGGAGATGTACGAGGACACCTACCTCGGTACCGCGGAAGGCGCCGTGGCACTGGTGACCGACATCGGCCTGGACAACGTCGGGCTCAACCCGGACATCGGCAACATCGTGCGGCTGCACCGCCCCGTCGAGGACTGGGCGCGGATGTTGGAGCTGACCCTCCCGCACGCGAACTACTGGCACGTCAAGAACTACCACCGCGATCACGACCCGGACACCGGCGCGTACTTCTCGGTGCCCGCCCCGATGGAGCAGGGCGTGATCAGCTACCGGCTCGCCCTGGAGATCGCGCTGGAGCACGGGTTCGACGGCCCGCTGTGCGTCGAGCACTACGGCGGCGACGGGCTCAGCGTGTCGGCGCGCAACCGCGACTACCTGCGCACCTTGCTGCGCGCGAAGCTGGGAGATCGGCGATGACGACGTTGCACGACGGCGCGGCGGGGTACGCGGCGGACGCGTTGAGCGGGTTCGTCGCCGCCCACCCCCGCGACGTGCGCGCGGTGCGCGGCGGCGTGGTGCGCGCGAGCAGCACGCCGCCGGGGCAGGTGGCCGTGGTGATCGGCGGCGGCAGCGGCCACCACCCGGCGTTCGCCGGGTGGGTCGGTCCCGGCATGGCCCACGGCGCGGCCTGCGGGAACGTGTTCGCCTCGCCGTCCGCGGCGCAGGTCTGCTCGGTGGCTCGCGCCGCCGGGGGCAGCGGTGTGCTGCTGGGGTTCGGGAACTACGCGGGCGACGTGCTGCACTTCGGCCTGGCCGCGGAGCAGTTGCGCGCCGAGGGCATCGACGCGCGGGTGCTGGCGGTCGTGGACGACGTCGCCTCCGCACCCCCCGAGCAGGCCGGGCTGCGCCGCGGCATCGCCGGTGACCTGCTGGTGTTCAAGCTGGTGGGCGCCGCCGCCGAGCGGGGCATGGGACTCGACGACGTGGAACGCATCGGCCGCCGAGCCGTCGAGGTGACCCGCTCGCTCGGGGTCGCCTTCTCCGGGTGCACGTTGCCCGGCGCGGCGGCACCGCTGTTCGAGGTGCCGCCCGGCCGGATGGCGCTCGGGCTCGGCGTACACGGCGAGCCGGGCCTGTCCGAGCATCCGCTGGGGTCCGCCACCGAGGTGGCCGATCGGCTCGTGGACGGCGTGCTCGCCGAACCCGCGGCGGTGCGCGGTGGCCGGGTCGCGGTGCTGCTCAACGGGATGGGTGGCATCGGTGGCGAGGAGCTGTTCGTCGTCTACGGCCGGATCGCTCGACGGCTCGCCGGCGCCGGGCTGGAACCGGTGGATCCCGTGGTGGGCGCCCAGATGAGCAGCCTCGGCATGAGCGGGCTCTCGCTGTCGGTGACCCCGCTCGACGACGAACTGGCCGAGCTGTGGGCGGATCCGGTGGACACCCCGGCGTGGCGGCGCGGCGGTTTTCCCGCCCGCCCGGCCCGCACCGACGACCTCGGCGACACCGGCGCACCGCCCGTCGCCGCCGGATCGGCGGAGTCCCACCGAGACGCCGCCCTCGTCGTCACCGCCTTCGAGATCGCCCGCGATGTGCTGGCGGAGCACGAAGAACGGCTCGGGCGGCTCGACGCCGTCGCCGGGGACGGCGATCACGGTCTGGGCATGCGGCGGGGATCGCTGGCCGCCGCCGAAGCGGCCGAGACGGCCCGCGCGGCCGGTGCCGGTGCCGGCACGGTCCTCGCCCGCGCCGCCGCGGCCTGGTCGGAGAGCGCGGGCGGCACCTCCGGCGCGCTCTGGGGCGGTGCCATCAGCGCGTTCGGCTCGACCTTGGGCGATCAGGACGCCGTGACCGGGCCGCTGCTCGGGACGGCGATCGGCCGGGCGGTCGACGCGGTCGCGCGGCTCGGCGGGGCCGCCCCCGGCGACAAGACGATGGTCGACGCCGCCGCCCCGTTCGCCGAACTGGTGGCCCGAGCCGGGGCCGCTCCGGCGGAAGCACTGGTGCGCGCGGCGGAAGCGGCCACCACCGCCGCTGCCGCCACCGCCGACATCCCGGCCCGCCGCGGCCGGGCGCGGACCCACGGCGACCGCAGCCTCGGCACCCCGGACCCGGGAGCGACCTCGTTCGCCCTGGTCGTCACCGCCCTCACCGCAACGCTGAACACGACGCCTCCGGGAGGCATTCGATGACCTCGCGCATCGTCACCGGCCGCACCGGCGGCCCGGTGTCCTCGTCGGCGGCGAAGGCCGCCGCGCCCACCGCTGACGGGACGAGCTGACGTGCTCTGGATCGGCACCAGCTTCAAGATGACCAAGACCCGGTCGGAGGCCGTCGCCTACGCCCGCGCGCTGCGCGACGGGTGGACGGCGGAACCGAGCGGTGTGCGGCCGTTCGTCGTGCCCCCGGCCACCTCGTTGCCGGAGGTGACCGCGGCGCTCGGCCCGGAGTCCCCGATCCTCGCCGGGGCCCAGAACGCGCACTGGGCGGAATCCGGGGCGTGGACCGGCGAGTTGTCGGTGGGCCAGGTCGCCGACGCGGGGGCCCGCATCGTGGAGATCGGGCACGCCGAGCGGCGCAGGCACTTCGCCGAGACCGACGAGACGGTCCACCGCAAGGTCCGCGCGACCCTCGCGCACGGCCTGATCCCGCTGGTGTGCGTGGGCGAGGACGCGGAGGTCGCGGCGGCGGGCCGTTCCGTCGAGCACGTCGTGGCCCAAGCCGAGGCCGCGCTGGCCGGGTGCGCCGACGCGTCCTCGGTGCTGCTGGCCTACGAGCCGGTGTGGGCGATCGGTGAGCACGGCCGCCTGCCGAAGCCCGCGGACGTGGCGCCGGTGATGGCGGCCTTGCACGACCGCTTCGGCGGCGACGTCGAGGCAGTCCTCTACGGCGGCTCGGTCAACCTGGACAACGCGGCCGAGCTGTTGGCCGTGCCCGGCACCGGCGGGTTGTTCGTCGGCCGGGCGGCCTGGCAGGTCGAAGGCCTGCTCGGCCTGCTCGCACTCGCCGACGACCACTTGCGCGCCGGTTCCGGCCGGTGACCCACCGATCCCGATGAAGAGGACACCTCGATGAACGACTCCATCCGCCCGAAGATCGCGCTGACGCTGGGCGACCCGGCGGGCGTCGGCCCGGAGCTGGCGGCGAAGCTGCTCGCCGATCCGCGCAACAGCGCCGCGGCCGAGATCTACGTCCTGGCCGATCGCGCCGAGCTCGACGACGCCGCCGCCGTCGCCGGTGTGGAGATCCCGCTCTCCAGCACCCCGGAGCCCGGCACCGTGACGCTGCTCGACGACCGCTCGGCCCCGGCGGAACCGATCCCGGCGCGCCAGGTGTCCGAGGCCGCCGGTGCGCGCACGTTGCACCAGCTGCGGCGCGCGGTGTCGATGGCGAGCGCCGGCGAGGTCGGCGGCATCGTGTTCACCCCGTTGAACAAGACGAGCCTGCACTGGGCGGGGATGCACGAGGAGGACGAGCTCCGCTGGTTCGCCAAGGAACTCGGCTACGAGGGCACCACCTCGGAGATCAACATCATCGACGGCCTCTGGACGGCGCGGGTCACCAGCCACATCAGCATGCAGGAGGTGGCGCAGCGGGTCACCGCGCCGAACGTGACCGCCGCGATCGAGCTGCTGCACTCGCTGCTGCACGATTCCGGCATCGACGCGCCCCGGCTCGGGGTGTGCGCGCTCAACCCGCACAACGGGGAGAACGGCCTGTTCGGGCGCGAGGAGATCGACCACATCCGGCCCGGCGTGGAGGAGGCGAAGTCCCGCGGCATCGACGTCGCGGGACCGTTCCCGTCGGACACGATCTTCCTGGCCCGCGAGAACTACGACGGCATCGTGACGATGTACCACGACCAGGGCCAGATCGCGGTCAAGCTGCTCGGTTTCGACGGGGGCGTGACGGTCCAGGGCGGGCTGCCCGTGGTGATCGCCACGCCCGCGCACGGCACCGCGTTCGACATCGCGGGCCAAGGCATCGCGAGCACCACGTCCAGCCAGAACGCCCTCGACGTCGCCATCGCGGTGGCCCGCCGCCGGGCAGCGGCGAAGGCCCGCTGAGGGGCCTGCCTTCCGACCTCAGCGGCTGTCTTTGAACTTGGTCTGCGCAGGTGTCCGGGTGGCGCAACCGCAGCGGCTTCCTCGCTGCGGGATCGTTTTCTCATGTAGCAGCCCTACACCGCGAAATCGCCGTCCTCGCGAGGAAGCCGCTGAGAACCCGCCGGTGGTCGGCGTGCTCAAGCTGATCACTGCTCAGCGGCGAAGGCCCGCCGAGCGACCAACAACGCGGACCAAGTACGCAGACGGGCTCTCAGCGGCCTTCTCGCCGCGGGATCGACGCCGTGCACGGCGAATCGCCGTCCTCGCGAGAAGGCCGCTGAGAACCGGTCGCGGTGCCGGTCGCTCGGGCCGGTCGCCGCTGCACTCCTCGATCGCCCACCGTGCCCCGGCAACCCCGGTGCCGGTGCGCTGACGCCGCACCCGGGCCGCGCGGACGCCTTTTCGGTTCGGACTTGGCGAAACGACTGAAGATCAGCTCCACCACGGCATCCGGCGCTCAAGGCTCCGGATGTGACCGCGGAACGGATCGGCCTCCGCTCATGCGCAGGATCAAGGCGACCGCGTCCTCCGAGCGGGCCGCCGGCGCCAGGACCTCCTGGAGGAGCATGCCGCGAATCGCGGCGATGGTGACGGAGGCCGTGGTCAGCGCTTCCTCGGCGTCGAGCCCTTCGCGTTCCGCGAGCGAGGCCAGAATCTCGGTCAGGTCGTCGAGCGAGTCGATGAACTCGCGAAAGTTCTCCGGGCTGTACGCGGCCAGGCCCACGACGTGAAAGAAGCCGCGGACGCGCGACAGCTGCTCCGGGCGGGTGTAGGTCCGCCAGATCGCCACGACGAGGTCGTCGAAGGTGCCGTGCTGGGCGGCCTCGAAAAGCACCTCGTTGTCACGGGATCGCTGCGCCTTGAGCATGGCTGCCAGCACCCCCGAGAGCGATCCGAAGTGGTATCGCAGGAGGGCGTGGCTGGTCCCGGTCCGGGCGGCGATCTCGCGGAGCGACACCTCCGGTGCGGGAAGGGCCTCGGCGAAGGCGTCGAGAAGCCGAGCCAGGAGGCGCTCGCGTGCGTCGCCGGTGCGTTCCGTGCTTGACAGGATCACTCCCGCAGTTTATCCATTGGAAAAGACTGATGTGCCGTGGTGCTCCGACCATGGTCCCAGTCAGCTCACCGAGGGCGGAGGACATGACTCGTGGGACCTTTTCAGATCACCGGCGCGGCGGTCGTCGACGGGTCGGGGCGCGACCCCGTCGACGTCGACGTCACCGTCGAAGACGGGCGCATCGCCCAGCTCGGTGCCTCCGGCGCACGCGGCGCGCGCATCGATGCCGGGGGGCTGACGATGACGCCCGGCCTGATCGACGCCCACGTACACCTGGGCTTGTCGAGCCCGATCCAGCCGCAGTTCTCGTTCCGGATCAGTGCCGCCGAGATCGCGGCAGACATCTTCGCCACGGCCGGCGCGACGCTCGACGCCGGCTTCACGACCGTTCGGGACACCGGCGGGATCGACGGCGGCGTCGTCACCACGATCGCCAAGGGCAAGGTCAGGGGGCCACGCGTCCTGTCGTGCGGACCTGTCCAGTGCCAGACCGGTGGGCACGGCTACTACGGAGCCGACTGGGAACCCACCGAGCTGTGGAGCAGCCATCACGTTCCCGGTCTGGTCGCCCTGTCCACGATGTCGGGCAACGCAGGCGAGCTGCGCGGCAACGTGCGCGAGGCCTTCCGCCGCGGAGCCTCCTTCCTGAAGCTCTGCGCGACCGGCGGAGTGGTCGGCGCGCACGACCGGTTGGCCGACACCCAGTTCACCGTGGAAGAGATCGCCGTCGCTGTTCAAGAAGCTGCGGCACGGGGCACCTACGTGACGGTCCACGCCCACAACAACGAAGGCGTTCGGAACGCGGTCGAGGCCGGGGTGCGCTGCGTCGAACACGGCACCGACCTCGACGAGTCCACGGCCACCCTGATGGCCGCTCGCGAGGTCGCCCTCGTGCCCACGTTCGCTGTCGTCGAGCAACTGCTGCACGACACCGCTGGAGCAGGTCTCGGCGAGTCGACCCGCGATCGTGTGCCGGGCGTTCGTGAGCGGATGACCGAGGCGCTCGCCGTCGCCAAGGAGGCCGGAGTGCGGATCGGGCTGGGTTCCGATCTCATCGGTCCGGCTCAGGACCGTCGAGGCGAAGAGCTCACGTTGCGCGCAGAGCTGGAGACGCCGATGGAAGCACTCGTGGCGGCCACGAAGACCAACGCCGAAATCCTCGGCTTGTCCGACCAGGTGGGGGTCATCGCTCCCGGCATGCAAGCAGACCTCGTGCTCTGGAACGGCAACCCGCTCGAAGATCCGAAGCTTTTCTCCGACCCCGCCAATGCCGTATTCGTCGTCCAAGCCGGACGTGTTGTGAAGGACCTCCGATGAGCACCATGTGGCAAGGCTGCCTCGCCGACACCGACTACTTCGAGATGCGCTCCAGCGGGGGGCACGACTACGGCGTCTGGGTCACCACGCCACCGGGCTACGACCCCGCCACGACGCGAGCACCTGCCGTGTACGTGCTCGACGGCAACTGGGCCGTGGGCATGACGGCTCCGCTCATCGTCACCCAAGCGGATCCCATGCAGCGGATCCAGCCCTACATCCAGGTCAGCGTCGGCTACGCGGGCGAAGACGCGCAGCACTGGGATCGGCTGCGCAACAGAGACCTCGTGCCCCCCGGCGAGCCCATCGCCGAGGAGCTCATCGATGCCGTGGAGGCGGGATATCGAGCGGGCGCGAGGACGCGCGAGGAAACCGACGCCTACCTCGCCGAACTGCGCGACACCCACGCCGATGCGTTCCTGAGCTTCCTCACCGCGGAACTGCACCCGCGGATCGAACGCGACTACGGCACGGCCACGAGCGGTCACGGCCTTTTCGGCTACTCCTACGGCGGCCTCTTCAGCCTCTACACCTGGCTCACCGGCAACGCGCTCTTCGAGAGCATCGGAGCGGGCAGCCCCGGCGTCGCCGGTGAGGACAGCCAGATCTTCGCCCAGCTCCAGGAGATGGGTGACAGGCAGCACGCCGCCAAGCTCCACGTGACCCTCAACGAGCGAGAGCTGCTCGGAGACCTGGCCATCTACCAGAGCATCACGAAGAGCACGGCCACCGTCCTCCACCGCCTCACCTCACGCGGCGGAGCCGTCACCAGCGCGGTCCTGCGCGAAACGCACGTGACCGGCCTCCAGGCATCGTTCCTCAGCTACCTCAGGACCTGCCGGGCCCGGTGAGCGCGAACGCATCCGCGGCACCGGCCCCGTGGGACGACCCGAAGCCCGCCCGTGGACCCGATCCGGCTCAGCCACCACCATCTCCATCGCCCGCAACGTGGTCCACCTGCTCGCGAGAGTGCCGTCGCAGTACTAGGCCGCGACGCGCAGGGTGCTGCCGACCAGGAGCATGCGGAGGGTGCGGGCGGTGGCGTCGGCGAGGAGTTCGGGGGCGCTTTCGATCGCGTCGGCGAGCGCCACCGGTCCGGTGAGGATGCCGGCGTAGGCGTCGATCCCGGTGTCGTAGCTGCTCTCGGCACCGGGGCCGATGGTGCCGCACAGCGCGATCACCGGCTTGCCCTGGCGCTTCGCGCGGCGCGCGACCTCGGAGGGGATCTTGCCGAGGGCGGTGGAGGCGTCGATGGCGCCTTCGGCGGTGAGCACCAGGTCGGCGGCGCGCAGCCGCAGATCCAGGTCGGTGCTCTCGATGAAGACGTCGAACCGCGAGGCGAGCCGGGCGCCGAGCACCCCGGCGAGCCCCGCGCCGACTCCGCCCGAGGCGCCGCCGCCGGGCAGCTCGGCGAAGTCGATGCCGCTGTGCCGGTGCAGCAGCAGTCCCCAGCGGTGCATCGCCGCCGCCAGCTGCGCCACCTGCGCCGGTGACGCGCCCTTCTGCGGGCCGTAGACGTGCGCGACGCCCTTCGGGCCGCTGAGCACGTTCTTCGGGTTGACCGCGACCACGACCTCCACCGCGGACAATCGGGGGTCCACGCCGTCCGCGTCGATCAGCCGCACCTGGCGCAGGGGCACGCCGCCGGGGCCGACGTCGTGCCCGGAGTCGTCGAGCACGCGGACTCCGAGGGCCTGCAACGCTCCCGCGCCGCCATCGCAGATCCCGGAATCACCGCAACCGACGATGATCTTCTTGGCGCCGGCGTCCAGCGCCGCCGCGATCAGCTCGCCGACACCGCGGCTCGACGTGCGGCCGGGATCGCGCTTTCCCCGCGGCACCAGGGAAAGCCCCGCCGCAGCCGCCACTTCCACGAACGCGGTTCCCCGTTCGGTCCCGCCGAGCAGCGCGAAGTGCGACTCGACGGGGGCGCCGACCGGTCCGGTGACGGTCGCCGGGACCAGCTCGCCGCCGGTCGACTTCGCCAGCATGCGGGCGGATCCCTCGCCGCCGTCGATCAGCGGGACGGTGTCGACGATCGCGGCCGGGACCACCCTGCGGATGCCAGCGCGGATGCCGGCGGCGACGGCATCGGCGTCCAGGCACTCCTTGAACCCGGTGGGAGCGACGAGAAAGCGGAACATGGTTTCCTCCATTGTGGACTTGTCAGTCGAGGTGCAGGCCGAGCGGCGGCCAGACGAAGCGGGTGAACAGCAGGACCAGCACGACCATCACCGGTCCGAGCAGCGCGGAGAGCTTCAGCAGATCGCGCGGGGCGAAGGTCGGCGCCTGCTCGATCCGGGCGAACATCGCGACCGGCTTCGCCGACGACGGCAGGGTGTGGCAGAAACCCGCCGCGGCCGTCGAGGCGAACGCCAGCGCCACCGGGTTCATGCCGACGGCGAGCGCGGCGGGCACGACGAGCGGGATCAGCACCGAGGACCGCGCCGAGCGGGACTGCACCACCAGGTGCGCGGCGACGCTGAGCACCACCACGGTCAGCAGCACCGTCGAGCGCGGCGCCCCGCTCAGGAAGCTCGTCACGGCCCACTGGGCGGCGCCCGACTCGGTCAACCCGGTACCGAGCGCGCCGGTGGCGGCCATGAACAGCAGCAACGACCAGGGGATCTCGGACAGCGCCGCGCCGAAGCGCACCGTTCCGAGCCGCGGCGAGGTGATCAGCACCGCGCCGCCGAGCGCGACGAGGGCGGGGGACAGGCCGTGCAGCGGCTCGGTGCTCCACAGCAGCACCACGACGCCCAGCAGCGCCGCCGCGCGGATCTCGTCGCGCCGCATCCGATCCGGAACCTCCAGCTGCGCGCGCAGCGCCTCGGCGTCGACCCGCAGCGGGGCGCGGCGATCGGCGTGGCGGGTGAACAGCGCCAGCACGACCTCGGCGGCCAAGTGCGAACTCGCCACCGCGAACGGCAACCCCCACCACAACCACTGCGCGAACCCGATGCGCACGTCGACGGTGCTCGCGAGGATCTCGCTGGTCACCAGGTGCGCGCCGGCCCCGACGAGGCTGGCGACGGCCGAGAGCAGCACCACGGTCGGGAACAGCACCGCGAGCGCTCGGACCAGCCGTTCCCGCGCCGCGAACGCCGCGGCCAAGGTGAGGTAGAAGGGCAGCACCAGCGCCGCCCGCCCGCTGGTGCTCGGCACCAGCAGAGCGGTGATCACGAGCGAAGCGGTGATCAGGTGGAACAGCCCGCGAGGCCGGCGGGCGCGGGCCACGAGCGCGACCGACAGCCGGGCGGGCAGCCCGGTCGCGTTGATCCCGGCGGCCAGGATGAACGCCGCGATCAGCAGCCAGATCTGGTCCTCGCCGAGCGGCTCGAACACGTCCTCGGAATCCAGCACCCCGAACACGACCAGCAGCACGGCCGCGGCCACCGCGACGAACGTGTCGTCGAGCCGGGAACTCATCCAGCCGCCGACCGCCACCGCGAACACCAAGAACGTCAGCAGGCCGTGCCATCCGAGCTCACCGGGCCCGCCGAGCGTGCCCGGAATGACCGCCAGCACCCCCAGCGCGCCGAGCGCGACCAGGGTGAACACGATCGCCCAGCCGTTGCCCGACTGCGGTTCCGGCGCGAGACCGGCGGCGCGCATCGGCCGCGTCGCGTAGTCCGTGCGCACCGGTTCGGTATCCCGCTCGGCGTCCATGGGGTGAACCTTCGACGCCCAGGCTGAGCGCACCGTGAACTTTCGATGAGGACGACCTCATGTGCGCGGGGACGAAGCAGGCGAGCCCTCCGGTCTTGTCAAAACGGCGGAATCGATGAGCACCGACCACCAGAGCGGTGGAACCACCCGCGGGTTCGCAGCGGGATTCTCGCGGGGGACAGCACTTCCCCTCGCGGCGGAGCCACTGGGGAACTGGTCCCGCAGCGAGAATCCCGCCGAGGCCGCGCCATTCGGACACCAGCGCACAACGTGCGCACAACGCCCGCCCGGCCCCGAGGGCCGAGGTCGAACGGCGTAACCGCACGTCGAACAACGGTTAAGCTGGCCGGTGGTCCTTCGCCGTCCGCGGAGGTCTCCCCGACTTCCGCAGAGGGATCGCGTGCTGCTCCGATTACTGCGGGCCCACCTGCGGCCCTACGCGTTGCCGATCATCGCGCTGGTGGTGCTCCAGCTGGTCCAGACGGTCGCCACGCTGTACCTGCCCGCGCTGAACGCCGACATCATCGACAACGGCGTGCTCACCGGCGACCAAGGCCACATCCTGCGCGTCGGCGGCGTCATGCTCGTCGTGGCGGCGGTGCAGCTGATCTGCGCGATCGGCGCCGTCGGCTTCGGCGCCCGGACCGCGACGGCGCTCGGCCGCGACCTGCGCGCCTCGGTGTTCGACCAGGTGCAGTCCTTCTCCGCGCGCGAGGTGGGGCGTTTCGGGGCGCCGTCGCTGATCACCCGCACGACCAACGACGTCCAGCAGATCCAGATGCTGGTGCTGGTCACCTTCACGCTGATGATCACGGCGCCGATCATGTGCGTCGGCGGGATCGTGCTGGCGCTGGACCAGGACGCGGTGCTCTCCGGCCTGCTCGTGGTGGTCGTGCCGCTGCTGGGCGTGCTGATCGCGCTGCTCGTCGCCCGGTTGCGCCCGCTGTTCCGCGCCATGCAGGTGCGCATCGACACCGTCAACCGCATCCTGCGCGAGCAGATCAACGGGTTGCAGGTCATCCGCGCGTTCAACAAGGACGTCCACGAGCAGCGCCGGTTCGGCGAGGCGAACGCCGAGCTGACCGGCACCGCGCTGCGCGTCGGGAACCTGATGGCGCTGATGTTCCCCACGGTGATGATCGTGGTGAACGTGTCCAGCGTGGCCGTGACCTGGTTCGCCGCCGGGCGCATCGATTCCGGCGCGATGCAGGTCGGCGCGCTCGTCGCCTTCCTGAGCTACCTGATGCAGATCCTCATGTCGGTGATGATGGCGACGTTCATGTTCATGATGATCCCGCGCGCCGAGGTGTGCGCCGAACGCATCCAGGAAGTGCTCGACACCGAGAGCACGGTCCGCCCGCCGAGGCGCCCCGTCCGGGAACTCCACCGGCGCGGCCACCTGGAACTGCGCGACGTCGGCTTCCGCTACCCGGGCGCGGAGGAACCGGTGCTGCAAGGCATCGACTTCCACGCCCGGCCCGGCGAGACCACGGCGATCATCGGCAGCACCGGCAGCGGCAAGAGCACCCTGATCAACCTGATCCCCCGGTTGTCCGACGCCACGACCGGCACGATCCTGATCGACGGGGTCGACGTCCGGGACCTGGATCCGGCGACGCTGACCCGGACCGTCGCGGTCGTCCCGCAACGCCCGTACCTGTTCTCCGGCACCGTGGCGAGCAACCTGCGCTACGGCGACCCGGACGCCACCGACGACGACCTCTGGCACGCGCTGGAGATCGCGCAGGCCGCCGAGTTCGTGCGCCGGCTGCCCGGCGGGCTCGACGCCCCGCTGTCCCAAGGCGGCAGCAACGTCTCCGGCGGCCAGCGCCAGCGGCTCGCCATCGCCAGGGCACTGGTGCGGCGCCCCGAGATCCACCTGTTCGACGACTCGTTCTCCGCGCTGGACTACGCCACCGACGCGCAGGTCCGGGCCGGGCTGCGGCAGGAGACGGCGGAGGCGACGGTCGTCATCGTCGCCCAGCGGGTCAACACGATCCGCGACGCCGATCGCATCTTGGTGCTCGACGCGGGACGGCTCGTCGGGGTGGGCACCCACCAGGAGCTGATGGAGGGCAACGAGACCTACCGGGAGATCGTCCTGTCGCAGCTGACCGAGGAGGAAGCGGCATGAGCGCCCCCGCACGGACCCGCCCGACCGGCGAGGGGACCACGTCGCAGCGCCCGCCCGACCGGAACCGGCCCACCGGCTTCGTCGCCTCGGGACGGCGGCTGCTCGGACGGCTCGGCCCCGAACGGCCGCTGCTGGTCGTCGTGGTGCTGCTGGCCGTGGTGAGCGTGGCGCTGAGCGTGCTCGGGCCCAAGTACCTCGGGCAGGCCACCGACCTGATCGTCGCGGGCGCCGGCCGAGGCGGCGGCGTCGACTTCGCCGCGGTCGGTTCCGTCCTGCTGGTGGCACTGGCGGTCTACGCCGCCTCCGGCTTGTTCGGGGTCGCACAAGCCCGCCTGACCAACGGCGCCGTGCAGCGCACGGCGAGCCGGTTGCGCCGGGACGCGGAGGCGAAGCTCGCGAAGCTGCCGGTGAGCCACTTCGACCGCCAGTCCCGCGGTGAGGTGCTCAGCCGGGTCACCAACGACATCGACAACGTGGGCCAGTCGCTGCAGCAGACGCTCTCGCAGGTGGTCGTCTCGGTGCTGACCATCTTCGGCGTGCTCGCGGTGATGTTCTCCATCTCCGGGCTGCTGGCGCTGTTCGCGCTGCTGAGCATCCCGCTGTCGGCGCTGGTCACGTACCGGATCGGCAAGCGGGCGCAGCCGCAGTTCGCGGCGCAGTGGAAGAGCACCGGCGAGCTCAACGGGCACATCGAGGAGATGTACACCGGGCACTCCACCATCAAGGCGTTCGGCCGCCAGCAGGACGCGGCCGAGACCTTCCGGGCGCGCAACGAGGAGTTGGCGACGGCCGGGTTCCGCGCCCAGTTCCTGTCGGGGCTGATCCAGCCGAGCATGATGTTCCTGAGCAACCTGAACTACCTGCTGGTCGCGGTGGTCGGTGGGCTCCGCGTCGCGTCCGGCGCGCTGTCGGTCGGGGACGTGCAGGCGTTCGTGCAGTACTCCCGGCAGTTCAGCCAGCCGCTGACGCAGGTGGCGAGCATGGCCGCGCTCCTGCAGTCCGGACTCGCTTCGGCGGAGCGGGTCTTCGACTTCCTCGACGCGCCCGAGCAGGAACCGTCGCCCGACGACGCTCCCGCCTCCGACCGCCCGCGCGGCCGGGTCGCGTTCGAGCACGTGGCGTTCCGCTACCAGCAGGACGAGCCGCTGATCGACGATCTCTCGCTGATCGCCGAGCCGGGCGACACGGTCGCCATCGTCGGCCCCACCGGGGCGGGCAAGAGCACCCTGGTCAACCTGCTGATGCGGTTCTACGAGATCAGCGCGGGCCGGATCACCCTGGACGGCGTCGACACCCGCACGATGTCCAGGGAGCGGTTGCGCGCCGCGACCGGCATGGTCCTGCAGGACACCTGGCTGTTCGGCGGCACCATCGCGGAGAACATCGCCTACGGCAAGCAGGACGCGACCCGCGAGGAGGTCGTCGAGGCCGCCAAGGCCGCGCACGTCGACCACTTCGCCCGCAGCTTGCCGGACGGCTACGACACCGTCCTGGACGACGAGGGCACCGGTGTCAGCGCGGGGGAGAAGCAGCTGATCACGATCGCGCGGGCGTTCCTCGCCGACCCGTCGATCCTCGTGCTCGACGAGGCGACCAGTTCCGTCGACACCCGGACCGAGGCGCTGATCCAGCGCGCGATGGCCACGTTGCGCACCGGGCGCACCGCGTTCGTCATCGCGCACCGGCTGTCCACGATCCGCGACGCCGACACGATCCTGGTCATGGACGGTGGCGCGATCATCGAGCAGGGCTCGCACGACGGGCTGATCGCCGCCGGTGGGGCGTACGCGGCGCTGCACTCTGCCCAGTTCACCGGTCCGGCCGCGCCGGAGGGCGGCTGAGGACTTGGTGAGCTCGTTCTGCGTGGCGGTGGAACCTCCGCGGCCTTCTCGCCGGGATCGATTCCTGATGCACGTCCGAGCGAAATCGCGGTCCTCGCGAGGAGTTCGCTGAGAACCCGCAGCCGTGCCGGTGTCCGGGCGGTCGCCGCTGACAGGACGCCACGAACGACCCGGGGGAACGCCGGAGCGGAAGTTCGAAGGACGCGCTCCGGGGCTCCGCGGGGCCGCACGAGGAGAACGCCCCACCCGGCGGGCCGGATGGGGCGTTCGCGGTCGCGGGGTCGGTCAGGCGCCGAATCCCTTGACGATGTTGGTGAACTCGTACGGCGCCTGCTCGATGCTGCTGCACGTCGGGGAGACCGCGCCGCCGGGGCAGCTCCCGTTGTCGCGGCCCGCCGACCAGAACGACAGCAGCCCGATCTGGTTCGCGTTGGCCCAGTCCAGCAGCTGGCGGGCGTTGTCCGGGGTGAAGATGTTGCCGTTGTAGTTGCGGCCGATCATCGGGGTCACGCCGAGGCGGGCCTTCAGGTCGGCGTCGCTGAGGTCCGGCCAGATCTCCTTCATCTGCTTCAGCACGCTCTCGGAGGCCGCGATCACCGCGTCACCCCAGGGCTTGGTGGAGCCGAACTCCATGGCCATCGGGTTCACCAGCACGTCGACCCCGTGCTTCGCGGCGCTCTGCAGCACCTGCAGCGAGTACGGGTCGAGCCCGGTGTCGTCGCTCTGCACGCGCAGCGTGTAGCTGACCTTCGTGCCGCGCTCGGCCTGCAACTTCGCCAGCGCCTCGTTGGCGACGTCCTCCGGGATGGTCGCCTCGACGTCGACGTCGAGGTGGTTGCTGCCGGTGACGTCGAGGATCTGCTTGTAGGCGCCGAGGAGTTCGTCCGCGCTGCCGCACACGCTCTCCAGGTACGGGCCCATCGCGCCGCCGGTGGCGACGATGACGTCCCCGCCCTGCGCGCGGAGCTCGTCGATCTGGCCGACGATGCTCGGGTCGTCCAGCGCCTTCTCGCCGCCCCACATGGGGGTGCACCCGGCGGCGCTGCCGAGCACGAAGGCGAGCGTGAAGTTCTTCTGCCCGGTGGCGGTCGCGACCTCGGCGAGCGTGGGCTTGTCCTGGGTGATGTCGATGTACGGCGCGACCTTCATCTCCGCGGCCGGTGCCTGCGGCGCGGGAGGTGCGGCCGGGGCCGGTTCGGCGGCGCCCGCGGAGACCGCGGACAGCGGGAGCACCGTGGTGGCGGCGATCGCGGCCACCAGCTTGGACAGGGGTTTCATCTGCGATTCTCCTGGTTTCACTGGTATTCGGCGAAGATCTGGGTGAACTCGTACGGCTGCTGCTCGACGCTGCTGCACTTGCCGTCGGCCCAGCCGCCGTCCTCGGTGCAGACCCGGTCCCGGTTCATCGACCAGTACGAGAGCCTGCCGAGCTGGTGCTGCTTCGCGTAGTCGAGCACCGCGCGGAAGGTGTCCTGGGTGAACAGCTCGCTGGGCTGGTCGGTGTGCCCGTTCATGAGGATGACGCCGGTGCGCGCGTAGGCGGCGGCGTCGTCGAGCTCGGGGTGCAGTTCGCGGATCTGCTCGTGGACCGCCTCGGCCACGCCGATCGCGCTGTTGGCCATGTCGTCGGCGGGGCCGCCGTAGTCGAAGTCCATGACCTTGTACAGGTCGATCTCGGCGCCGATGTCCTTGGCGCGCTGGATCTCCGCCTTGCCCGCGTCGTTGAGCCCGATGGTGGTGGTCGGCAGCGTCAGCGTGACGTGCAGCTCGGGGTTGTTCTGCTTGAGCGTCTTGATCGCCTCGAAGCGCTTGGTCTCGCCCGGCACGTCGCCGAGGTCGTCGCCTTCGACGTCGAGGTCGATGTGGGTGAGCCCGTACTTGTCGATCACTTGCTGGTAGGCGCCCGCGAGCGAGGCGGAGTCCGGGCAGGCGGCACCGAGGTCGATGCCGTTGTAACCGCCGAAGGACACCGACAGGTCGCCACCCGCCGCGCGCACGGCGTCGGCCTTCGCCTTGACCGCGGTGTCGGTCTCGACCTCCTGGCCCGGTTTGCCGTCCCAGGTGGGGGTGCAGCTACCGGCGTCGGGTGCGAGCACGAAGGCGAAGATGTAGTCCTTCTGGCCGCTGGCCTCGATCGCCTCGGTGATGTCCTGCGGGGCGTTGTCCAGCGGCATGTAGTACGGCGCGGAGCGGAGTTCGCCGGGCGCGGCCTCGGCCGCGGGGCCGCCGGTGAACGGCAGCACCAGCAGGCCGGCCGCCAGCGCCGCCCATCGGATCGGTTTCGTCGTCAAGGGTGTTCTCCTCTACCCGCCCGGTCCGGGGACCGGTGTGGTGTGGTCAGGAGATCCCGGAACGCGCCGCGCTCGGTCCGGGTTCTGCTGCGGACGGGTCGGCGCGACGTGTTCGGCGCCGCTGCCGACGGGCGGCAAACCTATGTGGACCCGATCACGGCGTCAATGGGTCTAGACCTTTTTCGCCAAGCTCTGCCCGGAGATTCCGCCATCGTGCGGTACGTGGAGTCGTCCTTGTGCAGGATTGCGGAATCGGCGATTCGGGAAGAACGGGCCGCGCCCCCGTGGTGCCGGATTGCCCGGCCGGCGCGTTGACGCGGCGTGGTCGTGCTCCCTCCTCGTCGAAAGAGCCGCGAATTTCATTCGTGGCGCCTGATTCGCGGACGCCGAATGGCAATTCTGGGAAAGGGGCGGTCTTCGTCCGGTCCGTGGAACTCGACGAGCGGCGCGAACCGACGCCGATCCATACGTCCACGATGGACATCAGGAATAGCGGTGGAGCGGTCAGAACCGCCGGTTCGCCGCGACGGCGCCGCCGTCGACGAGGAGGTCCGCGCCCGTGATGAACGAGGCCGCCGGGCCGAGCAGGAAGGCCGCCGCGTCGGCGATGTCGGTGGTGGTGCCGATCCGCCCGGTGCCCGACGCGTCGATCATGGTGCGCATCCGGTCGCCGTGCTCGCTGGCCAACTCCTGGCGCGCCATCGGCGTGGAGATGACTCCGGGGCTGATGCTGTTGATCCGGGCGCCGCGCGCGCCCCAGGCCGTCGCGGCGGCCTGCACGTGCAGCTGGTTGGCCCGCTTGGACAGCGGATACGCGGCTTCCGGACTGGCGACGGCCGCCACGACGGGCAGGTCCAGGAGTTCCTCGACCGGTGTCACGGCGAGTGCCCGCTCGTCCTCGGCGCTGAGGCGGGAGAAGTGGCCGGACATGCTGGAGATCACGACCCCGGCACCGCCCGCCGCGACGACCCGTTCGAACTCCGCCAGCACGAACGCGGTCCCGAGGAGGTCGACGGCGAGGATGACGTTCGCGGCGGCCTGGATGGGGGAGACGCCCGCCGTGTGCACGACGCGGGTGACCGGGCCGAGCCCGTCGGCGAGCGCCGCCACCGACGCGACCGAGGCGCGATCCGCGACGTCCACCTCCACCGCGGTCACGTCGAAACCTTCGTCGCGGAGCACGTCGGCGAACCGCCCGAGGGGCGCGGTGTCGAAGTCGGCCAGGACGAGCCTGCGTCCGCAGCCCTCGCGGCGTGCGATGGCCTGGCCCATGCCGCCCGTTCCGATCACGACCGCTACTTCGCGGGCGGGCTGCTCGTAGGTGGGGGACATGGGACTCCTCGCAGTTCAAGCTCGTCGGACGTTGCCCGAACCGGCTCGTGCCGGTTGATCAGCCACCACGCTAACACCTAGATCAGCTGACTGACTTAAAGCTTGACCAGGTGCGGGCAGTCGCTCCTCGACCGGAACGCCCGTCGTCCTCGGTCGAGGAGCGGTGCGGGACCGCTACACCGAGCCCAGGTCCGCCGACAACCAGTGCTCCGGGCGCATGTAGATCGCCACGTGCTCGCCGAGCTGGGTCCGCTCGTACTCCGCGAACTCGGCGGCCTGCTGCGGCGGCAGGTAGCGCCGCGCCATCTCGAGGGAGCGCTCCGGAGTGCCCGCTTCGGTCCGGACGACCGGTCCTTCCACCGAGACGTAGCGGATCGTCGGTGTCGTCCGCTGCACCATCAGGCTGAACCGGCCCGCGGCGCGGATCGCCCGCGCCTTCCGCGACTCCGGACCCGTGCTGATCCACAGCTCGCCGCCGGGGGAGTACTGGTACCAGATCGGCACCGTCAGCGGCGCTCGATCGGACGTCCACGCCACCGCGAGCGCCCCGATGTGCGGTTCGGCGAGGAATTGCTCTCGTTCCTGTGCAGACAAGGCCATGGCACGGAAGGTAGCGGCGGGCACCGACGACCGCGCGATCCGCGAACCGGAAGGGCGGGCGCCCCGCCGTGCCCGCGCACCGGTCGAGGAGGATGGGGGCATGGTCGAGCAGAGCATGTGGATGCGGAAGGTGGCGGCCGACCCCGGGCACTCCGCCTGGTACGTCGAGCGGATCCGCGGCATGGCGCGGGCCGGTGACGACCTCGCGGGCGAGGCCCGGATGGTGGACGCGATGGTCTCCCGCGGCGCGCGCGTCCTCGACGCGGGCTGCGGCCCCGGCCGGGTCGGGTCCGAGCTGGCCGCGGCGGGGCACGAGGTCGTCGGAGTCGACGTCGACCCGGAGCTGATCGCCGCCGCCGAGCACGATCACCCCGGCCCGCGCTGGCTCGTCGGTGACCTGGCCGAGCTGGACCTCCCGGCGCGCGGCGTCACCGAGCCGTTCGACGTGGTCGTGTGCGCCGGGAACGTGCTGCCTTTCTGCGCGCCGAGCACGCGCGTCGCGGTGCTGCGGCGGTTCCGCGAACACCTCGCGCCGCAGGGGCGCGTCGCGGTCGGATTCGGCGCCGGGCGGGGGTACGGGTTCGACGAGTTCTTCGCGGACGCGGCGGATTCCGGCTTGGCGGTCGAGCTGAAGCTGTCCACTTGGGACCTGCGTCCGCTCAACGCGGATTCCGAGTTCCTCGTCTCGCTGCTGAGCCGCGGATGACGCGACGCGGGTGACTGTCGGTGGGGATGGGTAGAACTGCTCATGCGGTCGAAACCGTCCCGCCGGGATAGTGGAGATCGGTTCCAGCGATCGTCTTCCAGGAGGTCTCCCATGCACGGCTCGCAGCGCTCTTGGGCCGCGGCATTCCACCGGTACCTGTTCAACCCGGCGGGACTGGGTTACCTGACGGTGGTGTCCGCGGTGTGGCTGTGGACCGCGGGGGACGCGTTGCTGGTCGACCGGGCCGACGCCAGCCTCGCCGGAATCTGGGGCTTCCTGGTCACGGCGCCGACCTCGCTGGTGTTCGTCCAGCTGGAGGGGCCGCTGCTGTGGGCCGGTGTCGCGTTCGCCGCCGTCTTCCAAGCACTGCTGCTCGGCATCGCCTACTGCGGAACCCCGAGCGAGTCGCGCCGCGGCGTGTGACCGCTCACGCGCTTTCCGAGTCGCGCCAGAAGAGTTCCGCGAGCCGGTCGACGGTGCTCTGCATCTTGTGCAGGGCTTCGGGAATGCGGGCGCGGCCGAAGCGGCTCCGGGGACCGTTGAGGGTGAGGATCGCCACCAAGGTCCCGGCGCTGTCCCGGATGGGGCGCGACAGCGAGAGCAGCTCGGGTTCGAGCTCGTTGTCGATGGTCGCGAAGCCCTGCTCCCGGACCTGCCCGAGTTCCGTGAGCAGCGCCGCCCGGTCGGTGATGGTGTGCGGGGTGAAGGCCTCGAGTTCCTCGGGCAGCGTGCGGCACAGCTGATCGGCCGACTGCTCGGCCAGCAGGACCTTGCCGGTGGAGCTCGCGTGCATCGGGTAGTGCCTGCCGACCATGTTCTGCGACAGGACGCCGACCACGTGCGAGCCCGCGGCTTCGGCGACCAGGTCCAGGCCGTCCTGCGCGTTCGGGATGGACAGCGTCACCGACTCGTTGAACTCGTCCGCCAGCTCCTGCAGCAGCGGCTGCGCGTGCGCCACCAGGCCCGCGTACGGGTCCGCGTTGCGGCCGAGCCGCGCCAGTTCCCAGCCGAGGACGTAGTTGGTGTCGATGCGGTCGACGAGACCGCCCTGTTCGAGGCTGTGCAGCAGCCGGAACGCCGTCGGCCTGCTCAGTCCCGCCGCTTTCGCGAGCGTGGTGACGGTGGCCCCGGTCCGCGGTTGAGCGGCCAGTTCGCGGAGCAACCGGACGGCTTTGGTCACCGATTTGTTGACCATCCCCGATTGCTCGGGTGCCTCGCCCATCCGTTTCCGCCTCCTGCCGCGCGGAGCGCTTCCGGCCCCTGAACCTGCCGCGGCACCACCCTAACAGTCGCGTTCACAAAGTGGACGCGTGCTGCTGGGGGTGGCCGGTCGTGCGGGACGGGTCACCGGTGCTGGGGGCGAACCGCCCCGAGTGCGTGCGGGGTCGCGGGGTCGCGCTATAAACCCGTGCGGCAATGCCGGGCGTGGCCGGTTCGAAGTCCTCCACGCGGGAAGGAAACGAGCCGGTGACCTCCAACTCGGTAGCGGACACCACGCGCAGCTCGATCGACAGGAAGCGATTCCTGATCAGGCTGACCATCGTCGTCGCCGGCGGGATGTTCATCGACGGCTACGTCCTGGGCATCGTCGGCACCGTGATCGGCACCATCACCACCGACCTGGACATGTCCGTCTACGGCGAGGGGCTGATCGGGGCCGCGGCGCTGATCGGCATCTTCGCGGGCGGGCCGTTGGGCGGCTGGGCCGCGGACAAGTTCGGCCGCAAGCCGATGTTCACGATCGACCTGGCCATGTTCGTCGTCGGCTCGGTGCTGCAGTTCTTCGTCGATTCGAGCTGGCAGCTGTTCGTCGTGCGGTTGCTGATGGGAGTGGCGATCGGCGCCGAGTACTCGATCAGCTGGCCGCTGATGGCGGAGTTCGCGCCCGCGCGGTTGCGCGGCCGGTGCCTGTCGTTCGCGGAAGTGGCCTGGTACATCGGATTCGTGGTCGCCTTCGTGGTCGGTTTCGCGCTGACGGCGCTGGACGCGGATTGGCGGGTGATCCTCGGGACGAGCACCGTCCCGGCCGTGATCCTGTTCCTCGGCAGGCTGGGCGTGCCGGAGTCGCCGCGCTGGTTGATGAGCAAGGGCCGCATCGAGGAGGCCCGGCGGATCGCGGACACCTGGATCGAGGACGAGGCGGACCGCGCCGACATCACCGGGGAGCAGCAGCGCCAGGGCACGTTCCGGATGCTGTTCTCGCCGCAGTACTGGCGGGCCACCACGTTCATCTCGGTGTTCTGGTTCTGCACCGTGACGCCGTACTTCGCCATCGCCACGTTCTCCGCCAGCGTCCTGTCGCACTACGGCCTCGGCGAGGACGGCCTCGTCGGAGCCATCGGCGTCAACGGAGTCGCGCTGCTCGGTGTCGTCGTGTCCTGCCTGCTCATCGAACGGATCGGGCGCCGCAAGCTGACGATCCCGCAGCAGTGGGTGTGCGCGGTGGTGCTCGTCGTCATCGCGCTGTGGGGGTCGGCGCCACCGCTGATCGTCCTGGGCTGCTTCCTGGTCTTCGCCTTCGCCAACGCGATGTGCACCGCGCTCACCGGCGTCTACCCCGGCGAGGTGCTGCCCACCGAGCTGCGCGGCATCGGAACGGGATTCGGGACCGCGATCAGCCGCGTCGGCGCCGCCATCGGCACCTTCCTGTTCCCCTGGTCCATGCAGGACCTCGGTGCGGGCACGACGATGCTCGTCGCGGCCGGGATCTGCGTGGTGGGTGCCTTGGTGTCGCAGGCGCTGGCACCGGAGACCGCCGGGCGCACCCTGACCGAGATCTCCGCGGCGGGCGAGCGGTAGCGGCCAGGGCGCTCGACGTCGCACGTCGAGCGCCCTGCCGTCCGATCAAGCCGCGCTGCTCGTGGCCTTCCGGGCACGGCCGCGTGCGGAGCGGTACGTCAGCTTCCGCAGCAGCGTCTCCGCCGGGCCGCGGATGCCCGCGCGGTCGAGCGCGTGCGCCACGACGACGGTCAGCAGCCAGGTGCCGACGCCGACGCACAGCGCCGACCAGCTCGACAGCTGCGCGCCGAGGGCGAATCCCCATGCCGAGAGCACCGGCACGAAGACCACCGATTGCGCCAGGTAGCCGCTGAGCGAACGCCGCCCCAGCGAGACCAGCGCGCGCACGGGCAGCGGCGGAGTCGCGCCGCGCGCCGCGAACCGGTGCGCGATGAGGCCGAACAGGGCCGCGTAACCGACTCCGGCGAAGATGCCCGTGTAGAAGTGCACCATCCCGAACGCCGCAGGGTTGGGCAGGTCGAGCACGCCGATGTGCACGAGCGCCTGCACGGCACCGGCGCCCCAGCCGACGGCGATGCCGATGATGGCGGTTCCGCGCAGCAGCGGGAGGTGGCGCGACGGCTCTTCGAGCACGCGGTGCCGCGACGCCAGCAGGCCGATGAGGAACGCCGCCGGCAGCACGAGCGTGGCGATGCCCGTGAGCAGGCCGGGCGCCCAGGCGGTCAAGCGCAGCAGCATCGAAGCGACGTAGTCGCCTTCGGCGACCGCGAGCCGCTGCAGGTTCGGTGTCGGCGCGACGCCTCCGGCGGGGAGCATCGTCATGGCGGCGCTGAACGCGGCGCCGAGACCCAGCAGGACGCCGATCCAGATCTTCAGGGTGCGGTCGCGGCGCTTGAAGAACAGCGGCACGAGCAGGAATCCCATCAGGCCGTAGGTGCCGAGGATGTCGCCCTGCCACAGCAGCACGGCGTGCACCAGGCCGAATCCGACCATCCACAGGTGCCGGGTCCGCAGCAGCCTCCGCGCGTCCCGTTCCGAGGTGCCGCCGGAGATCTGCCGCGCGTGGAGCTGCCCGATGCCGTAGGCGAACAGGAACGCGAACATCGTGTGCGTGCGGGCGTCGACCACGATGATCGTGAACGCTTGCGCGATCCGGTCGGCCGCACCGCCATCGGCCGGGTGCATCAGCGTGACGCCGATGGTCGCGGTGAACAGGAACCACGGGGTGTGCGCCAGGGCGATGAGCAGCAGCATCATGCCGCGAGCGAGGTCCGGCGCGAGCGCTCGATCGTGCAGCGGCGTCGGCTGCGCGGGCGCTGCGGCACCGGATGCGGGCAAGGGCGGAGTGGTCGTGGTGGACACGGGAACGGGCTCCTCTCAAGGGTGGATCCGCCCATGGAAGCCCGTGCCCTCACGGCATGCTCAAGTCTCGGCTTTCCGGAGTCTTCGCGCAGCGATCCGGGAATCTCCGGCCGCGGCCCGAGCGCACGGCGCTGTTCGGCCTGGTCGTCGGCAGGATTCGAGTCGAAGTCGCTGCGAGGGCTGGAGAGCCGACGCGGCGCGGGCGTCACAGCGAGGTTCGGTCGGTTGATCTTGGGTGGTCGACGGGGGTACCGCTGCGGAGGCGTCCGGCGAGCGCGCGGTGGCGCCACGGCGCCGTGGAGTCGTAGAGTCCCTCCTCTGTGTCCACAGTGGACATGAGGACGCCGGGTTCGTCGCGCCGGAGCTGCCCGACGCGAACACCGTCGGCGCGGACGAAGAACGCGGGCCACAGGCTCTCCGGCGCGGACGAGTGGGGGCAGCTGATCCACATGTGGTTGCTCGCGGCCACCGCCGTCATGGCGGCGGGCATGGTGATTCCGGGATAGGTGAACGTCGCCGCCGGGTTGAACCGCTCGTGCTCGGGGCCGATCGCGGCTCCGATGGCCGCGACCCGCTCCGGCGCCGCGTTCCCGGTGTGGAAGGAGTGGAACAGCAGCCGCACCCCTCGCTTCGCGTACTCCCGGTGCAGCTCGGGGAACCGGTAGTCGTAGCAGATCAGGGCGCCGCACATCACGCCCTTGATCTCCCACGCGCTGCCGTGGTCCCCAGGGCTGTAGTGGGCGAGGTCGCCGGTGCGCCCTTCGGCGTCCCCGGAGCAGAAGCGCTTGTCGTAGCGGTCCACGATCCGGCCGCGATCGTCGATCACGTACAGGCTGTTGTGCGGCTCGATGTCGTCACCGAGCCGGTGCACGGAGCCGAGCACGACCCAGATGCCCAGCTCGCGAGCCACGTCCAGCACGTGGCGGGTCGCGGATCGCAGGCCCTCCCAGTCGAACCCGTCGAACGAGCCGAAGTCGCAGCCCGCGTAACCCGACAGCGCTCCCTCGGGGAAGTGGGCGACGTCGGCGCCCCGCCGCCGCGCCGTCCGCAACTGGCCGACGACGTCGCGGAGGTTGGCGGAGACGTCCTCGCTCACCGCGAACTGGCACGTAGCCACGCTGATCGCCACCATCCGCCCATGGTGCCCGCATCGGCAGCTCGACTCAGCTCGATTTCCGCGCATCGGGGCGGCGACGGCGTCACCGGGGCCTGGCGTGGTCGACCACGTGCCCGGCCGGACGACGCCGAGCGGGACCGGTCCGCCGCGCGAACCGTGATCATCGTCGCGATCCCGGGGGCGGTGGTGGTGCTCTGGGGGATGGTGTGCGGCGTTATGGTGCCGGTGGCGCTCCGCGGTGGACGAGCAGACCGCGGGCCGGATCATCGGACCGGGCAGGGCCACCCCGAAGGAAGGCGTGACGATGAGCGATCGCGAGTTCGACGTTGTTGTGTTCGGTGCCAGCGGATTCGTGGGCCGGCTCACCGCGTTGTACCTGGCCGAGCACGCACCGGCCGGGACCAAGATCGCTTTGGCCGGGCGCAGCGAGAGCAAGCTGGCGCGAGTGCGCGGGGAGCTGCCCGCCCCCGCCGCCGAGTGGCCGCTGATCATCGCCGACACGAACGACGCCGCCACCCTCGAGGAGATGGCGGGCCGGACTCGGGTCGTGTGCACCACGGTGGGGCCCTACCTGCGCTACGGCGAAGGGCTCGTCGCCGCGTGCGCGGAGGCCGGCACCGACTACGTCGACCTCACCGGCGAGGTGCCGTTCGTCCGCCGGTGCATCGACGAGTTCGCCGACCGGGCCACCGCCAACGGCGCCCGCATCGTCCACTCCTGCGGGTTCGACTCCGTTCCCTCGGACCTCGGCACGTACGTGCTGCACAAGAAGATCCAGGAAGACGGCACCGGTGAGATGACCGGCACCACCATGGTCGTGCGCAAGCTCCGCGGCGGTGTGAGCGGCGGGACGATCGACTCGATGCGGGTGATCGCGCAGCAGGCAGCGGACCCCGCCGTCCGGCGCGTCCTGGGCAACCCGCACGCGCTGTCGACGGGCCCCGGTGAGCGCGCCCGCGTCAAGCGCTCCGAAGAGCCCGGAGACATGGCGCTGGTCGACGCGTCCAAGGTCGACCCCGGACTCGGCGGGACCCTCGCCCCGTTCTTCATGGCCAGCCACAACACCCGCATCGTGCGCCGCTCCAACGCCCTGCTCGACGGTGCCTACGGCAGCGACTTCCACTACGGCGAGACCATGGCCGTCGGCCGGACGCCGGTGGTCTCGACGGCCGTCGCCGGTGCGGTCAGCGCCGGAACGGCCTTGTTCCTCGGAGCCATGTCGATCAAGCCGGTGCGCTCGGTGCTCGACCGGATCCTGCCGAAGGCGGGGGAGGGGCCGAGCGAGCAGACCCGCGAACGAGGGCACTTCACCACCGAGACGTACACGACCACGACGACCGGTGCCCGCTACCGCTCGCGGTTCCGCGCCCAGGGCGACCCCGGGTACAAGGCGACCGCGGTGATGCTCGGCGAAAGCGCGCTGTCCCTGGCGCTGCACCGCGACGCGCTCCCCGAACGAGCAGGGGTGCTCACCCCGGCCACCGCGATGGGCGACGTGCTCGTCGACCGGCTCCGCGCGGCCGGAGTCGACCTCGACGTCGAGCGGGTCGGCTAGGCCCGGCAGGGTTCCCGGTTTCCGCGCGCGGCCTGCATCGGGCCAGCGCGGGAACCGGTCAGCCGTGGCGGATCTTGAGCCATTCGAGCTTGTCCTGCTCGCGGCGCGGCAGCCCGCCGACGACCAGGTCGTAGGAGTCCTCGATCATGTCCCGGACGAGTGGATCCGGCACGGCGTCGTTGACGACGACCGTGTTCCAGTGGCGCTTGTTCAGGTGGTAACCGGGGCCGACGGCGCTCGGGTAGCTCGTGCGCAGGGACACCGCCAGGTCCGGCTCGCACTTGAGGCTCACCCGCAGCGGCTCCGCGTCGAGCCTGCTGATCGCGAAGAGCTTCCCGGCGACCTTGAAGACGCTGTTGGACTCGTCGAACGGGAATTCCTCCCGCGCGCCGGGCATGGCCAGGCACGCGGCTTTGAGGTCGTGGGGCGTCATGTCGCGAGGGTAGGCGGCACCCCCGACGGTGGGAGCCCGTCGCCCGGCGCGGGTGCGCGACCGGACGACGGGTGTTCAGCGGACGTCGCCGGTCGCGACGTCGAGGGCGGTCCACGCGAGCGCGGTGGCGGCGTCCAAGAGGGCCTTCTCGGCGTCACCGCCGACGCAGTGGGCGGCGAACTCCGGCTGGTGGTTCAGCGCCGGAAGCGAGCCGATCCCGACGTAGGGGTGGATCGCGGGCACCAGCTGGGAAACGTTGCCCATGTCGGTGGAAGCGCGGTTCATCCGCCGCGCCACCGGGTCCCGGCCGAAGGTGCGGCCGAGCTCCTCGGCGTTGCGGACGTAGGCGTCGAGGGCCGGCCGGTAGGTGCGGAACTCCGAGTACGGCTTGCTCTCCGGCGTGACCTCGAGCGAGCTCCCGGTGGCCAGGGCACCCGCCTCGAAGCAGCGCCACACCTTCTGCTCGGTCTCGGCCAGCTGCGCCGAGTCCTCGGCCCGGACGTACCAGCGTCCTTCGGTGCGGGCGGGGATCGCGTTGGGAGCCTCCCCGCCGTTGGTCATCACGCCGTGGACGCGCACGGTGTGCGGCAACTGCTGGCGCAGCAAGCCGATCGCGACCTGGGCGATGGTGAAGGCGTCGGCGGCGTTGACGCCCTGCTCGGGGTAGGCCGCGGCGTGGGACGCCTTGCCCTGGAAGGCCACGTGCGAGTGCGACACGGCGAACGGTTCCGCCTCCGCGACGTCGACGGGAGCCGGGTGCGCCATCATCGCCAGGTCGAGCCCGGCGAACGCCCCGCGCTCCAGCAGTTCGACCTTGCCGCCACCGCCCTCCTCGGCGGGAGTGCCGTAGACCTCGATGGTGAGCCCGGCGGCGTCCGCGAGCGGCGCCAAGGCGCGCGCCGCGCCCGCGGTGATGGCCGCGATCAGGTTGTGCCCGCACGCGTGCCCGAGGCCGGGCAGGGCGTCGTACTCCGCGCAGAGCCCGAGGCGGAAGGGGCCGCTGCCGAAGGTCGCCAGGAACGCGGTGTCCAACCCCAGGTACGCGGGCGTGATCGTGAAGCCCGACTCCTGCAAGGACTCGGCCACCCAGCGCGCCGAGCGGTGCTCCTGCCACGCCGTTTCCGGGTGGGCGTGGAGCTGCTCGGAGAGCCGGATGAGCCGTTCGGCATCACCGGCGACGGTGTCGGCGGCACGCTTCTTGGCCGCGTCGACCCCGGCCATCACTCGTCCCCGGGGACGCCGTACGACGGCGCGGAAGCGGGATTGAGCGCGCGGGTCACGTAGTCGTCGCGCTGGGGCAGCCAGCGGTCGAGCAGCGCCCGGAGGTCGACGATCGGGCTGTCGCTCCAGTCGACCCGCAGGTCGGTCTCGCGCCACGACACTTCGCGGACGACGGAGAGCCCGGCCGAGTGCACCGGTCCCGCCTCGCCACCGGCGGCGGAACCGGCTTCGAGCGCGCGGAGCAGGCGGTCTTCGAGCTCACCGCCCGAGCTCTCGAAGGAGTCGACGACGGCGTCGACGACCTCGGGCGAGCGCAGCATGTTCCCGGCGGCGACGACCCGCGCACCGACGCGATCCCGGTGCACGCCGAGGGATTCGGCTCCGGAGTGCGCGGCACCGCCGCCGTTCGGTTCGAGGACGGTGAGCTGGCGGTGCTCGATCAGCTCGTGGCCACCGACCACCGCGGCCAGCGCGTCGCGCGCCCCGGCGCCGGACTCCAGCGCGTCCAGGAGCGCGGATCCCAGCCGCGGGTCGGTGACGTTCTGCGAGGACGCCCCGCCCACGCCCGCGCGCAGGTGGATGCAGCGGGCGGCCACGGCGGGACTGGAGGAGGTCACGGCGATGCCGATGGCGCCGGTGCGATCGGTGCCCAGCACGGAGAACGTCATCGCGCACCTCCGGGGATGACGGCGATGGCGTCGACCTCGATCAGCCACTCGGGCCGCGCGAGCGCGGAGACCACCAGTCCGGTGGAGATCGGGTGCACGCCACGGGTCCAGCGCCCGACGACGCCGTAGACGGCTTCGCGGTAGCGCGGGTCGACGAGGTAGATCGTCAGCTTGACCAGGTGCTCCATCCGAGCCCCGGATTCCCGCAGGAGCATGTCGATGTTGGCCATGGCCCGCTCGGTCTGGGCCGCGACGTCGCCGACACCGACCGATTCGCTGGTGTCGAGGTCCTGCCCGATCTGCCCGCGCACGTAGACCGTGTTCCCGGCGACGACCGCCTGGCACAGGTCGTTGTCCAGATTCTGCTCGGGATAGGTGTCGCGGGTGTTGAAGGGGCGGATCCGCGTGTGCCCGCCGGCGACGATCGGGTCGTTCACCTGGTTCCCCTCGTTGGCGGAGGTCATCGGCTGCTCCTGGAGTGCTCGTCGGTCTCGGCGGACCGGTCGGGGGCGTGCTGGGAGAGGTAGCCCCGCTGGGTGGAGATGTGGTCGGCGACGTAGCGGGCGTCGTGCCACACGCCCCAGATGAAGCTCGACCCGCGGCGCGACAACCAGGGCAGGCCCAGGAAGTAGACGCCGGATTCGGCGGACACGCCGCGGCGCTGGTCGGGTCGGCCGTTCTCGTCGAACGCGTCGACCTGCAACCAGCCGTAGTCGGTGGCGAATCCGGTGGCCCAGACGATCGAGGTGACACCGGCCGCGGCCAGGTCGAGTTCGAGCAGGGGGTCGGTCGCGCAGTCCGGGGCGGGCCCGAGGACGTGCGCTTCCGGTTCCTCGGGCAGGTCGAGGCCGTTGCGCTCGACGTACTCGTCCGCGGCGCGCAGCAGGTCGAGGTACTTCGCGTCGCCGAGCGCGATGTTCGTGGCGAGGTCCGGCGCGAAGCGCAGCACCCCGCCGTCGCACGACGACGTCATGCCGACCAGCTCGATCCCCGCGTCCGAGAGGGCGCGGAAGTCCACGGTGCGTCCGCCCCGGGCTCCGCTGACCGCGATGGTCACGTGCTCGGCCCCCTGCGGAGGGGTGTCGGCGTCCCAGAACCCGAGCACGCCCAGCCACCAGCAGAAGTCCCGCCCGCGGTACCGGCGGGGAGGGCGGTCGTGCGGGCCGACCGAGAGGAACACGCGGCGACCGGATCGGCGCAGCTCCTCGGCGATCTGCACGCCCGACGAACCGGCTCCGACGACGAGGACCGCCCCTTCGGGCAGCTGGTCCGGGTTGCGGTACCCGCTCGAATGCACCTGCGCCGCGACGGCGCCGTCCGGCACGATCGGCGGGATCACGGGCCGCTGGAACGGTCCGGTCGCGGCCACCACGAAGCGCGCGTTGACGGCACCGTCCGAGGTCTCGACGCGGAATCCGGGCGCACCGGTGTTCTTGCGCACCGAGGTCACGTCGACACCGCACCGGATCGGTGCGTCGATCCGCTGCGCGTACTCGACGAAGTAGTCCGCGACCTCGTCCTTCGACGCGAAGGAATCGGGGGCCACCGCGGCGAATTCCAGCCCGGGGAAGCGGTCGTGCCACGCGGGCCCGTTGGCCACCAGGGAATCCCACCGCTGCGAACGCCACCGCTCGGCGATGCGGTCCCGTTCCAGGACGAGGTGCGGTACCCCGTGGGCGCCCAGGTGCTCGCTCATCGCCACACCGGCTTGGCCTGCCCCGACGACGACCACCTCGGTGTCTTCGATCGACATGTCAACCTCCGCTCCGGCGGTGGTCGGCCCGGCGTCGAGTTCACCGCGCCACCGCAGGAGAATCCTCGAACACCGCGGCACTTCCGTCCAACAGATGTTCTCGCTGCACTGGTTCGCTTTTTTCGATGTGGACGGTCGCGGCCGATCGGAGGACGGGCCGCAGGACGCGGACTTCCTCGTTGCGCGCCAGGACGAATCCGCCCGGATCCCCTACTGCGCGTCCACCGGGTCTCGTCGTCGTTCGAGAGGTGCGGGGGAGACGTCCTCCGGGCGCAGCAGGGCGTTGCCGGCGGTCTCCTTGAGCGACAGCGCGGCGATGAGGCCTCCCACCGCGAACACCATCATGTACGGGCCGGGCACGAGGGTGCTGCCGGTCGCGGAGATGAGCACGGTCATCACGTAGGGAACCGTCCCGGCGAACAGAGCGGCGGTGACGTTGTACGCGATGGACAGGCCGCTCTGGCGGGTGCGCGTCGGGAAGATCTCCGCCGACCACACCGCGTAGGTGCCGAGGATCGCGGCGAGGACCACTCCCAGCAGCAGACCCGCGACCCAGGTCCCGGCCGATCCGGTGCGCATGAGCAAGAACGCGGGCGTGGCCAGCACGAGCAGTGCCGCGCAGGCCCCGACGAACACCGGCTTGCGCCCGACGTGATCGGACAAGCGCCCGAACACCGGAACCAGCACCAGTCCCAGCAGCGAGATCGCGGTCGACAGCAGCGCGGCGCTGCCGTCCGAGTGCCCGAGGTGATCGGTCTCGTAGGTGACCAGGTAGGTCAGCACCACGTAGAACGGCACGTGCATGGCGGTCATCAGACCGGCGGCTTGGAGCAGTTCCCGCTTGTTGGCGCGCACGAGCTCTCGCGCCGGGCTGCGCGGGACGGTGTCGTTGGCTTCGAGCGCCCGGTACTCCGGAGTGTCCTCGATCTTGCTGCGGATGATGAAGCCGATGATGCCCAGCGGCGCGGAGACGAGGAACGGGATGCGCCAGCCCCACGAGGTCAGCTGCCCGTCGTCGAGCCCCACCGACAGCAGCAGGAACGTGAAGGAACCGGCCAGGAAACCCAGCAGCGAGCCGACTTCCAGCCAGCTGACGCCGAACCCGCGCCGCCGCCGGGGTGCGCTTTCGGCCAGGAAGCTCGCCGCGCTCCCGAATTCGCCCCCCGCGGCGAAGCCCTGGACCATCCGCAGGGCCACCAGCAGCACCGGTGCGGCGATGCCGATCGAGTCGTAGCCGGGGAGCAGTCCGATCCCCAGCGTCGCTCCGGACATCGTGAAGATGACCAGCGACAGGGTGCGCTTGCGGCCGATCTTGTCACCCAGCGGCCCGAACACGGCGGCACCGATGGGCCGGATGCCGAACGACACCGCGAACACGCCGAACACGGCGAGCAGCCCGGTCGTGCTGTTCTCGGCCGGGAAGAACACGGTGGCGACGGTCCCGGCGAGGTAGGCGTAGGCGGCCCAGTCGAACCAGTGCACGAACACGCCGACGGCTCCGGCCGCGACGCTCCGGCGCAGTGCGACCGCATCGGCGGCCACCTCGACCTCCGGCGTGGCGGGGTCGTTGTGCGAGGTGGGCATGCGCGCCTCCTTGGGGGAATCGTGCGTTCCCCCGACGTGATCGCCGGGTTGGTGGCCGACGACGGCGGGAGCGCAGTGGTGCGGAACAGGGTGACCCGGCGCGCGAAGATTCGTCCAATAGACGTTTCAGTTGTGGTGCAGCGGAAAAGCAGATGCGAACCGGTCCGGGGGCCGCGGCGCTGCCGCCGGGCGGGCGGGCCCGTCAGAAGGGGATCACGCGCAGCAGATCCATGACGGCCTGGGCGCGGGCGGTCTGGCGCACCCCGTTCACGGCGGTGATCGTCACTTCCAGCGGAGGGCGGTCGCCGCGCAGTTCGAGCGCCACGATCTCGCCGCCACCGTAGGTCTGGTCGGTCCGCGGTCGCTGGTTGAGCAGGGAGTACCCCAGCCCCTGCGCCACCAGCGAGCGCACGGTCTCGTAGCTCTGGCTGCGGTACCGCACGTCGGGCGCCGTGCCCGAGGTCGCCACGACGGCGCGGAAGTAGTCCCGGCTGTAGGGCAGGTCCAGCAGCACCATCGGGTCGGGCGCGAGCTCGGCGAGATCGACGGTCGTGCGGTCCGCGAGGCGATGACCGGCCGGGACGATGACGTAGGCCGGTGCCAGGGCGATGGTCTCGCGGTGCAGGTCGGTGTCGGTGGGCGCGCTCAGGTCGTAGGTGAGCGCGAAGTCGATGCCGCCGCTGCGCAGCGCCTGGTGCAGGTGCTCGGCTTCGGCCTCGACCACGTTCAGCTCGACGTCCGGGTGGTGCTGGTCGCAGGCCGCGAACAGGGCCGGGAGGTAGTACGGCGCGAGCGTCACGAAGCAGCCGATCGTCACCGGGCCCGACAGGGTGCCGCCGCTGCCGCGGGCTTCCGCCTCGACATCGCGAGCACGGGTCAGCAGGTCCCGTGCTTGGGCGAGCAGGCGTTCTCCGGCGGAGGTGAGGGTCAGCCCGCGCGCCCGATGCCGGATGAACAGCTGGAGGCGCAGCTCGTGCTCCAGGTTGGCGATGGCGGAGGAGACCGCCGACTGGGCGATGCGCAGCTCGTCGGCGGCGGCGGTCATCGAGCCGCGTTCGGCGGCGGCGATGAAGTAGCGGAGCTGGACGAGCGTGAAGCCGGGCGTGGTCATACCGACCCTCGAGGTGCTGGTTGCGAAGCGGTTCTCCGCCGCAGACTAGCCCGCACGCCGCGACCTCTCCGCGCACCCGGCGCACCGGCGCTCACCCGATCGGCCGCCGCCCGCCCTGCTGCGCGGCTGCGGGAAGGTCAGGTCAGGTCAGCTTGATCTGGCGGTTGACGTCCTTGTACAGCAGGTAGCGGAACTTGCCGGGGCCTCCCGCGTAGCAGGCCTGCGGGCAGAAGGCGCGCAGCCACATGAAGTCGCCCGCCTGGACTTCCACCCAGTTGTCGTTGAGCCGGTAGACGGCCTTGCCTTCGAGCACGTAGATCCCGTGCTCCATCACGTGCGTCTCGGCGAACGGGATGACCGCGCCGGGTTCGAACGTGACGATGTTGACGTGCATGTCGTGGGCGAGGTCGTTCGGGTCCACGAAGCGGGTGGTGGCCCAGGCGCCGCCGGTGTCGGGCATCGGCGTGGGCGCGACGTCCTGCTCCTGGACCGCGAACGCCGCGGGGGTGTGGCCGTCGAGCGGTTCGTAGGCCTTGCGGACCCACTGGAAGCTCGCGCGCTCGTCGGTGTCGTTGGACACCGACCAGTCGGCACCGGCCGGGAGGTAGGCGTAGCCGCCGGGCGCGAGGTCGTGCCGGGTGCCGTCGACGACCAGCCGCAGGTCACCGGAGAGCACGAACACGACCGACTCGACGCCGCTCTCCGGTTCGGGGCGGGTGCTGCCGCCTCCGGGCGACACCTCCACCAGGTACTGGGCGAACGTCGTGGAGAACCCCTGGATCGGCTTGGCGAGGATCCACGCCCGAGTGCGGTCCCACCCGGGGAGGTTGCTGGTGACGATGTCGCGGAGCACGCCGCGCGGGATGACCGTGTAGGACTCGGTGACCAGTGCGCGGTCGGTGAGCATCGTGGACTGCGAGGGCAGGCCGCCCTCGGGCGAGAAGTAGCTCGGCTGGTTCAAGTGATCCCTTCCTCGTGTGGAGCAGGAGCGAAGCCGGGGGTGCGCTTATGTATACACAACCGGGCGGGCGAGTGGCGAGGGCCGGTGACGGCGATCGTGCGCGGCGGATTCGCGTCCTGGCACTTCCCGCGGCGGGGGAGTTCGTGGTCGACTTGCCGGCTCGACGAGCGCGCTCGGTGACTGTTGACGGCGATCGGGGCGATGGCTACCGTTTCCGAATCACAGTCGTATACTTTCACATAGCGGAAACATCGGCTACATAATGGACACATCGAGCGCAAGCTTGGAGGCGGTTCGATGACTGCCACGGACCGCCCGGCAGCTCCGGAAGGCGCCCCGAGCGCCCGCTTGTACAGCTACGACTTGGCCCCGACGAAGAAGGAAGGGCGCCGCTGGGGCGCCTACAACGTCTTCACGCTCTGGGCCAACGACGTGCACAGCCTCGGCAACTACGCGTTCGCGATCGGCCTGTTCGCCCTCGGGCTGAACGTGTGGGGCATCCTCGCCGCCTTCGCCCTCGCCTCGGTGCTGCTGTTCCTGCTGCTGACGCTGTCCGGCTACATGGGCCACAAGGCGGGCGTGCCCTTCCCGGTCATGAGCCGCATCGCCTTCGGGACCAGGGGAGCGCAGCTCCCGGCGGCCGTGCGCGGCATCGTCGCCATCGCGTGGTTCGGCATCCAGACCTACCTCGCGTCCTCGGTGCTCAACACGTTGCTGGTGGCCATGTTCCCCGCGCTGCGAGGGTTGCAGGACCGATCGGTGCTGGGCCTGTCGCTGCTCGGCTGGATCACGTTCCTCGTGCTCTGGGCCGTCCAAGTCCTCATCGTCAGCTACGGGATGCACGTGATCCGCCGGTACATGGCCATCGCGGCGCCGACGACGCTGATCACGATGTGCGGATTGGCGCTCTGGATGTTCTGGCGCGCGGACTGGTCCATCTCGCTGTCCACGGCGCAACCGCTCACCGGCGGGGCGATGTGGCTGAAGGTCCTGGAAGGCGCCGCGCTCTGGGTGGTGATCTACGGGACGTTCGTCCTGAACTTCTGCGACTTCACGCGCTCGGCCAAGAGCCGCCAGTCCATCGTGCGCGGCAACCTGGTCGGCATCCCGGTGAACATGCTCTTCTTCGCCGTCATCGTCGTCGTGCTCAGCGGGGCGCAGTTCAAGCTGGACGGACGGGTGATCACCAGCCCGACCGACATCGTGCAGACGATCCCGAACATGGTCCTGCTCGCGACCGCGTCGGTCGCGCTCATCATCCTGACGATCGCGGTGAACCTGCTGGCGAACTTCGTGGCGCCGATCTACGTGCTGGTGAACCTGTTCCCGAAGCACCTGAACTTCCGGCGTGCGGGCCTGGTCAGCGCCGTCATCGGCCTGGTGATCCTGCCGTGGAACCTCTACGACAGCCCGGTCGTGGTGAACTACTTCCTCGGCGGTCTCGGCGCGCTGCTCGGCCCGCTGTTCGGCGTGATCATGGCCGACTACTGGCTGCTGCGGAAGACCCGCGTGAACGTCCCGGACCTCTACACCGAGGACGCGGAAGGCGAGTACTACTACCGGCGCGGGTACAACCCGAAGGCGGTCTGGGCGTTCCTGCCCGCCGCGGCGATCGCGGTCGTGGTCGCGCTGGTGCCCGCCTTCGGTTCCGCGTCCGGGTTCTCCTGGTTCATCGGCGCGGCGCTCGGCGCGGTGATCTACGCGGTCATCGGCGACCGCCACCTCGACGGGCGGGACGTGGACGGCGAGTCGATCGCGGTCGCGGCAGAGTGAGCCCGCACCGGGCCGGCAACAGCTCATGAAGAAGGTGGATCTTGCGCATTCTCGTCGTCAACGTCAACACGACCGCGGCCATCACCGAGTCCATCGGGAAGCAGGCGGCGGGTGCGGCGGCTCCGGGCACCGAGATCGTGCCGCTGACGCCGTCGTTCGGCGCGGAATCCGTTGAGGGCAACTACGAGAGCTACCTCGCGGCGATCGCGGTGATGGAAGCGGTCCGGGCCTATCCGGAACCGTTCGACGCGGTGATCCAAGCCGGGTACGGCGAGCACGGCAGGGAAGGGCTCCAGGAGCTGCTCGACGTGCCGGTCGTGGACATCACCGAAGCCGCCGCGAGCACCGCGCAGTTCGTCGGGCGCTCCTACTCGGTGGTGACCAGCCTGGACCGCACGGTCCCGCTGATCGAGGACCGGCTCAGCGCGGCGGGGCTCAGCGGCCGGTGCGCGTCGGTGCGCGCGAGCGGGCTGGCCGTGCTCGACCTGGACCGCGACCCGGCGGCGGCCGTCGACGCCATCGCCGAGCAGGCGGTGCGCGCGGTGGACGACGACCGGGCGGAGGTGATCTGCCTGGGTTGCGGCGGCATGTCGGGGCTCGCCGAGCGCGTGGTGGAACGCACCGGGGTGCCCGTGGTCGACGGGGTCACGGCGGCGGTGACGATCGCGGAATCACTCGTCCGGCTGGGGCTGACGACGTCGAAGGTGCGCACGTACGCGCCGCCGCGCCCGAAGAAGATGACCAACTGGCCGCCCCGTTCCTGAGGCCGTCCGGCCCGTTCCCGCATGGGGGAAGCGAAAACCAAGTCCGAGACACAGCTGACCGCAACGGGATTCCCGGTGCGGTCAGTTCGGCTGCGCGCTCGGCTCGGTGGAGCGCCGCGCGGGTTGCCCCGTGGTGACCACAGTAGACAGTTGAATGCTCTGCGCTGAGTTCTGACTTCCTTTTGCCGCAACGACTTCCGGATGTGTCGCTGCGACGGTTCGATGCGTCACGGATGATGACGTCGCCATTCCCCGGTGTGCTGGAAAGCGTTGACCGGCAAATCTACGTTCGCTAATCTACCACTATACAAAATAAAGATTTCGCGATGTGAAATCTATCGAGGAGGTTCCTTTGAGTTCCATCCGGTACGACGTCAACCTCTCGATCCTGTTCACCGAGCTCGACCTGTTGCAGCGGCCCGCGGCGGCGAAGGCCGCCGGGTTCGACGCGGTCGAGTACTGGTGGCCCTTCCCGGTCGCGGTGCCCTCCGATCGCGAGGTCGACGCGTTCGTGCGGGCCGTCTCGGACGCCGGGGTTCGGCTCGTGGGCCTGAACTTCTTCGCCGGCGACCTGCCTGCCGGTGAGCGCGGCGTGCTGTCCGACCCGAAGCGCGCCGGCGAGTTCACCGACAACCTCGACGTCGCGGTCGGCATCGGCGACCGGCTCGGCTGCCGCGCGTTCAACGCGCTCTACGGCAACCGCATCGACGGCGTCGCACCGTCCGAACAGGACGATGTGGCGACCGAGAACCTCATCCGCGCGGCGGCGGCGACCGCGCGCATCGACGGGCGAGTGCTCATCGAACCGGTCAGCGGCGTGCCGAGCTACCCCCTGCGGAAGGCCGCGGACGCGCTGCGGGTCATCGACCGGGTGCACGAGGAAGGCGGCGTGGACAACCTGCGGCTGCTGTTCGACCTGTACCACCTGACGGTCAACGGCGACGACCTCGACGCGGTGATCGAGCGGCGCGCGCGGGACATCGGCCACGTGCAGATCGCGGACGCCCCCGGGCGCGGCGAACCGGGCACCGGGGGCATCGACTTCGACCACTACTTCGCCGCGCTCGACGCCGCCGGATACACCGGCTACCTGGGCCTCGAGTACAAGCCGAGCGGGGCCAGCGCGGACAGCTTCGACTGGCTCGCCCGCTGATCAGCAGCACACCGAAAGGGAGGCGCACGACGATGCGCAAGATCGGATTCATCGGGCTGGGCATCATGGGCGGCCCGATGGCGGCCAACCTGGTCGAGGCCGGGCACGAGGTCGCCGGGTACAACCGCAGCCGGGCCAAGGTCGACCAGCTGGTCGCCGACGGCGGCACGGCCGCGGCGAGCGTCGCCGAGGCGGTCGCGGGCGCCGACGTCGTCTTCACCATGCTGCCCGACTCGCCGGACGTCGAGGCCGTCGTGCTCGGCGAGAACGGCGTGCTGGCCCACGCGGAGCGGGGCGCGCTGCTCGTCGACTGCAGCACCATCCGCCCCGACACCGCCCGCCGCGTCGCCGAAACCGCGGCGGAACGGGGCCTGCGGGCGCTCGACGCGCCGGTCAGCGGTGGTGAGCCCAAGGCGATCGACGGCACGCTCTCGATCATGGTCGGCGGTGCGGCGGACGCGTTCGCCGCCGCCGAGGAGGTGCTCGGCGCGGTCGGTGCCACGATCGTCCACGTCGGACCGGCCGGTGCCGGGCAGACCGTCAAGGCGGCCAACCAGCTCATCGTCGCGGGCAACATCGGCCTGCTCGCCGAGGCGCTGGTGTTCCTGGAGGCGCACGGCGTCGACACCGAGGCCGGTCTGGACGTGCTCGGCGGCGGCCTCGCGGGCAGCAGCGTGCTCAACGCCAAGGGCGCGAAGATGCGCAACCGGGAGTTCGATCCGGGTTTCCGGCTCGAACTGCACCACAAGGACATGGGCATCGTGCAGGCCGCCGTCCGCGAAGCAGGCCTCACGGCACCGCTCGGCACCCTGGTGGCCCAGCTCGTCGCCGCCGCCGTGGCCCAAGGCGACGGCGCTCTGGACCACTCAGCCCTGCTCAAGCAGATCACCCTGCTCAACGGCCGCTCGTGATTCACCTCTTGTCAGCGGCGAAGCCGCTGAGGTTCCGCCACCCGGACACCCCAGCAGAAGAACCACCACCAGAAACGAGTCGGCGGCCCCAATGCCGCCAAGCGATCAGCACCGCCGACTCGTCCCGATCGATGCGCGCCGTGGCGCCACATCCGAGAGGAATTCCTACACCATGCCCAAAGTCCCTGTCATGCAGGCTGTGGTCGACGTCCTGGAATCCGAGGGGGTCGACACGGCGTTCGGCTGTCCGGGCGCCGCGATCCTCCCGCTGTACGCGGCGCTGGAGCACCGCGACATCAAGCACCTGATCGTGCGCCACGAAGAGGGCGCCACCCACATGGCGGACGGGTGGGCGCGGACCAACGGACGGGTCGGCGTCGCCATCGGCACCTCCGGCCCGGCGGGCACGAACATGATCACCGGCCTCTACACCGCGCAGGCCGATTCCATCCCGATGCTGTGCATCACCGGCCAAGCGGTGTCGTCGAAGCTGCACCAGGAGGCCTTCCAAGCGGTCGACATCGTGGAGATCGCCAAGCCCGTCACCAAGTGGGCGGTGCAGGTCAAGGAAGCCGCCCAGGCGCCGTGGATCTTCCGGGAGGCGTTCCGCACCGCCCGGTCCGGGCGTCCCGGACCGGTCCTGATCGACCTGCCGCTGGACGTCCAGCAGCAGGAGATCGACTGGGATCCCGCGATCGACGCCCCGCTGCCCGTCGCCGCGGTGCACCCGCATCCGCCGCGGGTGGAGAAGGCGCTGGACATGCTGCTCGAAGCGGACCGGCCGCTGCTGCTGTCCGGGGGAGGGGTCCTGCTGGGCGACGCTCACGAGCAGCTGCGCGAGCTCGCGGAGCTGCTCGGCATCCCGGTGCAGACCACGTTGATGGGCAAGGGTTCGTTCCCCGAGGACCACGAGCTGTTCGCGGGGATGACCGGCATCCAGACCAGCCAGCGCTACGGCAACGAATCGTTCTTGGAGTCCGATCTGGTGCTGGCGCTCGGCGCGCGGTTCGGCGACCGGCACACCGGCGCGCTGGAGGTCTACCGCGGTTCGCGCAAGTTCGTCCACGTCGACATCGAGCCCACCCAGATCGGCAAGGTCTTCGGGCCTGACCTGGGCGTCGTCTCCGACACCGGACTGTTCCTGGCGGCGCTGCTGGAGGCGGTGAAGCGCCGCGAGCCGACCAAGCGCTACCGATCGTGGGTCCGGCGCGTCGGCGAGCTGAAGCGGACGTTGACCCGGCCCGACCACTACGACGCGGTGCCGATCAAGGCGCCGCGGGTGTTCCGGGAGATCAACGCCCTGTTCGACCCGGAGACCTACTTCGTCACCGCGATCGGGCTCTACCAGATCTGGTCCGGCCAGTTCCAGGCCGCGCACAAGCCGCGCCACTACCAGGTGTGCGGGCAGGCGGGTCCGCTCGGCTGGGAGATCCCGGCGGCCATCGGCGTGAAGTCCGCCGAGCCCGGCGCGGAAGTGGCGGCGGTCGTCGGCGACTACGGCTTCCAGTTCCTCGTCGAGGAGCTGGCCGTGGCGGCGCAGTACGACATCCCGTTCGTGATCATCATGTTGAACAACGAGTACCTCGGGCTGATCCGGCAGGCGGAGCTGGGGTACGAGATGAACACCGAGGTCGACATCCACTACGACACCTGCGGCACCGACAACGTCAAGGTGATGGAGGCGTACGGCTGCTCCGGGCGGCGCGTGTTCGAACCCGGTGAGCTGGCGGCGACGATCGAGTGGGCCCGCAAGGAGGCCGTGACGACGAGCCGCCCGGTGCTGGTCGAAGTGATGATCGAGCGGGAGGCGAACACCCCGCGCGGCGTCCGGATCGACGCGATGATCGAACCGGAGGAGGTGCCGCTCGGCTGAGCGCCCCGACCCGGCCCGGCCCGCGGGGGGCGACCGCGCGGTCGCGCCCCCGGGCCGGGCCCGTCGGCGTCCGCCCCGCTGCGCGGATCACGCCGAGAGGACGCCTTACGCTGGTGGGCACAGCCGGCTAGGAGGAACTTGTGCCTGTGACTGAAGAGCCGGACGCGGAGGCGCGCGTCCCGCTGCGCGACCAGGTGTACGGCACGCTGCAGGCGCGGATCAGCGATGGTCACCTCCGCCCAGGGGACCGGCTGTTCGAGCAGGAGCTCGCGGCGGAGTTCGGCGTGTCCCGCGTGCCCGTCCGGGAAGCGATCCGGATGCTCCAGAGCGCGGGGCTGGTCGAGGTGCTGCCGCGGCGGCGCGGCGTCTTCGTCCGGAGCCTGGACCGGCAACAGCTGGAAGAGCTCTTCGACGTTCGCGAGGCGTTGGAGGCGCTGGCCGCGAAGCTCGCAGCGCAGCGCAGCGACGCCGACGACGTGGGGCGGCTGGGGCGGCTGGCCGCGCAGGCGCGCACCGCGCTGGACTCGTCGGACGTGGCGGCCATGTCGGAGGCCAACACCGCGTTCCACGACGAGGTCATCGCGTTGTCCCGCAACGAACTCCTGACGTCGATGCTGGAACCGCTGCACGGCCGGTTGGCGTGGTTGTTCCGGGTGAACCCGGAGCCGGAGCGGGTGTGCGCCGAGCACGACGAGCTCTACGCGGCGGTCGCGGCGGGCGACGGTGCCCGCGCGTGGGAGGTCGCGCAGCGCCACGTGCAGGCGAGCCGGGTCATGGTGCTGGAACGAATGGCGTTCTGAGCTCCTGGGGGGCTTGTTCTGCTCGGGTGATCGTTTGGCGGAACCTCACTTCTCGCTGCGGATCTTTTTCCCTGGTGGCTCCGCCACGAGGGAAAAAGCTGTCCTCGCGAGAAGACAGCTGAGAACCCGCGGGTGGTCGGCTTGCTCTGGTGGTTGCTGCTCAGCGGCTTCGCCGCTGACATGACACGGACGAAAGACGCGAGCCCACGAGTTCAAAGGCGGGTGGTCGGCGGCCTTCTCCTGGCCGCATCGGGGGCCGCTCCCTTGACTCGGGACTCGTGCCGCTTCTAGGTTACGTATACGAGTAAATATACTTTCGTTCTGCGGAATTCGATGTCCGCTCGGTGGGCGTCGGCGGTGCGGGAGTCCGCGAACCGCCGTCCAACCAGGGTTGGGCGAACAGGCTCAGGGAGGTGCCGCGTGGCCGAATCAGCCACCGGATCGGCGTTCGACGTGGTGTTCCGCGCGCACCGGCTCATCGGGCCGCACGGGGAGACGTCCGGCAGCGTCGGGATCCGCGACGGGCGCATCGCGGCCGTGGAACCGCTCGACGCGGCGCTCGACGCCGCCGAGGTCGTCGACCTCGCCGAGGACGAGGTCCTGCTGCCCGGCTTGGTCGACACCCACGTGCACGTCAACGACCCCGGCCGCACCGAGTGGGAGGGCTTCGAGACCGCCACCCGCGCCGCCGCCGAGGGTGGGATCACCACGCTCGTCGACATGCCGCTCAACAGCCTCCCGCCGACCATCGACGCCGCCGCCCTGGAGCTCAAGCGCGAGACGGCGCGGCCCAAGGTCCACGTCGACGTCGGCTTCTGGGGCGGCGCCGTGCACGGCAACCTCGGTGAACTCCGGGAGCTGCACGAAGCCGGGGTCTTCGGCTTCAAGTGCTTCCTGCTGCACTCCGGCGTGGACGAGTTCCCGCCGCTGGATCCCGCCGAGCTCGACGAGGCGCTGCAGCTGCTCGCCCGGCACGACGCGATGATGATCGTGCACGCCGAGGACTCCGATGCGATCGAGCACGCGCCGACCGCGCACGGCGAGGACTACGGCGGTTTCCTGAGCTCGCGGCCCCGCGGCGCGGAGAACGTCGCCATCGCGCAGGTCATCGAGCTCGCGCGGCGCACCGGCGCCCGCGTGCACATCCTGCACCTGTCGTCCTCGGACGCGCTGCCGATGATCGCCTCGGCGCGCGCCGACGGCGTCAAGATCACCGTCGAGACCTGCCCGCACTACTTGAGCTTCACCTCTGAGGAGATCCCCGACGGCGGCACCCAGTTCAAGTGCTGCCCGCCGATCCGCGAGGCGCGCAACCGCGAGCTGCTGTGGAAGGGCCTCGTCGACGGGATCATCGACTGCGTCGTCAGCGATCACTCGCCTTGCACGCCGGAGCTGAAGCGCTTCGACAGCGGCGATTTCGGCGTCGCCTGGGGCGGGGTGTCCAGCCTGCAACTCGGCCTGTCCGCGGTGTGGACGCAGGCGCGGGTGCGCGGACGCGGCCTCGCCGAGGTCGTCGACTGGATGTCGCGCAAGCCCGCCGAGGTCGCCGGGATGCGCCGGAAGGGCGCCATCGCGGTCGGCCACGACGCCGACCTGTGCGTGTTCGCACCCGACGACGCGTTCGTCGTCGACGTCGGCAAGCTGCGCCACCGCAACCCCGTCTCGCCGTACCACGGGCGTCCGCTGTCCGGGGTCGTGCGCGGAACCTGGTTGCGCGGGCGCCGCATCGTCGGCCCGGACGTCGAGACGACCGGCCCGCACGGCCGGCTCCTCAACCGCGGCGAGGCCTGACGGCTCACCACCGAGGTGACCTGGGGCCTCGGCAATTTCCCCGCGACGACGGCGATTTCTCCGCTGGGTGGGGAAATCGCTCCCGCGGCGAGGAGCGGCCGGGAATCCGCCCCGCCGGTCGAAGCCGGTCAGCCGATGCGGTGAGCGGCGATCGCGCCGTGCGGCCGTGCCCCCGGATCCGCTCGGGTGTTGTGGTCCGCGACGGCGAATCCCGCGTCTTCGATCGTGCGGCTGAGCTGCTCGATCGGCCAGAAGTACGCGGTGGTGACCGCGTGGTCGAACGGTTCCAGCTCGGGGCCGTCGCAGAACCCGACGAGCAGTCCACCGCCGGGCTCGATGGCGCGGGCGAACTCGGCGAGCGCCTCCGGCATCCGGTCCGGGTGCAGGTGGATCAGCGAGTACCAGGCGAGGACGCCCGCGAGACCGGCATCCGGGACGTCGAGCCGATCCGCGCGCCCCGCCCGGAACCGGACGTCCGGGAAGCGAACGCGAGCGTCGTCCAAGAATTCCGGTGTCGGATCGATTCCCTCGACGTCGATTCCCCGCTCGTGCAGCCAATTCGTCCAGTGCCCCGGCCCGCATCCGACGTCGAGGATCGGGCCGTCCGGCTGCGCGTGCGCCCAGGCGGCGATCAGGTCCCGATCGGGGGCGGCGGTCGCTTCGATGTTGCCGAGGAGGCCAGTGTACTCCGCGGCGCGCTGCCCGTAGGCCGCGCTCGCACGTTCGACGGTCACCCGCTGAATCTTCACAGACGCCCGGAGCAAGCCCGGACCGGGTCCATGTCCGGCTGAACGCCGCGAAGGTCGCGAGGGCCTCCCGGCGCTGCTCGGCGTCCGTGCTCGGCGCAACGTCCCAGCGGAGTGGTCCTGTCCCGCTCCCGAGGTGCTCGCTCGCCGCGCGGATGTGCCGCCACGCCGCCGAAATCGCCGGGCAACGGCCGGTACCGCGCGCTTCGGGTGGAGTGCCGCGGTGACCGGTGGCGATCACGCATGTGTAGCTGGCCGAGCGCACGGGTAAGCACTGATCACGACACCGCCGGCCGCGCGCTTCGAGCGGAGGCTCGTGCGTCCGGCCGCGATTGAGGAGGCCAAGACACCCGTGAGTGCTCCGACCACCGTCGCCGACCACATCCTCGCCCGCCTCGCCGAGTGGGGCGTGCACCGCTACTACGGCTATCCCGGAGACGGGATCGGCGGGATCTTCACCTCGCTGCGGACCCGCGAGTCCGCCGAATTCGTCCAAGTTCGCCACGAGGAGACCGCGGCGTTCGCGGCCTGCGCCGACGTCAAGTACGGCGGCAGCGCGATCGGGTGCTGCGCGGTGACCAGCGGGCCGGGCGCGATCCACGCGCTCAACGGGCTCTACGACGCGAAGCTGGACAACCAGCCGGTCGTCGCGCTGCTCGGGCACACCGCGCAGACCGCGCTGGGCGGCGGCTACTACCAGGAAATCGACCTGCTGAGCCTGTTCAAGGACGTCGCGGGGGCGTACTGCGAGCAGCTCGCCGTGCCCAGCCAGGTGCGCCACCTCGTCGACCGGGCCTGCCGCACCGCCCTGGCGCAGCGCACCGTGACCGCGCTCGTGCTGCCCAGCGACGTGCTCGAGATGGAGGCGGTTCCGGAGCCGCCGCACGAGCACGGCTACTACCGGACCTCGTCGGTGCCGAGCTCGTCGATCACCACGCCGGACCCGGCCGCGCTGCGAGAGGCGGCCGAGGTGCTCAACGCGGGGGAGAAGGTCGCGATCCTGGCGGGAGCGGGCGCTCTCGGCGCGGGGGACGACCTCACCGAGGTGGCCGAGCGGCTGGGGGCCGGTGTCGCGAAGGCCCTTTTGGGCAAGACCGTGCTCGACGACGCCCTGCCTTGGGTGACCGGCCCGATCGGGCTGCTCGGCTCCACGGCGAGCTGGCAGCTGATGCGCGAGTGCGACACGTTGCTGATCGTCGGTTCGACCATGCCCTACACCGAGTTCTACCCCGCGCCCGGCCAAGCGCGGGCGGTCCAGGTCGACGTGGACGGGACGCGGTGCGGGACCCGCTACGACACCGAGGTCAACCTCGTCGGTGACGCCGGCGCCACCCTCGAAGCACTGCTGCCGATGCTGCGCGAGCGGACGGATCGCGGCTGGCGGGAGCACGTGGAGACGTGGACTCGGCGCTGGGATTCCTACAGCGAGGCGCGGGCGACGGCGGACACCTCGGGCCTCAACCCCGAGTTCGTGGTGCGCGAACTGTCCGCGCGCCTGCCCGACGACGTCATGGTCTCCGCCGACTGCGGCACCGCGACGAGCTGGTACGCGCGCACGCTGCGGATGCGGCCGGGGATGCTGGGCAGCGTGTCCGGCACGCTGCTGTCGATGGGCGGCGGGCTGCCCTACGCGCTCGCGGCGAAGTTCGCGCACCCGGAGCGGCCCGTGGTCGCGCTCGTCGGGGACGGCGCCATGCAGATGAACGGGGTCAACGAGCTCATCACCGTCGCGAAGTACTGGCGCGAGTGGGCGGATCCGCGCTTCGCGGTGCTCGTGCTCTCCAACGACGACCTGTCCTACGTCACGTGGGAAACGCGGGCGATGCTGGGGGACAAGCCGTTCCCCGACGCCCAGCACCTGCCCGAGGTGCCCTACGCGAAGTGGGCCGAACTGCTGGGGCTGCGCGGAGTGCGGGTGGACGCCGCCGAGCAGGCCGGTGCTGCTTGGGACGCGGCGTTGAGCGCGGACCGCCCGACCGTGGTGGACGCTCGGGTCGATGCGGCCGTTCCGATGATCCCGCCGCACGTGACGGTGTCGCAGGCGGTGAACACGGCCCGTTCCCAACTGGCCGGTGATCCGGACGCGCTGCGGATCATCGCCGACGGCATCCGCGAAACCGTGGGCGCGAAGGCCCGCTCGGTGCTCCACGCGCCGAGCTCGTGAGCGGGAAGACCACCCTCGGCCGATCGCGCGCCCTGGTCCGGCAACGTCCGGACGCGGTGGACGGATCAGGAAAGTCCTCGCTCCCTGCGGGATGCGCCGCCGCGGCGGCCACTCCGCACACCACGCCGCACTCGGTTCAACGCTCAGCAGTTTCGCGGGAAGTGCGACACCTCCGGCACGAGGTCAGCCGTTGCGCGTCCTGGCACCGGGCTGTTCTCGGATGTTCCGCCGGAGGCCGTGGTCGCCGATTTCCGCGAAGTCGGAGAAGTCGTCCACGATGGCGCGGTTCATCCACAGGGCGCGGGGATTTCTCGGGCAGGGATGTTTGGTGGTGCGGAGAGCGGGCACCCGGGGGCCGACCGCCGTTGACGTTGCGGACCCACGCAGGATTGAGGTGCTGACGCGATGACCACCGCACGGGACATCATGACCGCACAACCCGAATGCGTCGCGACCGACGACAGCTTGGTCTTGGCGGCGCAACAGATGCGCAGGCTCGGAGTGGGCGCGCTCCCGATCTGCGGGCCCGACCAGAAGGTCAAGGGTGTGCTCACCGACCGCGACATCGTCGTACGCGGCCTGGGCACCGGGAAGGACCCCGGCCGGACGAACTCGGGCAGCTTCAACGACGGCGAGGCCGTGACGATCGGCGCCGACGATCCCGTCGACGAACTGCTCAACGTGATGATCGAGCACCAGGTCAAGCGCCTGCCCGTGATCGACGGATCCAAACTGGTGGGCATGGTCTCGATCGCCGACGTGGCCCGGAACGTCCCGCACCCCGACGTCGGCAAGCTCGTCGAAGCGCTGTCGATGACCTGATTCCCCGAACTCGTGCTCGCCGCCGCTCCGGTCCTGAATCAGGGCCGGAGCGGCGTGCGCGCGGGGCGAGAACGCGCGGCGGCGTCCCGGATTCGGCCACCTAGTCCGGAAGCAGGTTCTGGACCGTGACGTCCAGCGGGGTGAGGCGGGCCGATGAGTTGGGGCCGAGGAAGGCGGCCAGCCGCGGCGCGAGGTCGGCGCACGCGGCTCGCAGCGGGTCGACGAGCCGCAGCAGCGCACGCTCCGGCAGGCGCTTCTCCTGCCCTGCGATGGAAATCGATCCGATCGCCCGGCCGCTGTCCGGATCGAAGATCGGGGCCGCGATGCCGTTGAGCGCGGGGTGGTTGTCGCTGAACGACAGCGCGTACCCGGTCTCGCGGATCCTGGCCAGCAGCGCGTGGAGGCCGCTGCGCTTCGGCGTGCCTTCGCCGCGCAGCACTTCGCGGGCCTGCCCGTCCGGGAGGAACGCCAGGATCGACGTGCCCCCGCAGCCGGAGGTCAGCGGGGAGCGCTCCCCGACGGTGCTGCCGAGCCGATCGGGGTTGTGCGGCGGATCCTCCGACATGATCACGACGCGGTGGGTCCCGCTGCGCAGGTGCAGGTGCGTCGTCTCCGACGCGCCGGCCGCCAGCCGGGCCATCGCGGGCCTGGCCAGCCGCAGCAGCGCCGGTCGGGGACCGATGAGCGAGGACAGCGCCACCGCGCGGCTGCCGACGCGGTATCCGCTGCGGCCGACGTGGTCGACGTAGCCCTCGTCTTGGAGCACCCGCAGCGACCGGTAGGCCTTGGACTTGCTCAGCCCCGCCTTGGTCGCCACCACGTCCAGGTTCGCCGGTTGCTCGAGACCGGCCAGCGCCTCCAGCACGTGCAGCACCCGCGCCGGTCCGGAGAGCTCGTCGTCCATCCCGCCACCTTCGTTGGTTGCAGATGTTGTCACTCCGCTTGGTGATGCTGCCACGGCTCGCCGACGCTGTGAATCCACCGGGCCCGCCCGGCAGGCCGGGCGCAGAGCAGATCCAGGAGTGTTGATGACGAGCTCACGGCGGAACATGGCGCTGATCGCGTTCCTCCAGGCGCAGAACTGCTCCAACTACGTCGGTTCGTGGCGCGCACCGGGGTCGGCGAGCGATTTCCTGACCGCGGACTACTTCACGCGGATCGCGCGCACCTTGGAGGACGGCGGGTTCGACCTGGCCTTCTTCGACGACCGGTTGGCGATGCCGGACATCTACGGCGGCAGCCACGAACTGGCCGTCCGGCACGGGATCCGCTCGGTCAAGATGGATCCGACGGTGGTGATGCTGGCGATGGCCACGGCCACCCGGCACCTCGGCGTCGCCGCGACCTACTCGACGACGTACTACGAGCCGTTCCACGTCGCCCGGCACTTCGCCACCGCGGACCTGATGACCGGCGGGCGCACCGCGTGGAACATCGTCACCTCGCTCAACGACTCGGAGGCGGCGAACTTCGGGCGCACCGAGCACCTCGACCACGACCTGCGCTACGAGCGAGCCGACGAGTTCGTCGACATCGTGACCCGAATGTGGGCCAGCTGGGAATCCGACGCGCTGATCCTCGACAAGCGCAGCGGTGAGTTCGCCGACCCGGCCAAGGTCCACCGGCTGGAGCACGAGGGCCGGTTCTTCAGCTCCCACGGGACGTTCCCGGTGCCGCGCTCGCCGCAGGGCAGGCCGGTGCTGCTGCAGGCCGGGGCCAGCGGTCGCGGCCAGGCCTTCGCCGCCCGCTGGGCGGACGTGATCTTCACGCACTTCGCGAACGTGGAATCCGGTGCCCGCACCTACACCCGGCTGCGCCAGGGCGTCGAGGACGCCGGGCGCGACCCGGACTCGGTGGTCATCGCTCCGCTGATCAACGTGGTGACGGCGGAGACCGCGGAGCTGGTGGAGCGCAAGCAGGCGATGCTCGAAGGCCTGGCGCGCGACGAGGACGGCCTCGCGCTGCTGTGCGAGGCGCTCAACACCGATTTCGGCAAGCGCCCCTACGAGGAGCCGTTCACCGACGCGGAGCTGCGCGCGATGTCCTACCAGGGCCTGCGCGACCGCGTGATCACGTTGAGCGGCAAGGGGAATCCGTCGGTGCGGGACTTCGTGGAGTTCTCCGGTCGCGGGAAGCTCCACGAGGCGGAGATCGTGACGGGCACCCCGGACGTCGTCGCCGACCGCCTGGAGGAGCTGTACGGCACCTGCGGCGACGGCTTCGTGATCGCCGCCGCCTCGGTGCCCGGCAGCTACGACGACTTCTCCCGGCTGATCACGCCGGAACTGCGGCGCCGCGGTCTGGTCGGGCCGGAGTACGCCGCGGACACGCTGCGGGGCAACCTCGGGCTGCCGATGCCGGAGGAGGCCGCGGTATGAGCGGGGAGGTCACCGTCCTGACGCCGACGGGCATGCTCGGCTACGGCTACCGGGAAGAGGACTTCGAGTCGTGCGTGCGCGCTGGAGTGGACGCGATCGTGGTCGACTCGGGTTCCACCGATCCGGGGCCGTCGATGCTGGGGCTCGGTCACACCCTGGTCACCGAGGAGTCCTACCTGCGCGACCTGCGGCCGATGGTGCGCGCTGTGCACCGGCACCGGATCCCGCTGCTGATCGGCTCGGCCGGTGGGGCGGGCACCGACGAGCAGGTGGACCGGATGGTCGAGCTGCTGCGCCGGATCGCCGTGGAGCAGGGCATCACGCTGCGCGTCGCGGCGATCTACTCGCAGCTGCCGCGCTCGGTGGTCCGGGAACGGCTGGCGCAGGGCAGGATCGATCCGAACGTGCGCGGCGAGCTGCCCACCGAGTCCGATGTGGACTCGTCGGAGGCCGTGGTGGCGCAGATCGGCGCCGAACCGTTCGAAACGGCGCTGTCCGGGCCGGTGGACGTGGTCGTCGCCGGACGCGCCTACGATCCCGCGCCGTACGCGGCGTTCCTCGTGCCGCGCGGCATCGAACCGGGAATCGCCTGGCACATCGGCAAGATCCTGGAATGCGGCGGTGTCTGCGCGGAACCGAAGGGCGGCGGTGCGCTGGCGACGGCCCGCGCGGACTCCTTCGACATCGAGCCGATGGGGCCGGAGCAGCGGTGCACCCCGCTGTCGGTGGCCGCGCACACGCTCTACGAGAACAGCAGGCCCGACCTGCTCGCAGGTCCGGGCGGCGTGCTCGACGTCGGCGACTGCGCGTACCGGCAGCTCGACGAGCGCACGGTGCGCGTCAGCGGCAGCCGGTTCGAACCCACGCCGCGGCGGCTGGTCAAGGTGGAAGGGGCCGCGATCACCGGGCACCGGTGCATCTTCATCGGCGGTGTACACGACCCGGTGCTCATCGGGCAGCTGGACGACTTCCTGGTGCGCGTCGAAGCGGAAACGGCCGAGCTGCACCCGGAACTGGCTGCGGGGACCGCGACCGTGCGGTTCCACGTCTACGGCCGGGACGCGGTGATGGGGCAGCGGGAACCGAACCCGGTGCCGGGACACGAAGTCGGCATCCTCGGCGAGGTCGTCGCCGAGACGCCGGAAGCGGCCAAGGCGATCTGCACCAGCGCCCGGATCGGCGTGCTGCACCTGAACTACCCCGGTCAGCTCGCCACCGCGGGAAACCTTGCGCTGCCGCTGACCCCGCTGGACAACCCGATCGGACCGGTGTGCGCGTTCAGCCTCTACCACCTGATGGAGGCCGACGGGCTGGAGCACGCCGTGGTGCGCGAGGAGGTGGGCGCATGACCGCCCTGCGCGAGCTGGCGAAGGTGATCCGCAGCAAGAACGCCGGACCGCACGAGATCACCTTCGACGTGATGTTCACCGACGAACCGACCTTCGCGCGGGTCCGCGACAGCGGCGTGCTCACCCCCGAGCGCCTCGCGCGGCTCTACCGGGCCGACGTCGCGCACGTGCGGGTGTGCACGTTCTTCGCCCCGGCGTTGGCGTTCAAGTTCACCCTGCTCCGCTTCGGCGACCAGGGAGGCGCCGGGGAGCGCGACACCTTCGGCGCGCAGCAGCACGCCCCGCTGCTCGACGTGGTGGTGCCGTGATGAGCGGGCCCCGGTTGCACCCGGTCGCGGATCCCACCGGGCTGCGGGAGGTGTTCGGCACCGTCCCGGCCGGGGTGCTGGCCGTGTGCGGGCTGGACGGCGACGTTCCGGCGGGCATGGCGGCGAGCAGCTTCACCTCGGTGTCGCTGGACCCGCCGCTGGTGTCGGTGTGCGTGCAGCGCACCTCGACGACGTGGCCGGTGCTGGCCTCGATGCCGCGCCTCGGCCTGAGCGTGCTCGGCGCGGGGCAGGACGAGCTGTGCCGCCGGCTGTCCGCGCGGGGCGTGGACCGGTTCGCCGGGGTGCGGTGGAGCTCGACCGGCGATGGCGCCGTCCTCGTCGACGACGCGGTCGCCTGGTTCGAGTGCACCCCGCACGACGACCTGCCCGCGGGCGACCACCGCATCGTCCTGCTCCGAGTCCTGGCCACCGCGACCGTTCCGGCCGCCGAACCGCTCGTGTTCCACGGCGGGAAGTACCGATCACTGTCGATCGGCTGACGTGTTCCTCGACGACCGCTGGTGTTCTTCCCGTGCTCAAAGGAGAGTCATGGACAGCACTGCTGATGCCGCGCGTGGTTCCGCGGCCCCTGATGACCGGCGCGTGCTCGTCGCGCGCCTGGACCGGTTGACGAAGACGACCCGCACGCATCGCACCTGGATGGTGCTGTTGGGGTCGCTGTTCATCGCCGACCTGGCCGACATCAACGTCCTGTCCTACGCGGCGCCGGCGATCCGCGAGCAGTGGGGCCTGTCGGTGGCCGAGATCGGCCGGCTCACCTCGTTGTCGTTCCTGGGCATGTTCTTCGGCGCGATCCTCGGCGGGCGGCTGGCCGACCGGTTCGGCCGCCGCCGCGTCGTGATCGCGGCGACGGTGTTCTACTCGGTGGCGTCGATCCTGTGCGCGCTCGCACCGAACCCCGCGCTGCTCGGCGTGTTCCGGCTGTTCAGCGGACTCGGCGTGCAGGCCGTGACCGGTGTGCTGATCGTGTACGTGGCCGAGATGTTCCCGCAGCACAAGCGGGGGCGGATCCAGGCGCTGATGCTCGGGATCGGGTTGCTCGGCGTGCCGTTCATCGCCGGTGCCGCGCGGCTGCTGGTGCCGATCGGGCCGGAATCGTGGCGCTGGACGTTCGTCGTCGCGGCCGTCGGGCTGATCCCCGCCATCGCGGCCTGGTTCTCGCTGCCGGAGTCGGCGCGCTGGTTGCTGGTGCAGGACCGCGAGGCCGAAGCCGAAGTGATCATCTCGCGGCTCGAGCGGGAAGCGGGCCTCACCCCGGAGCAGGGCGTCGTGGTCGAGGACGAGCCGGTTTCCGGCCGGACGCACGTTCCGCTGAGCGAACTGCTGCGCGGACGCACCCGCAAGATCGCGGTCGTGGCCTCGCTGGTGATGGTCTTCGACATCCTCGGCTTCTACGGCTTCAACGCGTGGGTGCCGACGCTGTTGGTCGAGCAGGGCTACAGCCACGAGACCACGCTGACCATCACGACGATCTTCGCCATCGCGCCGTTCGCGGGCGCGTTCGCCGGGATGCTCGTGGCCGACCGCTGGGAGCGCAAGACCGTCAGCCTGGTGCTGGCCGCGGTCAGCGGCGCCGCGATGGTCGTGTTCGCCGTCAGCGGCGAGCTGTGGCTGGTGGTGCTCGGCGGGTTCGTCGCCACCCTGCTGCTGCAGACCAACACCGCCGTGATCTACAGCTACCTGCCCGAGGTGTTCCCGACCGCGCTGCGCGGCGCGGGCGCCGGGCTGGCCAACGGGATGGGGCGGCTCGCGGGCACGGTCAACGGCGTGCTGATCGCCGCGGTGTTCGCGTTCGCCGGGTTCAGCGGCGCGTTCATCGCCGCCGCGCTGTTCATCCTGTGCGAAGGACTCGTGATCTTCTTCTTCGGTGAGCGGACCACGGGCCGCCGCCTCTCCGACACCGTCGCCCCGCACGATTCCCCGGAGGAGCAGCGCGCATGAGCTCACCGCAGACCTTGTCCGCCCGCGTCGCCGAATTCGTCTCGGCCACGACCTTCGACGACGTCCCCGACGCGGTGCTGCACGAAGCCCGCAACCACGTCCTCGACGCGCTCGGCAGCGCACTGGGCTCGTCGGCGATGAACTTCGGCGACGCCGTGCACACGGCCGCCCGGCGCCTCGGGGCCGGCCAGGAGGCGCACGCCATCGGGTACGGCACCGCACTGCCCGCGGCCTCGGCGGCGCTGGTCAACGGCACGTTGATCCACGGCTTCGACTTCGACGACACCCACGTCGGCGCGGTCTACCACGCCACCGCCCCCGCGCTGGCCGGCGCGCTCGCGGCGGCCGAGGAGGCCGGGGCCACCGGCAGGCGGCTGCTGCTGGGCTACGTGCTCGGCATGGAGATCGGCTGCCGGATCGCGGCAGCCGGAGCCGGGCGGTTCCACGCCCGCGGCTTCCACCCCACCGGCATCGCCGGGACGTTCGCCGCCGCCTGCGCCGCCGCGAGCATCCGCGGCGCCGGTCCGGAGACCGCGCGGGACGCGCTCGGGCTCTGCGGGAGCCAGGCCGGTGGGCTGCTGGAGATCCGCAACTCCTGGCTCAAGCGGGTGCACCCCGGCTGGGCGGCGCACTCCGGGCTGATCGCGCTCACCCTCGCCGAATCGGGGTTCAGCGGCCCGGCGACGGTGTTCGAAGGGACCAAGGGCCTGTTCGCCACGCACCTCGGGTTCGTCCCCGACGGCGAGGGGCTCGGGCTGGACACGCTCGGCGAGCGCTGGATGACCGCCGAGACCGCCTACAAGCCCTACCCCTGCTGCCACTTCACCCACGCCTTCGCCGACGCGGCCTTCCAGGTGCTCGACGAGCTCGGAGCGCGCTCGCTGCGAGCTTCCGACATCACCCGGATCGTCTGCCCCACCTCTCCGGGCGTGATGCCGGAGGTGACCGAACCGGCCGCGGTGAAGATCGCGCCCGCCACCACCTACGACGCGATGTTCAGCGTGCAGTACGCGGTGGCGAGCGTGCTGGTGCGCGGCAGGCTGGACCTCGCCACCTTCTACGACGACCCGCTCGACGATCCGGAGGTGCTGGCCGTGGCGCGGCTCGTCGAATGCCCGGCCGATCCGGACAGCGACTACCCCGCGCGCTTCCCCGGCGAGGTCCGGCTGCACCTCGGCGACGGCCGGGAGATCACCCACCGCGTCACCGCGAGCAGGGGGACACCGGGCAACCGCTTCACTGACGAGGACGTGACGGCGAAGTTCCTCGGCAACGCGACCCGCCGAATTCCCCGCGACCAGGCGGAGGCGGTTGCGCGGACGGTGCGGGAGCTGGGCGTTGAGTCCGATGTGGACGCACTTGTGGCGTCGCTCGTCGCGGAGGGCCGGCGGTGAACGCGACGATCAGCGCGGCGGTGCTGCGCGGGGAACCGGGCGCCGAACCCGACTTCGCGCGAGTGTCGGTCGAGCAGGTGCACCTCGACGAGCCCCGCGACGACGAAGTGCTGGTGGACGTGCACTTCGCGTCGCTGTGCCACTCCGACCTGTCGGTGCTGACCGGCGACCGGCCCCGGCCGCTGCCGATGGTGCTCGGGCACGAGGCCGCCGGTGTCGTGGCGCGCACCGGCCGCTCGGTGACCGAGGTGCGCCCCGGCGCCCCCGTGGTGTTCACCTACGTCGCGTCCTGCGGGCGGTGCGGGTTCTGCCGCGACGGCCGTCCGGTGCTGTGCTCGCGGGCGCACGCGGGCAACACCGCGGGCGAGCTCCCGGCGGGCGGGCACCGGTTGCGCGACGCGAACGGGGAACCGGTGCACCACCACCTCGGCGTGTCCGCGTTCGCGGAGCGGGCCGTGGTGGACGCGGCCTCGGTCATTCCGGTACCGGCGGGAACGGACCTGCGGACGGCGTCCCTGCTCGGCTGCGCGGTCAGCACCGGAGTGGGCGCGGTGTTCAACGCCGCCCAGGTCGGCCTCGGCGAATCGGCGGCGGTGTTCGGCTGCGGCGGCGTGGGCTTGGCGGCGGTGCTCGGGCTGCGCGCCGTCGGAGCAGCCCCGATCATCGCCGTCGATCGCCACGACGCCCACCTGGAACGGGCGCTGGAACTCGGCGCCGACCTGGCCCTGCCCGCGGACGAGTCGACCGCGGACCGGATCCGGGAGGTGACGGGTGGCGGAGCGCACCACGCGTTCGAAGCCGCCGGATCCGTCGCCGCGGTGGAATCGGCGTACCGCGCCCTGCGGAGAGGAGGCAGGCTCACCGTGGTCGGCCTGGCGAACCCGGCGTCGCGCTGGCCCGTTCCGCCCGCCGAGCTCGTCGCGAACGACATCACCGTCTCCGGCAGCTACCTCGGGTCCGGCGTTCCGCGGCGCGACGTGCCCCGCTTCGCGCACCTGCACGGCGCGGGCCGGTTGCCGGTCGACCGGCTGGCGGCGCCCTTCTCGATCCCGCTGTCTGAGGTCGCCGAAGGCATGGCGCGGCTGCACGCCGGATTCCCCGGCCGCATCGTCATCGACATCGCCGCGAGAGGAGCACGAGCGGCATGACCTACCGGCTCTACGCCCTGCGCTACGGGATCGGCCACCGGACGGCGCGGGAGAACTACGCGCCGACTCCGGGGTTCCGGTACCCGGAAACCGACCAGTCGCTGCACTGCTTCTGCTGGCTCGCCGTCTCCGACGAGCACGTGGTGCTCGTCGACGTGGGCGCCGACGAGAACACGGCGCGGCAGCGGGGCATCGACTACGAGCGCGATCCCGCGGAGTCGGTGCGCCGCCTCGGCCTCGACCCGGCGGCGATCACCGACGTGGTGCTCACCCACCTGCACTGGGACCACGCCGGGAACCTCGGCGCCTTCCCGAACGCGACCTTCCACGTCCGCGAGGCCGAACTCGCCTACGCCACCGGGCCGTCGATGTCGCACCGCTTCCTCCGCCGCCCGTACGCCGCGGACAAGGTCTGCGAGCTCGTCGGCCTGCTGCACCGCGGGCGGGTGCGGCTGCGCGAAGGCGAGTACGAGGTCGCCCCCGGCATGACGGTGCACCCGGCGGCGGGCCACACGCCGGGATCGCAGGCGGTGCGGGTCCCGACCGCGCGAGGCCACGTGGTGCTCGCCTCCGACGCCCGGCACTACTCGGACAACCGCGTCGGCGGCGAATCACCCGACGGCGCGCCGTTCTCGGTGGTGGTCCGGACCGACGAGTACTGCGACACGTCACAACGGCTCGACGAGCTCGCCCCCGGCCCCGATCACGTCATCCCCGGCCACGACCCGGCGATCTCCCGCCACTACCCGCGGGCTCTGCCCGACGACCCGTTGATCCGCAGGCTGGACGTGGAGCCGGCGGCGGGGTGAGCTTCCGGTCGGCCACGTGGACCGCTCCGGATCAGTCGTTCCTTGGGCGGGCGTCGAGGGCGGCTGCCTCCTCCGGGGTGGGGGCCGTGCCGCCGAGGTGGGCGGGCAGCCACCAGCGGTCGTCCTCGCCCGCGGGCTGGTCGGGGTAGCCGGCCTGCAGGTCGTCCAGAATCGCCGACATGCGGGTGCGGAGGTCCTGGGTGAGGGCGTCGAAATCGTCGTCCGGGCCGGGCTGGAACGGTTCACCGGCGTGGATGTGGATCGGCACGTGGCGCTTGGTGAGCGTGCGCGGCCGGCTCTTCGTCCACAGCCGCTGGGTGCCCCACAGCGACATCGGCACGACCGGCACGCCCGCGTCGGCGGCCATCCGGACCGCGCCGGACTTGATCGGCTTGACGGTGAAGGAGCGGCTGATGGTCGCTTCGGGGAACACGCCGACGACCTCGCCCGCGCGCAGCCGCCGGACCGCCTCGTCGTAGGAGCCCTTGCCCGCGGCGCGGTCCACCGGGATGTGGTGCATGCCGCGCATGAGCGGGCCGGCGATCCGGTTGTCGAAGATCTGCTTCTTCGCCATGAACCGCACCAGCCGTTTGGCCGGCTGCGCACCGAGGCCGCAGAAGATGAAGTCCAGGTAGCTGACGTGGTTGCACGCGATCACCGCGCCGCCCTCGCGCGGGATGTGCTCGGTTCCCGTCACGCGCAGCCGGTTGTCCAGCACGCGGAACATGGTCTTGGCCGCCAGTACGACGGGCGGATACACGATCTCAGCCACGGAGTCAGGCTACGCAACCGTGATTTCGCGCAGGCCCACCTGGGTCCGCCGTCACATTTTCCCTGATCGCCGTCGAGTTCGGTCGCGGTGGAGGTCACGATCGGTAGTGGCGCGTGTCCGCTCCGGACAGGTGGAGCGCAACGACGGAGGCACGCATCCCGGCCAGGGCGAGCTCCGATGCGCCCCCCCCGGCGCTCAGGTGCCGGCGGGCAGGCGCCGTTCCGTGGCCACCAAGGCCGGAGCGGGGCGATCGTGATGATTCCCGGCGTACGTCCGCGGGACCTGGAGCTTTTCGCGCCGCGGCGGCACTTCGCGTCGCCAGGGGCCCGCCGAGGCGAAACGGCCGCCGCGTCCCTCACGGCGGAGGGGCGCGGCGGCCGTCGGCGAGCTCGGGCGGGTCAGGCCGCCTGCTGCTCCTTCTGCTTCTTCTTCTCCTGGTCCTTCTTGTGGCCCTTGTAGCCCGCCTGGATCGAGACCCAGACGACCAGCGCCAGCGTGATGTAGAGGGCGTAGTCGTCGATCATCAGCACGAAGTCGACGGCGTGCTGCCCCACCCCGTAGCCGAGGCCCGCGACCAGGCCCGCGATCAGCGCGGCGCCGACCGCGTCGAAGATCAGGAACGACACCAGGCCCATCCCGCTCAACCCGGCCACGGCGAACACGGCGGGGGCGGGGATGCCGGGCAGCGCGGCGACGATGAGCACCAGCGGCATCGCCCAGCGCGGCCAGGACTGGACGCGCGCGACGAACCGCTTGCCGAACTCGCCCGGCGCCCACAGCTCGATGATCTTCGCTCCCCACCGGCGTCCGGCGAGCCAGAACAGCCAGTCGAACTTGATCATGCCGAACACGCCCGCCGCGACGACCAGCCACAGGTCGACCTCTCCGACGCGGGCGAACGCCGCACCGGCGCCGATCGCCGAGAGGCTGCCGGTGACCGCGCTCAGCGCGAGCGGGTGCGAGGCGATCAGGAACGGCCGGAACGGCATCGACGCCATCATCAGCACCACGACGCCGAAAGTGGCGAACACCAGGACCTTGTCGCCGCGCGACATCGGGTGGTCCCACGGCATCTGGTCGCGGAACGCCTGCCGGGCCTCTTCCAGCTCCTCCGGCGTGTAGTCCTTGCTGCGCCAGCGGAACCGCTTCTTCTTCTCCGCCGGAGCGTCCGGTCGGGTCTCCGCGGCGTCGCCCCCCGACGCGGGCGCGGGCGACGCGCCGTGGGGCTCGTCCCCGGTCGGCACGCGCAGGAAGGGGGCGGTGTCGCCCTCCCCGATCTCCTGCTGCTTCCGGCCTGCACCAGTCATGTCTCTCCTTCTTGCTTCCAGTACCCCCTCGATGCGGCGAGGAGCTCGTTCGACCTGCGCGAGGCGGTCGGCCGAACGACCTGAACGCCTCATCTGGAAGCAGTTTCGACTATGCCGCAGCGGCATGGACAAGCGACTTCCGCGCCCGAATGCGGTGTCGCCGGTCACACTCGCGGTCGCGTGGCTCATCGGGCCGAGCGCGGGCGGCGGACATCGCCACCCGTCTCGCCCGCGCCGTCGCCGCAGCACGATCGGCGACGCGGTCCCGGCTCCCGGCATCGGAGGGGCGGCCACGAGGGATCCTGCGTGTCGTGCAGGAGGTCTTTTCCTGCGGCTTTCCCGCCGTCCGGGGGAAATATCAAAGTCGTCCTATGTGGATCAACTTCGGGAACGCCGCGGAGATGGGCGGTGCGGCGGTGGACGGCGGTCGCCGCTCGTGGGGGTGGGCTTCTTTGCGCGGTTCTGATCTTACCGGTATGTTGCGTGGCATGGTTCTGGACGAGAGCGCCGTTCTCACCCACCTGCGCCGTGGTGTGCTGGAGTACTGCATCCTCGCGATGATCGATGTGGAGCCCCTGTACGGCCTCGACATCGCGCGCAGGCTCGGCGCGCACGACGTCCTGCTGCAGAGCGAGGGGACGCTTTACCCGCTGCTCGCCCGCCTCCGGCGGCAGGGGCTCGTGGAAACCAGCCAAGTGAAGTCCACGACCGGCCCACCGCGCCGCTACTACGCGCTCACCGCGGAGGGCAGAACGGCGTTGGAGAACTTCCGTTCCACCTGGCCTGCCTTCCGCAGCGCCGTCGATTCCGCCATGACAGGAGAACGATCGTGACCAAGACCCACGCCCGCGTGCACATCTACCTGGAGGAGCTCAACGACCGGTTGCGGCACGCGCCCGCTTCCGTTCGCCGGGACGTGATCGCCGGAGTGCACGAGCACTTCGACGCGAGCGTGGCCCCGGACGCGGACTCCGCGGCCGTCGACGACGCGTTCGCGCGGATGGGCACGCCCGAGCAGGTCGCCGCGGCGGCGGGCGTCGAGCCCGGGGGCGCGCAGTCCGCCAGGCTGGGATCCGTGCTCGCCGCCGCGCTGGCCTGCGCCATGCTGGCGGGCGCGGCGGCGCTCACCTTCCTCGTGGGCGGCCTCATCGGGTTGTCGGCCGGGTTCGACGAGAACCCCGATTGGGAGATCTCCGGCGCCACGGCGGCGGCGTCCTTCGTGCTCTCGTTCGGCGCCTGGGCCGGTGGTTCCGCGCTCGCGGCCTTCAACCGGTCCTGGTCGAAGCGGCAGAAGGCGTTGCTGATCGCCTCCTGGCCCGTCGCCTTCCTCATCTCCGAACTCTGCCTGCTGCCCACCGGCTCCAACTTCGAGCTCAACATCGCCGCGTTCATCGTCCACGGCATCGTCGGGCTGCTCTACGTCGTCGCCATCGCCAAGCTCTGGTTCGCGACGCGGGACTGACGAGATGTCTACCTGATCCGGCGGAGACTCGAAGATCTCGCACCATTCGAGCGGTGCGGCAGTCGATTTTCTTAACAGGCAGCACACCGACCGTGTCACCGCCTTCACGGTGAGCGTGATGTAGCCGTCGGGCATCAACAATGACAGTCGGTGAATTGACTCGTCAGAATGGGTGACGTGTCACTGTTTTGCGGGAGGTAGCACAGCGTCGCCGTAGCCTGGAGATCGTGGACGATCACGAAGAGGCACCCGAATTCGGGACTTCGGAATCCGGGGCCGATCCGTGGTCGGCATTTCTCCCCGGCCAGGAATTCGTGCCCACCTATCTGACATCGCGGTTCGCGGCACAATACCGCGTGATCGTCGAGGTGCTGCTGGCCCGGCAGGACACCAGCTTGACCGGCCTGTCGTTCGACGAGGTGACCACCGGGGTCCGCGCCCGGCTCACCGAACGCGTGCCCGCGGAAGCGGTTGACCGCCTGATGTCCCCCGACGTGCTGCATCTCGACACGCGCATGGACAGCCTGGTGCAGTGGCAGGTGGTGACCCGTTGGCAGGAGCCGGCTCGCACCGGGGAGGACTTCCTCCGGCGGCGAGATCGCTACCAGCTCACCCCGCGAGCAGCTGCGCTGCACGCCTTCTGGTCGTCCACCGATGACGCGGAGGAAGCGGCAGGCGATCTCACGCTGGCCCCGCGTGCCATCCACGAACGCCTGTCCGCTTTTGCCGAGTCGGTCCAGCAGGCCCGGTACATCACTGCGGCGACCGAGTTCCAACAGATCGGCGCCATGCATCAGGCCATGGCCACGGCCGCCCGTGGCTGGCAGCGCACCTTGGCCCACGCTTTGTCCGGCGGCCCGGACGCGGACAAGCAGGACGAGCTGTGGCACACGTTGCGCGCCTACATCGGCATGTGGGGCGAGCAGGTCGACGTGCACAGCCCTCGCATCGCGGGGCTGCTGCACGAGCTGGATCCGTTGCTCACCACCGAGGTGTGGCGGGCGTGCGTTCGCGCATCGGTGGACGGCGATCTGGACGATCAAGACCTGGCCGACCAGATTCAACGGTGGCGGCACACTTGGGAGGCGCTCGGTTCCTGGTTCGGTGGCCCGAACGGTCAGGCGCGCAAGCTGCGACGTCAACTTCGGGACCTGGTCGCTCCGTGGGCTCGGACCATGCGGATCCTGCTCGACACCGGCGGGGCGGTCACCCGGCGGTCGGAACTGCTGACGCTGGCGACGGCCATCGAGCGGGCCCCCGACGACGAATCAGCGTGGCGGATCTGGGACGGCGCGGTAGGTGCGTTCTCGGCCCGGCACTTGCTCTTGGCGGCGGAGTCCGCGGAGGACGACGATTTCGGCTGGTCTCAAGCGCCACCCGCACCGATCACCGCGAGGTTCCGGGAGCACGCGGCGCGTGCCGCCGTCGGCCGACGCTCCAAGATCCCCGACTACTCCCAAGGCAAGAACGCCGCCCGGAGGGCGAGGCTGGCAGCCGAGGCCGCGCGTAACGGCGCGGAGGCCCAGCTCCGGCAGCGCTCCGGAACCCAGCTGGCGAACTGGGGCGAGGTCAGCGACGCCGAACTGGACCTGCTGCTTGAGCTGCTCGGCATGGTCATGCGCGCCCCATCGCACAGCTCGATGACCGGCGACGGTCGATGGCGGATCACCTTGCGCAAGCCGTCATCGCCACACGAGACCACCGCCGTGCGAGCCCCCGCCGGAAGTCTGGTCACGGTGAACTGGCACTTCCAGATGGAGCCCGCGTGAGCCAGAACGAGGTCAATCGGCAACGCGCGTTCACAGCTCTCCTGCGCAACCCCGTGCTTGATCGCCGGGTTCATCCTGAAATCTGGTCCTTGGTCCGGGTCCACCACGGCACACTCAGTGAGTGGTTCTCGAACAGGCTTGGCTACCGGCTGGTCGTCACCGATTCCGCGGCACGCCTGTTCCGGTCGCCGGTCGACGGAACGGTGCTCGCTCCGCGCCGATTCGCGGCTCCCAGCCGGCGTGTCCTGGTGCTGGCGATCCTCGCTGCCGCGGCGGCGGAGGACGCGGAGGACATCACCACGACGCAGGACCTCTCGGACCGGGTTCGGGCGTTGTCCGCTCATGAGAACGTCTCACTCGCCCCGCACGTCCCCGACCAGTTCGCGGAACGGCGGCTGTTCGTCCAAGCGGTCCGTTTGCTGGTCACACTGGGCGCGCTGCGCCCGACCGGTCGTACCGGTGAGGAACAGCACGAAGGATGGACACATCGGCGTGATGCGATCGGCGGCGCCTACGAGGTGAACCGGGAACTGCTGCTGCGCATGGTGGATCCGGTAGCCCTGCGAGCCGCCCTCGGCGAAACCGCGGCGGAAACCTCGCACGACGACGCCACCCGGTTCCGCCTGATGCGCAGGCTGGTGGAGCTTCCGGTGCTGCTGCACGAGGACCTGACCGAAGCCGAACGCACCTACTTCTCCCATCAGCGCCGCCGCCTGCTCGCGTGGTGCGCGGAGATGACCGGGTGGCGGGCGGAGCAGCGCCGCGAGGGGGTGGCGTTGATCAGCGAGGACGAGGCTGACACCGACCTTCCGTTCCCGGCCGTTCGCGCGGCCGACTTCGCCACTTTGATGGTGCTCGACGAACTGGTCCGCACTCACGCCATCGACGCGATCATCACCGAGTCCGCCATCGCTGCCGCCGCGGAAGAAGTGCGGGCGCGTCACCACAAGGCGATGACCAACGAACTTCGGGAGGGAACCGCTCTGGAATCCACGGCACGAGAATTGCTCACCGCGTTGGATCTGCTGCGTCCGGCCGAGAACGGCCCGGGCTGGCGCCTGACCGCCGTGGCGGCCCGCTTCCGCGATCCGAAGATCGTCTCGGTGACCAGGAGGCTGGACGAGGAGGTGATGGGATGACGCCCCCGAGGCGTTCCGGCGAGCAGTGGCTCTCGGCAGCTCTCAGCGGGGGCCTACCGGAACCCGCTCGGCACCGGTGGCAGCCGCTGCGGGTCGGCATCGTCAACCTGTGGGAGTACTCCCAGGACGAATTCTGGTTCGCCGACGGAAGGCTGGTACTGCGCGGCGGAAACGGCGCGGGCAAGACCAAGGTGCTCGAATTGACCACGTTGATGCTGCTGCGTGGTGAGGTCGGCCCGACGGTGCTAGATCCGTTCGGTTCCCAGAGCCGCACGATGCGGTTCAACCTCCTGCCGACGGGTGAACCGGATGACCCGAGGCCGCCTGCCGATTCCAGCTCGGGATACGCGTGGGCCGAGTTCGGCCGGATCGACGAAACCGGGGAACCGCGCTACTTCGTCCTTGGCCTCGGAGTGAGCGCCCGGCGGGGGAGCGGCACCGGAAGCGTCACTACGTGGCACCTGATCACCCCGTTGCGACCTGGCAGCGATCTGCGCCTGTTGGCGGCAGGCCGGCCGATCGATCGGGGTGAGCTCAAGAAGATCACCGGCGTGACCGTGCCCGACGGCGCGAGGTCCTACCGTGCTCAGGTGGCGGCCGAACTGTTCGGGCTTGACCCGGATGCCTACGACAACCTGACCGCGTTGCTCAAGCAGCTGCGCAAACCGAAGCTCGGCGAACGACTCGACCCCACCAGCCTTGCTGAAACGCTCCGCGCGGCGCTGCCGCCGCTGGCGAATGCGGAGGTCGACCAACTCGCACACGGGTGGGAGAACCTGGAAAGATTGCGGGCGGCGGTGGACGAGACCCGGCACGCGGCCAGGCAGCTGGCGGTTTTCGTCCGCACGGGCTGGAAACCGTGGGCGCAGACAGTGGTCCGGCGCCGAGCCGACGCGCTGAGCAGGGCCACCACCGGTCTCGACGACACGACGAAGAAACGACGAGCAGCCGAGAGCTCGCTCGACGCGGCTGCACAGCAGGTCGAGGAACTGGGCCGATGCGTCACGGAAGCCGGGACTGCTCAGCAGCACCACGAAATCGAACTCCGCGAACTGCTGGAAAGCCCGGCTTATCAGGAAGCGGCGGATGCGGTAAGACGGGTCGACGACCTCGGCGTCCAGTTTCGTGCGATGGACGAGCGGTGCACCGCAGCCGAACGCCGTCGTGCCGTGGCCGAGAAGGAGTTGTCCCAGGTGCGCGCGAACGCGGAAGCCGCGGCCGAAAAGGTGCGCACGGCCGACCTGGACGCGGATCGTGCCTCGGACGTGGTCAGGGAGGCCGCACCGCGCGCAGGTCTCCGCGATTCCGCGGACAGGTACCTTCCGCCGCGGGACCTCGCCGCGCTGCTCGTCGATCATTCGAAGCGGCGCGAACGGTTCGCCAGGTTGCGGGAGCTGCACCACGACCACGAACGCGCCGAGCGCGAGGTCGCCACTTCCGCCGGCATCCTCGCTGATCGGGCGGAGATGCTGACCGACGCCGCCGAGGAGCAGGAGGCGGCGTATCGCGAGGTCACCACCACGGTGGACACCCTGCGAGGCGAGATCCGCGAGTGGAACGCTACGGCGACCAGCGCCCGAGCGGACGAGGCCACCGTCGAGGAGTGGTGCGAGCTGGTAGCCGACTTGACCAGCCCTCCCCGCGACGCGGAGCCCAGCCGATCCCCAGCCGCGGAGATCGCCCACCACATCGCCGGAGTCCGGGACCACTACCTCGGCCAGCGCCAGCACAGCGAGCACGAGTTGTCCGCCGTCACCGCCGACCGCGACACCGTCGCCGCGCGACTCGACGAGGTCAGCACCGCCGCGGTGCGCACACCGGAAGCACCGGCCGGATGGCGTCGCCGGGACCGGCCCGCGTCCACGGACGATCAGGGCGCGCCGTTGTGGGAATGTGTGCGGCCCGTCGCCGGGGCCTCGGCCGTGGAAGTCGACATGCTCGAAGCGAGCTTGGCCGCGTCCGGGCTGCTGGATGCCTGGATCCACCCCGACGGCGGGCTGAGTCCGAGCGCGGGAGGCCTTCCCGTCGACACCCTGGTTCTGGGCGGTGCGGAGCGGCCCTCGAACGGCCTGACCGCGGTGCTGGAGCCCACGCCCGTCGGTGGCGTACCGGCTTCGACGATCCGTTCCGTGCTCGCGGCGATCGGCTGGTTCGACACCCGCCCTGCCGACGACGGCCCGGCCGTCTGGCTGGCCGCGGACGGCACGTGGCGGTGCGCCGCGCTGACCGGCCGAGCCGAACCCGTCCAGCCTGCCTCCTACCTGGGCGCGACGGCTCGCGAGGCCGCGCGGAGACGGGAAGAGCAGCGCCTCCGGGCTCGGCTGGCGGAACTCGACTCATCGATTACCGAGTGGACCGAGCGGATCGATGCGATCGACGGCGACTTGCACCGTCTCGCCGGGGAGCGGGACCGCGCTCCACGGGATCGCATGGTCACTGATGCCGTCAGCACCTGGCGGGAGCGTGAGCGTCAGGTGGAGCGGTGCAGGCAGGAGGTCACCCGAGCGGAGGAAACGCACCGGCGCAGCGAGGCCGGCCGGGACCAGGCCTGGGCCACATTCTCCGGCTATGCCAGTGAGCACGCCTTTCCCGTGCGCGATCTCGCCGCGCACGAGGAGGCGTTGCGGGACTACCAGCAAGCGCTGAAAGAACTAAAGCACCGGTTGGAGCTGCTCAGCGTCCACACCGGCGCTCGTTCCCAAGTCGACGAAGAGCTCACCTCGGCGGACACGCGGTTCGAGGACGTCACCGCGGAATTGGAGAAGCTGCGCGGGGAACAAAATCAGATCGGGATCAAGCTTGCTGCGGCGCAGAGGTCGTTGACCACTGACGACAAGGAAAAGCTGGACAGGCGGGGTGTGCTGGACACCGCGTTGGCGAACATCCGTGCGGACCTGGTGAAGCTCAACGCCGACCACAGCGAAGCCAGGGGCGAGATGGCCCGCGCGGAGGAGGTCCTGGACCGGCACGAAGCACACCGAAAGGACGCTGAGCAGCAGCGCGATACCGCACTGGAGTCCTGGTGGGAGGTGTTCGACATCGGCCTCGCCCAGCCGATCGGCTTTGCGGAACCGGAGCGGCGAACCGTGGAATCCGCTCGCGACTCCATGCGTGCTGCGCGCCGGGAATTACCGGAGGCGGCTGATCAGGACCGCCGGTGGCGTGCGTGCCAGGACAAGCTCACCGAGCTCCGGCAGATCCTGCTCCCGGATCGGGACGCCAAGGTGCTGGAATCCGGATCGGCCGGTGCGCCGCCGCGCATCGTCGTGCTGGTGGACAGCGCCTCCGGCTGGCAGCAGCCGACAGCCGCCGAGGCTCTGCTCACCGACCAGGCCCAGGAGCAGGAAGGCTCGTTCGACGCCGAGCAGCAGCGAGTGCTGACGACCTTGCTCGGATCCACCTTCATCGAGCACCTCAAGGACCGGCTGGACTACACCAGGAGGACGTTCACCGACATCAACGACCAGCTGGCCGGCCGTTCCACGCGCTACGGCAGTGCCGTCCGACTGCGGTGGACGGCTGATCCGACGGACCCGGACTCCGGCACGGTGGTCGATGCGCTCTCCCAGGGCTACCAGCAGCTCTCTCCCGCGCGCCAGGACCAGGTGCGGTCCTTCCTCTCCCGCAGGATCGATCGAGCCAGATCGGTCGCCGCGGACACCGGATCGGGAGACTGGCGGGAGCAGCTCTCGGAAGCGCTCGACTACCGGAGCTGGTTGAAGATCTCCCTGGAGTACCAGCCGGGTTCGACTGCCAGGTGGGTTCCCTTCGACGCGGCCAAGCACGGTTCGAAGTCCGGTGGTGAGAAGGTCGTCCTGCTGTCCCATCCACTGTTCGCCGCGGCGGTGGTCGCTTACAACGCCGCCGATGCCCAGGCGCCGCGCTGCGTCTGGCTGGATGAGGCGATGACCGGTGTCGATGAGGAGATCAAGGCGTCCTTCATGGGGCTCACGGTGGATTTCGACCTGGACGTGATGCTGACCGCGCACGACGAGTGGTGCCGGTATTCGACGGTTCCCGCCGTCGCCGTGTACGACCTCGCCCGGCACAAGGGATTCCCCGGCGTTGACTCGATTCCGTACCTGTGGCGCGGCGGCGAATGGACGGCGGTCGCCGTACCGGGTCCGGGCCGGTCGGCCGAGGAGGAGGCGTCGCTGGCCGAAGGTCTCTTCGCCGACGAGGACGAGGAATGACGCCACCTCCCGGCATCACCAAATGGGCGTCCCTGCCCGGTCCGGCGGTGGTGCTCGACGCGGTCCGCACTCGTGCCCGGCGTGGGTACCGCACCGAATCGGGAACGCTTAGCGCGGTGGTCCTCGATGATGAACAGCGCACCCAAGTGGGCCGCATGCTGGGAATCGGCTGGGAGCTGTCCGGGAAACCGGTTCGCCTGCAAGACCTCGCGGCGAGGCTCGCCGAGCACGGCCTCACCGTGCGTGGCCTGGTCGAGGCGCTGGGCGGCACGGAGATCGAACCGGATCGGGTCCGCCGGGAGCGGGAACGGGATGCCGCGGCCGCGGAGCGGGACATCGTCGTCGAGCAGCTCAGCGCTACCGGGGTGACACCGTCCGAGGTGCGGAAGTGGCTCGCCGAAGGCGGTTTGCCCAAGCCTGGCACCGGCGCGCTGACGGCATTGAGCTCGCAGATCGCCAACGTCGTGTCCCGGCTGCGGCCGGGACACGGGAGTATCCGGCTCGCGCGGCTCGCCGCGGACGTCCTGCACGATGCGCACGCGCTGGACTACGACCGGCCGCTGGGCCGTGGGACAGCCCGCTTCCTGGCCTCGATCAAGGGACTCGACCGGCCGCACCGCGCCGGGCGCGCGTGGCGAGCCGCGTGGGCGAGCGCCGGTGTGCTCTGCGACGGCGTCTCCTCTCGTGTGCTGGCCCTGAACCTGCCGATCGGCGGTGAGTCCGCCGCGGCGCGACTGTGCCGCGCCACTCCCGGCGAACCGATCTGGCTGACGCTCCGCTCCCTGGCCGGGCCGTGGACCGCGCGGGCCTGCGAGGTCTTCGTGTGCGAGAACCCGACGGTCACGGAAGCGGCGGCGGACGCGCTGGGCGCGCGGTGTCCGGCGCTGGTCTGCACGGACGGGATCGCCTCCGGCGCCGCGCTGGACCTCATCGCCGGACTCGTCGGATCAGGCTGCACGATCCGCGCGCGAGCGGACTTCGATCGCGCGGGGTTCACGATCGCCGAGCAGGTCCTGGCGGTCGCGCCGCGGGCGGTGCCGTGGCGATTCGATGCGCCGGCCTATGCACGGGCGCGCGCTCTGAGCGTGGATCACCGTCCCGCCGCGGATCTGGAGTCGGCGGTGGCAGGTTTGCGGGAGATCTATGACGGAGAGCTCGTTCCCGTGCACGAGGAGCGATTGCTGGAGCACCTGATCGCGGATCTCTCCACGGCCGCCCAGGATTGTCGCGGCGGTTCGGCATCGCGGTGATCAGCGGGTTCGTCCACCGTGCGCAGACACGCCGATCGCTACTCGTGGCAGCTGGACATGCCGCGCCAGAGCAGGTCGATGAGCCGTTCCGTCTGGGCGCGCCAGGGGCCGCGCTGGTCGAGGAAGAGCAGGCCGCCGAGGCCGCGCAGCACCGTCTCCGGGTCGAGGTCCGCGCGCACCGCGCCGACCTCGGCGTTGGCCGCGAGCAGGGTCGCGAGCGAGCCGACCATCGCTTCGTGCGCGGTCTTGGGCAGTTCGCCGCGCGCGGCGGTCGCGGCGCTGAGCGCGTTCGCGAGGCCGCGCTTGGTCATCATGTAGTGCGCCAGGTGATCGGTGGTCCACACCCGGAACGCCTCTTCGGGGCGGTAGGACTCCAGCAGGCTGGGCACCACCTCGACCAGGTGCCGCACCTCCCGCTCGTAGACGGCGAGGATGAGGTCCTGCGGAGCGGGGAAGTGCCGGTAGACGGTGCCGACGCCGACTCCGGCCCGCTTCGCGATGGCGTTGTACGACACTTCGCCCGTGCTCGACAGGGACTCCGCCGCCGCCGCGACGATGAGCTCGTGGTTGCGCCGCGTGTCCGCGCGCCGGTGGTTCACCGCGCCCGTCCCCATCGCTCCTCCTTCGTCCGCTCTGCTGTCGAGAGCCTCCTGAACTGCATGAATCGACCGGAACAGCGTCGTTTGCCGAGCGGATACTAATCCGCTAGCCTCGATGAGGACAGCGGATTTTTATCCGGTTCCCGGCGCGGCGTCGTGCTCGACGTGGCCATCACCCCCACCACATCATGCCGCCCTGCTCCGGTGCGGAGTTCCCAGCGGAGAAGAGTTCCATTGCACATCTCATTAGAAGTCAACGGCAGCGCTGAGCAGCTCGACGCCGAACCCGGTGTGACGCTGCTGGACGCGCTGCGGGAGCGGCTCGACATCACCGGGCCGAAGAAGGGCTGCGACCGAGGCCAGTGCGGTGCGTGCACCGTGCACGTCGGCGGCCGGCCCGTGCTCTCCTGCCTCACCCTCGCGGCCACCGTGAAGGAACCGGTGACCACTGTAGAGGGTCTGGCGGAGGGTGAGGAGCTGACGCCGCTGCAGCAGGCGTTCGTCGACCAGGACGCCATGCAGTGCGGTTTCTGCACCTCCGGGCAGATCATGTCGGCCAGTGCCGCGATCGAGCAGGACGTCAGCGACGTCCGCGAATTCATGTCCGGCAACCTGTGCCGCTGCTCGGCCTACCCGAACATCATCGCCGCGATCGACCAAGCGAGGCGCACCGATGCGACCCTTTGAGCTCACCACCGGAATGCGGAACGCGGCGGCCTCCGTCGAAGCGGCCACCGGGGAACCGGCGACCTACCTGGCAGGCGGCACGACGCTGGTCGACCTGATGAAGCTCAACGTGCTCACCCCGCAGCGGGTGCTGGACATCAACGAGCTGCCGCTGCGCGGCCTCGACTCCGAGGACGGGCTGCGGATCGGCGCCTTGGAGCGGATGAGCGACATCGCCGCGCACCCGGACGTCTACCCGATGATCTCGCGGGCCCTGCTGCTGAGCGCCTCCCAGCAGCTGCGCAACATGGCCAGCATCGGCGGGAACCTGCTGCAGCGGACCCGCTGCAGCTACTTCCGCGACGTCGCGATGCCCTGCAACAAGCGCGAACCCGGCAGCGGCTGTCCGGCGCTGGAGAGGGCGGGCCGGATGCACGCGGTGCTCGGCACCAGCGACTCCTGCGCGGCCACCCACGCCAGCGACGTCGCGGTCGCGTTCACCGCGCTCGACGCCGAGGTGCGGCTGCTGGGTGCCGACGGCTCCCGGACCGTGCCGCTGGCCGAGTTCTACCGGCTGCCGGGCGACACCCCCGAGGTCGAGAACGATCTGCGGCCGGGTGAGCTGATCACCGAGGTGGTGGTCCCGCGCCTGGACTGGGCGGCGAACTCCACCTACGTGAAGGTGCGGGACCGGCAGTCCTACGAGTTCGCGCTGAGCTCGGCCGCCGTCGCACTGGACGTGCGCGACGACCGCATCGCCGACGCCAGGGTGGCGGTCGGCGGGGTGGCCACCGTCCCGTGGCGGCTGCGCGCCGTCGAAGAGGCGTTGCGCGGCCTGCCCGCGACGGAGGAGTCGTTCGAGCGCGCCGCCGACGTGGCCGCCGACGGTGCCCGGACGCGGGGCGCGAACGGCTTCAAGCCGGCCCTGCTGAAGCGGACCGTGATCCGCGCGCTGCTCGAACTGACCGAGGGGAGCCGCTGATGCCCAGCCGACTCGACGGGCCGGTGAAGGCCACCGGCCGCGCCAAGTACGGGGTGGACCACAACTTCCCCGACATGGCCTACGGATATCTCGTGCTCAGCACCATCGCGCACGGTGAGATCGCGTCGATGGACCTCTCCGCGGTCCGCGCCGCCCCCGGCGTGCTCGGGGTGTACTCGCCGTTCGACCCGCTGGAGCTGGCCACGCCCACGCTCCCGGCGTTCGGCGACACGTGGGTTCCGCTGCAGGACAAGGAAGTCGCCTACTACGGGCAGCCGATCGGCTTCGTGGTCGCCGAGACCTTCGAGCAGGCCCGCGACGCCGCGATGCTGGTCGAGGTCACCTACCACGAGCGGGCCGCGCTGACCTCGCTGGAGGAGGGCCTCGCGACCGCCGAGGACGCACCCGCCTCCGACCACGGCGGCGGCCCCTCGCTGGACATCCTCGCCGACGGCGTCGAGTCCATCGAGGACGCGCTGGCGGCCAGTCCGGTGGTGGTCGCGGAGACCTATTCGACCTCGCCGCAGAACCACGCCCCGATGGAACCGCACTCCGCCGTCGCGCGGTGGGGTTCCGGCGGACTGACCATCCACAGTGGAAGTCAGGGTTCGGACATGCAGGCCGCCGAGTTGTCGATGGCCCTGCGGCTGGACCCGTCCCAGGTGCACGCGGTGAACCCGTTTGTCGGGGGCGCGTTCGGAGGCAAGGGGCGCACCTCCGCGCCCGCGTTCCTGGCCGCCGCGGCGGCCAAGGAACTCGGCAGGCCGGTGAAGGCGTCGCTGACCCGCGAGCAGGTGTTCACCGCGACCGCGGGCCGCGCGGCCACGGTGCAGGAGGTCTCGCTCGGCGCCGAGCCGGACGGCACGCTCACCGCGGTGCGCCACGACTCGTGGTGCAGCACGGGCGCGGACCGCTCCTTCGTGGAGCCGACCTCCCACGGCACCTCGCGCGAGTGGTACGCCACGCCGAACCTGTCGCTGCGCCAGAAGATGGTGCCGCTGAACCTGCCGCCGACCACGTTCATGCGCGCTCCCGGCGAGGCACCCGGCTCCTTCGCGCTGGAGAGCGCGATCGACGAGCTCGCGGTGAAGCTGGGGATGGACCCGATCGAGCTGCGGCTGCGGAACAATTCGGTCGCCCCGCCCGGAAAAGACCTCCAGTGGTCGAGCAAGTACCTCGACGACTGCTTCCGGATCGGCGCGCAGCGCTTCGGCTGGGACCAGCGCACCCCGACCGGGCGCACCGACGGGGACTGGCTGGTCGGGGTCGGCACGGCCACCGCGATGTTCCCGGCGCTGCGCTTCCCGGCTTCGGTGCGGGTGACGCTCGGCGCGGACGGCCGTGCCGAGGTCGCCACCAGCGGCGCGGACCCGGGCACCGGCCTGCTGACCGTGCTCTCGCTGGTGGGCGCCGAAACGCTGGACATCGCGCCGGAGCAGGTGACGCCGCGGCTGGGCGACTCGTCGCTGCCGCCGGGCGGCATGTCCGGTGGCTCCACGGCCACCGCCAGCGCGGGCTCGGCCGTGATGGTCGCCGCCTCCGCGGTCCTCGACTCCCTGCTGGAACTGGCCGCCGAGCCGGGCGCGCCGTTCGAGGGAGCCGAGGTCACCTACGCCGACGGGCAGTTGTTCGCCGACGGCCGGAGCATGCCGTTCGACGAACTGCTGCGCGCGGTGGGCCGGGATTCGTTGTCCGCCACCGGATCCTCGGCGCCGGGGGAGGAGTTGACGAAGCACTCGTTCAGCTCGTTCGGGGCCCAGTTCTGCGAGGTCCGGGTGCACCGCTGGACCCGGGAGGCGCGGGTGTCGCGGCTGCTCGGGGTGTTCGACGCGGGCCGCATCATCAACGAGAAGGCCGCCCGCAGCCAGCTCAGCGGCGGCATGATCTGGGGCGTGTCGGCGGCGCTGCACGAGGGGATGGAGGTCGAGCCGAACGGCCGCATCGCCAACGGCGACTTCGCCGGGTACCTGCTGCCGGTGCACGCGGACATCCCCGACGTCGACGTGCACTTCGTCGAGCACCCCGACACCCTGCACAACCCGGTCGGAGCGCGCGGCGTCGGCGAGATCGGCGCGGTCGGCATGGCCGCCGCGGTGGCCAACGCGATCCACAACGCCACCGGGATCCGCGTCCGGCACATCCCGATCACCATCGAGGACCTGCTCGGAGACTGATCACCGCATCCGGGGAGGCGCCTGGCGGAACGGCCAGGCGCCTCCTTCGTCCGTGCTCTGCTCCGAGTCGTCCGAGTCCGTGCGGAACCCGTTCGCGGAGCGCGTCGATCGGACCTGGCAGGCGGTCGTCAGGCTCGATCGTCCCGGTGAAAGGCGTCGCGCAACCGGAATTTCCCGCCTGCTCCGAACGGCCGGGATGCGGCCGTGGCGGCGCGCTGGCTGCGTCGTCGAGCGGGACATCGGTCAGCTCGGCGGGTTCGCCCTGGCCCGGTCGCGGGCGCTGCGGACGACGGCGGTGCTGTTACGGGAGCTTCAGGCCGCCGTCTTCGGTGAGGGGCCAGTAGGGGTTGTAGGCGACCTCCCAGGGATGGCCTTCCGGGTCGAGGAAGATCGCGCTGTAGCCGCCCCAGGAGGTCTCCGCCGGTTCGCGGCCGATGGTGGCTCCGGCGCGACGGGCCTCGTCGATCGTGGCGTCCACCTCCTCGCGGGAGCCGAGGTTGAGGGCCACGGTGACTCCACCCCAGCCGGGCGCGTCCTCGACGGCACTGTCCTCGGCGAGCCGGGCGCGATCCCACAACGCGAGGACCACGTCCCCGGCTTGGAAGAAGACGATGTCGTCGCTCGGCGCGGCCGAGGGGCGCCACCCGAGCGCACTGTAAAAGCGCCGCGCACGCTCCAGGTCCCCCACGCCGAGCGTGATCATGCTGACTCGTTGCCGCATGTGATCAGTGTCGTCCCTGCCGGTCACCGGCCCCCACCGGGGTGCTCTCGCGGTGATCCGCGCTCAGCGGCCGATCGGCCCGGCGTGCACGAGTCACCTCAACGGCGAAGCCGTCAACCCGTGCGCCATCCCGATGTCCGACCTCGATCCCGCCGACGAGTCACCACCATCGACGGGCCACCGGCCACGGCGGACGCGGAGCTGCACCCGGTGCAGCGGGCACGGCTCGATGACCACGTGGTCCGGTGCGGCCAGTGCCGGCCGGGCCGGATCACGGTGGCCTTGGCCTTGGTCCGCCGAGTCGCGGCGGACGGCCGGGACCTCACCGACGCCGCAGCAGCAACGGCGTGATCGGACGACCGTACGCAGCATGCGCGGACAAGGGCGGGCTGGTGATGGGCGGCCTCGTCGCCGCCTGCGACGAACACGTGCGAGCGCTCGACGTGCGGTGACGGCGAAGACCGAGGCGCCGACGGCGTGCGAGGCTTGTCGGCTGGGGGCCGTGTTCTCCTCCGGCTCGGTCAGTGCGCCTGGTCGCGAACGCCGTGGAGTTGAGCGGCGGCGGCGAGGACGAGGTGGTGCCACGGGTCGTGCGGGTCGCGGCCGGTGAGATCGCGGACGCGGCGCAGGCGGTAGCGCAGGGTCTGCGGGTGCAGGTGCAGCCGGTTCGCCGCGTCGGTGACCGTGTCGGCGGCGAGGAACGCGGTGAGGCCGTCGAGCAGGTGCCGTTGGGACGGTGCGGCGATCGGGCCGAGAACGGTGCGGTCCAAGGCTGCGGGGTCGGCGTCGGGGCGGGCCGCGAGCACCGCCAGGAACCGGGCGTCGCCCTCGTCGAGCAGGGCGCGGTCGCGGAAGGAGTGGGCGGGGGCGGTGTCGAGGGCGTGCCGGGCCAGGCGGTGGATCGCGGCGACGGCGGTGATCGGGTGGCCGACGACGAGACAACCCCGCCAGCCGCGCTCCCGGCACGCCCTGTCCAGCTCCGGTCCGGGCCGGACGTTCAGGAGCAGCACCGCGCGCGGTCCGTGCAGGGTGAGCAGTGGCCGCGCTCCGGCGTCCGGGAACAGGTCGTGGGCGGCGGATTCTCCGATGGCGGTGGCGGAATCGGCCGGTTCGACGATGAGCAGCGACGGTTCCGGGGCGAGTTCGACGCCGAGTTCGCGGCTGCGGTCGGCGAGCGCCCCGGCGGAGGACTGCCTGCCGACGATCAGGTCGTCCAGCAGATCGCGACGGGCGCGGTCGAGGTCCTCGCTGAGGCGGTCGCGCGCGGCTTCGTACCCGGCCATGAGGGATTCGGACAGGTCGTCCAAGGCGGTGAGCAGCACCGTGGTGAGGTCGGCGACGTCGTCGACGTCGAGCCGGCCACGACCGATCTCGCGCAGGTGGTCGGTCGCGGCGACCGCCGCCACCCGGTAGGCGCGCAGCACGGCGGTGAGCGGGCGGCCGTCCTCGGCGCGCGCGGCGCCGATCCGGCGGAACCGGCTCCGGTCGGCGTCGTCGAGGACGCCGCCGCCCTCCGCCCACGCCCGCAGGAGCCGGATGAGCACCCACGACGTGATCGCTTCGACGTCGCGTAGCTGGTCACCGCGCATGTCCCGGTACGCGGGCACGGCGGTGCGGACCGCGTCGAGGGTCGAGTCGGTCAGATCGGACAGCCGGGCCCGAACCTGATCGACCACCCGGACCCGCTCAGACCTGCTCATGGACGCCTCCTGTTCATCACCGGGTGACAAACCTACTTCGTCTTCCGGACGAACGAGCTGGTCACCGGTCACCGGCCCGAAGCAGGCTGGGGCTCGCGCAGCGGTGAACGACGAACGGGCGGTGGTTGTGGTGGGCGCGGATGTGATCGTGGTCGGAGGGGGCCTGGCGGGGCTGGTCGCGGCGCACGAGCTGACCGCCCGTGGGCGGAAGGTGGCGCTGGTCGATCAGGAGAACGCGGCCAATCTGGGCGGCCAGGCCTACTGGTCGTTCGGCGGTCTGTTCCTGGTGAACTCGCCTGAACAGCGGCGTCTCGGGGTGAAGGACTCCTTCGAGCTGGCGTGGAACGACTGGCAGGGCAGTGCTCGGTTCGACCGCCTGGAGGACGAGGACTCGTGGGCCGTGCGCTGGGCTCGTGCTTATGTGGACTTCGCCGCGGGGGAGAAGCGGTCCTGGCTGGACGCGCAGGGGATCAAGTTCACCCCGATGGTCGGGTGGGCCGAACGCGGCGATTTGCGCGCTGATGGGCATGGCAACTCCGTCCCGCGTTTCCACGTGGCCTGGGGGACGGGCACGGGCGTGGTGGAGCCGTTCGTGCGCAGCGCCCTGCGGGCGGCCGACGAAGGACTGCTGACCTTCCACCACCGCCACCAAGTGGACGAGCTCGTCATCCAGGACGGCGCGGCCACGGGAGTGCGCGGAACCGTGCTGGCGGAGGACTCCTCGCCGCGCGGGGTGGCGTCCAACCGGGAGGCGGCCGGTTCCTTCGAGCTGACCGCGCAGGCCGTCGTCCTCGCCAGTGGCGGGATCGGCGCCAACCACGACCTGGTGCGCGCGCACTGGCCGCAGCGGCTGGGCACCGCCCCGAAGAACATGATCACGGGGGTTCCCGCGCACGTGGACGGGCGGCTGCTGGAGATCAGCGACGCCGCCGGGGTGCGGTTGGTCAACCGCGACCGGATGTGGCACTACACCGAAGGGATCCAGAACTGGAATCCCGTGTGGCCCGGTCACGGCATCCGGATCCTGCCGGGGCCGTCCTCGATGTGGTTCGACGCGCTCGGCCGCCGCCTGCCGGACCCGTGCCTGCCCGGTTACGACACGCTCAGCACCCTCAAGCACCTGCGCACCACCGAGGACATCGCGGGGTACGACCATTCCTGGTTCATCCTCACCGAGAAGATCATCGAGAAGGAGTTCGCGCTGTCGGGCTCCGAGCAGAACCCCGACCTCACCAGCGGCGACCGCAAAGCGGTCCTGCGCGAGCGCATCCTGTCCAAAGGAGCTGCCGGGCCGGTGGAGGCGTTTAAGAACCGCGGTGCGGACTTCGTCGTCGCCACCAACCTGGACGAGCTGGTGGCGAAGATGAACGGCCTGACCGACCAGCCCCTGCTGGAGGCCGAACAGTTGCGCGGCCAGATCGAGGCCCGTGATCTGCAGGTCGCGAACCCCTACAGCAAGGACTCCCAGGTGCAGGGCATCCGCAACTCGCGCCGCTTCCTCGGTGACCGGCTCAGCCGCACCGTCGCACCGCACCGCATCCTGGACCCCGCCGCCGGACCGCTGATCGCCGTCAAACTGCACATCCTGACCCGCAAGACCCTCGGCGGCATCCAGACCGACCTCGACTCCCGCGCCCTCGACACCCGCGGACGCCCCATCGACGGCCTCTACGCGGCCGGAGAAGCCGCCGGATTCGGCGGCGGCGGTGTCCACGGCTACAACGCGCTCGAAGGCACCTTCCTCGGCGGCTGCCTGTTCACCGGCCGCCAAGCCGGCCGCGCCGCAGCCCAGGCGGTCGCCTGACCGTCCGCCGTCCCCGGCCCCATCAAGTACGGAGAAAGGCAGAATCCTCCCGTGTACCAGGCGCTTCCGCGCATCGCGGTGTTCGGAGCAGGCAGCATCGGTGGCTACCTGGGCGGACGGCTCGCGCCGGTCGCCGACGTCACGCTGATCGGGCGAGCCAAGGCCATGGCCGTCGTGCAGGACGACGGAGTGTCCGTGTCCGGCGGCACCCTGCCGCCCCGGTACGTCCCCGCGTCCGCGCTGCGGACCGCCACCGGGCCGGACGCCGCCGCCGGGGCGGACATCGTGCTGATCACCGTCAAGTCCGCGGACACGGCCACCGCCGCCCGCGACCTCGCCCCGCACCTCGGCGAGCGGACCGTGGTGTGCAGCCTCCAGAACGGGCTGCACAACGCGGACCTGCTGCGCGCCGAGCTGCCCGAGCACACCGTGCTGGCCGGAATGGTGCCCTACAACGTCGTGCAGACCCGGCCCGGACACTTCCACCAAGGAAGCGAGGGCGCGCTGATGCTGGACGACACCCCGGCGGCCCGGCCCCTCATCGCCGTGCTGACCGAGGCGGGCCTGGCCGTGCAGCCGCACACCGACATGCGCGGCGTGCAGCACGGGAAACTGCTGATGAACCTCAACAACGCCCTCAACGCCCTGTCCGGGCTCCCGCTGCGCACCCAGCTCGAACAGCGCGCCTTCCGCGCCTGCCTCGCGCTGTGCCAACGCGAAGCCCTCGCCGCCTTCCGCGCGGAGGGCGTGGAACCGGCCCGGCTCACCCCGATCCCGCCCGCCCTCATCCCCCGGCTGCTGCGGTTCCCCGACGGCGTGTTCCGCCGCGTCGCCCGCCGCATCCTGGCCGTCGACCCGCACGCCCGCTCCTCCACGTGGGAGGACCTGCAACGCGGGCGGGTCACCGAGATCGACGTGCTGCAGGGCGAAGTCGTGACCATGTCCGCCCGCCACTCGCTGCCCGCACCGGCCTCGGCCCGAGTCGTGGAACTGGTCAAACGAGCGGAGAGGACACCACCGGACCGGCGCGGCACCTGGACCGGGCCGGAACTCCTGGCGGACCTCCGCGAGGCCGCTGCCACGCCTGCCGGAACCGCAGGAACAGGATCAGAACCAGGTCGGCGCGTTGCACTTCGCGCACAACACCGCGCAGCGGAAGACCACCTCCACCGGCGTGGCCGACGTGCCGAGAGCAGGGCCGCGCCGGACCCGGCTCAGGCTGAGCCTCACCGCTGCGGTCGCGCTGGGTTTCGTCGGCGGGCTGGCGGTGGAACCGGCGGTGGGCCTGTGGTATGAGCACCACCCGGTGCCTGCGGGCGGTTCCTGCTCGGAGAACGCCACCCTGCTCGACCACTCCGATCAGCTCGACGAGAGTCAGGTGAACGGCGAACGAGTGACCGGGTTGTCGGCGTTCGCCCTCACCGGCCGGTCGAAGGGGTACGCCCTCGCGGACAACGAACCCGGCCGCGTCTTCCTCCTGGAACTGGGCGATCCCGAAGCTCTGGACCTCTCCGCGGACACCGCGCTGACGTTGCGCGACCCCAACGGCAGGCCCTACGGAGGAGTGATCGACGGTGAAGGCCTGGTCGTCGAGCCTCGCACCGGCACGATCCTGCTGAGTTCCGAGAAAGGCCCGTCGATCCGCCGTTTCCAGCTCAGCGACGGGCGCGAGGCCGGTAGTCCCCTGCCCATACCGGAGCAGCTGCGAACCGAGCCCCTCGGTGGCGCGCAGCAGGGCCGCACCATCGAGTCGCTGGCCGCGACTGCCGACGGCCGGAATCTCTACGCGGGGTGGGAGGCGCCGCTCAACGACGACGGCGACCAACGAGGGCGAAACCGCCTGCGAATTCAGCGCTACCAGGGTGAATCGGGCGGAACCTACATCCCGGACCGCCAGTACGCGTACGAAACCAGCGCCGGAACCTCGTTGGCCGAGCTCGCCGTTACCGGGGAAGATCGGCTGCTCGCCCTGGAAAGGCAGTACGTCGAAGGGCTGGGCAACACGGTGCGAATCTTCGACATCCGCCTGACCGACGACAAAGACATCACGGGTGGGCCCGCGCTGGCCGAAGTCCCGGCCGACGTGTTCGTGCGCAGCACGCTGCTGTTCAGCCTCGGCGACTGCCCGGCGGGCAGCCCGGGGCAGGTCGTCAGCAGGCACGAGCAGCCGAATCCATTGCTGGACAACGTCGAAGGCATGGCCGTGGGCCCCGAGGAGACCGCCGGGCCGCAGAAGGGGTCGCGGTTGCTGTACTTGATCAGCGACGACAACGAGAACAACGCCCAGACGACCCGGTTCTACACCTTCCGCATCCGGCTTCCCGGCTAGGCCTGCGCGGCTCGTGCGGACGGCCCCGGCGATCGGGACCACCCCGGAACCTCGCCGGCTTCAACGGCCGGTGAGCCCGTCCCGCAGCGCGGCGTCGATCTCGGCGGTGGTGGGGGCCGTTGCGGGGCCGAAGCGGGTGACGGCGATCGCCGCCGCGACACCCGCTCGCCGGACGGCGGCGTGGAGGTCCTCCTCGGCGGCCAGCCGCGCGCACATCACGCCGGCGTGGGCGTCACCCGCGCCGTTGGTGTCCACGGCCTCGACCTCGGGGGCGGGGCAGCTCAGCACGTCCCCGCCGGGGCGGGCGATGAACGCGCCTCGCGCTCCGGCCCGCAGCACCACGGTGCGGCCGGTGGCCGTGGCGAGCGCCGTCGCCACGTCCGCGCCGTCGCCGCCACCGGCGTCCGATCCGAGGCGCCGCAACAGGATCAGCGCTTCCCGCTCGTTCGTGGTCCACACGTCGGCGTGGTCCAGCAGGACGCGCACCGCGTCGAGGTCGACGTCACCGATCACGGGGGCGGGGTCCACGACGACGGACGCCGGGACCGTCGGCAGCCACTCCAGCAGTGCCGCGCGGTTGGCGTCGTGCACGAGGGAGTAGCCCGACACGTAGACCACGTCGCCCTCGCCCGGCCCGGTGTCGCGCAGGCGAGCCACGTCCACCGCGCCTTCGGCTCCGGCGGTGGAGACGAACGTCCGCTCGGCGTCGTCGTCGACGAGGGCGACGCTGAACCCGGTGTCGGCGCCGGGGTCGGCCGGGCCGGTGAGCTCCACGTCCTCGGCCGCGAGCGCCGCGCGCACCACGTCCCCGAACGGGCCGGTCCCGTGGCCTCCCGCGTACACCACGCGAGCACCGTCGCGCGCGGCGGCGAGCATGACGTTCACGCCGCCCCCGGCGAGGAATTCGTGCCCGGAGGCGAACACGTCACCACCGGCAGCGGGGACCGCGGGCACGCGCAGGACGAGGTCGACGACGGCCTGCCCGGTGTGGATGACGCGACCGGGACTCATTCGTCGTCACCTGCCGCGGACCGGAGGCCGAAGGCCGCGTAGAGCGCTCCGCCGACGACGGCCGCCGCGATCCACGCCATGCCGTTGACGCCGATCCACGTGTCGTGCAGCGGCCCCGTGTACCACGGAACGTCGCCGGGGGAGACTTGCATGAACAGGGCCGCGACGGCGATGGCGGCCAGCCACGGGCCGAGGGCGGACCAGCGCACTCCGCCGGTGTAGTAGTAGGCGCCCCGGCTGGTGAGGTCGAGCAGGCCGTCGGGGTCGTAGTCGCGGCGCCGGATCATGTCGACCAGGAAGATCCCGACCCAGGCCGAGATCGGCACGGCCAGCAGCGAGATGAACGTGGTGAACGGCCCGTAGAACCCGTCGGCGACGAGGAGGAACAGCAGCGACGCGACCGTCGTGACCACCACGTCGACGATCACCGCGTACACCCGCTTGACGCGCAGCCCGAGGGTGAGGGTGGTCAGGCCCGCCGAGTACACCGACAGGTGGTTCGACAGCAGCAGGCCGATGAACGAGATCACCAGGTAGCCGACGGCGACTCCGGTCGGCAGGGTGTCGCGAATGGCGTCCAGGGGGTTCGCGGACGTGGCAATGGTCGCGTCGGACGCGCCGAGCACCGACCCCATGCTGATCATGATCACCAGCGGGATGCCCGCACCTGCCGACGCGGACATCACCAGTGGCAGCGCGCGCACGGTCGGGGCCTGGTAGCGGGCCATGTCCGCGCCGGAGTTCGCCCAGCCGATGCCGGTGCCCGCGACGATGGTGCCGATCCCGGTCAGCACCGCGGCGAGGCCACCGCTCGGCGCCCGGCCCACCTCCGCCCAGTCGATGTTGACGACCAGGAACGCCAGGATCAGCAGGTTCACCGCGCCGAAGATCCAGGTGGACCACTTCTGCACGAGCAGGATCACGGCGTGGCCCATCCCGGACACGGCGACGGTGAAGCCGACGAACAGCGCCACACCCGCGACGGCGACCAGCGGCGCGGACTTCGCGTCGCCTCCGGTGCCCGCGAGCAGCGACGCGCTCGTGACGATCGCGAGGGCGGCCGTCGAGGTGTTCACGGTCTCCCAGCCGAGCCTCGACACGAGCGCGACCGCGGTCGGCCCCGCGTTGCCCCGGGTGCCGAACACGGCGCGGGAGAGGGTGAGGCTCGGCGCCCCGCCGCGACGACCGGCGATGGAGATCAGGCCGACGACGGCGAACGAGCCGAACGAGCCGATGATCGCGACGACGACCGCCTGCCACGCGGACAGGCCGAGGGCGATGAGGCTGACGCCGAGCGGCATGCCGACCACGGAGATGTTCGCGGCGAACCACACCCAGAACAGCTGCAGCGGGTTCCCGCGGCGTTCGGAGACGGGAACGGGTTCGATGCCGCGCTGCTCCACCGCGCCGAGCGCGCCGGCCTGCGGGGCTTCCACCGGACTCGCCGCCGGGGATCCGGTCGGGGTCTCGGACACGGGGTCACCTCATCTTCGTTGACGATCGCCGCACGGCGAGGAGCCGCCGCGCGAGTGGTGCCGGATCCAGGCCGTTGACGTCGAGCACCCGGTTCACGGCCTCCTCCGGGAAGGCGCGGATTCCGTGCACTGCGCCGAGAACCGCCCCGGCCATGGCGGCGACGGTGTCGGTGTCGCCGCCGAGGGACGCCGCGGTGCACAGCGCGTCGAACGGGGACTCGGCGCCGCGCTCGACGAGCAGCAGCGCGGCCACGACGGACTCCTGGGACTGCACCGAGGTGCCGACCACGGCGTGCAGGAACGACTCGAAGTCCTCGGCGCCGAGCCGGTGCGCGTGCGGGCTGAAGGCGTCCAGCCGCGCCGGGATGGAGGCTCCCGCCACCCAGTGCCCGCGCGCTTCACCGTCCCGCGCCGCGGCGGAGGCGGCCTTGACGGCTCCCGCGGTGTCCGCCCCGTCGACGCCCGCCGAGACGGCGGCGGCGATGGCGCAGGCGGCGGAGATCCCCAGGCCGGTGTTGTGCGTGACGCGGCTGGCCTCGACGACCGCGTCGATCAGGCGACCGTCCCTGGCGTGGGCGACCCCGACCGGGGCGATGCGCATCGCGGCGCCGTTCGTGGTCCCGTAGCGGCCGGTCTCCTCGATGGAGGCCCCCGCTTGGAGCTTCGCCAGGGCGGCCTTGGTGGACGGGCCGAGCAGGTCCAGCGAGCCGCGCTCGATCATGACCTGCTCCCAGGCGATGAGCTCCGCGGCGAAGGCGTGCGGGTCGATGCTCCCGGCGCCGTCTGCGACCAGGCGCGCGACGATCATCGCTTGGTCGGTGTCGTCGGTGACGGAGGCGGCGGGCATGCCGGGGGCGATCGGCTGATCGGCGGCGCCGTCGGCGAAGTCCTCGATCCGGCCGTAGCGCTCGCGGACCATCTCTCGCGGCATGGACTGGGTCGGCATGCCGAGGGCGTCGCCGATGGCGAGCCCCACCAGGGCGCCGTACGCGCGGTCGAATGCGGGATCCGGAGCGGCCGTCATCGTTCGTCCCCGAAGTTCGACGCGAGCGTGAAGTGGCGCGGGTCGAGCAGCGACACGACGTGCTCGGCGAACCGGCCGTCGTCGGTGAACGAGGTGCGGGCGGTGCGCAGGAAAGCGGTTCCCGCGTCGTGGCGCAGGATCTCGGCCTCCCGCTCGTCCAGCGGGTGCACGTCCGCGCTCTGCGTGCCACGCGTCGACAGGTATCCGGCCTGCACGAGGGTCTGCGAGATCGAGCCCTGGATCAGCCCGGTCTCCGGCAGTTCCGCGAGGCGTCCCTCCGCGGGGACGGTGGAGCATTCGAAGGAGATCGGCTCGACGCTGTCCTTCCCGGAGCGCAGCAGCCGGACGCGGCGGATCGCGATGCCCTGCTCCAGCCGGACGTCCGCGGGCAGCAGCGGCACCTCGGAGCGCTGCACGCGCTCGATGCCGAGGACGGCGACGGCGACCGTGCTGCCGGTGCCGGCGAGGGATTGGGCCCAGCCGCGTTCCTGGCTCAGCTGGTGCCCGTCGAAGATGACGAACGAGCCGCGCCCGGTCTCCGTGACGATGAGGCGTTGGTGCTGGAGCTCGCTGAGCGCCTGCCGGACGGTGCCCCGGGACACGTCGAACTCCTCGGCCAGCCGCAGCTCACCGTCCAGCTTGTCACCGGGCCGGTAGTGGCCGTCGCGGATGCGCCGCGTCAGGGTGTCGACGATCTGCTGCCGCTTCCCCGGAGACACCTGTCTATACATGTTGGTACATGTACACCAGCATCGCCGTCGAGGGCAAGGGGCGGCGCGTCCTACGCCTCCACGTCGGCCGGAAGACCGGGCGGTCCATTCTAGGCCTGCCGGAGCTCCTGGTGGCCTCGACGACGAAGTCGCCGAGGCGAAACCCGGACGTGCAGGGAGCCCGTCGGCCTCGGCGGTGCTGGACGTCTCCGCCCGTTCTCGAAGCCCGGGGGCGGGCCTCCGGATGGCCACCAGGCGGTCGCGCCCCTGGAACCGCGGGGGGCGTTCTAGCGTGGGAGGGAGCGAGGAAGGGAGAAGCGCGATGCGGATCGGTGAGCTGGCGGAGCGGACGCGGGTCCCGGCTCGGATGCTGCGGTACTACGAGGAGCAGGGCCTGATCGCGCCGCGGCGCCTGGACAACGGATATCGGGTCTACGACGAGTACCTCGTGGACCGGGTGCGGAAGATCCGCGGGCTGCTCGACTCGGGAATCCCGACGCGGATCATCGGTGACATCCTGCCCTGCCTGAACCGGTCGCAGGACATCGTCGTCGCCGATCCTGACCCGGAGCTGCGCGAGATCCTGGAACGGCAGCGGGATCGGATGGCGGAGAAGATCGAGTTCCTCGCGCACAACCGCGACGCGATCTCGCGCTACATCGACGCGTTGGGGCGCGCTGAGCGAGACGTCCCGGATCCCTCGGCGGAGCACCCCGATTCGTAGCCGGAGCGAGGGAGAGCCTGGTCACTCCGCTTTGACCTTCACATATATGTGAAGGTTGGAGGCTGGCTCCATGCTCAGCGATTCGCAGACCCTCCCGCACCCGGCATCATCCATCAGCGACGTGATCAGGACCCGCCGGTCACCGCGGGAGTTCTTGCCCGACCCCGTGCCGGTCGAGGTGATCCGCGGCGTGCTCGAAGACGCGCAGAGCGCTCCTTCGCACAGCAACACCCAGCCCTGGCTGGTGCACGTCGCTTCTGGTGCGACGCGCGACGAACTGAGCGCCGAGCTGCTCGCGGCGCACGACGAGGAGAGGCGCACGCCCGATTTCACGGACACCTATGGCGACGGCGTCCACCTGGCGCGCTCGCAGCACCACGGCGCGGCGCTGTACGGAGTCCTGGGCATCGCGCGGTCCGACCACGAACGCCGGAACGAGGTCGTGCGCGACAACTTGAGGTTCTACGGCGCACCGCACGTCGCGTTCCTGTTCGTGCCGCGCCTCGGCGACGGAGTGCGTGCGGCGAGCGACGTCGGGATGTACGCGCAGAACTTCCTGCTGTCGCTGCACGGGCGAGGTTTCCAGGGCATTCCCCAGGCCGTGCACGGCCTGTACGCCGACACCGCGCGCGAGGTGCTGGGCGTGCCGGACGAGCTCAAGCTGCTCTTCGGGATCGCGTTCGGCACCGCTGCGCCCGAGTCGCCGGTGCGCAGCCTCGAGATCGGCCGGGTTCCGCTGGAGGAGAGCGTGGTCCTGCACGACACACCCGTCTGGTGATGCCGCGCCCAAGTGGTCGCCGCGGGCGTGGGCGCACGTTCGTCGGATCGATCCGTGCGGGATCGAGGCGCTAGCAGAACCGGATCGAGCCGAGGTTCGACCGCGGGCGTCTTGACTCGATCGACCGCGAACCTCGGATCACCGGCGGGGAAGAACGAAGTCCGCCTGCACGACCCGCGGCTCCGACGCGGGTGAATTCCGCGGCGCGTCGCGAAGGTCAGCAGCCCAGCCGGGCGGCCAGCTCGGAGGCGGAGGTGGCGGCGAGGTCGCAGGTGGTGTCGGCCGCGCGGTCCGCCTCGCGGTGCGGGCCCTTCTCCGCGGGGCGTTCCAGGAACGCGGTGCGCAGCCCGGCCGCGCGTGCCCCGTCGAGGTCCCAGCCGTGCGCGGCGACCAGCAGCACTTCGCCCGGCGCGACGTCCAGCAGCCGCGCGGTGGTCAGGTACGGAGCCGGGGCGGGCTTGTAGCTGCGCGCGAGTTCGGCGGACACGATCGCGTCGAAGGGCAAGCCCGCGGCTTTGACCAGGTCGACCAGCAGCCCGAAGCCGCCGTTCGACAGCGCCACCACGGTGTACCGGCGCCGCAACCTGGTCAGCAGCTCGTCGCTGTCCGGCCAGGCGGGCAGCCGGTGCCACGCGCGCACCAGCCGGGCTCGGTCGGATTCGCCCACGGCGTCGGCGACCTCGTGCTCGGCGAGCAGGGCGTCGAGCGACTCGCGGTGCAACGCGTCGAGGTAGGCCCACTCGCGTTCGCCGTTGTTGACCCGCGCCATCGACGGCAGGTAGCGCTCGCGCCAGGAATCGGCGAACGCCGTCGGATCGAGTTCGACCCCGCGGTGCGCGAAGACCTCGCCGACCTCGGTGGTGATCCCGGTGTGCCAGTCCACTGCGGTGCCGAAGACGTCGAACGCCACCACGCGCACCTCGTCGAGCATGTTCTCGCCCCTTCCGCCCGGACCTCCCGCGCCCGGCGAGGCGCCGAGCGCTCGGGGCGTCAGCGCCCCCGTCACGAGGGTGGGCGCTTTTCGGCGAACGCGCGAGGGCCTGCCGCGCGTCCTCGGACGCGTGCACCGCCCGGCGGTTCGGGAGTTCGCCGCCGCGCAGCAGGCGCTGACCGGTTTCGACGCCGTGCGCGACGCCCCCGGTCCCGGCGCTCGACGTCCGGCGGCGATCGTGAGCACCTGGGGCCCGCGCGACCGCAGTCCCGCATCCCGCTTCGTCGAACCGGGTGCCTTGGTGCGCCGAGCGGCCGACGAGATCAGCGCCACCGCTGGAGAACACGCGAGGGTCAGCCGGTCGCCTCGTCCAGCGCCGTGTCGAAGATGCTCAAGCCGCGGTCGATCTCGTCGTCGGTGGCCGTCAGGGGAGGGGCGATCCGGAAGGTGCCGCCCATGCCGGGCAGCTGGACGATGTTCATGTGCAGGCCCAGTTCGGCGCAGCGGCGGGTGACGGCGGTGCCGAGCTCGTCGGCGTTCCCGCCAGCCGGAGTGTCCACCAGTTCCATGCCGACCAGCAGTCCTCGGCCGCGAACGTCGCCGATCGCGGGATGCCTCCCGGCGAGCTCCAGCAGCCCGTCGCGCAACCGGGTGCCGAGCTCCCCGGAGCGCAGGTCGAGGCGGTCGCGGGTGAGCACGTCGAGCACGGTGTTGCCCACGGCGGCCGGGAGCGGGTCGTTGACGTGCGTGGTGAAGAACAGGAAGCCCCGGTCGTGCGCCTCCTGCTCGATCTCGGCGCTGGTCAGCACGGCGGCGAGCGGCAATCCGGCGCCGAGGGTCTTGGACAGCGTGAGGATGTCCGGCACGACGCCGTCGCGCTCGAAGGCGTACCAGTCGCCGGTGCGGCACAACCCGGTCTGCGCCTCGTCGATGATCAGCAGCATCCCGCGCTCGTGGCACTTGTCCCGCAGCGCCGCGAGGTAGCCCGGCGGCAGGTCGACGACCCCGCCGGAGCTCAGGATCGGCTCGACCAGGCAGGCCGCGAGCCCGCCGACGGATTGCGCGTCGATCAGGTCGAATCCGAGGTTCAGCTGCCTGCGCCAGTCCAGGTTCCCGTCCGCGTCGACGATGTCCGGGCGGAACCGGTCCGGCACGGGCAGCGCGAAGTTGCCGGGGGCGGCGGGGCCGTACCCGCCGCGGCCGGCGACGTAGGTGGCGCCGGCGGCGGCCTGCGTCATGCCGTGCCACGAGCGCGCGAACGACACGACCTCGTGGCCACCGGTGACGAGCTTCGCCATCCGCAGCGCCGCCTCGTTCGCCTCCGCGCCCGTGGTCAGCAGCATGGTCTTCTCCAACGGCGCGGGCACCGAGTCCGCCAGTCGCCGGGCGAGCTCGATGACCGGCCGCGACAGCATGCCGCTGTAGAGGTGGTCGAGCCGCCCGGCCTGCTCGTGGACCGTCGCGACGATCTCCGGGTGGGAGTGCCCGAGGATCGCGCTCATCTGCCCGGAGGTGAAGTCGAGCAGTTCGCGGCCGTCCTCGGTGAACACCGAGCTGCCCGCGGCGCGGTCGATGATGGCCGGGCTGAAGTCGCCACGGCCCGAGTAGCGGATCAGGTGGGCGGCGCTGTTGTGCGGCATGACGGCAACGCTACGAACCCGAGTCCATGCGCGTCCATCACACGATGTCGACGTTTCTGTTCGACGTTGCCGCACAATGGGTGGGGTGTTGAACCCGTGGCGCCTGCGCCTGCTCGGCCTGCTCGACAACCTGGGGACGGTCCGCGCGGTGGCCGACACGCTGCACTTGAGCCCGTCGACGGTCTCCCAACAGCTGGCCGTGCTCGAAGGCGAGACTCGAACCCGGCTGCTGGAGCGCTCCGGGCGCCGCGTGCGGCTCACCCGCAGCGGCATCGCGCTGGCCCGGCGCGGACGGGAGATCCTGGACCGGATGGCCGAGGCGGAAGCCGAGCTGCGCGCCCTGAACAACGAACCGATCGGCACCGTCCGGCTCGGGGTGTTCCAGAGCGCGATCCCCACCCTCGCCGTACCGGCCGCGGCCCACTTGGCGCACTCGCACCCGCACCTTCACGTGGAGCTGATCGAGTCCGAGCCGCACGAGAGCGGCGCGGCGCTGCGCACCGGGGCGGCCGACGTGATCGTCACGACCACCGACTACGTCGAGTTCCCCTGGGGCAAAGACCTCGACATGATCCCGCTGGGCACCGACCCGGTGGTCCTCGTCCTGCCCGCGGAGCACCCGCTCGCCAGGCGCCGGGTCGTGGACCTCGCCGCCTGCGCGGAGGAGACCTGGGCCTGCGACCGGCCCGGTACCTACATGTCGGAGCTGACGCTGCGCCTGTGCCACGAGTCCGGTTTCGAACCTCGGGTCGCCTGCCGGTTCAGCAACATCCTGCTGCTGCTCCAGCACGTCGAAGCAGGCCGGTCGCTCGCGCTGCTGCCCGGTCTCGCGGTGGCACCCGGACATGCGGTGGTCACCCGCGAACTCACCACGCCGGTGCACCGCAACGTCACCATCGTGGTGCGCCGGGGCACGACGTCGCGGGCCGGGGTGAACGCCGTCGTCGAAGCACTGCTCGCCCACGCCGACATCCCCGCCTTGTCCGCACCGTCCGCTCAGGACGCAAAGCGCCCGTCCGGCGAGGACGTGGAATGAGACGGCCGAAACGGCGCGCGTTCCCCGCCGGTCGGCCCGTCACCGCCGCGCGTGAGGCGCGTCGCCCCGGGCCGGGACCGGCGACTCGCGCACCCGGCCTCTCGGGGCGAACACCAGGAACCGGTGGAACGAGCGCGCGAACCAGCGGCCGTGGGTCACGGCGACGACCGCGCCCTCGAACCCGCCAACCCGGCTTCGAGCGCTACGGCGGAGAGCAGGTCGAGGTCGTCCGGCCGCCCACCCGCGCACGGCAACGACGGTCCCTGGCCGCTCTCCACGCGCCTTCCGGTGACCCGTGGGCAGCAGTGGAGCTGCCCGCTCAGGTCCAGCGCTCCATGAAGTCGATCGTCGCGGGGTTCACGGTGCCGGGGTCCGAGGCGCTCAGGAAGTGCCGCCCGCCTGGGACGGCCTCCAGGCGAGCTTCGGGGGCTCCCGCGAACATCCGGATCTCCTCCTCGGCGTTGGGCACGGAGTACACCGGGTCCGCGGTGCCGTGCAGCCACAGGACCGGGCAGCGGACGTCGTCGAGCCTGCCGTGGAGCCCGTCGCGGTCCCGCAGGTTCACCGTGCTGGTGCGCAGGCGGCGGCGTCCGGTGTCACCGGCGTAGTTCGCGCGGTACGTGGCGAGCCAGAACTCGCGTTCCGCGGCCGACGTACCGCTCGGAGCAGTGGCGAGCACGTCGTCCACGAGCCGGTCCGGCACCACCCAGGTCTCGTCGACCGGTCCGGCGAACTCCTCGATGATCGGCGTGTTGAACCCGATCCCGTCCCAGCAGCCCGATTCGCGGCTGCGCGGGCTCTCGAAGTCCATCGACGTGCCGAGCAGGACGGGCCCGCGCGTCACCTCCGGGGCGAGCAACGCGGTGCGAGCAGCGATCCACCCGCCCTGCGAAGTCCCCAGCACGAACGACCCGGGAATGCCGAGCGCTTCGAGGACCTGCACGGTCGCGATGGCGCCGTCCCAGCAGGTGAAGTGCGGGTACGCGGCGCGCGTGCGGCCGTGCCCGTACGGCTCGACGGCGAGCAGGTTGGCGGTGGGTCGCAGTGCCGAGTCCGCGAACTGCGGGCGGAAGAGCTCGGCCGACGTGGTGTACGAGTTGATCAGGACCAGCGTCGGGCGGGCCGAGACGTGCGGTTCGGCGAAGGTGCCGGACAATGTCTCACCTCGTGTCTGATGCGGGGTCTTGTGCAGGGTTCTGCCAACGGTCGTGGCCCCGACCCCTCCGGTCGCCGGAGCGTCCTATTAGGACGTTCGGGTGCTCGGGCGGCCGTCCGCTCTCGCGCTCCGCGCGTCCGGTCGAAACCGATCCGGGAGTACGCAGTGGTCGACGAAGCAACGCGACAGCACCGAGAGCAGGCCTCGCGCGCGGGTGTGCCGCACGATGGCGATCGTCCTTCGGTTCCCCGGCGTGGGCCGGATCGCATCCTGGTTCCTGGACAGGCACATCGACGCCGAAATCAAGCGCATCGGGCTGCGGCCGGACTGCGAAGCGGCGCTCCGGCGGACCTCGCGCGGCGCGCTCAAGTTCTCCGAGCTCGCACGCCGTCCACCCCGACGACACCCTTCGCCACCGTCCGCGACGTCCTCACCCGCGCCGCGCCACCCGCGGAACGGGGCCGGGCGTGATTCCCGGCTCGGCGGAGACGGCGCCGAGCACCACGGAGGTCGCAGGGGAGACGCCGCCGGGATGCGGGTTCTTCCGCGCTGAACGGGAAAAGCGGGGATTTCCGGATCTCTGCGGCGTGTTGATCGCTGCGAGGATGAGGGTTCCGCCGCCGGTCCGCGGATCGGCCGATCCTCGGGGAGCCGATGATGAAGATGTTCGCATGATCGCCAACGCGCTCGCCGCCGTGCTCGCGGCATCACTGCTGGCACCGGCCGTACCGGCGGCGGGGGAGCGGGACGACCCCTGGACCGGGCCGCTGCACACCGAGGGGAGCCGGATCGTCGATGCCGACGGTGATCCGTTCAAGCTGAAGTCCGGGAACTGGCACGGCGCCAGCGGCACGTGGAACGGCAGCGGCGACGCCGGAGATCCGGCCAACCACCACGACGGTGAGAACAGCAACGGCATCCCGCTCGGCCTGGACCGGGCTTCGATGAGCGACATCGTCGGCAGCTTCCAGGAACTCGGGATCAACAGCATCCGGCTGCCCTTCTCCAACGACATGATCGACGACGAGGCGGCCGTGCCCGACGAGGCGGTCGCCGCGAACCCGGAACTGCGCGGCAAGACGCGGCTGGAGGTGTACGACGCGGCCGTCGAGGCGCTCACCGGCAGCGGTCTCGCCGTGATCTTGAACAACCACACCAACACGGCGCGCTGGTGCTGCGGAGTCGACGGCAACGAACGCTGGAACAGCGCGCAGAGCGACCAGGAGTGGGAAGAGGACTGGCTGTTCATGGCCGGTCGCTACGCGGACAACTCGCGCGTGGTCGGTGCGGATCTCTACAACGAGGTGCGCCGCGACGTCTTCGACGATCCGAACTGGGGACTCGGCGATGAGCACGACTGGTTCGCCGCGTCGCAGCGCGCGGGGGACCGGATCCTCAACGAGGTCAACCCGAACCTGCTGATCATCATCGAGGGCATCAACTGGACCGGCCTCCCCGTCGACGGGCTGCCGCACGAGCGGCCGACGCTGGAACCGGTGCGGGAGCTGTCGCACGAGCTGGTGAAGCCGGACAAGCTGGTCTACTCGGCGCACTTCTACGGCTACACCGGTCCCAACCACAGCGGCGCGACCGGCACGGGCGAGACCACCGATCCGCGCTACCAGGACATGTCGCGCGAAGAGCTCTACGACGTGCTGCGCAGGCAGGCGTTCTTCGTCACCGAGGACGGCAAGCCCTACACGGCACCGCTGTGGATCAGCGAGTTCGGCGTGGGGCGCGGCGAGCAGGACCCCCAGGCGCGCGCGTGGTTCGAGAACTTCGTGGACTTCCTGGTCGACAACGACGCGAACTTCGCCTACTGGCCGCTGGTCGGTTGGCAGGAGGGCGGCGAGACCGACGGTTGGGGGCTGGTGCACTGGGACGAGGCGGGCGACCGGATCTCCCTCGACGACGGCGACTGGCGCACCGACGCCTGGCACCGGTTGGCGGGCGGCTGACCCGAGGCCTCGGCGAGTCCGAGGCTTCGTCGACCATCCGGCGCACCGCCCCGTGGAGGCGGTGGCCCCGTCCTCGCTCACAGCCCATCGCCGCGCACCCGGTGGGTCGGCTGCAACCTGCCCACCGCGGCTGAGCGCCCGCTGGTTCGACGCGTACGTCACTCTGCGCCTCGACACCCCGCGCCTCGGTGAACGGCACTGTCGGAAAGCGTTACGCAAACTGCGATTCCGGGCAGTTCGTTGCGTAGAGAACTGTGCTGATCGTAACGGTTGTCGAGGGTGGATCGCCTTGAGTCGTCATAATCCGGAGGCTTGATTGCAACCGTTCCGGTTGCTACCGTGCTGTCATCGGTGATGACTGGGGTCGCCGAACTACTTGCACTGGGGTGTTAGTTGAAGGCTGTCGTCTAAGAGCGCCGTTTTCTTCTGAGTCGCCCCGCCGATTCGTCTTGGCGGGGATTGGTCGATCTATGCCTTCGCGGCTATTCCGCGGGAGGCGTGTGTTCGCTTGATGAGGGGTATTCCGTGCGGCGACTTGCTGTTTTTTTCGGCGGTGAATTCTGTCCTCTCGCCGATTCGATCGTCGATTATCTGCTCGATGCCGGGCACTCCGCGTGCGTGCGCGACGTATCGGGGGAGTGGTCGGGCCGGGACGATCCGAACTTCGCCGTGCTGGAGCCCGGCGAAGTCGTCGGTTCCGGCTGGGGGCACGAGATCGTGTTCGGTCCGGGCCTGCCGGCGACCGGTGCCGAACGAGTCGGCCTCGATCTCGTGCGGACCGCCGACGGCCTCGTCGCCACCTGCGAGCTCGGTCGACCGGGCGAGTCCACGCCGCTCGCCCGCACCCGATGTCCCGGGTCGGCCGGGCGGTCTCCGCACGCCGGTGCGGTGCGCGAGGCCCTGGTCGACGCTTGTGTGGACGCGATCATCGAACTCAGCCGCGAGGTGTCGGCTCCCGCTTCCGCCACGTCTTGCGGTGCTCGCGAAGAGGTCGGTGAGAGCCGGTTCGACGAGTACGCGGCAGCCGAGGATGAGTCCCGGCGAGCTCGGCGGCGCTGGCAGGAGTGCTCCGGCGACCACGTCAGGTGGAGCGCACCGGACGGCCGGCCCGGGGTCGAGGTGCCCAGGGGCGCGGTGGAGTGCGCGGTACCGGCGGGCGGCATCGAGCTCATCCACCTGGAATGGCTGGCCCTGTCGCTGCAAGTGTTGATGAATTCTCGCAAGCGAGCCGTGTTCAGCCATGTGGTGAGCCTCCCCGGAGGAAAGCTCGCGAGATTCGCTGAAATATCCTCCGATTCTGCGGTCGGAGACGTGGTATCCGCGTTGGGCGAGATCCCGATGAGCGTGGTAGAGAATCCGTTCTACGATTTCACGGACGTGTTCGAGGACTTTCCGGATTCAGGTTTCGCGATCGAGTTCGGATGTGGCGTTCCGGAGTCGTCGGGAGCCCTGGTCGTGTTGCGGTTCTGCGAGCACCGTGACGTGATCCGAATCTCGTACCCGCGGAATTTGCCGTTTTTCGCGCAGTTGTCCGAGCATGTGGACGCGTTCTTCGAACGGCTTCCAGGCCTTCGCGGCGGCGAACGCCCCTTCTTCGACTTCACGGCCCTCGCGCCACCCGCTCAGCGGCGCATGGAGCTCGAAACGGCGACGGCGGAGTTCGACCCCACCCCGATCCACCACGCGATCGAACGGCAGACCCGGAGCACGCCCGAGGCGCCGGCGTTGGTGCACGAGGGCGTCGAATGGTCGTACCGACAGCTCAACGAAGCAGCGAATCGGCTCGCCCACCACCTGCGGGAGCAGTTCGCCCCGGAGCGCGGTGCGCCGGTCGCGGTGCACCTCGACCGCAACGCGGACCTGCTGATCGCGCTGCTGGCGGTGCTCAAGCTGGGCTGCGCCTACGTGCCGCTGGACAAGGACGCGCCGGTGCAGCGGATCGGACTGATCCTCTCCGGATCCAGGCCTGCGCTGGTGCTCACCGACACCCTCGGTGCCGCCGCGCTGGCCGAGTCCGGAACCGGAGCGCCGCTGGTACCGCTGGACGACCCGGGCGCCCGCGAAGCGGTGCGGGGCCGCCCGAACCACGACCTCGACATCGCGGTGGCCCCTGCGGACCTCGCGTACGTCATCCACACCTCCGGCACCACCGGCGCGCCGAAGGGCGTCGCCGTCGAACACCGCAACTTCGCCAACATCGCCGCGGACATCGGCGACCGCATCGGTTTCGGGCCCGACGACAGGGCCCTGGCGGTGACCACGATCGCGTTCGACATCTCCACCCTGGAGGTCTTCCTGCCGTTGATGCGCGGCGGATGCGTGGTGCTCGCCGGACAGCAGGACCTGCTCGACATCGAGAAGCTGCTGGTCCTGGTGGACCGGGGCGGCGTCACCGTCATGCAGGCGACCCCCTCGCTCTGGCAGCTGCTGGTGCCGCGCCTCGCCGGGCGCAAGCTCGCTGTGCGGGCGCTGTGCGGTGGGGAGGCGCTGCCTCCGGACTTGGCCGCCGAGCTCGTCGAGGCGGTGGAGGAGTGCTGGAACGTCTACGGCCCCACCGAGACGACCGTGTGGTCCACCGCTCATCGGCTCGTCGGCGCGTCCGGGACGGTTCCGATCGGGCGACCGGTGGCGAACACGCGGTGCTACGTGCTCGACGAGCTGGGGCGGCCACTGCCGGAGGGCGTGGTCGGCGAACTGCACATCGCCGGTAGCGGAGTCGCGCGCGGTTACCTGCACGACGAGGAGCAGACCGCGGACCGCTTCATGCCGGACCTGGTGGCCGGTGGTGAGCGCATGTACCGCACGGGGGACCTCGTCCGATCACTGCCGGGCGGGACGTTGGAGTTCGCCGGGCGCAACGACTTCCAGGTGAAGCTGCGCGGACACCGCATCGAGCTCGGTGAGATCGAGAACGCGCTGCGCACGCACCCGGCAGTGGCGCAGAGCCTCGTGGTCGTGGCTGATGGTTCGGGGGCCGAGCACGCCGACGGGCGGTTCCTCGCCGCCTACGTCGTCGCCGATTCCGAGCGCACCGAAGAGATCCGCGAGCACCTGACCACCGCGCTGCCCGAGTACATGGTGCCCGCCGTGCTCATCCCGCTCCCCGCGTTGCCGCTCAACGTCAACGGCAAGGTCGATCGGGGCGCGCTGCCGGATCCCGAGCTGCACCGCGTGTCGGGGCACGTCGCGCCCGCCACGGAGCTGGAGGAGCGGCTGTGCGAGCTGTGGCAGGCGGTGCTGGGCCGCGAGGTCGGCGTCACCGACGACTTCTTCCGCTCCGGTGGCAACAGCATCCTGGGCATCCTGCTGGTCAACCGGATCAACAGCGTGCTGGGTGTGGACCTGAAGATCCGGGACCTGTTCCGGGAGAAGTCGGTGCGCGGGCTGGTGCCGCTGGTCCGCTCCGGTACGGGCGAGTTCCTCTACCGGGATTTCGTGCTCGGTGGTCTCGACGGGGCGAACCTGCACGAACCGTTCCCGCTGACCAACGTGCAGCAGACCTACTACCTGGGCCGGTTCCACAACTTCGAGCTCAGCGACCTGTCCACGCACGTGTACACCGAGTTCCGGTACGCGGCGCTGGACGTGCCGAGGCTGGAGGAGGCGTTCAACGGTCTGCTGCTGCGGCACCACGCGCTGCGGACGGTCTTCGAGGACGGTGAGCAGCGGTTCCTCCCCGAGGTTGCCCGTTATCGCATCGAGCGCCACGAGCTCCGCGACGAGGCGGAGCTCGACGAGCTGCGCGGGCGCTACTCGCACAAGACCTACGACCCGCAGCAATACCCGCTGTTCGACGTCGTGGTCAGCAGGCTCGACGGCGTGTACCGGCTGCACGTCAGCTTCGACGCGATCGTCGTGGACATGACCAGCTTCGGCGTGCTGTTCGACGAGTGGGCGCGCCGGTACCGGGATCCCGCGCTGGAGTTGCCGGAACCCGGCATCAGCTACCGCGATTACGTGCTCGGTTACGAGCGGGTGCGCGAGAGCGAGCTGCTCGCCGAAGCGCAGGACTACTGGGAGGCGAAGGTCTCCGACTACCGGATCGACTTGAACCTGCCGATCAGGATGCGCCCGTCGAGCGTGGGCAAGCCGCATTTCCGGCGCAAGAGCGCGGTGATCGCCGCGCCGGTGTGGCGTGAGCTGTCGGACAAGTGCCGCCGTTTCGGGATCAGCCCCACCGGGCTGATCCTGGAGGTGTACGGACGGGTGCTGGGGATGTGGAGCGGGCAGGACCGGTTGTGCGTGAACCTGACCCTGTTCAACCGGCTGCCGCTGCACCCGGAGGTGACCGATCTCGTCGGAGACTTCACCGTGCTCGGGTTGTTCGACCACCGCACACGTCGAGACCTGGGCATCGCGGCGAAGCTGCGGCAGGTGCACGACGAGTTGCTGCGGGACATCGACCACAACCTGTTCGACGGCGTCGACGTGCAGCGCTTGCTCAAGACCACCCGCGGGCTGCCGGTCGACCAGGTCGTCGCGCCCGCGGTGCTCACCAGCACGCTCGGGTCGGGGAGCTCGGCGAACCTGTTCGAGCTGGTGCTCGACGGCGATTACCTGGGTGTGGACCACTCGATCTCGCAGACCTCGCAGGTGTGGCTGGACAACAAGGCCTACGAGACGGCCGAGGGATTCGTCGCGGAGTGGGACTACGTGGAACAGCTCTTCGACGAGCAGGTCGTCGAGGACATGCACGCGGCGTACTGCTGGCTGTTGGAGAGGCTCGCGGAGCTGGACTGGGAGGCGGACTCGTTCCCCGTCCCGCCGCTGCCCTCCGCCGACCTCGCGTTGATCGAGCAGGCCAACGACCACCACCGCCCCGGCAGTGAGGCCACCTTGGTGTCGTTGTGCGAGATCGGGAAGGGCGACCCGGAATTCGGGCGGCGGACCGCGGTGGTCGACGCCGCGCGTGACGAGCGGTTCTGCTACGCCGAGCTGCACCGCGATTCGCACTCGGTCGCGGCCGGGTTGCTGGACGGCGCCGCAGGAACCCTGGTCGGATTGCTCGCCGAGAAGGGCTACCTGCAGGCAGTCGGTGCTCTCGGCATCATGGGCGCCGGCGGGGCTTACGTGCCGATGAGCGCGGAGTGGCCCGGTGGCCGGGTCGGGGAGGTCTTGGCGCAGGCAGGCGTGCGGACGCTGCTGGTCTCGAACGCGCAGCGGCTGCGCGAGGACGTCGCGGCGCTCGACGGCGTCGAACTGGTCGTCATCGAGGACCTGCTGTCGGCGGACCCGGATCCGTCGGTGCGGCTGCCCGCCGTCACCGCGGACGACACCGCTTACGTGATCTTCACCTCGGGTTCGACCGGTACTCCCAAGGGCGTGACGATCAGCCATCGGGGCGCGGTGAACACGATCCTGGCGGTCAACGACCGGTTCGGCGTCGGTCCCGGTGACAGCGTGCTCGCGGTCTCGGAGCTGAGCTTCGACCTGTCGGTCTACGACCTCTTCGGCGTGCTCGGCGTCGGCGGGACCGTCGTCTTCCCGGCGCAGGAGGACACCAGGGACCCGGCGAAGTGGGCCGACCTGGTGCAGCGGCACGAGATCACCCTGTGGAACAGCGTGCCGCAACTCGCCGGGTTGCTCGTCGACCAGGTGGGCGCCGAACCGGGCAGCCTCGCGTCGTTGCGGACGTTCCTGCTCAGCGGCGACTGGATTCCCACCGCACTGCCCGACGCCCTTCGCCGCGCCGCGCCGCACTCCGTGGTGATGAGCCTGGGCGGGGCGACGGAGGGCAGCATCTGGTCCGTCTGGTTCGAGATCGGTGCCGTGGATCCGAAGTGGACGAGCATCCCGTACGGCGTTGCCATGCCGAACCAGCGCATGTACGTGCTGGATTCGTGGGGCGGGCATTGCCCGGTGGGCGTCGTCGGCGAGGTCCACATCGGTGGAACGGGCGTGGCGCTGGGGTACTGGGGTGACCCGGGGTTGTCGGGTGCCCGGTTCGTCGAGCACCCGGTGCTGGGGCGCTTGTACCGCACCGGTGATCTCGGCCGGTGGTCGGGCGCGGGGTGGATGGAGTTCTTGGGGCGCACCGATTTCCAGGTGAAGCTCAACGGCTACCGCGTGGAGCTGGAGGAGATCACCGCGAAGCTGTCCCGCCTTCCCGGAGTGGACCGAGCGGTGGTCACCATCCAGGACGACGAGGACCGCAACCGCCTCGTCGGCCACTTGGTAGCCGCCGAACGTCGGCTCGGCGAAACCGGGGACGCCGAACTCGACCGCGCCGGGTTCCTGCTGGCCGCGCACGGCGTGCTGCACGACGCCGAACCGGGGCGCCGCCTCGGCCACGCGCCGGATCCCGAGGTGCACGCCGTGGCCAAGAGCTACCGGCGGTTCCTGGACGAGGACGTGGACCTCGGCCTGATCCGCAAGCGGCACGACGAGGTGCGCGACACGGCGGCCCCGATACGAGGCGGTGCCCGGCTCGACGTGGCCGGGTGGGCCGCGGTGCTGGGGTGCTGCGCCGCGGTGGAGTTGCCCGGCCGGGCGACCCCGAAGTACCGCTACCCGTCCGCGGGCGGGAGCTACGCGGTGCGCGTGTTCGCGGGCATCGACGAGCAGAGCCTGCGCGGCGCGTACTACCACCACCCGTTGACCGGCGAACTCCGCGGACACGCGCTGGCCGAGCGGATCCTCGGCGGAGGGGACGAGATCGCGCTGGTGGCGCACTGGCCCGCGATCGTCCCGCTGCAGGGCGAACGATCCCGCGAGTTCGCCGTGCTGGAAGCCGGGCACCTGCTGGGGCTGCTCACCGCGGAGCTCGAAGCGCGGGGCGTGCCGCACGAGGTGGAGGTGGTGGACGAGCGGATCACCGACGACGACACCGTGCTGTGCCGCATCCGTCCGGGCACCGGTTCGGGCGGATTCGCGCCGGAACGGCTGCGGTTGGCCGGATTCGCCCGCACCGGCGACGACGAGTACGCCGAGCAGGACGGCACGCGTCGTGTCGACCTCGCCGAGTTCGGCGTGTTCGACCGCGTCACCGATGCCTACGCGGTGCTGCGGTCCGGTCGGTGCGTGGTGAGCTGGGAAGGCGAGGACACCGACGTAGCGCGGTTGTCCGCGGGATTCCTGTTCCAGCGGCTGCGCGACAGGCTGCACGATGAGGGGATCGGTACCTGCGCGCTGGGGTTCCACCCGACGGAGCGCGGGGTGCACACGATGCTCGCGGGCCGGGTCTCGGCCGAAGAGCTGTCCGCGCCGAGCAGCGCAGCGGACGCTCGCGACCTCACCGAAGTCCTCACCGCCGAACTCGCCGACCTCCTGCCCGCGTACATGCTCCCCGGCGGGTACGCGGTTCTCGACGAGCTCCCGCTGAGCGCCAACGGGAAGGTCGCGACCGATCGGTTGCCCGCGGTGCGCGTCGCGTCGGCGTACGTGGAACCCGCCGGCGCCGAGCAGTGGGCGCTCACCCGGGCCTGGTCCCGCGTCCTGCACCGCTCACCGGACGAGCTGAGCGCGGTGGAGAGCTTCTTCGCGCTGGGCGGCACTTCGCTCTCGGCGATGCGGCTCGTCCGCGTGCTCCAACAGGAACTGGGCTACGAGATGTCGCTGCGCGACCTCTACGAGCTGGACACCATCGCCGGTCTCGCCGCGCGCTTCGGCGCGGACACCGAGGCGGACCGGGAAGAGGGAGAGCTGTGATGCGTGAGCTGGAGCTGCTGCACGAACTCCGCGCGGGACGCGTGCTGGTCTGGTGCAAGGACAACGGCCGCCTCGGGTTCTCCTTCGACAAGGAGGCCGGGTTCCCGCAGGAACTGCGGGACCGGGTGTCCGAGGTGAAGGACGAGCTGCTGGAACTGCTGCGCGTCAACGGGATCGACTCGCCGGAACGCGCGCGGGCCACTTCGGTGCACAAGGTTCCCGGAGACCGCTCCGGCCGCAGGTTGTTCTCCGTGCAGCGGGGCATGTACCTGCAGAGCCGCATCGACGCGCTCGGCTGCACCTACACGATCCCGCTGTTCGTGGACCTGCCGAAGGGCGACCCCGAGATCGCGCGGCGGGCCGTGCGAGCCCTGCTGGAGCAGGAGCCGATCTTGCGCACCCGCGTGCACGAGGACCTCGGCTGGTCCCTGCTGCCCGTCGACGCGTTCGAAGTCGGCACGACCCGGATCCCGGCGGCCGAGCTGGACTCCCTGCGCGCCGGTCGGGCGCGCATCGGGTTCCCGCTCCAGGACGGGGCCCTGGTCGTGCCGGAGGTGGTGGAGTTCACCGATCGTGGAGGCGCGGTCGTCGGCCTCACCCACCACCACATGCTCTCCGACGCCCCGTCCACCGAGGTCCTGGCCGGGCGGTTGGCGGAACTGCACGACGTCCTCGCCGGCGGCGGAGCTCCGCCGCCGCGCACGGACCTGGACCGGGAACCGGATTTCATCGACCACGCCGCGAACCAGGAGATCGAGACCCGGTCGCCGGAACACCGCGCCGCCCGCGCGGAACTGTCCCGCCGGCTCGCCGGTGCCGAACAGCCGGCGCTGGGGCGCGTCTCGGACGTGACGGCGGACAACAGTGCCGTGACCACGTCCAGGAACCTCGGCCCCCGGTTGCACCGGGCGGTCGCGGACTTCGCCCGCCGGCATCGGATCAGCCCCTACGCGGTGCTGTTCACCGCGCTGCACCACGTGCTCACCGAGTTCTCCGGCGGTCGTTCCGGTTTCGCGGTCGCCACGACCGTCGGCAACCGCCCAGCCGGGTTCGACTCCGCCGTCGGCCCGTTCATCACCACCCTCCCGCTGATCGCCGAGCACCGCCCGGACGAGTCGTTCCAGGGCAACGCGCGCCGGGTGCACGAGCAGGTGCTCTGGCTCAACGAGCACCAGCAGCTCAACCTGGACATGCTCACCGACGACCTGCCCGGTGGTGCCGCGGACCTGGCCGAGTTGGTCCGGGTGCTGTTCACCTACCACAACTTCCGCGCGGCTCCGGAGAAATCGGGCACCGAACACCACGTGCTGCCGTATTCGGACGTGGCGGAGAAGTTCGGCATCTCGATCATTGCGAAGGACCAGGGCGACGACACGTCGTTGACCGCCACGTGCGCGGTGGCGCGCTACGAACCGGACCTCGTGGCGGAGGTCCTCGACTCGTACCTGGTCTGCCTCGGGGCCGCCGTAGAGTCCGATGTGGACGAACCGATGTCGTCGTTGGGCCTCGTGGGACCGGATCGCTTGCGGTCCTTGGAAGCCGGCAACGCGACCGCCGTCGACCACGGGGGCCCGGACACCGCGGTGGCCCTCTTCGAAGCGCAGGCCCGGCGCACCCCCGACTTGATCGCCGTGGTGCACCAGGAACGGAGCCTGACCTACCGCGAGCTGGACGAACGGGCCAACCGCGTCGCGCACGCGCTGCGCGGCGAGCGCGCTGTGGGCGAGGGGAGCCTGGTGTGCCTGCTGCTGGACCGCGGTGAACACCTCGTGGTGGCGGTGCTGGCCGTGCTGAAGGCGGGATGCGCCTACGTACCGGTCGACCCCGAGTGGCCGGAGGAGCGGATCCGGTTCGTCCTCGGCGACACCGCGACGCCGGTCGTGCTCACCGACCGGGTGCGAGCCGCCGAGTGGGACCGCGAGGTGCCCGCGGTCGCCGTCGACGACCCCGCGCTCGGGAAGGACCAGCCCACCACCGCCCTCGGGCTCGCCGTTCGCGGGGAGGACTTGGCCTACGCCATCTACACCTCGGGCACCACCGGCCGGCCGAAGGGCGTGCTCTGCGAGCACCGGGGCCTGGTGAACCGGATCCGGTGGATGAACCGGCGCTTCCCGCTGAGCCCCGACGACCGCGTGCTGCAGAAGACGCCGTACTCCTTCGACGTGTCGGTGTGGGAGTTGTTGTGGGCCAACTGGTTCGGCGCGGCGGTCGTGTTCGCCGACCCCGGCGGGCACAAGGACCCCGAGCACCTGGTGGGGCTGATCGATCGCGAGCGCGTCACGGTCGTGCACTTCGTGCCGTCCATGCTCGCCGCGTTCACCGACTCGCTGCGCTCACCCGGCGGCCCTGATCCGGCGGCGCTGCGCGGATTGCGCTTGCTGTTCTGCAGCGGGGAGGAGCTCAAGCTCTCCCAGGTGCGCGAGGTGCACGCGCTGCTGCCGGACGTGCAGGTGCACAACTTGTACGGCCCCACCGAGGCGTCCATCGACGTCCTGCACCACGACTGCTCCGATCACCGGTTGGGGCAGGTGCGGCTGGGCAAGCCGATCGACAACATGCGGGTGCACGTGCTCACCGGCGCAGGCGTGCCGCTGCCCGCTCACGCGGTCGGCGAACTGCACCTCGGCGGGGTGGGCCTCGCTCGGGGTTACCTGAACCTGCCGGAGCTGACCGGCGAACGGTTCATCACGGACCCGGCTGTCCCAGGGGAGCGGCTCTACCGCACGGGTGACCTGGTGCAGCGCTTGCCCGACGGTGACGTCGTCTTCGTGGGACGCGCCGATTCCCAGGTGAAGGTCAGGGGTTTCCGCATCGAGCTCGGCGAGATCGAGGCGGGCCTGGAACGCCACCCCGAGGTCCGCCGCGGGACGGCCGTCGTTCGCGACGAGCAGCTGGTGGGGTACTACGCGGCGGATCGGGCGCTCGACGACGAGCTGGAATCCTTGCTGCGCGGCGCCTTGCCGGAGCACGCGGTGCCCGCCGCGCTGGTGCGGTTGGACGCGATCCCGGTGACGGCCAACGGCAAGCTCGACCGCGCCGCGCTGCCCGAACCGCGCGCACCGCGGGTGTCGGAGTTCGCCGAGCCCAGGGACGAGACCGAGAAGAGTCTGCGGGAGCTGTGCGCGGTCGTGCTCGGCTTGGAGCCGGGGGAGCTCAGCGTTCGCGCGGACTTGTCCCGGCACGGAATGGACAGCCTCGTCGCGATCCGGCTCACCGGACGGCTCCGCCAGGACTTCGGAGTGCCGATCACCGTTCGCGAGGTCTTCTCGCACCGCACGGTGGAACGGCTGCGCGAGTGCCTCGACGGTTTCGCCGAACGGTCCGCGGCCGAGCTGGTGACCAGCACCGAGCAGGGCCTGCTGGAAGGCCCCGCTGACCTGCTGCCGGTCCAATCGTGGTTCCTCGGCCTGCCGCTGGACCGGCCGCACCACTGGAACCAGGCGTTCCAGGTGCGCGTCCCGGAACTGCGGCCGTCCGCGTTGGACGCCGCGTTGCGCGAGCTGGTCGCCCACCACGACGCGTTCCGGCTGCGCATCGGGGCGGACGGTGCGCAGCGTTACACCGCTGACCCGGTCCACACCGGACTGCACGTGCTCGACGTGCGCAACCTGCCCGGTGCGGAGGGCACACCGGAATTCTCCCGGTCGCTGCGCGCCGCGCTCACGGCTTGGCAGCGCGGGTTCGACCTCACCTGCGGCCCGCTGCACGCGTTCGGCTACCTGCACGGCTTCGCCGACGGCAGCGCCAGGGTGTTCTTCGCACTGCATCACCTGATCGTGGACGGCGTGAGCCAGCGGGTCCTGGCCGAGGACCTGCGGTCGTTGTGCGAAGGGCGGCAGCTGGGCGCCAAGGGCACCAGCTACCGACAGTGGACGCGTGCGGTCGCCGAACACGACTTCGAGGCCGACCGGGAGTTCTGGGAGTCCCGGCCGCGGCTCGACACCGCATTCCCGCTCGACGGCGCGCAGCCGCCGGTGAGCGCGGAAGTGCTGCTCGGTGCGGCGGAAACCGCTCTGCTGCTCGACGACTGCCACCACGCTTACCGGACCACGACCGAAGAACTGCTGCTGACCGCGCTGGGCCGGGCGCTCGGCGAGGTCACCGGGCAGGACGGGCACGACGTGCTGGTGGAGGGGCACGGGCGGGAGGACTTCGCGGCCGGGCTCGACGTGACCCGAACCCTCGGCTGGTTCACCACCTTCTTCCCGGCGCGGCTGCAGTGCCGCGGGGACCTGGGCGACTCGGTGCGGGCGGTGAAGGAGGAGCTGCGCGCGATTCCCGCTCGCGGCCTGTCCTACGGCCCGCTGTTCGGCTACCGGGACCTGCCAGCGGTGTGGTTCAACTTCCTCGGGAACGTCGACGAGGGCACCGGGGATTGGCGGATCGTGCCAGGCGAGACCGGCGTGGCGATGCCCGGTGGAGTCGCCCCCGGCGCCGCGTTGGCAGCGCTCGCCGAACTCGCGGACGGCCGACTGCGGATTCGGCTCGACAGCGGGATCGGGCCGGAGGCGACCGAACGGTTGCGGGACGCGGTGGTGCGGGCGCTGACCGACGTCGTCCAGCACTGCCGGACTCGCGAGGCGGTCCGCTACACGCCGAGCGACTTCGGCGCGGTGCGCGGCGAAGCCGGTCTGCGCGAGCTGCCCGCGGCGATCGGCGCGAACCCGGGCGGCTGGTTCGCCATGACCGACCTCCAGCAGGCGTACCTCGTGGGTCGCCTCGGCGGTTACGAGATCGGCAACGTCGCCAACCACGTGTACACCGAGCACGTCTACCCGCATCTCGACACCGAGCGGCTCGAAGCCGCGATCAACCGGCTCGTCGCCGAGTGCGACGTGCTGCGCACGGTGTTCTCGCTGGAGGAGTTGTCCCAGCGGGTGCTGCCCGTCGCGGAGGTGCCGCACTACGCGCTGCGGGTGCACGAGTTCGCCGCCGCCGACGAGGACCTGCTGGCCGACGTGCGCGACCGGATGTCGCACGAGGTGCACGACCCGGAGCGGTTCCCGCTGTTCGCCTTCGAGGTGAGCAGGCTTCCCGACCGGTGCGTGCTGCATACCGGTTTCGACCTCATCACCGTGGACGTGCGCAGCAGGCTCGCGCTGCTGCGGCGGCTCGACGCGCTCTACCGGGACGAGCAGGCGCCGGCCGCGCTTCCCGCAGCGAGCTTCAAGGACTACCAGGACCACGTCGAGCTGCTGCGTTCCTCCCAGTGGTACGCCGACGACCGCTCGTACTGGCAGCAGCGGCTGGCCGAGATGCCCGCCCGTTGCGAGCTGCCGTTCCGGACACCACCGGAAGCGGTGGTGCACCCGCGGTTCGCCGAGCACACCGAGCACATCGACGCCGAGGTGTGGGACCGGTTCGCGGAGCAGGCCTCGAACCGCGGCCTGTCACCGTCGTCCGTGCTGCTCGCGCTGTTCGGCAGCGTCCTCGCGCACTTCTCCGGGACGACCGAGTTCCCGATCACGGTCACCGTCGCACGCCGCTTGCCGGTGCTGCCCGACGTCGGGAACGTCCTGGGCAACTTCACCTCCACGGTGCTGCACCACTTCGTCGACGAGCCCCGGGACGCCGAACTGCTCGCCCGCCGCACCCACGACGTGCTGTGGGAGGACGTCTCGCACGCCCTCTACTCGGGTGTGCAGGTGCAGCGCGACTTCGCCCGGATGCACGGATCGGACACCGCCAAGGCGGTCTCGCCGATCGTGTTCACGGGTGCGGTGGGCGGCGACACCCGCGATTTCGAGGGCGCCGCACACCTGAGCGACGACGAGGATCGCAGCCGCAGGTACTGGGAGGCGCAGACTTCGCAGGCGTGGATCGACCTGCAGGCGGTGCGGACCGCCGACGGGTTCGCCGCGAAGTGGCTCTACGTCGAGCAGCTGTTCCACCGCGCCGACATCGAGCACTTCAACATGCTGTTCGTCAGCTTGATCGAGCAGCTCGCCGGTGGGGAGTGGACCCTGCCCAGGGAGTCCTACACGCCGGAGGCCGACCTCGCCCTGATCGCGGACGCGAACGACGCCGAGCGGGAAGCGGCGGACGGCACCTTGTTCGGCGCGCACCGCGCGCGGTGCGAGGCGGAAGACCTCTGGGACGCGGTGGCGGTCGTCGACGCGGGCACCGGACGCAGCCACACGCACCGCCAGCTGGTGCGGGACGGCGACCACGTCGCACGGCTGCTGGCAGGGCGCTCGTCGCCGCTGATCGCGGTGCTCGCGGAGAAGGGCTACGACCAGGTCGTGGCGACCACCGCGGTCATGAAGTCCGGTGCGGGTTACCTGCCGCTGCACGTGGATTGGCCGGTCGCGCGCTTGGTCGAAGTGTTGGAGCAGGCCGGGGCGACCACGGTGTTGATCTCCCGCGCCGAGCACGAGCGCGCCGAGGTCCGCGACGGCCTCGCCGCTTTCGAACTGATCGTCGTCGAGGACGCGCTGGCCGCGGAGCCGGTGGACGTCGTGCTGCCGGCGGTCGCCCCGGACGACGTCGCGTACGTGATCTTCACGTCCGGTTCGACCGGGCGTCCGAAGGGAGTCACGATCTCCCATCGCGGCGCGCTCAACACGGTGCTGGCCGTCAACGAGCGGTTCGGCGCCGGGACGGGCGACCGGGTGCTCGCGGTCTCGGAGCTGAGCTTCGACCTGTCGGTCTACGACCTGTTCGGGTTGCTCGCCGCGGGCGGCGCCATCGTGTTCCCCGATCAGCGGCGTTCGAAGGACCCGGCGCACTGGGCCGAGCTGGTTCGGCGGCACCAGGTGACGGTGTGGAACACCGTGCCGCAACTGGCCGGCCTGCTGGTGGACGAGGCGGAGCCGCTCGAACCGCTGCGCCTGGTGCTGCTGAGCGGCGACTGGATTCCCACGAGCTTGCCGGACCGCATCCGCGCCCTGCGCCCGGAGTCGGAGGTCGTGAGCTTGGGCGGGGCCACCGAGGGCAGCATCTGGTCGGTCTGGTTCGAGATCGGCGCGGTCGATCCGGAGTGGACCAGCATCCCCTACGGCGTGGCCATGCCAGGTCAGCGCATGCACGTGCTCACCGCGGCGGGCGACCCCGCCCCGGTCGGCGTGCCCGGTGAGATCCACATCGGTGGGGCGGGCGTGGCGCTGGGGTATTGGCGTGATCCCGAGTTGTCCGCGGCTCGGTACGTGGAGCACCCGGCTCTGGGCAGGCTGTACCGGACGGGCGACCTCGGACGGTGGTCGCGTTCGGGGTGGATGGAGTTCTTGGGGCGCACCGATTTCCAGGTGAAGCTCAACGGCTACCGCGTGGAACTGGGCGAGGTCGAAAGCGCCCTCGCCCGGCATCCGCGCATCGACCAGGCCGTCGCGGTGGTCCGGGGCACCGGCGGGGTGCAGGCCCTCATCGGCTACTACCTCGCGCCTGAGCAGCTGGACACCGCCGAACTGCGCGCGCTGCTCGCGGAACGGCTGCCGGAGTACATGGTGCCCGAACAGCTGCTGCGCTTGGTCGAACCGCCGTTGAGCGCGAACGGCAAGCTGGACCGGTCGGCCCTGCCCGAACCGGAGGTGCCCGCCACGTCCGCGCACGTCGCGCCGCGCACCGCCGCGCAGACCCGCTTGCGTGACGTGTGGGCCGAAGTGCTGGGTGTGCCGGCCGCGGGGCTCGGCATCCGCGACGATCTGCTGCGGGCCGGGGTGGACAGCATCGTCGCCATCCGCATGACGAGCCGGTTGCGCCGCGAACTGGGGATTTCGGTGGGCGTGCGCGAGGTGTTCGCGCACCGCACGATCGAGAGCTTCTGCGAGCAGGTCCTCCCGGGCGCCGCCGTGCGGCGCGAGGTCCGGGCGGAGCAGGGCGTGCTCGACGGCGGAGTCCCGCCGCTGCCCGCCCACTCGTGGTTCGCCGCGCAGGGCTTCACCGCCCCGCACCACTGGAACCAGTCCTTCCTGATCAGGACGCCGGACTTGGACGAGGGTGCGCTGCGCGACGCGGTGGCGGCCGTGCTCGGCAGGCACGACGCCTTGCGGATGCGGGAATCGGCGGACGGCTACCGCTACGACGGGGACGTGGTGGTCCCGGCGATCCGCGAACTCGACGTGCGCACCCTGCCCGGTGCCGAAGGGACGGACGGGTTCCGGCGAGCTTTGGACGAGGTGCTCACCGCCTGGCAATCCGGCTTCGACTTGACCCGAGGTCCGCTGCTGGCCGTCGGGCGCCTGCGCGGGTACGCCGATGGCGGACACCGGCTCTTCCTGGCGGTGCACCACATCGCGGTGGACGCGGTGAGCTGGCGCATCCTCCTCGACGACCTCCGCGCGGCCTACGCGGGCGAGGACTTCGGTCCGAAACCCACCAGCACCCGGCAGTGGGCGCGAGCGCTGGCCGAACGGTCCGACGCGCAGGAATCTCAACTGTCCTATTGGGACGGCGTGGCCGTTCCGGTGCCGGAAGCGCTGCGCCCCGCACGCGAACCGGTCGAGCTGGAGCTGGAGTTCGATCGCGAGCTGACCCGTCGCGTCCTGCACGACTGCCCGCGCTTCCTGCGCACCGGCGTGCACGAGCTGCTGCTGGCCGCGTTCGCGCCGGCGCTGACCGAGCTGACCGGTGCGACCGAGCACGGTGTGGTGCTGGAAGGACACGGCCGCGAAGACCTCGCCGACGACCTCGACATCACCCGCACCGTCGGCTGGTTCACTTCGCTGCACCCCTTCGCGCTGCGCACCGCGAACGCGGAGGTGGACACGCTGATCGACGTCAAGGAGTCGTTGCGCTCCGTGCCGGGCAACGGTGTCGACTACGGGCCGGCGGTCGGCTACGAGCGCCCGCTGCCGCCGGTGTGCTTCAACTACCTCGGCCAAGTCGACGACGGCGCAGGCGAGCACTGGCGGATCACCGACGAACCCGCCGGGCAGGCGATGCACCCGGACAACGCGCTGCCGTACGCGGTGAACCTGGCCGGCCTGGTCGTCGGGGGGCGGTTGCGGTTCCGCCTGGGCACCCGGCTGCCGGACGCCGAGAGCGCGCAGCTGGCCCGGGCTTTCGAACGGCGGCTCACCGACCTGGTCGCCGCCGTCGCCGATCGGCCGCGCGCCTACCTCACCGGCAGCGACGTGGACGGCGTCCTGCCCCAGTCGCAGCTGGATCGGTTGCAGGACGAACGGGAGCTCGACGACGTGCTGCCCGCCACCGGGCTCCAGCAGGGGCTGCTGGCGCACGCGATGCGCCACGGCGATGTCGACGACGCCTACCGGGTGCAGGCGGTGTGGGACTACCACGCGGACCTGGACCCGGACCTGCTGCGCCGGGCGTGGGAAGCCGCGCAGCGTTCGTTCGGCGCGCTGCGCACCTACTTCGATTGGCACCACCAGCCGGTGCAGGTGGTGGCCGGCCACGCTGAGGTGGACTGGCGGTACCACGACCTCACCGGGCACCCCGATCCGCAGCGGGCGTTCGACGAACTGCTCGCCGAAGACCGGGCCGTCCCGTACGACCTCGGCACCCCGGGCTTGTTCCGGGTGCGGCTGTTCCGGTTCTCGGACGGGCGGTGCACCTGCCTGCTCAACACCCACCACGCGATCCTCGACGGGTGGAGCAGTCCGCTCCTGGTCGACGCCGTGCACGCCGCCTACCGGGCATTGCGCGACGGCACGCCGGTGCCACGGCCGACCGACCACGCGCCTGCCGGCCATCGGCACCTGAGCCGGGCGGTCGGGACGCACGACGCGTATTGGCGCGAACAGGTGCGAGGCGCGGAAGAACCGTGCGATCTCGGCGGCCTGCTGCGACCGGAGCAGCGGCACGTGGACCTCGGCACTCGCTCGCAGGTCGAGGACCAGCGCCAGGAGACGCAGGTGCTCGCCGCGAACCTGGTCCGGAAGGCGCGTGGCGCGGCGGCGAGCGGTGGGGTCACGTTCAACGCCGTCCTGCAGTACGCGTGGCACCGGTTGCTGGCCGCTTACGGCAACAGCACCACCACCGTCGTGGGCACGGTGCTCGCGGGACGCGATCTGCCGGTGGCGGGCATCGACGAGGCCGTCGGCCTGTTCCTGAGCACCGTGCCGCTGGTGGTGCGCCACGACGGGACCGGCACCGTGCTCGACGAGATCCGCGGCGTCCAGGATTCGGTGCAGGAGGCCAACGCTCGCAGCGCGGTCGACCTCGCGGCACTGCAACCGGCGGGCAGGCGGCTGTTCGACACGCTGTTCATCTACGAGAACTACCCGGCTTCCGCGGTCGAGGGGTCCGACCCGCGCCCGGTCTTCCGCTTCCGGCACCAGAAGCGCGACTACCCGCTGGTCCTGTCCGTGGTGGAGGACGCGGAGAACGTCGCGCTGGTGCTGGACTTCGCGGGTGAGCTGATCGCCCCGGAGACCGCTCGTCGGTTGCTGCGCGGCATCGAATCGGTGCTCACCCGGTTCGTGGAAGCTCCGGACGCGGCAGCCGACCGGCTCGACCTGACCGACGAGTCCGATCTGGCGCGGCAAGCGGAGTGGAACGACACCGGCTCCGCCGAACCCGCGCATCCCCTGCTGCACCGGGGTTTCGAACTGCACGCCGCCCGGTCCCCGCACGCCCCGGCGGTGGAGCACGACGGGCAGGTGCTGAGCTACGCGCGCCTCAACGCCGAAGCGAACCGGCTCGCGCGGCACCTCGAGAGCACAGCGGGGGAGGGCGAGCGGTTCCTGTTGCTGCTCGACCGCGGCCCACGGCTGATCATCGGGCTGCTGGCCGTGCTCAAGTCCGGAGGGGCCTACATCCCCGTCGACGCGAGCTACCCCGATGCCCGCATCGACCGCATGATCACCGGCAGTGGTGCGCGGGGCGTGGTGACCGAACTGCGCCACGCCGACCGCGTCGAGCGGCGGTGGCCCGAGCTGGACGTGGTCGTGCTCGACGACCCGGACACCGAAGCGCTGATCGGCCGGGAGGACGCCGCCGACCGCGAGAAGCCGATGACCGGCGATGAACCGGCCTACGTGCTGCACACCTCCGGTAGCACCGGCGACCCGAAGGGCGTGGTGGTGGGGCACCGCGCGGTGACCCGAACGGTGGAAGCGGTCCGCCGGCGGCACTTCGCGGGCTCCGGCCCGCTGCGCACGTGCAGCATGACCAATCACGTCTTCGACATCTTCGGGTTGGAGTACGGGCTGACGTTGCTCACCGGCGGCAGCATCGTGCTGGCCGACCCGATGATCCCAGAACTGGACTGCGCGGGCCTGGACTTCGTCCAGATGACTCCGAGCCTGCTGGAGATGAAGCGCCAAGTCCTGCGGAGCACCACCGCGACGCGGTTGCTGGTGGGCGGCGAGAAGCTGGAACGACACCTGCTGGCGGTCGCGCTGGAGCACTTCGCCGAGGTCGTCAACGTCTACGGCCCGACCGAGACCACGATTTGGTCGACTTCGCGGACCTACCGCGGCGAGCTCGGCGGGCCCGAACCGGTGAGCATCGGCCGCGCCCTGCCCGGTGAGCAGGCGCACGTGCTCGGCCGGGGCGGGATGCCGCTGCCGGTCGGGGCCGTGGGCGAACTGCACATCGGCGGCACCGGACTCGCGCACGGCTACACCGGTGACCCGGAGCTGACCGCGCGGCGGTTCGTCGACGGGCACCGGCTGTACCGCACCGGGGACTTCGTGCGGTGGTTCGGTGACGGTGAACTGGAGTTCCTCGGCCGTGGCGACAACCAGGTCAAGCTGCGGGGTCATCGCATCGACCTCGGCGAGGTGGAGGCGGCGCTGTCCGGGCACCCGGCCGTGCGGCACGGCCTGGCGCGCGTCCTCTCCCCGCGCGGCGCTCCGGCGGCGGCACGGCTGGTCGGCTACTACGTCTCCGCAGCCGATGAAGGCGTCGACGAGGAGGCGTTGCGGCGGCACTTGGCGGAGTTGCTGCCACCGCACGCGATGCCCTCGGCGCTCGTCGGGTTGGCCGAGATCCCGTTGACCTACAGCGGGAAGCTCGACGTCCTCGCGCTGCCGGTGCCCGGTGCGGAGTCCGCGATCCGGCAGGTCGCCCCGCGTGGCGAGGTCGAAGCCGAGCTGGCCCGCGTGTGGCAGGAGGTGCTGGGACTGGAGCGGGTCGGCGTGCACGACCGGTTCTTCGACCTCGGAGGGAACTCGGTGTTGCTGACCCAGGCGCACGCCAGGCTCGCCGAACCGTGGCGCGGACGGGTCCGGCTCAACGACCTGTTCACCCATCCGACGATCGCCGAGCTCGCCTCGCACCTCACCGGACAGTCCGAAGTGGACGATTCCGCGGGAGCGGTGGCTCCGGTGGCGGACCAGGACATCGCCGTGATCGGCATGGCCTGCCGCTTCCCCGATGCCGACGACGTCACCGAGTTCTGGCACAACCTCACCGCCGGGCACGAGTCGATCGTCCGGCACGACCTCGAAGGGATGCGCGCGGCGGGAGTCGACGCCGATGTGCTCGAACACCCCGATTACGTGCCCGCCCAGAGCAGACTGCGCGACATCGCCGGGTTCGACGCCGCGTTCTTCGGCTTCTCCCGCCGGGAAGCCGAGATCATGGACCCGCAACACCGGGTCTTCCTGGAATGCGCCTGGCACGCGCTGGAGGACGCGTTCCACGATCCGCGCGGCCACGGCGGCAGCATCGGGTTGTTCGCCGGGGTGGGGCACAACGGCTACCTGGACGAGCACGTACGCCCGGCGCTGGCGCCGCTGGACCCCGCGGGCGAGTACCAAGCGATGATCCACAACCGGCCCGACTTCCTGCCCACCAAGACCGCCTACCGCCTGAACTTGACCGGGCCGGCCGTCACCGTGCAGACGGCGTGCTCGTCGTCGCTGGTCGCGGTGCACCAAGCCGCGTCGGCGCTGCTGGTGGGGGACTGCGACGTGGCGCTCGCGGGCGGAGTGTCGATCGGCAAGCTCGGCACCGCGGGGTACTTGCACCAGGAGGGCATGGTGTTCTCCCCGGACGGGTACTGCCGCGCGTTCGACGCCGAGGCGCAGGGCACCGTCGAAGGTCAGGGCGTCGGTCTGGTCGTGCTCAAACCGCTGGCGCGGGCGCTGGCCGACGGCGACCCGGTGCGAGCGGTGATCAAGGGTTCGGCGATCAACAACGACGGGCACGACAAGGTGGGCTACACCGCCCCCAGCGCCCGCAGGCAGACCGCGGTGATCCGGGCGGCGCACCGGCGGGCAGGGGTCGACCCGGCCACGATCGGCTACGTCGAGGCGCATGGCACCGGCACCGCCCTGGGAGATCCGATCGAGTTCGCGGGGCTGCGCGCGGCGTTCGGCGACGGCGCCACCGGGCCGGACCGCGTGCTCGGCGCGGTGAAGACCAACATCGGCCACCTCGACGCCGCCTCCGGCATCGCCGGGCTGATCAAGGCCGTGCTGTGCCTGGAGAAGCGCGAACTGGTGCCGACGTTGCACTACCGCGAGCCGAATCCGGCACTGGAGTTGGACGGCAGCGGTTTCACCGTCGGCACCGCGCACCGGGAGTGGCGCGGGGACGTGCTCCGGGCCGGGGTCAGCTCGTTCGGCATCGGTGGCACCAACGCCCACGTCGTCCTGGAGCAGGCGCCTGCTCCCGCGCGGCGCGCGGAGCCCGACGGCACCCGGAAGCTGCTGGTGCTGTCAGGCCGCACCCGGGAGGCCGTGCAGCGGCAGTCGCGCGCGTTGGCGGCGCACCTGGTCGAGAAGCCGGATGCCGACCTGGGCCGGGTGGGCTACACGCTGTTGGCGGCGAGGCGCCGGTTCGAGTTCGGCAGAGTGGTCGTCGGAGCCGATCGGGCCGCGCTGCTCGACGCGCTCGACCAACCGGTGGACGACTGCGTCCCGGCGAGGGAGGGGCGACCGGTGGTCTTCCTCTTCCCCGGTCAAGGCGCCCAGTACGAAGGAATGGGAACCGGTCTCTACGACGCCGAACCCGTCTTCAAGTCCGCTGTGGACGAATGTGCTTCGCTGCTGCGGGAGGCCTTCCCCGGAGTGGACGAGCAGGACCTGCTGGGGCGCACCGCGCGGGTGCACGAACCGCTGTTCACCCAGCCGGCGCTGTTCGTGGCCGAGTACGCGCTCGCGAAGCTGCTGCTGTCCTGGGGACTGCGGCCCTCCGCGATGCTCGGGCACAGCCTGGGCGAGTACGTGGCGGCCTGCCTGGCGGAGGTGTTCTCGTTGCCGGACGCACTGCGGCTGGTGTGCGCGCGAGCACGAGCGATGGCCGCGACCGAGCCCGGCGCGATGCTGGCAGTCCCCCTCCCCGCCGATGAGGTCCGGGCGGAGGAGCACGGTTTGGACCTCGCGGCCGTCAACGACGCCGACAGCTGCGTGCTGTCCGGGGCGGTCGAGGCGATCGAGCGGTGCGCCGCCGAACTCGCCGAGCGCGGTGTCACCGCGAAGCGGCTGTCCGTGGAGCGGGCCTTCCACTCGCGGCTGCTGGACCCGGTTCTCGCCGAGTTCGAGAAGGCCTTCGACGGGGTCGAGGCGCACCACCCGGCAACGCCGTTCGTGTCCGGGCTGACCGGTGACTGGGCGGACCCGGACGAGGTGACCCGGCCGGGGTACTGGGTTCGGCACTTGCGCGAGCAGGTCGCCTTCGCCGCTGGGCTGGACCGCCTGCACGACTCGGAGGGAACGGAGGACGCACTGCTGGTGGAGGTCGGGCCGGGACGGGCGCTGACCAGGTTCGCCCGCAAGAACCCCCGCCGGGGCGGTGCGCCGGCGATCGCGGCCATGCCCGGACGCGGCGGTGAACACGCCACCGCTCTGGCCGCGCTCGGCACTGCGCACGCGGCGGGGGCGGCGATCGACGCCGGCGCGCTGTTCGGACTCGGCCCGGCCGACCGGGTTCGGCTTCCCGGCTACGCATTCGACCGCACCGAGCACTGGATCGGGCGCGGTCCCGCCCGCACCGAAGCAGCGGAGGTCCCCGCAGGGGTGGGCGAGCTCGAGTCCGTCGTCGACGAGGCGTGGCGAGCCGTGCTGGGAGTGACCGGGGTGCGCCAGGAGGACGACTTCTTCGAGCAGGGCGGCGATTCGCTCGCGGCCGTGCAGCTGGTGTCGCGGATCGAGCGCGGCACCGGTCGTCGCCTCGAGTTCATGGCGTTGCCGCGCCACACGCCGGCCGCGCTGCTGGAGCAGCTGCGCCGGCAGTCGCCGGAACGGGCGCCCGCCAGGTCGGTGGTGCGCGTCAAGCAGGGCGAGCCGGACCTGGTCGCGCCGCTCGTGCTGGTGCACCCGGTCGGCGGAGACGTGTACTTCTACCGGGAGCTGGCGCAGTGCCTGCCCGAGAACCAGCCGGTGTTCGTGATCCGCTCGCCGATGCTCGACGGGCTGGCCGAGTTCGACACCATCGAGCGGATGGCCGAGTCCTATGTGGACATGCTCGATGAGCTGGGCCTCAAACCGCCGTACCGGCTCGGCGGGGCTTCCTTCGGCGGCATCGTGGCCTACGAGATGGCCCAACTGGTGTTCCGGCGCACCGGGTGCGCGCTCGAAGCGGTGCTGATCGACAGTCCCGCGCACGGGCACCTGCCGGACCGGATGTCGGAAGTGGAGATCCTGCACTACCTGGTGCGCTACGGGCTGCCACCGGAGATCTTCCCGCTCGCCGAAGTCGAAGCCCTGGACGGTTTGCAGGACAAGATCGACCACCTGGCCCGGTCGGCGCGCGGAACGGTGTTCGAGGAGATGCTGGCCGCCGAGTTCCTGCCCAGGTATCTGGAGACCTGGTGCAGGCACAACGAGGCGATGCACCGCTACGTGCCCCAGCCGTACTCGGGCGATGTCGTGTTCTTCTCGCACCAGGAGGAGATCCCGGACTTCCCCGCGGGGCAGGACCGGCATTGGCGGGAGCTGGCCCATGGCGGCTGGCGGCACTTCCCGGTGCCGGGGAACCACTTGAGCATGAACGCGATGCCGCACGTGGCGAACATCGCCGAAGGCCTGGGGAGGACTCGATGATCGAGCACGACGCCGAGCCGGGCGCGGGGGTGCGGATCGCAGTGCCGGGCGGCCGGGTGTGGAGCGAGCTGCTCAACCCCGGAGCTCCGGGAGTACCGGTCGTGGTGGTGCACGGCGGACCGGGCACCCCGCACGACTACTTGCGGCCGGTGGCCGGTTTGCTTCCCGCGCACCCGGTGCTGGTCTACGACCAGCTCGGCTGCGGCCGATCGGATCGCCCGGACGACTCAGAGCTGTGGCGGTTGTCCCGGTTCGTCGACGAGCTGGCGGAAGTGGTGCGGGCCCACGGGTTCGACCGCTTCCACCTGTACGCCCACTCCTTCGGCACCATGATCGCCTGCGACCTCGCGCTGCGCGGGTCGCCTGGCCTGGCCTCCCTGGTGCTGCATTCGCCGGTGCTCAGCGTCCGGCGCCACGAACGCGAGATGCAGGACCTCCTGATGCGGATGCCGCCGCGGGTGGCCTCGGCGATCAGCGCGGCCGTGCGGGGCGTTCCGGGAGGCTCGGCGCAGGCCGACGCGATGCTGCACTTCGCCGAGCGGTACCTGTGCAGGCGGCAGCCGTGGCCGGACGTGCTGGCGCACGGCTCGGCCGCGGCGAGTCCCATCGTGCGCGACGCGATGTGGGGTCCGACCGAATTCCAGGTATCGGGGAATCTGCGCTCCTATCACCGGTCCGACCGGTTGTCAGAGTTGGGCATTCCCGTTCTGCTAACGTGCGGCGAACACGATTTCACCTCGCCCAAGGTGTGTCGTGCGTATTCTCGGGGATTCCCGGACGCTCGCGTTACGGTAATCCCAAATGCGTCACACATGGCGCATCTGGAAGAGCCCGAGGAATGCGCTCGGCAGTGGGGTGAATTCTTCGAGAACGTCGTGAACGCCGTCCCCTCGTGAGAAGCGGAACAATGACTCAAGAAACCCGGTCCACACCCGGGAAGTACCTCCCGGCGCTGCTGGTCGTCACCCTGATCGGCACCATCATCGAGATCGACATGTCCGTGCCGAGCTTCCCGGACATCGCCCGTGAGCTCGGCGTCGCGGGCTCGGTCGTGCAGCTGACCATCACCCTGAACTTCCTGGGTTACTGCCTCGGCGCGCTCGTCTACGGTCCGCTCTCGGACCGGTTCGGCCGGCGCGGCGTCATGCTCATCGGGAACTCGATCATGCTGATCGGCGCGCTGGGCTGCGCGATCGCCCCGAGCATCGAATTCCTGCTGGCCGCGCGGTTCGTGCAGGGAATCGGCGCGAGCACTTCCGTGGTCCTGGTGTTCGTCATCATCAGCGACCTCTACCGCGGTGAGCGCGCCATGGCGATGTTCGGCATGACCAACGCGGCGATGTCCATCCTGATGACGATCGCCCCGCCGCTGGGCGGGCTGGTCAACCGCACGATCGGGTGGCGCGGGAACTACCTCGTCGTCTTCGCCGTCACCGCGCTGGGCTTGCTGCTGGTGGCGCTGTTCCTGCCCGAGACGAAGGGGCAGCTGGACCGCAGCGGCGCCCGCAAGGTCGTCGGCGACTACCGCAGGCTGCTCGGCAGCGGGCTGTTCGTGGCGACGTCGCTGGTGCCGAGCCTGCTGTTCGCCTCGTACATGGTGTTCATCGCCTCCAGCTCGTTCCTCTACGTCGGTGCTTTCGGGCTCTCGACGGTGGAATTCGCCTTGCACCTGCTGCTGATCGTGGCCTCGTTCGCGATTCCGAGCATGCTGGCGACGAAGGTGATCCCGCTGCTCGGCGGCCCGGAGTCCACCGTGCGCATCAGCTTCGGCGTGGCGCTCGCGGGAGTGGTGCTGTTCCTGCTGGTCGGCGGTGGCGCGGTGGCCACGACGGTGTCGATCATGCTGTTCTGCGTCGGCTTCGCCATCTGCTACCCCGTGGTGTTCGGCCGGTCGATGGAGGTCATCCCAGAGCTCGGCGGGGCCGCCTCATCTCTGACGATGAGCTCGCGGGCCCTGCTGGTGACGGTCCTGACCGGGGTCTCCAGCGGCCTGTTCACCGGCACCGCGGTCGTGCCCGCCGCCGTGATGCTCGTCGCCGTCCTCATCGCCGCGCCGCTGGCGCTGTCGGGACGACGGCTGCTGGACGCGCGAACCGAGAAGGTCCCCGAACCGAGTTGAGTCCTCCCGCTCGTGCCAGGGCCCGCGAACACGGGCCCCGGCACGAGCGCGGGGCCGGCCGAATCGCATCCTGCGAGAAAGGTGAACCATGACCACTACCGACGAGACCGCCGCGCACGACACGCGGCTGCGCAGCCTGGGGCCGGACTACGTGGCCCGCTGGGAGGCGCGAGGCTCGGTGCGCACCCGGCCCCGCAAGACGATCGACTTCACCCAGACCGGGTACTTCTTCCCGGAGGACCGCCAGCCGCTGCTGCTGGATGAGAACGTCGCGGCGCTGGGGGAGCAGGCGAAGGAACGAATCCTCATCCAGTCGTTCTTCAAGTACCTGCACGACATCGTGAACCTGGAGATCAAGGAGATCGTCTCGGCCTGCACGAAGGTCCTCTACTCGGACCTCCCGGTCGAGTTCGGGCCCGAGATCAAGCTCAACACGTACTCGATCGTGATCGACGAGTACTACCACGTCTACATCGCTCAAGACCTCATCATGCAGCTGCGGGAGCAGTACCCCGACCTGGGCGAGTTCGACTTCCCCACCTCCGATTCGCAGCACGCCGTCGCCGAGATCAAGAAGCGCCTCGAACCGCAGTACCACGACGTGTTCGAGATTCTGGCGAACTGCTGCTTCGAGACGACGCTGGTGCGGGAACTCGTCGAATTCTTCGACAGCAAGGACGTGCACCCGTCCATCCGCTATTACGTCAACGATCACATGAACGACGAGTCGCGGCACTACGCCTTCTTCCTCGACCTGATGAAGTACCTGTGGGCCGAGGTGTCCGAGGACTTCCGCGAGGCCATCGGCTCCTTGATGGGGGAGTTCGTGAAGCTGTACCTGTCGGTGGAGTCCGAGAAGCGGTTCAACGCGCAGTTGTTGGAAAGCGTGCTCGGCGACCGCGAACAGGCGGAGCGCTCCATCGGTGAGCTGTACGCGGGTTTCGACGTCACCACGGACATGCCGATCGTGCAGAACGTGCTGCGCGCCTTCGGCAAGGCGGGGATGCTCGAACACCCCGCCGTCCGCTCCAGTTTCCGCAAGATCGGCTGGGAGATCTGATGAGCTCGACGATTTCACACCGCCCCGGGTCCGGTTCGGAGGACGCCGACGCGCTGTCCGAGCTGGCCGCCACCGTGGAGCAGCGCCTGCGCTCGACGGATCGGCTGATCCTGGACCTCGACGAAGAGCTGGCAGTGCTGGCCGGGTTGCAGGAGTTCCCGCTGGGGCGCTTCCTGCTGCGGAACCAGGGGCTCAACGGCTACTGGACCTCGTACATCTTCCGCTACGAGCCGGGCACCCCCACCGAGTCGGACACCGAGTTCTGGTTGCTGAACCGATCGTTGCTCTCCGGCGCCCGCGAGCGCTACCACCGCTTCCGGGCGGAGATCGCGCGCTCGATCACCGACGGTGCGGTGCTGGCCTCCGTTCCGTGCGGCGTGATGGACGATCTGGTGCGCCAGGACTACGGCGACGCTCCCGGAGCCCGGCTCGTCGGCATCGACATCGATGAGGAATCCCTGGCCCTGGCCGTGGAGAACGCGAAGAGCCGAGGGCTGGGCGACCGGACCGACGTGGTGCTGGCCGACGCGTGGAAGCTCGGCATCGACTCGGAATTCGACCTGCTGGTCAGCAACGGGCTCAACATGTACGAGCCGGATTCCGGCAGGCTGGTCGAGTTGTACCGCAACTTCGCGCGGGCGCTGCGCCCGGGAGGTCGGCTGCTGCTGAGCTTCCTCACCCCACCGCCCCCGCCGCCGTGGGAGGCGCCGGAGCGGGCCGGGGAGTGGGAGCGCTACGGCATCGCCGAGCACGATCTGCGTCGTGAGCTCGCGTTGTTCGGCGACATCATCCAGGCGAAGTACCTGAACTTCGTCTCCGAAGCCGACACCCGGGCCCAGCTGGCCGAAGCCGGGCTCGAAGTGGAGCACGTCGGCTACAGCGAAGGTGGCGTGCTGCCCGTCATCTCCGCGGTCCGCCCGCTCTGAGGTCGTGCGCGCGGGGCCCGGGGGTGCCGGGCCCCGCGGCGGCGATCTCGGCGACCAGGCGCAGGGCTCAGCTCGCGGTGTCCTGACGCGTCGAGGTGCGGAATCGGATGAGGTTCTCCGCCGTGCGCGGGCCGTAGCGCCGTCGCGCCGTCGCGAACGTGATTCCCAGCCAGGAGCTGATATCCGCCCAGGAGAACCCCGCCGCGCGGTCGCGGGTCACCGCGGCGTCGGTGACCCGCTGGGCACGTGCCACGAGGTCCGCCACGGCCTCCGTCTTCGGCCGAGTCGGATCGCCGAGCTCGCGGTGTCCGCGCAGCACGGCGTCGAGCAGCGACCGCATCGCGTCGCCCACCTCGTCGTCGAGGGCCTGCACCGCGGCGGCCGTGTCGATCTCGTCGTCGCGGTGGCGGGCCCGGTACGACGCCTGCCTGCACGCGGTGGAGCAGAACTTCCAGCGGGCGGTGGAATCAAGCGGCCGGGGCGTCGTGCAGCGCGGTGCGGCGCACGTGGTCGTGCGGGAGGCGTCGTGGGCGAAAAACCGGTAGTGGGACATCGGTCCTCCGAGGAGTGGGAACGGGGGGATCGAGGTAGAACGCGTCCGGCGACGGCATCCGGGCGCGCGGCGGCGACCGGATCGTCCACTTCGGAACGGGATCGGTCAGGCGAGTGAGACGAGGTCGCGGTACTCGTCGTGCCAGAGGTCTTCGGTGCCGTCCGGCAGCAGCAGGACGCGTTCCGGCCGCAGCGCTTCGACGGCACCGTCGTCGTGGGTGACGAGCACGATCGAACCCCGGTAGGTCGCGATGGCGCGAAGGATCTCGGCGCGAGAAGCGGGATCGAGGTTGTTCGTCGGTTCGTCGAGCAGCAGCACGTTCGACCGGGAGCACACCAGCGCGGCCAGTGCCAATCGGGTCTTCTCCCCGCCGGAGAGCACCCGTGCCGGTTTGCCCGCGTCGTCGCCGGAGAACAGGAAGGAACCGAGCACCATCCGCGCCTCCCCGTGTTCGAGGTGCGGGGCTGCGGCGGTGAGGTTCTCCAGCACCGTCCGCTCACCGTCGAGCGTCTCGTGCTCCTGCGCGTAGTACCCGACGCGCGCGCCGGCGCCGTGGCGCACTCGGCCGGAATCCGGGTGCACCCGTCCGGCGAGGATGCGCAGCAACGTCGTCTTCCCCGCGCCGTTGAGACCGAGGATCGCCATCCGGGCGCCCCGGTCCACGGCGACGTCGACGCCGGTGAACACCTCGTGCGAGCCGTAGCCCTTGGAGACGCGGTCCGCGGTCAGCGGCGTCCTGCCGCACGGTGGCGGATCGGGGAGTCGAAGCCGGGCCACCTTGTCGTCGCGGCGTTCCGGTTCGGCCTCGGCGAGCATCCGTTCTGCCCTGCGCACCATGTTCTTGGCGCTGACGGCGGTTTTGACGTTGCTCTGCATCTTCGCGGCCTGCGCGCGCAGCGACTCGGCCTTCCGCTGCGCGTTGAGGCGTTCGCGGCGTCGCCGCCGGGCATCGGTTTCGAGCTGGGCCCGGTAGGTGGCCCAGCCGACGTTGTAGACGTCGATCGTGCTGCGCTGCGCGTCGAGGTGGAACACCCGGTTCACCGTCGCTTCGAGCAGGGCCACGTCGTGGCTGATCAGCACGAATCCACCGGCGTGGTCCAACAGGAATCGCCGCAGCCAGACCACGGAGTCCGCGTCGAGGTGGTTGGTCGGTTCGTCGAGCAGCAGCGTGTCGTGCCCGGCGAACAGCAATCTGGCCAGTTCGACGCGCCTGCGCTGCCCGCCGGAGAGCGCGTCCAACCGTTGTTCGAGCACGTCCTCGCCTAACCCGAGGTGTGCTGCCAGCTGAGCCGCGTCCGCTTCCGCGGCGTAGCCGCCCCGGGCGAGGAACCGGTCTTCGGCCCGCGCGTAGGCGTTCATCGCCTTCGCCAGTGCGGCGCCGTCGGCCTCGGCCATCGCCGCTTCGGCGGCACGGATGTCGCGGACGGCTTCGTCCATGCCGCGGGTGGACAGGATGCGTTCGGCGGCGGTTCCGCCGCACCCCGCCGGGTGGGAGTCCTGCCGCAGATATCCGACGGAGCCGGTGCGTTCGACCGCGCCGGAAGCGGGAGCGGCGGCACCGGACAGGACGGTGGCGAGCGTGGTCTTGCCCGCCCCGTTGCGTCCGACCAACCCGATCTTGTCGCCGGGGGAGACGCGGAAGTCGACGTGGTCGAGCAGCAGGCGTGCGCCGACGCGCACGGAAACATCACTAACCGTGATCACGAAAGTACTCTCCGGATCTGACTCAGGGCACACTGGTACTGCGGTGGTGTGCCCGTGAGCTAGTAGATCCGGGAGTTGGACATGGGGGCACTGTAACTCGCCGCGCCTCGCGTTCGCACCGATTTTTTCCGACCGGGCCGGTGAACGGCCGCGTCGACCCGCGGGAGGAATGCGCCCGCACCCGGCCGCCCTGCGCGAACGCGGTGCCGCACGCGGCCGACGAGCCGTCGGCGTTCGGCGGTCCGGATCGCCACCGGCACCCGCGAGGCGCGACGAGGAAGAACCCGGCAGCACCGCCGTCCGCCGCTGCCGGACCTGCGCAGCATCATCGGACTGCTCGGCCAGGGCGGGCGCGCACCCTCCGTGCGACTGCCGGAATTCCGTGGCGGGGAAGGGTTTTCACGTGGTTCGCTGCACGCGATCCGCATCCGGGAGGAGGGAACCGATGTCGTTCGAGCCGCACGTGCTGCTCGCTGGTCCGCGCGGGCGTCGGCTGTGCTTCGAACTGGCGCGCGTGTGGGGGAAGGGGACGTCCGAAGGCGTCGCCCTCCACCGGGCGATCTTCTACGCCGCCTACGACGCGGATCCGGAGAGCGGCCGGATGCGGGTGTTCTTCGGCCCCGGAGCCGATCTGCCCAGGCCGCACCCGACTCCCGGCGAGGTCGCCGCGCTGCTGGCCGCGGTGCCGCTGCGCGAGCCCGGCGAGCGCGACCTGACCGAGGCCCTGGCGGCGGCCGTCGACAACGCGCGGTACTGGCAGGAGCCGGACGGGGAGGACGTGCTGGCGGCGGCGCCGGAGTTGCACGGCCCGCTCGGGCGGGTGGCCGCGGAGGTCGCCGCGAGCGCGGCGGCGCGGTGGTGGACGGCGGGGATCGACCTGGCCGGGCAGTGCCAGGTCGAGTTCACCGACCAGCCGGGACGCGTGCATTCCGGCCGTGCGGCCGAGAACCTGGTTCGGTGGCGGGCGGGCGAGCTCGAAGGCGAAGCCCGTTCGCGACACCGGAACCACGCTCTCGGGGCCCCGGTCAGCGGGCGGTGGTGGTCGGCACCGGTGCTCTCCGACCTGCTGCAGACCACGCGGCGCCTCGGCGAACTCGGTCCGGCGGGGCTGCGGTTCGTCGAGGACTCGATGGGCTGGGAGCGCGCGGCGGTCCGCGACGTGGCGACCCCGTCCGACGTGGCGGTGCACGAGATCGACGGTCCTGAGGCGTGGGCGTGGCTCTGCCGCCGCTATCCGCTGGAGGTGACGGCCGGTCGACGGCACGACTGGTTCCGCGCCACGGGTCGGGACGGGCGATGGGTGCTGCCCGACTGGGCGGCGGTGGCGCGGGAATTCGACGGGGTGCACCTCACCGCGGCCGGGTACCTCGCGACTGCCGGGGCCGCCGTCCCCGTCGAGGACGACCTCGCCTCGGTGCTGGCGGGCTGGGACCCGGACGCGACGTGGTGGCTGACCGATGCCGCGCGGCCGGAACCGGTGGGCCGGGATTGGTGCGGTGGCGGCGAAGCGGGCTGGCGACCGGTGCGGGCCTGACCTCGCGGAGAGCGGGAGGGGCCACCCGGCGCGGGGCCGGGCGGACGCCTCCTCACCCGTCGAGGAGTCCTCGGTGGCTCACAACCGGTATTGCCGGATCCAGTCCACCTCCATCGCGCCGGTGCCGTGCGGGCCGCCGTCGGGGAACCAGTCGAGCTGGATGTGGGGTGCATCGCGCGCGGCGGGATGGTCGCCGGGTCTTCGGAGCGGAAGAACTCGACCCCGTCGACGTAGCCGACGACGTGCTGCGGGGTCCATTCGACGGCGTAGTCGTGCCACGTCGTCATGTCCACGGCCCGCTCCGCGCTGACCGCTCGTCGTCCTGGCGGTAGTGCAAGAAGAGCTCCGACCGCTGCCGCCGCGCATCGGACACCTCGGAGCAGTCGATCTCGCCGCCCACGACTCGACGCCCGGCGTACTACCCGCGCTGTCGTCGAACCGGACTTCCGCAGGCGGTGCGGAATTCCTCGGGAGCCGCCCGCCGCCGGCTCACCGCAGCACGAGCGCCGCCGGGCCTCGGAAGGTCGGGTTGTCCCGCCAGCGCAGTTCGCGCACCGCCACCTCCGGCAGTGCGCGGGCGAACGCGGTGACCGTCGAACCGGCGATCGCCCGCGCCAGCGGGGCGCCGATGCAGAAGTGCGGTCCGCCGCCGAACGCCAGGTGATCGCGGCGGGCCGGGCCGTGCGCCGGGCACCGGGTGGGCATGCCGGGCGCGGCGAGGACGTCCTCGCCGTGCAGCGCGACCATCACCAGCGCCCCGGCCGGGATCTCGGCGTCGCCGAGCCGAACCGGTCGCAGCGCGAGGCGCGCGACGTGCCCGACCGGGGCGAACAGCTCCAGCGCCCGCTCCACGACGGCGTCGGCCTCGGCCCCCGACGGGTCGGCGGCGACCCGCTCGGACAGGCCGTTGGCGACGAGGTACCACAGCGCGAACCCCACCAGCCCGGACGTCGTCTCCATGCCGCCGAACAGCAGCATCGACGCCGTCGCCAAGCGCTCGGCCGGGTCGCCCGGCGCGACGGTGGGCATGGCGCCCGGCACGGCGAGGACCGAGGCCGCCATCTCGTCGAGCGCGGTCTGCGCGGCGCGAGCCCGGTCCGGCCGGTAGGACGTCGCCAGGAACTCCGACACCGCCCGAGCCCAGTCGTTGAGGCGTTCGTGCGCCACGCCGTCGAGATCGAGCATTGCCGCGATCCCCCGCGCGGCGACGACGTCGGCGATCGCGGGCACCACGTCCCCGCCCCCGGCGGCGGCGCACCGCCCGACCGCGGCGTCGGCGATCCCGGTGAGGACGTCGTCGAGCTCGCGGATGCGCCGGGTCGCGAACAGGTGCGCCACGGCCTGGCGCCGCTCCCGGTGCGGCTCGCCGTCGAGGGTGACGAACCAGCGGCGCAAGGTGTCGAGCAGCGGCGCGCACTCCGCGCGCACCTCGGGCGGCAAGAACGCGACGGTGGCCGCCTCCAAGGTCTGCGCCGACAGCGCGGGGTCGCGCAGCGCGCGCCGGACCAGTTCGGGGTCGGTCACCACCCAGCAGTCGAACGTCTCGTCGTAGCGCACTCCCGGGAAGTTCACGGCCGCCCCCGTTCCAGGATCTCGCCGATCCGCGGGCCGACGGTGAGCATCGAGTGCGGGCGCATCATCTCGTTGTGCCCCACGTCGAACAGGTGGCCGCGGACCTCTCCGTCGACCAGCGGCTGCCACAGCGCACGCCCGTCCGGCACCGGGCCGTACTGCGGGCGGTCGGCCTGCAGGTGCTCGACGGTGCCGCGGAACACCGGGTCGCCGAAAGTGGCCGCGATCGGGGCGGCGTCCTCCATGCAGCGGCGCAGGCCCGCGACGACCTCGTCGTCGAGCCGGACGTCGGTCAGCGGTGCGGCGCCGAGGGTGGTGAGGTTGCCGATCGCGTTGCGCTGGAACTCCGCGACCTCGTCGTCGGTGAACTCGTCGACCGGGCGCTCGTAGCCCGCGGCGTGCGACGGCGGGTACGAATCGACCAGGACCAGGCTCTCGACCTCGTCGCCGTCCTCCTGCAGCGCGCAGGCCACGGCGAACGCGATCAGCCCGCCGAGCGAGTAGCCGAGCAGGCGGTACGGGCCCGACGGCTGGGTCTCGCGGATCAGCCTCGTGTAGTCGCGCACCAGGTCCGGCGTGGTCAGCGGTGGGGCGTCCGGGTCGCCGAGGCGCGGGGACTGGATGCCGTGCACCGGGATCGCGGGGTCGAGGTACGGCAGCAGGTGCGCGTAGGACCAGCACAGCCCACCGCCGGGATGCAGGCAGAACAGCGGGCGCCCGCCGTCGCCGGGGCGCAGCGTCAGCAGCCGCCGCGTCGCCCCGTCCTCGGCGCGGCCTTGCACCCCGGTGACCAGCCGGGCCACCCCGGCGGCGGTGGGCGCGCCGAACAGGGACCGGACGCCGAGTCCGACGCCGAGTTCGTCGCGGATGCGCCCCACCAGCGTCGCGGCCATCAGGGAGTGCCCGCCCAGGTCGAAGAAGCTCTGCTCCGGCCCGACTTCGGAACGCCCGAGCACTTCGGCGAACAAGCGGCACAAGGTGCCTTCGACCCCGCCGGTCGCGGGACGCCGAGCCGGTGCCACCGGTTCCGGCGACGGAAGCCGATCCCGGTCGAGCTTGCCGTTCTCGGAGCGGGGCAGCTCGGGCACGGTGACGATCTGCGCCGGAACCATGTAGCCGGGCAGCCGGCCGCGCAGCTGTTCGCGGAGCCCGGCGCCCAGCTCGGCCGAGTGCGGGGCGACCGGGGTGTTCGCCGTCGCGCTCGTCCCGGCGAGCACCGAGGCGGGCGGCGGGTTCCCCTCGCGGTGCACGAGCACGTCGACCGCGTGCGCGTCGTCCGCCGAGAAGTCCACCCGCCCCTGGTATCCGCACGCTTGCGCCGCGGTGAGCAGCTCGACGGGCTCAACCGGGTCACGTCGGTCCGGCGGGACGGGATCGGTCCGAGCGCGAGCCGCCCGCACCCCGGCGGTGCGGGCGAGATCGGCGGCCAAGCGCCCGTTGGGAACGCCGCGCAGCACCACCGACGGTGCGCCGGAATCGTGCAGCGCCGCCCGGAAGGAGGCGGGCCCGTCGACGTCGGCACCCCACCGCAGCAGCACCGGATCCGGGTCGCGGGGCTCGTCGTCGGTGGAGAGCACCACGTCGTAGCGGTAGCGGCCCATCTCGGTGGTGCCGCTGTGCTGCAGCGCGCTTTCGGCGCGGGTCAGCGTCGGGCTCGCCGACACGAACCGCTCGAACCAGGCCGGTTCGACCAGCAGCTCCGACTCGGCGGCGCGGGCGCGGTCGGCCACCGCCGCCAGTTCCGCGTCCGACGGGGTGGGCTCGTCGGTGTCGGCGGCCCGGCGAACCGCGAGCGCGTCGTGGAACAACGGGGCCAGCCCCCACCGGCGCACGTCACCGACCACGATCCGGCCACCGGGAGCGAGCAGCGCGGTCAGCCCGTGCAGCACCTGAGCGAGGTGCTCGGCGTCGGGCAGGTACTGCACCACGGAGTTGACGACGATCGTGTCGAACCGTCCCGCCGGCAGGCCCGAGACGTCGTGCGCGGGCTGGCAGCGCAGCACCAGCTTGTCGGTGATCTCCGGCCGGTCGGCGCAACGCCGGGCCACCAGGTCCAGCGCGGCGGCGGAGATGTCGGTGGCCCAGTAGCCGTCGCAGTCCGGGGCCAGCTCGGTCAGCAGCAAACCCTCGCCGACGCCGACTTCGAGCAGGTGGCGCGGTCGGAGCGCGCGGATCCGGGCGACGATCCCGTCGCGCCAGCTCCGCATCTCCCGCACCGGGATCGCACTGCGGTCAACGCTGTCGGACCAGCCGTGGAAGGCCTCGGCGTGCCCGGGCGCGGAACTGTCGTAGAGCCCGTCGAACATGCGCTGCCAGCCGCCGGTGTGCGCGTCCGGGTCGGCGGCCGTGCGGTGCTCGACGACGTAGCCGATCAGGCGGGCGTCGGCGCCGCGATCGCCGTGCACCGCCACCGCCGCCCGCGACACCCGGGGGTGGGCCATCAGCGCCGCCTCGATCTCGCCGAGCTCGACGCGGTGGCCGCGCAGCTGCACCTGGTCGTCGTCGCGGCCGAGGTGCTCCAGCTCGCCGGTGGCGCGCCGGCGCACCACGTCGCCGCTGCGGTACATCCGGCTGCCGTCGGCGGCGAACGGGTCGGCGACGAACCGGGCGTCGGTCAGCTCCGGGCGGTTCAGGTAGCCCGCGGCGACGCCGGTCCCGGCCACGTGCAGCTCACCGGCCACGCCCGGCGGCACGGGACGGCCCTCGCCGTCGAGGACGTGGCCGTGCAGGTGCGGCAGCACCGACCCGATCGGCAGCGGCCCGGTGCCGTCGGCCTCGGTGCGGGTGATCTCCTGGCCGCTGACGAACACGGTGGTCTCGGTGATGCCGTAGACGTTCCACAGCCGTGCGCCGGGGCCGGGCGGCCGGGCGAACCAGCGCGACACCAGATCCCGGTCGAGGGCCTCGCCGCCGACCAGCACCCAGGCGAGCTCCGCCGCTTCCGGACCGTGTGCCGCGGCGTCCAGCAGCGCGGCCAGCGCGGTCGGGGTCTGGCTGAGCACCTGCACGCCCTCCTTCGCGAGCAGGGCGAGCAGCAGCGCCGGGTCGCGCCGCTCGGTGTCGGTGGCCAGCACGACCTGCCCGCCGGTCAGCAGCGCGCCCCAGACTTCCCAGACGGCGAAGTCGAACGCGAACGAATGGGTCGACGCCCACACCGTGCCCGGCCCGACCGGGAACCAGCCGCTCGCGGCGTCGAGCAGGTCGAGGACGTTGCGGTGGGTGGTGACGACGCCCTTCGGGGCGCCGGTGGATCCCGAGGTGTAGATGACGTACACCGGGTCGTCCACGCCCGGTGGTGCGAGCATGACGCCGGGGCCGGACGGGGCCGGGTCGACCGGGTGGCCCACCGGATCGATCACCACCGCCGGGAGATCCGGGCCGACGTGGCCGGGATCGGTCGTCACCACGGCCACGGGCGCGGCGTCGGCGCAGACGAACTCCCACCGCGACGGCGGTCCGCCCGGCTCGACGGGCAGGTACGCCGCACCGCAGCGGACCACGGCCAGCGCCGCGGCCACCATGCCCGCCGATCGGGGGACGACGACCGCGACCCGCCGCCCCGGACCGGCGCCGAGCCGGGCCAGCCGATCCGCGAGGGCGTGCGCGGCGCGGTCGAGTTCGCGGTAGGAGGTCGCGACGCCGTCGCACACCACGGCGATCGCGTCCGGGTGAGCTGCCGCGACCTCGTCGAACGCGGCGGTCAGCGTCCGGGCCGGACCCACCGGCCGCGGCGCGGGCGGGGCGGTGAACCGGGCGTGCTCCTGCGGAGTGGTCAGGCCGATCTCCGCCAGCGGCCGGGTCGAGGCCGCCGGGTCGCCGACGACGTCGAGCACCCGGGAGAGCAGCGTGCCGAGGTCGGCGCTGGTGCGGGTGCGGTCGGTGCCCGGCCCGGTGAGCGTCTCCAGCAGCATCTCGTCCGACGACACCATCCGGCCCCAGAACGAGGGGACGTCGACCGCGCTCATGACGCCGCGGTCCTCGCGGGCCAGGCACGGCCCGAACGCGACGTCGACGACGGGAGGCAGCACGTTGAGCTGGGCGTCGACCCGGCCGGACAGCCGCCCGCGCCCACCGCCGTCGCGCACCACCTGCTCGCCGCGGTAGCGCTGGTGCTCCAGTGCGGCGACCAGTTCGGACTGGGCCAGCGCGACGAGCTCGGCGACGTCGTGGACACCGTCGAGGTCGAGCGCGACCGGAACGATGTTCGACACCATCCCCGGCGTCTCGGCCTGCTCGGGAGTGCGGGCGGCCACCGCCAGCCCCACCCCGACGACGTCGCGGCCGGTGAGGCGGTGCACGAGCAGCCCCACCGCCGCGAGCAGCACCGCGGTGCGGCGCACCCGCAGCGTCGAGGTGACGCCCCGCAGCCTCCCGATGACGTCGGAGCCGAGCACGTGCCGGGAGTAGGAGACCCCGACGGCGGGGTCGGGTTCGGGCAGCGACGGCAGCACGGCGAGCCGGTCGAGCCAGTACCGGCGGTCCTGACCGTGCTGCTCCGAAGTGCGGTACGCGGCGTCGGCGGCGACGAGCTCGGCCAGCGACCCGCCTCGACCGGCGCGCACCGCCCCGCCGTCGGCGAGGTCGGTGTAGATCTCCGCGAGCCGCCGCAGCACCAGCGTCATCCCGGTGGCGTCGGAGGCCACGTGGTGGAAGTCCAAGTAGAGGTGGTGGTGGTCCGGCCCGAGGCGGAACAGCACGGCGAAGAAGACCTCACCGCGGGTGGGATCCATCGGCACCGCGAGCCGGTCCTCGATGCCCCGGTGGGCGTCGGCGGTGGTGGCGTCCGCGCCGAGGTCCACCACCTCCAGCACCGCCCCGGGGCGGGCGCCGACGGTCTGGGCGACCGAGTCGCCGTCCTCGACGAGGCGGATCCGCAGCGCCTCGGTCTCGTCGACGACCCGGTGCAGGCTCCGTTCGAGCAGCGCGACGTCGAGCGGGCCGTCGATGCGGGTGCTCGCCCCGGTGCGGCAGCGGGCACCGGAGCCGTCGAGCCGGTGCAGCAGCCACACCTCGTGCTGCCCGGCGGTCAGGGGCAGCGAGTCCGGCGCGGTCTGCTGGCGAACGGTGTCCCGCGGCGACGACGTGACGTCCATGGCGGCTCCTTCGGCTGGCGGGCGGCCCGATGTGGGGGACGCGGGTCGGTCGGCGGCGTCGGTCAGCGCGGTAGCAGGTCGTCGACCAGGCGCGCCGTTCCCGGCGCGCGCAGCAGGTCCTGGTACGGGGCCTCGCACTGCACGACCCGCCCGACCAGCCCGGGTCGCTCGGCGGCGGGGAACGCGTCGAGGCCGTATCCGTCGGTGGCCGAGTTCAGCGCGGTCGCCGACGACCACAGGGGCCGCACGTCGAACTCGGCGGCGGCGGCGAGCCAGTGCAGGTACGCGGCGAGGACGTCGGCGAGCTCGGTGCTGCGCCGCCCGGTGAGGCCGGCTCGCAGGCAGGCGGGCGGCAGGATCTCCGCGCACAGCGCGCCGAGCCCGGCGGCCAGCTCCAACGGCCCGGCCGCGGCGGCGTCGACGGCGCGCCCGGCCCGGACCGCCTCCTCCACCTTGTCCGCGGTGAGCAGCGCGGACAACCGGGTCGTGGCCAGTTCGGCGAAGTAGTCGATGACCATCGCGCGGTCGGCCCGGTCGGGGTCGAACAGCACCAGCTCCGGCGGGTCCTGGAAGCGGGAGATCTCGCGGTGCATCGCACCGGCGTAGACGCTGCCGCTGCAGAACCCGAGCACCGCGCGCACCGGGCGCCCGGCGGCCCGGATCTCGGCGACCCAGGTCTCGACGTGGTCCTGCCCGCGCGTCCCGGCGGTCGGTCCGCCGGGGGGAGGCAGGGTCTCCCACACGGTGTGCGCGGTGCTCAGACCCGCCACGAGTTCGGTGAAGTCCGCCGCGGGACGCCCCGCCATCGCGAAGTCCGCCGCGACGACGAGCCCGTCACCGCCCGCCCGCAGGACCGCGTGCACGCGCGGCGTCACCGGCCACCCGCCGGTGTCAGCGGCGACGGCCCGGTGGTCAGCGGCCGGTCCGCGGCAGGGGAGGGCGGCACGGCCAGGCCACGGGCTTGCGCGGTCCCGGCGAACACCGCGTCGTAGGCCGTCGGGTCGGCCGCCGACGGCGTCGCGAAGCAGGCCCGTCCCAGCGCGGCGGCGGCGTCGACCACGTCGGCCGGGTGCACCCCGGTGCCGGGTGCGTCGGCGCCGGATCCGGTCGGCAGCGACGCGGGTTCGACGGGCGCTTCCGGGGCGAGCCCGCGCAGCCCGTGCAGGGCCGCCGCGATCGGAGTCAGCTCGGGTCGCGGGATGCCGGTGATCGCGATCGGTGCCGAGGTCGCGGCGGCACGCTCGGCCAGCGCCCCGGCCGGGGCGCCGTCCCACGGCGTGCGCTCGACCTCGGCCGGGTCGAGCAGGCCGTCGGCGCGGTGGTGCAGCCGCACGTCGTAGCGGAACAGGTTCATCTCGATCGGATGGCGGCCCGGCTTGAGCCGGATGTCGGCCGACAGGCCGTGCTCGGCGGCGAACGCGGTGAAGAAATCGGGGTGCACGACCAGCTCCCGGTCCTGCGCGGCCGAACCGGACAGCTGCTCGTGCACGTTCCCGGCGCTCGGGACCTTCGACGCGGCCCGCAGCCGGTTCGCGACCACGCACAGGTGGTGCAGGTCGCGCAGGTGCAGGCCGGGCACGTCCCCGATGAACACCGCACCCGCCGGGGAGCTCACCTCGGCCATCCGGGCCAGCGCCCGCCACAGGTACCGGGCGCTGGGGAAGTGCTGGATCACCGAGTTGACCACGACGGCGTCGAACGAGCCGAGATCGCCGATCCCGTCGGCGTCGCGCACCGCGAACTCGGCGCCCGCCCTGTCGCCGAGCCCGGACCGGAGCCGGTCCACGCCGCGCGGCGAGATGTCGGTGCCCACGTACCGGTCCACGTGCGGCAGCAGTCCGCGGGCGATCAAGCCGGTCCCGGCGCCGACGTCGAGGACGCTGCGCGGACGCAGCGCCAGCACCTGCGCGACCGTGCCGTCGATCCACTCGATCACTTCGGCGTCGGAGTAGTTCTCACCGCTGAGGCCGCTGCGGAATCCCGCGAAGTCCCGGTCCGGGCGGTCCCCGGCATGCCGGTAGACGGCGTCGTAGATGCCGGTCCACTGGGCGAGGATGCGCTCCTCGGCGGTGGGATCGGTGCGGTCGGGACGAGTGCCGATGGGGTCGGTCATGCGTCTGGCCCTCCGGGAGCGTTCGGGGTCGAGCGGTCGCGAAGCCGCCGCGCCAACCCGCGGACGGTGGGGTCGGAGTAGAGCTCGGTGGTGGGCAGGTCGGGGTCGAGTCGTTGCACGACGATCATCGCGGCGAGCGAATCGCCGCCGGAGGCGTGGAATTCGCTGTCGCGGCCGAGCGGTCCCGTGCCCAGCACCTGCTGCCACACCTGCGCGACCCGGCGTTCCCACTCGTCGCGGGGCGGATCGCCGGTGCCGGTGGGGTCGGGTGCGGGCGCCGCCAGCGCCCGCCGGTCGACCTTGCCGTTCGGGCTCAGCGGCAGCGCGGTCGGCCACGCCCAGGCGGTGGGCAGGAACGCCGCGGGCAGGCTCCGAGCGGCGTGCGCCCGCAGCTCGTCGCTCGCCGGAGCCGGTCCGCCCGAGCGGGCCACCACGTGCGCGGTCAGCCTCCCGGCGGGCGCGGCCACCGCGCAGGCGGCGACGGCGGGATGGGTGAGCAGGACGGACTCCACCTCGGCGGGTTCGATCCGCACCCCGCCGATCTTGAGCTGGGCGTCGATGCGGCCGAGCAGCTCCAGCTCTCCGTCGGGGTGCAGCCGCGCCCGGTCGCCGGTGCGGTAGAGCCGCTCGTGCCGGACCGGGCCGAAGGACCAGTCGGTGAAGCGATCGGCGGTGCGCTCGTCGTCGCCGACGTAGCCGGTGGCCAGACCCGCCCCGGCCAGGTGCAGTTCTCCCGGCACCCCGGCGGGAACCGGGCGGCGCCGCTCGTCGAGCAGGTAGGCGCGCTGGTTCGCCATCGGACGGCCGTAGGGGATGCTCGCCCGGCCGGGATCCGGTCCGGAGTCGGGAACTTCGTGCACCGTGGAGTGGATCGACGCCTCGGTCGCGCCGCCGAGCGCGACGAACCGCAGCCCCGGTGCGAGGGCGTGCAGCCGGGCGGGCAGGTCGGTGCCGACCCAGTCCCCGCCGAGCAGCGCCAGCCGCAGCGAGTCCAGGCGGGTGCCGGTCTGTTCGGCCCGCTCCACGAGCCGTTCGAGCAGCGCCGGTGCGGAGTTCCACACCGTGATCCGGTGCCGCAGCACGAGTTCGACCCAGTGCGCGGGATCCCCGGCACGCTCGGGTTCGGGCAGCACCACCGCGCCACCGGCCACCGGCAGGCCGATGAACTCGAACACCGACATGTCGAAGCCCGGCGCGGACAGCGCCAGCACGGAGTCGTCCGGCCCGATGCCGAAGCGGGTGCCGAGGTCGACGAGGTTGTTGAGCACGCCCGCGTGGCGCAGCTCGATCCCCTTGGGGCTGCCGGTGGTGCCGGACGTGTGGATGACGTAGCAGGGGTCTTCCGGTTCGGTTCCGCCGGCGCCGGCCGGATCGTGCTCGGTGCCGGGGTCGAGGCGGACCTCGGGGACCGCGGCCGAACCGGGAAGCCCAACCGTGCCGTCCCCGGTGACGACGGCGGCACAGCCCGCGCCTTCCAGCGCCGAGCGCAGCCTGGCCTGCGGGTGCGCCGGGTCGAGCGGCACGTAGGCGCCCCCGGCGCGCAGCACCCCGAGCACCGCGACCAGCAGCTCCAGCGAGCGGTGCAGGCACACGCCCACGCGCACGCCCCGGCGCACGCCTGCGGCGCGCAGTCTCGAGGCCGCGCGGTCGGCCGCGGCGTCGAGCTCGCCGCGGGTGACCCGCCGATCACCGTCGACGGCCACGGTGGCCTCCGGGTCCTGGCGTGCCCTGGCGGCCACGGCTTCGTGCAGCGTCGGGCCGGGCAGCGGCAGGGCGGTACGGGTGTCGTTCCAGGCCACGAGCATCGCGTGCAGCTCGTCGGCCGACGACACCGGCAGCGCGGACACCGGGGTGCCGGGGGCGGCAGCCGCGCCGTCGAGCAGGGTCGCGAGCTGTTCCACGAGTCGGCGCGCGGTCGGGGCGGCGAACACGGCGGCGTCGTAGTCCACCGCGGCCTGCGGGCACGCGCCGTCGATCAGGCGCAAGCACAGTTCGTCGGTGGTGCCGGGCCACTGCGCGTCGGGCGCCAGCACCGCCACGCCCGTGCCGGGCGGTGCCGCGACCACCGGCTCCTGCTCGGCGGAGACGCGGGCGACCAGGGCCGTGAACGGCAGTTCCGCACCGACCTCGACGGCGACCACCCGCGACGGGTTCCCCGGGCGGTGCAGGGTGAACGCCCGGTGGCCGTAGCCGGTGCAGCGCGCCAGCAGGGCCGCGGTCGCGGCGAGGAGCACGGCGCCGGTACCGGCACCTGTGGCTCGGGCCAGCTCCCGGACCGCTTCGGCGGGCAGCGGACGGGCCGGTTCGTGGCCGTCGACGCGCGGGGCGTCCGGGTCGCGACGCCGGTCGGCCGGGAACCGGACGGCGGTCGCCCCCGCGTCGGCACCGGGCTCCTGGACGGCTGATCCACCGGGAACCGGACCGGCGCAGGCCGCGGTGCGGCCGGGATCCCGCTCCATCACCGGACCCCCTCCGGCACGGGCCGACCGGGCAGGGGGAAGGACCTGGTCAACTCCCGCACCTCGGCGCGCACTTCGGCGCGCACCGCCGGGTCGAGCCGGTACCGCGTCGCATCGACCGGGGCCACGCACCGCAGCACGCGGTCGACCAGCCGGGCGCACTGCGCCATCTCCGCCGGTCCCATGCCGCGGCGGGCGAGCACGTTGGTGCCGAGGCGCAGGCCGCTCGTCACCGTGGGCGGTCGGGTGTCGCCGGGCACGGAATTGCGGTTGGCGAGGATGCCGCACTCCTCCAGCGCGCGTTCGGCCACCAGCCCGGACGGCCCGCCGGGGCGCAGGTCGAGCACGACCATGTGGGTATCGGTGCCGCCGGTGAGCAACCGGTACCCGTGCCCCCGCAGGGCCGTGGCGAGCGCCGCCGCGTCGTCGAGCACGAGCCGCGCGGTGCGCTCGAACTCCGGCTCGCGCACCCGGTCGAGAGCACGGGCTTTCGCCGCGATCGCCGCCGGAGCCGGGGTGCCCTGCGTGCCGGGGAACACCGCTCGGTCGATCAGCCGGGCCAGCGGAGTGCCGTCGGGGCCGGGGTGATCGTGCTCGCGGCCGAGCAGGATCAGGCCGCCCCGCGGGCCGTCGAGCTGCTTGTAGGTGCTCATCGTGGTGACGTGCGCGACGTCGATCGGATTCGGGTGCAGCCCGGCCGCCACCAACCCGGCGACGTGCGAGACGTCCGCGAGCAGGTAGGCACCGACCTCGTCGGCGATCTCCCGGAACCCCACGTGGTCGAGCCGGCGCGGATGTGCGCTGGCCCCGGCCACGATCACGCCGGGGCGGTGCTCGCGCGCCACCCGGGCGACCGCGGCGTAGTCGATGAGCCCGTCGTCCCCGACCCCGTAGGACACCGGCCGGAACCAGCGCCCAGTGACCGACGCCGGGGCCCCGTGGGTGAGATGACCGCCCGCGTCGAGGCGCAGTCCCAACAGGACGCCGCCGACCGGCAGCAGCGCGGTCAGCACGGCGAGGTTGGCCGCGGAGCACGAGTGCGGCTGGACGTTGGCGTGGCTCGCCCCGAACGCCGCGCGGGCCCGCGCGGCGGCCAGCCGCTCGACCGCGTCGAACCGCTCGGCCCCCGGGTGGAAGCGGGAACCGGGATAGCCCTCGGCGGTCACGTCCGACAGCGCCGCCGCCCCGGCGGCCAGCACCGAGGCGTCCGCGACACCGGCCGAGGCGACCAGCGACAGCGCCTCGTCCTGGCGGGTCAGTTCGTCGTCGAGCAGCCCGGCCAGTTCCGGGTCCTCGACGCGCAACCGGGTGGTGCCCGCGCTCAGCACGGCGAGTCCCGCGTCGGGACGGGGTCGGCGGGTTCACCCGCCGTCGCGGCCCGCACCCGCTCACCCAGCCGAGCCGGGGTGGGGCACTCGAACAGCGCGGCCAGCGGCAGGTCGGCGCCGGTGAGCTCCTCGACGCGCTCGAGCATGACCAGCCCGAGCAGCGAATGCCCGCCGTGGACGAAGAAGTTGGAGTCGGCGTCGAGGTCGTCGTGGGCGAGCGTCTCCCGCCACAGCGCCAGCAGAACGGACACGGGGTCCTCGGTCATGTCGGCTCCTTCTCGCTCACCAGTCGTGCGGCGATGCGCGCCGCCTCCGGCGTGCGCATCAGGTCCTCGTGGGAGACGTCGAGGTGGACGGCGTCGGCGACGAGCCCGGCCCGCTCGGCGGGCGAGACGCGGAGCAGGCCCGAGCCCGGCGTCGACGAGTTGATCGCCGAGGCCGTCGCCCAGGACGGTCGCGGATCCAACGAACCGGCGCCGGCCAGCCAGTGCAGGTAGGACGCGGCGACGTCGAGGTATTCGGCGGTGCGGGCGGCACCGAGCCCGGCGTTCGCGCACGCCGGTTCCACGACCTGGGCGCACAGCGCCACGAGCCGCTCGGCCAAGGGCGTCAGGGCGGTCTCGGCCGCCGCGGCTTCGGCGGCGGCGAGGGTGTCCTCGGAGCCGGGGGGTGCGAGCGCGGCGAACCGGCAGACGACCTCGCGGTGGAACGCCAGCATCGGGCGCGCGTCACCGGGTTCGGGGTCGAGCAGGATCAACCGGGTCGGCTGCCACCGGGAGATCTCCGCGGCCAGCGCGGCGGCGTACACCGCCCCGGTGCAGAACCCCAGCACCGCGCGGACCGGACGCCCGCTCGCGCGGACGGCATCGGCCCAGCGCTGCACTTGGGCGTCGCCGTCCAGCGAGTCCGCTGGAGGCGCCGGTGCGCTCTCCCATGCGGTCGGCCCGTCACCGGTCAGCGCGACGAGTTCGGCGAACGTCGCGATGCGCCGTCCCGCCGTGGCGAAGTCGCAGGCCAGGATGATTTCGGAGCCGGGCCCGTCGCGCAGCACGTTCCAGGCCGGGCTCATCGGAGGTGCTCCGCCCGGACGGCACCGAGGTCGATCTCCGCCGCCGGGGCCACGCGGCAGCGGGACGCCGCGGACAGGCCGGGGAACACGTGGTTGTGGTGGGCGATGACCTGGGCCGGGGGCAGCACCCCGCCGGTCGTGCCGCTGGTGTGCCCGTCGCCGGGAACGATCACGTCGAACGCGTTGCTCAACGCGGCGCGAACCGTGGAATCCACGCAGTACTCGGTGCTGAACCCGCCGATCACCAGCGTGCCCGCGCTCTCCGCGCGCAGCAGCTCGGCGAGACCGGTGCCGACGAACGCGTCCGGTGCGTCCTTGACCAGGACCCGCTCCGAGCGGGCCGGTGGGATCGCGAGCTCCCATCCCGGCAGGCCCGGACCGAAGCCCGGTTCGCGGTGCTGGATCTGCACCACCGGGACCCCGGCCTGCACCGCTCGATCGCGGAGGCCGGTCAGCACCCGGACCGTGGCGGCCCCGTTGAACGCCGATTCCATGTACTCCGCCTGGACGTCCACGATCACCAGCGCCCCTCCGAATTGCACGAGACACCTCCCGTTCGCGTCGCGGATCCCGCGTCAAACAAACGGCACCGAAAGCTATTTCAGCGTCGACTCATCCAGCCGAGCGAGGAAAAAAGGGGAAACCCCTCACGAGTGGCACGGCCAGGGAAGACTCATAATATAAAAGCCCCGAGAAGTCCACCTGTCGGCGGGGTGGAATATACCAAAATGGCATGTTATCCTCCCATTCGCGGGCGCGAAAATTGATTCTCGAAATGTTTGCGGAAATGAATTCCGATGCATGTGGCCGGGTGCGGTCCGGGAGGTCATCAATGGGTGTCGGAGTGGTGGGGACGGGTTCCCACGTGCCGGCGCAGGTCGTCGACAACGCAACCGTGGGGGCGCCCGCGGGCGTCGACGACGAGTGGATCCGGCGCAAGACCGGCATCCGCGAGCGGCGCTACGCCGCACCTGGCGACGCCACCTCCGATCTCGCCGTCGCCGCGGCCCGCCGCGCGCTGGAAGCGGCGGGCACCGATGTCGCCGACCTGTCCCTCGTGGTCGTCGCGACCTCCACGCCGGATTCGCCGCAGCCACCGACCGCCGCGGTCGTCGCCCATCGGCTCGGCGCGCCCGAGCGGGCGGCGGCCTTCGACCTCAACGCGGTCTGCAGCGGCTTCGTCTTCGCCCTCGACCTCGCCCGACGCTACGTCGCCGACGGCGGCACCGCCCTGGTGATCGCCGCCGAGGTCTACTCCCGCGTCATCGACCCCACCGATCGGCGGACCGCGGTGCTGCTCGGCGACGGCGCGGGCGCGGCGGTGATCGGCCCGGCGTCCGGCGATCGCAGCGTGCTCGGGGCCCGGCTGTCGTCCTACGGCGAGCTGGCCGGGGTCGTGCGGGTCGAGGCGGGCGGCAGCCGGGTGCCGACCAGCATCGAGACGGTCGAGGCGGGGCTGCACCACTTCCGCATGGACGGCCGCGAGGTCGTGGACTTCGTCCGCAGCCGAGTGCCGCCGGAGGTGGACCGACTGCTCGCGGACCTCGACCTGACCCGGGACGACGTCGACCACGTGATCACCCATCAGGGCAACGGGAATCTGATCCGGACCTTGGTCGACGACCTCGGCCTCACCGGGGCCCGGCTGCACACCACCGTCGAGCGCTACGGCAACACCGGCGCCGCCTCGGCGGCGATCACCTTGGACCAGGCGCGCCGCAGCCCCGGCGTCGAACCAGGGTCGATCGCGCTGCTGGCGACCTTCGGAGGCGGAATGTCGGTGGCGGTGGCCTTGCTGCGGTTATGAGCCCGCGGCGCTCGGAGCACAAGCGCCGTCGCGGCTTCGCCGACGCTGGGTGACCGCCTCACTTCGAAATGCCGATCCCTCCGAACGGCGCTGCTCGACCCGTGCATCCCGCCATCCGGACATCTTGCGTTCAGGTTCATGTGGCGGTGCCGGGAGAACTCGCGATCCTTCGTCGTGAAAGACGATCCGATCCGCCCTGGGCAGGTGTGCGCCGATCCACCAACCGGTCGTCGACGTTCGCGATTCGATTCGCGGAGAACGGGATGCGGCAGGGCGGACTTCGAAGCACCCGATGACCACCGGAAGGGCGAGACCCGTCGGCGAAGGTCCCGGTCGCAGTGCGCAGGAGCGTCATCGCACGGGTGCGAGCCGCCGAGCGATCTCGTGGAGCTCTCCACCGGCGGAAGCGGCCGGGTGATCTCGTGAGGATGGTGCACCAGCCCGATCGGCCGGGTGCGCAACGACGCAGGTCCGCCCGTGGTCGAAGGGACCACGAGCGGACCTGCGGGGGGATCGGCCGGACTCGATCAGCGGCTCGCGGCCACCGCCGAGCGGTTCTCGTCCTCCGGGACCTTCAGGTAACCGACCATCACGAAGGCGGCGACGTAGAGCAGGACGAACGCCCACACCACGCTCGCGTTCCCGAGGCCGACGGCCAGGACGACGGCCGGAACGGCCGCGCCGAGGAAGGCCGCGCCGCCCGCCGCGGTGGTGTACATGGCCATCGCGGCGCCCTTCTGCTCCGGGGCGAGCGCCGGCATGATCGCGCCCATCGGCACGAACCCGGCCAGCAGCGCGCCGAACAGGCAGCCCGCGGCGGTCGCGGCCCAGAATCCCCACGTCGAGCCCGCGGGCACGAGGTGCGCCACGTACCACCAGGCGAGCAGGCCGAGCGCGGACCCGAAGACGCCGAACCACTGCACGGTGCGCCGCCAGCCCCACTTGTCACCGATGGCGCCGAACACGGCGTTGAGCAGGATGTTCGACGCGTAGACCAGCGTCGTCATGATCAGCCAGCGGGACTGGCCCCAGCCGAGCTCGTCGGCGATCACCGTCGGCAGGATGATGAACATGCCGTACTGCGGCGCGGTGTTGATCAGCCGCACCAGGAAGCCCATCAGGATCTTCGGCCGGCGTGCGGTCAGCAGCAGGCCCGCGGTGAGCACCTCGGTGGTCGACAGCTCCGCCGAAGCGACGCGGCGGTCGCCCCGCGGCTCGTGGACGGCGAACTGGGCGATCAGGAACCCGATCACCACGAGGGCGATCGAGGCCACCATCGCCCCGGTCTCGCCGCCCGTGCCGCCGCCGAAGGCGGGGATCATGCCCAGCGCGTACAGCGAGCCCAGCGTCGGCAGGCCGCCGGTGAACATCACGTAGAACCAGCCGACGGCCTTGCCGTTGCGCTCCACCGGGGTGACGACGTTGACCCACACCAGGAACGCGAACGCGAACAGCGGATAGCCGAACCCGCGCAGGAAGTAGGTCAGGAACACCAGCGGAAGGCTGCCCAGGGCGAGGCTGGCCAGGAACAGCAGCTCGAACACGACCCACACGACGACACCGAGCTGCATCACGCGGCGCGGGCCCCACAGGTCGGCCAGCACCCCGGAGAGGTAGCTGCCCACCAGCACCGACACGCCGTACATCGAGATGATCGTGCTGACGGTGGTGGCGGGACTGCCCAGCACCGCCTCGACGTGCGGGGAGATGAAGTTGGTCTCGGTCCCGTTGCCGGTCATGAAGATCAGCACCGCGACGAATCCCCAGCGCAGGGAATGCGGGATGCCGATCCTGTCGAGGAATGTCTCGCGCTGCGCGGTGGCGGTGTCGGTCATGGTGTTCTCCGCCTTCACGCGTTGGGCAGGATCGAGACCTTCACCGACGCACCCGAGGTGTCGGCGACCAGGTCCAGGGCTTGCTGGAAATCGCTCAAGCCGAACTGGTGGGTGCAGATCTCGTCGACCGGGATCTTCCCCTGCTCCAGCAGCTTGATCGCGGCGGGCCAGCAGTGCGGCCCGAGGTGCGCGCCGAGGACGTTGAGCTCCTTGTCGTCGGAGATGATCGACCAGTCGACCGTCACGTCCGAGCCGAAGACCGAGTACTCCACGTAGGTCCCGAGCTTGCGCAGCAGGTTCAGGCCCTGCCCGACCGCCGGAGTGGCGCCGGTGCCTTCCAGGTAGACGTCGGCGCCGTAGCCCTCGGTCAGCTCCGCGACCTTGGCGACCACGTCTTCCTTCGCGGGGTTGAACGTGACGTCGGCCCCGCAGCGGCGGCCCAGTTCGAGCTTGTCGTCGTCGAGGTCGAGCGCCACCAGCGTCATCGGGTTCTTCTGCCGGGCCCCGGCGATCAGACCCAGGCCGATGGGCCCGCAGCCGGCCACGACCACCACGTCGCCGAAGCTGATGTCCGCCCGTTCCACCGCGTGCAGCGCGCACGAGAGCGGTTCGGCGTAGGCCGCGTGCTCCGGCTTCAGGTCGTGCGAGACCTTGTGCGCCCGCGCCTTCTTCGGCACCAGCGTGTACTGGGCCATGGCGCCGTTGTAGTTGCGGAAGCCGAACATGTCGTGCGGCCCGCACATCCAGTACTGGCCGCGGCGGCAGTAGCGGCACTCCTCGCAGGGCACGATCTGCTCGCAGGCGATCCGGTCGCCGATCTCGACCTTGTGGTGGCCCAGCGCCTCCTGATCACCGGCGACGATGGTCCCGACGAACTCGTGCCCGGGAGTGATGCCCTTCTGCGCCCATGCGGCGCGGTTCTCATCGCCCCAGAACTTCGCCGCGCCGTGGTAGCACTTCAGGTCGCTGGCGCAGACGCCGACCGCTTCTACCTCTATCAGCAGTTCGCCCGCGGCCGGTCGGGGGACGTCCACCTCTTCCAGGCGGTAGTCCTCCGGGCCGTGGACGACGACAGCCGTCATCCGGCTGGGAATGGGGTTCGGCACCTTTGCCTCCAGTGGTTCCATCACAATCGCTCGACCCGCTCGCCGGAGCGGCAGGTCCTCTTCGTTCCCGGGGCCGGCTGCGGGCCACGGCGGCGAGGTGAGCGCCCGCCACCGCCGACGCGCAGCGCGCCGCGGACCGCCGGTGGCGCGGAAGCCTTCGCGGTCGGGACCTGCCGGACCGGCGGATTCATCGGAGAAGTCCGCCGCCTCCGGCATCGTCCCGTGCGGTTCGGTTCCGCGGTATCGCCGCCACTGCCGCCAGGGTGCCGCCTCGCCCGATCTAGGGGGAGGGGCAGCGAGGTGCGGGAGGAGCTCGGCCTTGCCGAGCCGCCGCGGCGGCGATCAGCCGGGCGCTCGTGGGCCGCCGTGCGCTCGCGGAGAGGCTTCGGGCAGCGTCGAGCGTCGGCGGTGGTTCGTCCCCGCCGCCTGGCCCGGCTTCGACCAGCCGGTCCTGTCGCGTTGCCGTGCACTGCTCTCCTCGCACGTCTGACCCCGATGTCGACGAAGTGCTAACCTTCCGACCCGCGCCGCTCATCAGTCAACACCGTCCGCTCAAATGAGCGGTCGTGGGCGGCAGTCGGGAGGCCAGGTGGGTCCGGAGCGCCAGATGCTGGCCGCGCTCGTCGCGACGAAGCACTACTTCGAGAAGCAGACCAAGTCCCAGATCGCGGACGAACTGGCGCTGTCGCGGTTCCAGGTCGCGAGGCTGCTCGACGCGGCGCACGCCGAGGGCATCGTGCGGATCACCGTCGAGCTCCCGTCCGGTGTGGACGCCGACCTCTCGGACCGGCTTCGCCGCCACTTCGGGCTCGAACGCGCGCTCGCCGTCGTCACGGCCGACGATCCTTCGACGCGTCGGCGCCAGCTCGGGCAGGTCGCCGCCGACCTGCTCGCCGACGTGGTCACCGAGGACGACTGCCTCGGTGTCGCCTGGGGGCGCACGCTCGGCTCGATTCCCGCCGCGCTCACCAGGTTGGCGACGTGCCCGGTGGTCCAGCTGACGGGTGTCGCGGGCTCCGTCTCGGAGAACACCGTCGAGCTGGTGCGGCAGGTGTCGGCGGTCAACGGCGGCCCGGCGACTCCGATCTACGCGCCGTTCGTCGTCGCCGACACCGCGACGGCCCGCGGACTGCGCAGCCAGTCCGGGATCGCCCGCGCGCTGGAGCTGCACCGGACGGTGACCCGCGCGGTGGTCGGGGTCGGCAGCTGGGATCCGCCCGATTCGAAGATGCACGACTCGCTGCCCGTCGAGGAGCGGCGGGCGCTGCTCGCCAAGGGCGTGCAGGCCGAAGTGTGCGGGACGCTGCTCAACGCGCAGGGCGGGGTGGTCGGTGGGCTCGAAGACCGCTGCATCGCCATCCCGGCGGAACTCCTGCGCAAGGTCCCCGAGGTCATCGCGGTCGGAGGCGGCGCCACGAAGATCAAAGCCATGCTCGCCGCGATCCGGTCCGGCCTCATCCACGGCCTCGTCACCGACGCCACCGCGGCCGAGGAGCTGCTGTCGCTCGGATGATCGGCGGAAGTGCGGCGCACGCGAATGCGGGTTTCGTTCCCCGGAGAATTCTTCCTAGTGGTGTCGAGGCGGATATCCGAGTTCGAAGGGGCGTGTCACTCGACTGCGCCCTCAACCGGCCGCGGCAGCGCAAGCGGGACGGTCCACCGATCACGGCAGCCGCGTTCGTGACGGCTGAGCACTGAGCCTTTTCCACTTGGGTTCAGCCGACGTGGATGAGGGCCTGAATAGCGTTGATCAGCAGGGTTACGTGGTATGGGCAGGTTCGGATCCGACGCAGGATTTTCCAGCTCTTGAGCTGTGCGTTGGCTCGTTCGCCGGGTCCGCGGAGCGGAGCATGGGCGGAGTTGACGGCTTTCTGGTTTGCTGACAGCCGTGGGCGCTGGTCGAGGTCGTTCTCGCGTGCTCGGCGGCGTTGCGGGGTTTTCAGGTTTTCGCCGGCGCCGCGATAGGCGTTATCGGCGATGACTCGGATCTCGGCTGTCGCGAGGGCATCGATCAGTCCGTGTTCGCGGGCCGCACCCCTGTCGTGACGGGCACCAGGTAGCGCAGCTGAGGTCCAGATAAGTCTCCCCGCACGATCCGCGATGACCTGCACGTTCACCCCGTGCCGTTTGTGTTTTCCCGAGTAGAACGGTCGATCTCGACCCGGGGCCATGCCGACCCGGTCGATGCGCAGGAGCGTTCCGTCGATGATGACGAACGCTTTGCGTGCCGCGATGGTGATCGCCTCATCAGTTCAGCCGCCCGTGCGGCCAGCACCTCCAGGGCCTCGCGGATATAGCGGAACACCGTGGTCACGCCGATGCCGAATCCGATCGCGAGGTCGGCGTAGGTCTCGCCTTTGCGCGGGTAAGCCAGCACCAACAACGCCTGCTGGCCCGTTTCCGGCCGCCGCCAGCGCGTTCGGCGTTGCCGCCGTTCGTGCCGTAATGCCTCGGCCAGCATGGTCAGCGCGCGACTGGACACCGACATCCCTGACGGGTAAGAAAGCACCTCGAAACTCCTGGACGCGAAAGCCGTCTTCGGCTTGGTTCTCACCACATGGGCTCGTAACGTCGGCCAACACGGTCTACTACGTCGCCGCGGGAGTGCAGTCGGGTTGGGGTGCATTCGTGTCGCCCGGAGACGAGGTGCGTGCCGTGCGCGATCCGCTGAAACCGCGAATAGGGCGCGGAGTCATCCTCTTGCGCAGCACCGGCGACGGTGTGGTGCTCGGCGCCGCTGCTGGGGTGGTCTACGCACTGATGATAGGACTCGGCGCGCTCGTGGAGCCGCTGCTAAGTGCGGGATCGGCACCGGGCGCGTCGGGATTCTCTGGGTTGGTGGCGGTGGCCATCGTAGTCACCGTCCCGGTGGGTAGCGTGCTCGGAGCGGTCTTCGGCACGGGATTCGGTATCGCCGCAGCGAGCGGAGTGCGGCATCTCGCCGGGATTGAGGCGGCGGTTGTCGCGGTCTTCGGTGGCGTGGTGCTCACGGCTGCGATCACCGGATCAGAGCACGTGACCAGCGGAGTGCTGGCGTGGACCATCGGTCCTCTCGTGGCCGGTGTCCCTGCAGCAGCGTGGCACGGGCGGAGATCGCAGCGCCGCGTGAGCCGACGACGGCCATAACATTCCGTCTGGCGCGTGCGACTGCCACAGGCCAGCGCGTGCGGCGTCACCTGCCGGGAGCGAGCCACCTCATCCACCCGCAGTCGAAATCCCGGATGTGCGCGGTAAGCACCCTTGTCGGCCCGCGCGGCCGGGCTGAGCGAGGCGATCACCATCGCGGCACGCACACACCACGCATCCCTGCTGATCAACGCTGTTCAGGCCCTCATCCACGTCGGCTGAACCCAAGTGGAAATGGCTCACTGACGTCGCCAAGTCCGCATTCCGCTTGCTCCAAGCGGTACGAATACTGCTCCAATCGAGTGACGTCTTTGGGATATTGGCGTGGGTAAAAGTAGCTGTGCGTTAGCTTCTGCGCGGCAGTGATCACTAACTGGGGAGAACGAATGAAACGACGTTTAGGTGCAGCTCTCGGCGTGCTCGTCTCGGCGGCGGCCATCCCGTTCGTTACGGCGCTTCCGGCTCAGGCGACCGCCGAGGATTGCAAGACCTACCTCTCGGGAGCCGGTTACGTCATCGGCGCCGGGGTGGAGAACGCCTGCAACATGGGTTCGGGACCGTTCCCCAAGCCGGAGTTTTGCATCACTCAACTGCAGAGCCTGCAAGTGACACCGGAGCACGCCGGAGCAGCCTGCGAGCTCGCACGGCGATGACGCCGGCCCGGTCGCGCTCCGCCGTCGGTCCGGCGGTGGGGCGCGACCGGCCCCTTCGTCGTGCGGGATTCCGTCCCACCCCCGTACCGGGCCGGCGCTCGGACGATGTCCTGACCACTTCGTCCCGCTGATGACCAGAGCGGGCAGAGTGCTTTCTCGGGCAATGAAAAAAGGGGAGGGTCGTGCTCTTGCGGCTCTTCTTTTGGTGCACCCGCGAGGCGTGGGAAGCCGCGCAACGCCGGCCTGCTCGCGGACGGCCGAGTGATCATTGCCGGTTCCCGGACCGGCGGTCCCGCGGCTGCGCGTGCAGGGAGGCGCGGAACTCCCGCGGTGACACCCCGGCAACGCGCCGAAAAGCGGTGCTGAAAGCACTTTCAGACTGGTATCCGATGGTTCGGATCGCAGGCCTTCCTCGCGGTCCAGAACGACCGCGAGTGGTGCAAGCTGTGCGAGATCGTGCTGGAAAATCCCGTTCTGGCGGTGGATTCGCGGTTCGCGACGAACCCGGATCGACAACTCACAGGAGCTCACCAAGGCCGTCGAGCCGTCTTCGGTGAGCTCACCGTGGAGGAGGTCGTTGAGCGGCTGGAACGTGCTCAGGTCGCCAACACCCGGATGCGCGCCGTTGAGGAGCCGCCGAACATCCGCAGTTGGAGGCCCGAAACCGGAGAGGGACTCCGAGGTTCTGACCTGAGGAGGCCGTCTCGACCGTCGGGGCGCGGGATGGTCATCCAGGACGACGCTTCCGCGGAAGCGTTTCCAGAACCAAGTGGTAGGAATCGTCGACGAGTTCGGCGACCAGCTCCCGGGTGACGTCCGGGCCGGTTCCCAGGGAGATCCAGTGCCGTTTGTCGAGGTAGCGGCCCGGAGTGATCGAGGTGTGCCGACCTCGCAGCAGCCGACCGTACTCCGGTTCCGCCTTCACGGTGACGATGAGCTCGCCCGGGTCGTCCGTGATGATCAGGAAGACCTTGCCCGCCACCTTGTAGACGTCCAGTTGCTCGGTGAACGGGCGCCCGTGAGTGACCCCCGGCAGCGCGCGGGCCGTTTCACGCGCGGTGTCCTGGAGCTGCTCGCCGATTGCTGCCACGACGCAGATCAGGACCCGCGGCCGTACGTGTGCGGATCGACCGGTTGCCGGGACTTCGGGAGCCCATCGACCACCAGGCGGTAGGACTCGGTCACCAGCTCCTTGACCAGCTGTTCTTCGATGGCGTCTCCGCTCTCCAGCGTGATCCAGTGCTTCTTGTTCATGTGGTATCCCGGGGTGATGTTCTCGTACTGCTCGCGAAGGGCAAGTGCCTCGCCGGGGTCCGATTTGAGGATCACGACGGGGCGCCCGGGGACCTCGGTCATCAGCATGAAGACCTTGCCGCGCACCTTGAAGACGTCCCAGTCAGCACCGAAGGGGTGCTCCAGGTCGGCCCCGGGCAGCTCGTCGGCGCAGTCGGCCGCGGTCTTCAGCAAGGTCTCTCCGTCCAAGGTTCTCAAACTCCCTCCTGCTCTGGCCGCTGAAGGCGTCTTCCGACGGGTCGGCCGTCTGCCCTTCCACTCTTCCCAGACGCTCGGCGACTAAACCGGTGAACTGCGGACATGTGGTGGCCGACAGGCGACACTCCTTGAAAGCGGAGGCGTTGCACGCGTACACGTCGGCGCGCACGGTGATCAACCAGGAGTGGGGGATCGAGCCGTGCCGAGCTCTCGAGTACCTGCACCGATCGATTCTCGCATCGGATGTGCACGTCGACGTGGACCGGGAACCGAGCCGGGACGCCCAGTGAACCGTTCTGGGGCGATCGCGGAGATCCCACGGTGCCGGGACCGTGGCGACGGACGCAGGTCGCCTCGTGCGAAGGACTCCTCAACCCGGCTTCTCATGAAACCTTGGTTGACCATGCTTCTTTCCCAGTCAAGAAGCATGGTCAGCACGAGGGCCGCTTTCACCAGCTGCATCCGGCCCAAAAAACCCGCCCCGGCCGCCGATGGGGGAGTTGCTGTGGTGGTCTCGGTATCGGAACTGCGGCGGATCCTTCGTTTCCTCGGTCCGGCGCGGCTGCCCATTCTTCAGGGAATCGGCGGTCCAGGGGAAAGTTCCCGTCGTTCGGACTGGATCATCGACCTCGGTCCAGGCGCGGGCCACGACGGTGGTCAGATCGTCTTCGAGGACACGTCGGCCGAGCTCGTCACCAAGCGCTCCACCCACACCGGAGAGCACCTGGCGGAGTACGTAGACGCCTGAGTTTGCACCCGTGGACCTGTGGGCCGCTTTGGTTGCGGCCCACCGGTCTTCTCCTTTCTCCGGTCACGACAGACCTGCGACATATCTTCTGCTTCCGTTGCGCCGCAACGGAGCTGTCGTCTCATGGCACGTGACGTACCCCTTCGTACTGCCTGGCCGCCGGACGAGCCGGCGCCGAGAGCTACGGCGTCGAGTTCCACATCGGAACCGTCAGCGCCATAACCGGAACCGCGCCGGAGTTCCGACCATCCCCGAGTGCGCGGGGCCGGCCCTTCTTGACCTGGTTCTCATCTCGGGCAGGTCTGGTTTCATTCACTCCGGTTTGCGGGCTTGCGCGGAGCTCGCTCTGCCGGGGTTCGTGGCCGGATCAGGGAAGTTCGATGCGGCCCGCGGGCTGTTCGGCGAAATCATCGGACAGCACCTCGATCACCGAACCTCGTGGCACTGCGCGCAGCGGTGCCAGATCGTCGAGTTCCACGGGCTCACCCGCTCGAACCGGGATCTCCGTGCGGTGGGTGGTCAATTCCGTCCCGTCAGCGACCACGCGGATGCCGATCGGCGTCGCGTTGTCAGCGCACGGGACGAAGCGACCGGTCAAGCGTGTCCCGTCGCCCACCGACAGCGCGCGCAACGGTTCGTTCCACCAACCCGAGGCACCGACTGCGGTCACCTCACCGCCGTGCGGTCCCAGCACCACCGACGTGGCCAGTTCGGTCGAGGCACCCGGCTCCAGCTCCACGAGCGGTCCGAGGACTTCGCATTCGACGATGCGGTGCGCGGGGCGCAGGCCGCCCAAGTGGCCCAGCGGTTCGGTGAGCGGATGCTCCAGCCAGACCTCGGCTCGGGATCCGCCGTCCGGGTAGGTGGCGTCGCGATCCACCGGGAACCGGTGCACCCAGGTACCGGCCGGGCCGGTGTGCGCGATCCACCCGGAAGCGGCCGGGAAGCCGACCTTGCCGACGACATCCTGCGTCGGCACGTGCGCGACGCCTGGCCGCGGCTGCTCGACGCGCGGATTCCCGGTACCCGCGACCAGCGGTGTCGAGGCGGGGCCATACCCCGGCTCGCCGTCGAGACCGATCCACACCCCGTCGCCGTCGCGTTCGGACGGGTGCCCGGGGAGTTGTGCGACGTTCCAGATCGCCCAGCGCACCGGCCCGTCGGTGGTGTTGGTCGCGGTGAGCCGCAGACGGTAATCCGTGCGTCCCGCGCTGAGCGAGATGTCCCGGCGCAGCCGCAGACCGGTGCGCGGATCAGGTGCGCTGGTCAGCACGACCCGAGCGGAATCGCCGTCCGGGTCGTGCTCGATCCGCGCTTCGTACTCGCCGGAATCGAGCACGGGATCGGGCGGCCCGGCCCACTCCTGCGGGCCTGACCACCCCTGCGGCGCGGGCCATGTCTTGTCCCCTCCCCAGTTGCGCCAGTCCTGCATCCGCCCACCGTGCGCGGCGACCGTCGCGGGATCGCGCGCGCCGCAGTGGTCGTCCAGCAGTTCCGGCGAGCGGTGCAGGAATTCCCGGCCGTCCAGCCGGAGGGACAGGATGCGGCCACCGAGCTCAGGAGCCAGCACGAGGGCCAGCCGCTCGTTGCCGAGGTCGATCACGGTGTGGCCGCCGACTCGGCGGCGAACCGCCCGTGCGCGGTGCTCGCGGCTCATGTCGCGGTTGCTCCCCTCTGTGCGCGGAATCGGCTGGTTCAGTCGAAGACCAGGCAGACCTTGCCCGCGGCGCGTCCTGCCGCCGCCTCGTACGCGCGGCCCGCCTGGGACTGCGGAAAACGCTCGGCGACCAGCCGGTCCGGGTGCAGGTTCTGCCGGGCGAGCAATTCGGCGAGCTGCGTCATGCCGTGGACGGAGGTGACCCAGGACCCGGAGATCAGCACCTGCTTGTGCAGCACGTCGTCGGAGACGTCGAGGGTCATCTGGCCTCCTTCCCCGACCAGCGCCAACCGTCCACGCACCCGCAGGGCCTTCAGCGCGGTCGTGCGTGCGGCGGGATGTCCCGAGCAGTCCACGGCGGCCTCCACCCCGGTGCCCGCGGTGAGCCGGTCGATCTCCTCCAGCGGCCGGTCGCGCGAATCCAGCACCGCGTCGAACAAGTCCAGCCCGCGCGCCCACTCCATCCGCTCGGGCACCACCTCGGCGCCGTACACGGTCCGCACCCCGAGTGCGCGTGCCACCAGCGCCGCGGCTGCACCGACCGGGCCGAGCCCGGTCACCAGCAGCCGGTCGGCCCCGTTGACCGCGATGCGGGTGAGCGCTTCGTACACGGTGCCGATGCCGCAGGCGATGAACGCGCCGTCCACGAAGGTCAGCGGTTCCGGGAGCAGCACGCAGGTCCGCTCGTCGGCGATCAGGTAAGGCGCGTGCCCGCCGTCGCGCTGCCAGCCGTAGGCCGCTCGCGACTCGGACGTGCAGCCGATGAAGTAGCCGCGGGAGCATTCGTCGCACTGTCCGCAGCCGGAGATGTGGTAGACGGCGACGCGATCACCGGCGCGGAGGCGCTCGCAGCCCGGCCCGGTGTGGACGACCTCACCGGCGGGTTCGTGTCCGGCGACCACTCCCCGGTAGGCGGCGCCTCCTTCTCCTACGTGCCCGTTGTAGATGTAGTGGATGTCGCTGCCGCAGATTCCGGAAGCCCGGACGCGCAGCAGCACCTGCCCGGGTCCGGGGCGCGGAAGCGGCGTTTCGCGCAGCTCGACGGTGCCGTCGCCGGGCAGGAACGCTCCGGTCATGGCGGTGGGTACGGCCGAGGCGAAGCTCGCGTCGCTGGTGTTGGTACCGGTGTTCGTGTCCATGCGTGGTTCCTAGATGTTGTCGGTCGGTGGGCCCAGGGGACACCGGTGGCGGCTGAGGCGCTCGTACTGACTTCCGGAGGTCACCGAACTCGCGGCCGAGCGCTGCGGATCGCGGGTGCCGAACCACCCCGGGTCGTGGCCGTCGCGCTGGTGGCGGCGCCCGCTCCGCACGGTCCCCGTGGTGGTGAACCGCTGCTTTCGATGGCTACCCGGCGCGGGGGACGTTCCGGGCGGCCACCGCGGTGGGGCGGCGCTGCTCACCGGGGTCTTCATCGGTGACCAGGTACTTCCAGGTCAGCACGGCACCGGCCACGTACATGGCGGCGTAGACCAGCACCACGCCGGTGTGCCCCAGAAGCGGGTCGAGCAGGACGTAGGTGAGCGGGCCGACGAACGTGGACAGGCCGGCCGCGAGGCTGTAGATGCCCATCGCGTTGCCCTTGTCCTGTTCCGGAACGAGCGCTGGGAGCAGCGCGGACAACGGGATGTAGCCGGCGAGCATGATGCCGTAGAGCACCGTCGCCGCCAGCGCCACGGCGTAGTTCCCCGGCGCGAGTTGCGGAACCCAGTAGAGGACCAGGACGCCTGCGGCGCACCCGACCCCGCCCGCCCAGGCGATGGTGTGCCGCCAGCCGATCCGGTCGCTGAGCTTCCCGAAGACGGGGTCGGCGAGGATCCCGATGACGCCCATGAAGGTCACCAGGGCGAGGTACTGGGACGTGCTGAGGCCGATCCGGTCGCTGAAGAACGACGGGAGGAAGACGAAGAACCCGAAGTACGGCGTCGTGTTGATCATCCGAACCAGTGCCGCGACCCCGGTGCGCGGGTACCGGCGCAGCACGCTGATCCCGCGAAGCAGCTCGGCGCGCGCGCTGTGCCCTGGAGCCGTGGTGTCCACCATCGGCCGGGTGCCTCGCGCTTCGCGGACGGCGAAGGAACCGATCAGCCCGCCGATCGCGACCAGCACGAAGGAGAGCCAGAACGTCGCGTAGGGGCCCATGAAGGGAATGCTGATCGCGGCGATGGCGGAACCGACCGTGGGCAATCCCGCGCTGTAGGCGAACCAGAACCACCCGGCCGCGGAACCACGGGTCTCCTGGGAGCTGGTCAGCTGGATCCAGAGCAGGAACGCGTAGGCGAACAGCGGGTACGCCACTCCGCGCAGCCCGTAGCAGACGTACACGAGCAATTCGTTCCCGCTGGGCAGCGCGACCACGAGGAAGAGGACCTCGAACACGAGCCAGATCGCGGCGCCCAACCGCATCACCCGGCGCGGCCCCCACAGGTTCGACAGCACGCCGGAGAACCAGGAGCCCAGCGCCACGAAGGCGCCGTACACGCTGATGACCAGCCCCGCGGACTGGGCGCTGAGGCCCCAGCCGGTCAGGTACGGCTCGAGGTAGTTGGATTCGACTCCGTCACCGATCATGAAGATCAGGACGGCGAGGTATCCCCAGCGCAGTTGCCGCGGGATGCCGATCCGCTCCAACCAGGTGGGGTTGCCGTGCTGACCGGGGCCGTCCGAGGTCATTCCCATGCTGAGATCTCTCTTACCGCTCCGCCCCTCGTCCCCGGGTGCCGGGGATCCAGGTGCACTCCGTCGTGACCGGGTCATTAAATATGAATTAATGGGTGGGCTCAATGGTGACGTGGAACACGTCCGGTGCTCCGGTGCATCGCCGAACGCTGCTCGGGCACGGGCGCCGGCGAGGCGCCCACCGGGGGGCGTCGGCCCCGTCGGCGCTGGAAGGTGGCTGCCGCTCATCGTCGCGGCCCGGCCGGAGCGGTACCTTCCCGGCTCGGGATCCGAGCCGAATGCCCCGCGAGGAAATCAGTGAAGGGGCAACGCTGCGCGATGTCGGCTCGCCAGGGGTCGATGTCGAGCGACTCGCGGCCGAAGTACTCTTTTAATATTTAATCTCGAGGAGGGAAAGCACTGATGACGTCGCACGCAGGTCGGGGGGTACACGGGCAGATCGTGGAGACGCTCGGCTCTCGCATCGCCGGTGGTGAGCCCGCCAGCGGCGGCACGCTCGACCTGAGGTTGCTCTCCCAGGAGCTGGACGTCAGTCTCACCGTGATCCGCGAGTCCCTGAAAGTGTTGGCGGGCAAGGGGCTCGTCGCCGCCAGGCAGAAGCGCGGCACGTTCGTGCGCCCGCGCGCCGAGTGGAACATGCTCGATGCTGACGTGGTCCGTTGGCGACTGGCCGGGGGTCAAGGTGATGCGCTGCTGCGCGACTTCGCGGAGCTGCGCGCGATCGTCGAACCCGCCGCGGTCCGGTGCGCCGCGGAGCGCCGCACGGACGCGGACCTGGCGGCCCTGGAGGAACGCCTGGCAGTCATGGGCACTGCTGAAGCCGATGCCGCCGCCGCAGATTCCGCGTTCCACAGTGCGTTGCTGACCGCTTCGGGGAACGAGATGCTCGCGCGTCTGCACCAGCTGATGGAGCCGGTTCTGCGTGCGCGCGACGCCATCGTGCACACCCCTCACGGTTCGGCCGATGATCCGGTTCCGAGTCACCGGGCCGTCTTGGACGCCATCCGGGAACGTGACCCGGAGCAGGCGTCGATCGCCATGGCCGACCTGTTGGCCAAGGCGGCCACCGACTTCGACCGCGCGGTTCGGAGTCGTTCGACGAGCGGTGCCGGGGGAGCGGCGACTTCCACGGCCTCCGCGGGTACGTGACTCCGCGCGGGTCGCGTGGGCCGTGCTGAGGTTCGCTCGGTCAGCGGCGAACGTCGGTGCCGTTACCCGGCCCTCCCGGCGCCGAGTGATCAGAACGCTCGGGGGACGCGTGGCTGTTCGATCGAGGTCTTCAGCGCGGCTGATCGATGATCTTGGCGACGCACGCTGGAAGGCCCGCGACCGGCAGCGGTGCCGCGAGCACGGCGCCGTCCGCGTCCGCGGGATCCGCGAGGCCTATGGACGCCGTCGTGACGACGAGCCGGGTTCCGGTCAAGCACACGCTCGTCGGTTGGACGGCGGGCAGCGTGATCTTCCGATCGAGTGCGCCGTCCGGCGCGTACCGGTGGACCTGCCCCGCGCCCCAGATCGCCGACCACAGATGGCCCTCGGCGTCGACTGCCATGCCGTCCGGGCTCGCGTCCGACACCGTGGCGAACTCCGCGACGTCGTCAATCCCGCCGGTCTCCGGGTCGACGGTGCAACGGCGGATGACCCCGTGCGCGCTGTCGGCGAGGTACATCGTGACGCCGTCCGCGTCGAAAGCGGGCCCGTTGGGCACGGTGAGCCCGTCGAGCACCCGGTGCACCGTCCCATCGAGGTCCACGCGGTACAACGATCCGGCACCCGGCTCGTTGTCGTAGGCCATCGACCCGGCCCAGAAGCGGCCGTGCGGGTCGGCCGCCCCGTCGTTCATGCGCATGGGCGTCGCGGCGTCGTCCTCAGGCCGGCCCAGCCAGCGCACGGCACCGCTGCCGAGCACGGCGATACCGGTCCCCGCCGCCGCGATCCAACCGCCACCGGCCAGCGGCGCGACCGCGCCGAGCGGTTCCGCGAGGCGTGCCAGCACGCGAGCCGGAGCGTCCGCGGTCTGCGGCAGGCCGAGCAACCGTCCGCTGAGGATGTCGACCATGACGAGACCGCCGTCGAAGTGCCGCAGGCCCTCGCCGAGTTCGAACCGCTCGCCGGGCCACGCCGTCCACACGAGTTCGCCGCTGCCGGTCATCGCAGCACCGTCCCCTCTCCGGCGCCGAGCAGCCCCAGCTCGGTTCGCGTCGGGCAGCCCTCCCAGTCGCCGGAGGTCGCGACGGCGAAAGCACCGCAGGCGTTGCCGCGCGCGAGGCGGTCCGGCACGCCGAGGCCGTCGAGGAATGCGGACAGGTACCCGGCGGTGAACGCGTCGCCCGCACCGACGGAGTCCACGACGGGGACGCTGTGGCCCGGCGCGCTCCATTCCCCGTCCGCGGTGACGGCCGACGCGCCCTGCGCCCCGAGCTTGGTCACCACCTCGCGCACTCCGGTTGAGAGCAGGCGCTCGGGGCCACCGACGAGGTCCAGCTCCTCCGCTGACCCGATGACGATGTGCGCCTGCCTGGCGAGCGGGGTGAGCGCATCGGCCGCCTCGGCGGCGGACCAGAGCCTCGAGCGGAAGTTCACGTCGAACGACACCTCGGCGCCGATCTCGTGCGCTCGGCGCAACGCCGCGCGCACGGCCGAGCGGGGGCCGTCGCCCAGCGCCGGGGTGATGCCGCTCAGGTGCACCAGTCGCACGCCTTCGCCGAACGCGGCCACTGCGTCGTCCTCGCCGAGCTGGGAACCGGCCGAGCCCGTTCGGTAGTACTGCACCCTCGTGACGTCGGGCAGCCGCTGCTCGAACAGGATCAGCCCGGTCGGCGCGTCATCGTGTTCCACAGCAGACACATCGATGCCCTCGGCCCGCAACGTGCGCAGCACCAGCTCGCCAGGCTCGTCGCGACCTACTCGTCCTGCCCAGCGGACCCGGCGTCCGAGCCGGGCCAACCCGATCGCGACGTTGGACTCGGCGCCGGCGATCGACGTGCGCAGCGTGGTGCCGAGCCGCAGCAGCCCTTCCGCGTGCATCGCCACCATCGTCTCGCCGAGGGTCACGACTTCGGTCACGTCCCGCTCCCTTCGCCCGCGGCTGCGACGAACTCCCGGGCCCGCGCCCGCAGCGCGCCCAGGTCGCCGCCGTGCGGCGCGTCCCCGGACAGCGGGCTGCCGATGCCCACCGCGAGCGCACCCGCTCGGAGGTAACCGGAAACGTCGGCGAGGCCGATCCCGCCGACCGGCACGAAGTGCAGTCCGGGGAACGGGTCCCGCAGCGCCTTGACGTAGCCGGGCCCCAGGCCGCCTGCCGGGAACAGCTTCACCGCGGCGGCACCCGCACGATCAGCGGCGAGCACCTCGGTCGGGGTCATCGCGCCCGCCAGCACCGGCATGCCCAGCTCGATCGCGGTCGTCGTTCCGTCCGCGAGAGCCGGGGTGACGGCGAACGTCGCCCCGGCCGCTTGGGCGTTGCGCGCGTCGTCGGCGGTGAGCACGGTGCCCGCGCCGATGTGGGCCTCCGCGCCGAGCGTCGCGCTGATCCCGCTGAGCACACCGAGCGCGTCCGCCGACGTCAACGACACCTCCAGCAGCCGCACCCCGGCCTCGACGAGCACCTCCGCGGTGCGTCGGCACGCGGCCGGGTCGCTGCCCCTGATGATCGCCAGCAGCCGGTGCTCGGCCAGCAGGCTCGTCAGTTCCCTCGAGTCCATCACCGCTTCTCCTCTCACCATTCGGCGAACGAGCCGTCGTTGTGCCGCCACACCGGCGGTCGCCACCGGTGGCCGCGCTCGTCGGCCTTCCGCACTGCCTCCTCGTCGACTTCCACCCCGAGCCCTGGCGCGTCCCAGCGTTCGATCGCGCCGTGCGGGAACGCGAAGGGGCGGCGGTCGAGGACGTAGTCGAGCAGTTCGGCGCCGGCGTTGTAGTGGATGCCGATGCTCTGCTCCTGGATGAGGAAGTTCGGAGTCGCGAACGCGACCTGCAGGCTCGCCGCGAGCGCGATCGGCCCCAGTGGACAGTGCGGGGCGAGCAGTGCGTCGAACGTCTCGGCCAGCGAAGCGATGCGGCGGACCTCGGAGATGCCGCCCGCGTGCGAGAGGTCCGGCTGTGCGACCGCGATTCCGGCCTGCAACGCGGGCAGGAAGTCGGTGCGCGAGTAGAGGCGTTCCCCGCACGCGACGGGGACGGAGCTCGCCGACACCACGTCGCCTAGGCGGTGCGCGAACTCGGGCAGCACCGGTTCCTCCGCGAACAGCGGGTGCAGCGGCGCCAATTCGGGCAGCACCCGTCGAGCCGCTGCCACGCCGAACCGGCCGTGGAAGTCCACCGCCACGTCCCGTGCGTCGCCGATGACCTCGCGCACGGCCGAGAGGCGCGCGAGCACGTCGTCGACCTCGGCGCGGCTGGGCATCCGGCCCATGCGGCCGGAGGCGTTCATCTTGACCGCGGTGAGCCCCGCCTCGACCTGTTCGGACGCGGCCTCGGCGACGGCGGAGGGATCGTCACCGCCGACCCAGGCGTAGACCCGAACCTCGTCGCGCACCGCCCCGCCCAGCAGCTGGTGCACCGGGACTCCGAGCGATTTGCCGAGGATGTCCCACAAGGCCTGGTCCAACCCGGCCACGGCGCTCGACAGCACGGGGCCTCCGCGGTAGAAGGCCGCCTTGCTGAGCAGCTGCCAGAGGTCCTCGACGCGGCGCGGATCACGCCCGACGAGCAGCTCGGACAATTCGTCCACCGCCGCGCGGACCGTCTCCGCCCTGCCTTCGACGACGGGCTCGCCCCAGCCGACGACGCCCTCGTCGGTGGCCACTCGGCAGAACAGCCACCTCGGCGGTACCAGGAACGTCTCTACGGAGGTGATCTTCACTGGGAGTGCATCTCTTTCTCTTCGGTGCCGCCGATGGGCGACGTCGTCGGCCGCCCTCGGACGGCGGTCGTGGTCCTGGCCGGCGCGGCCGGCCGAGCCGAGTTCGACGGCCTCGTCCAGCCGATCTCCCCGGATGCGATGCGCGTCGAGGGCGGCGCCCGTGCCTTCCCCTGCCGCAGTTGCGAGCGCAGTCTCGTTTCACGCTCGCCGCGACGGTCATGACGACTTCTTGTAAACGCTCCAACCACCGTCCACGGTCAGCGCGGCGCCGGTGACGAACGATGCGTCGTCGCTCGCGAGGAACGCGATGGCCGCGGCGACCTCTTCGGGGCGCCCCAGCCTCCGCACCGCGGTCTCCTCTGCGCTCCGACGGCGATCGGACTCGTCGATGCCGTCCCAGGCCGCGGTGAGCACCGGACCTGGCAGCACGGAGTTGACGCGCAGCACGGTTCCGTACTCGACGGCGAGCTGGCGGGCCAAACCGGTGATCGCCGCCTTGCTCGCGGCATAAGCGGGTCTGCCCGGCAGCCCGACGAGCGCGTGCACGGACGACGTCAGCACCACCGCCCCTGCGCCGGCGCGGGACAGGTCGGCCAGGCAGGCGCGGAAACCGAGGAAGGTGCCGGTGAGGTTGACCGACAACTGCCGCTCCCACGACGCGAGGCTCGTCTCGTGCGCGGGCGACACGTCGACCGCGAAGGCGTTGCTGACGAGCACGTCCACCGGGCCCAGCTCGGCCCGGCAGCGTCGAACGGCTTCGGCCCAGTCGCTCTCGGAACTGACGTCGCAGCGCACCGCGATCGCCCGCCCGCCTTCGTCCCGGATCCGCTCAGCGACGGCGTGCGCTCGATCGGCGATGTCGAGCACGGCGACGGCGGCGTCCTCCGCGACCAGCCTGCGCGCGGTCGCCTCGCCGATTCCCTGCGCCCCACCGGTGACCACCGCGACGCGGCCGTCCAGTCGCCCGCTCATCCCCGTGCCTCCTCCTGCTCGCGGGCCGTGCCTGCCAACCCGTTCACTGCTGCCGTGGCGAAACCGCGAACGCCGCCCGGCAGCCTCGCTTGCGACTCAGGGCGGCGGCAGCCGACGGTCTTCTCCGGTGCCGCCGCCGATGGCGCGACGCTCCGCCCGTCACCTGCTCGCCCGCCCGCCACGCAGTCTTGCTCGTAGCGATTCCAGTGTCAATATTATTTAGTAATTAATATCTGATTGGGGCCGGGTCCGCGGTTCACGGTCGGCAGCGGAAGCCGGCCGGTCGGCGAGGCTTCGGCAGCGCCGACCCCGCGACCGAACGCCGTACCTACGACGGCCGCGCCTTGGCCGGCCGCTTCGTGCGCCGTCACGCAATCGGCAAGCCGCCCGGCGACCGCTTGGGCGTCTTGGGAGAGGTCGTCCACGTGGATGTGGCGCACCGTGCTCATTCACGCCGCGACGAGGTGCGGACGAACGTCATCACCGGGTCACCAGGTCGTACTGGAACCAGTGCTCGTCGCGGAAGTCGCCGGGTGTGACCTGGAGAGCGGCGGGGAACCGTCCGGCTTCGATCCAGTTCTGCCGCCGGTAGAAGTCCGGCAGGGCGGTGCCGCCGTGCGTGGCGGGCACGAGCTGGCGGAGGCCGAGGTGCCGGGCCTGCTCCTCCGCCCGCGCAAGTAACCGCCGCCTCGCACCCGCCCGCTGCTGTTCCGGTCGCACCATCAGCTTCCGCGGGCGATCAACGCTGCCCTCTTTCGACACGACCGGGGAGAAGAATGGAACTAAGACGATGATCGTCGTGAGTGTGTGCTCTCGCCGCTCAGTCCCGTTGCGCGGCACGCTCCTCGGCTTCGCGCCAGATCCGGCCGGCGATCGGCCGGTCGCCCTCCTCGGCGAGGTGGCCGACGAGACCGATCGCCCGCGCCATGACACCTAGGCCGCGAACCACGTGCAGGGGCAGGTCCATCGCGGTGGAGATCACCCCGATCGCACCGGTGACGTTGACCCGCAGCACCTTGCCGGTGCGGTGCTCGGCCGCCACCCGCACGGCGCGCGCACGAGTCGTTCGCCGGCCGGGTCGATGCCGTGCTCGGCTGCGACCGCGAACCGCTTCTCGGCTCGCGGGTCGACCGGCTTGTGCACCGGGTGACCGATGCCGGCACCGTGGCGCGGCGCTTCAGGAAAAACCCGACGATGCCGTCGGCCACCGTGGCCGGCGCGTCGTCGGCGGTGTGTCACTCGGTGTCCGCCGCGGCCTCGCGGCAGTAGGTGGGGGGAGCCCCCTCCTTGGCCCGGTCGGACGCACCGTCACAGACCGCCCGCGACCAGCGCTGCGGCGGAACGCCGTAGACCTGGCTGTAGGCGGCTGCGTACTGGCCCGCGTAGAAGATCTCGTCGACGGCACCCGATGCGACGATGGGGCCGGTGTCAACTCCCCCGATGGCGTTCAACGTCCGGAACGCCCTGGTTCTGCCTCGAGAGCTTCAGCGTCGGAGCACTTGACGACGTCAGTTGCGCCCAGCAGGGAAGTGGAAGTCGGTCAGTTCTTCGGAGATTTTCCAGATTCGGCGGGCGTCGTCCTCGCTGCGCAGGCGCGAATACAGTTTCTGTTCAGCCGGGGGGCCGGAGAGGTGGCGCAAGCCGCTCGGGCCGTAGAGGTGGCCGCCTTCGGCGCTGGGCGATGTCGCGGCGTGGAGCGCGGGCAGCAGCGCCGACTCCACCGTCCCGAACAGGATTCCGCGCGCGGACAGTGCCCGGATGACCCGCACCATCGTGGTATCGCGTCCGCGTCCGACCTCCGGGCGCGCTGCGAGGAGGTTCGTGGGTGTCACCCCGGGGTGGGAGAGGTTGCTCGTGATGTCCCAGCCGCCGTTGCGGCTGCGCCGTTCGAGTTCGAGGCCGAACAGGCCGAACGCGATTTTCGACTGGCTGTAGGCCTGGTTGCCGTTGTACCTCCGTTCCCACTGGAGATCGTCCCAGTTGATGGCGTGCTGGTCGGCGGCGATGCTGATCTGCGAGGTGATCCGGGCTTTGCCCGCGCGCAGCAGCGGAAGCAGCCGGGCGACCAGGGCGAAGTGCCCGAGGTGGTTCGTTCCTAACTGCAGCTCGAAACCGTCCTTCGTGGTCTGCCGTTCGGGCGGCGTCATCACTCCGGCGTTGTTGACCAGCAGGTGGATCGGCCGTCCCTCCTCGACGAGCTGGTCCGCCACCGCGGCGACGGACGCGAGGGAGGACAGATCCAGTTCACGCAGGGAGATTGCCGCGTCCGGGTGCTTGGCTTGGATCTTCGCCAGCGCGGCTTCGCCCTTGCGCGGGTTGCGGACCGGCATGATGACCTCCGCGCCCGTCGCGGCGAGCCGGGTCGCCAGGCCCAAGCCGACGCCGTCACTTGCTCCGGTGACCACCGCGAGCTTGCCGGTGAGGTCGGGAACCGGGATGTCCGGCGGGGTCTTTGCCATTGTTGTTCCTCCTGCTGGCGAGTTGCACGCCATGAACGTGGAGCTTTGTCGTGGTGCTGGGCATGGGGCGTCGTCCGTGGTGGAGCAGAGGTCGAGACCAGGTTTGGTGGCGTGCTGGTAGCCCTGGGGTTCCGCGGTTCTCCGGTCAGTTCGCGTGCGGCGGCGATGTCGGCCTGCCGGGCTTTCCGCCAGGCCGCGGGATCGCGGCGCAGCCTGGTGCGCCGGGTTCGGACGGCCTGGAACGCCGGGCGCGACCGTCGCCGAACTGGGCGAGGATGCCCGATCTCGAGTTGCGCGCGGTCGGCCGTTCCCGCTGTTCCGCGCCGAGGATCGCCGTGCCCGCGACACCTCCGTCCGAGCCTTGGCTGACACCTGTCAGATTAAGGGTAATCTGACGGGTGTCAAATTTGGCCCTCGGGTGAGTCGAGGTCGAAGCCGTGGGGAGAATGAACGCATGGCAGTGGAGGAGTCGGTGACCGGCGCAGCGCGAGGACCGGGGCGGCCCGGGGCCGGGGCCGGGGCGCGTCCGGTGCCGGGCGAGGTCGAGATCCTTCGCCGGGGGATGGAGGCCTTCGCCGAGCTCGGCTACGACCGAGCCTCGGCGAGAGAGCTCGCGAGACGCCTCGGCGTCAGCCACAACTTCATCAACGACCGCTACGGGTCCAAGGCCGACTTCTGGCGAGCCGTGGTGGACGCGCTGCTGGAGGGCGACCAGGTGGAACGCCGGGCGCTGCTCGAATCCGACGTCGACGACGCCGAGCGGGTTCGTGCCGTGATCGTCCACTTCTACCAGGCAGCCGTTGAGGCGCCGCTGCTCGGCCGCCTGCTGGCCGACGAGTTCGGCCGTGAGTCCGAACGCCTGGACTACTTGTACGAGAGGTACGTGGCACCGACGCTGGGTCCGCTGATTCCGGCCGTCGAACGGCTGATGGCGGCGGGCCGCATGCCTGATGTGCCCGTGGACGTGCTCTTCTTCGCCGTGATCAGCCCGGTTGCCGGTCTGGTGCAGCTGCCGCTCGCGCGTCGGCTCGGCCGGGCTCAACCGATCACCCGCGAAAGCCAGGAACGCACCGCGCGCGAACTCGCGGATCTGATCGCGGACGGATTGCTCGGCCCGCACCGCAGGTGATCGGACCGATGACCCTAGTCAGGTTCCCGGCGCCACGTCGCTGATTGCAGCACTGGCATCCATGGGCATCCCACCGATGTCGTGGTGACTACCTCGACGCCCACGTGGCTGGCACCCGTGCGCGAAAGACCGCCGCCCGCTTTCGTGGACAGCCCGGAAATTTTCCTTGCCGCACCGGGGCGGCAAGTCAGCTCGAGGTCATTTCCTGGACGCCGATGGTGGACAGGAGATCAAGTTTGCTCCTGGCCTCCGCGTCGCGTGGGGTGTCCACCACGAGCCGGAGGTTTGTGCTCTGAGTGGTGAGCACATTGGAGTCGAGAGCGATGTCCCCCACATCCGGATGTATGACGATCTTGTGTGCGCCCTGGTGGTCACCCACTGACCGAAGAGCCCAAAGTTCACGGAACCGGTGACTGCGGTTCAGCCTTGAGATCAACGCCTTGATGTCGGGGTCGTTCGAGTACCGGCTCGTCGTAGCGCGCAGGTCGGCGATCAGTGACTCCTCGAACGCGGTCCGCTCCACAGGGGTCTGCCGGATTCGGGTCGGCTGGTTCTCGAACTGGGAGATCAGAGCGTTGCGCTCATCATCGCCTCGTTTCGTGGGATCACCGAAGGTCGCCGCGAACAGCGGGTTCCAGTGCAACAACTGCCAGGCGGCGTCGCACACCGCCACCGGGCTGTCGGCGAGCCGCTCCACGATCCGATGCACGCTGGCGGGGACGAATCGCGGAATGCGGTCCGGATCCGCGGCGTGGCCGGCCAAGCGAAGGAGATGGGCCTGCTCATCGTCGGACAGCCGCAGCGCGCGGGCGAGTGCCGAGCAGACTTGCGCCGACGGCGTCGATGTCCTGCCCTGTTCGAGCCGGACCACGTACTCGGCAGAGATCCCGGCCAGCTGCGCCAGTTCGCCCCGCCGCAAGCCGGCGACCCGGCGGGGGGAATGGTGCGGGAGCCCAGCGGCGCCGGGGTCAAGCCGATCTCGCCAGGCCCGCAACGCAACTCCGAGGTCGTTCATGGGCTCCATCCTCCCGCACGCTTGGCTGTCGTGGCGTGGTACCAGCTGTACTAGGAAGACCGGTGGCTTCTACGGGACCTGCCCGCAGGCCCACTATCAAGCTCATGGAAAACGCACTCGACTGCTACGTCGTGCTCTTGGAAGTTCGAGCGAAGCCCGGGAAGGAAGCCGAACTGAAGGCGTTCATCGCCGGCACCGTCACCGCTTCTCGCGCTGACCGGGGCAACATCGACTACGAACCCCACGAGGTAGAAGGCCAGCCGGGCACGTTCATCGTTTTCGAGCGCTGGGACACGCGCGAGGCATTTGAAGGCCACCTGAAGGCCCCCCGGCGGCAGGAGCTGGCGCCTCAGCTCATGGAGCTGCTGGACGGGGCAGCCGACGATGGAGTGCGCTTCCTGCGGCCGTTCCGTCCGGGGGAGTAAGGCTTTCCGGTCAGCGGGCCGGGAACGCCCGGTGACCATCTCTCGTCGATATTCCTCTTTCGCAGCGCTCGTGCAACAGATCGACTTACGAGATAGCCATTGATGGCAATAGGAGCTGGCATGGACATGTTTCTCACCGGCGGAAGCGGTTTCGTCGGGCAGCACATCATCACCCGCCTGTGCGCTGACGGCCATACTGTGCGGGCACTGGCCCGCAGTCCTGAGGCCGCACGGCGAGTGGAGCAAGCTGGAGCGACGCCCGTCCTCGGCGATCTCGCCGACCTGCGCGGGCCGGATCAGCACTCCGGCGATATGCCCACGGGAAGACGGACACCGGCCTGGTTGGCTGTCCTCGACCGGTGTGAGGCGGTGATTCACTCGGCTGCCCGCATGGAGTTCTGGGGGCCAGATGCTGGATTCGAGCGGGACAACCACTGGCCGACCGTTTCCTTGTTCACCGCCGCGGCCTCAGCCGGCGTCAAACGATTCGTGCTCATCAGCGCCGCCGCGGTGTCGACTGACCGGCGCCGCAAGCCTGCGGTGGTCGCTGAGGCAACGCCGACCGGTCGGCCGATCATCGCGTACGGCCGGGTCAAGCTTGCGACCGAGCGGGCTTTGGCCAACGTCGCCACCCCTGGGATGACGCTGATAACACTGCGCCCACCGTTCATCTGGGGCAAGGGAATGACAACGCTGCGCGACGCGGCAGCCGCCGCTGACCAATTCGCCTGGATCGACAATGGACGCCACGTCATGGATTTCGTCCACGTCGACAACCTCGCAGCCGCAACGGCAGCCGCGCTGAGCCGCGGCTACGACCGCAGGGTCTACTACATCACCGACGGCACTCCGATGCCGATCCGGGACTTCTTCACCCCAGTCCTGGAGACCATGGGTGCCGATGTCAGCCACGCGCGAAGTGTTCCGTTCGCGATCGCCTCGCCAGTTGCCAGGATCCTCGATCGGGCATGGCGACTGCTACGCCGCCCTACCCCACCGCCGCTGAACAACTGGCTGATTGCGAGCATGGGGTGCGACCGCAGCTACGACATCACCAATGCGCGAGCCGACCTGGACTATCGGCCGAGCGTGACCTTCGCCGCCGGACTGGATGATCTGCGCACGTTCGCGCGGTAGCCACCGCCCCGCCCCCGGCCCGCCGCCCGCGTGCGCAACTTGCGGCCCTCGGTACGGCGCGATGGCCTCGGCTGCGGTACGGCGCACGGCGTCCGCGTTCGTGATGTCGCACTGCGCTCTTCTGATCTCTCGATGTGAATCGGAACGCTCCGAATCCCGTCTTGATGTCGATCGCGTAGACGGTCGCTCCGGAATCGGCGAGTCGGACGGCGATCTCTGTTCCAGCAACGGCGGGCTCGACTCCGAAGAACCGACCAAGATCAAAAAAGAGAGCTTCCGTAGCGTCTGACTGCGGAGACCCTCTCGGCCGTCGGGGCGGCGGGATTCGAAGCCACGACCCCTTGACCTCCAGCGGCGTCCACAGGAGACGCCTACCTCGAAAACCTGGAAACCCAGCATATCCCGGTGCAGCACACTTCAGTTCAGTGAAGTTCACCGCGGTCCAGGACAGCCCAATCCTCCCGATATCCTCCCGCCACCAGCGTCACAACAGCAGGCCTGAACACCACCGTGCGGTGGCGAAGAGCGGCGCAGACCACCTTCATCGCTCGAAGCGACAACCCTTGCCGCCCTTGCGTTCCTCGGTCACGTCGTCCTGTTGGAGCCGGGTACCGCTCTCCGGCTCGCTCCCGCAACGAGTGCGGGCCGAATTCCTCCACCACGGCGGCCAGCGTCCTCGGTCACACGGTCCGGCTCGAGACCTGCGGCCACGACGGCACTCTGCGGAGGCCGTCCAGGGCCCCTCCCGGCAACGGTGTTTCCAGCGCTGCCGGGACAGGCCCGCCCGGCCCGCCGCGCCTGTTCCGCGTCGGCCGGGTCCGTGGATTTCCGGCCCCGGCGTCTGCGACCGGAGGCGGATCGGGGTGGCTGGGAGCGCATGTGGTCGCGGACGCGGGCCATGACCTCGCCAAGGTCGTGCAGGTCCTTTTTGGAGAGTGGGTCGAACAGCACCCTGCGGGCGACCTGGATGTGGCCGGGCAGGACTTCGGCCGCTAGAGCCAGACCCGCGTCAGTGACGGTGACGAGGGTGGCGCGCTGGTCGTCCGGGCTGGAGCCACGGGTGATGAGGCCAGCCATCTCCAACAGCCCAGCCTGGTGGGTCAAGCCGCTGCGGCTGTAGACGACGCCGTCGTCCAGTTCGGTCGTGGTCGGTTGCCGTTCCGGGGCGTCGGCCAAGTGATGATCGGGTTCAGCTTGGCGATCACCGCGTGGGCGTGAGCCCCACGTACGCAAATCGCGGACGTCCGGCGCGTCGCGTTGCCTGGGTGCAGAGAAACACGCGCTGCGGGAAGGGCGAACCGCCCGATCAGCCTCAGCTCGACGCGCGCACTCCCTCCGCCAGCAGTACCGCATCGCCATCGGCGGTCAGGCCGAACCAACGGTCGTCCCGCGCCGGGCGGACGAGCCGGTCCGCCGCCGCGGCTCCGGGGGCGAGCACCAACCGGGAAACCTCCAGCCGGGCAGCCGAGGGAACCTCGGCGAGCGCGTCGCAGGTGATCTCCTCCAGCGCGGCCGGGTCAACGGTGACCTCCGGTCCGGCGGGCAACGCCCACAGCTCGGCCGGAGTGGTGCCGCTGAGCAGCACCTGGCGACCGCCGCCCGCCAGGTCGAACCGGGCCGGGCGGGGGAACAGCCGCCGGTGCCACGAGAACCGGCCCTCGCGAACGGGTTGCGCCGCCGTCCCGGCCTCGCCCGGTTCCACCGGCCCGTCGATCAGGGCGGGGGACTCGCCGTAGTGCAGGGTCGCCGACAGCACCGGATCGTCGCCGCGGCGCAGCCGGACCTCGACGTTCCAGCCGCCGCCGGGATCGGCGCGCCCCTGCGCGCTTTTGCGCAACACGTACCGGTCCCCGTCGAACGCGAGCGCGCCCAGCGCCACGTCCAGGTCCCGCACCTCCCGCAGGTGCAGGCTCGGCCACCCGTGCGGAGCGATCCAGTCGCCGAGAGCGATCGCGTGCTCCAGCACCACCGACACCGGTAGCGCCGGGCGGCCGTCCACGGTGCACTCGCCCAGGCACGGATGGGACCCGGCGACGAAGGTGCTGTCGCACTCGACGCCGTCGTGGATCCGGAACGACCGCACATCGCCCAGGTAGTGGCGCGCCGAGGCCCACCGCGAGTGGTCGCTGGTGCCGAAAGCCGCCGCCAGCCGGGGCAGCTGGGTCGGCAGGACAGCGTTCCCGTACCGGCCGAGGAGGGCCACCTCCCCGGCAGCGCCGGTCAGGATCTCCCGCACCCAGTGCGCGACGCCCTCCTCCGGATCCACCAGCGAGGTGTAGCGCAGGGCGGTGCGCGGATTCACCATCCCGCCCGGACCGCCCCAGCTGTGCCAGATGGTCGTCTGCGCGGGAAGCCCGGTTTCCTGCTCGATCCACCGGCCGAGCCGGGCGAGTCCGTCGTTGCCCGCGGAGTACGCCACCTGACCGACCATGCCGCCGAGCCGCCCGGACAGCGAACCCACTCCGGACACCAGCCGCAGCTTCGAGTCCGGGTGGCCGCGCAGCTGGTCGAGCACGGTGCGCAGCCCGTCCACCTTGACCGCGATCGTGCTCGCGATGTCGTCGAAGCTCTGCTCTGCGAACCGCCGGGACTGGTCGACGCCCGCGTTGTGGATGAGCACGGTGGGCTGCGCGGCGAGGCCGGCGAGCAGGCCGCGGACCTGTTCCGGGTCGGTGCAGTCGCAGCGGACGTGCTCGATCCGCAACCCCGCAGCGGCGGCTCTGCGCAGATTCCGGTGGCCTTCGCGCAGGCGTTCCGCGCGGGCCAGCCGGGCGCGGATCTCGCTGACGGGTTCGGTGCGGCCGTTGTCCTTCAGCTCCGCCCACCGCCACCGGGCGAACTCGTCGTCGTCGAGCAGCGCCGCCGGGTGCTCGGCCGTGGGGTCGTCGCGGCCGGTGACCACGACGCGGCACCCGGTCCGCTCGGCCAGCCCTTCGGCGATGAGGAACCCGATTCCCCGCGACCCGCCGGTGATGAGCACGGTGTCGTCGGGTCCCAGGTGCAGCGCTTGCGGCCCGGGTGCTTCCGGGCGGGCGACGAGCGCGTAGCGCTCGTCCCGGAACCAGCCGACCTCCAAGTGATCCCAGCTGCCGATCTCCCGCCGCAGGATGTCGCCGAGCCGGTCCGCCGAACTCGCGGTGGCGGTGTCCACGTCGACGATCTTCGTGGCCACGCTCGGCAGCTCGTACTGGAGACCTTTGGCCAGGCCCGCCCAGACGCCCCCGAACGGCCCGCTGATCCGGTCGCCGCCCGGCTCGCCCAGCAGCCCGCCGAGCGCGGTCACCGGCAGGTAGAAGTGCCGCCCGCAGCGGGATTCTGCGGCCCACTCGTCGTGCACCTGGTGCAGCGCCTGGATCGTCCGCCGCAGCGGTGCCCGCCAATCCGCGGAGTCCTCGCCCGGCCCGCCGAGCGGGTTCAAGTCGATGATCCCGTCGGTGTCCGCGCCGCCGGTGACCGCCGAGATGCCGAGTTCGGCCAGCCGCGCGGCGGTGGCCCGGACCAGTTCCTGGTCGGACCCGAGCAGCAGGACTTGCCGGACTTCGTGCGCCTCTCCCGGCGGCAACGGCTGGGGCTCGGGCCGCCAGACGACCCGGCGCAGCGCGCCGTCGAAGTCCTCCTCCGCCCACGCGCTCAGATGCGGGCGGACCGCGGGCCGGTGCGCTGCCTTCATCGGATCGTCCCCTGACCGCGGCGGGCGTCGAACTCGGCGGCATCGACGAACTCACCGCTGGCGCGGTGCAGGTAGCCGCGGACCACGCCGCGCACGTCGTGCACGCGGGCGATGACCTTCCCGGCAACGTCCACCGCGACCGCCTGGTTCGGCTGATCGGATTCGAGGTCGTTGTCACCGGGACTGCTGTAGAGCTCGGCGCCACCGGCCCGCGTGACCGACAGGTCGGTGGGCGCTGCGAACAGCTCCACCCGACGCGCCCGACTCGGCACGAACAACGGGGTCCAGCCATCGTGCACGTCCCGGATGGCCATCAGCCGCACCATCCCGTCCAGCAGCACCGCGGGAGTGCGGAACTCCGCCAGCCAGCCCGTCTGCTCCGCGGGCAGCTCGAAACGCGCACGGGCACCGAGCGGGTGGGAGCGGGTGCGCTGCGTGCAGCGGAAAACGCCGTCCAGCCGCACCAACGGGTTGTCCGTGCAGTACGGATCGGGTAGCTCCTGGGTCGCGAACTCCCGCCAGGGCTGCCATTCCGGCGCGGGTAGCGGTTCGTCGCGCAGGCGGACCGAGACGCTGAAGTGCTCCCGGTCCCGCACCAGGACCCGCCCGTTCGGCGCCTGGACGTCGGCGAGCACCCGGACCCGCACCACGGATTCCCGCTCGTCCGACGCGACCAGCTCCGCCCTCAGCCGCACCGGGCGTTCGGCGTGGACCCGCAGGAACCGGCCGAACCGCAGGTCCTCGAAGAGCACCGGGACCCGGCCGGGGGCGAGTTCGGCAGCGGCGGCGGTGGCCAGTTCCGGCACGAAGAACCCGGGGACGGTGGGCGTCCCGTCGACCAGGTGCATCGCCAGGTAGGGATCGGCGACCGGGTCGAGCGTGCGGATCAGCGTCCGCTCCGCGGGCGAGCTCGGCTGCCGCGCGTCCGCACCTGCCAGCTTGATCAGCTTTTCCTCCCGCTCCCCGACGAAAGCGGTCATCGCGGACACCGGCTCCTGGGTGAGTTCGGCGGCGAAGTGCCGCACGCCCTCGGCGGTGGGCATCGGCGTCAGCTCACCGTTGGTGCTCAGCACCGACTTCAGGAACGGGTCGGCGGCCATGCCGGTCTCGTCCCACAGACCCCAGCCCATCGTGAACTCGTCGAGGCCGCGGGCGGCGGCGGCCTGCGCCGCGGTGAACAGGAATCCGTTCGCCGCCGAGTAGTCCATCTCGCCGCGCAGCCCGATCGCTCCCGCCAGCGAGCCGCAGTTGAGCCACCGGCGCGGCGGACGGTCGCCGAACGCGCGCTTGAGGTTGACGTAGGCGCACAGCTTCAGGTCCCGCACCGACCGGAACACGTCGAGGGATTTCACGCCGAGCGCGGCGGATTTGGTGGTGCCCGCGATGTTGAGCAGCAGCTCGACGGTGCCCGCCGAGGCGCGCACCTGCCCGATGGCCGACTCCACCGAATCCGGATCGCGCAGGTCGCAGGCCAGGTAGTGGACCCGGTCCGGGCCGCAGTGCGCGGCCAGCCGGGCCAGCGTCGCGGAGATCTCCCGCGCCTGCGCGATGCGCTGGAACTCGGCCTTGGCCGCGGCGACCGAGACCTTGCCGTCGCCGGTCGTGCGCCGCTTGATGAACTCCGCCTTGGAGAACTCCTGCGCGGCCAGCAGTTCCGGATCGACGTCGTCGATGGCGTTCGACCCGAGCACGAAGATCCGCGGTGCGCTGGTGCGCGCCAGCTCCGCGAGCATGGCCGCGCCGATGCCGCGCCCGCCGCCCGCGGCGACCACCACCGAATCCCGGCCGAGCCGCCGAGGCCCGTCCTGCACCGGTGCCAGGCGCGCGGCGACGACCGAGCGCTGCCCGGCGATGTGGTGCACGACCGGGGATTCGCGGGCGTGCGCGGTCTCGACGGCCAGGTCGCGCAGTGCGACCGCGGTGTCACGGGTGTCGTGGACCAGGACGAGCAGTTCGGCGTCGAGTTCGTGCGCGAGCGCCGCGGCAAGTCCGGTGAACAGTCCGGTGGCCGGATGCGGCACCTGGTCGCGGCCCGTACCGCCGACCAGCACGACCGCGAACGTGTTGCCGCTGCCCATGAACCCGGCGCAGCTCTGCGCCGCGAGGAACACGGCGTCGTGCAGCCGGAGCAGTTCCGCCCAGCCAGGGCCGCCCGGTGTCACGTCCCGCAGGTCCACCAGCACCCGCACGTGTCGGGTGCGCTGCGCGGTCACCACACCGGCAACGGCGGCGGACAGGTCGTCGTGGTCCCGCAAGCCGCTGATCTGCCCGGCTCTGGCGGACGACTCGCCCGGCACGAGCGCCATCGCGTCGCCGGCGAGGCCGGCTTCCGCCAGCGCCTCGGCAGAGTTGGTCAGCAGCACCGTTCCCGGCTCGTCGTGGGAGACCGCGGGACGGACCTCGCGGGCGGGCTCCGGCTGCGCTTCCAGGACGTGGCGGCGCAGCACGGTCCGCTCCGGCTCCGAGGCCGACGACACAGCCGAGGCCGACGACACGGCCGGAGCCGGAGTCGGCGGCGCGGCCGGGGTCGGCGCGGTCAGGCGCAGCGCCTTAGCCCGCGATCCGGCGTCCGGGCTGCGCTCGATGCCTGCCGCCGCCCGCCCCGAGGACAGGAACGCGATCAGCTCCCGCGCGCCCTCCGCGCCGAGCAGTGAAGGTGTCCGGCTCATGCGTTCCCCCGTCCGGCCGGTTCCGACGCACCGGCCTCGATGCTCGCCAGCACCGGCAGCCCCTCGCGCTGCGCGGTCCGCGCGGTGGTGATCACGAACGTGAACCCTCCTTCGAGGACGCCGGCCTCCGCGACGTCCGGCGTGATCTCGTCCAGCGCGGCGGTCCACTCCGGACGGCTGTTCCCGTTCGCCGCCCCGACGACGGCGAAGTCCAGGTCGCCGAACCGCAGGTAGTCCGCGGCGACCTCGAACGCCTTGAGCAGCGAAGCCTCCCCGTCGTCGACGGTCAGGTTCAGTCCGCGCAGGTCGTAGTAGTTCGACAGCCGGGACGCCACGATGTTCGGCATGATCCCCGGATACGAGTGCTGGGCGGTGGGCGGCGCCAGCCCGCCGACGTGCTTCCGGAAGCGTTCGGCGAACCGCCGCGCACCGGCCCCGTCGTCGGCTTCGCGCAACGTGGCCTCGATGTCGTCCAGGTAGAGCCGCAGGTGCCCGACGAGGGCCTGCCTGGTCGGCCCGCTGTGCCCGACCACGACCCCCGTGCGGTCCTGGTGGCGCAGGCACGCCGCCCAGACCGCGGGGTCCAGCCTGCGCACGCAGTCGACCATGATCAGCTGGGCGCGGTCGAGGTGCTGGACCATCGCCGGGGTCAGGAACAGCTCGTTCAACGGCGGGGCCGGGTAGTGCTCGCCGAAGCTGCCTGAGCCGGGCCCGCCACCGGCCGCCCAGCGGGCGACCGCTTCGTTGTCCGCCGCCCCCGGCAGCAGCCCGGACCAACCGACCAGTACCACCGGATCCGCCGAAGGCGCGCGATGCGCGGCCGGGACCGGCGAGCCGGGTCGGTACTCCCGGATCAGCAGGTGCGCGTTGGTGCCGCCGAACCCGAAACCGGACACCGCGCCGACGCGCGGGGCTCCGTCCGACCCGGCGGCCCATGCCTGCTCCTGGCTGGTGATCGTCAAGTTCGATCCGGCCAGCTCGAACGACTCCGGCGCGGCGCGGAAGTGGTGCTGGGCCGGGATGCGGGCGTGCCGCAGCGCCAGCAGCATGTGGATCACCGAGACCACGCCCGCCGCCCAGGCGGTGTGGCCGGTCAGGGACTTGTTCGCGGCCACCGGGATCGGGTCGGCGCCGGCGTAGAACTCCCGCAGGGCCAGGAATTCCGCTTTGTCACCGCCCTTGGTCCCGGTGGCGTGCGCGATGATGTAGCCGACATCGGACGGACTCAGCCCGGTGCCGGCCAGCGCGTTGCGCATCGCCTGCACCTGCTGGCGGCTCAGCGGCGAGTAGATCGCCTTCCCCTTGCCGTCCGCGGACAGCCCGAGCCCGGCAATCGTGCCGTGCACGACGTCGTTGTCCCGGATCGCGCGGGACAGCCGTTTGAGCACGACCAACCCGGCACCGTCGCCGAACAGCGTGCCGTCGGCGTCGGCGTCCAGCGAACGGACCTCACCGCGCGCGGAGAAACCGCCGAGCTTGCTGAACATCACCGTCATCGACGCGGTCATGCTCATCACGCCGCCGCAGACCGCGACGTCGCATTCCCCGGCCAGCAGCTTGCGCATCCCTGCGTCGATCGCGTACAGCGAGGACGAGCAGGCGCTGTCGAGCAGGTGGATCCGGGTGTCGGCGGGCAGGATCCCCCGGCACGAATCGGCGACCACCCGGTGCGGGGCGAGTTCGGCAGCGTCGTCGTAGCCGCGCTGGTAGCGGTTGTGCAGCGCCTTGCGCAGCCGCCCCCGGACCTCGTCGTCGAGTTCCCCGCCCAGTTCGCCGTCCAAGGCGTCGCCGACCGCGCCCAGGACCATCGCCTCCTCGAGGTTCTGGCTGCCGTCCGGGGTGTAGCCGACGCAGTAGTCGAAGCGGTCGCCGTCGCGCAGCCGCACCGATTCCAGCGCCTGGTGCAGGCTGTGCCGCAGCCACAACCCGTTGCTGTCGGCGAAGGTCCGGCCCGACTCCTGCTCGGCGCGCAGCGCCGGGTGCGGGGTGAGGTCCCGGATGTAACCGGCTTTCTGCTGGTAGCCCTTGTCCGGCGCGTCGCGGTCCGGGTCGTGGAAGTTCGCCGCGAGCCACCGCGACGGGTCCGGTTCGGTGAACTGGTTCCCGCCGTCGACCAGCAGGTCCCAGAACTCCGCCGGGCTGGAGGCGCCGACCACGGCCAGTCCCATCCCGACGATCGCGATCGGGTCCCCGTCGACCACCGCGGGGTGCTCGGCCGGGCTCATGCCTGCGCCCTGGCCACGAGACCGGCGCGGTTGCGCCGCACGTATTCAGCGACCTTGCCCAGGGTGTCGTACTCGCCGGGGCGGACCGTCGCGGTGTCCTCAAGCCGGTACTTCGCGCGCAGCGAGGTCAGCAGCTCGGTTTGCTGGACCGAGTCGACGCCCAAGTCGCGCTCGAACACCGCGTCCTCGGTGAGGACTTCTTCCGGGTACTCCAGGGCTTGCGCGTAGAACGACCGCAGCTCCTCGAACAGCTCGGCTCCCGCGGGGCCGGGTTCCGCGGCTTCCACCTCCGGTTCGACTGCGGGCTGCTCGGCACCTGCGTTCGGCTCGGTGGAGACCGGCTCGGCTTGCGGTTGTTCGGGTCGGCGCTCGCGGGTGGACCGCTGTTCCGGCACGGCGCCCAGGGGCGCGGTCTGCGCCGCCGGGGCCTCGGGCGGCTGCGGAACCGAGTCCAGGTACGCGGCGACTTCCAGCGCCGCCGCCTGCTCGTCGAGCCCGTGGAAGGCGTCCAGCACGGTGGCCACCGGCGCGCACCGCTCGGTGATCCTGCCCAGCGTCGCACCGGGGCCGAACTCGACGAAGGTGCGCTCGCCGTCCCGCAGCAGGCTCGCCAGCGCCGAGCCGAAATCGACCGGCAGCACCAGGTGGCGGGCCAGCAGCGCGGGCAGCCGGTCCCCGTCGCGGTAGCGGCGGCCCAGGATCGGTGAGTACACCGGCACGCTCATCCGGCACTGCTCATAGCTCGCGATCGCGTCCTCGAACGCCCGCGCGGCCTCCGCCAGCAGCGGATTGTGGAACGGGTGCGGAGCCTTCAACCGGACGCTGGTCAGCCCCAGCGCACCCGCGATCGTCCCGACCGCGGTGATCCCCTCCGGCGGACCGGAGACCACGACCTGGCCGGGGCCGTTCTCCACGGACAGCACGGTGTCCGAATTCCCCACCAGCGCCAGCACCGAACGCACGCGCTCCGCGTCGGCCTCTATCGCGAGCATCCGCCCGCCGCTGGTGTCGTTGGCGCGCAGCGCCGCGATCCGGTGGCACAGGATTTCGGCCCCGTCGTCGAGGGAGAACGCCCCGGCGCTCACCAGCGCCGCGATCTCGCCCATGCTGTGCCCGAGCAGGCAGGACAACTCCGCCCCGTTGCGGCGCAGCAACCGGTACGAGCTGACCGACTGCGCGAAGATCGCCAACTGCAGGGCATCGGGGTCGGCGGCGAGCAGCTCGGACGCGGTCGGCGGCTCGGACGCGAAGACCACCGGCGTCACGGCCCTGCCCAGCACGCGCTGCGCGGCCGAGTCGACCGCCTCGTACACCTCCCGGACTTCCGGGACTCCGGTGTGCCAGCACCGGGCGAACACCGCCTGCCGATATGCCCCTTGCCCTGGGAACATGCCGACGACATCACTCGGGGAGTTCATCAGGAATTTCCTTTCGGACAGCACGGAAAGACCGCACTGAATTACCGGACGACGGATTCTTGAAAACACTGCTCAGGTGAACGCAATGTCAAAACAATGGAAACGGGATAGGGCTCCCGCGATGCGTCGCATTCGGCGTCTTCGATAAGCGACGGGGGCAGCTTATCCGGGCATCGCTACCGCGCAGTAGGGCTAGTGATGATCGTCACTATGGCCGCATGCGCTGCGCCTTCCGGTGGATCGCATCGTGTGCTTTCCTGTTGATGTGGTCCTGCACCGAACCGGGTCGGTACCGGAATGTCATCGTTGCCCTTTCCGCTCGCGCGTATTCCGCAGGCCCGCACGCGCGAGCGAACAACCAGCTCAGCCACGCCCCCGCTGCTCGTCGCGCGCCGGCGAGCAGTAGCACCGAATTCGGAGAAATCTGTGGACTGAAACTGGAACGAAACTCCGGAGTTCGGCGAATTGGCCTTTCTGTCGGCCGCGATGCTGGCATTTCTCGCCGGATACCGGTTCGAGGTTCTGGCTGGACCGGGCCGGTTCGCCGGGTTTCGACCCGATCAGTGAAGTGCGCAGCTACGCCGATCTGGCACGTTTCCCCAACCTGCGCACAGGCCGTGCGGCCCCGTGCCGGATTGGGCTGGTCCCTTCCGGTCGAGGAGCGTGGGGCTACCCCGGCCGGTGACTCCGATCGGTACCCGCAGGAAGTCGCGTTCGCCGCGCTCGGCCCACAACCGTGCCACGTCCAAGCCCGCCGGGTCGTTGATTCCAAGCAGCGCCAGGACGGCTGAGGCCCTGCGGTACCACCCGCAGGCGCGCGGGGTCGTGCACGACGTCGGCAACCTGCTCACCGGCGGATCGGGCACCGACGCGCGAGCTTGGAATCCTTTCTCGCACCCCGCAGGTCTTCCCGGAGCTGCTCCAGGTGGTCGAGGTAGCGCTCGCGCTGCTCCCGGCGCTTGCGGGTGGCCTGGCCGCGCTGGGTGAAGTAGCAAAGCCCCGCCGTGCACACCGACACGAGCACGACGACCGCGCCGAGCGCGGCGAAGCCGCTGCGGAAGAACATCATCATGATCACGCGGCGGCACCGGCCACCGGCAGCAGCGCTTGCACCACGGCGGCCGTCTTGCCTTCCGGAAGCAGCGGCGGCGGGTCCGGCATTCCCGCGGAAATCAACGCGGGCGCCATTGTGAAGGTCGTTCGCCACCCGGACGAAAGTTCGCGTTCTGCGCAGGACTCGTTTGCGCGGTCGACCGCTTCGGGACCTGGAGCGCCGGGCGATACGCATGTAGGTTCCGAAGCGTGTCGAATAGAGCCCGGGAATCTGGGGCCGGTACGAGAAAGACGCCTGCCTGCCATTAGTTCGTTGGCGAATGGGTGGTGTCAGTCTGTGGTGGGTACCAGGCCTGTTCGGTAGGCGAGGACGACTGCTTGCACGCGGTCCCGCAGGTCGAGTTTGGTGAGGATGCGGGATACGTAGGTTTTCACGGTTTCCGGGGAGATGACCAGGTTGGCGGCGATTTCGGCGTTGGACAGGCCGGCGGCGATGTGTTGGAGCACTTCCAGTTCGCGGTGGGTCAGTGCTTGCACGATGGTGTCGCGTGCTGGGCGGGAGGTGTCGGTGGGGCGCAGTCGTTCGGCGAAGTGGCCGATCAGCTCGCGGGTGACCGCGGGGGCGAGGAGGGACTCGCCGCGGGCGATTGTGCGGATGCCGTCGACCAGCTGCGCCGGCGGCGTGTCCTTGAGGAGGAATCCGCTGGCGCCGGCGCGCAGTGCTTCGTATGCGTATTCGTCGACGTTGAAGGTGGTGACGACCAGGATCTTTATTGGTGTTCCGGTGCCGGGGCCGGCGAGTTGGCGGGTTGCTTTGATGCCGTCCAGAACGGGCATGCGGATGTCCATCACGATCACGTCGGGGTGCAGCCGTCGTGCCGCCTCCACCGCCTCGCGGCCGTCTGCTGCCTCGCCGACGACGGTCATGTCGGGCTGTGCGGAGAAGATGGTGACGTATCCGGTGCGGACCAGTTCCTGGTCTTCGCAGATCAGCACCCGGATCGGCTCGGTCATGTGGGGCTCCCTGGAATCATTGCCCAGACGCGGAATCCACCGTTGTCGGGAAGGGCGCCGGAAACCAGGTCCCCGCTGAGCATTCGCACCCGTTCCCGTAGTCCCGTCAGTCCTCTCCCGCCGGATGGCGTGACCGGGTTGCCTGCAATGGGGCCGACGGTGATGACCTCGATTTCGATATGCTCCTGGTCGTGTCGGATCAAGACCTTGGTCGGGTTTCCGGTTGCGTGTTTGAGTGCGTTGGTGAGCGCTTCTTGCACCACGCGGTAGGTGGTCAGTTCCACGTCGAGGGACCGCGGTAATTGCTCGCCCTGCTCGGTCCACTCGACGGGTTGACCGGACAGCCGGGTCTGTTCAACCAGGTCGGCGACCTTTCCCATGGTCGGTGTCCGGTCCGCGGTCCTGGACTCGCCGGTCGCCTCGAGAATGCCGAGCAGGGTCCGCAGCTCTGTCAACGCCCGGCGTCCGGTGTCGCTGATGGCGCACAGGCCGGTCCCGGTTCGTTCCGGCGCGGTGTCGAGCAGGAATTGCGCCGCGTCGGCCTGCACCACCATCGCGGTCACGTGATGCGTGACCACGTCGTGCAGATCCCGGGCGATGCGTGCCCGCTCGGCGGACGCGGCGACCTCGGCCGCCAGCTGTCTCCGTTCAGCCTCGTCCGCGCGCCGTCGACGCATGCCGGTGCCAGCCAACCAGATCACCACCAACACGAGATAGAACGCGAGAAAATCCGGAAACTGTTGCGGTGAGCCGAGGTTGTGCAGCACCAGCGCGAGTATCAGGTAGCCGGCGGTCAGTGCTGCGGCAAGCCGCCGGCGCACCCGCACCAGGTGTGCGCCGGCGGCGTACAGCGCCAGGAGCAGCCCTACTTTGCCGAACGTGTCCGGGTGGCCCAGCATCTGACTGGCCGCGAACGCGGCACCGATGACCGACAGGCACACACCCGGCATGCGGGTACGGACCGCGAGCGGCAGGCACATCGCCAGTGTCAGCGCCGCACCGACCACCGCGCCGATGCCGTTCGTCTCGCGCCGGGGGAGATCGCCGATCTCCGGTCCGAGGTGCGCGACGGTCGGCGCGAACGCCAGCACGGTCACCAACGCCGCCAACGCACTGTCCTTTGTGGACGACGGGAGGTCGTGCCATCCCGTGAGCGTGGTGCGGAGGCGGGAGATTGTGCTGGCAAGCATCTGGCAAGCTTAGCGACGTGCCCGTCGCAGGGGCACCAGGTTGCCGCGCTTGTGGGCGGCGATGAGCATGGGCACGGCGAGCAGCAGGCTCACGACGACGGGAATGATCGACCCCTCGATGCCGAACTGGCCGCCGGTCACCAACTCCGGGCCCGTCGGTTCGGCGACCAGCAGTCCCGGCGACGCGTGACCCGAGACGGGGACGCCGAGCAGCCCGACGGTGGTGTTCCAGGCGAAGTGCAGGCCCACTGCCACCCAGATGCTGCGCAGCCACAGGAACGTGGCGCCCAACAGGACGCCGGCCTCAATCGCGATCGCGAACCCGGTCCACAGCGTTGCGCCGGGGTTGGCCAGGTGGATGGCACCGAACAGCACCGCGGTGCTCGTCAGCGCGAGCCAACTGCCCCCCAGCCGTTCCAGCCCCTGCAGCAACAGGCCGCGGAAGAGCAGTTCCTCGGTCACCGCCGCGCCGAGTTGCACCGCCACGATGCTCACGACGGTCGACATGGCGCTGTCGGTGGCCCAGGTGAACGAGAACTCGGTGATCACCATGAGCATGGACACGGCGATGAACAGGAAGCCAAGCCCGATGCCGAGCAACGCGTGGATACCAGACCGTGCCCTCGCGATCTCCGGCGTGCCTCGCTGCGCGACGTACCGCATCACCGCCCAGTAGACGGCGACCGCGGCGACCGCGGCAACGACCCCGAGTACCGGCGAGCCACCAGAGGACAGCGACGACACCGCGCCCACACCAACTATCCCGACCAGCATCCAGACGATCGGAAACCGCAGGATGCGAACGAGTCGCCCAGGCTGGCGATCCGTGTTCGCGATCGGCGTCGTGTTCAAAGGTGACCTCCGCATGACGTTGGCCGCACGGCTCGGCGACCCGACGGAAAAGGTACGAGCACCGCGACCCCCGGCGCGTCACCGGCGAGTGGACGATCCGGGTAGCTCTCACGGGGGACCACGCAGCAGTCAGCCGGCACCTGCGCATTCGCCGGGGAGGGCGGCATCGCCGGCTGAGGTTCACTCCAGGTGCGCCCTGCTCGTCGTCGAGTACCGCCCGCCATCGCCACCAGGGGACGAGAACGATGGCAGAGATCATGATCGGCCCATGGACCCCGCGCGCCGCCCGGCCGGGCAAGTCCACCCGGCTCCGAGCCGGGCGGACCGTCCCGTGATCGCCGCGACTCGTCAGGCCCGGCCGAGATCGTTCGCGCCCACCCGGCCGGCCTCTAGCCGAGCGGCGCCGTTGGCCGAGGTCAAGGGCGCCACCCGAACCCGGCCGTCCTGGTCGAGGCGCTTCGTCGGCGCCGGTGAGCCGGTGGCGGGCGCGTGCCAGGACTCTTGGCGCGAGAAGTCGAGCAGGGCCGCAGGGCCTGATCAGCTTCTACGCCGACACCGTCCGCGAGCAGCTGGACTTGCCGGACCGGAGACCGCTGCCGGCCGTCTCCTTCGGTTGCGCCGACGAGTCCGACCCGGCGAACGCGCTGCGGATACCCCGGGCCGCGCTCGCCGAGACCACCCGGTTCCACGGCCGGACCCGCGCGGCCCCGTCAGCCGAGGACGTCCTCGCGGTCGCGCGGAGAGCGGATCGTCACGGGCGTTGCGCGAACGCCTCGTCCAGATCTCGCACCGCGCCCGTCGACGCGGAGGTCGCGAGCGCGGCGTACACCCGCAGCGCCTCGCTGATGGGCCGGACCCGCGCGGTGGGCCGGAAACCGCCGGGCTGCTCGCGGATCTCACCGCGCCGCCGGACGAGCTCGGCATCGGGCACCTCGACCGAGACCGCCCGCTCCGGGATGTCGATGGTGATCAGGTCGCCGTCGCGCACCAGGGCGATGGTCCCGCCCGCGGCGGCTTCCGGGGACACGTGCCCGATCGAGAGCCCGGCGGATCCTCCGGAGAACCGGCCATCGGTGATCAGGGCGCAGGAGGTGTCCAGGCCGCGTCCTTTGAGGAAGGACGTGGGCTGCAGCATCTCCTGCATGCCGGGGCCTCCTCGCGGTCCCTCGTACCGGACCACGAGGACGTCGCCGGGCTCGACCTGGCCGCCGAGGATGCCCTCGGTGCACTCCTCCTGGCTCTCGAACACCTTCGCCGGGCCGGTGAACCGCAGCATCGAGGCGGCGACCCCGGCGGTCTTCACCACGCAGCCGTCGAGCGCCAGGTTCCCGAACAGCACCGCCAGCCCGCCATCGGGCGAGTAGGCGTGCTCCGGCGAGCGGATGCAGCCGTTCTCCCGGTCGGTGTCGAGGTCCGGGTACCGCTGCGTCGAGCTGAACGGTGCGATCGTGCGCACTCCGCCCGGAGCGGCTCGGAAGAACCGGGCCTTCTCCGGCGCGGCCGAGGCCGACCGGATGTTCCACGCGTCGAGCTGCTCGCCCACCGTGGCGCCGCTGATGGTCGCCAGCGATCGGTCGATCAGTCCGGCTCCGTCCAGCTCGGCGAGGATGGCTTGGATCCCGCCCGCCCGGTGCACGTCCTGCACGTGGTAGCGGCTGCTCGGCGCGACCTTGCACAGGTTGGGCACCGACCGGGACAGCTCGTCGATGTCCTCCAGCGCGAAGTCGACCTGGCCCTCGCGAGCGGCGGCCAGGATGTGCAGGATCGTGTTGGTCGACCCGCCCATGGCGAGATCGAGGGCCATCGCGTTGCGGAATCCGGCCCGCGAGGCGATCGCGCGCGGCAGCGCGGTCTCGTCGTCGTGGTCGTAGAAGCGCCGGACCAGGTCCATCGCGGCGCGGCCCGCGTCGGCGCAGAGGGCGCGCCGGTCGGCGTGCGTGGCAAGCAGCGTCCCGTTGCCGGGCAGGCCCAGCCCCATCGCCTCGACCAGGCAGTTCATCGAGTTCGCCGTGAACATGCCCGAGCAGGATCCGCAGGTGGGGCACGCGCTGTCCTCGACCGCGGCCAGCTCTTCGTCGGACAGCCGCTGGTCGGCCGAGGCGGAGAACGCGCTGATCAGATCCAGGTCCTGGGTGCGCAACCGCTCGGGGATCGAGGCCGGGGGGCGACCGGCTTCCATCGGTCCGCCGGAGACGAACACGGTCGGGATGTTGAGCCGCAGGGCCGCCATCAGCATCCCCGGCGTGATCTTGTCGCAGTTGGAGACGCACACCAGCGCATCGGCGCAGTGGGCGTTGGTCATGTACTCGACGGAGTCCGCGATCAGCTCGCGGCTGGGCAGGGAGTACAGCATCCCCAGGTGACCGTTGGCGATGCCGTCGTCGACGGCGATCGTGCTGAACTCGCGCGGCACGCCGCCGTGCGCGACCACCGACTCGGCGACGATCTCGGCCACCTGGTCCAGGTGCACGTGCCCCGGCACGAACTGCGTGTAGCTGTTGGCGACAGCCACGATCGGCTTGCCCAGATCACGCCGCGCCACCCCCGCCGCCATCAGCAGGGATCGCGCCCCGGACATGGATCGGACACCGGTGATCGTCGCTGATCGAAGTGCTCCCATCCCGGCAGCCTAGCAGTCAATCGATCAGATTTGACATGCATCAAACGACATTTGATTGATTGCGGGGAATCATGGTGACCGCGTGATCGATCAGGTGGTCGGCGGAGCGTCGAGGTCAGCTGACCGGCCGCTCGCGCTCGTCCGTCTGCTGGCCCGCGGCGCCGACGCTGTCGAGCACGATCATGGCCTCGGTGTGGATCACGCCTTCGACACCGCGCAACGTGCCCTGCAGGAGTTCCCGCAGGTGGAACGCGTCCCGGACGTAGCACTCGACGACCAGGTCCCACGATCCCGTCACCGTCCAGACCGTGTGCACCTCCTCCAGGTGCGACAGCGCCTCCGCGCAGCTGTCGCTGTGCTGGTCGTCGTTGGTGCGCACCACCACCAGCGTGTGCATGTACCCGAGCCGGGCCAGGTCGACCTCGGCGTGGTAGCCGGTGATGACCTGCGCCGCCTCCAGTCGCGCGATCCGCTCGCCCACGGCGCCCGGCGAACGGTTCAGCTCCCGGGCGATCGCCCGCACGGACATCCGCGCATCCGCGCGCAACAATGCCAGGACCGATCGATCCAACTCGTCGAGGACGACCGGTCCTGCCGTCGCCTGATGGTCGACCGGGGCCGCACGCACCTTCTCCGTCATCGGACGCTCCTCCTCTGCCGGTGCCGGATGACACTTGACAATGTTTCGGCGCGCATATCGTACGTCTGTTCCGCGGGGTCGCGGTGCGCTTCGCGCCGCAGCACCCTCCGCGATCGCACGACTTGCACGATTGACATGGATTACTGGACTGACCAGCATGCTGATGTCACCCAGATCCAGTGACCGGGGCCACCGCCGGGAAGCGCTGGAGCGAGAACCCGTGAGGTGCGGCCGAAGGGGCGAGCGCGTCCGCCCGGTTGCCGCACTTCGTCCGTGCTCGCCCCCTGCTGCGGCGGACCGGCCGACCAGGTTTCCCGCGCACCGATGACGGACTCCGGCCGATCGCCGAGCTCCGCCGTCGGGAGAACCACCGGAGCCACCAGCTCTCCGGTGTCGAGACGGAGGCAGAGATGGACCAGTGGACCGGCTGTCCTGAAACCGAGACGTCGCCCCGACCCGAGGTCGACGTCGCCGACAGGATGCTCATCAGCCTGCTTCGATCGAACGCCTGCGCCGAGACGCACGACCTGGCGAGCCGGATCGGCCTGTCCCGGTCCCAGGTGCGCGTGAGGCTGCGACGGCTGGAGCGCTCGGGGGTCGTGCGCGGCTACCACGCGCGGATCAGCGCCCGCGCGGTCGCCGAGGGCTGCGTGCTCGCCTTCGTGCGGTTCACCGGGGACGGACGTCCCACCGCGGGCGACCTGAGCGGTCTCGCGGGGGTGCAGCGCGTGCACGTCCTGTCCTCCGGCTGGGACTACATGATCGAGGCGGCCGAGTCCTGCTTCGCCGCGTGCGGTGCTCCCGGCGGCGACACGCTGCTCGGGCACGAGGCCGACATCGCGCTGCTCCCGGTGGCGCACGGTCGGCAGGGGGCGACGACCGGCACGACCGGCGGGCCGTCGACGCTGCTGCGGTTGACCCAGACGATCCGGTGACGGCGCGCGGGTCAGGCGGCGCCCGCTTGCGGGGCCGGGGCATCCGCGCAGGTCGACGTGTCTATGCTGCGCACGTCGGCGCCGCTCCGCGGGTCGGCGGAGGCGGAGAGGTTGCTGTCACGCAAACGGCTCGACGAGTGGAGTGCGAAGGTGCCCACCCCGAAGTTCGCTCCGGTCGCCCGAACGCGCGCGCACGAGGCGGTCAAGGCGCAGATCGAGGAAAAGATCCTCCAGGGGCAGCTCCAGCCGGGCGACCGCTTGCCGTCGGAACGCGAACTCTGCGCCCAGATGGGCGTGAGCCGGCCGACCGTGCGCGAGGCGATGCGCACGCTGGAGAGCGCGGGAGTCGTGGTCCTGCGCCCGAACGACCCCACCGGCGGTGCCATCGTCCGGATGCCCGACGGCGCCAACCTGGAGCGTTCGCTGCTCGACCTCGTCCGGTACTCCCAGCTCTCGCTCGGCGACCTCATCGGGTTCCGCATGCTGGTCGAGACGACCGCCTGCCACCTCGCCGCGCAACGTCGCGACCAGGCGCAGATCGACGGCATCGTCCGGGCCCAGCGGGCCGTCGAGGCGGCCGTCGAGAGCGGCACGAACGAGGAGTACATCGCCGCCGACGTCGAGTTCCACGTCTCGGTCGCGCGGGCCTCGGGCAATCGGCTGCTCGAGCTGTCCACCAGCGCCGTGCGGGCGGCGATGGCCGGACTGATCGGCGACGCCACGCTGAAGGGCGGTGCTGCCGTCAAGCGCGACTTCGTCCGCCGGCACGGCGCCGTCGTCGACGCGATCCGGCTCGGCGACCCGGACCTGGCCTCGTCGTGCGCCCGGCGGGACATCGTCGACTACTACCTGCCCCTGGTCGACAGCGAGGACGAGCGCACGCTGAGCGCGCTCGAAGCGTTCGTGGCGGCGGCCACCTCGAACGCGCCCCCGACAGCGGTGTAGGGGGCGCTCGCCAGCGCGGTCACCCTTCCGCTGCCCGCGAGGTGGTGCGCCGGTGCGCGCGGTCCGCGGGGCCGCGCCGGTGCGGAAGCAGGACGCTGACCGAGGCCAGGACCCCCAGCACCAGCTGCAGGACCCACGCATGGCCGAAAGTCCGGGCCGACGGTGCGGCGGCCACGAGCGCCACCAGCAGGGCCACCCCGATCGCGCTGCCGATCTGGCGGCTCATGTTCAGCACCGCGCTGCCGGTCGTGGCGCGGTCGGGTGCGAGCGCACCGGCGGCGGCGAACAGGGGCGCCTGGGAAAGACCGCCCGAGACGCCCATCAGGACCAGACCGGGGAACATCGCCGACCAGTAGGCGGGGACGTCGGTGACGGTGAGCAGCCAGTACCCCGCCGCCGCGGACATCGTGAGGGTTCCGACGGCGGCGGGCAGCACCCGGCCGAACCTGCGCCGGATCGGACCGGCGTTCATCGCGAAGCCGACCGAGACGATCGGGGCGGCGGCGATGCCGATCCCGGCCTCCAGCACGCTGAAGTGCCACACCTGCTGGAGGAACAGCGCTCCGCCGAACAAGTAGACGGCGAAGCCCGCGAACAGGCTGAGCAGCGCGAGAGCAGCGGCGGTGAACTCCCGGCTGCGGAACAGCGCGGGTTCGATGATCGGTGCGGCTGCGGTGAAGCCGCGTCGCACCGTCGCCGCCGCGAGCACCGCGGCCGCGGCGAACAGCCCGATCGTCCACGGGCTGCCCCAGCCCCACTGCGGGCCCTGGGTGGTGGCCAGGACCAGCGCGCTCACCGCCGCGAGCAGGGTCGCGGTGGACACGACGTCGGGCAGGGGACGGCCGCTCGGCTCCCGGACCTCCGGCAGCAGCCGGACGCCCCCGAGGAGCGTGAGGGCACCGATCGGCAGGTTGATGAGGAAGATCCACCGCCAGTCCAGGCTGGCGAGCAGCCCGCCGAGCGGCGGCCCGGCCATGGCGGCCACTCCGGCCACCCCGGCCCACAACCCGACGACGAGGGCGTGCTGGCGTCGCGGGAAGCTGGGGTAGAGCAGCCCCAGCGACGGCGGCACGCTCATCGCCGCACCGATCGCCTGCACGGCCCGGGCTGCCACGAGCACCGGCAGCGAGGGCGCGAACGACGCCAGCGCGGAACCGAGCGTGAACACCGCGACCCCGGCCAGCAGCATCCGCTTGCGGCCGTGCAGGTCCGCCAGCCGCCCCGCGGGCACCAGCAGCGCGGCGAAGACGATGGCGTAGGCCGACAGCACCCAGGACATCGCCGGCGTCGACGCCCCGCCGAAGGACCGCCCGATGCCGTCCACGGCGACGTTGACGATGAAGAAGTCCAGCTGGGCCATGAACGCCACCGCGCTCAGCACCGCCATGATCAGCCAGCGGCGCGGTTCGCCGCGCTCGTCCGTCGCTTCCGGACGGGACTCAGCCCCGGTGTCCACGGGCAGCACCACCTTCGTCGATCCGAAATCCGAGCAGTGGCGCGGAGAACCGGCCCGCTCGTGGGCGAAACCGTTCCGGCCCAAGGGGAAATGCGAGATGTTCCGCGATCGTGCCTCGCGATCTAGAAGTCGTCGGCCCGCATGCGGTAGCTTCGCTTCGCCACGTGCCATCGACCGTGGCATCGGCAGCGTAGCCGGGACCGCCCGGTGTGGAGGAACGATGACCTCGCGCATAGGCGCATTCAGCCAGCTGGTCGGCCGCTGGTTCCCGCTGATCGTGTTGATCGCCGGGGCGATCGCACTGTCCTTCCCCAGCTTCTTCGCGGGGTTGACCTCGGTGGTTCCCTGGCTCCTCGCGGTGATCATGCTCGGGATGGGCATGACCCTCGAACCGCGGGATTTCGCTTACGTGGCACGCCGTCCGGTGGCGTTCGCGATCGGGGTCGTCGCGCACTTCGTGATCATGCCGCTGCTCGCCTGGCTGCTGACCCTGGTCCTCCCGCTGAGCCCCGAGCTGGCAGTCGGGGTGATCCTGGTCGGCTGCGCTCCCAGCGGCACTTCGTCGAACGTGATGGTCTTCCTGGCCAAGGGGGACACCGCGCTGTCGGTGGCGATGAGCAGCGTGTCCACCCTGGTCGCCCCGCTCGTGACGCCGTTCCTGGTGCTCTGGCTGGCTGGCAGCTACCTGCCGGTGGATCCGGCCGCGCTGATCGTCGAGATCCTGCAGATCGTGCTGATCCCGGTGATCCTCGGCTTCACCTTGCGGCGGGTCGCCGGATCCGTTGTGGCGAAGGCGCTGCCGGTGCTGCCGTTGATCTCGGTCATCGGGATCACCGGCGTGGTGGTCGCCGTGGTGTCGGGCAGCGCGGACAAGCTGCTCAGCGTGGGACCGATCGTGGTGCTCGCGGTCGTGCTGCACAACCTGCTCGGCGTCGCCCTGGGCTACGTGGCCGCCAAGGTGGTCGGGATCGACGAGGCGGCCCGGCGCGCGATCGCGCTGGAGGTCGGCATGCAGAACTCCGGCCTCGCGGCCAGCCTGGCGTCGACCTACTTCTCCCCGGTCGCGGCGCTGCCCGGGGCGATCTTCTCGGTGTGGCACAACATCTCCGGTTCGCTGGTCGCCACCTACTGGGCCCGGCGGCCCGTCGCGGTCGCCGGGAACCAGCAGAGCCAGACGGCGAGCGACGAGGCGTGACGTCGTCGGCTCAGGGCACCGGCCGGGCACCGCGCCGAAGGCCCTGAGCCGCGCCGCGCACCAGGGTTGAGGCCTGGTCGGCGTCGAGGCGGGGATCGCACAGGGGCTGTTCCTCGCCGACCTCGGACGTGTCCTCGTCCACGCACTCCCGGACGTCGTCGGGCGTGCACTCCAGGTGCAGCCCACCGGGGTACACCCCGGCTCCGGCGAGCACGTCGAACCAGCCGTCGAGCTCGGCCAACAGATCGGTGACCCGGCGGGTCTTGATCCCCGAGGGGAGCCGGATCGTGTTGCCGTGCATCGGATCGCACATCCAGACCACCGGGTGCCCGGCGGCGGACACGGCCGCGACGAGCCCGGGCAGGACGCGGCGGACGGCGTTCGCGCCGAACCGGGTGATCAAGGTCAGTCGGCCCGGTGCGCGCTCCGGATCGAGCCGGGCGCAGAGCGCCACGATCTCCTCCGGTGTGACCGCCGGCCCCACCTTGACCCCCAACGGGTTCACCACGCCGCTCAGCAGCTCGACGTGGGCTCCTCCGATGTCACGGGTCCGCTCGCCGATCCACGGGAAGTGGGTGCTGGACAGGAACCACTGCTCGCTGGCGGGGTCGTTGCGCAGGGTCGACCGGTCGTAGGGGAGCAGCAGGCACTCGCGGCTGACCCACAGCTGCCCGGCCGGGTGCGCGTGCAGGGTGCGGAGCAGGTTGAGCGTGGTGGCCGATCGGTAGTAGCCCTGCAGGAGCCGGGAAGCGTCGGCGCGCCGCGCCGAGGCCGTGGGTGCGGCACCGTTGACCATGTGTCCGCGGAACACCGGGAGGGCCCGTCCGTCCACGAGTTCGGTCGGCGCGCTGCGCGGCTTCGCGTACTGCCCGGCGATGCGGCCGATCGCGACGGCGGGCCGACCGGAGATCTCCTCGAAGCCGCGCGCGAGCCGGGCGATGAGCCGACCCCGGCTCGTGATGTGCTCGGTGGTGGCGTCCTCGAAGGACTCGGCGCAGTCGCCCGCCTGGACGACGAACGCCCTGCCGTGCGCCGCGTCGGCGAGCGCTCGGCGCAGGTTCGAGATCTCGCCGGGTTGCACCAGGGCGGGCAGGCTCCGCAGCTCCGCCACGGCCCGCTCCAGCTCGGCGGGATCCCACGCGGGCTGCTGGTGCGCGACGAGTGAACGCCAGGAATCAGGTGTCCACGGGGTGCGCCGGGCCTCGGCAGTGCGACTGTGGATCATGCCGGCCTGACCTGGGCCGTGGCGGCGCGCCGCCCACCAGAAGCCGAACCGGTCCGGCAGCTGTCGATGAGGTTCGCGATGACGCGATGCCCCACCTCGCCGTCGAGCGACAGCAGGGACTCGGGGTGGAACTGCACCCCGGCGATGGGGAGCGCGGGGTGCTCGACGGCCATGACGACGCCGTCGTCGGTGACGGCGGTGACGCGCAGCGGCGGCGGTACCTCGTGGGAGGTGACGTAGAGCGAGTGGTAGCGCCCGGCGGTGAACCGCGCGGGCAGTCCGCGCAGCAGCGCGCCGCCGCCGTCGACCGCGCGGATCTGCGACGCGCGGCCGTGGATCGGATCGGGGAGCACGCGCAGGTGCCCGCCGAAGTGCTCGACGATCCCCTGCATCCCCAGGCAGACGCCGAACACACCGGCGCCCGCCGCGAGTGCGGCGTCGACCGTGTCGCTCATGCGGAAGGCCGCCGGTCGGTCCGGCCCGGGGGAGAGCACCACCAGATCGGTGCCCTCGTCGAACCCGGTCAGCGAGGACCACCTCCGCGTGACGACCTCGCAGTCGTTCTGCCGGAGGTAGCCCGCGAGCGTGTGGACGAAGGAGTCCTCGTGGTCCACGAGCGTGACGCGCGGCCCTCGCGCGCTGGTCCTGGCTCCGCCGCGCGAGCCGACCGGTCGCTCGGTGCGCGGGGGTGCAGCCGCCCGGCCGCGCAGCGCGTCCAGCACGGCGGAGGCCTTGAGCCGTGTCTCGGCCTCCTCGGCGTCCGGGTCGCTGCCGATGAGCAGGGTCGCTCCCGCGCGGACCTCGGTGGTCGTGTCCGTCAAGCGCGCCGTCCGGAGGGTCAGCGCCGTGTCCATCGCTCCGTCCACTGTGGCGTAGCCGACCGCACCGCCGTACCAGCGTCGAGCCGAGGTCTCCCAGTGCTCGATGAACTCGGCGGCGGCGCGCTTCGGCGCGCCGCTCACCGTGGCGGCCCACATGTGGCTGAGGAAGGCGTCCCAGGCGTCGTAACCGCGTTCGAGCTCGCCCTTGACGTGGTCCACGGTGTGGATCAGGCGGGAGTAGAGCTCGATCTGGCGTCGGCCGACGATCCGCACCGAGCCCGGGACCGCGACGCGGCTCTTGTCATTGCGGTCGACATCGGTGCACATCGTCAGCTCGGCGGCCTCCTTCTCGGAGGCCAGCAGCGCGGCCACGTTCCGGGACTCCTCGATCGCGGACGCGCCCCGCGCGATGGTGCCGGAGATGGGGCAGGTCTCCACGACGCCGTCCGCGACCCGCACGTACATCTCCGGTGAGGCGCCGACGAGCGACTCACCGCGCCCCAGGTTGATGAGGAACCCGTACGGGCTGGGATTCGCGGCGGTGAGCCGCTCGAAGACCACGCTCGCCGACTCGCCGTCGCGGTCGACGGTCAGGGTCTGGCTCAGCACGGTCTCGAAGGCATCGCCCGCGTGGAACTTCGACAGCGCCGCGCGCACACCTGCCCGGTAGTGCCCTGGATCGGTCCGCGCGGGCGGATCGGGGGCCCGGCGAGCACCGGCGAGGTCAACGGTCGCGACCGGCCCGGAGGTGCCGGTCGGACCCGAGAAGGTGTAGTCGACCTCGACCGCCAGCTCGCGCTCGGGATCGGCCACGATCACCGAGGCGGGCAGGAACGCGACGAGGTCCCGGTAGCCCGCTGGTCGGCGGTGCCGCCGTGTGATGGGGTCGAACCCGAGCATCAGGTCGTAGCCGAAGGCCCCATACCAGCCCAGCACCGGCTCGTCGGGATGGGCGAGGGCCCGGGTGAGCGTGCGCAGCACGCCGACCGTCGACGGTTGCCGGGTGCGCTCCTCCTCGGCGAAGCCGGTGCCGATGGGGGCGACGGCGCCGCGCAGTCCCGAGCCGTCGGGCAGCGCCGCGAGGCCGCGCACCTGCGGGTCGGTGGCCAGCGCGCTGCTGGCCAGCTCCAGCAGCGGGCCCGCGCCAGGGTCGAGGGCGAGCACGCGGAACGCGCGGCCTCGGGCCTCGAAGGCCAGCGCCACCCGCTCCGTGGCGCGGGTCCACGGCGAGTAGCGCCCGGGTTGGGTCACCGCCCCGTGGAACAGCGCCCCCGGCGCGGAATCGAGCGCGGCGGCGACTCGGCTCAGGGACCTCGAAGCGGCGTTCGGCCCGGGCAGCGGGCGAGCGCGCCGTTCGACGTCGAGACCACCCGCCGTGCGGTACCGAGCAGCGCTCTCCGCGCCCTCCTCCAATGCCCGGGCAATCCAAGCGAAGTCCACCCGCATAACCACTCCATAGATCAGAAGGTGAGGAACGTGTTGTCGGGCGCCGCGTCAGGAGGTGGCCGGGCCGCCGGTCATCCGGCGGAGCGGAGCCCCCACCGCCTCGATCGCGTGCGCTCTGGCGGTGGCCCGCGCCGCCCGGAAGTGCGGGCGACCGCCCCGGTCCTCGGCCACCCACTCCGAGGCGAACCCGCCGGACCTGATGTCGTCGAGCACGGCCTCCATCGATGCGCGGACGTGCGCGTCGATCACGCGCGGACCCCGGCTGTAGCCGCCGTACTCGGCGGTGTCGGAGATGTGGTCGGTCATGGCGGCCAGGCCGTGCCGCTGGATCAGGTCGACGGTCAGCTTGAGCTCGTGGAGGCATTCGAAGTACGCCGACTCCGGCTGGTATCCGGCGTCGACCAGCACGTCGAAGGCCGTCCTGATCAGCTCCGTGACCCCGCCGACCAGCACGGCCTGCTCGCCGAACAGATCGGTCTCGGTCTCCTCGGCGAAGGTCGTCTCCAACGCCCCGGCCCGAGTCGCCCCCAGCGCGTCGGCGTAGTCCAGGGCGAGCGAGGACGCGGTGCCGGTGGCGTCCTGCGCCACGGCTACCAGCGCCGGGCAGCCACGGCCGCGCTCGAAGCTCGCCCGCACGTCCCGGCCGGGTGCTTTCGGGGCCACCATGACCACGTCGACCTCGTCCGGTGCGGTGATCAGGCCGTGGTGCACGGCGAACCCGTGGGCGAAGACGAGCGCGTCGCCGGGTGCCAGGTTCGGCTCCACCGACTCGGCGAACACCGCGGGCGCGAGGGTGTCCGGGACCAGCATGACGATCACATCGGCCCACCCGGCCGCCGATCCGGTGTCGGTCACGGTGAAGCCCTCGTCGCGGGCGGTGGCCGCTCGGGCCGAGTCCGGCCGGAGCCCGACCCGCACCGCGATCCCGGAGTCGCGGAGGTTGTGCGCGTGCGCGCGGCCCTGCGAGCCGTAGCCCAGCACCGCGACGCGGCGGTCGGGCAGCAGGGGGACCCGCCCCTCGTCCGCGTAGTGCACGGTCGCGTCGTTCGTCGGCCGGGTCATCGCGCCACCGTCCTCGGGTAGTTCGACGTCGTGCGGGCCAGGTCCTGCCGGCGCACGCGGGTGCCGGGCACCGCGTCCGGACCGGGGAGGGCAGGCCGGTGGTCCTCGAGCTCGACGATCATGGCTGGTCTCCTGGGATCGAGGTCGTCCGCCGGGCGCGCTCGGCGAGGTCCTGCAGGTCGCCGCACAGCGCATCGAGGACGTGGTCCGGGTGCGGGGGCAGTGCGCGCAGCACGAGCGCCCGGCGCAAAGCGGTGTGCACCGCGACCTCGCCGGTCAGACCGATCGCGCCGTGCAGGTGCACGGCGGAGATCACGACGTCGGGTGCTGTCGTGACCGCGAGCCTGCGCGACAGCCGGGCGTCGGTCGCGGTGCCGGTGGCCGCCGCGAGCAGCACTCCGGAGCGGGCCAGCTCGACGGCGCAGTACATGTCGGCCAGTCGGTGGGCGACCGACTGGAAGGACGCGATCGGGCGCCCGAACTGGGTGCGCTCCCGGGCGTGGGCGACGGCGAGGCCGAGCGAGCGGTCCGCGACCCCCACGAGGGCGGCGGCCACGGCGATGTCGTCGACGACCGCGAGCCGCTCGGCCGCGTCCTCGGGCAGACGGGCGGGTTCGGCCGGGGAGTCCGGTTCCACCGCGCCCCTCCACCGGCGGACCGAGGGGTCGGTGAGCTCGGTGCCCTCGGCGGACCCGATCGGGCGCAGTACCCACCCCGCGCCGGGTTCCCGGCGCTCGAGCAGCACGTCCGGCGGCGAGACCGCGACGACGTCGAACCGCCCGCCGGTCCCGGTGGCGACGGTGCCCGGGAGGGAGTCCGGGGCCAGCTGCGCCCGGATCCACTCCGCGACGGCCGCACCGGCCGGCCACTCCGCCGTCCCGTCGCGCTCCGCGGAGAGGCAGCCGAGCGCGAGTTCGGCGAGCGCATCACCGTCCACAGGGGACGGTTCTGCGGCGCGTTCCGGGCTCATGCGGGCAGTCCCAGGACGTGGCGGGCGATCGTGGTGCGCTGGATCTCGCTGGTGCCGCCCTCGATGGCGTTGCCGATCCCCCGGTAGAGCTCCATCAGCCACCCGGTGGCCATCCCGCCGGAGGGGACCAGCGCGTCGAGCCCGCCCAGCAGCACCGCGTGATCGGCGACCTGCCGGGACAGCTCGCCCCAGAGCAGCTTCTCGGTCGACGCGACCGGGCCCGGCACCCCGTCGGCCGCCAGGTCGGCCACCTTCCGGTAGGCGAGGCCGCGCAGCGCCTCCGCCCTGGCGTGGAAGTCGGTCAATGCGATCACCTCGGTCGGCGGCAGGTCCGCGGCTGACCCGCAGGCCTCGATGCGTTCGGAGATCAGGCGGGCCAGCGCTCGGCGCAGCGCGCCGACCCGCGTGAGGGTGGAGAGCCCGCGCGCCAGGGACAGGCTCGTCATCAGCACGGACCAGCCGCGGTCGAGCTGCCCGACCAGGGCGTCCGCCCCGACGCGGACGTCGTCGAACACGATGTCGGATTCCTCGGCGTCGCCGTAGAGCATCGGGACGGGCAGCACGCTCACCCCGGGGTGCGAGAGCGGCACGACGAAGCACGAGAGGGCCTTGTGCCGAGCCTCCGCGCTCCCGGTGCGGGCCAGCACCAGGACCTGGTCGGCGAACCGCGACCAGCTGCTCCAGCGCTTGCGCCCGCGCAGCACGAAACCGTCGCCGTCCGGGGTGGCCCGGGTGGTCACCGCGGCCAGGTCCGAACCGGCCTCCGGTTCGGAGAAGGCCTGGCACCACACGGATCTGCCGTCCAGGATCGCCGGCACGTGCTCGGCGCGCTGGTCCGCGCTGCCGCAGGCCACCAGGGTGGGCGCCACGAGCTCGACCCCGACCCAGTTCGCGATCGGCGGGGCATCGGCGGCGGTGAGCTCGTCGATCACGATGGCCCGGTGCAGCACGTCGAGCCCGTGCCCGCCGAGCTCGGCGGGCAGGTCGACGCCGATCCAGCCACCGCGGTGCAGCGTCCGGTGCCAGGCGTGGCGCCACCAGAACCGGTCCTCGACGCCGTCCGGTTCCGGGGTGCGGGGCAGGTGCTCCGGCAGCCACTCGCGCAGCCGTCCCCGGAACTCCGAGCGGGCGGCGTCGTCGATCAGCACCGAGGCGAGCCCCTCGTCGGCGGTGTGGTCCATCGTCGCCGCCCTCAGTCCGCGGCCAGTTCCGCGCCGCACGCCCCGCACCACCGGAACGTCGCGGGCAGGTCCGCGGTCCCGCAGCTGGGACACGATCCGACCGGCGGGCCGTGCGGGAACTCCGGCGACTCGTCCCGGGCCGCCCGCTCCCGCAGCTCCGCGTGGTCGACGGGGCGCTTCTCGATGAACGACCCCATGCCCCGGCGGGTCTCGACGGACCCGCTGTGGATCGCCAACCACTCGCCCGCGAGCGCGGCGCTCGCGGCCCACGCGGCTTCCTTGGCCTGGTTGACCAGTGCGCGGGTGAACCGGAGGGACTCCGGGAAGGTGTCGGTGAGCCGCCGCGCCGCGGCGTCGACGGCGGAGTCCAGCTCCGCGGCCGGAACGACCCTGTTGATCATTCCCCAGTCGCGCGCCGTCGCGGCCGGGAGGTCTTCGGAGAGCAGGACGACCTCGCGGGCGCGCCGGTCGCCGATCATCAGCGGCAGCCACTGCGTGACGCCGATGCCGGAGACGCTGCCGACCAGGGGGCCCACTTCCCGGATCACGACGTCGTCGCTGGCGATCGCGAGATCGCAGGCGAGGGCCAGCTCGTTCCCGGCGCCGACCACCAGGCCGTTCAGCCGGGCGATCGTCGGCTTGCCGCAGCGCACGATGGCCGTCTGCATGGCGATGAACTCGCGCACCCATGGGACGTAGTCGCGCGGGCGCTGGCACAGCTCCCAGTGCTCGTGCAGGTCGGCACCCGCGCAGAACGCCTTGCTCCCGGTGCCGGTGATCACGATGACGGCCACCGAGTCGTCCCGCTCGGCCACCCGCAGCGCGTCCTGGATCTCCTGGAAGGCGAGGAAATTGAGGCTGTTGAGGGCTTTCGGGCGGTCGATCGCGATGATCGCCTGCCCCTCGCGCCGGGTGTAGGTGATCGTGCTCGCCTCGGCGGGGCGATCCTGCTGCGGTACGCGCGCCATCTGGCAACCCCTCGGATGAACCGGTCAGAAATGAACGATTGATCGTATTTACCGCACAATATTATTCAAGTGTATCTGTGATTGGGCATAGGGCAAGACGTTTGATCGGTCTGGTTGCGGCTGTGTCGATGCGAGCCCGAGCATGGCCCGCCGGGGCGGTCATCCTCGGGCCGGCTCGGGCGGGAAGCCGGCCGGGTTCCACCTGGCGTGGCGCGCGCGGACCGGGCCGCGCCGGAGGAGGTCCAGCCGTGGCGGCGGCCCGTCGGTGCGGCCCGTCCGCGGACGACGGGAACCCGCCGCGAACGGCTCCGGCCACACCGCGGCGGGACCGGCGTAGTCCTGCTCGGCCGCGGCGTGCAGGGTCCACTGCGGGTCGTAGAGGTGCGGGCGACCCAAGGCGCACAGGTCGGCGCGCCCGGCCAGCAGGATCGAGTTGACGTCGTCCCAGCTGGAGATCGCGCCCACCGCGATCACCGCGGGCCCGTCGTGCGGTCGCCCGACGGAGTTGCGGATCCGGTCGGCGAACGGGGTCTGGTAGCTCCTGCCGAACTCGGGGGCCTCCTCGCTCACCACCTGGCCGGTCGACACGTCGATGGCGTCGGCGCCGTGCTCGGCGAACGCGCGGGCGATCGCGACCGAGGCGCCCGCGTCGATGCCGCCCGGATGCCAGTCCGTCGCCGAGATCCGCACCGACATCGGCCGCTCCGCCGGCCACGCCTCGCGGACGGCGTCGAAGACCTCCAGCGGGTAGCGCAGCCGCCCGTCGAGGTCGCCGCCGTAGCGGTCGGTGCGCCGGTTCGACAGCGGGGAGACGAACGACGACAGCAGGTAGCCGTGCGCGACGTGCAGCTCCAGCAGGTCGAACTCGCAGCGGGCGGCGGCGCGGGCGGCGGCGGCGAACTCGTCCCGGATCCCGCGCATCTCGCCCGCCGTCAGCTCGTGCGGCACCGCGTTCCTCGCGGAGTACGGGATCGCCGACGGCCCCACCACCGGCCACCCGCCGGTGTCGTCGAGCGGCTCGTCGATCCCCTCCCACATCAACCGGGTCGAGCCCTTGCGGCCCGAATGCCCCAGTTGGACACCGATCCGGGAGGGCGTCGACGAGTGGACGAAGTCGACCACCCGGCGCCACGCGGCCTCCTGCTCGGCGTTCCACAGGCCGGTGCACCCCGGCGTGATCCTGCCGGTCGGCGAGACGCACACCATCTCGGTCATCACCAACCCCGCACCGCCGAGCGCCTTGCCGCCGAGGTGGACGAGGTGGAAGTCCGCGGGCACCCCGTCGCGGGCCGAGTAGACGTCCATCGCCGAGACGACGACCCGGTTCGGCAGCGCGAGACCACCGATCCGGACGGGCGTGAACATGGGCGGCACGGGGTCGGCTTCGGCGCTCCCGCCGCAGAACCAGCGCTCGGCGCTCTCGACGAACGCGGCGTCCCGCGTGCGCAGGTTGTCGTGGGTGACGCGGCGGCTGCGCGTGAGAAGGTTGAACGCGAACTGCTGCCGTTCCTGGCCGACGTAGCGGTCGACGTCCTCGAACCAGGCCTGGCTCGCCGCCGCCGCGCGCTGGGTGGAGGCGACCACGGGCCGCCGCTCCGCCTCGTACGCGGCGAGCGCGGTCGCGACGTCCTCCTGCTCGTGCAGGCACGCCGCCAGGGCGAGCGCGTCCTCCATCACCAGCTTCGTCCCCGATCCGATGGAGAAGTGCGCGGTGTGCGCGGCGTCGCCGAGCAGCACCAGATTCCCCGCGTGCCAGCGGTCGGTGCGCAGGGTCCGGAACCGCGACCAGCGCGAGGCGTTCGCCAGCAGCGCGGCGCCGTCGAGCCGGTCCGTGAACAGCTCCTCGACGAGCTCGAGCGACCCCAGGTCGCTCTCGCCGGGTCCCGGATCGCGGGAGCAGCGGTCGCGGAAGAGTCGCTCCCAGGCCGGTTCCGAGGTCTCCACCACGATCGTCGAGGCGCGGTCGGAGTAGGGGTAGCCGTGCAGCTGCACGACGCCGCAGGGGGTCTCCACGACGTCGAAGGTGAACGCGGGGAAGACCCGGTCGGTGCCGAGCCACATGTACCGGCTGCGCCCGGTCGCGATGCGCGCGCCGAAGTCCTCCGCGCGCGCCGCCCGGACCGCGGAGTTCACCCCGTCGGCCGCGACGACCAGGTCGTGATCGGCTTGCAGGACCGCGGCGTCCGGGCACCGCGTGCGGTAGTGCACGGTGACCCCGAGTTCCGCGCAGCGGCGCTGGAGCACGCCCAGGAGGTCCCGGCGGCCGATCGCGGCGAACCCGTGCCCGCCCGAGGTGGACACGGCCCCGCGGTGGTGCACGTCGATGTCGTCCCAGCGCGCCATCCGCTCCGACATCGCGGCGAACACGGCGGGGTCCGCCTGCTCGATCCCACCGAGGGTCTCGTCGGAGAGCACGACGCCGAAGCCGAACGTGTCGTCCGCGGCGTTCTGCTCCCACACCGTGATGTCGTGCCGGCCGAGCTGCGCCAGCAGAGCGGCCAGGTACAGGCCGCCCGGTCCGCCGCCCGCGATCGCGATCCGCATGCTCGCCATCTCAGACCGCCTCGCGGAGCGCGGACCGCTGCAACTTCCCGGTGCTGCTGCGCGGCAGCGCGTCGACGAAGTGGATGCGGCGGGGGTACTTGTACGGGGCGATCACGCCCTTCGCGAACGCCTGCAGCTCGGCGGCGGTGGCCGTTTCCCCCTGCCGCAGCACGACGTGGGCGGTGACGACGTGGCCGCGTTCCGCGTCCGGGGTGCCGACGACCGCGCAGTCGGCGACCGAGGGGTGCTGCAGGAGCGCCTGCTCCACCTCCGGCCCGGCCACGTTGTACCCGGCGGTGATGATCAGGTCGTCCGAGCGGGCCTGGAACCAGTACCGGCCGTCGGCGTCGCGGACGTAGATGTCGCCGGTGCGGTTCCAGCCGTTCACCACGTACTCCCGCTGCCGGCGCCCATCGAGGTAGCGGCAGCCGGTCGGCCCCCGCACCACGAGGTGACCCGCCACGCCGTCGGGCGCGCTGCGCCCGAGGTCGTCGACGACGTCGACCCGGTACCCGGGAACCGCCCGGCCGGTGGCCCCGGGCCTGATGTCGTCGTCGGCGGCCGAGACGAACACGTGCAGCATCTCGGTCGACCCGATCCCGTCGATGACGCGGATCCCGGTGGCCGCGTGGAAGCCGTGCCACACCGAGGCGGGCAGCGGCTCACCCGCCGACACGCAGCGGCGCAGGCTCGCCAGCCGCTCGGGTCGGCCGTCCCCGGCGAGCGCGCGGTAGGCGGTGGGGGCGGTGAACAGCGCCGTCGCGCGGTTCTCGGCCACGTGCGCGGCCAGTTCCTCGGGAGTGGCGCGTTCGAGCAGCAGCGCGGCGGCACCGGCCCGGAGGGGGAAGACGAGCAGCCCGCCGAGCCCGAAGGTGAAGGCGAACGGCGGGGTCCCGGTCACCAGGTCGTCCGGGCGGAGCGCCACGACGTGGTGGGCGAAGGTGTCCGCGATCGCGAGCAGGTCGCGGTGGAAGTGCATCGTGACCTTCGGCTCGCCGGTCGTGCCGGACGTGCAGGCCAGCAGCGCGACGTCGTCCGCCGAGGTTGGCACGTCGTCGAACGGGTCCTGCCGGGTCGCGCGCACCGCGAGGTCGTCGGCGCCGTCACCGCCGAACGGCACGATCGGCATCCCGGCGATCCCCGCGGACGCCAGTGCGGCGGCGAAGCGGTGGTCGCACAGGGCCACGGTCGGCCGGGTCAGCCCGCCGACGGTGGCGAGTTCGCCGGGCCGGAGCATCGCGGTCGTCGTGACGGCGACCGCGCCCGCTTTGAGCACTCCGAGCCAGGCGGCCGCGAGCCACGGGGTGTTCGGCCCGTGCAGGATCACGCGGTTCCCCGGCACGACACCGAGTTCCCTGGTCAACGCGGCGGCCACGGCGGCGGCGCGGTCCCGCAGCTCGCCGTAGGTCCACGCGACCGGGTGCGGCGCCGGTGCACGCAGGGCCGGGCGGGCCGGGCCGTACCGCGCGATCGTGGTGTCGAGGAGTTCCGAGCCCGCGTTGAGTTGCGCGGGGTAGCGCAGTTCCGGCGAGTCGAACAGCAGCTCCGGCCAGTCCTCCTCGGCGGGCAGCCGGTTCCGGCAGAAGGTGTCGATGTGCGCGGACGGGTTGAGGGACGACGTCGGCACCACGGCCAGGTCCTCCTCGCTCGCAGGTGACTACGGGTTCCGCGGCTCGACGTCGAGCACGGCGATTCCTTGCAGTTCGACCAGGGCCGCGCGGTCCCACAACCGGGTCACCCCGACCGCCGCGGTCGCCGGGTAGTGCGCGCCGACGTGCCGCTTCCAGACCGCCCCCAGCTCGCGGCCGGCGGCCCGGTACGCCTCGACGTCGACCAGGTAGATCGTCAGTTGGGCGAGATCGTCAGGGGATCCGCCCGCCGCGCGCAGCGCCGCCACCAGGTTGGCCAGCGCGCGGTCGAACTGGTCGAGGACACCGGCGTCGGCGATGCGCCCCTCGGAGTCGGTTCCGGTCTGCCCGGCCAGCAGCACCATCCGGCCCTCGGCCACGACGGCGTGGCTGAAGCCCGAGGGCCGGGCCAGCTCGGGGGGATTCACGCGGTCCATCACGAGTGCACCCCGCCGCCGTCGATGACGATGCCCTGGCCGTTGACCGCACCGCTGGCGATGCAGACGGCCACGACGTCGGCGACCTCCTCGGCGGTGATGAGCCGGCCGATCGGTTGCTTGGCGGCCAGGACCGCCCGGGACGCCGCGAGGTCGCGGCCGGTGCGGGCGCTGATCGCGGCCACCGTGGCGTCGGTCATGGGCGTGTCGACGTACCCGGGGCACACGGCGTTGACGGTGACGCCCGTCCCGGCCAGTTCGGCCGCCGCCGAGCGCACCAGGCCCAGCACGCCGTGCTTGCTGGCGGCGTAGGCGCTGATGTAGCGCTCGCCGCGCCGGGCAGCCACCGACGCGATCGACACCACCCGGCCCCACCCCGCGTCGGCCATCGGCGGGGCCGCCCGGCGCAGCAGGCGGAACGGAGCCGTCAGGTTCAGCGCGAGCATCTGCTCCCACTGCTCATCGGTGGTCGACGCCAATGGGGCGGACGTCCCGGCACCCGCCGCGAGCACCAGGACCTCGACGTGCCCCCATCGGGATTCGACCGCGGCGCACGCGGTCTCCGCGGCCTCCGGTGCGGTCAGGTCCAGGGGCAGGGTGAGGGTCGGCCCCGGCAGCTCGGCGGCGACCGCCTCCAGCTCCGAAGCGGTGCGGGCGGCCAGGGCGACCCGGTGCCCCGCGGCGCCGAGCCGCCGGGCGACCGCAGCCCCGATGCCTCGCCCTGCCCCGGCGACGAGACAGACCCGTGACTCTGATCGAGTGACCATGAAATCAAGATACGATCGGTCAATCGCTCATGTCTAGAGGCTGTTTCAGGGCAAGTGATTTTTCCCAGGGTCAGGGTCCGGCAGGGGGGCGTCGCGGTGGTCAGGCGACGACGACCTCGACCCAGCGGACCCACCGCGGCTATGCGGGCGAGCAGTGTGCGGGTGCCGACGAGGTGGTCGCACACCACGGACAGGTGGTGGCTCGCCGCCCGGTCGGCTGCTGCGGGCCGGGTGACCGGGCGGGGTGTTGCAGACAGGCGCGGCAGGCCGGGGATGGCTCGGCCGGTTCCGTCCGATCACCGCTGAACTCGCAGGACGGAGCCGGAGCGGTCACAGCCGGGGCGCATCGGACGAAGCCGGGCGTTGGCGGCGTTCGGCGATCACGCGCCGGATGTGATGGGGCGAGTGAAGCCGGTAGTTGGTCAGGTCAGGTCGGTGACCGAACAGCGCGCCGTAGTGACGGTCGTGGGGCTCGATCGACGAAGTGATGTGCGGGGGAGTCGGCATCGGCGCGATGACCACACCGCGGGGCGAGATCTCTGCGGCGGTCAGTGCGAGCTCGATGGTCGATGTCCTCGATCCGCATGATCACGAAGCCGGCGTCGCGACCGTTCTCCGACGGCGCGGGCGGCTACACCTGGCCCATGTCACCCGTCCACGGAGACCTCTCCGCCGGTCTCGAAGCTGCTGCTGTCGCCCGAGGCCAGGAACAGGGCGGCGGCGAGCTCCTCGGATCGCCCGAGGCGGCCCATGGGAACGAGCGTGGCCATCTGGGCGCGGAGCGCTGCCGGATCCTGTCCGAAACACTCGGCCTGCCCGCCGATGATGGCGCGAGGTTCTCGGCCAAGCCCAGACGTATCGGGCCGCAGCTTCCTCGACGGGGGCCTGGGCCTTGCCCGTCCACGGGCGGTGCAGCTCCGGATTCGGTCCGAGGCAGGGAGAATTCCATGCCGGGCAGGACCTAGCTGCCGGCATCGGCACACCCATCATGGCGGCCAGTAACGGCACTGTGATCGATTCCGGGCCCGTCAGCGGGTACGGCCTGTGGGTCCGCATTCAGCACCCCGACGGCGTGGTGAGCACCTACGGCCACAACCGCCGCAACCTCGTCCAGCCGGGGCAGCCGATACAGGCAGGACAGCTGATCGCTGAGGTCGGCGACCGGGGTGAGTCCACGGGGCCGCACGTGCATTTCCAGCTTGAGCGTGTCGGCGAGCCCGTCGATCCCGTCGCGTTCTACCGGCAGCAGGCGGCGCCAGCTCTGTGTCGGGACGCAAACAGGTGATCACCTGATAAGCCGCGAAGTTTTCTGCATTGGCGGGTGTAGACATGCGGCCACGGCCCTGCTAGGCTTCCTGTCAAGCAAACGGGAGAGGTCATTGCAGCGCGATCATCGATGAATCGGCGCGATCAGTGGAATGAGTGTGCAATGGTCAGCCAGGGGGCGGGGACAGGCAGGGTGGTCTCCGCCCCGGGGCCAAGTGAAGGTCATCTGCAGGCGAGCGGGAAGGAAGGTGTCGTATCGCGATGTTCGACGCCGCGTCATCCTCGTGTTCGTGGGTGGATGAGCGGCAGTGGTAATTGACTAGAACATCTCCCTCCGGCCCCCGGTGCACCGATGGTGCGCCGGGGGCCTTGTTCGTGGGGGCGGTGGGGAGAGTGCATGGGCGAGGAACACGTCGAGATCGAGGACAAGTTCGACGATGCCGATTACCCGGCTTACACGATGGGCCGGGCCGCGGAGATGGTGGGCGTGACGCAGCCGTTCCTGCGTTCGCTGGAGGAGTCGGGGCTGCTGGTGCCGGTGCGATCCGGCGGTGGGCATCGGCGGTATTCCCGCGCGCAGTTGCGGCGGGCGTCGCGAGTGCGCGAGTTGGTGGACCAGGGCATGCCGGTATGGGGTGCCTGCCGCATCATCGCCTTGGAAGATCAGCTCGCCGGGTTGGGCGCCACGCCAGTGGACCAGCCGCACTGACCCTCCTGCTGCTTGGCGGCCTCTGCGTCGTCGGTGCGATCTTCTAGGTCACCCGCTTGCCGGGCCGTTGGTCGCACAACACCTTCGGCTGCCACGAGTTCTTCCACTGCGCCCGGAGTCTGGCGGGCGGCGATCGTGGTCGGAGGAGCAGGTAGCGTGCTGTGTCCCGATCCGAGGAGAAAGCCGGTGCGGTGTGGCCGAACCGGTCAACAACCAAGCCCAGACGACCGTGAATGAGCTCGCGGCCGTGCTGGGTCAGCTGCAGGAGACCGACGCTGGTGACACGCCGGTCGCGGTCAACGTCGGCAACCGGCTCGTCCTGCCGGTCCTGCACAGCGCGCTGCGATTCCACCGCGGGCAGTCCTATCTGGAACTGCGCGCTTCGGATCTTCCCGCTGACTAGCACCGGTCACCACAACCACTGCGCCGAACCACCAGTGGGTTGTGCGCTTGTCGAGCAGAGATCGGCTCGACCGGAGGGCGGATTGGCCAAGATCGCCTGTGACGTGTAGCGTCTGTGGTGGTCGTTGTTTCTGGGTTCGTGTTTCGCGCATGCTCGCAGGATGTTGATGCGGGCGAGCTGCTGTCTTTGGTGTAGCTGGAGTTAAGCCGCCGTCTGAAGATCCCCGGCCCGGGCCTCCCGCACGGTGCGTGGCGCCCGTGATTATCTCTCAGCTCCCGAATGGAGACGCACATGACTCAGGGAACCGTGAAGTGGTTCAACGCCGACAAGGGCTTCGGCTTCATCGCCCCGGACGCGGGCGGACCGGATGTGTTCGTGCACTACTCGGCCATCGACGGCGCGGGTTTCCGCAGCCTGGACGAGAACCAGCAGGTGTCCTACGACGTCACCCAGGGCCCCAAGGGCCCGCAGGCCGAACTCGTCCGCGCTTCCTGAGGCCGCACTGAGTTCACCCGGCCCCCGATCCGTGCTGGGGGCCGGGTTCCCGTGCCACTCCCGTTTATTCGCCTCGTGATGACGGCACGGTGAGACGGTCGCAATCCCGTCATTCCCGGGCACGTCCGAAGGCTCGCGGTGCTGCCGCTCTGCTTGAGAGCCCACCGCAGCTGATGTGCCGCGAACCGTGGGCTGACACGCTTTCCTCTTCGCCCGGTTGAGCCGAGTGCCGCTGCCGATCAGTAGCCGACTCCCGGGCACATCGCATTTCCCCGCCTCGTTCGTACGTGCGTGCACGATCCGGTACGCACGGGCCGGTAGAAAGCCCCTCGACCATATTGGAGGCCCGACGCGGGCCATGACTCCCTACCTCGGCACGCCTGCTTCCCCTGCTTTGTCCGCAGTGGACGATCGACTCAGGGCGACCAGGGCGCGTTCTTCAACGCCCCGGCCCGCTGCTCGGCCGACCCGCTACATCGCCCGGACACTGTCCGACGATGCCTGGCAGATCACCGACGGCGAAGGCCAGCACACCGCCCGGCTCTCCGGCACCGAACACGACGCCGTCACCCGAGCCCACCGCCAACTTGCCGCGTTCGGCGGCGGCACCGTGCTGGTCACCTCCCTGGACTGACGTCCTCACCGCCGTTCCCACGGCACCGCCCTGCGGCCTACGCGGCGCAACACTTTTCCGAAAGGATCTCGCTGATGAACGTCTCCACCGTTGACCGCACCCGCACCCGCCCGAGGCCCGGCACTCCGGCAACGCCCCACGGCGTCCGGCCCCGTCAGGCCACACCTGCGATCGACCCGGTCGAATTCACCGAGCCCGACCGCAGCGACAACGCTGCCGAACATCACCCTGGTGCGGACCGCAGTGCGGAGAACATGCGCGTCCTGCGCACCCCGTTCACGCCTTCCCCAGTCGAGGCGTGTACCGCTGCGTGAGCACCACCACGGCGAGGTCGAGGCCGGGGATTTTTATGCTGGGGGCATGAGCCGAGCACTCACCACCCGACGGCCACACGCTACGGTCAAACCCGCTCTGCGGAGCTGGATACACCTGGGCACGGCCCTGGGATTCGTCGGGGCCGGCACGGTCCTGATCAAGGCCGCCGCAACAATCGGCCCGCCTGCGGTCGTCGCCGGAATCACGATCTACGTGTCCAGCGTGCTCGGCCTGTTCGGCGTCAGCGCCCTCTACCACCTCAAGACCTGGAACTCGACGGTCACGCGCACCTGGCTGCGCCGCCTCGACCACTCCATGATCTTCCTGCTGGTCGCGGGCACCTATACCCCGATCTGCTTACTGGCCCTGCCTCCGGACACGGCCCGCACCGTGCTGGCCGTGGTCTGGGCCGGTGCGCTCGGCGGCGTCGCACTGAAACTGTCCTGGCCGAACGCGCCCCGCTGGGTCGGGGTCCCCCTCTACATCGCCCTCGGCTGGGTCGCCGTGTTCGTCCTTGGCGACCTCCTGCACACCACAGGACCCGTCGCGTTGAGCCTTCTCCTGGCCGGCGGCGGCCTCTACACCCTCGGCGCGATCTTCTACGCCACCCGCTGGCCCGACCCCTGGCCACACACTTTCGGCTACCACGAGTTCTTCCACACCACCGTGTCCGCCGCCGCGGTCTGCCACCACATCACCATCTGGCTCGTCCTGCTCACCGCGACACTCTGACGGCATGAACGCAGTGCGCAGATCAGTCACTCGTGCCGCCTGCGGCCGAAGCGGTCGATTCGCGGAGCCAGGGTGGGACTTCGGTGCTGACCCGCAGCTGCGGGATGCACGTGGGCGGGGCAGTGCCCATGCTGGTGGGGACACCGCATCACACCGAGCAGGACACAAGGGGGCGGCGATGTTGACGACGTTGCGGAACTACGGAGTGCGCTCAGATTACCTGTTCACCGCAGGTGTAGTCTCGATCGGCCTGAGCGTGGCGAGCTGGGCGTCGTCCCGGAAAGCCGAAGACGTCGCCCGTGCCGATCGATGGGGCATTTTCGTCGGCGAGTGGGCTCCAGCGTTCTTCGCACTCGGCGCAGCACTCCGCATCGACGAAACCCACCGCTAGCCTGCGCCAGTTGAAGGGGCCCGGCACATCACGCGCCGGGCCCCTTCAACTAAAGGTCATACTATCCATCAGCCGATCTGTGCACCGGCCTGCTGTCTCCGCTGTCTCCCCAGAGGGGTGAACTGCGGGAAGCGCATGCGCGTAACCAGAGATCACCTTCCATCCAGCGAAAATGCTCACCTACCCGGCTCGATCATCGCTGCGAGCAGGTAATCCAATGGAGTACGACCTCCCTTCGCCCGTACACGTCACACTCGGCCCTTCTCCGCACGGAACCACGCCACCGGCCCGAGCCCTGCCACACACGCGAAACCCGGTCGACCCTGTACAGCCAGTCGCCCAGAGCCCATCACAGACCTCGGCCCTCGGCGCCCCTGACTGCCTCGCACGTTCCTGGGTAGTTCCTCTTACCCACGTCAACACCACGCTCGCCCGTAGAGGACCGAAATCTATACACACCAAGCAGGCATGTCTATCCCCACGATCACAGATTTCCACAAAACGATGACACGGAGCCGGTGTCCAGACAGTCTCCACCGCGAGCGCGTGGCAGATCCCGCCGCTCGCGCCTTGACGGCATGAGAAGCATCAACCACGCCGACTGGTACGTGAACAAGGTCCTCGCTCAAGCCGAGGATTACCGGGCGGCGGCGAGCACGCCGGCCACCTCGCCCGACGGCTGGGTCGTGCCGCACTGGCCGGTGGAGCTGGCCGGCCTCGATCAGCACATCGCGCTGGTGACCGGGTCGCTGCCGGGGCCGATCTGGCGGTGCGTGCACGGGCGGTGATCGGCACGGGGCAGATCGTGTCCGGTGACTGGCGCCCCTACGGGGCGATTCCGCCTGTGTCGCGGGCTGCGGGTTGAGCAGCAGTGCACACGACTCGCCGCCGGGAGCACCGGGGTTGCGGTGTGTGCGGATGCGGCGGCCTGTCACGGGAACCATCCCCGCGTGCGCGGGGCCGACACTTTTTGACCTGGTGGTTTATCTCGGGCAGGCCTGGTTTTCATTCACTCCGGATCGCGGGTCGGCGTGGAGCTTGGTCGTCGGGTTCATGTGTTCTCGGTTCGCAGTGCGGCGGTGCAGGCGGGTGTGGGCGTTGCCGTGAAGATCACCCGGCTGGGTGACCGGGAAATCCTCCCACCTCGCGACCCCATTTCGCGGGACGCGCACGAATCCTCCCAAAATCCTCCCAAAAATCGGCACAGCCGGGCCGGGAAGATCCACTACGAGATCGACTTCGCAACATCAAAAAGCCCGCTGACCTGCACTTACGTGCTAGATCGGCGGGCTTTCGTGGCCGTCGGGACGGCGGGATTCGAACCCACGACCCCTTGACTCCCAGTTGCATCGGGGGTCAGCGGCATGCTCAGGTCTGTTCTTCGAGGCCAGTTCCCAGTGTACTTGGCAAAGTAAAGGAGTGTGTTTCGCCGTAGGTGTTCATAGCGCACGGGTCCAGAATAGCCGGTCGTCGAACCGCTGAGGGTGTAGTGACGAGGGCAAGGTTGTGTCACTGACGAAAGTCGGTCGAAAGCTCATTGGGTTGCCGGGTACCTGTGAACACCGTTCGAAGCTGAGGACCGGCTTGGGAAGTTGGTGGCAGCCTGTATCCGTGGAGGCCGTTCGGCGAAACCAACGCGCCGCAATGGGGACCGGCTCGAAGACGGGTGACGGGATGGCAGGGAGGCGTCGGTCGTGTCGAGGCGTGGCCGCAGCCGTGGTTACGACTGCTCTTGGCATAACGCAGGCCCCAGGGCAGCTGCCAGCAGCACTCCCGGGATTCGTCCTGCACGCTCGACTCCACACTGCTTCCTTTCCTCTGATCACGACGACACCTGGGAACGTCCACAGCGCCTTGGGGCGGCCCGGAAGGCCTCCAGGTTGTGGGAGTGGTTGCTTCGCATCTTCACCACTGCGAGCCCGGAGGCCTTCCTCATACCTCAAAGGACGACGAACGCGTGTCGCGCGATCATGTTTGGAACAGCCATTGTGAACACCACAATCAGGCGCTCGCCGGATCGGTGGCTTCGTCGGTCGTGTGGGGCGTGGTAGGGCGGCCTCTACCGTGGGTTTCGGTCGCGTCGTATTCGGCTTCGAGTAGTTCGCGCTCGGCGGGCGAGGCGCGCAGGACGGTGTGAACCCTTTCCGCGTCGAGGTCGTTCTCCCATTTGCCGATCACGATGGCGGCGACGGCGTTGCCGAGGACGTTGATGAACACCCGGCCCTCGTTGAGGATCCGGTCGATCCCGACGATGAGGGCGAGCGCGGCCAGGGGCATGTGGCCAACGGCCGTGATGGTGCTGGCCAGCACGATGAAGGCGCCACCAGCGATACCGGCGGTGCCCTTGCTCGTGAGCATCATGATCCCGACCATCGCCAGCTGCTGTTGCCAGGACAAATCGATCCCGAGGGCCTGCGCGAGGAACAGTGAGGCCATCGTCAGGTAGATCGCGGATCCGTCGAGGTTGAACGAGAACCCGGACGGGATCACGATGCCCACCACCGGTCGACCGATTCCCATCATCTCCAGCTTGCGCACGAGCTGCGGCAGGATGGCTTCACTGGAGCAGGTTGACAGCGCGATGAGCAGTTCGGATTTGAGGAAGCGCATCAGCCCGAACAGGCTGAGCTTGCAGACCCGCATGATCGCGCCGAGCACGATGATCACGTAGGCGACGCAAGTGCCGGTGAAGAGCAGGATGAGGTAGCCGAGCTGCTGCAGGCTCTCGGCGCCGTAGGTGGCGACAACGGTGGCCAGAGCGCCGAACGTTCCGATCGGCGCCAGGCGCATGACCCAGCCGACGATCCGGAAGACCACGACCGACAGTGCGGAGATCCCTTTGTTCAGTGGTGCTGCCGCGGGGCCCGCCGTGTTCAGCGCGACGCCGAACACGATCGAGACGACCAGCGCGGCGAGGATGTTGTCCCCGGTGATCGCGCCGAGCAGTGAGTCGGGGATGAGGTCGGAGATGAACCCGGTGAAGGTGAGATGTTCGTCGGTACCGGTCGAGGGCACGCTGCCTGCGTCGAGGGTCGCCGGGTCGACGTTCATGCCCGCACCCGGCTTGAACACGTTCGCTACCGCGAGGCCGATCAGCATGGACACCAGTGAGAGGACCAAGAAGTAGCCGATGGCCTTCACCCCGATCCGGCCGGCCTTGCGAAGGTTGTCCATCGATGCGATACCCGTGGTGACGACGCAGAAGACCACTGGGATCACGATCATCTTGACGAGGGCGATGAACCAGTCGTTGAGCGGCTTGAGAGTGGCTCCGACGCCGGGCAGCAGCAGCCCGACCGCGACGCCGAGGACGGCGGCTACTACTACCTGAAACCAGAGTTGTCCCAGCAACTTGCGAACGCGAGGCCGCTGCGGGCGGCCTGGGGTGGTCGTGAGCGACATCGTTGTTGCTCCCTTTCGCGCGAAGATGTGGCGGTCGAGTTCGTGTCCCGCACAGCTCGGGGCTTCGGGGGACGACGGCGGCCTTGCCGGCCGGATCGGCGGAATCCGCGGGCAGCGGGCAGCGGTGGGCGAGCGGATCCCGCCGGGCGGGCTCAGGTGTGCAGCTCGCGCAGGACTTCGTAGAAGGCGGACTTGCTCTCGAATCCGATGCCGGGCGTCTCGGTCAGGCTCACGTGGCTGTCCTCGACCACGGCGCCGTCGGCGAAGCCGCCGGTCGGCTGGAATTCGCCGGGGTAGGACTCATTGCCGCCGAGCTTGAGCGCTGCGGCGATGTGCAGCGAGAACTGGTGTCCCCCGTGCGGGACGCAGCGGCGGGATGACCAGCCGTGCTGCGCGAGGACTTCCTGGATCCGCAGGTACTCGGTGAGCCCGTAGCTGAGCGCGGGGTCGAACTGCAGGTAGTCCCGGTCCGGGCGCAGGCCGCCGTAGCGGATCAAGTTGCGCGCGTCTTGCAACGAGAACAGGTTCTCGCCGGTGGCGACCGGGCCGCGGTAGTGCTCGCAGAGGGTGGCGTTGAGCCGGTAATCGAGCGGGTCGCCGACCTCCTCGTACCAGAACAGGCCGTATGGCTCGATGGCCTTGCCGTACTCCAGCGCGGTGGCCAGGTCGAAGCGCCCGTTGACGTCGACGGCGAGGCGGGACCCGTCGCCGTCGAGCACGTCCAGGACGGCTTCGATGCGCTCGAGGTCCTCGGCGAGGTCGGCGCCGCCGATCTTCATCTTGACCACGCGGTAGCCCTGGTCGAGGAATCCCTTCATCTCGTCCTTCAGTTCGCGCAGGCCCTTGCCGGGGGCGTAGTAGCCGCCGGCGGCGTAGACGAAGACGCTGTCGTCGGGTGCGCCGTCGCCGTAGCGGTCTGAGAGCCAGCGGTACAACGGCTGTCCGGCGATCTTGGAGGCGAGGTCGAACAGCGCCATGTCGATCACGCCTACCGCGACCGAGCGCTCGCCGTGACCGCCGGGCTTCTCGTTGTTCATCAAGAAGTCCCAGGCACGAGTCGGTTCCAGCTGGCCGTCCTCGCCGAGCAGGGCCTCCGGGGCGGCGTCGAGCAGGCGGGGGATGACCCGGCGGCGCAGGATCTCGCCTGCGCTGTACCGGCCGTTGGAGTTGAACCCGTAGCCGACGACGGGTTCGCCATCGCGCACGACATCCGAGACGACGGCAACGATCGAGCAGTCCATCGAGCTGAAGTCGATCCACGCGTTGCGGATCGACGAACTGATCGGGACCACGCCCTCGTGCACAGCGGTGATTTTCACGCCGTCCTCCTCGTTGCAATTTATAATTTGCAACCGGAGGGTAGGGTGGTAAGGAGTCTCAGCACAACCCCTGGTTCGGAGCGAAGGTGGGCGACATCAAGATGTTTTCGAGCAAGGGCGACGTCGCCTACGTCGAGCTCCGGGAGCGCATCCTCTCCGGTGGGCTGCAGCCGGGCGCACGGCTCGCACAGCACGAACTTGCTGTCGAGCTGGGCATGAGCCTCACGCCACTTCGGGAGGCGGTTCGCCGGCTCAGCAGTGAGGGGTTGATCGACCTGGACTCCCAGCGCGATGCGCGAGTCGCGAGCATGAGCGCCGCCGAGGCACGCCAGCTGTTCGAGGTCCGCCTCTCACTCGATCCGACGGCGGCGGAACTCGCGGCGCAGCGCCGCACCGACTCCGACGTCGCAGCCCTTCGTTCCTCGGCAGCACGACTGCTGCCGGTCACCCGCGCCTGGGGCGAGGAAGCGCTGACCGCCCACCGTGCCTTCCACCGCGCCCTCTACCTCGCGTCCCGCAACGACGTGCTGATCCGGATGCTCGACGACCTCTGGGACAAGTCCGACCGCTATCGGCGCATCGGCCTGAAACTCCCGCCCGGCGAGGAACCCCGGACCCGCGATCACCGCGAACACCACGACCTGGTCGACCTCATCGCGGCCGGAGACGCCGCCGGGGCGCGCTCACTCATGAGCGCGCACATTGAACGCAGCCTCACGGGCTCTGCCATCGACGCCCTCGAAGATCGCGAGCGTCACCCCGCGGGGGAGGCCGAATCTGAAGCGAGCTGATGGGTCTCCCCGGGAGCGGACGACTCGTCGCGAGCCGGTAGTTGGATCGTGGCGGCGAGCTCGGACACGGTGGCATGAGCTCAGTCACTGGGCGGTTCGATCTTGCTAAATCTGGCCTGCGTCGTGTGCTCCGTTGATAACTTGTCGCCCGGTCGAGGGTAGCCAGCAGTGGGTTCAGGAACGTCCGAAGCAGATGCCCGGCGGGAAGAGCTCGAAGCGCGCAACGCGGGACTTCGGAGTCAGATCGACTCGATGTTGTCTGATCTGCGGCGTCGGACGGCGCAGTTGGGTGAGAAGCGGGCCGAAGCTACGCAGCGGACGACGGAGGTGACCTCGCGAGACGGGATAGTCACGGCCACTGTGGACACGGTGGCCACGGGGCAAGAGTTGACGCTGTCCACGAAGGCATTTGAACGCACCACTCCGGAACGCCTCGGTCACACGATCACAAGTGTGTTGCGCGAGGCTGCCGGTCGTTCCACCTGCATCCCTCTGCGCCCCGTATACGGCACGCCTGTGCGCGGGGCGAGGTCGCTTGAAGCTTTCAAGTCAGTGGAAGAACCTGCCGGCATCCGTCGGGCGGCGAGTGAGTTTCTCTTGCCTGCCGGGGCGCAGGATGAGCGCGTGTAGCGGGCCGCGACGTGTCGGATGCAGGACTTCGAGCCATTGGACTCCGTCGTGTTCGACGAAGCAGTTCAGCGCCCCACTCAGATACCTGAGTTGAAAGCCGACGAAGTGCGGGGTTCGGCTGTCGTGCACGTCTTTGCCGTGCAGGTGGACGGCGTGTGGATCGATGCCGTGGGCTTCGAGATGGGCCAGGGCAGCGTGTGCCGCTCTGCGGAGGGGACTGTCCTGGTTCCAGCGGTGGTCGATCTGTTCGCGCACCCACAGGTCATTGATCTTGGAGTCTTCAAGGGTGATCTGGTCGACCGTGACGGCGTCGTCGTCGATCAGTTCGCCTAGTTCTTCCCGGAGTGCGCGGGGTATTCGGTGTTCGAGTCCTTCGAAGCAGGGGCGCATCGCGTCTCGGGGAGCTCGTCCTGCTGTGGGTCGATGGGAATGGCTTGAAGTCGCTTCCTCGCTGTGGCGAGGGATTCGCCGCGTTTCCACAGCAGGGTCATGGGCACGTCGTCGTATCCGTGCTCGCGTTCGAACACGAACTCGTAGCCGCGGCGCCGTCCGCGCAGTGCTTTCCGAAGGACTCCGAAGGGGGACCGTCCGTGCATCATGCTGTTGACGAAGTGAGAGCGCCAGCGGTCGTTGCTGCGGTCGAGGTCGATAGCGACATCGACGTCACCTGGTTCGACGGCTCCTCGGGAATATGAGCCGAAGACCCACATCGCTTGGACCGTTTCTACCGGCCAGTCGTGCCCGGAGGCGCGCTGGATGAGTTCTTCGAGCATCTCCGTTGCACGCTCACGTTTCATCGGCGTCCTCCCGAATTCGATCGATATCGGATCGTATCGACCAGGGGAGTAGTGCGTGTCGGTTTCGTTCGAGGCCGGCTGGATCTCGCTCGGCAGGGCTGGTCAAGGTGGCTAAACGTCGATTCGCCGCACCCTTCGAGGGAGCGCTATGAGAAGTTTTGCCTTTTCAGGGCCAGGGGGCGTTCTTGGGCGCCAGTGGGTGGTTGGCTGCTTGACCTGAGGTAAAGGGGTCGGCGAGCGGCGTGCACGGCCTCGGGGCACTCGCCAAGATCATAAAAAGAGGGTCTTCGCAGTGTCTGACCTGCGAAGACCCTCTCGACCGTCGGGACGGCGGGATTCGAACCCACGACCCCTTGACCCCCAGTCAAGTGCGCTACCAAGCTGCGCCACGTCCCGGCCACACCCGTTGTTTGCGGTGTGCGGAAAGCTTAGCGCACTGTTCGCAGAGGATCTTCATCGCCCCTCAGTTTCGGTGTTCGTGCTGGTCAGGAGTTCGGCGCGGGTGCCGATGAGGCGTACGGGGCGGGTGAGGGCGAAGGCGGTGAGGGCCTTGTGGGAGGCGGCGGCGAGGGCGGTCGGCTCGCGGGTGGGTGTGGTGAGGCGGACGCCGTGCGAGTGGGTGCGGAAGTGGGAGTTGCGGAGTTTGACGACGACCCGGCCTGCGAGGAGGTCGTGCGCGGCCAGGTCTTCGGCGATCAGGTGGGCGAGGCGGGTGAGTTCGGTGCGCAGGGGCTCGGGATCGGTGACGTCGGTTTGGAAGGTGATCTCGCGGCCGTAGGAGCGCGGGCGGTACGGCTCGGGCTGCACGGGGGTGGGGTCGTAGCCGCGGGCCAGGGCCACGAGCCACGGGCCGGTGCGGGGGCCGAAGTGCTCGGCCAGGGCGAAGCGGTCGGTGGCGGCGAGGTCGCCGACCGTGTGGAGGTCGTGTTCGGCCAGGCGGGTCGCGGTGCGGCGGCCCACGCCTCGCAGGGCTTCGGGTGGGCGTTCGTTCATGATGTGCGGCCAGTTGCGCCTGTCCAGGCGGAAGATCCCGGTGTCGGTGAAGCCGGCGGTGGGTTTCGCGAAGCCGGAGGCCGTTTTGGCGCGGAGCTTGTTGTCGCCGATTCCCACGGAGCAGGCGAGTCCGGTCCGGGCGTGCACGTGGACGCGGAGTTCGGTGGCGGATCGGGTGGCGTCGTCGGTGTCCAGCAGGAGGTACGCCTCGTCCCAGCCTGCTTCCTCCACCACCTCGGAGCGGTCGCGCAGGGCGGAGACGAAGGTCGCCGACGCCGCCAGGTACGCGTCCTTGTCGAGGGGGAGGAACACCGCTCGGGGGCAGCGCTTCGCGGCGGTGCGCAACGGGGTTCCGGAGTGCACGCCGGATTCGCGGGCCTCGTAGGAGGCTCCGGCGACGACGCCCCGGCGGGTGGGGTCTCCGGTGCCTCCGACGAGCACGGGTTCGCCGCGCAGTTCGGGGCGTCGCAGCAATTCCACGGCGACGATGAACTGGTCGAGGTCCACGTGCAGCACCACCTGCTCCACGTCCTCAGCTTGCCTGGTGCGCGGTGTCGCGGCAGCTCGGCGGTACGGTCGGCGGATGGCGAAGCGCAGCGCGGGGATCCTGCTGTACCGGATGCGCGAGGGCGTTCCGGAGGTGCTGCTGGTGCATCCGGGCGGCCCGTTCTGGAAGAACAAGGACCTCGGCGCCTGGTCGATCCCGAAGGGCGAGTACGCCGAGGACGAGGCGCCGCTGTCCGCCGCGTTGCGCGAGTTCGAGGAGGAGACGGGGATGCGGCTCGCCGCGGACTCGACGATCGACCTGGGCGAGGTGCGGCAGAAGAGCGGCAAGGTGGTCACGGCGTGGGCGGTGCCGGGCGAGTTCGAGGTGAGTTCGTTGCGCAGCAACCTCGTGGAGCTGGCTTGGCCGCCGCGGTCCGGGCGCACGCAGAGCTTCCCCGAGGTGGACCGGGCCGAGTGGTTCGATCCGGTGACGGCTCGTGGGAAAATCGTTGCCGCGCAGGCGGAATTCCTCTCCCGGCTGCTGGGCGGACTGGGCTTGGGGTGAGGGTCAGCTTTCGGTGCGGTGGCCGAGGATGACCAGTGCGAAGTACACCGTCAGCAGCACCCCGGCCGCGGCGAACAGGACGGCCGGCTCCTGGAGGGCGAGCAGCAGCGTGCCGATCGCGCCCGCGACGGCGCACGACGAGACGATCGCGGTGACGGCGTAGCGCAGGTGGGGGACGTCCGCGGTCGGCTCCGGGATCGCGAAGCGCCGCGGCTGCACCTGCTCGTCGAACCGGGGGTGCGATCGCGGCAGGCCCTGGAACGCCGCGAGCAGTTCGGACTTGGTGCGGGCGTGCTGCACCTGCGCGGCGCGGTCCCCGAATTCCTCCGAGGTGAGGCGGCCCATCGCCACGTGCTCGTCGAGGAGGCGTTGGCCCTGCGCCCGGTCGGAGTCGGACGGGCGGGTGCCGCCGTGCTCCAGGGTCCAGGTGACCGCTTCCACGTCCGCGTGCATCAATTCGCTCACCTCGAAGTGCTCGTGCCGCCGTCCGTCGGCGATGAGCTCACGTTAGGGCGCGGGCGGGACGTGCGCATCGGACTCGAGGTCGGTGGCGGGCGGCCGAAAGGACGAGACTTCGCCGCCGTGCCACGTGATTCCGGCCTTGGAGGACGAGCGTGGCCGGCTCCCTCCGGAACCGGCGACGGCGCGTTCAGTCCAGCGCGGAGTCCTTCGTCTCGCGGCTGATCAGCAGTGCGATCAGCGTCAGCGCGCCCATCGCGGCTAGGTAGACGCCGACCCAGCCGACGCCGTGGCTGCCCGCCAGCCAGGTCGCGATGTAGGGCGCGACGGAGGCGCCGAGCAGGCTCGCCAGGTTGTAGGACACCGATGCTCCGGTGTAGCGCACCGCGGTGGGGAACAGCTCCGGCAGCACCGCGCCCATCGGGCCGAACGTCAAGCCCATCAGGGCGAGACCGACGATGAGGAAGCTGAGCACCGCGGGCAGCGAACCGCTCCCGAACCACGGCCCCATCAGCAGCCCGAACACGATGATCGCCGAGGTGATCACGAGCAGCGTGGAGCGGCGGCCGAAGCGGTCGGCCAGCACACCGGCGATGGGCACGGTCAGGCCGAAGAACACGACTCCGATGAGCAGGAACACCAGGAACTCGGAGCGGCTGTAGCCCAGTCCGGACTCGGCGGTGCCGTAGGACAGGGTGAACACGGTCATCAGGTAGAACAGCACGTACGTCGCGAGCATGATGAACGTGCCCAGCACGAGGCCCTTGAGGCCGGTGCGGAAGACCTGCACGAAGGGGACCTTGGCGCGTGCGCCGGACTCGACGACCTTCGCGAACGCGGGTGTCTCGTGCAGGCTCAGCCGGACCCACAGGCCGACGATGACCAGGACCGCGGAGACCAGGAACGGCACCCGCCAGCCCCAGGCCAGGAAGGTCGCGTCGTCCATCGTCTCGGACAGCAGCAGGAACAGGCCGTTCGCCACGAAGAAGCCGATGGGGGCGCCGAGCTGCGGGAAGGTGCCGAAGGTGGCGCGCTTGCCGCTGGGCGCGTTCTCGGTGGCCAGCAGGGCCGCGCCGCCCCATTCGCCGCCGAGGCCGAGGCCCTGCCCGAACCGGCACAGCGCCAGCAGCAGCGGGGCGGCCACGCCGATCGACGCGTAACCGGGCAGCAGCCCGATGAGCACCGTCGAGATCCCCATCGTCAGCAGCGACGCCACCAGGGTCGACTTGCGGCCGATGCGGTCGCCGAAGTGCCCGAACAGCGCGGAGCCGACGGGCCGCGCGATGAAGGCGATGGCGAACGTGGCCAGCGACTGCAAGGTGGCCGCGGCGGGGTCTCCGGCGGGGAAGAACAGCTTCGGGAACACCAGCACGGCCGCGGTGGCGTAGACGTAGAAGTCGTAGAACTCGATGGAGGTCCCCACCAGGCTGGCCACCACGACTTGGCGAGTGGAGTTGCGCGGCGCGGCGTCATCCGCGACGGCATCGGGAACGTGGCCGACCGCCATGGTCCGGAACCTCCCTGTTCACACGTTCAGACCAAAATGAGCACACGTAGGGTAACGCTCGTCGCCCATCCAGCGGGAACCGATTCCCATGAAATGGACGTGGCCTCGGCCACGGCAGGTCGTCCTCGCGGGCGGGGGATGGCCTAGTCTCCCGGGGCGGCGGCGAGGGTTCCACCGCGCATGGCGGAGGGGTGCGAGCTCGTGATGACGGTGGTCGCTGGGGCGATCTTCGTGTTGACCTTGGCGCTGGTCATCCTGCGTCCCGGTGGTCTGGGGATCGGGTGGAGCGCGCTCGGCGGGGCCGCCGTGGCGCTGTTGACCGGCGTGGTCGGGGTCTCCGATGTGTCCACTGTGGTCGGACTGGTGTGGAACGCGACGCTGGCCTTCGTGGCGATCGTGCTGGTCTCGCTGCTGCTCGACGAGTCCGGCTTCTTCGAATGGGCGGCGCTGCACGTGGCCCGCTGGGGAGGCGGGCGAGGGCGGCGGCTGTTCGTGCTGGTGGTGCTGCTCGGCGCGGTGATCTCGGCGGTGTTCGCCAACGACGGCGCCGCGCTGATCCTCACCCCCATCGTGCTGCAGATCATGCTGGCGCTGCGCTTCACCCCAACCGCCACGCTCGGGTTCGCCCTGGCCACGGGGTTCGTGGCCGACACCGGCAGCCTGCCGCTGGTGGTGTCGAACCTGGTCAACATCGTGTCCGCGGACTTCTTCGGGATCGGGTTCGCCCGCTACGCGCTGGTGATGGTGCCGGTCGGCCTGGTCTCGGTGGCGGCGAGCCTGGTGGTGCTGCTCTGGTACTTCCGCCGGGACATCCCGGCGGCCTACGACCTGACCGCGCTCGCAGAGCCCGCGTCCGCCATCCGGGACCGGGCGACGTTCCGCGCCGGTTGGGCGGTGCTGGGCATGCTGCTCGTCGGGTACTTCGCGGCCGAACCGCTGGGGGTGCCGCTGTCCGCGGTGATCGGGGCGGGCGCGGTGGTGCTGCTCGCGGTGGCGGCTCGGTGGCCCGGATTCCTGTTCCGCGCCGAGCGGACCGCGCTCGTCGTGCCCGGTGGCGGCCCCGCGATGCCGGACTCCGGTGGGCGGCGCATCGCCGTCGGCAAGGTCGTCCGCGAGGCGCCGTGGCAGATCGTGCTGTTCAGCATCGGCATGTACCTCGTCGTCTACGGCTTGCGGAACTTCGGCCTGACGCGGGAGTTGGGGACGCTGTTCGGCCACTTCGGCGAGCACGGCGCGGTCGCCGCCGCCGTGGGCACCGGGGTGGTGGTGGCGGTGCTGGCGTCGATCATGAACAACCTGCCGACGGTGCTGATCGCCGCGCTGGCCATCGCGGGCGCGGGCGCGACCGGGCTCGCGCACGAGGCGATGGTGTACGCGAACGTCATCGGGTCCGACCTGGGGCCGAAGATCACGCCGATCGGCAGCCTGGCCACCTTGCTGTGGCTGCACGTGCTCGACCGCAAGGGCTTGCACGTCGGGTGGGGGCGCTACTTCCGCACCGGGATCGTGCTCACCGTGCCGGTGCTGCTGGTCACGTTGCTCGCGCTGGCCGGATGGCTGATGGTGCTCGACTGACCCGGATCTGATCGGGGTTCTTCCGGGGAGATTCCTCGGGAGCGGTCGCGACGAACTCCTCGCCCGCGAGCGGAACTCAGCTCAGAACCTCACCGGATCCCCCGCATGGCACGAGATTCGCGCCCCGTTGACGAGACGCGCTCTGAATGCCGGACAACACTGATCCCTTCGGGTTCTTCTTGGTTGCGCTTGTTGGCGCAGCAGTGGGCGGAGCGGTACATCTCGTCGTGCTCCCCTTGGTGAAGGTCCGTCTGGATGCGGTGCACGCTCGGCCGCGCATGCGAGGTGCACATGCGGTTCCCCGCTCGGTCCCGTCGCAGGTGGCGGACGCTCGGCCTGCTGCCGTTGCCGTTGCTCGCCGCCTGCGCGGTGGGATTCGGCGTCGCGGCACCGGAACCCGCGGTCGGCGTCCCGGCGCGGTGGGGTTCCGGTTGGCTGGACGCCACGGCCACGTTGATCCCGTCACCGCCGATGGATCAGATGATCGCGCCGATGCCGATGGAACACGGCCCCGAAGTTCAGATCGTGCTGCAACTGCGCAACACGACCGGCGCACCCGTGCGACTGTCCTTTGAGGACGTAGAGCTGCGGATCGACGATGCGGTCGGACCGGCCGAGGCGGTCGCGGGAGTCGGCGGGCCGCGGCGGATCCGGCCGGGCGGCACCGTCGAGGAACGGCTGCGGTTCCGCGCCCCGGACGGCGCCGAGCACGTCCGGCTGACCGTTCCGGACGGCGACGACGACATCACCGTCGGCCTGCCGGTTCGGCCGATGGAGCAGGAGCCGGTCCCGCCGCGAGAACCCGAGCCGTTGGGGCGCGGTCACGGCGGTCATTAGGCGGTTCGCGCGGCGGTGGAGTCCGAGGGGCCCGCCCGCACAGCGATTCATCCGACAGCTCGACGGAAGAAAGCGGGAGGAGGCCTCGTGCGGACGACGATGCAGCGCCGGTACCGGTCGTCGGTGCTGGCCCGGAGCGCCGTGTCTGCGGTGATCACCGCGGGCGTCGCGCTGGCCGATCCGCGCGGCGTCGGGTGGATCGGCGTCGGCGGATTTCCCGCGCCGGTGCAAGCGGTGGGATTCGGGCTGTTCGCGTTCGCGTTCGCCATGGCGGCCGTGGTCTTGGCACTGGCGGGTGCCGACGTCGCGGTGGGCGCCGCCGCGCCGGCGACCCGGTGGGTGCAGCGGTCGTGCGCCACCGCGCTCGCGATGTGCGCGGCGCTGTCGGTCGTGCTCCCGGCCAGGACGGCGCTGTCCGGGCTGCTCCTCGGCAGGGCGCAGTCGCTGCCTGATGCGGGTGGGGTCGTGCACCAGGCGGCGGTGGCGGCGCCGGTGATGCTGGCGTCGGCGGCCGTGGTCTGCCTGCCGACGGCGGCGATCGTGGCGGTCGGCCGGTGGTGGCGCGAGCGGTCGTGGCGGCGGGCTTCGGTGGCAGGGGTGCTGTCGGTGCTCGTGGTGGTGCCGCTCTGCGCGCTACCGGCGACAGGTGATCCCGGCCGGACGTCGCCTGCTCCCGCCGCGCCGCCGCCGTCGGGGGTGTGCCCGGCCGGAGCTCGGCAGATCACCTACGACCTGTCCGCGTTCCAGCTGGACATCCCGCTCAACGGCTGGGGAGACCACCTGCCGGACGGGTTGGTCTACGCGCTGAAGAACGACGACGCCCGCGTCGGCAAGCGGGACCTGCAGCGGAATCCGCAGCTGTCCCAGCCGTTGACGATCCGGGCGAACGTCGGGGACTGCGTGCGGATCGAGCTGCGCAACGACATCCGAGACCGCCGGGTGGGCATCCATCCCGACGGCCTGGTGCAGTTCGACCCGCGGGACTCCGACGGGGCGATGGTCGGCGGGAACCCGGACACCTCGCTCGGCCACCGCGAGCAGGGCACGTTCACCTGGTACGCCGACCACGAGGGGCAGGCGCCGGTCGTGGACATCGCGAACCTCGACAGCGCGGCCGAAGGCTCCACGAGCACCCAGCGCGGCTTGTTCGGCGGCGTGATCGTGCACCCGCGGGGTTCGACCTGGCACGACCCGATCACCGGCGCGGACCTGCTCGACCGCGGGACCGGCCGGGCGGTGCAGTCCGAGCTGTTCGCCGACGTCCGGGTTCCGGACGGCGAGGACCACCGCTCCCTCGCCATCATGATCATGGACGAGGTCGAAGGGGTCCGGGACCGCGACGGCGAGCAACCCACCTTCCCCACCACGGGCCTGCCGGACTCCACGTTCGGGATCAACTACCGCAGCGAGCCGCTGCGGAACCGGTTGCGGGCGATCTTGGAACATCGGGGGACGCCCACCCCGGAGAACCCGTCGGGCGTGGCGAAGACCATCACCTTGCCCAACGGGCGCACCTTCACCACGGAAGATCACTTCTGCGACGGTTTCGTGGCGGACCTCGGGCGGGTCGTCGAAGATCCCGGCGCGAAGTGCCAGAGCGAGGAATCGCACCTGCAGTCGTGGGTCTTCGGCGACGAGGGCAAGCTGACGCGACCGGGCGAACCCGGCGGACCGCCGGTGGTGGACACCGACGCGATGATCTCCAAGGCGTACCTGGGCGACCCGGTCCGGTTCGCGCTCATCCACCCCGGCGTCCGCGAGACCCACCCCTGGCACCAGCACACCCAACGCTGGTTCGCCGACCCGAACAACCCGGCGTCACCGCGCAAGGACGTCCAGGCGATCGGGCCGGGTGAGGCGTTCGAGCTGCGCCTGGAAGGCGGTGCGGGCGGAGTGCAGGGCACCATCGGCGATTCGGTCTTCCACTGCCACTTCTACCCGCACTTCGCGCAGGGCTTCTGGGGTCACCTGCGGATCTTCGACCGGCTGCGCGACGGCACCGCGTCCAACCCGGACGGCACGCCGCTGCAAGCGCTGCAGGAGCTGCCGGACCGGGCCGGTGCGACACCCGCGCCGGACGCCCGGCATCCCGGTTTTCCGCTGTTCGTCAAAGGAGAATTCGGCCAGCGCGCGTACAAACCGCCGCACACCGTCATCGAGGACGACTTCGCGGAGCTTCGGCGCCCCGGCGACACGGTCCGCGGGCCTACGCCGATGGAGGCGGCGAACATGCCGGCGCTGGACCCGGACAAGCCCGGCGCCGGGTTCGTCGACCCGTGCCCGCCGGAGCGCCCGGAACGCACCTACCGGCCGCACGCCGTCGACATGCCGCTGCTCTACAACGAAGCGGGGTGGAAGGACCGCCAGGGCCGGCTGTACGTCGAGGAGAGCCACCTCGACGCGGTCACCTCCGGGCGGGAGAGACCCGAGCCGTACACGATCCGAGCGCGCCAGGGCGACTGCATGCGGATCCTGCTCACCAACGACCTGCACCTGGACGAGGATCCCGACGAGCCGATCGACCACGTCAACCGCCTCGACGGCGACTACATGCTGCCGGAGGAGACCTCGGAGGTCTCCGCCCACGTGCACCTGGTCCGGTTCGACGAGCTCGCTTCGGACGGCACGTCCGTCGGGTTCAACTACGCGCAGACCGCGATGCTCGGGCAGACGGCCGCGTTCCGGTGGTACGTGGACGAACCGCTGAGATCGGTGTTCTTCCACGACCACCAGTACCCCAGCCTGCACCAGCAGAAGGGGCTGTACGCGTCGATGAACGTCGAACCGCCGGACGCGATCTGGCGCGACACCCGGACCGGCGAGCCCACCGACGGCGTCGGCACCGTGGCGATCATCGAGTCCGACCTGGGCATGGACTTCCGCGAATTCACCCTCTACTACGCCGACCGCGTCCCGCTGTGGCGGAACTTCGGCGCGGGGCCGCCGGTCCAGCCGCCCGGCGTTCCCGGTGATTTCGGTGAAGACCAGGGCGGGTACGCGGTGAACTACCGCAACGAGCCGTTCCAGATCCGCACCCGGCCAGGTGTGCCGGGGCCTCGCGGTGACCCGGCCTACGCGTACTCCTCGACGGTGCACGGCGACCCGGCCACTCCGGTGCTGCGCGCCTACACCGGTGAACCCGTGCTGATCCGCAACATCGCCGCGGCGCACGAGGAGATGCACGACTTCACCTTGCACGGGCACAAATGGCTCAACGAGCCCGACAACCCGAACAGCGATCTCACCGACCAGCAGGCCCTCGGGCTCGCCGAGTACTTCAACTACGAGATCGTCGGGTCGACCATCGTCCACCGGGGCATGGAGGGCGAGGAGCTCAAGGACGAAGCCGAAGTGACACCGGGCAACGGCGGCCCGGCGATCGTGAACAGAGGTGCCGGTGGTCCGGGCGACTTCATGTACGGATCGACCGCGCTCGACGACCAGTGGCTGGGGCTGTGGGGGATCTTCCGCACCACCGACCGGCCGCAGCGGGACCTGGCTCCGCTGCCCGATCACGGCCTCCCGGGGCAGGCGCCCGAGCCGAGGCCGGTCGTCGACCGGCCTCGGCCTCCAGGGCACGCGCCACCGCGCGCGGAACCGGTGAACACCTGCCCGCGCACGGCACCGGTGCGCTCGTTCGACGTCGACGCGGTCGAGCATCCGCTCAGGTTCAACCCCGAGGACCGGGACCACGATCCGTTCGGGCTGGCCTACGTCAGGTCGCAGGACGCGGCGGCGGTGCGCGCGGGGCTCCGGCAACCGGCACCGCTGGTCCTGCGGGCGAGCGCCGGTGAGTGCATCGAGATCACGCTGACCAACGGGCTGCGCCCCGGCGGCCAGCCACCGCACGGCGACCACGTGCCGCTGCCCGCGGACGCTCCGTTCCCGCGCGGTGACCGGGTGTCGTTGCACGGCGGGATGGTCGACTACGACGTGCGGACCTCCGACGGGTCGACCGTCGGGTTCAACGCGGACCAGACGGTGCGGCCCGGCGAGTCGATCACGACCTACTGGTTCGCCGCACCCGAGATCGCGGGTTCGACGATCGCGCTGTCCGACTTCGGGGACCGCCGCGGCAACGCGCACCACGGCCTGTTCGGAACGCTGATCATCGAACCACCGGGGGCGAGCTGGACGGATCCGGTGACCGGCGGACCGGCCACCGGCGCGGTTGCCGACGTCCGCTGGGTCGAGGAGGGCGCCGCGCGGGCCACCCGCGAGTTCGTGGCGATCTGGCAGGACGGCGTGCGGTTGTTCGACCGCGACGGCGAACCGATCCCGGAGGCCGTGTCGGGCGAGGACGTCGACCTGGATCCCTACGAGCGGGGCAACCGCGGCATCAACTACCGCAACGAACGCTTCGCCCCGCGGCTGCGCGACGATCCGGAACAGGCGCACGTGTTCAGCTCGCGGGTGCACGGCGACCCGGCGACGCCGGTGTTCCGCGCTCACCGAGGTGATCCGGTGACCGTGCGGTTCGTGCACGGCGCCGATCGGGGGCGGGTGCACACGATGCTGGTGGCGGGGCACATGTGGCGTTACCAGCGCGGCGACGCGAACGCCGCGATCCGCTCCGCCGTCGGCGGAATGCTGCCGGAGACCGAGGCGACCATCGAGCTCATCGGTGGTGCCGGTGGCCCCAGGGGCCGGACCGGTGACTTCCTCATCCGGGACGGTTTGACCATCAACCAGGTCAACGCCGGGTTGTGGGGGCTGCTGCGGGTGGAACCGCACCACCGGCCAGGATTGCTGCCGCTGAACGGGGAACCGGGGCACGCCGCACCGGAACCGGTGCATCCGGCGGTGCTGCCCGCCGCCGCGATCGTCGAGGGCCGCCGGGCACCCCGCCGTCGGAGGAGGCGGCGGATCCGAAGATGACCAGGGAACGCCCGGGAACGGGAGGTCAGGCGGGGTTCTTGGCCTCGTCGCCGGGAAGGAGGCGATCCTCGAACACCTGCGGCTCGGAGTTGGCCGACCAGTGCCTGCGGTAATTCGCGAGCGCGTTGCCCAGCCGGTCCCGCGCGGCCCGCGCCACCGAGTCGTCCGCTCCGATGCCCACGTGTGCGCACACGGCGACCGACGAGGCGTCCAGCCGGGGGCGTGCGTTCTTCACCGTCTCCACACCCCCAGTGTGCCGCCCCGGCCGAACCGGCCTCGACCGGGGCGTGCGCCGCGAGATGCCGGTCACCGCTGCGCGCTGTTCGCCTGCTCCGCCCACTCCCGCAACTGCTCGTGGGTGATGGGCACGCCGGGGAACCTGGCCAGCCGCGCGGCGGGGAACGACCGCATCATCCGCACGTGCTGCGGATCGGCGGCCATCTCGCTCATCGGGCTCGCCGCGAGAGCCTCGCCCAGCAGGCGGCTCGCCACCGGGTGATCCAGCCAGGCGCCCAGCTCGGATTCCGGCGCGAGCGGGCTGAGGATCCGCTCACCCGCTAGCTCCACCACGGCCGACAGCCGCACGGAACGGGACGACGACGCGGCCCGCAGCTCGAACTCGCCGCCCTCCACGACCCAGCGGCCGAGCGGCCGGTGCCAGTAGGCGAACGCGCGCTGATCGAGCTCCAGCGCCACGCGGGTGCTGTCGCCGGGCTCCAGCGCGACCTTCGCGAACGCCTTGAGCTCCTGCTCCGGCCGGGACACGGAGCACTCCGGATCGGCGACGTAGAGCTGCACGACCTCCTGGCCCGCGCGGGAACCGGTGTTGGTGACGGTGAGCGAGACGCTGACCCTCGGCCGCGGCCCGTCCTCCAGCACCGACACGTCCAGTTCGGTGTAGTCGAACGTCGTGTAGGACAGGCCTTCCCCGAACGCGTGGCTCACGGGCAGCTCGTGCGCGTCGTACCAGCGGTAGCCGATGAGCAGGCCCTCGCCGTAGCGGACCGCCCCGTGCTCCCCGGCGAACCGGCCGACGGCCGGGGCGTGCGCGCCGCGCACCGGGATCGTCTCGGCGAGCCGTCCGGACGGGTTCGCGGCGCCGGTGAGCAGGTCGGTGAGCGCGCCGCCGCCCGCTTGGCCGGGCAGCCAGCCCTGCAGGATCGCCGTGGCGTGGTGCTGCCACTCGTCGACGGTGACCACCGAACCGCCCGCGAGCACCACGACGACGTGTTCGTTGACGGCCGCCACCTCCCGCAGCAGCCGGAGCTGGTTCGCGGGCAGCGACAGGTGATCCCGGTCGTAGCCTTCGGATTCCGCGGACGGGGGCAGGCCCAGGAACAGCACCGCGACGTCGGCGTCGGCGGCCCGGCGCACCGCTTCGGCGGCCAGGTCCGGATCGGGAGCGCCGGCCTCCACCTCGTAACCGGGGGCGAAGCGCAGTTCGGCGAACCCGGCGGCGTTCAGCGCGCTCAGCGCGTCGTCCAGCCGCGTCGGGCGCACTTGGGAACTGCCCGCGCCCTGGTAGCGCGGCGTGCGGGCGAGTTCGCCGAGCACGGCGACCTTCGTCGACTCCGGCCGCAGCGGGAGGACGCCGGAGTCGTTCTTGAGCAGCACCGCGCTCTCGATCGCGGCCCGCTTGGCGAGCGCGTGGTGGTGTTCCGGGTCGAAACCGGGCGCGGCCGGCGCCGAAGCGGCGCGCTCGACCAGGCGCAGCACCCGCCCGGCGGCGACGTCGACGTCCTGCTCGCGCAGCGTTCCCGCCCGGCAGGCCTCCAAGATCACCTCGGCTCCCGCGCCACCCGAGGAGGGCATCTCCAGGTCCAGCCCGGCCGCGAGGCTCTCGTCGCGGGCGTTGACCGCGCCCCAGTCGGACACGACCAGCCCGTCGAACCCCCACTCCTCGCGCAGCAGCTCGGTGAGCAGCCAGCGGTCCTCCGAGGCGTACACCCCGTTGATCCGGTTGTAGGAGCACATCACCGTCCACGGCCGGGCTTCGCGGACGACGTGCTCGAACGCGGGCAGGTAGATCTCCCGCAGCGTCCGCTCGTCGACCTCCGCGGAGATCGTGAGCCGCTCGGTCTCCTGGTTGTTCACCGCGAAGTGCTTGACCGAGGTGCCCACGCCCTGGGCCTGCACGCCCCGCACCAGCGCCGCCGCCAGGTGCCCGGCCAGCAGCGGATCCTCCGCGAAGTACTCGAAGTTCCGCCCGCACAGCGGGGTCCGCTTCATGTTCACGCCCGGCCCCAGCAGCACCGCGACGTCCTCGGCCCGGCACTCGGCGCCGAGCGCGCGGCCGATCTCGTCGAGCAGGTCCACGTTCCACGAGCTCGCCAGGCCCGAGGCGGTGGGGAAGCAGGTGGCGGGCACGCTGTCGGCGAGACCCAGGTGATCACCACCGGCGCGCTGCTTGCGCAGGCCGTGCGGACCGTCGGTGAGCATGATCGACGGGACGTCGTGCTCGCGCAGCGGTTCGGTCGTCCAGAAGTCCGCGCCGTCGAGCAGCGCCACCTTCTGCTCGATCGTCAACGAGCGCAGCAGCGCGGGAACGTCCCAGGCCCCGTCCGCTGCGGTCTCCGGCGTTGTCGCCATGACGGCTCCCCTCCGAACGGTCCGGTACCGCTGAGATCGTCCCATCGCGGAAGCCGGGGGCTCAGCCCCGCCCGCCGCGGCGGAGCCGCCGTTCGGGGCGAACGTCCAGGTCCGCCAACGAGAACGAGCCTCACGCCGCCCGATCGCCACCACGTCGCGGGGGATGACGACGCGCGCACGCGCGACCGCGAAGCGCGATCGGGGGAGCGGACCGGATCAAGGTGCCTGTTCGGGAACGGGCTTGAGCTCTCCTCGCTCGTCGGCGACGCAGGCCGCCTGCTGGTCGTCGCCCGCGAGGAACTCACCGAGGCACCCCGCGAGGGCCGCGTGCCCGGCGGGGTTGGCGTGGAAGGACTCCTGCATCGCGTGCGGCGCGCGGTAATCGTCCTGCAGGCTCTCCCAATCCACGGTGAGCCGGGTGAACCACTCGGCGTCGTTGCGCGGCGCGGGCACCTGGCCCGCGGGCGTGCCGCCGGTGGGGGCCGCGGTGCAGGCCTCGTGCCCGTGGCCCGCCCGGGAGAGGTCCAGGAAGCGCGCCCCGGTCTCGTCGGCCGCCGCGCGCAACCCCTCGGACAGCTGCGGAACCCCGGTGTCGCGGATCCACCGCAGGTCGCCCGGCTGGAAGGGGCAGCCGGAGAGGTTGTTCAGCCGTGGGTCGACGTCCGGGCCGACGGGGGAGGCGTAGGACTGCACCACCAGCGAGTAGGCGCTCGGGGTGTACCCGGCCTCGTCCATCACGGAGCGGATGTCGCGCAGCGCGGAGACGACCTTCGGGCGCATCGCCGCCACCCGCTGCGGCCACGCGTCGCGCATCGGCTCGGCGCAGCCCCCGGGGGCGCGGGTCGCCCACGCCTCCACGCAGCGGTTGACGACGTCGGTGAAACCGGGGTCGTCGTTGGCGCCGACCTGCACGACGATGTCGGTGATCCGGAACCGCTCGGTGAGCTCCGCGAGCCGCGCAGCCTGGGAACCCTCGGCGTGCTCGGGGTCGTCGGCGGAACCGACCAGCTTCGCCTGCGCTCCGGAGCAGGCGAGGTTGATGCGCGTCACCTGCGGCGGCAGCGCCAGCTGGTGCACCGCGGCGGCCGGCGAGCGGTGGCACCAGTCGCCGTTCTCACCGTTCGTGCCCGCTTCGTAACGCCCGCCGCCCTCGCCGGACAGCGTGCTGTCGCCGAGCGTGACCACCGCTGGGGGCAGCCGCTGCGGCTGCTGCGGCAGGCTCGGCAGGTACTGATCACTGACCAGGATCGCGAGCGCCAAGACGCCGCAGACCGCCAGCAGTGCGAGGAATCTCGATTTGTGCGCCCGCATCGCCGAGCAGTCTATGAGCAGCCGAACTCGATCATGGGCGGTGTCCGGAGTGGTGCCGGTAACACCGCGCGGATCGGTCGTCCGATTTGGGAGAAAATCGGGCATCCCGTGCGTTGAGCAAGTGAGACGAAATGCCTCCGGAGGTTCGCTTTGCCCATTCTCCTGCTGCTCCTGGCCATCGGCGTCGTGGAGATCAGCGTGCTCGTGCTGGTCGGCAGCGCCATCGGTGTGCTGCCCACGATCGGCCTGCTGATCGCGGGCGCCGCCCTCGGCAGCTGGATGCTGCGCAGGGAGGGCCGCCGCGCCTTCGAAGCGTTCAACGAGGCCGCCCGGCTGCGCAGGCCACCGGAGCGGGAGGTCGCCGACGGCGTGCTGATCGTCGCGGGCGGGCTGCTCGTCGTGCTCCCCGGCTTCGTCAGCGACGTGCTCGGCCTGCTGTGCCTGCTGCCGCCGACCAGGGCGTTCCTGCGCCGCCGCCTGCGGCGCGCCGCGGAACGCCGCGCCGAGCAGATGCAGGAGCGGATGCGCGCGGGCGCGAACGTCGGCTGGGGCGGCGGCATGCCCGGCGCCCGGTTCCCCGGCGCGGGACGGCCCGGCGCGGGCTACCGCGACGACGGCGACGTCATCGACGGCGAGGTCGTGTCGGTCAGTGAGGACGACATCCCGAAGCAGCACCCGTCCCTGGACGCATCGACGCAGGCAGAGCGGCCGGACGGCGGCTCGGCTCGGTGAACCGCACGGCGTGACGTCGATCCCGCGGGCACTGCGGGTAAGCTTCGGCGAACGATCGTGGCCGGAGTCGGGAGCGACGCTCCAGGCGCCGGCCACGGTGGCGCACGGGCGAAGTCCGGACGGCGCGGACCTCGATCGACCCCAGCCGCGGTGATCCGCGTAAGGTGATCGACCCGGCTCCTGACCGAGCGGGTGGGGTCGTTCGGGTGGAAGAGTGCCGCCCTGATCGGCCGGACCAGGTCGGCCATGCGGAACCGGCGGTCCCGCGTCGACCGAGGCGGTCGGCGCGGCCCGGAGTGGAGGGGTCCGCCGATGGGCGGGGACCAGGTGAAACAGGTCGCCACGCCTTGCGCCGCCAGCAAGCCGAAGCCGGGGGAGATCCCCAGGACAGGGAACACAGGACATGTCCGAGACCACGTTGCTGCTCGGCGGCCGGATTCATTCGCCCGCCGATGCCGACGCCACCGCGATGGCCGTCATCGACGGCACCATCGCCTGGGTCGGTTCTGACAGGGTCGGCCGTGCACTGCATCCCGAGGCAGAGATCGTCGACCTCGGCGGGGCGTTCGTCGCGCCCGCGTTCGTCGACGCGCACGTGCACGCCACCTCGTCCGGGTTGTTGATCAACGGCCTGGATCTGACCGGCTGCGCTTCGCTCACCGAGTTCCTGCACGCGTTGCGCGATCACGTGGAGGAACATCCCGGTGCGCTCGTGTGGGGGCACGGCTGGGACGAGACGTGGTGGCCGGAGCGCCGCCCGCCGTCCCGCGCGGAGATCGACACCGCCTGCGGTGGCGCGCCCGTCTACTTGTCGCGGATCGACGTGCACTCGGCCCTGGTGTCGAGCGCGTTGATCGACCGCGCACCGCTGGCCAAGGACACCGAGGGCTGGAGCCCGGACGGCCCGCTCACCCGCGTCTCGCACCACCACGCGCGCAGCGCCGCCCGGGAATCCCTGAGCTTGCGGCAGCGCCGCGAGGCCCAGCTGGCGTTCCTGCGCCACGCCGCCTCGCAAGGCGTGGCCAGCGTGCACGAATGCGCCGGCCCGGACATCTCCGGTGCCGACGACCTCCGGGACCTGATGGAGCTCTCCGCCCGCGGCGACGTGCCGGAGGTCATCGGCTACTGGGGCGAACTGGGCGCGTTGCAGACCGCGCGCGAGCTAGGGGTGCGCGGACTAGGCGGCGATCTGTTCATCGACGGCGCGGTGGGGTCGCGCACGGCTGCGCTGGGCGAGCCCTACACGGACGACCCGGCCACGTCGGGCGTGCTCTACCTGGACGCCGAAGCGGTGGCCGAGCACCTGATCGACTGCACCCGGCAGGGTCTGCAGGCCGGTTTCCACGTGATCGGCGACGCTGGGGTGGCCGAGGCCTGCGAGGGTTTCCGCCGGGCGGCGAAGGTGCTGGGTGTTCCCGCGCTGGCGAGCATGCGGCACCGCCTGGAGCACTTGGAGATGGTCGACGCGGAGCAGGCCGCCGAACTCGGTTCCTTCGGCGTCGTCGCCTCGGTGCAGCCGTCGTTCGACGCCGCCTGGGGCGGCGCGTCGGACATGTACGCGCGCCGGTTGGGCGTGCAGCGGGGCACCCGGTTGAACCCGTTCTCGGCGCTCGCCGCGAACGGGATCGTGCTGGCCTTCGGCTCGGACGCCCCGGTCACACCGGTGGACCCGTGGGCGTCGGTGCGGGCCGCGGTGCACCACCGCACGGACGGTTTCGGGATCTCGCCGCGAGCCGCGTTCACCGCGCACACCCGAGGTGGCTGGCGCGCCGCCGGTTTCGACGACGGCGTGACGGGCGCGCTGGTGCCGGGCGCTCCGGCGACCTACGCGGTGTGGGAAACGGGCGATCTGGTCGTGACCGCACCGGATTCGCGGGTGCAGCGCTGGTCGACGGACCCGCGCGCGGGCGTGCCGCCGCTGCCGGACCTGAGCCCCGGAGCTCCGCTGCCGCGCTGCCAGCGCACCGTGCTGCGCGGCAAGCCGCTCTACGTCCGCGATCCCGACGAAGAGGACTGACCTGCCGTTCCCGGTCTGCTCGGGCGGTCGGGTGGTGCAACCTCACCGGTCTTCTCGCTGCGGGATCGGTGTTCGATGCGCGGCGGAATCGCCGTCCTCGCGAGAAGGCCGCTGAGAACCCGCCTCGGCGCCGGTGCCGTGGGCGGTCACTGCTCAGCGGTTTCGCCTTGGCGCGAAGCAGCGCGGCGGGCCCTGGTCAGCGCAGCAGCGTGCTCAGGCGGTGGGCGGCGTCGAGGACCGCGCGGCCCAGTTCGCGTTCGTCGTCGACCTCGAACAGGGAGAGGCCGAGGCTGGTGGGGCGCTCGGTTCCCGGGACCAGCGCGGAGATTCCGGTGACCGACGGCGCGATCTCCCCGTAGGACACGGCGAATCCGCGTTCGCGAGTGCTGCGCACCTCGTCCCGCTCGTGCTCGCGGGCGGGCGCGGCGGCCAGCAGCGCGAGGCCGGCCGAGCCGCGGTCGATCGGGTCGACCTGGCCGGGGCGGAACGACACGTGCATCCGGGCGCGGCGCGGCTCGACGATCATGAGCATCCGCACCTGCTGCTCGTCCTCCTGCACCACGAGGTGCGCGGTCGCCTGGGTGCGTTCGGTGAGTTCTTCCAGCACGGGCCGGGCGAGCGTGCGCAGGTCCTGCTCGACGGGCTCGCTCAGGTGCACGAGCCCGGTGCCGAGCGAGATGCGCTTGACGTCGTCGCGGCGGCACAGCCGGTGCGCTTCGAGGGTGCGGACCAGCCGGTGCGCGACGGTGCGGTGCACGCCGACGCGTTCGGCGATCTCGTTGAGGGTGAGCCCGCGCGGGTGCTCGGCGAGCACTTCGAGGATGCGCAGCCCGTTGTGCAGGGTTTTCGACATTCCCGAGTCGAGTTCGGCAACGCCGGGCGCGGTCGGTTCCGCGTTGGTCTCGGACATGCTGCACCTCTCGTACGGCTCTTGACGGGGTAGGTGAGCCCGCTTACAGTCCTCTTAAATCGCACACCGAGTGCGATAATAGCACGTCTGGTTTCCGGTGATCGACCCGAACTCGGACGGCTGATCCGAGGAGGTGCTCCGTGCCGGCAGGAGTCGTCAGCGGCGAGGTGATCGGGCACGTCCACCGGCTCTACGGCGCGCAGAGCCACCGCATCGACGGCGCTCGCGCGCGGGAGTGGGCGGCGACGTTCACCCCGGACGGCGAGTTCTGGTCGCCGAGCTACCCCGAGCCCGCCGTCGGCACCGCCGCGCTGGTCGCCTTCGCCGAGCGCTTCGCCGACGCCGACGAGCAGGCGGGCACCAGGACGCGGCACGTGATCACGAACCTCGACGTCGAACCGGAGGACGGCGACGCGCTCGTCGTGCGCGGCTACCTCCAGATCGTCGTCACCGAAGCGGGCGGCGCGTCGCGGCTGGCGCGGATGACCACCTTCACCGACGACCTGGTGCTGCTCGACGAGCAGTGGCGCATCCGCCGCCGCGTGGTGCGCCGCGACGACGAACCGCGCCGATCCCTCTGATAGCGCAAGGAGAACCCATGAGCACTGCGACCGGCCCCGGCGGGGCGCTGCACCGGCCGATCGGCGCCGTCTACCCGGAACTGCCCGGAAAGGTGGCCGTCGTGACGGGAGCCGCCCGCGGCATGGGAGCGGTGTTCGCGCGCGGCCTGGCGGCGCGCGGCGTGCACGTGGTCGGCGGTGACATCGACGCCGCCGGGATGGCGGCCGAGGCCGAGCGGATCAACGCCGCCGTCGCCGAGGAGTCCTTCGTGGACGGACCTGGGCGCGTGGTCGGGCAGGAGGTGGACGTCGCGCTCGCCGAGCAGCACGAGCGGCTCGCCGCCACGGCGCTCGCGGAGTTCGGCAGGCTGGACTTCTGGGTCAACAACGCGGGGATCTTCCCCTTCGCGCTCGCCGAGGAGATCACCCCGGACCAGTTCGGCGGCACCCTCAAGGTCAACGTCGAAGGCGTCCTCTACGGCGCGCAGGCCGCCGCGCGCCACCTCGCCCCCGGTGGCGCGATCGTGAACATGTCCTCGGTGTCGGCGACCAGGGTGCGCCGCGGCCGGGGCGCCTACTGCAGCTCGAAGGCGGCGGTGGCGCACCTGACCGAATCGCTCGCGGTGGAGTTCGGCGACAAGGGGATCCGGGTCAACTCCATCGCCCCCGGCTACATCGACACCGACATGACCCGCTGGGTCAAGGAGGATCCGGTGGCCCTCAAGCACGCGGTGGACACCGTGCCGCTGCACCGGATCGGCTCCCCGGAGGAGGTGTTCGGCGCGCTGCTGTTCCTGCTGTCCGACAGCGCCCGCTACGTGACCGGGCACAGCATCGCCGTCGACGGCGGGTCCCGGCATGTCTGATGCGACCGAGTCCGTGCGCTACCCGGACGTCGTGCTGATCACCGGCGCCGCGGCCGGGATGGGCGCGGCGCACGCGCGGGCGCTGGCGCGGCGCGGAGTGCACGTGTGCCTCGCCGACGTCGCCGACGCGGCACCGGTGGCGGCCGAGATCGCGGAGGCGGGCGGGTCCGCCTCCGCGCACGAGCTCGACGTCACCGACCCTGCCGGGTGGGAGCGCGTGGTGGACGAGATCCGCGCGGACCGCGGCGTGCTGGGCGGGCTGGTGAACAACGCGGGCATCTCGCGGCGGCTGGAGTTCTCCGAGACCACCGGCGAGATCTGGGACCTGGTGCTGCGGGTGAACCTGTACGGGCCGTTCCACGGGATGCGGGCCGCGTCCGGGCTGATGCGGGACTCCGGCGGCGGTTCGATCGTGAACATCTCGTCGATCTCCGGGCAGATCGGCTACTTCTCACCCGCCTACTCGGCGAGCAAGTGGGGCCTGACGGGTCTGTCGAAGTCGGCGGCGGGCAACTTCGCCGAGTGGGGGATCCGGGTCAACTCGGTGCACCCGGGGCTGGTGGACACCGGCTTGCTGGCCGGATCGGACACCTTCGTGGAGTCCGCGGTGGCGAGCATTCCCGCCGGGCGCACCGGAACCCCGGAGGAGGTCACCGACGCGGTCCTGTTCCTGCTCTCCGACCGCTCGGCGTACATGACCGGCAGCGAGGTCACCGTCGATGGCGGCCTCGTCTCCAACGGCCTCTACCACCGCATCCTCGCCGACGCCGGAGGTGAGCTCTGATGACCGAGCACTACGACGTGATCGTCGTCGGCGGCGGCGGAGCCGGGCTGGCCGCTGCGGTCTCGGCCGCCGAACGAGGCGCTTCGGTGCTGCTGTTCGAATCGGAACGGGAACTCGGCGGCTCCACGCAGCTGTCGGCGGGCATGTTCACCGCCGCGGGAACCAGCGTGCAGGCGGCGCTGGACGTGCGGGACTCGCCGGACGCGTTCTTCCAGCACTACATGGACCTCAACCAGTGGCTGCTGCGGCCCGGCCTGATCCGCGCGTTCTGCGCGAACGCCGGGGCGGCGCTGGAATGGCTGATCGGGCTCGGCGTGGAGATTCCCGCGCAGGTATCCGGGAACGCGCACCAGCCGGGGCTGTGCCAGGCCGGGGTGGAGGACGTGTGGCGCGGGCACGTGCCGAAGGACCAGGGCTACGGCGTGGTGCGGGCGCTGGACGCGGCCCGCCGAGCGCACCGCGTGGAGACCGTGCTCGCGACCCGCGTGCAGCGGTTGCTGACCGACGGGAGCCGGGTGACCGGTGTCGTCGCCGACGACGTGGCGGTCTCGGCGGACGCCGTGGTCGTCGCCTCCGGCGGTTTCGCCCGCGATCCGGAGCTGGTGGCGCGGTACTACCCGGCCGCGGCGCGGGCCGGCGAGGCGTTGTTCGTCGTCGCCGCCGAGGGCAGCCGGGGAGACCACCTGCGATTCGGCGAGCAGGTGCGCGCCGGGCTCGCCGGGGACGGCTGGGGCCTGATGCTGCCCACCGCGTACTTCCAGCGGATGCACCACTGGCAGTCCGGTTTCCCGCCGAAGTCCCGCATCCACGTCAACGCGCACGGCCGCCGCTTCATGGACGAGGACGCCTCCTACGCCGTGTCGACCGGCATCATCGAGGCCCAGCCCGGCCCGGTGTGGGCGGTCTTCGACGAACGGGCCCGTCGCGCGCTGCCCGCCGGGTACGCCGACTGGGACGCGGCGGAGGTCCACCGCGAGGCCGAGCAGGGGCGCACCGCGCGCGCCGGGAGCCTGCCCGCGCTGGCGGAACTGATCGGGGTGCCCGCCGCCGCGCTGAGCGCGGAGGTGCGGCGCTGGAACGACCAGCTGCCGCACGGCACCGATGAGGACTTCCGGCGCCACGAGACCTTGCGCAACAAGGGATCCGTCGCGCACCCCGACCCGATCGCGGAGCCGCCGTTCTACGCGGTGCGCACCTTGCCGGCGGAACTCGTCTGCACCCACGCCGGGCTGGAGATCAACGGTTCGGCGGCCGTGCTGGACCAGGACGGAGCGGTCGTGCCCGGCCTGTTCGCCGCCGGTGAGGCCGGGGCGGGCGTGCTCGGTGCTCGCTACGTCGGCGGCGGCAACGCCGTGGCCAACGCCGTGACCATGGGCCGCATCGCGGGCCGGGCGGCGGCGAACCGCGCCGACCGGTCCTGAACACCGTCCCTGAGCGACTCGTTCAGGGCGAGGATCCACCTGCTCAACGTCGAGGAGAACGTCATGTCAGCACCCGCCGAGGTAGAAGGCGGTGACATCGGCAGCAGAACGGTCCGGAAGGTCTCGACCCGGATCCTGCCGATCGTGGGCCTGCTCTACGTGTTCAACTACATGGACCGGGCCAACATCAGCTACGCCCAGCTGGGCATGCAGCACGAGCTCGCGATCACGACCGCCACCTTCGGCGTCGCCGCATCGATCTTCTTCCTGGTGTACGTGCTGTTCGAGATCCCCAGCAACATGATCATGAAGCGGATCGGGGCGCGGATCTGGCTGGCGCGCATCGCGATCAGCTGGGGCCTGGTCACCGTGCTCACCGGATTCGTGCAGAACGTGCCGCAGCTCTACGGCGCGCGCATCCTGCTCGGCATCGCCGAGGCCGGGCTGTTCCCCGGTCTGCTGCTGTACATGACGTTGTGGTTCCGCACGCGGGAGCGGGGCAGGGCCATCGCGGCGCTCGCGCTGGCGCAGCCCGTGGCGATGGTGCTGGGCAGCCTCACCGGTGGCGTGATCCTCGACCACGTGCAGTGGTTCGGGCTCAGCGGCTGGCGCTGGGTGTTCATCCTGCAAGGCGCCCCGGCGCTGCTGCTGGGCGCGCTCACCCTGCTGTACCTGCCCAACGTGCCCAGCCAGGCCCGGTTCCTGAGCAAGCAGGAGAGCGAGTGGCTGGAGCGGGAGATCCGCGCCGAGTACCACTCGGAGGAGCCCGAGACGCTCCTCGGGCAGCTGCGGATCCTGAAGAACCGCAAGGTGCTGTACCTGGCGGTGGCGAACCTGTTCGCGGCCTGCGGGCTCTACGGCTTCACGTTCTTCCTGCCGCAGATCATCAGCCAGCTCGACCCGGACTACTCGGCGACCAACATCGGCGTGCTCGGCGCCATCCCGTTCCTGATCGGCGCGGTCGGCATGCTGCTGGTGGCGCGCAACTCGGACCGGACCGGGGAGCGGCGCGGGCACGTGGTGGTGCTGATGGTGCTGGCCGCGGCGGGACTCGCGGGCACCATCGCCTTCCGCGACCAACCCGTGCCCGCGCTGGTGTGCCTGTCGCTGGTGGCGATCGGGGTGCTCGGCTACATGGCGCCGTACTGGGCGATGGCCGCGCGGGTGCTCTCCCGCGAGCACACCGCGGTCGGCCTCGCGGCGATCAACTCGATCGCGGCGCTGGGCGGGTTCCTCGGGCCGTACGTGATCGGCATCAACGCGGGCGACGGCGACGTGTCCGTGGGCCTGTACTTCCCGATCGGGTGCCTGATCGTGTGCGCGGTGATGCTGCTGGCGGTGCGGGTACCCAGGGACGACGGTGCTGAGCGGAAGCGGTCCGCGGGCTCGGCCCCGACGGCCGGGTGAGCCTCAGGCGTTCAGCGGTGGTGGGCTCGCGGCTCGTTCTGTGCAATGACCGCGCAGCGTGGACGAAGGATCGAGGAGGGGAAGTCATGGCGTACTACCGCCAGGTCGGTGCGGTGCCGCCGAAGCGGCACACCCAGCACCGGGACGACCAGGGCCGGCTGTACTACGAGGAGCTGATGGGGGAGGAGGGCTTCTCCTCGGACTCCTCGCTGCTCTACCACCGCAACCTGCCGTCGGCGATCGTGGACTCGCGGGTGTGGGAGCTGCCGGAGCAGGCGACCACCCCGAACCACCCGCTCACGCCGCGCCACCTGAAGCTGCACGACCTGTTCACGGCTGAGGCGGCGGGTTCCGCCGACGTCGTCACCGGCCGCAGGCTGGTGCTGGGCAACGCGGACGTGCGGATCTCCTACGTGGTGGCGAGCAAGGATTCCCCGTTGTACCGCAACGGGATCGGCGACGAGATCGTCTACGTCGAGTCCGGTGCGGCGACCGTGGAGACGGTGTTCGGCGCGCTGGAGGTGAAGACCGGGGACTACGTGCTCTTGCCGCGCGCGACGACGCACCGCTGGCTGCCGCACGACGGCGAACCGCTGCGGGCCTACGCCATCGAGGGCAACGGGCACATCGTGCCGCCGAAGCGCTACCTGTCCCGGTTCGGGCAGCTGCTGGAGAACGCGCCGTACTGCGAGCGCGACCTGCACGGGCCCGGTGAGCCGCTGCTGCGGGAGGGCACCGACGTGGAGGTGCTGCTCAAGCACCGCGGGTCCACCGGCGTCGTGGGGACCAGCCTGGTCTACCCGCAGCACCCGTTCGACGTCGTCGGCTGGGACGGCTGCCTGTACCCGTACACGTTCAGCGTGCACGACTTCGAACCGATCACCGGGCGGGTGCACCAGCCGCCGCCGGTGCACCAGGCGTTCGAGGGCGAGAACTTCGTGATCTGCAACTTCGTCCCGCGCAAGGTGGACTACCACCCGCTGTCGATCCCCGTGCCGTACTACCACTCCAACGTGGACAGCGACGAGATCATGTTCTACTGCGGCGGGAACTACGAGGCGCGCAAGGGATCCGGCATCGGGCAGGGCTCGGTCTCGGTGCACCCCGGCGGCCACTCGCACGGGCCGCAGCCGGGCGCCTACGAGCGCAGCATCGGCGTGGAGTTCTTCGACGAGCTGGCCGTCATGGTCGACACGTTCCGCCCCCTGGAGCTCGGCGAGGGCGGTACCGCCTGCGACGACGGGAAGTACGCGTGGACTTGGGCGGGTGGGAAGCGATCATGACGGTGCCCGCCCTGGTCCGGGGGCTGCTCGACGACGCGGCGGTGTTCCCGCCCGGCCTGCTGCCGCTGCCGCAGGCCGCGCGGGCGCACGCCCGGCACCGCGCGGCGGGCCGCGCGGAGATCGTCGGACCGCTGGTGGTGCCCGCGTCCGCGCTGGCGACGCCGGAGGAGCTGGAACCGGTGGGCGCCGCGCCGCTGTCGGTGACCGTGCCCGAGGGGCCGGCGGGCGTCTCCGGCGTGCTCGACGCGATGTCCGGGCGGTTCTCGTTGCGCGCGCTGGAGATTCCGGTTCCCGAGCGCATGGCGGTGGACTCCCTGCGGACCGAGCTGGAACGGGTGCGGGCGGCCACCGGTGCCGACGTGTTCGTCGAGGTCCCGAGGGACGAGCGGCGCCTCGACGTGCTCGCGTCGCTCGCACCGCTGGGCTGCCGGGCGAAGTTCCGCACCGGCGGCGTCCGCGCCGAGCTCTACCCGTCGGTCCCCGAGCTCGCCGCGGCGATCGAGGCGGTGGTGCGCGCCGGAATCCCCTTCAAGGCCACCGCGGGCCTGCACCACGCCGTCCGCAACACCGACCCGGAGACCGGCTTCGACCAGCACGGGTTCCTGAACATCCTGCTCGCCGTGGACTCGGCGCTGCGCGGCGGTGCCGCCGCCGACCTGGAACGGGAGCTCGCGGACCGGGACGCGGCGGGCATCGCCGCACGGATCACCGACTTGGGCGAGCCGCGGGTGCGGGCCGCGCGCGAGCGCTTCGTCTCCTTCGGCACCTGCAGCATCACCGACCCGCTCGTCGAGCTGTCCGAGCTCGGCCTCATCCCCGACGACCTGGCGCACCCGCAAGGAGCCACCGCGTGATCATCGACGTTCCCGCCGATTCCCCCTACGGCACCGAGAACCTGCCCTACGGCGTGTTCAGCACGCCCGGAGCACCGCCGCGGGTCGGGGTCCGGCTCGCGGACCAGGTCATCGACCTGGCCGAGGCGCTGCGCGACGACGTCTTCGCGGCCCCGTCGCTGAACCCGTTCATGCGTCGCGGCGCGCGGGAGTGGCGGGAGGTCCGCGACCGGATCACCGCGCTGGTGTCCGGCGACGTGCCCGACGCAGCGGTGCACCCGGTGGAGCAGGTGACGATGCACCTGCCGTTCGAGGTCGCCGACTACGTCGACTTCTACGCCTCCGAGCACCACGCGACCAACCTGGGCAGGTTGTTCCGGCCCGACTCGGAACCGCTGATGCCGAACTGGAAGCACCTGCCCGTCGGCTACCACGGCCGCGCGGGCACGGTCATCGCCTCCGGCACGCCGATCGTGCGGCCCAGCGGCCAGCGCAAAGCGCCGGACGAGCCCGCTCCCGGTTTCGGGCCGAGCAGGCGGCTGGACATCGAAGCGGAGCTCGGGTTCGTCGTCGGCACCGGATCCGACCTGGGCGTCCCGGTGCCGGTGGAGGAGTTCGCTTCGCACGTCTTCGGCGCCGTGCTCGTCAACGACTGGTCCGCGCGCGACCTGCAGGCCTGGGAGTACGTGCCGCTGGGGCCGTTCCTCGGCAAGAGCTTCGCCACCTCGATCTCGCCGTGGGTGGTGCCGCTGCTCGCCCTGGACGGCGCCAGGGTGCCCATGCCGCACCAGGACCCGGAGCCGCTGCCGTACCTCCGGGAGGTCGAACCGTGGGGGTTGGACGTCGAGTTCAGCGTGCGGTGGAACGGCGCGGAGGTCAGCCGCCCGCCCTACCGCGAGATGTACTGGTCCCCGGCGCAGATGCTGGCGCACCTGACCGTCAACGGTGCCACCTGCCGCACCGGCGACCTGTTCGCCTCCGGCACCGTCTCCGGGCCGGCGCGGGACCAGCGCGGCGCGTTCATCGAACTCACCTGGGGCGGCGCGGAACCGGTGCTGGTCAACGGTGCGGAGCGGACGTTCCTGGAGGACGGCGACGAGATCACCCTCACCGCCGCGGCGCCCACCGCCTCCGGCGCTCGGCTCGGTTTCGGTGAACTCACCAACCGGATCCTGCCCGCCCGAACCTGAGTCGCCGCCGACGTCGTCCGTTCCGCCCGGCTGAGCCAGGCGGGACGGGGCCGGTGGCTCTAGCGGGTGAGCACGGCGGCCTCCGGTGCCTGCCGGAGGCGCGGCGCCAACGCCGGGTGATCCGCGGCGAGCGCGACGTCGAGACCGGCCCGCGACGAGCCGAGCAGCTCGGCCACGAGCACCAGGTCTTCGCGTTCCGGCTCGCCGAGCACGCCACCGGCGGTCGCCGCCGCGGCCAGCGCGCGCAGGTAGTCGTCGTGCAGCGCCGTGACCTGCTCCTGGTCCAGGCCGCAGTGCTCGGCTGTCTGCGCCAGGGCGTCCTGCTCGCCGATCGACAGGTTCCGGTCGACGAGGGCCGCGTCGAGCGCGGTCAGGTACTCGTCGGCCTGCGGCGGTTCGAGCACGCTCGGGAGCACTTCGACGATCCGCGCCAGGAAGTGGTCCGGCACCGCGTCGGGGCGACGGCGCGGCGCCAACGCCACATCGGGACCGTCGAGCACCGGCCACGGCCAGGACTGCGCGGTCCGCTCCGCCCATGCCCAGCGCGGATCGTCGGGCGACAGCTGCAGGTAGTACCGCAGCAGCCCGGCGGCGGCCCGCGCGTCGTGCAACGCGGAGCGCGCTTCGGCGAGCGCCACCCCGGCGGCCTCACAACACGCGACGAGGCTGCGACCGGCCGCGTACAGGAAGCTGTTGGACAGCTTCATCGTGCACAGGCCCGCGGCGGGCAGGTGCAGCGCGCCGTGCCCGATGCGCTCGTACTCGGCGGCGAGGAACCGGGCGTCGAAGCTCAGGTTGTGCGCCACCAGCACCCGGCCGGTCAGCAGGCGGGTGAGCTCGGGGGCGAGCGCGGCGAAGGTCGGCGCCTGCCGCGCATCGGCGGCGGTGATGCCGTGCAGGCGCTGCGCGCCGAGGTCGCGCAGGGGATTGACCAGCGTGCGCCACTCGTCCTCGACCGCACCGGCCGGATCGAGCAGCACGACTCCGATCTCCGCGACGCGATGGCCCGCACTCGGCAGCAGGCCCGTCGTCTCCACGTCGATCACCGCATAACCCCACGACATGACAGGTCCCCTCGCTGTCCGCCGCGACGAACAGCCCGGAGGTGGCGCTGTTCCCTGTCGCTCACCAGCTTTTCGAGATCGCTGATCTCGGCGTTACACCTCGCGCCGCAGGTCGGGCGACGGGGCCCGTGTCGAGGGGTGTGCTGAGCTGCGGAGACCGGGTGCGCGGTTCATCGCGAAAGTCCGGTTCGCCGCGGCCTTCGTCGCGGTGGCGGGGTGTCCGGCCGGGGTTCGCCGGATCGGGAACCCCGGCCTCGGGTCAGCCCTGGCGGCCCTTCCAGCGGGGGTTGCGCTTGTTGACCACGTAGAGCTTGCCGCGCCTGCGCACGACCTGGGAGCCGTCCTTCTCCTTCAGCGACTTGAGCGATGCCCGAACCTTCATTCGTCCCTCCCGTTCTCGCGATGACGAGCACAGTGTAACTGAAGATGGAAATCATTTTCATAAGAGCCATGCGCGTGCGATCGGGTCTGGTATCGAGCGGCGGCTTTTCCCCGCGTCGCACCGGATCACGCGCTCGGCGTCATCTCGTGACCCGATCGGGTCCCGTCCAGTGGGAGATCACCACAGGTGGATCTTCGCGGCCTACGCTCCCGCTCGGAGGTGCCACCATGCCGCAGCCCGCGCTCCCGCTGATCGACCTGTCCCGGTTCCGCGACCCCCGCGAACGCGAGGCGCTGCTGGCCGAACTGCGCCACGCCGCGCACGAGGTCGGGTTCTTCTACGTGGTGGGGCACGGCGTCCCCGACGAGCTCATGCGCGGGATCTTCACCGCGACCCGCCGGTTCTTCGCCCTGCCGCTGGAGCAGCGCCGGGAGATCGAGAACGTGCGCTCGCCGCAGTTCCGCGGCTACACCGCCACCGGCCACGAACTCACCGGCGGCGCCCCGGACCAGCGCGAGCAGCTCGACATCGGCCCGGAGCGCGACGCGGTGCCGACCGGGCCGGGAGATCCGGCCTGGCGGCGGCTGATCGGCCCGAACCAGTGGCCGGCGGCGCTGCCGGAGCTGCGCGAGACCACGCTGGCCTGGCAGGCGGAGGTGCTGCGGGTGAGCCGGGAGGTCCTGAGCGCGCTGGCCGCCTCGCTAGGGCAGGCCGAGGACCACTTCGACACGTGGTTCGACGAGGAGGCGAGCACCCACCTCAAGCTGATCCACTACCCGGGCACCGCGGACTCGGATCAGGGCGTCGGCGCGCACAAGGACTACGGCTACCTGGCGCTGCTGCACCAGGATTCGATCGCCGGCCTGCAGGTGCAGGACGCCGCGGGCGGCTGGATCGACGCCGACCCGGTGCCGGGCGCATTCGTGGTCAACATCGGGGAGATGCTGGAGATCGCCACCGGCGGTTACCTCACCGCGACCAGGCATCGCGTCCGCAGCCCCGCCGCCGGGGTGGATCGCTACTCGGTGCCGTTCTTCCTGGCACCACGGCTGGACGCCGTCGTGGAACCGCTGGAACTGCCCGCCGAACTCGCCGCCGAGGCGCGCGGGATCAGCGCCGACGCGGACAACCCGCTGCTGGCGGCGTTCGGCGAGAACGCGGTGCTCGGCTGGTTGCGCTCGCACCCGGAGGTGGCGCGGCGCTGGTGGTCCGACGTGCTCGACGCGCAGGAGGTGCGCTGACCGTGACCGATCGACGCTGGTCCTTCGAGACCCGGCAGGTGCACGCCGGTGCCGCACCGGACGAGACGACCGGGGCGCGGGCGACCCCGATCTACCAGACGAGCTCGTTCGTGTTCGACGACGCCGAGCACGCCGCCGCCGCGTTCGCCCTGCAGGACCTGGACACCTACGCCTACAGCAGGTTGTCGAACCCGACGACGTCGGTGGTCGAGCAGCGCATCGCCGACTTGGAGAACGCGCTGGGCGCGGTCGCGGTGGCCAGCGGCCAGGCCGCCTCGACGCTGGCGCTGCTGGCGATCGCGAAGGCCGGGGATCACGTGGTGGCGTCCTCGGCGCTCTACGGCGGCACCTACAACCTGTTCGCCCACACCCTCGCCGACCTCGGCATCACCGTCGACTTCGTCGCCGACCCCGACGACCTCGACCAGTGGCGGGGGGCGTTGCGCCCCGGGACCAGGGCGCTGTACGCGGAGACCATCGCGAACCCGAGCGGCGGCGTGCTCGACGTCGAAGGCGTCGCCTCCGTCGCGCACACCGCGGGCGTCCCGCTGATCGTGGACAACACGGTGGCCACCCCGTACCTGTGCCGCCCGCTCGATCACGGAGCGGACGTCGTGGTGCACTCGACGACGAAGTTCCTCTCCGGCCACGGCACCGGGATCGGCGGCATCATCGTCGACAGCGGCCGGTTCGACTACGCCGCGGAGCCGGAGCGCTGGCCGCAGCTCACCCGGCCCGATCGCAGCTACCACGGCCTGATCTTCGACGCCGAGTTCGGCGAGCTCGCCTACCTGATGCGAGTCCGCACGCGGCTGGTGCGCGATCTGGGACCGGCGGTGTCCCCGTTCAACAGCTTCCTGCTGCTGCAAGGGATCGAGACGCTGTCGCTGCGGATGACCCGCCACACCGCGAACGCGGGCGCGATCGCCGACTGGCTGGAGGATCAGCCGAGCGTGACGCGAGTCCACTACGCGGGCCTGCCGTCGAGCCCGTGGCACGCCTCGGCGAAGCGCTACCTCACCGAGGGCGCGGGCGCGGTCCTCGCGTTCGACCTCGCCGGGGGAGTGGCCGCCGGACGCCGCTTCGTGGACTCCCTGACCCTGTTCAGCCACCTGGCCAACATCGGCGACGTCCGCAGCCTCGTCATCCACCCGGCGTCCACCACCCACGCCCAACTCCCCGAACCGGACCAGCGCTCCGCCGGAGTCACCCCAGGCCTGATCCGCCTGTCCGTCGGCCTGGAAGGCGTGGACGACCTGATCGCGGACCTGCAGCAGGGCCTGGCAGCGGCGAGCACCGACGAGGTGGATGCGTAGCGAGAGCTCCCATGATCGCCAGAGAGACGGACTGGTCACACCGGTACGACCCCCGCCCTTCAAAGTCCACGAGCCGCCTTGGCGAACGACCACGGCCGCCGGAGGGCGTTCCAGCCGCAGCGCCTACCAGCGGCGCGGCCGGCCGCCTCCGCGGTAGGCAGCTGCGCCGCATCGGTCAGTGGCCATCGTCCTCGGTCGTCTGCGGGCCGCATGTGCCCTTGGTCGACGTGCCCGACACGAGACAGGCGTGTTCGGCCGAACCTGGAGCCCAGGATCAACCGGCCAGGGGCGCCGTCGTTGTGGGTCACTTGCCGCCATCCCGCATGCCTGCCTCGATCGCACGCGCGAGCGGACGTGCTAGGGGGTCAGTTGCCGGCATCCGGCATCGTTGCGTGCGCGTGAGGCGCGCTGGTGATCTCAGTCGGCGCCGGGAGGGCCGAGAAGATCCCAACTGTTTCCTGCTATGTCCAGGAAGACCGCGACGCGACCGTAGGGCTCGGTGCGCGGTGTGCTCACGAACTCGACCCCGGCCGCCTGCATCCGCTCGAAGGCGGCGTCGAAGTCGTGGACGCGGAGGAAGAACCCGACACGACCAGCGACCTGCTCGCCCACGACGGCGGATTGCCTGTCCCCATCGGCTCGCGCCAGCAAGATTCCTGTTCGAGCCTGAGGTGGCCGCACGACGACCCATCGCTTCGCTCGGCCATCGTTGGTCGAGGACGGCGAGTCCTCGACGAGCTCGAACCCCAAGGTGCCCACGAAGAAATCGATCGCTGGGTCGTATTCGTCGACGACGATCGCGACAAGATCCAAGTTCACGGCATGTCCCCGCTCTGTAGCCCGACCACGGCCGGGCGACCCGCTACGTCCAGTGGCACGACCATGCCAACGGGAGGGGGCAGGTGGCCAGCCGATCGCGGGCCCGTGCGTCGTATTCGAAGGCGAGGGCGTTCGCTGCCCGGTCGGCGTCGGTCACCTCGGTGCCGTCGGCCGTCAGCCTTTTCGGCGGGCCGTTGAAGAAGTGCTCGGCGGATGTTCGTCCGGCCCTGTGCGCGACCGAGGTGGCGAACTCCAGCAGGTCGTCGGCGGCGGCGACGCGGTTCGCATTCGTCCTCGACCAGAGGACGTCCAGGTCGGCCGTCGGTTGCCGGTACTGGCCGCGGATCAGCCGCGCCCGCGTCGGGTGGCGATGGTGGCGGCGGTGTCGCCGAGGCCGGTGAACAGCGTCGTCGCATCGTCGACGAGGCGGTCGCGGTCGATGGGGAGGTGGCCGTCGAGCCAGCTCATCAGGAGTTCGCTGAAGCCGCCGACGAGGACGGCGGCGGTGATGGCGACGACCGGGTCTCCCGGTGCGCCGCGGGTGGCGTCGGCTTCGACGTAGCGGGCGATGAGGTGGCCGGTTTCGATGCGACGGCGGTTGAGGGCCTCGTTGCCGAGCGCCTCCACGTAGAGGACGCGTGCGCGGCGGCGGTCTTCGGCGACGAAGCGGGTCGTCGTGTCGACCACGGCGCGCACCCGCTCGTGGGGTTCGTTCCCGGCTGCCTCGGCAGCGGTGCGGACCTCGGTGTGCAGGTCGTCGATGAGGCGGTCGTAGAGGGCGATGACCAGGGCGTTGAGGTCGGGGAAGCTCTCGTAGAAGTAGCGCGGGTTCAGCCGCGCGTGCTGGCACACGGCGCGCACCGAGGTGCCGGACCAGCCTTCGGTGCCGAGCAGGTCCAGGGCCGCGTCGAGCAGCAGCGCTCGCCGCTCCGCGACTCGGTCCGCGGGCGGTTTTCCGGCCCAGCGGCCGGGTTTGCCGGGTTCATCGAAGGTGGACAACGGTGCTCACCTTACTTCGCCTCGGCCGCCTCACCGTGCGCGGCGGCGGTCCTGGAGGCGGGGTGGTGGCCGCGAGTGATCGGGTATTGGCAACGGGTGTTGCCATGCCCTATATTTGGACACAGGCGTTGCCAAAATGAAGGATCGACGATTTCTCCCGCACCACAAGGAAAATCCGCTCCGGCCGCCTGGTCGAGCAGCCCGCACGCTCCCGGCTCATGTCAAAGGAGACCCGCCGATGCCTGAGCGCACCGTCGCCGTCAACGGCGTCGAGCTGCACGTCGTGGAGGAGGGCGCCGGTCCGCCGGTGATCTTCGCGCACGGCTTCCCGGAACTCGCCTACTCGTGGCGCCACCAGCTGCCCGCCATCGCCGCCGCCGGGTACCGCGCGGTGGCACCGGACCAGCGCGGATACGGCCGCTCCGGCAAGCCGGACGACATCGCCGCCTACGACATCCGGCACCTGGCGGGCGACCTCATCGCGCTGCTCGACGACCTCGGGGAGCAGCGGGCCGTGTTCGTCGGCCACGACTGGGGATCGATGGTGGTGTGGCAGACGGCGCTGCTGCACCCGGACCGCGTCGCCGGGGTGTGCGGGATGAGCGTGCCGTTCTCGCCGCGACCGCCGCGTCCGCCGACGGAGTTGTGGCGGGAGGCGTTCCGCGATCAGTTCTTCTACATCCTGCACTTCCAGGAGCCCGGAGTCGCCGACGCGGAACTGGCCGCGGACCCGGCGGTGACGATGCGCAGGCTGCTCTGCGGTGTCCGCGTGGAGCCGGGGGCGGAATCGGGTCTGGTCTCCGCCGACGACGGGCGCGACTTCCTCGACCGCTTCCCGGAACCCGACGGCCTGCCCGCGTGGCTGAGCCAGGCCGAACTCGACCACTACGCCGCGGAGTTCGCCCGCACCGGATTCACCGGCGGGCTGAACTGGTACCGCAACTTCGACCGCAACTGGGAGATCACCCCCGAGCTGGCCGGTGCGAAGGTGCAGGTGCCGAGCGCGTTCATCGGCGGCGAGCTCGATCCGGTGCTCGTCGGCGCGCCATCGTCCACTCAGGGCGGGTGGCTCACCCGGCACCAGGGCGACGTGCTGGTGCCCGACGCGGGCCACTGGGTGCAGCAGGAGAAACCGGACGAGGTGAACGCGGCGCTGCTGGCGTTCCTCGACTTCGTCGCCGAGCAGGAGCGCGCATGAAACCCATGAACTTCGGCGTCTTCTACGCCCCCTTCCACCCGACCGGCCAGGACCCGACGCTGGCGCTGGAGTACGACCTGCGGCGCGTCGAAGCGCTCGACGAGTACGGGTTCGACGAGGCGTGGTTCGGCGAACACCACTCCGGCGGCTACGAGATCATCGGCTGCCCGGAGATCTTCATCGCCGCCGCCGCGCAGCGCACCCGGCACATCAAGCTCGGCACCGGCGTGGTGTCGCTGCCGTACCACCACCCTTGGCTGCTGGCCGACCGGCTGGTGCTGCTCGACCACCTCACCCGCGGCCGGTTGATCTTCGGGGCCGGACCCGGCGCGCTGCCCACCGACGCCGCAATCCTCGGCATCGACCCCGTCGAGCAGCGCCGCATGATGGCCGAGTCGCTGGAGGCCGTCCTCGCGCTGTTCACCGAGGACGGGCCGATCACCCGCCGCACCGACTGGTTCGAGATGAACGAGGCGCGGCTCCAGCTGCGGCCCTACTCGTGGCCGCACCCGGAGGTCGCGGTGGCGGCGATGGTCTCGCCGTCCGGTCCGAGGCTGGCCGGTCTGCACGGCACCTCGCTGCTGTCGCTGTCGATGTCCGCCCTCGCCGACGGCTTCGCCGCGATCGGACGAGCCTGGGGCGTCGTCGAGGAGGAGGCGGAGAGAGCAGGCCGTCCCGCGCCGGACCGGGCGAGCTGGCGGGTGCTGGGCGCGATGCACCTGGCCGAGACCAAGGAGCAGGCCATCGCCGACTGCGCCTACGGGTTGCCGGAGTTCGGCGCGTACTTCGGCGGTGGCGCCGGATTCGTGCCGCTGGCCCAGCAGGTCGACGGCGAGCCGCAGTCCCGCCACGAGTACGCGGCGGCCTACGCGGAATCCGACAGCGTGGTCATCGGCACCCCGGACGACGCCATCGCGCACATCGAGGTGCTGCTCGACCAGTCCGGCGGGTTCGGCACGTTCCTGCTGCTGGGCCACGACTGGGCATCGCCGGAACGCACGCTCAACTCGTACCGGCTGTTCGCCCAGCACGTCCTGCCGCACTTCAAGGGCAGGCTCAGCGCGCCGCGGGCCTCGCACGAGTGGGCCACCGGCAAGCGCGAGGAGCTGTTCGGCCGGGCGGGCGAGGCGATCGGCAACGCGATCAAGTCGCACGCCGCCGAGCAGGAGCGACCCTGATGCGCGCCGCGGTGCTCAACTCGGGCCGGGTCCTCGTGCGCGACGACGTCGCCGAACCGCGGCCGGACCTCGGGCAGGTGCTGGTGCGGGTGCGGGCCTGCGGGATCTGCGGCTCGGACCTGCACTTCGCCCGGCACGGCGCGGAGATGCTCGCGCTGGGCCGCGAGATGAGCGGCCTGCCGTTCGAATCCGACGAGGTGGAACTGCACCGCGATGTCCACATGGGACACGAGTTCGCGGCCGAGGTGCTGGAAGTCGGGCCGGGCGCCGAGACCGCGGTGCGCCCGGGTGACCTGGTCACGTCGTTCCCCGTGCTGCTCTCGGAGAACGGGCCGGTGCCGATCGTGTACTCGAACACCGTGCACGGCGGCTACGGCGAGCGGATGCTGCTGTCGGCGCCGCTGGTGCTCCCGGTCCCCAACGGGCTGCCCGCGCACCACGCCGCGCTCACCGAGCCGATGGCCGTCGGGCTGCACGCGGTGAACCTCGCCGCACCCACCGACGAAGGCGCCGTCGTGCTCGGCTGCGGGCCGGTCGGTCTCGCCGTGATCGCCGCGCTGCGCACCCGCGGCGTCGCGCCGGTCGTCGCCGCGGACTTCTCCCCGGCGCGGCGCCTCCTCGCCGAACGCCTCGGCGCCCACCACGTGGTCGATCCCGCGACCGAGACCGGATGGGCGGCGTGGCGCCGGGTCGGCGGGGACCGGCGGCTCGTCGTGTTCGAGGCCGTCGGCGTGCCCGGTGTGCTCAACGACGTGCTGCGCCACGCGCCCGCCGGATCCCAGGTCGTCGTGGTGGGCGTGTGCATGGGCGATGACGTGATCAACCCCTACTTCGCCATCACCAAGCAGCTCGCCGTCCGGTTCGCCTTCGGCTACGAACCCGCGGAGTTCGCGGAGTCGTTGCGGGCGATCGCCGCCGGGGACGTCGACGTCGCCCCGCTGGTGACCGCGCGGGTCGGGCTGGACGACGTGCCGTGGGCGTTCGACGCCCTCGGCGATCCCGAAGAACACTGCAAGATCATCGTGGAGCCGTGAAGCAATGACGAACTGGACCGCGCTCGCCACCGACCTGGCGGCGGAATTCGCCGAACGGGCGGCCGAGGTCGACCGCACCGGCCGATTTCCGGTCGAGAACCTGGAGCGCCTCCGGGAGACCGGATACCTGACCATCGCGGTGCCCGCGGAGTTCGGCGGTGGTGGCGCGGACCTCGCCACGGTCGCCGAATGCCAGCGGATCCTCGCTGGCGGCTGCGCCTCGACGGCGCTGGCAGCGAACATGCACGTGTTCGGCCTGGGCTCGGCCGCCGAGAGCTGGGCCGCCGGCGACCCGGCCACCGAGCCGATCTTCCGGATGGTGGCGGGAGGCACCATCGTCGGTGGCAGCCTCACCGACGCCGCCACCGGGCTCAACGTGCGCACCTCGTCGACCCCGGCGAAGCGCACCGACGGCGGCTACGTGATCAGCGGGCGCAAGTCGTTCTGCTCGCTGGCTCCGGTGCTCGGCTTCTTCTGGGGGACCGCCGCCGACACCGAGACCGGCGAGCTGCTGCTGTTCGGGCTGCAGCGCGACGCTCCGGGCCTGAACTTCGTGGACACCTGGGACACGATGGCGATGCGCGGCACCGGCTCGTGGGACGTCAAGTTCGACGACGTGTTCGTCCCCGACGCCGCCGTGCAGCGCGGTCGCAAACCGAGCGATCCGGCGGTGTGGGACGAGGTGCAGGAGCGGGGCTTCGCGTGGTTCGCGTTCACCGTCGCGTCGATCTACCTGGGCGTGGCGCGGGCCGCGGTGCGGTTCGCCTTCGACTACGTCACGAACCGGACCGTCACCGGGGCGAGCCTGCCGATGGCGCGCCAGCCCGCCCAAGTGTTCAACGCCAGCCGGATCGAGCTGCTGCTGCGACCGGCGGAGGCGCTGGTCTCCGACGGGCTGCGCAGGCGCGCGGCGGGCGAGGTGCTCGCGCCCGCCGACCTCAACACCCTCAAGTACGTGGCGGTGAACGCCGCGGACGAGGCGGTGGACCAGTGTGTGCGGATGGTCGGCGGGCACGGCATCTTCCGGAAGCTGCCGCTGGAACGCTTCTACCGCGACGTGCGGGCCGGGCAGTTCCACCCGCCGAACAACGACGTGGCGCTGGAGACGATCGGCAAGAGCGCGCTCGGCATCGACCCGCTCGCCGAACCCCGCTGGCCTACGGACTGACCCGGTCGCCGGCGAGCAGCTCGGGCGCGTAGGCCAGCAGCAGCCGCAGCGCGCTGATCGGGGCGGCCACCGGGTCGGGCACCGCGACATCACGTGCGAGGTGCCCGCCCCGGTAGGTCGGTTCGGAGATCGTGACGTCGGTGAACCAGCGCAGGAAGTCCGCCGGGGGCAGCGGCAGCCCGACCGTCCCGCGCAGCGCCTCGTTCAGCGCGAGCAGCGCGGTCTGCGGGTTGCGCAGCAACCACCGGTAGAACTCGGAGAAGTCGTAGATCTGCTGGTCCACCCTGCTCGCCACCGCGCCGTGGGCCGCCGCCAAGCGCACGCCGTGCTCGGTGGAGGCCTGCTCGGCGTTGCCCCACGCCGGGTCGTGCACCCACCGCTCGGTGAGCTCGCCGCGGTGCAGGCGGCGCAGGTAGTCGGCCCACAGCTCGGACCCGGGATTGCCGAAGTCGTCCTCGGAGCGGCCCAGGGCGATGGCCGCGCCGCGCTCGACGCCCTCCAGGATCCCCGCGTCCACATAGGACACCCAGGTGCCGGGTTCGCCGAAGCCGTTCTCGGCGAAGAACCGGATGATCCCCTCGATGTTGCGCCAGTGCCGGAACCCGGGGATGTACTCGGCGGCGATCTCGTCCTGGATCGCGCGCACGAACACCAGCCGCTCGCTCAACGGCAACCGGTCCAGTTCCAGCGCCGAGCAGTCCAGCGTCGCCGCGCAGGACTCCCCGTCGCGGGTGGGCGTCGCGCTCGCCGGCGGGCAGCCGAGCGCGATCAAGGTGGGGACGAGCAGCAGCAGGGCCGCGCCGCGCAGGCGGTCGAGTCGGGGTCGCACCGTGGTCCTCCCGGAAGGCGGAAAGCGATCACGGCCAGTCCAGCAGGCGCGCGGCCGATCACCGCCCTGCCGGCGCCGAACCCACCCGATCGGATGATCGCGGCGGCCGGAACACGATCTCCGGCGGAGGTCGTAGAGTCGGACGCATGGTCCAGCACGGCGACCGCTCGGTGATCGCGACGAATCGCCGGGCGCGGCACCACTACACGATCGTCGACACCTACGAGGCCGGGCTCGTCCTGGTCGGCACCGAGGTGAAGAGCCTGCGGCTCGGCCGCGCCTCGCTGGCGGAGGCCTTCGCCACCGTCGACGGCGGGGAGGTGTGGCTGCGCAACCTGCACATCGCCGAGTACTGGCACGGCAGCTGGACCAACCACACACCGCGCCGCACTCGCAAGATGCTGCTGCACGCCAAGGAGATCCGAAGCCTGAACGTGCGCGCCAGGGAGACCGGGTTCGCGCTGGTCCCGCTGTCGATGTACTTCAGCGACGGCTGGGTCAAGGTCGAGCTCGCGCTGGCCCGCGGCAAGAAGAACTGGGACAAGCGCCGCGACATCGCGGCCCGCGACGCGGAACGCGAGATGGCCCGCGGCATCGGCTGGCAGCTCAAGGGCCGCCCGGCGGAGAAGGGCCGGCGCAGACCACCGGAGGACCCGGTGCTGCGCTACAGCCCGTAGGGCCCGCCGTTGTCACGGCGGCCTTCGGTTCTGGGGCTCGTCGGCGGAGCCGCCGAGCAGTGACCACCTGCGCGGATCGACCACCGGCGGGTTCTCAGCGGTTCCTCGCGAGGACGGCGATGTCCCTCGTGGCGGCGCCACTCGGATGATCGGTCCCGCAGCGAGGAAACCGCTGAGGTTCCGCTACCTGACCCGCTGCGCAAGTCGTTCAGGGAGGGACCGCTCAGTCCTCGTCCGGCTTGGCGTGGTTGGGGACGCCGGGGTTGGGGTCGCGGGACAGGTCGATCAAGGGATCGATGCCGGCGCCCTCGGGGGCGGCGTGGTCGGCGACGCCGGGGTTCGGGTCGCGGGACGGGTCGATCAACGGGTCGGGCTCGCTCATGCCGTGGCCTCCTCTGGTTCCGGTTCTTCAACGGGTGCCGCCTGGCGGACGGCACGGTGCCCAGGATGCCTGGTCCCGCACCGGGTGTGAGCACCGGGGAGGGCGCGACGTGCACCCAGGGTGATCGGGCGATGACCCGATCGATCCGCGAAGTGGGCATTAAGATCAACTGATCGGTTCGGCACGGAAGGAGCCAGGTGTCCGCGGAGGAGTACCTGCCAGCCCTGGAAGAGGAGATGCGCGAGCTGGGGCGCCGCACGCGGTTGCGCACCCGCGAGCTCGCCCGCGCGGTGCACCCCCGGCTCGACCCGACCGCCTACCCGCTGGTCGTCCTGCTGTCGAAGGAGGGGGCGATGCGCATGTCGGCCCTCGCCGGTGCGCTGTCGCTGGACAAGTCCACCGTGAGCAGGCAGGTCGACGCCGTCGTGCGGATCGGCCTCGCCGAGCGGGTGCCCGACCCCAGCGACGCCCGCGCCCGCCTCGTCGTGCTCACCGAGGAGGGCAGCGCGAAGGTCGCCGAGCAGCTCGACGACCAAGCGCGGCGGTGGCGCGAGGCGCTGGGCGGCTGGAACCCCGACGACATCGCCGAGCTCACCCGCCTCCTGCACCGCCTCGGCGAGGCGGAACTCTGAGCGGTCCTCGTTCAGCGGCGGCGTGCGGGCAGGACGAGGACGAGTGCCAGCACGACCAGGAGACCGAGGCTGAGCACGTTGAGCACTTGGTCCCGCAAGCCGTACATGTGCAGCATCGTCAGGTGGTAGCCGAGGTGCAGAACGTCGAACACCAGCCACGACGCACCCGCGACGCGCACGAGCACCCCGTCGGCGATCCGCCAGAGCGCGAGCGCGCTGAGCACCGCCAGCGCCAGGAACATCGCACCGGTGTCCTTCGCGAGGTGCTCGTTGTACGGGCCGAGCTGGGGCAGCCAGCTCAGGCCGAAGCCGGGGAACGACCGGTGCCAGGACAGCGGGGCGACATACGCCCAGCAACCGCTGTAGACGGCGATCAGCGCCAGCGCCGCCAGGCTGGTGCGGTCGACGGCGACCTTCGTTCGGGTGCCGCGTTCGGGCCGTGCTTCGTTCGACATGGTCGGTGTCCTTCCCGGTTTTCGTTGATCGGTTTCCGGTTCGCGAGCCGCGGTGCCGAGGACGGGCGGAGGACCGGCCGTTGCACGTCCCCGGGGAGTTCGGGCCGTCCGGCTCGTCCGCCGTGCCGCGCTCTGATGACGAGAGCGACGCCGCAGGTGTGACAAGGCTTCTGCGGGTCCGCTCGGGGTGGTGACTCCGATCACCTCCTGTCACATCGGGCGCGGGCCGCCTCGTCCCCGACTCGACGCCGGTGAGCACCGGCCGAGGGCGGGAGGAGGAGCCGATGAAGATCGCGGTCGTGGGAGGCACCGGGTTGGTGGGGCGCCTGGTCGTGGCGGAGTTGCTGGCCGCGGCGCACGAGCCGGTGGTGCTGGCGCGTTCGCGGGGCGTGGACCTGATGACGGGCACCGGGCTGGACGAGGAGCTGTCCGGTTGTCGCGCGGTGATCGACGTGAGCAACGTGGTCACGGTCCGGAAGCGGGCCTCGGTCGACTTCTTCGCCCGCGCGAGCGAGAACCTGCTGGCGGCGGCGCGGCGATCGGGTGTGCGGCACGTGGTCGCGTTGTCGATCGTGGGCTGCGACGTCGTCGATTTCGGCTACTACTACGGCAAGCGCGCTCAAGAGGAGGTCGTCGCGGGCGGGGACGTACCGTGGACGATCTTGCGCGCCACGCAGTTCTTCGAGTTCCCGGCGCCGTTGCTCGCGAACCGCTCGCCCGTCGCGGTGGTGCCGCGGATGCTGTCGCAACCGGTGGCGGCAGCGGAGGTGGCGGCGGCCTTGGTCGCGCACGCCGAGCAGGAAGCGGCGGGCCGCGCGCCGGAGCTGGCCGGGCCCGAGCGGATGGACGTCGTCGACATGGCACGCCGCCTGGTCGGGGCGCGCGGTCTGCGCAAGCTCGTGCTGCCGGTCTCCGCGCCCGGGAGGGTCGGCGTCGACATGCGCGGTGGCGGGCTGCTGCCGCGCGGGGAGCACGTCCGGGGGCGGCAGACCTTCGATCGGTACCTGGCCGATGTCCGGGCCGCCGCCGGGAGCTGAGGAGTCGTTCGTGCGGAGGCTTCCTCGTTGCGGGGGCGAGCGAGCCGCCGCGCGTTCCGGACGGGGACTGGTTGCACGATGCAACGGATCGCGTATGGTTGAAGGTATCAACCATTGCCCGCGGGTCACCGTGCAGCGGTGGCGGTCTGGAGGGGCCGTCGGGCGGTCCAGGTTGACTCCCACGACGTTCCCCACAGGAGACCACCCGTGCCCAACGCGGACGCGCCCGTACCGGAGTCCACGGCCGAGGAGAGCGGCCGGATGACGCAACCCCAGATCATCAAGGCGCTCACCGGGATGCTGCTGGCGATGATGACGGCCCTGCTGTCGTCGACCATCGTCTCCACCGCGCTGCCCACGATCATCACCGAGCTGCGCGGGAGCCAGGACCAGTACACCTGGGTGGTCACCGCGACCCTGCTCGCCTCCACGGCGAGCACCCCGATCTGGGGCAAGCTCGCCGACCTGTTCAGCAAGAAGCTGCTGGTGCAGGTCTCGATCGGTATCTTCACCGCCGGTTCCGTCGCGGCAGGCCTCGCGCAGTCCGTCGACACGCTGATCGCGTGGCGTGCGCTGCAAGGACTCGGGCTCGGCGGCCTGCAATCCCTGGTGATGATCGTGGTCGCGGCCATGATCAGCCCGCGGGAACGCGGCAAGTACACCGGCCCCATCGCCGCGGTCATGTCGGTGGCCACCGTCGCCGGGCCGCTGCTGGGCGGCTTCATCGTGGACACGAGCTGGCTCGGCTGGCGGTGGTGCTTCTTCATCGGGGTGCCGCTGGCGGTGGTCGCCCTGATCGTCGTGCAGCGCACCCTCGACCTGCCCGTCATCAAGCGGCAGGTGCGGGTCGACTACCTCGGCGCGGCCCTCATCGCGGGCGGGGTGTGCGCGCTGCTGATCTGGGTGACGCTCGGCGGCAAGCAGTTCGCCTGGGGATCGGGCACGTCCTGGGGGCTGGCCGGGTTCGGCGCGGTGCTGCTGGCGCTGGCCGTCGCGGTGGAGGCGCGGGTACCGGAGCCGATCATCCCGCTGCGCCTGTTCCGGGACCGCACCACCGTGCTGGCCACCATCGCGAGCATCGCCGTCGGCATCGCCATGTTCGGCGGTGCGGTGTTCCTCGGGCAGTACTTCCAGATCGCCCGCGGCTACAGCCCCACCGCGGCCGGGCTGCTGACGCTGCCGATGGTGATCGGATCGATGCTCTCCTCGGCCGGGTCCGGCGCGCTGATCACTCGTTTCGGCCGTTGGAAGGGCTACCTGGGCGCAGGCGGGGTGTTCACGGTCGTCGGATTCGGTCTGCTGGGCACGATCACCGAGAGCACGAGCATGGTGCTGCTCGGCTGCTACCTTTTCCTGCTCGGCTGCGGCATGGGCATGATGATGCAGAACCTGGTGCTGGCCGTGCAGAACACCGTCGCCCCGTCGGACTTGGGGGCGGCGAGCTCCACGGTGACGTTCTTCCGCTCGCTCGGCGGCACCGTCGGTGTGTCGGTGCTGGGCGCGGTGCTGGCGACCGAGGTGAGCGACCGGATCGCGCAGGGGCTGGCCGCGATCGGCGTCCACGTCCCCGCGGGCGGCGACTCGGCCGGTGTGGGGCTGGGCAGCCTCAACCAGCTTCCGCCCGCGCTGGCCGACATCGTGCGCGGCGCCTACGGCAACGGCACCGCCACCATCTTCGTGGTGGCCGCGGTGCTGGGCGCGGTGTCGCTGATCGCCGTGCTCGGCATCAAGGAGATCCCGCTGCAGACCGAAAGCGGCCTCGAACGCCAGCGGTCCCGGGAGGAGGCCGCGGTCTGAGCCGGCGCCCTGGGCACGACGGCGCGGTGATCGCTGGTGAGGTTCGTTACTGAGCGAAGTTTCAAGATCGGGATTACCCAGGTCACGCCTGCTCTCCGGCACTGGAAGGGGGAATCCGACCGTCCATCGGGTGGTTGTCGTCACCTCCGGTGATCACTACTTTGGGTGAATGGCTGGTGATCAAGACAGGTGGCGGGCGCTCGGTGTGGACGTGGAGCTCCCGAGCGCGGCGCGCGTGTACGACGCGTACCTCGGCGGAGCGCACAACTTCGCGGCGGACCGGGCGTTCGTGGCCCAGGCCAAGGAGAAGCTGCCGCACATCGCCGACGTGGCGCGGTGGAACCGCACCTTCCTGCGCCGCGCGGTGCAGACCATGGCCGAAGAGGGCATCGACCAGTTCCTCGACATCGGCGCCGGCCTGCCCACCGTGGGCAACACGCACGAGATCGCCCACCAGGTGAATCCGGACGCGCGCGTGCTCTACGCGGACAACGAGCCGGTGGCGGTCGTGCAGACCAAGGAGCTGCTCGACGCGGTGCCCGGAACCGACGTGGTGCAGGGGGACTTCCTCGAACCCGGGGCCATCCTCGCGGCACCGGCCACGAGGGAACTGCTCGACTTCAGCCGCCCGATCGGCGTGCTCGCGGTGGCGCTGCTGCACTTCATCCCGCGCGACCAGCATCCGGAAGCCGCGCTGGAGCAGTACAAGGACGCGCTCCCCCCCGGTAGCAGGCTCGCGATCAGCCACGCCACCGTCGACGGCGTCTCGGAACCCGTCCGGTCGCAGACGCTGGACTTCATCGACTCCTACAAGGACACCCAGAACCCCGGCTTCACCGCCCGCGACGAACTGGAGTTCCGCCGCTTCTTCACCGGCTGGGAACTGCTCGACCCCGGTGTCGCGTTCACCTCGGAATGGCGCTCCGACCTGACCGAGGTGGACGAGTTCGCCGCGGAGAACCCGCAGAACGCCGTCTGCTTCGCCGCGGTGGCGCGCAAGCCGTAGCCGGGTGCCGCGGAACGAATCGCGGAGTCGGACGGGGCCGCGCCCCAGCGGCGTTGAACGGGGCGCGGACCGGAGAGCGCAGCCGTGCCGCGGAGGGACTCCTCGTCCCTCCGCGGCACCCGGCCGGGGTCAATGGATCTCACGCTGGTCCCGCCGCGGTGATCGCACTCGACGGTGGTCGTCGACCCGCATTTTCACGACTTGCGAAGGGCGGCTTCATTTGTCGGAGCGCTCGCTGCCGTGCGAACACCGCACCCGGCTAGCCGGCCTACTGGGCGATGACGCATCCGGCCGCGACGAAACCACTGGCCCCGTTCCAATTCACAGGTACCCAGTAGTTGTTCTCCTGGTTGGTGCAGTCGATGTAGACCTCACCTTGGACGTTGTGCTCGGACGTGTGCGGCACGACACCGCCCTTGGGAATGATGCCGAGCGCCTCCGTCGACGTTCCCGGGCCTCGGCGCACCGTCACGTCGTCGATGGCGGTTTTGACGCTGCGGACTTCGCTCGGAGCGGCCTGGTGAGCTCCCCCCACTGTCACGGCGGGGCCTGCCGAGGCCGGAACTGCAGCCGTGATTCCAGCGGTCAGCGCTGCGGCACCGGCAGCGACGGAAGTGAGTAGCATCCTCATTCGCATTGTTCTCAGCAACCTCGGAGTAGACGTTCCACTGCTCTGAACGTGAACACCGTAGGTTTGGATCAGCGAGCTGAAATGCGGGTTGATCAAAGATGCGGAGTGGCGTTCATCACGACTCCGCCCGGTTGGTCCGGTGCCCCGCGTTGCTCCTCCGTGGACCGGAGATGACCTCCGTTGACGGCGCTGCGGCGGAACTTTCCCAGTTCGAGGTGCCCTCGGGCTTACGTCAGTTCACGACCCGGCCAAATGTCTTTTGTGGACAGTTGCATATCGCCGGGTGCTTTGAGCGGCCACCTGTGTTGCTGCGGAACCGTAACTGCTCCCGTGCGGGCGGTGAATCGTCATCCTCAGCTGCGGGAGGAGCCGGGACGAGTTCGCCGCGGAGAACCCGCGCAACGCCGTCTGCTTCGCCGCGGTGGCGCGCACGCCCTGGGGAGGCCGCGGGACGATGCGCGGAGTCGGACGGGGCCGCGCCCCAGCGGCGTTGATGAGACGCGGACCGGAGAGCGCGGCCGTGCCGCGGAGGGGCTCCTCGTCCCTCCGCGGCACGGCTGGTCTCAGCGAACCTCGACGCGCGACGCGGAGGCGGTCCGGCCGTCGAACTCGCCCTCGGCGGTGACGTGGTCGCCCACCTGGAGGGCCTCCGGCGCGACGACCTGGCCGCCCTTGATCACGACGGTGTCCGCACCCGCGAGCCACCAGGTGCCCTCGGGGCCGAACTGGAACGTGGTGAACCGCCCTTCCGGCGTCTCGACCTGGCCGACCTGGGAGATCGTGCCGGTCTCGGCGATGACGTCCTGAGGCGCCGCGGCCGGGGCCTGCTCGGCGGACGCGGAGGTCGGCGCGGCGGGCGCGGCCTGCGCCGCGGCGCCGAAGGCCAGCGCGGGGATCAGGGCGATTCCGGCGATCGCGGAGGCGCGTCGGAGAGTGGTGAGCCGCATGGGATTTCCTTTCCTCGTGGAAGCTGACCCACTCAGGTTGACCGGTCGATCTTGGTGAAGTCGGAGCGAATCTGGGAGATTCCTGGGAGCCGCGGCCCGTTCCTCCCGGACGGACCGGCGGCGGCGGACCGGCGCGGGTGCTTCTCCGGGAGAATTCCCAGAACTTCCCCGAGATCACTCCGAATCGGCAGCCGACGGCAGCAGGACCCGGACCCGCGTGCCCGCCCCGGGAGCGGTGTCGAGCTCGACCCGCCCGCCGTGGGCCTCCACCAGCGAGCGCACGATCGCCAGGCCCAGCCCGGATCCGCCGCTGGAGCGGTTGCGGGAGTCGTCTGCCCGGTAGAACCGCTGGAACACCCGCTCCGCCTGTTCGGCGGCGAGTCCGGGGCCGTCGTCGGCGACCTCCAGCACCGCGCCCGCCTCCACCGCGCCGACTCCGATCCGCACCGGCGTGCCCTGCGGCGTGTGGCGGACCGCGTTGCCGACGAGGTTCGTCACGACCTGCCGCAGCCGCTCCTCGTCGGCCAGCGCGGGCGCGGCGGCGGGAGGGCCGCCGCCCGGACCGGTGAGCTCGGCCGTCCGGGTCGGATCGAGCGCGTGCACGTCGTGCAGCGCGTCGGCGGCCAGCGTTCGCAGGTCCATGGGGGCGAGCTGCAACGGGATCTGCTCGTCGAGCCGCGCCAGCAGCAGCAGGTCCTCGACGAGGCGCTCCAGCCGGTCGGACTCCTTCTCGATCCGGGACATCGCATCCACGCCCTCGGGCAGCGCGCCCATCCGGTGCAGCTTGCTGAACCCCTTGATCCCCGCGAGCGGGGTGCGCAGCTCGTGGCTCGCGTCCGCGACGAAGCGGCGCATCCGCGCCTCCGACTCGCTGCGCGCGGCGAACGCGGCCTCGTTCTGGCCGAGCATCGCGTTCAGCGCCCGCGACAGCCGCCCGATCTCGGTGCCAGGCCCGCCCGACTCCGGCACCCGGCTGCCCAGGTCGCCCGCCGCGACGGCGGCCGAGGTCTCCTCGATCCGCCGCAGTGGTCGCAGCCCTGCGCGCATCGCGAACCACCCGGCCAGCGCCAGCACGGTCAGCAGCGCGGCGGCGGTGCCCGCGGAGATCGCGCGGAGCTGGCCCACGGTGTCGTCCACCTCAGCCCGGGAGATCGCGGTCACCGCCATCCCGTCCGGGCGGGGCAGCGCAAGGAGGCGCCAGCGCTCCGGACCCGACCGGCTCGGCACGTCGACCGGTCGCTCGGCGGTGGGGAGCCCCCGGAGTTCGGGCCGTGCCGTCGGAAGCCCGGCAGCCCGGCGCTCCTCGGCGATCGTCCCGTCCGCGCCGAGCCGCGCGGTGTACAAGGTGGAGCCGGGCAGCGCGAAGTTGTCCCGCACCACGACCGTGCCCTGCCCGACCGTGCCTGGATGGGTCGCACCAGGTTCGGGCACCTTGTAGATCTGCGCTCCGGCCCCCGCGACCGCCACCAGCTGCGCGTCGAGCTTGCCGACCAGGTTGCGCTCCAGCGAGCCGATCACCACGGCGCTGCCGATCGCCAGCCCAGCGGCGAGCAGGCCGACCGCGATCAGCAGCACGCGAGCGCGCAACGACAGCCGGGCCATCATGAGCGCGGTCCGCGCAGCACGTAGCCCACCCCGTGCACCGTGTGGATCAGCTTCGGCTCGGCGGTGTCCACCTTGCGCCGCAGGTAGCTGATGTAGGTGTCCACGATGCTCGGGTCGCCGCCGAAGTCGTACTGCCACACCTCGTCGAGGATCTGCCGCTTCGACACCACCTGCCCGGAGTTGCGCACCAGGTAGACCAGCAGCCGGAACTCGGTGGGGGACAACCGGATCGGCTCCCCGCCGCGCAGCACTTGGTGGCTGTCCGGGTCGACCTCCAGGTCCGCGACGGTCATCGCGCCCGAGGTCGCAGCGTGCCCGGAACGACGCAGCACCGCGTGGATTCGGGCGATCAGCTCCTCCGGGTCGAAGGGCTTGGTCACGTAGTCGTCACCGCCCAACGTCAGCCCCTGCACCTTGTCCCGAGGAGCATCGCGAGCGGTGAGGAACAGGACCGGCACTTGCCCGCCGCGCTCCTCCCGCAGGCGCCGCAGCACCTCGAAGCCGTCCACGTCCGGCAGCATCACGTCCAGCAGCACCAGGTCGGGGCGCTCGCCCACCGCCGCCCGCACCGCCTCGGCCCCGGTCGCGGCGGCCGTCACCCGGAACCCCGCGAACCGCAACGTCGCCGCCAGCAGCTCCCGCACCGTCGGCTCGTCGTCCACCACCAGCAAACTCCGCGACCCCATACCGCCCTCGCCCTTCGCCCTGATCTTCCGCGACCCAGATTAGGCATGTCCGCGGCGTGGGCGGTGCCTCGCCTGGCCGGAGGGCGAAGACCGGCGTGCGCGGGTCGGCGGCGGGGTGCGGTTCGAGTGGGGACCGGTCGGCGCGGAACGTCTCACGGCGGACGTCGCCTGCCTGGTGGCGGTCGACGTGCTCTCGTTCACGACGTCGGCCGTAGCGGTCGAATCGGGCACTGCTGTTCTGCCGTAACGGTGGGGGATGGGGCCGTTGCGCGATGAACGTGCGGTTCACCGCGAAGCGTCGAAAATCCGTCGCGGCCGTGCTCGTCGCCCGCTACGGTTCGGGCAGGTTCGCGCTGGGGGAGCTCGTGCGACGTGGTTCCGAGCTGAGAGCGGGTTTCGTCGATGGCGTGTCGGATCAGTGAGCTCGTGCTCGGTTGCCACGACCCGGAGGTGCTGGCGCGGTTCTGGTGCGAGGTCCTGGACTTCGTCGTGCTCGACCGCGAGGGCGACGAGATGGTGGAGATCGGCCCGCGCGAGGGGTTCGGCGGCGCGCAGCCGACGATCATCCTCAGTCGCCGGGAGCGGCCGGAGCCGGGCAAACCCCGGCTGCACATCGACGTCAACGCCACCGACCGCGATCACGAGGCCGAACTCGAACGCCTCCTGGCGCTCGGTGCGCGACCGGCCGACATCGGCCAGAGCGGCGAGGAACCCTGGCACGTCCTCGCCGACCCGGAGGCCAACGAGTTCTGCCTCCTGCGGGCCCGGATTCCTCAGCTCTGACGCTCGGGAGTCCTCGCGGAACGACCGCTGAACGTCTTGCCAGCGCCTCCGCCACGGCCAGGACAACGACCAGAAGATCGTTCCCCGCGGACGCCTAGCCGGCCGGGCGCTGCTGAGCGAGCACGGCGCGGACCTGGTCGCGGAACCACCGGTGCGCGTGGTCGGCGTCGCTCCGGGGGTGCCGGGCCATGCCGATCTCGATTGGCGGGATTTCCAGCGTTACGGGGAAAGTGCGCAGTCCGAGCGCGCTGATCCGGTCGGCCGCGGGAGCTCCGGGCAGGGCGAGGCAGACCAGATCGGTCGTCCTGGCCAGGAGCATCGCGCTGGTGTGGCTTGGCACGACGATCGGGACTCTGCGCCGCAGTCCCACCTCGGCCAGGGCCGTGTCGATGGGGCCGTGGCGCTTGCCGGTCCGGGACGTGCCGATGTGGTCGGCTTCGGCGAACCGGCGGGCATCGATGGGACCGTCGACCAGCGGATGGCCCTGCCGGGCCACGCCCAGCAACGACGTGGTGATCAGCCGTTCGGCGCACGTCTCCGGGTCGAGGTGGCCGAGCACGCCCAGTTCCAGATCCACCACGCCCTGCCGGAGCGCGGGAGTGTCCTCAGCGGACTCAGGCAGGAAGACGATGCTCACGGCCGGTGCCCGCGCCTGGATCCTGGAGAGCAACGGTTCGGCGAACCCAGGGAGATCCGGCGACCTGCTGGCAGTCGTGAGCCAAAGCGGCTCCACCGTTTCCTTCTTCGACGCCGAGTCCGATCAGCACGTCGGCACCGTCGAGGTCCTGTCCGAACCGCACGAGCTGCTGTTCGACCCGATCCAGCGCGTGTTGTGGTGCACGCACACGTACCGATCGGGCTACTACCACGCGAACACGGGCCGTCGCAGCGAGATCACCGCGATCGACCCCGGCAGCAGGCGGATCGTGGACGCGGTCGACTTCGCCCCGAAGCACGCTCCGCACGGCCTGGCCCTCGACGCCGGACTCGGTCGGCTGTACGTGAGCGTGGAGGGTTCGCCGGACCGTTCCGGTGGTGTGGTCGTCGTGGACACCGGCACGCGCAAGCCCCTCGACCGGATCGACACCGGAGCGCCCGGTCCGCACTGGTTCGCGGTCGGCCCGGACGGCACGACGGGGTACGCCACCAACAAGGAGGCGCCGTTCGTCTCCGTCGTCGATCTCGTCGCGGGCCGGCTCGTGGACGAGGTCGAGGTCCCGGGCAGTGAAGGCCTGGCGGTGTCGGCGGACGGTTCCCGCTGTACGTCGGGGGGCCGTACGTCTCGTTCGCCGATGACGGCGCCGCGAGCGCCAACGGCGTCCGGGTCATCAACGCGAAGACCCGATCGGTCGTCGAGGTGCTGCCCACCGAGAACCGGGTGATGCCGGTGCACCTCAGCGCGAGCGGGAAGCTGCTCGCGGGCGAGATCCGGCCGGTTTCGGGCTCTTCGGGCGTCACCAGCCAGGATCCCGGACGGCTGACGGTGTTCGCGGCGGACGGCCACGAGCGGCTGGGAGAGCTGGAGATCGGGCGGAGCCCGCTCACCATCGCGTCCTCGCCGGACGGCGCCCTCGGGTACGTGTCGTGCGTCGTCGATTCCGTAGTGGACGTCGTCGACCTGGGCTCGCTGCGACTGCTTTCGCGAGTCGAGCCGGCCAAGGCCGGGGAGGTCGGCGCGCACGGCCCCGCCTACATCCCCCGTGCCGGGTGAGGCGGAGATCCCGGCGCATCACCGAGGAGATCCACCCGGTACCGGAGCCCGTGCCGACCGCGGCTGGACGCACCGTTGCCCGAGCGCGAATCGCGCTCGGGCAACGGAGTTGTGGCGGAAGTGCTGCTCAGCCGCCGAATTCGGGAACGTAGCTGATCTGGTTGTCAGCGTTCGCCGTGTCACCTTGGTCGTTGATGACCTTGTTGATGGTGCCCGTGCCTCCCAGCGAGACGGACACGAGGTCGTGCATCTTGACGCCCGGGTTCACCGGCACTTCGAACGAACGCGGGGCCGTGACCGCCGGGTTCGTGTTGAAGAAGCAGTAGCTGCCCAGGCCCCACGCCTCGTGGTCGGTGACGTTGTCGGCGACCTTGTAGGCCGCCCAGCCGCCGTCACCGCCCCACGCCGCCTGGTCCGGCGGGTCGTAGGGGAACTCGTTCTGGAAGAAGTAGGTGCGACCGCCGTTGCCGTTCCACACCACGTTGTTCTTCTGGTAGTGCTCCACGAACAGGCCGTGCGCGGTGACGTTGTCACCGTCCACGACGAGCCCGGTCTCCGCGGTGTTGACATCCCAACCGATGCCCTCACCGTGGTCGCCGCGCCAGAGCCAGGAGTGGTCGAGCAGGACGTCGTTGCTGTTGATGTCCAGCGTCGTCGTCGCCTTGCCCGCCCAGGGGCCGCCGATGCGGAAGAACACGTCCGAGAGCTGCGTCGGGTTCTCCGCGTGGCTCGCGTTCGCGTCCTCCTCGCCGAGCGTCATCAGCGCGGGAGAGTTCTGCTCACCCGCGTCGATGAACAGTCCGGCGAGCTTCACGCCGTCCACATCGGCCACCGACATCGCGGGCTTGCCGGTGTCGGGCACCAACGAGGCCATGCCGATGCCGAGCACCACCGTGTTCGGGTTGTCCACCTTGATGGTGTCGTCCAAGTGGTAGACACCGGGGGTGAACAGCAGGTGCTTGCCCTCGGCCAGCGCCGCGTTGATGGTCGCGGCGTTGTCGCCCTCCTTGGCGACGTAGAAGTCCGCCAAGGAGATCTGCTCACCTTCCGGTGCGCCGTTCGCCCAGCTGACTCCCTGCGTGTTCTCCCGCAGCGCGGGGACGAACACGTTGTAGTTGCCGTCCTCGCCGATGTTCAGGAACGGCTTCTCCCGCAACTTCGGGGTTTCCGGCACGTTGGTGTGCGACGGGTCCGGGAAGTGCTGAGCCGGAGCGCCGACCGTGCCGGTGAACATCATGTTCCACACCGAACCGGACCAGCCGCCGGCCAGTTCGCTGTTGCGGGTGAGGAACTGCTGCTGCGAACCGGACTCGACCAGGCCGTCGATCTTGGAGTCGGCGATGTAACCGCCGCTGGCCCAGCCGTCGTAGCCGTTCCACAGCTGCATCTGGCCGCGCATGTGCATCCGGCGGTACGGGGCGGCCTGGGAGACCGCCCAGCGCTCGATCTCGCCGGAGGGCGGCGTGACCGCCAGGTTCTCCGCCGAGCGCCAGAAGTTCTGCGTGGCGTTGCCTTCACCCAGCCAGTCCGCCTCGACCCGCACGTGGCCGTTGAGGTTCACGTCGTCGGGCGACATGCCCAGACCGGCGACCTGCGTGTTGAAGCCGAGGTTGACGTCGGCGGAGTAGTCGCCGGGCTGGAACAGGACCGCGTCGCGTTCCGGGCCGAACTGGTTGGTGTGCTGGCGCTCGGCGATCTCGTCGAGCTTGCCCTGCAACTCGCCCGCGGGAGTGGACGGGGTCGCGATGTAGGTGTTGGGACCGAGGTCCGGGTTCTTCGGGTCGGTGTCGCGCACCGCCTGCGCCGGTTGCGGCGCCGGAGCCTGCGGCTCTGCTCCCGCAGCGGTGACGGTGACGAGCCCGGCGGCCACGGCCGACGCCGTCGCCAGCGCCATCACCGCCTGCCGGGGGCGGGTCTCGGTTCTACCGAAGATCTTCATGGTTCTGCCTGTCTGACGGGGTGAGGTGCCGGTCGGCTCCTCGCCGGTGAATCGTGTTGCGTTGGGGGAGGGAGGTGGTCTCGTCCTTTCGTCGGGGATGGCGGGAGACCCGCCCGGAGGCGGGTGGTTCGGGGGCGGCCGTCGGATCCGGGCGCGCTGAACTCCTCGGCGCCGCTAGCCGCGAGCGGTCCCGCGGCGCGGGACGTCCGGGGGTTGAACGGGAGGTGACAGCGGCACGGCGAGCCCTTCCGACGAAGTTCGCCGACCATCGCGGAAGCGAAGGTCGACGCGGGGATCCATCCGGCTCGCCGTTGCTCGCGGAGTGCTCAGAGCGGTGGGAACGCACTCCATGAGAACGCTCTCACGAATTTAAACGTCGATTCCGGAATGTCAAGGGGGTGATCGGCCGAGGTGTTCGCGGAAATGTGAATGGGAACGAGCAGTTTGCGTAGATCGACGGCTTCGGTCTTGACGCTGCTATGGCCGTGTTGTTAACTCTGCGGTGCTCGTCATCGGAATCGGTTCCGAAGCCCGTCTCCCGGCTTCGCGGGCCGTGCGGTGAGGAGTGGCTGAACGACCGGCCGCGGCCCGCTCACCGGCTCGAGCGGACCGGCGGAGGCCGGCGTTCGCGGTGTCGACCGCAGTGGTGCGGATCGGGGCGCGCGTGGGGCGCGTTCCGGTCTCACCACTGCGGAATCGAGTGATAGGAGCAGTTCGGGGAGGCGCGTTCCGGCTCGACCGCGACGTGGTCGTCCACCGCTGGACCGGTGCTCACCGCGGTGGTCGCGCGACAGGTCGGCGGCGCGTGGGCGGAATTCATGAATCGCCCGCGTCCCGGTCCGCGGCATTGCGCCGGAGAAGGGATTTCCGCGCGACTCGATCGCCATTCCCATGGTTCGGGAATTTCCCGGTCGCGGTGTTGAACAAAGGGGAGATCACGGCGTTCGCTGAGCCGGGAATTCGCCACCGAAGTCCGCGTGCCATCCCGACCACGGCGTCAGCTGGCCCTTGACCTGGTAGTTGCGCTGCATCGCGCCGTTGTTCCCGATTCCGAACACCACGAGGACGCCGTTGGCGTCCTGCGCGGCCCCGACGAGTTCGGCGAGGTCGCCGTAGAGCCGCTTCCACAGCGACCAGCGGTCCTCGGCCCGGTTGCGCTGGAAGCGTTCCCACACCGTTCCGTCCGCGTGCCGCGCCAGCACGACCAGCGTGCTGTTGCCGTCGGCCACGGCGACGGGCCTGCCCGCGAACGGGCCGCCGAGCCCGAACTCGCGCCATCCCCGCCACTGGCCGGAGGACGCGGCGGTCTCGACGTTCTCCCACATCGTCCCGTCCGCGCGGATCGAGTAGAGCCGTTGCCGCTGCTGCTTGTCGACGATGGTCGCGGGGGAGGTCTCGACCACTCCCGGGATGTCGACGGCGGGGAGCCACTCGCCGGAACCCTCCCCGCGCTCGGAATGCGCCCGCACCCGGCCGTCCCGGCCCAAGGCGAACAGCGCCAGCGCACCGTCGCGGTTCAAGCGCAGCACCGGATCGTCGCGCACGGGCGAGCCGTGCAGGCGGCGCAGCTCGCTCCAGCCGCCGGACAGGTCCTGGCGCGTCTCCCACAGCGCTCCACCGCGGTCCCTCGCGGCGACGGCGAGCAGCCCGGCGGAACTCTGCGAGGCGGCGGGCGATCCGACGAGTTCGCCGCCGCCGAGGCTCTGCCACCGCGGCGCCGCCTGCTCGCTCGGCGCGATCTGCTCGGCGTAGCGCAGGGACCCCGCGGTGTCGATCACGAACGCGGCGAGCCTGCCGTCCCGGCCGATGATGCTGATCGGCTGGCCCGCCGCGCGCTCGCCCAGGCGCAGCCAGTCACCGGCCGCCCCGTCCCGCGAGGTCGTCTGGTGGTTGCGCTGCACGGCGAGGTCGGTGCCCTTCGCCAGCACCACGATCTGGTTCTGCTCGTCCGAGTGCACCGGCCCGCCGGGATCGGGGGACAGGCGCGGGCGGGCGGCGGTGCCGTCCTCCTCGGGGCGGGCGCTCGTCAGGAGACCGAACACGGAGGGCGGGGCGACGATCAGGCCGATCCCGCCGAGGCCCGTGGCCAGCATGAACCGCCTGTCCTTGCGCGGTCGTCGGCCCGGGTCGGCGGGCGTGTGCTCTTCCGGCCCGGCCGCCGGCCCCGATCCCTCTGCTTGCGGCAACGACACCACCCCGCGCTAGTTCCATGATCGCCGCTCCTGACCGTACCGGGTGGGGCTTGCCCAGGGGATCCGCCTCGAACACCCGCCGCGATGCGGCGAATGCCGCGCCGTCCCGGTGAAATCCACGATGGTGCGAGGGCGCCTGGGGCCAGTGCGGCCGGTCGCGCGCGATGGTGGACCGGCCTGAGCGCCGTCACCGCGGCGCGAACCGGCCGCCGAGGCCGTGCTGCCAGCCTTCCCAAGGAGCGGGGCCGGAGCTCTGGTAGTTCTGCTCCATCGAACCGGTCTTCCCGATCCCCAGCACGACCAGGGTGCCGCCACCGTCCTGCACCGCGGCCAGCAGTCGTTCGACCTGGCCGTCGAGAGGGCGCCACTCCGTCCACCGCTTCTTCTTCGGGCCGATGAAGCGCTCGTGCACCGACCCGTCCTCGGCCACGGCGAACACGACGACGGTGCTGTTGGGGTCGACGGTGGCGATCGGATCGCCTTTCGCGGGCGCGTCCCCGGAAAGCTCGGTCGAGTCGGCCCACCGGCCCGAACCGGCTTCGGTCTCCACCATCTCCTGCACGCCGCCGTCCGTTCCCCGCACGTAGACGCGCTGCTTGCCGTCCCAGTCGACGACCACGCTGGGGCGTCCCGCGAACCGCTCGCCGACCGGTCGCGCCGGCTCCCACTCGCCGGGGACGGATTCGCGCTGGACGCGCAGCCGCTGCTCGCCGTCGAGCGCGAACAGGTTGAGGCGCTGCTGGTTGTCCTGGCGCAGCACCGGATCGCCGTCGACGGGCGGCCCGGCCAGCTCCCGCAGGTCGCTCCAGCCGTCGCCGACCTGGTGGGTCTCGTGCAGGCGTCCACCGGAATCCCGCGCCACGACGACGAAACGACCGTCGGCGTTCCGCGAGGCGGCGGGCGTGCCGCGCAGGTCGGTGCCGCCCAGGTCGGTCCACTCGGCCGGACGCGGGGACTCCGGCCCGGCCTCCGCGGCGAACTGGAGGGCGCCGCCGGTGTCGATCAGGAACGCGCCCATGCCACCGCGCGAGTCCTGGGCCGTCACCACGTCGCCCGCGGCTCCTCGGCCGATCGCGTACCAGCCGTCCCACTGGCCGCGGTCGGACTCGCGCTGGTACTTCAGCCCGACCGATCCGTCGGCCTGCCGCGCCACCAGCGCCAGCCGTCCCCTGGCGTCGAGGTTCGCGGGGCCCGCGGGCAACGATCCGGCGTGCTCGGCCGGGCCGGGCTGGGCCGGTGCGCCGAGACCGGCGGGAACGGACGAGGGGCGCTGCGCGGTGACCGCCCACACGAGCGGAGCGGCGATCAACGCGATGCCGCAGACGGAGGCGACCAGCAGTCCCATCCGATTCTGCCGGTGAGGCGCGTCCGGCCTCGCGTCGGCCGGATGGTCTGAGCGGGGGTTCGGCGACATCTCGTCGTGTGGCTGGTCGACGGGCTGATCGTCGAATCGAGGCATCCGCATCCGAATCTCACGCAAGGTGATCGATTTCTCGCGAACCGACGCTACCGCAGGGCCGTCCGGGGGTGAATCGGGGTGGACGGCGGCGGATGATCAGGCGGCCTCCAGCGGAATCCGGACTTCGAAGCAGCATCCGCCCACGACGTTGAACACCCGGACTCGCCCGCTGTGCGCCTCGACCAAGCCCTGCACGATCGCGAGGCCGAGTCCGCCGCCCTGGGGCGCCGCGTCGCGTTCGGCGTCACCGCGCCATCCCGTGTCGAACACCGAATCCAGGTCCGCCGCCGGGATTCCGCCGCACTCGTCGGACACCGAGACCACCGCGTGGTCGCCATCGGACCGCAGCTCCAGCGAGACCGCGCCGCCCACCGGGCCGTACTGCGCCGAGTTGACCAGCAGATTGGTGAAGACCCTGCTCATCGCGTCGTAGTCCACGGTCGCGACCACCGGGTCGATCCGCTCCGCCCGCAGCCGCACGTCGCGCTTGTCGGTGAGCACGTCGGTCCGGGCGACCACGTCGCTGAGCAGGTCGTCGAGCGGGAGCCGCACCGGTTTCAGCCGCAAGGTCCCCGCCTGGAGCTTGGAGAGCTCGAACAGGTCCTGGGCCATCTCGGTGAGCTGGTCCACATCGGCGCGGACCTCCCGGAAGTAGCGCGGCAGGTCCGCGGACATCCCGTCCTCGACGGCCTCCGCCTTGAGCCGCATCCGTTGCAGCGGGGCGCGCAGGTCGTGCGAGATCCACGAGACGACCCGCCGCCTCGACGCGTCCAGGGCGCGCTCCCTGCGCTGCGACTCGGCGAGGTTCTCGCTGGTGACCCGCAGTTCTCGGGCCAGCTCGGCGAATTCGGCGCTCGGCAGGTCGGCGGGAGCGCTGAACCGCTGCTCGCGGCCGAAGGCTCGGGTGGCGTCGGCCAGCTGCCTGCCGCCGGTCATCACCGACCGGCCCAGCACCAGGCCCACGCCGACCGACACGACCCCGGCGACGCAGTTGACGGCGAGGCCCACCGTAACCGGCATGCTGTCGGACCCGGTCACGAACATCGCCGTGATCACGCTGATGTTGGTGGCGCACACGGTGATCACGACGACCACGATCAGCGACAGGCCCAGCGGCTGGCGCCGCAGCAGGTGCAGCACCGTCGCCCCGAGCAGGCCGACCCCCGCGGATTCGCAGGCCGCGATGAGCACGATGAGCTGCGGCGAGGTCATCGGCGCCCACCGGGGGCGAACGTGCGGCGGGAGCCCGATCGCTGCGCGCGGGCCTGCTCCTGTCCAGCCTCGTCGGGCACCAAGCGTCGCGCTCCGGGGTAGGGGTCGTCGTCACCGATGCCCCCGGTGCGGCATCGACTCCGCCTCCGGAAGATCAGCTTCCCCGACCCTATCGGCTCACCCCGGCCGCCCGGACCGGTTCCGGCCACATCCCCCACGACGACCTCGCGGAGTGAACGGACCGATCGACCAATCCCGTTGGAAGAACGGTCCGTTGACTCGGCTCCGGGGAGGGGTGAGCGGCTCGTTTGTCCGGGCTGGTTGGGCGAACGGTCCGTTGACTCGAATTCGGGGAGGGGCGAACGGACCGTTCGACCAATCCCGTTGGGCGAACGGTCCGTTCACTTGATCCCGGCGCCGGGCGGGTCGACGTGGGCGACCCGGGTGTCAGCTCACGATGGGGAGGGAGTTGCGGACCGCGGGGGTGACGCCGTCGCTGGCTCGGGCGGCTTCGACGCGTTCGGCGGCGGGGGTGCCGTAGAGGCTGGTGCGCTGCCGCAGCGGGCGCCCGGTCGGTCCGACGAGCTCCTCCAGGTCGCTGATCGTCTTGTAGGAGCCGTTGTCGGCACCCGCCATCCGGCTGATCGTCTCCTCCATCAGGGTGCCGCCCAGGTCGTTCACCCCGCCCGCGAGCACGTCGCGGCAGCCGTCGACGCCGAGCTTCACCCAGGAGCACTGGATGTTGTCGATCAGCCCGTGCAGCAGGATCCGGGCGACCGCGTGCACCGCCCGGTTCTCCCGCGGCGTGGTGCCCGCCCGCGCCAGCCCGGCCAGGTAGATCGGTGAGTTCTGGTGGATGAACGGCAGCAGCACGAACTCGGTGAACCCGGGCTTGCCGGTCTTGTCCAGGGCTTTGCGCTGGAGTTCGGCGATGAGCTTGATGTGGCCCACCCAGTGCTCCGGGGTGTCCACGTGCCCGTACATCATCGTGGAGGTCGTCGGGATGCCGAGCTCGTGCGCGGTGCCGACGACCTCGACCCAGCTCGACGTGGGCAGTTTGCCCTTGGTGAGCACCCAGCGGACGTCGTCGTCGAGGATCTCCGCGGCGGTGCCGGGCAGCGAGTCGACGCCGGATTCCTTGGCCCTGCCGAGCCAGTCCCGGATGGACAGGTTCGTGCGGGAGGCGCCGTTGACGACCTCCATCGGGCTGTAGGAGTGCAGGTGGATGTCCGGCTGCCTGCGCTTGACCTCGGCGGCGAGGTCGAAGTACGCGGTGCCGGGCATGTCGGGGTGGATGCCGCCCTGCATGCAGATCTCGGTGGCGCCCGCCTCCCACGCCTGGTCGACGCGCTCGCCGACCTGCGACAGCGACAACGTGTAGGCGTCGGCGTCGGTGCGCCGCTGCGCGAACGCGCAGAACCGGCAGCCGGTGTAGCAGACGTTGGTGAAGTTGATGTTCCTGGTGACGATGAACGTGACGTCGTCGCCCACGACGTCGCGGCGCAGGCCGTCGGCCAGACGGGTCACCGCGTCGAGGTCGGCGCCGTCGGCGTGCAGCAGCGCCAGCGCGTCCTCGTTCGACAGGCCCGCCGGGTCCTGCTCGGCGCGGCGCAGCGCGTCCCGCACGTCGGTGTCCATCCGCTCCGGCGCGTTCGGCACCCGCTCGGCCAGCTCGTCCCAGTCGCCGTAGACGGAGTCGAAGTCGCCGCGCCGGTCACCGGTGCGGCCCACCGTGTCCACCTCGACGTGCAGGTCGGTGCGCCCGCTGCCCGCGAGGTTCTGCCAACCGCCGTCCGGTTCCTGCCAGGTGATCCCGGTCGGCTGCACACCTTCCTTCGCCAGGCCCGTCTCCGGGTCGGCGAGCGCGGCGACGTGCGCGCTCACCCGCGGATCCAGCCACGGTTCGCCCGCCCGCACGTACTCCGGGTAGATGGTGAGCCGTTCCCGCAGCGCGAACCCGGCCTGCTCGGTGAGCCTCTCCAGCTCGTCGATCTGCGGCCACTCTCGTTCCGGGTTCACGTGGTCCGGGGTCAGCGGGGACACTCCGCCCCAGTCGTCGATGCCCGCGCGGATCATCAGCGCGTACTCGTCGCCGATCAGGTTCGGTGGTGCCTGCACCCGCATCTTCGGGCCCAGCACCAGCCGGGTGACGGCGATCGTCGCGGCGAGTTCCTGCAGGTCGGCGTCCGGGGTGGCGCGCATCTTGGTGTCGGGTTTGGCGCGGAAGTTCTGCACGATGACTTCCTGGATGCCGCCGTAGGCGCGGGCCGCCTTGCGGATCGCGAAGATCGTGTCGGCGCGTTCGTCGTGGTTCTCGCCGATGCCGATGAGGATGCCGGTGGTGAACGGCACCGTGGTGCGGCCCGCGTCGTCGAGCACCCGCAGCCGGACCTCGGGGTCCTTGTCGGGGGAGCCGAAGTGCGGCCCGCCCTTCTCGGTGTAGAGCCTGCTCGCCGTGGTCTCCAGCATCATGCCCATCGACGGCGCGACCGGCTTGAGCCGCTGCAGGTCCTGCCAGCTCATCACGCCGGGGTTGAGGTGCGGCAGCAGGCCGGTCTCCTCCAGCACCCGGATCGCCATCGCCCGCACGTAGGACAGCGTGTCGTCGTAGCCGTGCGCGTCGAGCCAGTCGCGGGCCGCCGTCCAGCGGTCCTCGGGGCGGTCGCCGAGGGTGAACAGGGCTTCCTTGCAGCCCATCGCCGCGCCCTTGCGGGCGATGTCGAGGACTTCGTCGGGGGAGAGGTAGGGCGACTCGACGCGTCCGGGCACGGTGACGAACGTGCAGTACCCGCAGCGGTCCCGGCACAACCTGGTCAGCGGGATGAAGACCTTGCGGCTGTAGGTGATCACGCCTTCCCTGCCGACGCCTTCCAGCCCGGCGTCGCGGGTGCGGGCCGCGTACTCGGCGAGCCGGTCCAGGTCGGAGTCCCGCGCCTGCAGCAGCACGGTGACCTCGTCGTGGTCCAGCGCCTTGCCGTCGCGCGCGCGGGCGAGCGCGCGGCGCATCGCGGAGGCGTTCGGGGCGGCCGAGGTGGTGGGAACGTCGTCGGAAGCCATGCGCGAAACGCTAAGCGGCTGCCGCACGCGTCCGCCACTGCACGAACGCGCGTCGTCGGCAGTATCCTGCGGGACGAGGTGTTCTCCCTGATCAGCGCGTCACATCGGGTTGTCCGGCGGGGTCGGCGAGTGTATTACCTAAAGGGTGTCTTCGATCATCGGCAAACGGGTGAACGGCCGGACGTACTACTACGCCGCCGACTCGGCCCGGGTCGACGGCCGGCCGCGCATCGTCGCCCAGCGCTACCTGGGCACCGCCGAGGACGTCGAAGCCGCGCTGAGCCGGGTGGCCGCGGAGCCGGAGCACACCCGGCACCTCCCGTTCGGCGAGGTGGCCGCGGTGTGGGGCGTGATCCGGCGCCTCGACCTGGCGGGCATCGTCGACGAGGTCGTCGGCAGGCAGCGCGCGGCGGTCTCCGCGGGCACCTGCCTGGCGCTGGCCGTGCTGCACCGGGCCACCGCGGGCCGCGCCGATCCAGGACGCTGGTGGCCGGAGGTCTCCCGGCTGATCCGGCCGGAACCGCCCGCGCAGCTGTGGGAACGCGGTCGCTTCCGGCGTGCGATGCGCCGCCTGGGGCCGGTGGAACGAGGCGAGGTCGAGGCGCGCGTGTCGGCGGCCGTGCGCGGCCAGCTGGGCGCCTCCGGCGGCCTGCCTGCGCTGATCGTGGACGTGCCGCACCTGGGCGCACCGGCGGTCCCGGACTGCGGTGAGCTCGCCGGGATGAGCGTTTTGGTGAGCCGGGACGGCGCGATTCCGCTGCTGACGCAGGAACACCTGCGCGACCGGGACGACTGCGCGCCCTACGGCGTGCTCGCGCAACGGCTCGCCGAGCGGTACCGGGAGCACGCGGGCGCGGGGGAGATCACCGTGGTCTACGACGCGGGCACCCACCCCCGGCCGCACCCGGATACCGGGCTCGGTTTCGTGGGCGGCCTGCTGCCCGGCGACCACCCGGAGCTGCTGGCCTACCCGGCGACGGCGCGCCGCCCGGTGGACCAGCGGCGGCTGCCGGGGCTGACGGCGCTCGACACGCGGATCGTGATGGACGGGGTGAGCAGGCGGGTCATCCTCACCCATTCCGAGACGCTGCACGCGGCGCAGGCGCGCGGGTTCACCGAAGCGCTGGGCCAGGCCGCGCGGCGGCTGGACGGGCTCGCCGAGGCGCTGGCGGCGGGCGGCAACCGCCGCTCGCGGGACCACGTGCTCGCGGAGATCTCCCGGATCACCCGGGTGCGCTGGGTGGAGCGCGTGCTGGTGACGGTGCTGCACGGGTCGACGCCGGGCGAGCTGCGGCTGCACTGGCACATCGACGAGACCGCCCGCCGCCGGGTCGCCGCCGAGTTCTTCGGCAAGCAGCTGCTGGTCACCGACCGGGATTCGTGGCGGGCCGCGGACGTGATCACCGCCTACCGCGCCCGCTACCACCTGGACTCCACCTTCGGCAGGCTCAGCGCACCGCAGGCGCCGGAGCGCGGTGACGCGGAGCGGATCGCGGTGCACCGGATGATCTCGGTGCTGGCGGTGGCGGTGCTGCACCTGATGCGGCAGGAGGCGACCGAAGCCGGACTGGACCTGTCGGTGCGGGAGCTGTTCGAGCAGCTCGCCGGCATCGAGGAGACGGTGCTGCGCTACCCCTCGACCGGCGGCAGGCCGCGCACCCGGCGGGTGATCACCGACCGGACCGAGGTCCAGCAGCGGCTCTACGACCTGTTCGGCCTGGACCGCTCGGCGCCGGGCCGCCGGTGAACGGCGGGAACCCGGCGGAACCTGGCGATTTCGCCCCGGTCACCCGGAGTCGATCATCCCTAGCGTGAGGTCATCGGATCGATCGAACGACGGAGGCCTGATGACCGACACGCCGATTCCCGCCCTCGACGCGGACGCGCCCACCCGCACGGTGGCGATGCTGGTGTTCGACGGCATGGCGTTGCTGGACCTGGTGGGACCGCAGACGGTGTTCACGGCCGCGGGCATGCAGGTGTCGCTCGTCGCGGTCGCACCGGGACCGGTGCGCTGCGACACCGGCGTGCGCATCGAACCGACGACCACCACCGCGGAATGCCCGGCCGAGGTGGACGTGCTGTTCGTGCCCGGCGGTGATGTCAGCGGGGTGATGGCCGACGAGACGGCGCTAGCGTTCCTCGCCGACCGCGGCGCCACGGCCGGATACGTCACCTCCGTGTGCACCGGTTCCATGGTGCTGGCGGCAGCCGGGCTGCTCGACGGGCACCGGGCGGCGACGCACTGGAGCACGCGGGACCTGCTGGGCGGGCTCGGGGTGGAGGTGTCCGCGGAGCGGGTGTGCGCGGACGGCAACCGGATTACCGGCGGCGGCGTCACGGCGGGCATCGACTTCGGGCTCACCTTGGTGGCGCGGATGTTCGGCGATGCCACCGCCGAGTTCGCGCAGCTCGTCCTGGAGTACGACCCGGCGCCGCCGTTCGACGCGGGCACCCCGGAGCGCGCGAAGCCCGAGCACGTGGCGTGGATCCGCGAATTCCTGACCAGCCCGGACTCCGAACTGGTCGCGGCGGTCGAGCGCGCCCGGCGTCCCGTGGGCTGAGGTCCGCGCCCGGCACGGGGCCGGATGGAGGAATTCCGCGCGAGGCGGCGGGATTCCTCCTTGCGCGCGGGCGGCTCCTCTGGTGGGTTCGGGCAGGAGCCGGTGCCGATCCCGCAGCGAGGAGCCGCCGATGACCGCCCGCATCCTGGACTTCGAGACCGTGGACCTGCGATTCCCCACGTCGCGGGAGCTCGACGGCTCCGACGCGATGAACCCGGCGCCGGACTACTCGGCGGCCTACCTGGTGCTGCGCACCGACCACCCGCGCGCCCCCGAGGGCCACGGGTTCACCTTCACCATCGGCCGCGGCAACGAACTCGTGGTCGCCGCCATCGCCGCCGTGGCGCGGCGGGCGAGCGGGCTGCCGGTCGAGGAGATCACCGCGGACCTCGGCGGCTTCGCCCGGCACTTGGCCGCCGACAGCCAGCTGCGCTGGCTCGGCCCGGACAAGGGAGTGCTGCACCTGGCGACGGCGGCCGTGGTCAACGCGGTCTGGGACCTGGCGGCGAAGGCCGCGGGCAAGCCGGTGTGGAAGCTGCTCGCCGACATGCCCCCGGAGCAGCTGGTCGACCTGGTGGACTGGCGGTACCTGCGCGACGAGCTGAGCCCGGCGGCGGCGCTCGACCTGCTGCGCGCCGCGGAACCCGGCCGCGCCGAACGGGAGCGGCACCTGCGCGAGTCCGGCTATCCCGCCTACACCACCAGCGCGGGGTGGCTCGGCTACGACGACGACAAGCTGCGGCGGCTGTGCCGGGAAGCGGTCGACGCCGGGTGGGATTCAGTGAAGCTGAAGGTCGGCGCTGACCTCGACGACGACCGGCGGCGCTGCCGCATCGCCCGCGAGGTGCTCGGTCCGCGGCGGCGGTTGATGATCGACGCGAACCAGACGCTCGGCGTGCAGGACGCGATCCGCTGGCACCGCGGCCTCGCCGAGTTCGACATCCACTGGTTCGAGGAACCGACCAGCCCCGACGACGTGCTCGGGCACGCGGCGATCCAGCGCGCCATCGCCCCCACACACGTCGCCACCGGCGAGCACGGGCACAACGCGGTGATGTTCAAGCAGTTCCTGCAGGCGGAGGCGATCGGCATCTGCCAGCTCGACGCGTGCCGCCTCGCCGGGGTCAACGAGGCCGTCGCGGTGCTGCTGCTCGCGGCGGCGCGCGGCGTTCCGGTGTGCCCGCACGCCGGGGGCGTGGGCCTGTGCGAGCTGGTACAGCACCTGTCGATCTTCGACTACGTGGCGGTGAGCGGCTCGCTCGACGACCGCGTCGTCGAATACGTCGACCACTTGCACGAGCACTTCGTGGATCCCGTCCGGATGCGCGACGGCCACTACCTCCCGCCGGAGAATCCGGGCTACAGCGCGGAAATCCACCGCGACTCGCTGCGCCGCTTCAGCTACCCAGACGGACCGGAGTGGTCCTGACGTCGACCGGGCGGCCCGGGGGCTCCGCCGACCCCGGCCCGTCGGCACCGCGTCGGCTCCGGTGTCACTGCGCCAGCCACATGTCGGGACCGAAGACCTCGTAGCGGATGGCGTCCGCGGGCACTCCGCGGTTCAGCAGCTGGGCGCGCACCGCGCGCAGGAACGGCAGCGGGCCGCACAGGTAGACGGTCGTCCCGTCCGGGATGTCGACGGTGCCGAGGTCCACCAAGCCGGTCCGGTCACCGGGGTGCTCGGCTCCTTCCGGTTCCTCGTACCAGACGTGCGCAGTCGCGTCGGGCAGCTTCGCGACGAACTGGTCGAACTCGGCCCGGCGGGCGTGCGTGCGCTCGCTGCGGTCGGCGTGCACGGCGACGACGCGGCGGTGATCCGGTCGCGGCGAGGTGGGCGAGCATGCCGATCACCGGGGTGCAACCGATGCCCGCGGAGGCCAGCAGCACCGCCCCGTCGCCGTCGCCGAGGGTGACGTCGCCGAACGGAGCGCTCAGCCGCAGCAGGTCGCCTTCGGTGATGTGCCGGTGCAGGTGCCCGGACACCTACGTCGGTAGCGGGAGGGCGGCGCGTCGATCGGGCAGGCATGAATGCCCGATCGACGGCGGGGAGGCCTCCGTGTCGCGGTATGCCGGGAGTCGGCCTCCGATGACACTGGGCTCCGATCACCGCGCGATGTCGCGGGCACGTCGCGGTCCGGGCCGCGCGGAGGAAGGGGCGAGGGTGGGTTCGAAATCGGGGAGACTGGTGTGCGCGGCGCTGGCAGCGGTGCTGCTGGGAGCGACGGGGTGCGGGGCGGTCACCGCACCGGCCGCTGAGCACGCCACTCGCGCTGCGGCGGCCACCGGCACGCGGCTGGCGGAGGACAACGGGAAGTTCCCGGCGGCGGTGCGGTTGCGGCACTCGGGCGAGGCCGACGGAACGGTGCTCGCGGCGACCGTCAGCTTCGGCCCCGAGGGATCCGCACCGATCTACCGGAGCACCGACGGCGGCGCGACGTTCACCGAGATCCACCGGATCACCGATCCGTCGTTCACGACCGGCTTGTGCTGCGGCAGCCTGCTCGAAATGCCGCAGCAGGTCGGCGACTTGCCCGCGGGAACTCTGCTGTGGTCGGCCAGCGTCGGCGCGAACGGCCCCGACCTGGAGAACCCCCAGCCCCCGGAGGACCCGAACGACGATCGGCGGATGCGGCTGGCGGTGTTCCAAAGCCGGGACCAGGGGGTCGAGTGGACACCGCTCGAGCACCCCTGCGCGGCGGCGACCAGCAAGGACGGGCTGTGGGAACCGGAGTTGACGGTGGCCGGTGGCCGGTTGTACTGCTACTTCTCGTACGCCGATGAGAACGCCGACTTCCAGCACAGCCAGCGGATCGTCCGGACCACCTCGGGCGATGGCGTGACCTGGTCCGATCCGGAGGACGTGGTGGCACTGCAGCAGCCGGAACGGCGGCCGGGAATGCCGGTGGTCCGGCGGCTGCCGGACGGGCGATCGGTGATGTCCTACGAGATCTGCGGCTCGGGCGGTTCCCACGACTGCGCCGCGTACCTGCGAGTGTCGCCCGACGGTGTCGACTGGGGCGACGAGACCGATCCGGGAACGCCGATCGCGCTGGGCGACGGCACGTTCTTCGCGCACGCCCCGAAGATCGCGGTGATCGACGACGGCACCCCCGACGGACTGCTCGTCACCGTCGGGCAGCAGCTCAAGAACGCAGACGGAACGACGGCGGACGGCAACGGCGGCACCCTGCTGGTCAGCGAACATCCGGGAACGGCGGAGTTCACCGGCTCGACCGCCCCGGTCCACGTGCCGAGCGCGGACGGCGAGTCGTGCGGGAACTACAGCTCCGCGCTGGTCCCGCTGGGCGAGCCTTCGCAGATCTTGGAGATCGCGGCGGACGAGGACGAAGGCGAGCAGTGCCACGCCTACTTCGCCACCGGCCCCCTCTGATCCCGCTCCGGGGCGGGGAAAGCCCTCCCCACCCCGGTGGCGGTCGTCACGCCCGCGCTCGCCGGGGCAGACTTCGGCGTGGTCGCCGGGTGGTCCGTGCGCTCACCGAACCCGCTCTGGGGAGAGTGAACCTATGCGTGGTGCGAAACTGAGAACGTTCCTGCTGTGCGCGGCGCTGGTGGCGTTGGCGCTCCCCACCACCGGTGCGGCGTCTCCCGCGGCGACGGGCACTCCGCTGTCCGACGACATGGGGCTGTACCCGACGTCGGTGCGGTTGCAGCACGCGGGCGAGGCGTCGGGCACGGTGCTGGCCGCCACCGTCAGCTTCGGCGCGGACGGCGGCGCCGCGCCGATCTACGAGAGCACCGACGAAGGCGTCACGTTCACCGAGGTCGGGCGGATCAGCGACCCGTCGTTCGAGACCGGGCTGTGCTGCGGCAGCATGCTCGAACTGCCCCGGCAGGTGGGCGAACTGCCGGCAGGGACCCTGCTGTGGACGGCGAGCGTCGGGGCAAACGAGGAGAACCGGCGGATGCACCTGCCGGTGTTCCAGAGCCGCGACCAGGGACGGACCTGGTCGTACCTGTCGACCTGCGGGACCGCTTCGGGGGACAAGGGCTTCTGGGAGCCGGAGCTGGCGGTGGACGCGAACGGCGCGCTCGGCTGTTACTTCGCCGATGAGAACGACCAGCCCGCGCACAGCCAGGTGCTGCGCCGCACCGCGTCCACGGACGGGGTGAACTGGGCAGCGCCGGAGAACGTGGTGGCGCTGGAGAATCCGGGGCAGCGACCGGGAATGCCGGTGATCCGCCGGTTGCCCGACGACCGGTACTACTTCTCCTACGAGATCTGCGGCACCGGCGACGCGTACGACTGCGCCGCGTACTTCCGGGTTTCCGAGGACGGTTCGAACTGGGGCGATCCGGCCGAGGCCGGGACGCTGCTCGCGCTCCCGGACGGCAGGTTCTTCGCGCACGCGCCGAAGATCACGGTGGTGGGCGACGGCACTCCGGACGGGAAGGTGGTGACCGTCGGCCAGGAGCTCAAGCACCCCGACGGCACCGTCGCCGAAGGCAACGGCGCCACCCTGTTCGTCAGCGACCAGCCGGGTTCGGGCGACAACGCGGAGATCGCCGCGCCCGTCCAGGTTCCGGGCGCGCGCAACGAACCCTGCCCGAACTACAGCTCCTCGCTCACCCCGCTGGCCGACACGGCGAAGATCCTGGAAATCGCCACCGACTACGACGAGAACGACACCTGCCGCGCCTACTACGCCACCGGCGACCTGTGAGCTGACGGCCGGGTGTCCCGACGACGGCGGTCGTCGGGGCACCGCGCCGTCGGCGTTCGTCGTGCGCGGGAGCCGTCACCCCGAGTCGAGTTCCGCCGGGAGGCGGCCTTCGCGGCGGAGGATGGACAGGGCCAGCAGCACCTGCGGCCACCGTGACATCGCTGAGGTCCAGGTGGGTCAGGGACTCCAGTCGGCGCAACCTGTTGAGCACCGTGTTCCGGTGGCAGTACAGGGATTTCGCCGCGCGCAGCGTCGAACCCAGCGACCTGATCCACACTGAGGTGGTGCGCAGCAGCTCCTCCCGTTCGGCCGCGGGCAGGGCCAGCACCGGGCCGAACGGCACCGCGACCATCCGGTCCGCGAGCTCCGGCGAACTCAGCGCCAGCGCGTCCGGCAGGCAGTCGTCCAGCGCCACCGCACCCCGCCGGTGCGCGGGCAGCGTGGCCATCGCGAGCATCGTCATCCGGTACTCGGCGCCCACCTCCATCAGCGCGGTGAGCGTCTGCGAGACGCCGATGCGGGACACCGCGTGTTCGCGCAACGCGGCGGCGACCTCGCCTACCCGGCCGTCGTCGACGCCGATGATGCCGACCTGGCACCCGGTGCGCAGCCGCCACGCGGAGCGCAGCCCGCGGCGCTGCAACGCCTGGGTGAGCTCGCGCGGGGAGACCTGGTGCTCGCCCGATGTCTCCGCGACCGCCACCACGAAGTTGCGGCCCCGGCCCAGGTCGAGCAGGTGCTCCGCCTCGGCGCGGACCTCGGCGGCCCGGCCGTCCAGCAGCGCGTCCAGGATCATGGTGTGCCGGAGCTCCACGCCGCCGAGCCTCTCCTGCTCCGAGGTGTGGTAGCTCAGCGCCATCTCGGTGGAGAACCGCTCGGTGACGCCCCACAGCTCACCGGCCGCGCCGACGAGCTGGCGCACCTCCTCGGGGCTCTGCGCGCCGGTGCGGGAGGCCAGGTCGGCCCACAGCACTTGGCCGCCGAGCCGCCACGCGTGCAGCACCCGATCCAGCGGGCAGTGCTGCTGCGCCCGGCGCGAGCCCGTGGCGCGGGCCGCTCAACGGCAAGGCCTTCAACCCCTGCTCGGTGCGGGTCGGTGACATCACGCCGGAGGACGAGGTCACCACCATCGAAGGCCTGCCCGGCACCGTGGGCCAGGACCTCCACCCGATGCAGGAGGCGTGGCTGGAGGAGGACGTCGCCCGGTGCGGCTACTGCCAGCCCGGCCAGATCATGGCCGCCGTCGCGAAGGTCCGGCAGGTCACCGAGGAAGGCCGCGACATCACCGACGCGGACTTGGACGAGATCCGCAACATCTGCCGCTGCGGCACCTACACCCGAATCCGCAGGGCCATCAAAGCCGGCGCGCAGAACATGTGACCCGCCCGCGCCGAGGAAACCGCCTGGTCAACCGC
>NZ_JAPFGB010000069.1 GCF_026241095.1 Saccharopolyspora sp. NFXS83 | reverse complement strand
TCCCGAAAGTTCAGCCCTGTGGCCCGTACGGCGAGCCGCACTTCACCTGAACCCAGTTCGCGGGTCATCTCCGGCGCGCCGAGCAGGGCCAGGTCCTCCAGGCTGCCCTTCTTCGTCACGTTCAGCCGCCACGTCGGTTCCGGCGGCGGAATCAGGGATCCACCGGCACTTACCCGCGCGAGCCTGGGCACCGACACCTGCCGGCCGCGAACCGCGCTCTGGGCCTCCCGGGCAGCCACTATGGCTGGGAGCAGCGCCGCGCCCTCGTCATCGACGTCGACCAGCAGGAACCGGCCGGGGTTCTCCGACTGCGCCGACCGCACCAGCCCCCACACCGCCGCACCCGGCAGATCCGTGACGTCCTCCTCGTGGGATGCCGCGATCGCACCACGGGTCACGAACACCAACGGCACATCGTCCAAGCGGGGATCGGCCAGCCACTCCTGCAACAACACCAACGTGTCGCGCGTCGCCGTGTGCACCGCCGCAGCCAGATCACCCTCGTACGTCCGCGCGACCACCGCAGCCGTAGGCATCGCAGCCGCCAGGGAAGCGATGTCAGGGTAGGAGGTCTTCCCTTCCGCGAGACGGAGGTCGTCAGACCCGAGCACGA
>NZ_JAPFGB010000068.1 GCF_026241095.1 Saccharopolyspora sp. NFXS83 | reverse complement strand
TACGGGCAGGACCGGGACGAGCCGCTGCTGCTCGGCTCGATCAAGTCGAACATCGGTCACACCCAGGCCGCGGCCGGTGTCGCGGGTGTCATCAAGATGGTGTTGGCGATGCAGCGTGGCCAACTGCCGAAGACTTTGCACGTCGACGAGCCGACTCCGCAGGTGGACTGGACGACCGGTGCGGTGGAGGTGTTGTCCGAGGCACAGGCATGGCCCGAAGTCGGTCGACCGCGTCGTGCGGGTGTCTCGTCGTTCGGTATCAGCGGCACCAACGCACACGTGATCCTCGAACAGGCACCAGAGCACGAACTCGAATCCCACGCGGCGTCTTCCGGTCCGGTGCCGAAGGTGGTGCCGTGGGTGTTGTCGGCTCGGAGTGAGCCCGCACTGCTGGCGCAGGCCGCCCGGTTGCGCGCGTTCGTGCAGGATCGCCCCGACCTGAGTCCGGTGGATGTGGGTTGGTCGTTGGCGACGACGCGCGCCGGACTGGTGCACCGTGCGGCGGTGGTGGCCGACGATCGGGCAGGTCTGGTGGACGCACTAGATGTCCTGGCCGGTGAGGATTCGGCCGGTGGGGGTTCGGCCGGTGGGGGTTCGGCCGCCACTGTGGCCCGGGGTGTGGTGGCCGAGGGGAAGTTGGCGTTCGCCTTCCCTGGTC
>NZ_JAPFGB010000067.1 GCF_026241095.1 Saccharopolyspora sp. NFXS83 | reverse complement strand
ACCGTCCACTCCCACACCAACGACCAATGGACACTGCACGCCTCCGGCACACTGACCCAAAACCACCAGGACACACCAACCTGGCCCAAACAATGGCCACCAACCGGGGCCGAAACCATCGACGCGCAGGGGCTGTATCCCGACCTGGCCGAGGTCGGTCTGGATTACGGGCCGCTGTTCCAGGGCCTGACCGCGGCGTGGCGGCTCGGCGACCAGGTGTTCGCCGAGGTTTCGCTGCCGGATCCTTCTGCGGCTACCGGTTTCGGTCTCCACCCTGCGCTTTCGGACGCAGCACTCCACGCGATCGGGATGAGCGACCTGGCAGGCGCGGCGGCGCGAACACGGCTGCCGTTCACTTTCCGGGACGTGTCATTGCACGCGGTGGGCGCTTCCACGCTGCGTGTAAGGGTGTCCCCTGCCGGTACGGACGCGGTGTCCGTGGAACTCGCCGACGCGGCCGGACAACCGGTGGCCACCATCGGAGAACTGGTCCTGCGGCCGGTGTCCGCCACGGATCTGGCCGCGTCCCGTCCCACTCACCACGACCTGCTGTTCGCCCTGGACTGGACGCCCGTCACCGGGCAACCGGAAGACGCTGCTTGGGCCGTGCTCGGACCCGACGACCTCGGAGTGGCAGGCGAGGCGCCTTCCTACGCTGACATCGCGTCCATGCCGGTGGTGCCGCCTGGGGCGGTGGTGGTCGCGCG
>NZ_JAPFGB010000066.1 GCF_026241095.1 Saccharopolyspora sp. NFXS83 | reverse complement strand
GCGCGGCGGATGTCGAAGGATGACACCGGGATCGGTTGAAGGATGCCGCGGGTGAACAGGTCGACGATGTCGGCGAGGATCTGTTGTAGTCGTGGTGTCCCGGCTTCGGCGAGGTCGTAGGCCTGGTAGGTGATTCCTGGGTGGTCGGCGCCGATGGTGTCCGGGTCGCGGATGTCGGCTTTGCCCAGTTCGAGGAATCGGCCGCCTCGGGGGAGTAGTCGGAGGGTGGCGTCGACGAATTCTCCGGCCAGGCAGTCCAGGACGATGTCGACGCCTGCGCCGTCGGTGGCGTCGAGGAAGTGTTGTTCGAAGTCCAGTGTGCGTGAGTTGGCGATGTGGGTGGCGTCGTAGCCGGTGGCGTGCAAGGTGTCCCACTTGCCGGTGCTTGCTGTTCCGAAGACCTCCAAACCGAGGTGGCGAGCGAGTTGCGTCGCGGCGGAACCGACACCACCGGCAGCCGCATGGATCAGGACACGCTCACCCGGCTTGGCCGCAGCCAGATCCACCAACCCGTAATAGGCGGTAAGGAACACCACCGGCACCGCAGCCGCCTGCTCCCACGACCACTCGGCCGGCTTGGCAGCCACCAAACGCGCGTCAGCCACCGCGACCGGACCCGCACCTTCGAAAAGGCCGAACACCTCGTCACCGACCCGGACACCGGTCACGTCCGGGGCCACCTCCACGACGACACCCGCACCCTCACCACCGAGCACGGCGTCGGAGTCGGGGTAGACACCCAAGGCGATGAGCACGTCCCGAAAGTTCAGCCC
>NZ_JAPFGB010000065.1 GCF_026241095.1 Saccharopolyspora sp. NFXS83 | reverse complement strand
ATGACCGGGCATCTGGGTGTTACCGATATGCGGCGGATCAACGCATCCGGGTTGGCCCTGTTGAGCAGCGAGGAGGGCATGGGTCTGTTCGACCTGGCCCGGTTCGCCGAACCCGCCTACGTGCTGGCCGCCAAGCTGGACACCGCCGCACTGGGCAGAAGTGAGAACATTCCGCCGTTGTTGAGCGGGCTGGTGTCCCGCACAGCGCCAGTGCGGAACACTGCGGCCACCATCGAGACAGGTGGATTGGCCCGCAGGCTCGTTTCGATGACCGACGAACAACGCACCACGTTCCTGATCGACCTCGTCCGAACCCACGCCGCCGCCGTCCTAGGTCTGTCCGGAACTAGTGGAGTGGACGCGGGCCGGGCATTCAAAGAAGCCGGATTCGACTCACTCACCGCGCTGGAACTCCGCAACCGGCTCACCGCGGCGACGGACGTCCGGCTGCCAGCCACCCTGGTGTTCGACCACCCCACACCTACCTCGCTGGCAGAGCGGCTCCTCTCGGAGGTGCTGGGTGAGCAGGCTGGTACCGCTGGACCAGTGGTGGCCACCGCGGCCAGTGATGAGCCGATTGCGATCGTGGCGATGAGTTGCCGGTTCCCCGGCGGGGTCGCGGGTCCGGAGGACCTCTGGCGGCTGGTGGATACGGGAACCGACGCGATGTCGGGCTTCCCCGTGGACCGAGGCTGGGACGTCGAGGGTCTTTACGATCCCGATCCGGACGTGGCCGGGAAGAGCTATGTCGTCGAGGGTGGGTTCTTGGATGACGTCGCCGGGTTCGACTCGGCGTTCTTCGGCATCAGCCCGCGCGAAGCCATCG
>NZ_JAPFGB010000064.1 GCF_026241095.1 Saccharopolyspora sp. NFXS83 | reverse complement strand
AGCACCAGTTCTCCGATCGACGCCACCGGTTGTCCGGCCGCGTCGGCGAGTTCCACGGACACCGCGTCCGTACCGGCAGGGGACACCCGTACGCGCAGCGTGGAAGCGCCCACCGCGTGCAGCGAGACGTCCCGGAAGGCGAACGGCAACCGCGTCTGCGTTCCCGCGTTCAACCCGACCGCGTGCAACGCCGCGTCGGACAGGACCGGATGCAGTCCGAAGCCGGTGGTCACCGCCCCATCCGGGAGGGTGACCTCGGCTAGTACCTCGTCGCCGACCCGCCACGCTGCGGTCAGGCCCTGGAACAGCGGACCGTAGGTCAAGTCCGCCTCCGCCAGTCCGCGATACAGACCTTGCACGTCGACGGTTTCGGCCCCGGCTGGTGGCCATTGTTTCGGCCAGACCGGTGTGTCCTGGTGGTTTTGGGTCAGCATGCCGGAGGCGTGGAGCACCCACTCCTCGTCCGTGCGCGAGTGCACGGTCAGTGAGCGGCGGCCCGTCTCATCGGGCGCCGTCACCGTCACCTGGACATGGACTTCGCCGCGTTCCGCCAGGGTCAGCGGCGCCGACACCACGAGTTCTTCGATGCCGGCAGCGCCGACCTCGTCCGCGGTCCGCAGCGCCAACTCGACGAACCCCGTACCGGGGAACAACACCGACCCTAAGACGGCGTGATCAGCCAGCCACGGATGGGTGCGCAACGACAACCGGCCGTTCAGCACCGCGCCGCCCCCATCGGCCAAGGACAGGGCTGTGCTCAGCAGCGGGTGGTCGGTCGATGGCGGGGCTTCGAGCCAGTATCGTTGGTGTTGGAACGGGTAGGTCGGTAGTTCCACGACGGTGCGACCTGCTC
>NZ_JAPFGB010000063.1 GCF_026241095.1 Saccharopolyspora sp. NFXS83 | reverse complement strand
ACGGTCGGACATAGCCATCAGGCAGCGGGTGTAGTCGGGCGCCTGCGCCAAGCCGGGAACCAACGCCAGCTCCACGCAGGTGATCTTCGCTGCCTCGCGTTCGAGCACGAGCAGGCTCGCGAGCTGATCGGACATGCCGTCGCCCAACGCGAGCCACGCCGAAGTCTCCTGCGATTCCCCCACGCGGTCCAGCAACTCCTGCTTCTCGTCGCCGACCACTCCGAACAACGCGCACAGCGCGCTCACCTCTTCGCGGTCCGGTGCGCGGAGTCCGCGCTCGGTTCGGCTGATCGAGGATCGTGAGACACCTAAGGCAGATCCCACCGAACGGGTGGTCATTCCCTTGTTCTCGCGCAAGGTGCGCAGGCGCACGCCGAGTCCGAGCTGACGCAGGGCTTCTGACTGCCGCATTCGATGACCTCCGGATTCCGTCACGGGATCGGGTCGGGACCTGAACAATTACGTGCCGCGAAAGGCCGCTGATCTGCGGCGTCACAAATTCGCTGCGCCAGAAGGTAGCGATCTACCTTTCGTTTCGTCAGCGGTTCCGCCGGTGATCGAACCGAAAGGAGGACGAAATGGCGCTGCCCCATCCGTTCCGATGCCCCAAACCGGTGGCGTTCTGGGTCGTCGGGCTCGCGCTGCACCTGCGGCACGCCACGCCTTCCCGGCCGGGCGCGCTGCCCGGCGGCGAGCGGGCCGCGACGCTGTGCGGCACCTGGATCCGCGCCCCCTTCGACACCCCGCCGCCGCGCCGCCCCCGCTCCGAGCAGATCACCGAGCAGTGCCCGCACTGCTCCGAAATCGCGCGCACGCACGACTACCTGCTGCTCACCTGGGACTTCTGACCCCACTCCACCGGATTCCACCACCTCCGGCCC
>NZ_JAPFGB010000062.1 GCF_026241095.1 Saccharopolyspora sp. NFXS83 | reverse complement strand
ACAACTCGTTTCAGAATGAGGTTGGTAGTTGGCGGTAGCAGATGAGGGCGCAGCCGAGTTGGAGGAGTCCGAGGTGGAGGTCGGCGCGTCGTTCGTAGCGGGTGCGGAGACGTTTGTATTGGTGCAGCCAGGCAAACGTGCGTTCCACGACCCAACGGACCTTGCCGAGGCCGGATCCGTGAGCGGTGTTCTTGCGGGCGATACGCGGGACGATTTCCCGGTCGCGCAGGGCTTTCCGGTGTTGCTCGTAGTCGTAACCGCGGTCGCCGTAGAGCCAGCGAGGCCGCTGCCACGGTCGGCCACGTTTGCCCCGGATCGTGGGCAGGGCGTCGACCAGCGGGAGCAGCTGGGTACTGTCGTGGCGGTTGCCGCCGGTGAGCGTGACCGCCAGCGGGATACCACCGGCCTCGGTGATCACATGGTGTTTCGAGCCGGGCCGAGCCCGATCGACGGGCGAGGGGCCCGTGGCCGCCCCCCTTTCAGGGCCCGCACGTGCGAGCCGTCGACCACGACGGTGTTCAGATCGAGCCGATCCAAGGCCCGCAGCTGGTCCAGCAGCAGCTCGTGCACCGCTTGGAAAACCCCGGCCTCGGTCCAGTCCCGCAACCTGCGCCAACACGTCACCCCGGAACACCCAGCCACTTCCCGAGGCAGTTCCCGCCAGGTGATCCCGGTCTTGAGCACGAACACGATCCCTGCCAACGCGGCCCGGTCGTCGGCCGGCAAACGACCCGGGTATCGACGTCGACGAGGCGGACGCGCCGGGAGCAACGGCTGAACCCGAGACCACAACTCCTCTGGCACCAACTCCTCGATCATGCCGAGACCATGCACCGAGTCGATCAAACATCGCCATCAGACACGCCGATCATTCTGAAACGAGCTGT
>NZ_JAPFGB010000061.1 GCF_026241095.1 Saccharopolyspora sp. NFXS83 | reverse complement strand
GTAGACGCGAACCAGGCATTCAAAGAAGCCGGATTCGACTCACTCACCGCCGTCGAACTCCGCAACCGGCTCACCACCGCCACTGGTGTGCGACTACCGGCCACGCTGGTGTTCGACCACCCCACACCGGTGGTGCTGGCGGAACGTCTGCGCACCGAACTACTCGGTGAACCAGCCGATACCGCCGGGCCGGTGACCGTGACCGCGGCGGCCAGTGATGAGCCGATCGCGATCGTGGCGATGAGTTGCCGGTTCCCCGGCGGGGTCGCGGGTCCGGAGGACCTGTGGCGGCTGGTTGATTCGGGAACCGATGCGGTGTCGAGTTTTCCGGTGGATCGCGGTTGGGATGTCGAGGGTCTTTACGATCCCGATCCGGACGCCGTCGGGAAGAGCTACTCCGTCGAGGGTGGGTTCTTGGATGACGTCGCCGGGTTCGACTCGGCGTTCTTCGGCATCAGCCCGCGCGAAGCCATCGCGATGGACCCGCAGCAACGACTGTTGCTGGAGGCGGCGTGGGAAACGTTCGAACGGGCCGGTATCGACCCTCAGACGCTGCGAGGCAGCCGCACCGGAGTGTTCGCCGGCCTGCTCTCGAACGACTACTTCTCCCGGCTGTCCGAGATTCCCGATGGAGTCGAGGGTTTCCTGTCCAGCGGCACCGCGGGCAGCGTGGCTTCCGGACGGATCGCTTACACGTTCGGTTTGGAAGGCCCGGCGGTGACCGTGGATACGGCGTGTTCGTCGTCGTTGGTGGCGATGCACCTCGCGGCGCAATCCCTGCGGCAGGGCGAGAGCACGCTCGCTCTGGCCGGTGGCGTCACCGTGGTGTCCTCGCCTGCGGGTTTCGTGGAGTTCAGCCGCCAGCGGGGACTGGCGGTGGATGGGCGGTGTAAGTCGTTCGCGGGTGCTGCGGACGGCACCGGCTGGGGCGAAGGCGTCGGCCTTCTGCTGTTGGAGCGGCTCTCCGACGCCCAGCGCAACGG
>NZ_JAPFGB010000060.1 GCF_026241095.1 Saccharopolyspora sp. NFXS83 | reverse complement strand
GCTCCACGCGGAAGAGGCCCGCGACCTGCTGGAGATCCGGCGCTCGCTGGACCCGCTCGCGGTGTCGCTGGCCGCGCAACGGCGTACCAAGGCGGAGATCGCCGAGATCCGGGAGGCCGCCACCGGACTGCGCTCACTGCCCACCGACCCCGAGCACCGGCAGCTGCTGCACCACCGCCGCTTCCACGTCGCGATCTACCGCGCCTCGCACAACGACCTGCTCATCGAGACGCTCGACGGCCTGTGGGACAAGGCGGACCGGTACCGCAGGCTCGCGCTGGAGATCGACCGCGGGCCGCAGGCGCGGGCGAAGAAGGACGAGGAGCACCGGATGCTCGTGGAATGCGTCGTCGCGGGCGAGGCCGACGCGGCGGCCGACATCATGCGCGAGCACATCGAGACCAGCCTCGGCGCCCAAGCCGCCCGCCGCCTCATCCGCGCCGAGCAGTGACGCCCGCACCGCGCGAACGCGGGTGCGGGGCGACGACTTCCGGGACATCGACCTGCGCGGACCTCACCTGCGTTCCGCGATGCCGCGGATGAACGCCGCCTGGCCCGCGTGCTGCAAGCCGTCGGCCAGCACGCTCACCAGGCGGACGCCGCGCGTGACCGGGGGCGTCCAGTCCGGGTCGATGATCTCGTCCAGGTCGGTGTCGGAGAGCCGGGCCACATAGGTGACGGTCTGCTCGTGCACCGAATCGTGGTAGCCGAGCAGCAGTTCCGCTTCGGCCCGCACCTGCGCCACCTGCTCGGAGCTGTGGCCGTAGCCGATGTCGAGATCGTCGAAGGGCAGGTCGAACCGGTCCCGCCAGCCCTGGGTGAACCACACCTGCTCGGTTCCCGCCGCACCCGCGAGGTGATCGTCCTGCACCCGCGTGAGGTGCCAGATCAGCCAGGCGATCGAGTTGGCCTGCGGGTCGAGGCGCAGGGCGAGGTCGTCCTCGCTCAGCTTGCGGGTCGCGTCGTGCACCGCTTCCCGAATCCGGTCGTAGCCGTCGACGAGCACGTCAGCGCTGGTCATATCGCTCAGCGTCCCTTCACCGGTGGTCTGATGCGCGGGAGTGCGCCGGGTTCCACCGTACGAGCGGGGACCGGCGCGGGCATGCGGCGCGGCCGTGCGGTGCACGGCC
>NZ_JAPFGB010000006.1 GCF_026241095.1 Saccharopolyspora sp. NFXS83 | reverse complement strand
ACATCTACGTGGAGACGAACCCGCAGGCCGGGATGCTCAAGGTCGCCCAGGAACAGCCCACGGAACCGGCGCCCGCGAGCCGTGCACTCCGAGTCCGGCGCGCCCGCGCGTGCCGGGCAGGGGCGTGGGTGAGCGGACCGTTCGACCGGTCCCGGGCGAACGGTCCGCTCACGCCGGCGTCGGCCGGTGCGCTCGGGCGATCACTGCGCCGGGGGTTGCTGGACCGGGGCCTGCGGAGCGGGGGCCTGGGCCGGGATCTGCTGGGTGGGCGCCTGCCGGGCGGCGAGGCGGTTGGCGATCGCCTGCACCACGGCCTCGGTGCGGGCCGGGTCGTCGGCTCCGAAGACCTCGGTGACCGACTCGCGGATCGCCGGGCCGGCGGCCTCGGCGATCACCGGGCGCAGCGCCTCGGCCACCGCCTGCGGGTCGCCCGTCGCGCCCGCGTTGATCATCGCGGGGAGCTGGTACACCACGCCGTTGGTGTCCCGGATCGCGTCCACCGCGGGCACCAGCACGTGCTCGGCACCCGGCACCCGGGACGGCCTCGGCCCGAGCAGGGCGTTGAACATGTGCACCAGCAGGCCGATCGCGGTGTGGTTGCCCGCCTCGGTGCCCCAGCCCACGATCTGGCCCTGCGGTCCGCGCGGGCCGAACAGCTCGTGGTGGATCTCGTTGAGCTTCTGCGCCTGATCGGGAGTCAAGTCGTCCTCCGGAGTGGATGAGCTGAGCAGCCCCGCGAGCTCCTCGCGGGTACCGCGGAACGCGTTCGCGTCGACCGGTGCGTGCCCGGCGACGGTGGCGGAACTGGTGAACTGCAGGATCGCGACGCCGAGACCGCCGTAGCCGCCCCACTGGGCGTCGTAGAAGTCCCGGTAGCGCTCGTAGATCTCGCTGGCGTAGCCGCCCTCGTTGCTGGCGTAGCGCGAGTACCACAGCGGTGGTAGTCCGCCCAGCGGTGGCGAGCCGATCTGCTCCCAGTACCAGCGCGGCAGGTACAGCAGCGGCGACCGGTAACCGGCCGCCAGCAGGCGCCCGATGATGTCGCGGGACAGGTCGGGACCGCCGCCGCCGTCCTCCACGTCGAGGATCACCGGCACGTCGGCGGGCACCGTGTTGATGATGTGCCCGGCCTGCGAAGCGGCGCTCGATTCGGCGCGCTGGTAGTGGTAAGCGGCGACGAGCAGTCCGGCGGCGCGGGCGTTGCCGAGGTTCGCACCGAACCTGCTGTCGACGAAGGAACTCCCTTCGGTCGCTTTGAGGAAGGCGAACTCGAATCCCTCGGCCCGAGTGCGGCCCAGGTCGAACGCGCCTTGGTGGTGGGAGATGTCGATGCCGTAGAGCACGACCGGCCTCACCTCGCGTTGGTCGGTGGCGGTAGCGGGACGCCGTGGATGATCAGGGCACTACTGAGGGTAGTCACATTCGCGGGCGGAGTGGTGCTATTAGGAGAAATCGGGCCCGAAAAGCCCCGTGTTGAGACCGCTCGGACCGTTTTCTAGGGTTGGTCCGGAGATCGGCTTGAGCAGGGGAGTTGTTGTGACGCAGACCGCCGTGGTGACCGGAGCGAGCAGTGGGATCGGCGCGGCCACCGCCCGTCGCCTGGCCGGGGACGGTTTCCACGTCGTGGTGGCCGCCCGCAGGCAGGACCGCCTCGCGGAGCTCGCGGAGGAGATCGGCGGGCGGGCCCTGGCGCTCGACGTGACCGATCAGGACTCCGTCGCCGCGTTCGCCGCCGAGCTCGACGCCTGCGACGTGCTGGTGAACAACGCGGGCGGCGCGTGGGGATCGGACCCGGTCTCGGCGGGCAAGCCCGAGGAGTGGCAGCGCATGTTCTCGGTGAACGTGCTCGGCACCCTGCACGTGACCCAGGCGCTGCTGCCGCTGCTGCGCGCCGGTGGCGGCGGCACGATCGTCAACATGACGTCGACGGCCGCGTTCGTCAACTACGAGGGCGGCGCGGGCTACAGCGCGTCGAAGCACGGCGCCCACGCGCTGACCGAGACGCTGCGCCTGGAACTGGCCGGGCAGCCGGTCCGGGTCATCGAGATCCAGCCGGGCATGGTGCACACCGACGAGTTCTCCCGGAACCGCTTCCACGGTGACCAGGACAAGGCCGACGCCGTCTACGCGGACGTCGATCGGCCGCTGACCGCCGACGACGTGGCCGGGGTCGTGGCCATGGCGGTCGCCCAGCCGCTGCACGTCAACATCGACAGCCTCGTCCTGCGCCCCCTGGCCCAGGCGGCGCAGCACAAGGTGCACCGCGGCCCGCTGTTCGACTGACCCGGTCCGGGCTGCACGGATCGAGGAAACCTCAGCGTCGCTCCGGGGTGGTCATCATCGCTGGTGAGGCAGCGTGCGTCCGGCTTGATCACCACGGGTGGGGTGGTCAGCGCTCGGCGGTCGCTCCGACGGCGCCGAGGTAGCGGGAGAGGATCAGCCGGAGCGTCGGGACCTGGTCGAGTGCGTCGAAGTCCGGGGCGACCCCGCTGCGGGAGAACAGGGCGTCGGCCAGGCCCAGGACCCAGTGGGCGGCTCGTTCGGCGTCGACGCCGGGGTCGATCCGGCCTTGCTCGGCGGCCTTGCCGAGCAAGGCCGCGATGCCCTCGCGCAGGTCGCGGTCGTTGCGCGCGACCAGCGTCGCGAGCTCCTCGTCCCGCCCTGCCTGCGCGATCAGCTCGACGACCAGGCCGGAGTTGCGGCAGTCGGTGAGCGGCCGGACCAGGTGGTCGACCAGCTCCAGCAGCGCGGCCCACGGGTCCGGCGCGTTCGCCGCGCGGGTGAGCTGCGCGGCGTTGTCGCGGCCGTCCTGCTCGAAGATCGCGGTGAACACGGCGCGCTTGTTCGGGAAGTAGTGGAACAGGCTGCCGGAGCTGATGCCCGCGGTCGAGCAGATGTCGGCGGTCGTCGTGCGGTCGAAGCCCTTGCGCGCGAAGCACCCGGCGGCGGCGTCGAGGATGTTCCTGCGCCGCGCGGCGTAGCGGTCGGGGTCGACGGTGCGCATCAGTTCTGGTTCCGCTGCGGCCGGGGGCGGACGTACTGCTGCTTCTTCTCGTCGCGGACCAGGAAACCGGCGCGTTTGATCGCGTCGCGCAGCTGCGCGGCATCGGTGTCGTTGCGCTTCTTCAACGCGTGCGCGCGGGTCCGCAGCAGCGAGTCGGCGCGCACGCCGACCGCCGGGGTCTCGGGAACCCACAGCGCGAACTCGCCGCCGTGCGGGTCGGACTTCAGCCAGCGGTAGCCGTGCTCGTGGAACGCCGCGCGCAGGGTGGCGACGGGGATGCCGGTCTGCTCCCTGGCGAGTTCGTCGCCCGCTGAGTCCTGCAGCACCAGCGCGCCCCGGTCGAGGAACGCCGAGTCCACCTCGGTGCCCGCCACCTCGGACGGGGCGCGCCGTCCGCGGCGGAACTCGACGCGTTCCGGGGCCACGTTCACGCTCAGCCGGTCGGCCGCTTTCAGCGAGGAGAAGCCGATGCCGGCGAGCACGCCGAACCCGGCGATGCCGAGCGTGCCCGCGGGCTGCGGCAACGAGGCGATCAGCTCGAACATCCCTTGGAACGGGGCCCAGCGCAGCCCTGCCACCCACCCGGCGGCGAGCGCGACCAGCCAGCCGATCAGCCCGCCCAGCACGGGTAAGCCGATGACGGAGCCGTAGCGGAGTCGGACGGGTTCGACCGCGAGCGTGGCGTTCCCGGTGACCGGGGAGGAGTCCTGCGTCATGGGTCCATTATTAGAGCGCGTGCTCGGTTTAATTTCATCGGGGTCTTCAAGTGGCGATCGCCGGAAGTTCCTTGTGCAATGGGCGCCATGACGACGTCGCGGTGGGTAACGGTGGGAATGCTGCTCGTGGCGGTGCTGGGCATTGCGGGCGCGACCACCCCTGCGCTCGCCGGTCCGGCGGAGCAGGAGATCACGGTGGTCGGCACGGTCCAGGCGGGGGTGGAGCCCCGGTGCTCCCTGCTGCCAGGGCAGGGCCGCACCCCGTACCTGCTGGTCGGCGGCGATCCGTCAGTGGTGAAGCCCGGTGCGCACCTGGTGGTGCGTGGCCGACCGGATCCCGGCGCGCTCACCACGTGCATGCAGGGGACCCCGCTGCACGTGAGCGAAGCGCACCCCGCTTAGGGCCGGACGAGGCGGTACTTCAGCGGGGAACGCCGGCGGGGCCGGTCTGCCGTGGTCGGGGCGGCAGACCGGCCCCTTTTCCCGTCCGGGGCCGGGGCCTCGGGCGAGGAGCGAGGTTCCGGGCGCCGAAGGCGAGCTGCTGGCTTCCGGTCATGGCCCTGTGATGATCCACGATCGCCCACCGGCACGATTCCGGCTCCCGACGCCAGGACACCGGTCGGTGCGGTCGCGGCTGCCTGCGAGACGGGATCGGACGATCATCGGCGGAGCGGGTCCATGGCAATCGAGGAGTCCGCGGTCGCGGACGACGCACGTTTCCTGTCGGCGTTGAGCTCCGCGCTCGGCGGGCTGTCCGGGGTGCTGGCGGTGAGCCTGGACGGCTCCCGTGCCACTGGTGAGCAGCGATGGGGACCTCGCCCTCGGTGGTCGGGAGTGGTGGGAGTGGTGCGCGGTGTCACCTGTCCGGTTGCGCAGCGGACCCGGTTCATCACGCGGTGTGCGGGAGGCCACCACCGGTTAGGGACGAAGGGCCCGGTCGCACGACCCCGAATCGGGGCCACAGTGGGAAACGCACGAACTGACTGGTCCGCGCAAGGGAGAACCATGATGATCCGATCCCCGTTCGGAACGTTCCGCCCCGGGTCCCAGGATGCGGCCGGGTCGAGGGACGAGAGCACCGTCGGCGTTCCCGCACCGCGGGCCGACGAAGCCGCCACCGCGCCACCGCACTCGATGGTGCAGCCGCGCACGGGCACCGCGGCACTGGTGGTGTCCCGTGGCCCGGAGCAGGGGGCGGTCTACCCGCTGGAGCAGAACTGCACGGTGCTCGGCAGGCACCGCGACTGCGACATCGTGCTCGGTGACGTGACCGTGTCGCGGTACCACACCGAGGTTCGGTGGGAGGGCGGCCGGTTCGTCGTCCGCGATGCGGGTTCGCTCAACGGCACCTACCTGAACCGGCGGGTCGTGGACAGCGCCGAGCTCGCCGACGGCGATGAGATCTGGGTCGGGAAGGTCCGCTTCACCTTCTACGAGGGGCGCTGAACTCCCGCGCCAGGCGGCGGATGCCGTAGTCGGGTGCGTTAGTCCCTTTCCCTGCCGCCACACGGGCGTAGCATAAGAGCAGCCGACTCGTTCGGCGAAATATGCGAAGACTGATCGACAAACGATTTCCGGTGTTTGGTGGCGGAACGTCGCGGTCATTCTGCTGCTGGGAGGTCGAGCAATGAAATCACGGATTGCCGCGGCAGTGGCGCTCGGTTACTTCCTGGGGCGCACGAAGAAGATGAAGCTCGCGATCGTGGTGGGTGGCGTCCTCGCGGGGAAGAAATTGCCCACCGATCCGGCCGAACTGCTGCGGCAGGGCGTGAAATCGGTCGCCGGGTCCGACGAACTGAGTTCGCTCACCCGGGATGTGCGCGGTCAATTGGTGGAGGCTGCGAAAGCCGCCGCGACCGCGGCGGCGTCCAGGAAGATCGAGTCGCTCGGGGACAGCCTGAGCGAGCGGGCCGCCGGACTACGGGACGGGGCCGGGGAGGCCTCCCCGACCCGGAACGCGGGAGCCCCGGAGGCCGACGCCCCCGAAGCCCCGGAGGCCGACGCCCCCGAAGCCCCGGAGGCCGAGCAGGCGCCGGAGGCGGGGTCCGAGGCCGAGCAGGCGCCGGAGGCGGAGCGCCCGAGGGCGCGTGCCCGGCAGGGCACTCGGGGCACGCGTCCCGCGCGCCCGGAACACGCAGGTCGCGGGGGTCGCTCCGCTTCCGATCGTCCAGCGCCGCGTCGCGGTGCCGACCGGCCGAGTCGAGGTGAAGGCGATGCCTGAGGCAGGCAAGAGCCCGACCAAGGGCGCGAACCCGCTGCAGGATCTTCCGTGGGGGCGGCTCACGGACGCCGGGCAGGACCTGTTGTCGGCCGCAGCCGAGCGGGCCGCGGGGGCGTTGGGCGACCAAGCGAAGGGCCTGATCGGCAGGCTCACCCGTTACGCGGCCGACGGCGGTGGTGACTCCGGACTGATGGCGGCGGTCACCGGCGGCAAGAAGCTCACCGAAGGAGCCGGGCCGGTCAAGGCGATGCTCAGCGCAGGCAAGGACGTCGCGAAGAAGAAGGTGGGCGAAGTGCTCGGAGTCGGTGGTTCGGCGGGCAGCGGTTCGGCGAAGGTCGTCAACATCGTCGAGCAGTGCGACGTCGGGTTGCCGCTGCGGGTGGTCTACGACCAGTGGACGTGCTTCGAGGACTATCCGAGCTTCACGCGGAAGGTCGAGAGCGTCGAACAGGAATCGGATGAGAAGATCAATTGGCGCGCGCAGATCTTCCTGTCGCACCGGAGTTGGGAATCGACCATTCAGGAGCAGGTTCCCGATACTCGGATCGTCTGGCATTCGACCGGGTCCAAGGGATCGGTGGACGGGACGGTGACGTTCCACGAGATCACTCCGACGATGACCCGAATTCTGCTGGTCCTGGAATATCATCCGCAGGGATTCTTCGAGAAGACCGCGAACCTCTGGCGGGCCCAGGGCCGCCGGGTCCGTTCCGATTTCAAGCACATCAAGCGCCACATGATGACGCGCACGATCTTGGAGCAGGACGAGGTCGAGGGTTGGCGCGGTGAGATCCGGGATCGCGAAGTCGTCCGCACGCACGAGGACGCCGTGGAGCAGGAGCAGGCGGACCGCGAGGCGGAGGACGGTGGCGCTGAGGAAGACGGGTACGACGACCGCTACGCGGAAGACGACGGGTACGACGACGAGGACGACGGGTACGACGACGAGGACGAGTCCGCAGCGGACGGCCCGTCCGACGAGTCCGCCGCGCGGCGGCCGGAACCGGCACGTCGATCTCGGCGCGATTCCCGCGAACAGCGGGGTAGGTGATCTCGTGACGGTGGCCAACACCGGGCAGGGCGGGTCCGCGGTGGAACGCGGATCGGCCAACAGCCTGGCCGACGTGGTCGAAATGATCTTGGATAAGGGCTTGGTGATCGACGCCTTCGTCCGTGTGTCGCTGGTGGGCATCGAATTGCTGACCGTGGACGCGCGGATCGTGATCGCGAGCGTGGACACCTACCTCCGGTTCGCCGAGGCGACGAACCGGCTGGACCTCGATCAGAAGGGCGGCAAGGACCTGCCCGAGCTGATGCAGGGCATGGCGCAGGGCGGTGCCGAGGGCAAGACGAAAGGCGTGCTCGACGCTGCCAAGGACAAGTTCGACGAGGTTCGCGGTTCCGACGCGGAGCCGGAACGGGAACCTGCTCGGCCGCGCCGCGAATCGCGGGATCGGGGGCGGGGCCGATGACGACGCGGACCGATCAGGACGCCGCAACGGTGACGCAGGGCGTGTACGTGTACGGGATCGTCCGGGCGGGAGCGCCGGTGTCCGCGAAACTGCCGACGGTGGGTGGCAGCGGTGCCCTGCTCCAAGTGACCTGCGGTTCGCTCGCGGCGTTGGTGAGTGAGGTGGAACTCGACCGCCCGCTGGGCACGCGGGAGGACCTGCTGGCCCACGAGGAGGTGCTCGACACCGTCGCGGCGGAGTCCACGGTGCTGCCGTTGCGCTTCGGGGGTGTGGTGACCGATGTGGACGCGGTGCACGACGAGCTGCTCACCGAGCATCACGACCACTTCGCCGCGGTGCTGCACGAACTCGACGGCTTGGTGCAGTTCTCGCTGCGCGGTCGGTACGCGGACCAGGTGCACCTGCGCGAGATCGTCGCCGAGGTCCCCGAGATCGGCCGGCTGCGCGACTCGTTGCGCGAGGCCGCCGAGGACGAGGGCTACGCCGAGCGCGTCCGGCTCGGTGAGCTGGTCAGCGAGGCCGTGGAACGCACGCGGGCGCGCGACGTCGAGGTCGCGCTCGCCGCGCTGGACCCGCTTTCCGCGGCGACCGCGGTGCGGAAGGTCAGCGGGCAGGACGACGCGTTGAGCGTCGCGTTGCTGGTCGATCGGGACCGGATCGCGGAATTCGAGGACGGTGTCGACGATCTCGGGCAGCGGTGGGCGGACAGGGTCCGATTGCGCCTGTTGGGGCCGATGGCCCCGTACGACTTCCTCCCGGAGAGCTGACATGGGACTGATCAGCGGGATCCTCACCGCGCCGCTCGCCCCGATCCGCGCGGTGACGTGGGTGGCGGAGCGGATGAAGGAGCAGGCTGAGCGCGAGTACTACGACCTCGGCACGATCCAGCGCGGCATGGCCGAGGCGGATGAGCTCTTCGAGGCGGGCGAGATCACCGAACAGGAGCGGGACGAGTTGCACGACGGCTACCTGGCAAGGCTGTTCGAAGCACAGCGGCGCAGGTCGGGGGAGATGTGATCGATCATGCCGGGTGCATCGGACCGCGCGGGAAGCTCGGAACGGAACCGTCCGAGGCGGCGTCCGCCGCCGGACGAAGGCGCGCCGCCGGAGGCGGCGCCGCCCCGGTCGAGCCGGTTGCGCGCGCCCGAGGTGGCGCGGCTGGCGCTGGAGCAGCTGGAGGAGCTGATCGGGAGGTCGGCCGAGGGCGTGACCTCGTTGCAACGGGGCGAGCAGGGCTGGCTCGTCGGAGTGGAAGTGGTCGAGTCGCGCCGAGTCCCGGCGACGACCGACGTGCTGGCGCTCTACGAAGCGGAGCTGGACGAAGCGGGCGAGTTGTTGTCGTACCGGCGGGTCGAGCGGTACCCGCGCGGCGAAGGCTCGCGGTGACGGGAGGTGGTGGGCGATGACGGGTTCCGACGCCGGCGGCTCACGCGCTCCCGCCTGGTACGGCCAGCAGAACACGCCCGCGCGCCAGGAGGGGGCGAACCTGGCCGACATCTTGGAGCGAGTGCTCGACAAGGGCATCGTCATCGCCGGGGACATCCAGGTGAACCTGCTCGACATCGAGCTGTTGACGATCAAGCTGAGGCTGGTGGTCGCCTCGGTGGAGCGGGCCAGGGAGATGGGCATCAACTGGTGGGAGTCCGACCCGACGTTGTCGGCCGGCCACCGGGACCTGGTCGAGGAGAACCGCAGATTGCGCGACGAAGTCCGCCGACTGGAAGACGCGGCGGACCCGGACGCGATCGAGGAGCAGGGCAGTGACTGAGCCGATGAGCTACGTCTACGCGATCACCCGGGCCGGCGGTGACGCGGGACCGGGTGAGGTCACCGGCATCGGCGATCGCCCGGTGCGAGCGGTGCGCGCGGCGGGCGTGGTCGCGTGGGTGAGCACGGTCGACGCGGCGGATTTCGGCGAGGAGGGCCTGCGGGAGCACTTCGAGGACGTGCGGTGGCTGGAGTCGACGGCGCGAGCGCACAACCGGGTGATCGGCGCCGTTCCCACGCCGGTCGCGCCGTTGAGCCTGGCTACCGTGTACTACTCGGACGACCGGGTGCGCGAGGTGCTGACCGGCCGCGCCGGCGAGCTGCTGGAGGTGCTGGATCGCATCACCGGTCGCATCGAGTGGGGGGTGAAAGCGTTCGCCGATCCCCCCGCCGAAACCCCCGTGGAGCAGCAGCCGGAGGAAGAGTCGTCCAAGCGGCCGGGATCGGCTTACCTGGAGCGGATCAGGCGTCGCCGCGAAGGCGCCGAACGGCACCGGTCGGACGCCGCGGATCGAGCGGAGCGGCTGCACCGGCAGCTTGTCGCGCTGGCGCACGCCTCTCGGGTGCTGCCGGCGCAGAACCGGGAACTGGCGAAGTACGAGGGCACGATGGTGCTCAACGGCGCCTACCTGGTCGACGCCGACCGGTCCGCCGAGTTCCGCGAGGCCGCCCACGCCACTGCCGCCGACGGCGGCCTGCGCGCTGAGGTCACCGGGCCGTGGCCCGCCTACTCGTTCGCGGTGATCGGGGGCGAGGAGGCGTGACCCGGCCGGAGAACGCCGAGGTGGCGCACGCTCGGGACGACGCACCGGTGCGCGATGCCCAGGAGGTCGCGCTGGTCGATCTGCTCGACCGGTTGTTGGCCGGCGGCGTGGTGCTGACCGGGGACATCACGATCTCGCTGGCCGGGGTCGATCTCGTCCGGGTCTCGTTGCGCGCGTTGATCACCTCCATCTACGAGGGTGCCGCGGGTACCGAGCTGGAGGTGGGTGATGGCTGAGGAGGAACGGCGGGCGCGTGGTGGGTTGCCCCGCCGCATCGACGCCGACTCGGAGTCGGTTCAGCGAGACCTGTTCAAGCTGGTGCTCACGATCATCGAGCTGGTGCGTCAGCTCATGGAACGCCAGGCGCTGCGGCGCGTCGACTCGGGTGAACTGGCCGACCCGCAGGTCGAGGACCTCGGAGTGGCGCTGATGAAGCTGGATGAAGCGGTGACCGAGCTGCGGGAGCGGTTCGACCTGTCCGCCGAGGAGCTCAACCTCGACCTCGGTCCCTTGGGCCCGCTGCTGCCGCGTGATTGATCCCGCCCGGTTCACACCGACGAGCGCTGCTGGGCGAGCCGGGCGAAGTGCTCGTTGAAGATGCGGCGGGCCCGCCTGCGCAGCTGATCGCGGGTGGACATGTCGGAGCCCGCGAGCAGCCCGGTGCCGACCACGAGCGTGCCCAGCACGCCGATCTCGTGCGGCAGGTCGAGCCCGTCGGGCAGCTCGCCGTCCGCCACGGCCTCGTTGAGATGTCTGCGCAGCAATGAGCGCCACACCTGGTAGCCCTCGGTGAAGCCGCCCGAGGAGTCGTCCGACCACGACGCCAGCCACACCCGCCAGCAGGTGAGCCGTTCCTCGTCGACCGGCAGCAGCCCCTGGGTGGCGCGTTGCACCGCGTCGAGCCCGCGGCGTTCGCCGACGGCCTCCACGACGCGCTGGGCGGCGACCTTCCCGTTGTGCCGCAGCACCGCGTTGATCAGCTCGGCCTTGTCCTCGAAGTAGTGCGTGACCGATCCCGTGGACACCCCGGCCTCGGCCGCGACGGCGCGCATGGTGGTGGCGCCGAGCCCGCGGGTCGCGAGCAGCCGCCACGCCGCCTCCACGATGTGCTGGCGCGAGCGCGGGTCGCGGATCTTCTTGGCCACGTCGATTCCCCCGAAAAGTCAAAACGATTGTTCCGTAACGCATGCTACGTAACGCTCGTTCTAGATGTGCATCGCACTGTGGAGGGAGCCGACGATGGCCCTGGAGACACCGCCCGCCCGCGGCCCGTTCGCGGATGCGGCGGCGCAGGCGGGGCTGCTGCTGGTGTTCTCCTTGCGGACCGTGCGCGCCGGGGGCCGGGCGCTGCTCGGGCGGCGGCTGTCCTGGCGGGAATGCCTGGAGCAGTCCTGGTTCCTGGCGTCGGTGAGCACGGTGCCGGCGGTGCTGATGACGATCCCGCTGGGCGTGCTGGTGGCGGTGAACATCGGTTCGCTCGCCGGACAGCTCGGTGCGGAGAGCTACGCCGGGGCGGTGGTGGCGTTCGTGGTGGTGGGCCAGGCCGCGCCGCTGGTGTGCGCTCTGATGATCTCCGGGGTGGGAGGTTCGGCGATCTGCGCCGACCTCGGGGCGCGCAAGCTGCGCGAGGAGACCGACGCCATGGAAGTCATGGGGCTCTCCACGATGGAGCGCCTGGTGGTGCCCAGGGTGCTGGCGGCGGTCCTGGTGACGGTGCTGCTCAACGGCGTGGTCATGGCCATCGGTATCACCGCCACGCTGCTCGTGCACGTGCTGCTGGGCGGATCTTCCGGAGGATTCCTCGCGACGCTGACCGCGTACTCCGATCCGGGCGGGTTCCTGATGGCCGAGATCAAGGCGGGGACGTTCGCGGTCCTGGCGGCGCTGGTGTCGGCGTACAAGGGCCTCACCGCCAAGGGCGGCCCGAGCGGGCTGGGCGACGCGGTCAACGAGGCCGTGGTGATGGCGTTCGTGCTGGTGTTCGTGGCGAACACCGTGCTGACCGAGCTGCACCCGCTGCTGCTGCCGCCGAAGGGTGAGTTCTGATGGCAGACCTCCTGGTCCGGGCGGCGCGGCGCGGCGCGGTGCGGCGCACCCGCGGGTTGATCGACCTGCTGGTGTCGTTCGGGGTGCAGGCCACCTTCTACTTCCGGTCGATCGCGTCGGTGCCGTTCGCGCTGGTGCACTACGGCAGGCACGTGGCGCGGCTCGTCGCGGAGATCAGCTTCGGCGCGGCCTCGTTGTTCGCCGGGGGCGGCACCATCGGCGTCATCTTCGCGATGTCGTTCGTGGCCAGCACCCAGGTCGGGCTGGAGGGGTATCGGGGGCTGGACCTGATCGGGCTGACCCCGATGTCCGGGTTGATGTCGGCGATGGTCAACACCCGCGAGCTGGCGCCGCTGGTGGCGAGCATCGCGCTGGCGGCGAAGGTCGGCACCGGGTTCACCGCGCAGCTGGGCGCGATGCGGATCTCCGACGAGATCGACGCGCTGGAGTCGATGGCGGTGCGCTCGTTGCCGTTCCTGGTCAGCACCCGGATGGCGGCGGCGTTCATCTCGGTGGTGCCGCTGTACCTGGTGGGCCTGTTCGCGTCCTACATCGCGACGCGGGTCGCGGTCGTCACCCTGCAGGGCCAGTCGGGCGGTACCTACGACTTCTACTTCCAGCTGCTGCTGACCCCGTCGGACATCGGGTTCTCGCTGCTGAAGGCCGTGGTGTTCGCGATGGTGGTGACGCTGGTGCACTGCTTCTACGGCTACTACGCCACCGGCGGCCCCGAAGGCGTGGGACGTGCCGCGGGACGGGCGCTGCGCACCAGCATCGTCGCGATCACGTTCACGGACATGGTGCTGACGCTGCTGTTCTGGGGCTTGAGCCCCAGCCTGCCCGCGCTGGGGGTGCAGTGATGGTGGACCTGACGCGCGGCGGTGTGAGCCGGACTTCGCTGGCACTGCGCGGGATCGGCGGTGTCGTGGTGGTGCTGGGCGCGGCGGTGTTCGCGGTGCTGGGTGGCGGGGAGGCGTTCGAGTCCGACCCGACGGTGAGCGCGGACGTGCCCGCGGCGGCGGGGCCGGTGCGGGTGAACTCGGCGGTGCAGTACCGGGGAGTGGTGGTCGGTGAGCTCGCCGAGGTCAACGAGGGAACGGCGGGTTCCCGGCTGACGCTGCGGATGGATCCGTCCACGATGGACTCGATCCCGGCGGGCGTGCGGCTGCGGATCCTGCCGAAGACGTTGTTCGGGGACCAGTACGTCGAGCTCGCGGGCGCCGGATCCACGGCTGGCGGCGGGTTGGAGCCGGGGGCCGAGATCGCGGCGGACACCGATGCCGACACGGTGCGGATCTACCACGCCTACACCCGGATGTTCGCCCTGCTGCAGAGCTTGCGGCCCGCGGAGTTGCAGGTGGCGCTGGGCACGATGGCCGACGTGCTGCGCGGGCGCGGCGCCGAGCTCGGCGAGACCATCGACACGCTGCACGACCTGTCGGGCCGGTTCGACCCGGCGGAGGTGGTGGGCGAGCTCGGCGAGGTCGCCGGGCTCACCGAGCAGCTGGCCGGCGCCGCACCGGACCTGCTGGCGACCCTGGACGACGCGGTGGTGCTGTCGCACGCGGTGGTCGAGGAGCGGGAGAACCTCGCGGACCTGCTGGGTGCCGGGACCGAGCTCACCGAGCGGTCCCAGCAGTTCCTGGACGAGAACGCGGCCCGCGCCATCGAGGTCGTGCACGTCGCGCGACCGGCCTCGGAGGTGCTCGGCGGCAACGCGGACCGGATTCCCGAGACGCTGCGCAACCTGCGGGAGTTCACCTCGAACGTGAGCCGCACCTTTGTCGACGACCGCTTCCAGATCCGGGCGCCGGTGACGCTGGAGGACCCGCACCCGTACACGCCCGCCGAGTGCCCGCGCTACCCGGGCCTGGACGGGCCGAACTGCCCGGATGCCACGACGTACGGCGGCGCCGTCGGCAGCGTCGGAACGGCTCGCGAGAAGGGGGAGTTGGAGCGCATGTTCGCCAGTCCGGCCGACGCGCCTTCGGCGTCCGCGAAGGACGAACGCGCAGCGGTGCCGTCCGCCGGGGCCGCGCCGGACAGCGACCTGCTGGGACTGCTGTTCGGCCCGGTCGTGCGCGGAACGCAGGTGGTGACGCGATGAGCCTCACCGCGACCGCCGCCAAGTTCACCGCGTTCGTCGCCGTCTCGGTGCTGTCCGCCGTGCTCGTGGTGAACACGCTGAACCACCCGCTCGACGGCGGCACGCGCACCTACCGCGCTGAGTTCACCGACGCGCAAGGCGTCAAGCAGGGCAGCGAAGTGCGCATCGCGGGAGTGCGCGTCGGGGCCGTCGAGGACGTGCGGTTGCGCGACGGCACCGCAGTGGTGAGCTTCGCCGTGCTCGACGACCAGCCGCTGCCCGGCGGTACGCGCGCCGTGGTCCGCTACGCCGACCTGCTCGGCAGCAGGTTCATCGCGCTCGACGCCGGTGACGGCGGCGGCACGCTGCCCGCGGGCGCGACGATCCCGCTGGAGCGGACGCGGCCGGCGTTGGAGCTCACCGCGCTGATGAACGGCTTCAAGCCGCTGTTCGACTCGCTGGATCCGCAGGAGGCCAACCGGCTCGCCCACGAGCTGATCGCGGTGTTCCAAGGCGAGTCGGGCACGTTGACGAGCCTGCTGGAACGCGTGGTGTCGGTGACCTCCGGGCTCACCGAACGCGACCAGGTGATCGGCGAGGTACTGGTCAACCTCAACGCCGTGCTGGCCACCACGAGCGAGCACCGCGAGGAAGTGCGCCTGCTGATCGGCGGGCTGGGCGAACTGACCTCCGCGGTCGCCGAGGACCGGGGCCGCATCGCCGAAGCCCTCGACGCGGGCGGCACGTTGGCGAACTCGGTGCGCGGGTCGATGGACCAGATCACCCCGAACTTGACCCGCGACGTGGACGCGCTCGGCGCGATGTCGCAGGGCTGGGTGGACAACCAGCAGCGCTTCGACACCGCCGTGCAGGGACTTCCGGAGCTGGTCGCGAAGCTGAACCGGACCCTGGACTACGGCAGCTGGGTCAACATCTACGTCTGCAACCTGCGGGTGTCGGTCGGCGGGGCGCAGGTCGACCTCGGTGGCGGCCCGCACTCGGAGGTGTGCCGATGAGCCGCCGTCGCGACCGCGACCCGATCGTCGTCGGCGCCGTGGGCCTGCTCGTGGCGCTGCTGGTGCTCGGCGGCGTCGTGACCGTGCCGCAGCTGTCGTTCCTGTGGCGAACCAGGGAGTACACCGCGGAATTCGCCAACGCGGGCGGGCTCACCGCCGACGCCCAGGTGCACGTCGCCGGAGTGCCCGCCGGGCGCGTCACCGGCATGGACATCGCAGGGGACCGGGTGCGGGTGACGTTCCGGCTGGACCGCGAGCAGCGCCTCGGCGCCGCCACCTCCGCCTCGGTGCGCCTGGCGACCGTCATGGGCTCCCGCTACCTCGCGGTGGAACCGGCCGGGCTCGGCGAACTCGACTCCGTGATCCCGCGCGAGCGCACCCGCATCCCCTACAGCCTCGACGAGCTCGGCGCCGACGCCACGGGCACCGCAGGCGAGCTCGACCTCGAAGCGATGCGCCGGATGATGTCCACCGTCCGCGAAGCCGCCCCGCAGGACCCGGAGCTGCTGGGACGGGCGCTGACCGGGATCACCGGCGCGGCCGAGCTGATCGACCGCCACGACGCCCAGCTCGACGAGCTGCTCGACGGCGCGCGTGCGACGACGGCGACGCTGGTGGAGCAGCAGGACGCGCTGGTGGAACTGCTCGGGGACGCGGACCTGATCGTGCGCACCCTCACCGAACGCCGGGAGACGGTGCTGCGGCTGATCGACGACGTGGACATGCTCAGCGCGCAGCTCGACGGCTTCCTCGCGGAGAACTCCGCGAAGCTCGGGCCGCTGCTGAGCGATCTGCGCGAGATCACCGCGGCGCTGCGCCGCGACGAGCAGGCCATCGCGCGCACCATCGCCACCCTCGGAACGGCGGGGCGTTCGCTGGCCAACGCCACCGGCAATGGGAGCTGGGGCGACGTGTCGGGACCGGCGGGCCCGCTGCCGGACAACCTGCTGTGCCTCGCCGGGCTGGTCGAGGGGTGCCGATGAGCCGACGACCCTCCAGGTTGATCGCGCTCGGCTGCGCGGCGGCCCTGATCATCGCGGGCGGCTGGTACGTGCTGCTGCGGCCCGCGCCTCCCCGCGCGGTGTCGGCGGACTTCGCCACCGCTGACGGGATCTACCCCGGCAACAAGGTGCACGTGCTGGGCGTTCCGGTCGGCGTCGTGGAGCAGGTGAACCCGCGCGGACCGGTGGTGCGGGTGGTGATGCGGGTTCGCCCGGACATCGCGCTGCCCGCCGCCGCGCACGCCTACATCATGAGCCCGCAGCTGATCAGCGACCGGTTCGTGGAACTCGGCCCGGCCTACGGGGGCGGTCCCGTGCTGGCCGACGGCGCGGTGATCCCGGCGGAGCGGGCGCACTCGCCGATCCGCTGGGACGAGCTGATGTCGTCGCTGGACGCGGTGGTCTCCGCGCTCGGTCCGGACGGCGCGGGCGGAGGTGACGACCTCGGCGCGCTGCTGCACTCGGCGGCGACCGCCGCGGACGGCAACGGGCCGCGGGTGCGCACCGCGATCACCCGCCTCGCGGGCGCCACCGACGTGCTGGCGGGTGACCGGGAGCAGCTCGGTGAGCTGATCGGGAACCTCGACGTGCTGGTCCGCGCGCTCGCCGAACACCGCTCCACCGTGGACTCGTTGGCGGCGGGGGTGCGGCAGGCCAGCGAGGACTACGGCGGGCAGCGGCTGCACCTCGACCAGACCATCGGTCGGCTCGCCAGGTCGCTGGCGGAGGCCGACGCGCTGATCCGGGAGCACGGTGGCGAGCTCACCGGCAGCGTGCGCGACCTCGCGGGCACCACGGCTCAGGTCGCCGGGCAGCGCGAGCAGCTCTCCGAGGTGCTCACCACGCTGCCGCTGGTGTTCGGCAACTTCAGCCGGGCCGTGACCGAGGACGAGCGGCTGCGGATCCGGCTGAACATCTCCTCGAACCTCGCCCAGTTCCCCGCGACCGCGCGGCTGTGCGAGCGGTTCCCGGTGCCGTTGTGCTCCGGGCCGGGGCTGGTGAATCCGATTCCGCTCCCGCCGAACCTCGATCCGTTGCACACCATGGTGGGAGGCGGATGATGCGCAACCACGAGCAGGTCCTCCGGGGCGGTCCGCGCGTGTCGCCGACTGGCGGCTCCGCCACTGGCGAGGCGCCGGTCAGAACCCGTTCCGCGCGGACTTCCGCGCTGCTGCCGCTGGTCCTGGCCACCGCGCTGCTGACGAGTTCCTGCGGGCTGAGCCTGCACGAGCTGCCGCTGGGCGGGGAGGGAGACGGGCCTCGGGTCACCGCCGTGTTCAGCGACGTCTCCAACCTGCCCGCCGGCGGGGTGGTGCGGATCGGGCAGGCCACCGTCGGGCGGGTGCACGACCTGTCCACGGAGGACTTCAAGGCGGTCGCCCGGCTCGACCTGGTCCCCGGTTTGCGGCTGCCGAAGGACACCGCCGCGCGGCTGGAGCTGACCGCGGCGCTCGGCGAGCAGTTCGTGGTGCTGGAACCGCCCGCCGCACCCGCTTCGCCGGGCCTGCTCGCCGACGGCGACACCATCCCGCTGGCGCGCACCTCGCGCGGACCGGACCTGGAGAACACCCTCGCCGCGCTCGGCACCGTGCTCGGCGGCAGCGGCCTGGACCAGGCGCGCACCGTGGTCACCGAGCTCAACACCGCGCTCGGCGGGCGGGAGCAGAAGGTGCGCGACCTGCTGCACCGGCTCGACGCGCTGCTGTCCGAAGTGGACGCGAACCGCGCGGAGTTCGACGCCACCATCGACTCGCTGCACCGGTTGTCGGCCGCGACCGCCGCCGACACGCCGCTGCTGCGGCGGTCGCTGCGCGAGATCACCCCGGCGGTCGACGTGCTGCTGAGCCAGCGCGAGCGGTTCGAGCAGCTGCTGACCGGCGTGACCGCGCTCGGGCGCTCCGCCGACGGCGTCGTGCGGGAGGCAGGGCCCGCGTTCACCGCGCAGCTCGACGAGCTGCGGCCGGTGCTGGACTCGCTGGCCGGTTTCAACGGCGACCTCGCGAGCACGCTGACGGAGCTGCGCACGTTCCAGGTGAAGCTCGGCGGTGCCATTCCGGGCGACTACCTGAACCTCGACGGCACGCTCGACGTGTCCGGCACCCTGCTGCCGCTGCTGACCGGGCAGAACCCACCGCTGCCGAACGGGGCGGCAGATCGGTCCGACCCCGCGCGGGCCGACCTGGCGCCGTTCACGCCGCCCACGCCGCCCGGCTCCGCCGCCGAGCTGCTGACCGGAGGGACCCGATGAACCGCGCCGTGCTGGTCCAACTGGCCCTGTTCCTGGTGATCGCCCTCGGTTGCGGGGCGTTCGTGGCCGACACCGTGCTGGGCGGGAATCCGACGAGTTCGCCGATCCGCGTGGCGGTGCGGCTGCCCGACGCCGCGGGACTCGCCGAGACCTCCCAGGTCACCTACCGCGGCGTGCGGACCGGCGCGGTCGGTGCCGTCGACCTGGATCCGAGCGGCGAAGGCGTGACGCTGCGGCTCCGGCTCGACCCCGGCAGCCGAGTCCCGGCCGACGCGGTCGCCAGGATCAGCATGGACACCCCGATGGCCGTGCAGCACCTGGACCTGCAACCCGCCACCGACGCGCCACCGTACCTGCGCGACGGCGACGTGATCCGGGCCGAGGACACCAGCGCCCCCATGCCGCTGGACACCTTGCTGGTGCACGTCACCGACCTCGCCGAGAGCATCGATCCGCACGACGTGCGGGTGCTGTCCGACGCCGCCTCCACCGGGCTTAACGGGGCCGGTCCCGAACTGCGCCGGATCATGGACAACACCCGCGACCTCACCCGGCTCGCGGCAGAGCGGGAACCGCAGATCACCAACCTGATCGAGCAGGGGCCGCGGGTGCTGGGATCCGTCGACGGGGCGGGCGGCCTGCCGCGCCTGGCGGCCTCGATGCGGGAGCTCGCCGACGAGGCGCGGGCGCAGCAGCCGGCGATCCGCGGCCTCGCCCGGACGGTGCCGGGCACCACGCGGTCGGTGTCGGAGCTGCTCGCGCGCAACGAGGGGGCCGCCAGTGCGCTGCTGGGGAACCTGCTGGTCACCGGCGAGGTGCTCGGTGATCACGTCCCCGCGCTGCGGGAGACGATGACCGCGCTGCCGCAGGGGCTCTCCGACCTCGCGAGCATCGTGCACGGCGACGTCGCCGACTTCTACCTGGTCGCCGCTCAAGGACCCGCCTGCTACTACGGCACCGAGCGGCGCACCCCGACCGAGACGGCCCCGCGCGATCCGCAGCTCGGCTGGAGCTGCGCGCCCGGGCCGGGCCTCGAACAGCGGGGAGCCGACAGCGCCCCGCGTCCCGACTCGCCGTTGGCCGCCGCACCGGAGGCGGCCGTTCCGGCGCGGTACCCGGCGGCGCCGCCGGGTGCGCAGTCCGCTTCCCCGGACGCCGCGCCCGGCGGCGCGGTGAGCGGGGACGGCGGGGTCCTGGGGCCACGGCCGTGGTCCTCGATCATGTTCCAGGGAGTGCGATGACCAGCGACCGAGCCGAATCCGACCGCGACGCCGGGACGACCAGCACCCGCCTCCCGGAGGCGGACGGCCCAGGAACCTCCGCTGAGGGGGCGGAGGATTCCTCGACGGCCGGCGGAGAACCGGCCGTCGCCGAGGACCCGCCGGGCACGGCCGGTGGGGCATCGGAGTCCGCAGTGGAGGGTGACGCGGGCGGTCAGGCGCGGCTGCGCGCGCTGCGCAGGCCGCCCGTCCTCGCCGCCGCGCTGGCGATCCTGCTGCTGCTCGGCGGCCTCACCTACACCGGCGTGCAGCTCCGGGAGGCCGCGGTCCGCGACACCGCCCGCGCGGAGGCGCTCGCGGCGGGCGAGCGGTACGCGCTCGCCCTCACCACCTACGACCACCAGAACCTGCGGGACGACTTCGGGTCGGTGTCCGAGAACGCCTCACCCGAGTTCGCCCGCCAGTACAAGGAGGTCAGCGACGGGCTGACACAGCTCATCCAGCAGTACCAGGCGACGTCGAAGGGCGAGGTGCGGGGCGCGGGAGCGGTCCGGGCGGAGCCGGACCGGGCCGTGCTGGTGCTGTTCGTCGACCAGACGATCACCAACACCAACAGCCCGGAACCGAGGGTGGACCGGACCCGGATGCAGCTCACCCTCGTGCATCCGGACGGCAAGTGGCTCATCGACGACGTGAAGCTGGTCTGAGCGGGCCGGGCGGGCGCGGCCCGTCATCCGATTCCCCTTGATCCGGCAGGTTTTCCGCAGTGAGGAGCGAGTGACGTGACCATCGCAGCAGAGTGCGCCGAGGCCGCCGACGGACTGACCATCCCCGGTCTGCTCGCCCGCAACGCGCGCGACCAGCCGCAGCGGCCGGCGCTGAGCGGCAACGACACCACGTTGACCTGGTCGCAGCTGCGCGACGAGGTGGCGGCCGTGGCGCGCGGCCTGGCCGAGCGCGGGCTCGGCGCGGGGGACCGCATGATGATCATGATGTCCAGCCGCCCGGAGCACTGGATCGTCGACCTCGCCGCCACCCACCTGGCGGCTTTGCCCTGCACCGCCTACGCGACGCTGAGCACCGAGCAGATCGGGTTCGTCACCGCGCACAGCAAGGCCACCGTGGTCGTGCTCGAAGGCGCCGCCGAGCTGGACCGGTGGACGCCCGTGCTGGCCGGGAACACCGAGATCCGCGCCGTGGTGGTCCTCGACCCGGAGGTCGCCACCCCGCCGGGCGACGACCGGTTCGTGCGCTGGCACGAACTCCACGCCGACGGTGCCGCGCTGCACCGCGCTGATCCGGCGGTGTTCGAGCGGTGCTGGGCGCGCATCGCCTCCGACGATCCGCTGGCGATGATGTACACCTCCGGCACCACCGGCGACCCGAAGGGCGTCGTGCTCAGCCACCGCAACGCCGTCTACGAGGCCGTCGCCGTGGACCGCATCGCGCCCACCCCGGACGGTGCGCCCTCGGTGTCCTACCTGCCGCTGGCGCACGTCGCCGAACGCGAACTGGGCATCTACCGCGCGCTCTACAAGGCGCTGCACGTCTCGGTGTGCCCGGACGCGTCGCAAGTGGTGCAGACGCTGGCGTTCTTCCGCCCGCCCGCGTTCTTCGGCGTGCCGCGGGTGTGGGAGAAGATCACCACGGGACTGCAGGCCGTCCTCGCCCGCCAGGCCGAACCGCAGCGCGAAGTCCTCGCCCGCGCCCAGGAACTCGCCCTGCACGCGGTCCGGTTGCGCGGCCGGGGCGAGCCCGTGCCCGCCGAGCACGCGCAACGGCTCGCCGAGGCCGACGCCCAGGTGCTGCGCCCCGTGCGCGCGATGCTCGGCCTCGACGAGCTGCGCTGGGCCAGCAGCGGCGCCGCCCCGCTCCCGCTGCACGTGCTCGAATTCCTCGCGAGCCTCGGCATCGAGGTGCTGGAAGTGTGGGGGATGACCGAGACCACCGGCTGCGCCACCGCCAACACCGCCGACGCCTACCGGCCCGGTTCGGTCGGCAGGCCGGTGCCGGGCGTGGAACTGCGCCTCGGCGCGGACGGCGAGGTCTTCGTGCGCGGGCCGGTGGTCTTCCTGGGCTACCTCGACGATTCCGGCGAGATCGCCCGCGCCACCGACGACGAGGGGTGGCTGGCGACCGGCGACATCGGGTGGATCGACGACGACGGCTACCTGACCATCACCGACCGCAAGAAGGAACTCATCATCACCGCGAGCGGCAAGAACATCGCCCCGGCGAAGGTGGAGGGCCTGCTGCGGGCGCACCCGCTGGTCGGGCACGCGGTGGCCATCGGGGACCGCAAGCCGTACCTCACGGCGCTGATCGTGCTCGACGAGGAGACCGCGCCCGGGTGGGCGGCGGCGCACGGCATCAGCGGCGATCTCGGCGAACTGGCGGCGCATCCGAAGGTGCGCGCCGAACTCGACGTGCTGCTGACCGAGGTGAACGGGCAGCTCGCCCGCGCCGAGCAGATCAAGCGCTACGAGGTGCTGGCGCAGCCGTGGAGCGCGGAGAGCGGCGAGCTCACCCCGACCCTGAAGCTCAAGCGCAAGGTCGTCCAGGAGCGCTACGCCGCCGACATCGACTCCCTCTACGCCTGACTCGGGAGTGAACGGACCGTTCGTCCAAGGAGATCGGGCGAACCGTCCGTTCGCTCGGAGGGGCGCCGGGGCGAGCCAAGAGCGTCGGCGGGCAACCGCACCGCTTTGCGGGGGCCGATGCCGGTGGTGAACCGGTGGGGCTTCGCAACGGCTAGAAGATCGCTGATTCCACGCGGGCGGAGGGCTTTGCGAAGCTGTGGTTTCTCGCCGTCGACCGTGTCGCCGGTGACCGATCCGGCCGGGACGCCCACGTCCAAGGCCTAAATGATCAGTTCCCCGGCCAGGGGCATCGCGACTGAGGACGCCGAAGATCTCGTCATGGACCAGGGAAACCGGTACTTCCCTCCGAATCCTGCCAAGCGGTCGATGCTCCCGCCGTGGTGTTGATCTAGTTCGCCTTGCTGCTGGTGCCGGGCGTGTTGGCGGGCCGACTGTCGGGTCGCCGGTTCGAGGGCCGGGCGGGGCCGTGGGTGCGGGACGCGGGCGGCCAGGTGACGAGCTGCAGGCCCACCGCCGCGTTGAGGCATTCCTCCAGCTGACGTCGACTCCCTCCGCACCGCACCCGGGAGTGAACGGACCGTTCGTCCCACGGGATTGGGCGAACGGTCCGTTCACTTCGATGCGGGTGGGTTCGGGGGCCGGGCGGTCAGCTGGAGCGGCGGAGCCATTCGGGGTCGATGTCGGTGGGGGCCGGTGCGCCCAGGTCCTCGGGGGTGTAACCGCGCGGGTAGTTCGGGTAGGTGCTGTTGCCCGGATCCTGCGCCAGCTTGGATTCGGTGCGTTCCGGCATCCACCGCACCACCGCCGCCCGCAGCTTCAACGCGCCGCGGGCGCCCGCGCGCACCCAGGCGGGCGCCGCGCGGAAGCCGAAGGCGGTGAGCATCGGTTCGTCCAGCAGGGCGCGTGCGGCCAGCGACACCGCGGGGCGCAGCGGCTTGGGGAACCAGGAGCAGAACAGGTCCAGCGTGTAGCGGCCGATCAGGTGGTTCGTCTCGCTGTAGCGGAAGTGCTCGCGCTCGTACTCCGCCTTGAACCGGCGGAATTCGGCGAACGTCGGCGGGATGTCCTTGATGCCCATCCGCCTGCCGACGGCCTGGAAGTAGTGGAACGCCGCGTCGCGCTCGTGGGAGTGCAGGGGCCGCCAGCCGAAGTCGTCGATCCAGTCGATCGGGTCGTAGACGAAGGTCGACAGCACGTACAGCATGTCGTCGTTGGAGATGGTGTAGCGGCCGTGCGCCCGGTTGACCACGCGCAGCGCCTGCTTGCCGCGCTCGGAGTCGTAGCCGTGCTCGGCGATCTCGGCCATCAGCAGCGCGGTGTCGTCGTAGCGCTGCTGCGGGCGCTTCTCGAACTCGCCGGTCGCGGCCAGCAGGGCCGAGATGCTCGGCACGCAGTAGGTCCGGAACAGGGCGAACTCCAGCGCTCGCTGGTAGTCGAAGGGGAACTCGTAGCCGATGGAGATCTTGTAGATCTCGTGGTGATCGGTGACCGGGTCCAGTTCCGCGATGCGCCGCAACCAGGTGCGTGCCATGTCCAACCTCCCTTGCGGCCCGGTGGGCCGAGCCCTCGAGGTGCAACGAAACACGAACGCGGAGCGTGACGCGAGCGGCTGGTGGGGTCGGGCGGGCAACGTCGCGGCGCCGCGTGCGTCGAATCGCTTGCGATGAGCACGGCAGGGCAGCTCCCGTTGCGCTTACGGGCAGCGTAGTGAGGCCGGGGCGACCTTGTGGCGGCACGCGCGGGCTGTCGAGACTGGGCCGAGAGCTCCGCGCGGTGGGGAGAGGTGCTGTGCGACACGACCAATCCGAGCGGTCGTCGGCGGAGCGGGAACGAGGCCCGATCTCGCACAGGCCGGTTGCTCCCGCGCTGGGCGACCGTGCGGCACCGGTCGGCCTGATCGCGCTCCAACGCACGCTCGGCAACGCCGCGACGGCCGAGTGGGTGCGGCGCTCCCGCGAGCGCGGTCGGGTCGAGATCGCGAGCGGCGGCGGGCCGTGGGCACCGGTTCCGGCGGACCGGCACCAGCGAGCTGCCGGGGCGACGGCGCACGCCGTGCAGCGAGTCGAAACCGGTGCCGAACCGGAGGCAGCCGTGAGACCTGTCAGGCGGGGGGACGTCCGCGAACGGGAACGGGCGCTGAGCGAGAAGTGCGGCATCAGGATCGGGCCGCCGCAGGCGCTGGCCAGCTTGCCGCAGGGAGACTCGGGGCCGAACGAGCAGCTGATCGCCATCGAGCCGGACGCGAGCGGCAAGCACACCAGCTCCTACGACGCCGACGAGCGGACCATCGGCATCAGTTCTCGAATCCCCAGGAACGGTTCGCGGATGCCTACGCGGCCTACTACGACCCGGAACCCGTAGGCGATCGGCTGTCCCCCGAGGTGCGCGCTTGGTTCGCGGCTCGCGACGCAGCAGCCGGCGGAGCTCGCTCCGAGTGATCCGCGGTGGCCGCTTGGGGCGACCGCTCACGCCGATCGGTTCGGGGGCAACGGGGGGAACTCCACCGGGCCGCGCTGCCCGAGGCCGCGCACGGCCGCTCGGAAGTCCGGTGCGGTCAAGGATTCGGCCATCAGCCGCACCGATTCCGAGACGGCCCGCGGCCCGTCGAGGTCCATCCCGCGCCACACCTGCTGCTTGATCACCGCCATCGAGCGCGGTGAGCAGTTCTCCGCCAGCAGGCGGGCGTAGTCCTGGGCCGCGGGCAGCACCTCGTGCCGGGGCAGCACGTGTTGCACCAGGCCGAGTTCCTTCGCTTCGGCCGCTTCCACCTTGCGGGCGGACAGCAGCAGGTCCATCGCCGAGGCCACCCCGATGAGCCTGGGCAGCAGCCACGCGGTGCCGTACTCGCCGATGAGGCCGAGCTTGCTGAACGCGGTGGACAGCCGGGCTTGTTCGGCGAGGAACCGCACGTCGGCGAACAGGGCCTGCGCGAGCCCGAGCCCGGCGGCCCCGCCGTTGACCGCCGCGATCAGCGGCTTGCGCAAGGTCATCGGCAGGTGCGGCGGGTGGCCGAGCGAGGTCTCCAAGTCGGGGGCGTCGTGCCCGGCGAGCAGGTGCAGCGTGTCGGGGGCCGCTCCGCTGCAGAACCAGTCGCCGTCGCCGGTGACGACGACGGCCCGGACCGCCGGATCGTCGTCGGCTTCGGCGAGCGCGGTGTAGTAGGCGGCGAACATCGCGCCGTCCATGGCGTTGCGCAGTTCGGGTCGGGCGAGGTGGACGGTGCGCACGCCCTGGTCGGTGGTGCTGCGGATCCCGGTGGAGGTCGTCATGGCCGGTTCTCCTTGCGGTTCGGGCGGAACTGACCGGCGGGGCGCGAGTTCGCGGTCAGCACTGACTGTAACTGACCTGGCGGTCCGCGGGGGAGGACTCGATCGAGGGCGAGCCGCTCGCGGTCCGGCGACCAGCGCGCCGACGGGGTGAGGCAGGGCTCCGCGTTCGCGGACGTGTGAGCAGGCTTGCACCGCGCGTGACCTGTTCGTCCGGTACCGCGGCCTATCCTGTGCCCGAACCGCCGGGGCGAGCGCCGCGGTGGCCGAGGACGTGCCGGGAGGTCGTGGCAGTGGCGGAGACGAGGCCGGGCGGGATCCGCCCGCGCAACCGGCGGGAACTCATCCTCGAGGCCGCCTCGCGCCTGTTCTACGAGCGGGGCTACGCGCGGGTCGGCGTCAGCGACATCGCCGAGGCCGTCGGCGTCGGCCCCTCGGCGCTGTACCGCCACTTCAAGGGCAAGCAGCTGCTGCTGCGGCGGGTCGTGCTCACCCACCTGCAGCCCTTCGAGCGGGTGCTCGACGCCAAGTCCGACGACCTCGACGCGGTGGTGCGCGAACTCGCCGCGGCGGCGCTCGACCACCGGGAACTCGGCGTGCTCTGGCAGCGGGAGGCCCGGCACCTGCCCGCCGAGGACCGCGACGAGCTCAAGGACCAGCTGCGGGTGGTCGCGGGCGGGCTCGCCGACCTCGCGCGGGCCTGGCGCCCGGAGCTGGCCGAGGACGACGCCCGGTTCCGCGGCTGGTGCCTGTTCAGCGCGCTGACCAGCCCGTCCTACCACCGTGTCGAGCTGCCGCGCGCCCAATTCGAGGCCCTGCTGCGGGACATGATCGTCACGATCGTCGCGCTGCCGCCGCTGGTCTCCGGGCGCGGGACGGCGAACTCCGACGCCGACGCGCTGCTGCTGCAACGCGGCGGCGCGTCCCGGCGGCGGCAGCTGCTGTCGGCGGCGACCCGGTTGTTCGCCGAACGCGGCTACGCGGCCGTGACCACCGAGGAGATCGGGGCCGAGGTCGGCATCGCCGGTCCCAGCGTCTACAACCACTTCGCCAGCAAGCAGGAACTGCTCGACGCGGTGATCACCCGCGGCTCGGCGTGGCTGGAGATCGACCTCGGCCGCACGCTGGTCCGCTCCTCGGACGCGGCGGAGACGTTGCGGGCGCTGCTGTGGTCCTACATCACCTTCGCCCTCGACCACGGGGGGTTCATCGACATCCTCGTCGGCGAAGTGGGGCACCTTCCCGACCACGAACGGCACCGGGCGCGCCAGACCCAGCACGAGTACGTCACCGAGTGGGTGTCGCTGCTGCGGGAGGTCCGTCCCGAGCTCGACGCCGCCACCGCGCGGGTGCTGGTGCAGGCGACGTTGACACTGGCCAACGACATGGCCCGAACCGGGACGGTGCGCGCCCCCGAGGCGGTGCGGCGGGTGGGCGCGGCACTCATGTTCAGCAGCGGTCCATGAGTTCTTCTTGTGAAGCGCGTGCTAGCCGCTGTTCACTTCTTGCGATCCGCAGGGCGGTTTTCTAGGTGTTTCGACGTTCGGCGCAGGGTAGGCCGCGCTCACTTCTCGGTTGACTGACCGGGTGGGCTCGAACTAGCCTCCGAGCGGGGGACCCGGGCGTCGCGGACGGGCGGGTTCCGGTCGTGCGGACGCGAGCAACGGCGCGGTCCGCGGCGGTGCGGCCCGATCGCGGGCTCGCCGCCGACGAGGCCGCGACGGGCGGGCCCACGACCACGGAAGTCGTCCACGAGCGAGGAATGGCGGGGTCGCAGGAGCGATGAGCAGCGCGACGGAACCGGTGGGCGTGCCGCCGGCGGAGGAGCCGGACATCCACACGACGGCCGGTCGGCTGGCGGATCTGTACCGGCGCAACCACGAGGCGGTGCACGCGGGTTCCGACCGCGCGATCGAGCGCCAGCACGCCAAGGGCAAGCTGACCGCCCGCGAGCGCATCGACCTGCTGCTCGACGAGGGCTCGTTCGTGGAGCTCGACGAGCACGCCCGGCACCGCTCGACGAACTTCGGCCTCGACGCCGACCGCCCCTACGGCGACGGCGTGGTCACCGGGTACGGCACGGTCGACGGCCGCAAGATCTGCGTGTTCTCCCAGGACTTCACCGTGTTCGGCGGCTCGCTGGGCGAGGTCTTCGGCGAGAAGATCGTCAAGGTGATGGACCTGGCGCTCAAGATCGGCTGCCCGCTGGTCGGCATCAACGACTCCGGGGGCGCCCGCATCCAGGAGGGCGTGGCCGCGCTCGGCCTGTACGCGGAGATCTTCAAGCGCAACACCCACGCCTCCGGCGTGATCCCGCAGATCTCGCTGGTCGTCGGCCCGTGCGCGGGCGGCGCGGTGTACTCGCCCGCCATCACCGACTTCACGGTGATGGTCGACCAGACCTCGCACATGTTCATCACCGGCCCGGACGTGATCAAGACGGTGACCGGCGAGGAGGTGACGTTCGAGGACCTCGGCGGTGCTCGCACCCACAACTCTCGCTCCGGCAACGCGCACTACCTGGCCTCCGACGAGCAGGACGCGGTCGACTACGTCAAGGAACTGCTCTCGTTCCTGCCGTCGAACAACCTCTCCGAGGCGCCCGCGTTCGACGCGGAAGCCGAGGCCGGTTCCATCGCGGACAACGTCGGGGAGTCCGACCTCGAACTCGACACCCTGGTGCCGGACTCGCCGAACCAGCCCTACGACGTGAAGGAAGTCCTCGCCAAGGTCCTCGACGAAGGTGAGTTCCTGGAGGTCTCCGCGCTGTTCGCGCCGAACATCGTGGTCGGCTACGGCCGGGTCGAGGGCCGGAGCGTCGGCGTGGTCGCCAACCAGCCCACCCAGATGGCGGGCACCCTCGACATCGACGCCAGCGAGAAGGCCGCGCGGTTCGTGCGCACCTGCGACGCGTTCAACATCCCGGTGCTGACCTTCGTGGACGTGCCCGGCTTCCTGCCCGGCACCGACCAGGAGTGGAACGGCATCATCCGGCGCGGCGCGAAGCTGCTCTACGCCTACGCGGAGGCCACCGTCCCGCTGGTCACGGTGATCATCCGGAAGGCCTACGGCGGTGCCTACGACGTGATGGGGTCCAAGCACCTGGGCGCCGACATCAACCTGGCGTGGCCGACCGCGCAGATCGCGGTGATGGGCGCGCAGGGCGCCGCGAACATCCTGTACCGGCGCAGGCTCGCCGATGCCGCCGAGAACGGCGAGGACGTCGAGGCGCTGCGCGCGCAGCTGCAGCAGGAGTACGAGGACACCCTCTGCAACCCCTACGTCGCCGCGGAGCGCGGTTACGTCGACTCGGTCATCCCGCCGTCGCACACGCGCGGCTACCTGGCCCGTTCGCTGCGGATGCTGGCGGACAAGCGCGAATCCCTGCCCGCCAAGAAGCACGGCAACATCCCGCTGTAAGGAGCCGTAATGAGCAGCTCAGAGCAGGGCGCTCCACCGGAGCTCAGCGTGGTGCCCGGCGAGGACGACGGCACCGGTTCGGACCGGCGGCCGGTGCTGCGCATCGTGCAGGGCAAGCCCACCGACACCGAGATCGCCGCGCTGACCGCGACGCTCACCGCGCTCAGCGCGAGCGGCGGGGCGGCCGAGCCGGAGGCCCCGGTGTCGTACTGGGCCTCCCGCGGGGACCGGCTGCGGCACGGTCCGGCGCAGGCGTCGCCGAGTCCCGGCAGGGGCGCGTGGCGCTACTCCACCCGGCCGCGCTGATGCGGGCCGACCCGGACGTCGCCGCGCGCGGCGTCCGCGTACCGACCAGGCGATCCCCCGGAGCGGGATCCGCCGAGACAAGACCACTGCGGACAGGGATGGTGTGAACACCATGGGGTTGAAGAAGGTTCTGATGGCCAACCGCGGCGAGATCGCGGTCCGAGTGGTGCGGGCGTGCCGTGACGCCGGCATCGCCTCGGTGGCCGTCTACGCGGAACCGGACGCCGACGCGGTGTTCGTGCGGCTCGCGGACGAGGCGTTCGCGCTGGGCGGCGCCACCGCGGGCGAGTCCTACCTGGACTTCGAGAAGGTGATCTCGGCCGCGGTGCGCGCCGGGGCCGACGCGGTGCACCCGGGGTACGGGTTCCTGTCCGAGAACGCCGATTTCGCGCAGGCCGTGCTGGACGCGGGCCTGGTGTGGATCGGCCCGACGCCGCAGGCGATCCGCGACCTCGGCGACAAGGTCACCGCACGGCGCATCGCGCTCGCGGCGGGTGCCCCGCTGGTGCCCGGCACCAAGGACCCGGTCGCCGACGCCGACGAGATCGTCTCGTTCGCGCAGGAGCACGGGCTGCCGGTGGCCATCAAGGCCGCGTTCGGCGGTGGTGGCCGCGGGCTCAAGGTGGCCCGCACGATCGAGGAGATCCCGGAGCTGTTCGACTCCGCGGTGCGCGAGGCCGTGTCGGCCTTCGGTCGCGGCGAGTGCTTCGTGGAGCGCTACCTGGACCGGCCCCGCCACGTGGAGGCCCAGGTGCTGGCCGACCAGCACGGCAAGGTGATCGTGGTCGGCACCCGCGACTGCTCGTTGCAGCGCAGGCACCAGAAGCTGGTGGAGGAGGCGCCCGCGCCGTTCCTCAGCGAGGCGCAGCGCGCGCAGATCCACTCGGCCGCCCGCGACATCTGCTCGCAGGCCGGGTACCACGGTGCTGGGACGGTCGAGTTCCTCGTCGGTGCCGACGGCACGATCTCGTTCCTGGAGGTCAACACCCGGCTGCAGGTCGAGCACCCCGTCTCCGAGGAGACCACCGGACTGGACCTGGTCGCCGAGCAGTTCCGCATCGCCGCCGGTGAGCACCTGCACCTCACCGAGGACCCGACCCCGGTCGGCCACTCCATCGAGTTCCGCATCAACGGCGAGGACCCGGGCCGCAACTTCCTGCCCGCGCCGGGCACGGTGACGAAGTTCGTCGCCCCGGCCGGTCCCGGCGTGCGCGTCGACGCCGGCGTGGAGTCGGGCAGCGTCATCGGCGGGCAGTTCGACTCGCTGCTGGCCAAGGTCATCGTGACCGGCGCCGACCGCGCCCAGGCCATCGCCCGGTCCCGCCGGGTCCTGGAGGAGATGCAGGTCGAGGGCATCGCCACCGTGCTGCCGTTCCACCGCGCCGTGCTGCGGGACCCGGCCTACGTCGCCGACTCCGGTGCGGAGTCGTTCACCGTGCACACGCGGTGGATCGAGACCGAGTTCGACAACCAGCTGGCCCCGTTCGCCGACTCGGTCCCACCGGAGGAGGAGACCGCGCCGCGGCAGACGGTCGTGGTCGAGGTCGACGGCCGCCGGGTGGAGGTCTCGCTGCCCGCGGAACTGGGCGCGGGTGCCGCCCCGGCCGCTGGTGCGGCGAAGAAGAAGCCGCGCAAGCGGGCGTCCGGCGGCGCGGGCGCAGCCGTCTCCGGTGACGCGGTGACGGCGCCGATGCAGGGCACCCTGATCAAGCTCGCCGTGGAGGAGGGCCAGCAGGTCGCCAGCGGCGACCTCATCGGGGTGCTGGAGGCGATGAAGATGGAGAACCCGGTGACCGCGCACAAGGCCGGCACGGTCACCGGCCTCACCGCGGCACCGGGCGACTCCGTGTCGCAGGGCGCCGCGCTGTGCACGATCAAGGATTGAGGCGCCGTTCCTGGACCCGGTGAGCGACCGGGCGGGATCGCGGGCGGACGCGGCGGAATCCGCGCCCGCCCGCGGCGCCCGATCTCGTTGGCAGGACGGCGTGCGGCGGTCTTCCCGCGGTGCGGATGCATGTCCACTGTGGACCACGATGCGGACGTCGCGGTGCGGGATCCGGGAACCGAACTCCCCGTTGGAGGAATGATGGACGCGTTGTGCACCTGCCTGTGCCGCCAAGCCGGGCACCACGGGATCTGCCAGGAGACGCCGGAGCACGGGCTGCGGCTGCTGAGCCCGCAGCTCACGATGACCTCGACCGGCGAGGTCTGCCGCCCCTGCTACCAGGCCACGTCGGCCAGGTTCGCCGCCATCGGCAGGCGGCTGCCGCAACCCGCCTGACCCGGTCTTCCATCCCGGCCGGCGCGCCCGATGCGGGACTTTGGCCCATGTCAGCCGCCCCGCCCGGCCCTGCATCGTGGATCGCGGGGCAGGTCGGCAACTGCGCCAGGTCACGAAGGGACGAGATCATGGAGGGCGTGTCGGGTTTCCCGGCGGCGCTGGAGCTGGCGCCGGAGCAGGTCGAACAGGTGGTGCGGCTGGCGGGGCGCGCGCCATCCTTGCACAACCGGCAGCCCTGGCGCTTCCGGTTGACGCCCGACGTGATCGAGCTGCACGCGGATCCGTCGAGGCGGATGCCCGGTACCGACCCGCAGGACCGCGAGCTGCGGCTCGGCTGCGGTGCCGCGCTGTTCAACCTGCGGCTGGCGCTGGAACACGTCGGTCTGCGACCGCTGGTGACCTTGCTGCCGCGCGTGCACGAGCCGACGCTGCTGGCCGAGGTGCGCCGCGGCGGTTCGACGCGGGTGGGCACCGAGCAGTCCGAGCTGCTGCGCGCCATCACCACCCGCCGCACCAACCGGCGGCCCTTCCTGCCCACCCCGGTCCCGAAGGTGCACCGCAACGCGCTGTGCGGCTCGGTGTCCGTGGAGCACGCCTGGCTGCACGTCATCGAACGCGCGCAACGCGCGGAGCTGCTCGGCATGGTCCGCAGGGCGCACGACGAGCAGCTGCGCAGCGAACCGTTCCGCGCGGAGTTGGCGGCCTGGACCGGGCTGCGCGAGGGCGCCCCGGAGGGCGTGCAGGCGTCGTCGGCGGGGCCGACGCGGGAAGCGCAGGACGAGTGGGTGCTGCGGGACTACTCCGGTGGCCGGGAACGTCCGCGGGTGCCGGGCAAGGACTTCGAGGACGATCCGCTGACCTTCGTGCTGTGCACCTACAGCCAGGGCAGGCAGGCCGACTTGGAGGCGGGGGAGGCGTTGCAGCGGTTGCTGCTCACCGCGACCTCGCTCGGGCTGTCCTCGTCGATGCTGTCGCAGGTGATCGAAGTGCGGGAGACGCGCGCCGAACTGCGCGCGATGCTCGGCGGCACGCTGGAACCGCAGGCGGTGCTGCGGATCGGCTACGGCACGCCGGTGCCCCCGACGCCGCGGCGCGCGCCGGAGGAACTGCTGATCACCGGGTCCAACCCGGTGCCTGACGTCGTCGGCACCAGGACCGGGCGTTGACGGCCTGTCCTGGTCGCCCTCTGCTGGGCCCGCTCGTCCCTTCGTGGATCTCCTCAGATCCCATGCCGTCCGCGAGGCGCGACGGGCTTCGCCGTCCGTCCGGGACATGATGAGGAGGCGTCGTGCACGACCGCTGTCCGCGCGGGCAGGACCGCCGCTCGGGGCGGCGAACCGGTTTCCCGCCCGCACGCCTGCCGCTGCGCAGGGAACGACCTCCGTGCTCGCCCCGCAAGCCAAGATCGGGAATCGGGCGGTGGCGGGGATCGTCGAGGGCGATCGACGAGATGCCCGCAGCGCAGCGGGCGATCGTGGTGGACGGGGCCGATCGCATCGAGGAAGCGAAGGATCGGACCCGGCTGGACGGCGTGGTCGCCGGAGTCCTCTTCGAGATGAAGAGGATTCCGGGTGCTGAAGGCGCCTCGTGGCCGGAAGTGGAGCGGCAGCCGCGCCTGTGGATCGCTGACGGTGCCGGAGTGCCTGGGGTCGCACTCCCCTCCGGCCTACGGCCACAACCGCCGGCGCCGAAGCGCGGAGCAATCGCTGATCGCGGCGCGGTGGCGGTGACCGGTGCGTCCGGATCTCGCTCCGCCCGGTTCGCGGAGGGAACCCCTGCAGCGATCGTGAACCGTGGATCGACGCCCGGCGATGTGGTTCCCTCCCGGTGGGACGTCCCGCCCACAACGGCGTGAGCGGGCGTCTCGTCAGCTCCCGGACCGCTCGCGGGAGCGGATGAGCACTTCCACGCCGTCCAGTACGCGGGCCAGTCCGAACTCGAAGTGGTGCGCCGCGTTCGTCGCCGCGCCGTGCGCCGAACCCGCCGCGGTGCCCACCTTCGCCGCGGTGGGGAAGTGCTCCGGGTCGATCAACCGATCCAGCAGCGGCGCGTGCGCCTGCCACCATTGCTCGTCGCTGAGCCCGGTGCGGCGTTCGGCGTCGGCGGCCTCCACGGCTCCGCGCGCGGCAGTGCGCGTGTGCCCGAGCACCAGGCTCAGCACGGAGTCCATCTCGACCTCGGTGAGGCCGATGCCGTCGACGGTCCGCAGCTCGCGTTCGTACTTGGCGGTCTCCTGCGGGCCGAGCACCGGCCGGGCGGTCGCGATCTCCAGCGTCCACGGGTGCCTGCGGTGCAGTTCCCAGTTCTGCCGCGCCACGTGTTCGAGCCGGTCCCGCCAGCCGGTGAGCTCGGGGCCGGGCGCCTCGGTCTCGCCGTAGACGGTGTCGAGCATGACGTCGATCAGGTCGTCCTTGCCGGGCACGTAGGTGTAGAGCGACATCGTCCCGGCGCCGAGCCGTTCGGCGACGCCGCGCATGGACAGCGCGGCGAGCCCTTCCGCGTCGGCGAGCGCGATGCCGGCCCGCACGATCTCGTCCGCGCCGAGGCCCGGTTTGCGGGAACGGTGCTCCGGGGCGCGCCACAGCAGTGCCAGCGTCCGCGCCGGGTCCCGTTTCCTGATCACCATGCACGCTCCTGTTCGCCGCCCGATGCTCCGGACGCCGCGTGCCGGGGCCGGATTCGGCCACCTAGCCTAGCCAACCCGCCGCACCGCCTCACCGAACCCGATCACCACACCTCGCCACCCCGGCGCCTCGCGTTCCGAGTGAACGGACCGTTCGCCCAGTCTGGTTGGGCGAAGGGGCCGTTCACTTGAAGCTCGGCGTGCGGTGTCGGCTGGGTTGGATTGGGTGAACGGACCGTTCGCCCAATCCCGTTGGACGAACGGGCCGTTCACTTCGTCCGGGGTGCGGGCGCGGTGCGGTGGTGCGGCGGTATAAGGGGCGTATGCCTGCTGCTGGTACCACCGCTGTGGTGTTTCCCGTGCCCGGAGCCGATGCGGTGCTGCGCGCGGTCGGCGAGCGGTTCCCCGGTGCGGTGCGCACCGGGTTCCCCGCGCACATCACGGTCCTCCACCCGTTCCTGCCGCTGTCCGATGTGGACGATGAGGTGGTGGCGGAGCTGGCCGCGACGTTCGCCCGCCGCGGCCCGCTGCGGGTCGAGTTCGCCGTGGCCGACGAACCGCGCCACTTCGACGAGGGCTTCGTGGCGCTGCGCCTCGAACCGGACGGTGCGCTGCGCGAGCTCACCGCCGAGCTCTGCGCCCGGTGGGGCCTGCGCCCGTACGGCGGCGCCTACGGCGAGCCGGACCCGCACCTCACGGTCGCGCTCGACGTGGCGCCGGAGCAGGCGCGGCTCATCGCCGAGCAGGCGGCGGGCGCGCTCCCACCGCCCGCCGACCTCGCCGAGGCGTGGCTGGTGGTCTTCGACGGTGCCTGGTCGCTGCGAGCGCGCCTCCCGCTGGCTCCCGGCGGAACCCCTCAGTAGGCGCCGTCTTCGCCGTTGGCGGCGCGCAAGGTGCGCATGGCCTCGGCGAGCGCCTCCGACCGGTCCAGTCCCAGCGGTGCGAGCACGCGGCGGCGCAGGATCTCCGCGCAGGCTTCGCGCGCCCGCTCGGCGACGTCCCGGCCGTGGTCGGTGAGCACCGCGTAGGTGACGCGCCGGTCGGTGTCGCAGGGTTCGCGCACGATGAGGTCGGCGGCGGCGAGCCGGTCGGCGACCTTGGTGAACCCGCCGCTGCTGAGTGCGGCTTCGCGGGCGAGCCGGGTCATCGGCATCTTGTGCTCGGGGGAGCGCACCAGGCGCAGCAGGATGTCGAAGGAGCCGGGTGCGAGCGCGAAGCGCTCGGCGATCTCGCTCATCAGGCGGTCCTGGGTGAGGTGGTAGCCCTCGATGACCAGCCCCCACCAGGTGACGATCTCGTCGTCGTCGGTGCTGGGGTCGGGGCGGCTGCCGGGTACCGCCGCGCCGTTGCCGCCCGCTCCGTTGTCTGCGGTTCCGGTCGCCCGGACCGCGTTCGTGGCGCTGCCGCCGCTCACCTGGTCTCCCCTCGAATCGTGCGTTCGCGGTAGCGAGTCTACCTCTCCTATGTCTCGTGCGGAAATATCTTGCGTGGAAGACAAAACTCTCCTAAACTTCGTGCTGCGGAGCCGCGAGGCTCTCGATGTGGAAATCGGCCGGGCCAGTGTCCGGCATCGTGAAGGAGTTGATCATGGCCGACCCAGTCAAGCTCAGCGTCATCTACTACTCGTCGACGGGAACGATCAGCGAGATCGCGAACGCCCTGGTCGCCGAGGCGGAGAAGGCCGGTGCCGAGGTGCGCCTGCGCAAGGCGCCCGAGCTTGCTCCCGACGCGGCGATCGACTCGAACCCGGCGTGGCGCGCGAACATCGACGCCACCGCGTCGGTGCAGGAGGTCGCCGCCGACGACATCGTCTGGGCCGACGCGGTGATCTTCGGTTCGCCGACGCGCTACGGCAACATCGCCGCGCAGCTCAAGCAGTTCATCGACACCCTCGGCGGCGAGTGGCAGCAGGGCTTGCTGGCCGACAAGGTCTACAGCGGCTTCACCTCCAGCGCCACCAAGCACGGCGGCCAGGAGTCCACGCTGCTGGCGCTGTACAACACGTTCCACCACTTCGGCGGGATCATCGTGAGCCCCGGCTACACCGACGGCTCCAAGTTCGTCGACGGCAACCCGTACGGCACCAGTCACGTCGACGCCCAGGGGCAGCTCAAGGTGGACGACGAGACCCGCACCGCCGCCGCCGTGCAGGCGCACCGCGTGGTCGCGATCGCCCAGCGGTTGAAGAACGGCGCGTGAGCGCCCGCTGATCGCCGGTGCGGTGCGGGCCGCATCCCGCGCCGCACCGGTTCTTTCCGCCTGGTCCGTCTCGGTGGCCGTGCGGGCGGCGGAAACGTCAACGGCCCTCCCGCCGGGGGAGGACGCCTTCGGGGGTCCGCGGCGGAACCTCCCGGCGGAGGGTCGCCGAGAGCGCGTGATATCGCTCTCATGGCCGCGCCACCGCGCGCCGGTTCAGGTCCCTCCGTGGACGAGTTCCTTCCCAGGCTGGAGATTTTCGATGAGCATCGCGACGAGCGGTCTGCACCACGTCACGGCTATCGCGGGCGACCCGCAGCGCAACGCGGACTTCTACCTGCGGACGCTCGGCCTACGGTTGGTCAAGACGACGGTGAACTTCGACGACCCGGGCACCTACCACCTCTACTACGGCGACGAGGCCGGACGGCCGGGATCGCTGATGACGTTCTTCCCGTGGAAGGGCGCCCCGAGCGGCCGGCACGGCACCGGGCAGGCCACCACCACGTCGTTCTCGGTGCCGGAGGCGTCGATCGGCTGGTGGAAGCAGCACCTCGCCGCCCAAGGGGTCGAAGTCGGCCAGGTGCACAACCGCGACGGCGAGGACGTGCTGACCTTCCGCGACCCGGACGGGCTCGGGCTCGCGCTGGTCGCGCACCCGCAGGGCGATCCGCGCGCGCCGTGGGACGACGGTCTCGTTCCGGCCGAGCACGGGATTCGCGGGCTGCACTCGGTCACGCTGTCGGTTACCGACGAAGCGGCGACGGCTGCGATGTTCGACGGCCTCGGATTGTCCTTCGCCGCGCAGGACGGCAACCGGTTCCGGTTCACCGCGGGCGAGGGCGGCCCCGGCGCGTTCGTCGACGTGCTGGTCACCCCGGACGTCCCGCAGGGCCTGGTGGCGGCGGGAGCGGTGCACCACGTGGCGTGGCGCGCTCCGGACGAGGCGACGCAGGCGACGTGGCGAGAGGAGCTCCTCGGATCCGGGGTGGACGTGACGTCCATTTTGGACCGCCAGTACTTCCGGTCGATCTACTTCCGGGAGCCGGGCGGTACGCTGTTGGAGATCGCCACCGACGAGCCCGGTTTCACCGCGGACGAGCCGCTGCTGGAACTCGGCCGCGCGTTGAAGCTGCCGCCGTGGCTGGAACCGAAGCGCGACGAGATCGACCGGATGCTGCCGAAGCTGAACCTGCCCGCGGAGAACAACCCGGGGGCCACCGCATGAGCGAGCTGTCGCTGACCCACGACCACGTCGAGGGCGCCGCGGACGCGCCGGTGCTGTTGCTGCTGCACGGAACCGGTGGTTCGCCGGCGGATCTGCGCGGCGTCGCCGGCGAGCTCAACCCGCGATCTCCGGTGCTGGCACCGGCGGGCCCGGTCTCGGAAGGCGGCGCGGCCCGCTGGTTCCGCCGGTTGGCGGAGGGCGTGTTCGACACCGAGGACGTCGTGGCCCGCACGCACCAGCTCGCGGACTTCATCGCCGAGGCCACCGACGCCTACGGCTGGCACGGCAGGCGGCTGGTCGCGGTCGGATTCTCCAACGGTGCCAACATCGCCGCCGCGTTGACGCTGCTGCGCCCGGACGCGTTGCGGGAGGCCGTGCTGTTCGCGTCGATGCTGCCCGTGCCGGAGCCGCCGGAGCTGGACCTGTCCGGTTCGCGGGTGTTCCTCGGCAACGGCGAGGCCGACCCGATGGCCCCGACGGCATCGGCGAACGCCCTCGTCTCGGCACTTCGAACCCGGGGCGCGGAGGTCGCCGAGCAGTGGCATCCCGGCGGGCACCAGATCACTTCGACCGGCGTGAAGTCCGCCGCCGAGTGGATCTCCCGACGCTGACGCAGGTCGGGGAGGGAAGGAACGGGCCGTTCGCCGGGTGGGGTGAACGGCCCGTTCCGCGTCGGCGAGCCGACGTCGCCGGTCGGCCGCGAGCCGGAACGCCGATCATGGCTGCGGGCCGAGCGGCGTGTAGGTCAACGAGGAGGAGACCTCGCAGCGCGTGTTCTCCCCGGTTCCCTGGCACTGCGCCCCGCTCGACGGTCCTCCGGGCGCGTCGGAGCGCGAGGAGAGCTCGGTGTCCCCGTGCCCGGTTCCGGAGGAGCCGACCTCCATCCTCTCCGGTGCCGGCGCCGGAACCTGCGGGACGATCGCGGGCGCGACTTCCGCGCGCTGGCCGGGTGCGGGCGCGTCGGACAAGCACAGCGCGAGCACCGCGGCGGCGATCGGTGCGCCGAACACGACCACGCGACGGGTCCGGGCGGTTTCCCCGGCCCGCCCGATCGTCAAGTTCCCGTGCACCGCGCCGACCTGCACGGTGTGCTCGCTGGTTCCGGAGACGACGTTGTGCGTGCAGTTCGGATTTTCCTCGCTCATGAGACCCCCGTTCCGAGCGGAATCATGAGCAGCAGATTAGCCCGCCGAGCGGTTGCGCGGGAGCGAATCGGGTTCGGGAGACTCGCCCGGATTCATGAGCGGTACTCGCAGCCAGGCCGGATCGTGCCGAGCCGTACTGCTGCCCTTTCTCGCCGTGCCACTCGGCGCACGATTCTGCGCGTCGAGCGATTCACCGGCCGGAATGGGGTTACGCGTTCCTCGTCGCCGGTGCCGGGAAAGGGGAATACCGCACCTGTGCGGGCGGGTGCCGGATCAGGCGAGGAGCCTCTCCGCCGCACAGCAGCCGCAGGTGCGGGTGGGCGGGATCGCCCGAGCCGCCGCAACAACGGCACCGCACAGCAAAACCGAGGACTACGCGTACGAGATCCACCGCGCCGGTCGCTACCTGACCGATCCGCCAGACATCGACGCGCGGGTCGAAGCCCGATTGGAACGCCAACGTCGACTGGTGGATTCGACTCCGTTCGAGATGCGTGCCGTGGTGACGGAGGAGGTGCTTCGCCGACCGGTTGGCGGAGCAACAGCGCTGCGGGGCCAGCTCGAACACTTCGTGTCGATGGCGAAGCAACGGAACATTCTCTTGCAGGTACGGCCCTTGAGCGCTGGCGCCTACGCTTGCCAGACTGGTTCGCTCACCGTCCTCAGGTTCGAGCAGGGCGAGGACGTGGCATTCCTCGAGTATCCGCTGGGAGGCCGCGTCGTGGACTCGCGCGCGGAGTTTGCTGCGTGCCGGTATTTGTTCGTCGAAGTTCGCGCTTCCGCGATGTCGGCCGCTCAGTCGCTCGACCTTGTTCGCGGCATCGCTGACGACATCACGTTGCAAGAACAGGAGCAGGCACGAATGACCAGGGCGCGCCGCAGTGGGCAAGAGCAACCGGTCTCGAAGCGGTGGAAACCGCGTTGAGGTGGCGGTGAACCTGCCGGAGCTTGCCTCGGTCCGCGATAGCAAGCTCGGGGTGACGTCACCGACGGTGGTTGCTTCGACCGACGCCTTCTCGTCGCTCCTGGGGGCGGTCGAAGCCGGGCGCCTCGATCGCTGACGGTGTCGGGGGCGGGCAGCACCAGGTGGGCCGTGTGTAGGGTTTCCGCAGGGCGGTGCCGCGTTCGCCCCGGAAAGCGAGGAGTGTCCTGGTGAGTACCCGGAGCATGACGTTGTTCCTGATCAGGAGCCTCGTGTGCCTCGTCGTGGTGGTAGGTGCGGCCTTCTACATCGGCTGGTCCTGGCCCGTCGGGATCGCCGTCGGGCTCATCTCCCTCGCCGCCGTCGCGCAGGGCGGCGTCATCCTGTGGCAACGCGGGAAGAACCGCTCCCAGTAAGTCAGCTCAGGGCGTCGCAGCGGGTGGCCTGCGGGTCGGTCGCGGCGGCGGGGTCCCACCGGACGTCCGAGAAGGTGACGTCCATGCGCTTCTGGGAGAACACCACGAACGGGGTGTTGACCTTGCCCGGGTCCAGCTTCGACGTCAGTTCGTGGGACGGGACGCCGGTCGGGCGCTCCTTGCCTTCGGTGAAGCACTCCAGCGGGATCTTGACCGTGGTCCGCTTCTCCAGCGGCAGGTCGCGGAACAGGTCGGTGGCGGGGAGTTCGACCCCGCACGGGTAGTCGCAGTGCACGGCGATCCCGGCGTAACCCGTCGGCGGTGCGTGCAGCACCGCGTCGAAGACGAGCGCGCCGTCGGCCAGGTAGGGCGAGAGATCGACCGGAGGCGCGTCCCCTTTGGTCTGCACGTAGATCTGGGCGGGCAGCTTGTCGTTCCAGGCGACCCGGAGACCGCCGGACGTCGACTTGATCTGCGGCCCTTGGGCCAGTCCGTCCGTGAAGGACTCGCCGCGCCAATCGTTCAGCTCGGAAGCGCCGAAACCCGAGAACTCACCGGCGATCCTCTCGTCGTAGATGATCCGCGGGGCAGGAGGCGGCGCAGCGGGCAACTGCTGCGGTGCTCCGGCCGGCGTGGTGCCGCCGGTGGTCGTGATGAACGAGGCGACCGCGGCACCGACGAGCAAGACGGCCGCCGCGGCGATTCCCGGCACCAGCCACTTCCGGCGGAACCTCGACGACGCTCCGGCGGGCACGGTGGACGCGCCGATCGGTATCGAGGTCGATTCCGCCGAGCGCGCAGGCGCGGACACCTGGGCGGCGCCGAGCGCGACGGTGTGCTTCGGGTGCAGCGATCCGCGAACGGGTTTGTCGACTTCCTCGGCGATCAGCTGGGCCACGAGCGGGACGCGGGAGGAACCACCGGCGAGGAGCACGGCGGAGAGGTCGTCGGCGGTGAGTCCGGCGGATGCGGTGGTGCGGTGCAGCGCGTCGATGGTCTGCCGCACCGCGGGCGTGATCATCTCGTTGAACTCGAGGCGCGTGATGGTGACCTCGCGCGCACCGCCGGGCAGCGGGACGTGCAGCAGCACGTCGGGCTCGGAGGACAGCTCCTCCTTGGCCCGCAGGCACATCGCCTGGATCGCGGCGCGCGTCCGCGCACCCTCCGGATCGGACTGGTCGAGCTCGCTGATGGCCCCGTCCAGCCGCTCGTCGAGGTGGGCGCAGATCGCGTCGTCGAAGTCGGTGCCGCCGAGGTACTCGATCCCTTCGGGCGTGCCGAGGATCTCCATCCGGCCGTCGCGCATGCGCAGGATGGTGGTGTCGAAGGTGCCGCCGCCGAGGTCGTAGACGGCGATGACCTCACCGTCGCCGAGGCGGCGTTCGGTGGAGTAGTGGGTGGCGGCGGCCTCGGGTTCGGTGAGGAGCCGGAAGTCCCGGACGTCCGCGAGCCGGGGCACCTCGGCGAAGTGCTCGCGCCGGTACGGGCCCCACATCGCCGGGTAGGTCAGCACCACGGAATCCGGTGGCCCGCCGACGAGCCGGGCGGTGGTGGCGAGCACGTCGCTCAGCTGCGCGGCCATCAGCTCGGCGGGGGAGTAGCCGGTGCCGCCGAGGAACAACGGGGTCGGATCGCCCAAGCGGCGCTTGAAGTTGCGGGCCACGTTCCTCGGATCGGCATCCGGGTGCAGGGCGTCGTCCCCGGTCAGCAACGGGCCGTCGGGGGCGCGGTAGGCCACCGAGGGCACGATCACCGCAGGGGACATCGACACCATGCGAGTGCCGCCCGGCATGCTGAACGCCGCCGAGGTGAACGAGGTCCCGAGATCGATTCCGACGCCGTAACGCACTGCGCGTGCTCCCTTGAGGTCTCCGAAACCGCGGACATCATGAGCGGGTGTGATCAACAATAGCCCTCGCGCGATGCGGGGAACATGCCTTTCTTCTGGTGTTTCGGCGCACCTCCTCCTGATCGCGGCGACACCGGAACCCGGGCGGAACGCCGTCGACGAACCGGCTCCGACGATGGTGCGCCGCCCCCGGAAGTCGGCCTTCCACGCGGTCGAGCGGTGCACTACTGTCGCGTTCGCCCGGTGCCGGCCTGCTCGCGGGTCGGCTGGATCGAGGGTTAGGACGGCATGCCGAAGCCTCGCCGCGCGCACGAGCTCATCGAGTCCGTCCCACCTGGACGGTCCCTCGGGCCTCGTGCGGCGCTGGAGGAGCTGGCGGCGACGTTGCCCCGCCCGGTCCGGTTCGGCGGAGAACTCGGCCCCCGCGCCGGACAGGAGGTCGAATCCGGCTTCCACCACGCGGTCGCCGCCGTGCTGAACCTGCTGGCAGGGGCGGATGCGGCGTCCGAACCCGCGATCACCGTGGAGTTCGGGCGCGACGACGCGATGCGCGCCCGCGTCACGTGCCCGGCCGGGCCGCGATCGGCGAGCTACCTGCGCGCCGCGCTCGGCCGGGACGCCGAACGGATCGCCGCGCTGGGCGGCGCGCTGGACTGCGCGGTGGCGGACGGCACCGCGATCATCACCGCGTCGCTCGCGGACCGGACGGTGGTATCGCGCCGGGTCCGGGGCGGCGCGTTCGACCAGCGGGTTTTCGACCTCGTCCGACGGGGACGGCACGCGGTCGGCGACGGACCGGACCGGCACCGCTGGGACGCCGTCGAAGCGAGGTCGGCGATGCCGCCGCGCCTGGCCGTGGTGACCGACGATCCGGTGGACCCCGAGGCGGTGTCCGGCGCGGCGGCGGTCGGGGTCGACGTGGTCGTCGTGGACGGTCCCGCGGACGCGGCGCTGGCGGAGCGCTTCCTCGGCGAGGACGGTCCGCACGGATCGATCGACGCGGTGTTCTCCCCCGTGCCGCCGACCGCCGCGTTCCTGGCCGCACTGCGTCGAAGCGGGCAGCGGGTGGCGGTGAGCCGGTTCGCCGGGCTCGACCAGGCGGCGCGCGAACTGGCCGAACGGGCACCGGTGATCGCCGCTCGACGCGCGCTCGTGTCGGTGCGCGGCCTGATGTCCGGACTGCCCCAGGAGCACCCGCTGCGGTGGGAGGTGGACCAGCTGGCCACCGAGGCGCACGAGATCACCGAGCTGGACCTGCTCGACGAACTCCTCGCCGGGGAGGTCCGGCTGCACAACGGCGTCGGCGAGGAGGCGGCACGACTGCTCGGCGCGTGCGGCACCGATCCGCGCACCCGGCTCGCGTTGGACGCCGCGGCGGACGAGGAGCAGGTGTGCGCCGCCGCGCAGCGGGAGGTGCTGCGCTGGCGAGCGCAGGCCGGGGCAGTGGGCTTCGGCGGGCGGAACGCGGTGCTGTGCGAGGTCCTGGTGCGCACCGCGGAGGGACTGCTCAGCTCGGCGCGCACCCCCTGACGGCGCTCCGGCCGTTGTGACGGCTTCGTCCCGACGCGGCGCGGCTGCTGTCCGCAGCGGACGCGGTGCTCCGCGGCGTCGGCTCGGCCCAGCCGATTCAGGTGAACGGATCGTTCGCCTGACAGGACTGGGCGGACGAGGCGTTCACCTCGCTCTCCCGGTGGGTGTCCCGTCGTCGGCGGTGGCCGCGTGGCGGCCACGAGCGAGGTTATAGCCTCGACGTGTCGGCGAGTCGGCAACGCGCCCCGCTCAAGCCTCGGTTGCTCTCCGCTGTCGGCCGTATCAGGTGTCGTCAACGTCACGAGCAGTGCCCATGGATCAGTCGGTGAAGTCGGCGGTAGTGATGTGCGAGGCTATAAACATCTGGAAGGCGGGGCATGGACGAAGCAGTGGATGACGCGCGACCACATCGACGTCGGCCTCGGGATCCGGACCAACCGCCTGCTGCGGCGGCTCAGGGAGTGATCACGTCGTGAAGTTCGACCGGCGGATCTCCATCCTGCTGGCGCACGCGGTGCTGACGCAGGTCGTCACGTTCGTGCTCCGTCCCGCGACGACCTACCGCGCGCTGGAGCTCGACGTGCCCGCCTCCTGGCTGGGCGTGCTCTCCGGCAGCTTCGCGCTGGTGCCGCTGGTGCTGGCGCTACCGGCCGGGCACATCGTGGACCGGCTGGGGGAGCGGCGGGTCATGATCGCCGGTGGCGTGCTGCTGTGCGCGTCGGGCGCGTGCTTCCTGCTGCTGGGCGGATCGGTGCCGGGGCTGGTGGCGGGCAACGTGCTGCTGGGCACCGGGCACCTGTGCTCCGTGATCGGCCAGCAGGCGCTGGTCGCGAACAAGACGTCGTCGGCCCGGCTGGACGCGGCGTTCGGGTACTACACGTTCGCCGCCTCGCTGGGGCAGGCGGCGGGACCCCTGATGATCGTCGTGTTCGGCGGGTCGCAGGCCATCCCGGACACCACGCCGATCTTCTGGGGCGCGACGGCGCTCGCCGCCGCGCTGCTGGTGTGCTCGTTCGGCTTCACCGGCGGCGCCCCGTCGGCCGGGTCCGGGCCGGAGGGCTCGCCGGGCGTGCGCGAACTGCTGCGGCTGCCCGGTCTGCTCCCGGCGCTGAGCACGAGTTGCGTGGTGCTCGCGGCGGTGGACCTGTCGCTGGTCTACCTGCCCGCGCTCGGGGCGGAGCGCGGCATCGCCTCCGGCGTGGTCGGCGGGCTGCTGGGCCTGCGGGCCGTCGCCTCGATGGTGTCGCGGTTCTTCCTCGGGCGGAGCACGCGATTGCTCGGTCGCCGCCGCCTGCTGGCCCTGAGCCTCACCGCCTCGGCGGTGGGTCTCGCGCTCACCGCGGCTCCGGTGCCGATCTGGGTGCTCGCGGTCGCGGTGCTCGTCGCGGGTCTCGGGCTCGGGGTCGGGCAGCCGCTGACGATGTCGTGGCTGGCGGAGTCGACCCCGCCGGGGCTGCGCGGTCGCGCGATGTCGTTGCGCCTCACCGGAAACCGCGCGGGCCAGGTCGTGCTGCCCGGCGCGGTGGGCTTGGTGGCCAGCGGCGTCGGTGCCGCCGGAGTCCTGCTCGCCACCGCCCTCGGCCTCGCGGGCACCACCTTCCTCGCCCGCCGCCTCCCGCTCGGCGGCGCTGCGGGCGGGAACGGGAGGAGGTGAACGGACCGTTCGTCCGATCCCGTTGGGCGAACGGCCCGTTCACCCGGTGCCGGACCGCGGGCGGGTTCGACCTGGTCACGTCGTGGTGCAGCAGGCCTCGGTTCCGGTCGGGCCGAAGGTGGGGGAGTCGGCCTTCACCGCGTAGACCTCCCACGGCTCGCGGCCGGGGCCGTGCACCCACACCTTGTCCTGGCGGGCGTAGCAGCAGGTGGTGTCCTGCTCCGGTTCCGCGAACAGGCCGAGCTCGGTGAGGCGAGCGGTGGCGTCGGTGACCTCCTCGGTGCTGCCGACTTCGACGCCGAGGTGGTCGAGCGCGGTGTCCTGGCCGATCTCCCCTTGCAGCAGGACCAGTTTCATCGGTGGTTCGTCGACGGCGAAGTTCGCGTAGCCGGGGCGGAGCTTGGCAGGTTCCGCGCCGAGCAGCTTGCGGTAGAAGGCGATCGAACCCTCCAGGTCACCGACGCGGAGGGCGAGTTGCAGGCGGGACATCACGAACCCCTATCTAGACGTTCATCGAAACAGGCACCACGAGCTTGCGCCGTTGTTTCGACGTGTGTCAAGTTAGAAGCATGTCGAACCAAGAGCTCTGCTGCTCGCCGATGCTGCGGGAGCCGCTGAGCGCGGACCGCTCCGTGGAACTGGCCCGCGTCTTCAAGGCCATCGGTGAGCCGGTGCGGCTCCGGTTGCTGTCGCTGATCGCTTCGCACGCGGGCGGCGAAGCGTGCGTGTGCGATCTGACCGGCGCGTTCGAGCTGTCGGGGCCGACGATCTCGCACCACCTCAAGGTGCTGCGCGAAGCCGGGGTGATCGAAGGGGAACGGCGCGGCACCTGGATCTACTACCGGGTGCGCGCCGAGGCGCTGGCCGCCCTCTCGGACGTGCTCGCCCCCACGGCCTCGGACGTTCCCGCATGACCACCACCACTCCCGAAGCCGCGGTGACGGCGAGGCTGTCCGCGCTCGACCGGCTGCTGCCGCTGTGGATCGGGGCCGCCATGGTCGCGGGGCTGCTCGCGGGACGCTGGATACCCGGTCTCGGCCCGGCGCTCGACGCCGTGCGGATCGACGGCATCTCGCTGCCGATCGCCATCGGGCTGCTGGTGATGATGTACCCGGTGCTGGCGAAGGTCCGCTACGACCGGCTCGACGCGGTGACCGGGGACAAGCGGCTGCTGCTGAGCTCGCTGCTGCTGAACTGGGTCCTGGGTCCGGCGCTGATGTTCGCGCTGGCCTGGACGTTCCTGCCGGACCTGCCGGAGTACCGCACCGGGCTGATCATCGTCGGGCTGGCGCGCTGCATCGCGATGGTGATCATCTGGAACGACCTGGCCTGCGGTGACCGCGAGGCCGCGGCGGTGCTGGTCGCGCTGAACTCCGTGTTCCAAGTGCTCGCGTTCGCCGGGCTCGGCTGGTTCTACCTGTCCGTGCTCCCCGGCTGGCTGGGGCTGGCGCAGGCGGAACTCGCGGTATCGCCGTGGGACATCGCCGGATCCGTGCTGGTCTTCCTCGGGGTGCCACTGGTGGCGGGCTACCTCAGCCGCACGTTCGGGGAACGGATCAAGGGACGTGCCTGGTACGAGGGGACGTTCCTGCCGCGGGTCGGGCCGCTGGCGCTGTGCGGGCTGCTGTTCACCATCGTGATGCTGTTCGCGCTGCAAGGCGAGCAGATCACCACCCGGCCATGGGACGTCGCGCGCATCGCGGTGCCGCTGCTGGCCTACTTCGCGGTGATGTGGGCGGGCTCGCTGCTGCTCGGGCGGGCGCTGGGGATGGGCTACGCGCGTTCGGCGACGCTGGCGTTCACCGCCGCGGGCAACAACTTCGAACTCGCCATCGCCGTCGCCATCGCGACGTTCGGCGTGACCTCCGGGCAGGCGCTGGCCGGGGTGGTCGGGCCGCTGATCGAGGTTCCGGTGCTCGTCGGACTGGTCTACGTGTCGTTGTGGGGCAGGCGGTACTTCGCCCGAGCCTGAACTCGCGCCTTGAATTCGACCGCACGGCGAGGAGGAGCATGCCAGTGCCCGAAGTGCTGTTCGTGTGCGTGCACAACGCCGGCCGATCGCAGCTGGCCGCCGCGCTGCTCGACCACCACGCGGCCGGTCGCGTGACCGTGCGCTCCGCCGGTTCCGCACCGGCCGCCGAGATCAACCCGGCCGCGCGGGAGGTGCTGGCCGAATGGGGCCTCGACCTCTCCCGGGAGTTCCCGAAGCCGTTGCGCGCCGATGCGGTCGAAGCCGCGGACGTGGTGATCACCATGGGCTGCGGGGACGCCTGCCCCGTCTTCCCCGGCAAGCGCTACCTGGACTGGGCGCTCGACGATCCCGCCGGGCAGCCGATCGAGGTGGTCCGCCGCATCCGCGACGAGATCGACGCCCGGGTGCGCGGCCTGCTCGGAGAACTCACCGACGGCGAGGACTGAGCACCCCCGCGCCCCGAGGTCATCGCTGCCGGACGCGAAGTCCGCGGCCGTCCGGAGGAACGCCCTGCCCAGGGTGCTCGGGGATCACGCGGCTGCGGGGTGACGCGAACCGTCGACCTGGGCGCATCCGGCGAACGCCCCGCCACTGCCCGGTTTCCGCGCGTCCCGGAGCCACGGCGTTGGGCCGAACGTCGCCAACCTGCGACGATCCGTTGACAGCGCGCCGGAACCGCGAAGATCGTGGAAGTCGTTCCGCCCGAACTCGGGCGGGTGCCGAGAGGGCTTGCGATGACCGGATACCGGGGCCGGGCGCTCGGTGCGCTGATCGGCCTGCTGCTGTGCGTCCCGCTCGCTTCGCTGGCGATCGCGGCGCCACGAGCGGAGATCTGCAACCGGCACTGCGACGGGCGCGATCCGCGGCTCGCCACCGGAGACCGGATCCCGGTCAGCGCCGACGCGTCCGGGAGCACCGTCGAGCTGCACGTCGACGACGGCGACGCGATGGGCTGGGCCTCGGTCAGCGGCGCGGGCGAAGGCGACCAGGTGTGGCTGGACCGCTCCTTCGACGGCGGCAAGACCTGGGGATCCGGTAGCAGGCTCGGCGACACCACCGTCCCCGCCGGGCAGACCGGGTGGCGCACGCTCATGTTCAACGCCGACGACTGGAACGCGCGCGGAGTCGGCGCCCTGCGGGCCTGCGCCGCACCGGCGGGCGGCGACGCCGCGTGCACCGGCTGGGCGCGGCCGGACTGGAACGCGGGCAGCCGCAGCACCGCCGCCGCGACGGCGCTGATGATGCGCTACCGCCAGGACATCGGGCTGTTCGACACCGGAAACTGGTGGACCTCGGCGAACGCGCTCACCGCCTTGATCGACAACATCCGGGTCAGCGGGATGCGCGGGTACGAGTACGCCATCGCGCACACCTACGACCTCAACCTCGACGCGCAGGGCGGGGATTTCACCAACGAGTACCTCGACGACACCGGGTGGTGGGGCTTGGCGTGGATCGCCGCCTACGACCTCACCGGCGACGGCCGCTACCTGGAGACCGCGCGCGCGGACGCCGACCACATGGCCGCGCACTGGACTTCGGACTGCGGCGGGGGAGTGCTGTGGAACCAGCGCAAGACCTACAAGAACGCCATCACCAACGAGCTGTACCTGCAGCTCAACGCCGCGCTGCACAACAGGATCCCCGGTGACGCGACCTACCTGCAACGCGCTCGCGACGAGTGGGCGTGGTTCGACGCCAGCGGCATGATCAACGCGGCCGGCCTGGTCAACGACGGGATCACCGAGGGCTGCGCGAACAACGGCGACACCACCTGGACCTACAACCAGGGCGTGCTGCTCGGCGGGCTCGTCGAACTGCACCGGGCGACCGGTGAGCAGGAGCTGCTGGACCGGGCCCGCGCCTTGGCCGACGCCTCGACCGCTTCTGAGTACTTGAACCCGGGCGGGGTTCTGCGCGAGCCCGTCGAAGCCGACGACTGCTTCGGCGACGGGGCGTCGTTCAAGGGGCCGTACGCGCGCGGGCTCGGCGTGCTCGATGCGGCGCTCGACGACCGGCCCTACGCCGCTTACCTGGCGCGGCAGGCGGAGGCCGCGCACGCGAACGACCGCGACTCGCTCGACGCCTACGGCCCGCACTGGAACGGGCCGTACGTCGCGCCAGGCGACGGCCACGGCTGCCAGCACAGCGCGCTGGACCTCCTCAACGCCGCTGCGCAGGGCTGACGAGCGCGTTTCGGCCGAACGGTGCTGCGCGCGGGCGGGAAGATCCAGTCGAATTCGATCAGGACTCGCGCCTCGCGCGGGGCCGCACCACGGCGCCGCCCGGAGGAAGTCCACGGATCGATGCCGCATCTCTGCGGTAATCGGGGCATCGTCGTTCATTAGGGTGACGGCGGAATCAGGGGCCGCTCGTTCCGCCCCGGGTTCGCACACGTCGGGTGGTCGCCGGAGCCTGCCCCGACATCGTCCCTTCGTGGAGGTGAGCCATGGCCGGCACCGGTGATTCGCCCGAGACCAGTGACGACGAGCCGACGCTGCCCGAGCGGGCCGCCGCGCTGGTGGAGCTGCTGAGCCGGAACGCGCCCACGGCCGAGCAGCACCGCGAGCTCCCGGACGAGAACGTGCGGGCCCTGCGGGAAGCGGGCCTGTTCAAGGCGCTCACCCCGGCGAGGTTCGGCGGGCACCAGACCGACCTCCGCACGTTCGTGCGGGTCGTCTCCGAACTGGGCAGGGGGTGCGGCTCGACCGCGTGGGTGATCACCCTGATCAACACCTGCCACTGGATGGTCGGGCTCCTCCCCGAGAGGGCCCAGCAGGAGGTGTTCGGGGAGGACCCCGACGCCCGCGTCTGCGGAGTCATCGAGCCGAGCGCGTCCAGCACGGCGGTCGAGGGCGGCCAGGTCGTCACCGGGAAGTGGGCGTTCGCCTCCGGATGCGCGCACGCCCAGTGGGCGCTGGTGGGCATCCCGGTGGTCGACGACGCCGGCGAGCAGATCGACCAGGGCCTGGCGCTGGTCCCGATGGAGGAGCTCGAAGTCGTCGACACCTGGTTCGTCAGCGGGATGCGCGGGACCGGGAGCAACACGCTGGTCGGCGAGGAGATCTTCGTCCCCGAGCACCGCATCCTGTCGGTGTCCCGCGCGCTGCGGGGCGACTACCCGACCGAGCACGAGGACGAGGTGCTGTACCGGTCTGCGTTCGCGCCGGTGCTGATCATCATCCTGGCCGCGCCGCTGCTCGGACTCGCCCGCGGCGGTCTCGACGCGGTGCTGGGAACGCTGCACAAGGGCAAGAAGATCGCCTACACCTTCTACGAGAACTCCGAGCACGCCCCGTCCACCCAGATGCAGCTGGCCGAGGCCGCGCAGCTCATCGACACCGCGGAACTGCACCTCACCAGAGCGGCCACGGACATCGACACCTGGGCGGCCGGTCCGGAGTACATGCCGGAGTTCCACCGCACGCGGGTGCGGATGGACACCGGCTCGATCGCCGTGCGGACGCGCGAAGCCCTCGACCTCCTGCTCAACATCGGCGGCGCGGGCAGCTTCGCCGAGGCCAACCCGCTGCAGCGGATCTGGCGCGACCAGGAGGTCGCCGGGCGCCACGCGGTGATCAACCCCGCGATCGCGACCGAGATCTACGGCCGCGCACTGCTGGGGATCGAAGACCAGATCACGCCGTTGATCTGACCCGTCAGCCCGTCGTGGTGACGACGATGTCCCCGAGCACGGGGGCTTCGTCGCGCTCCAGGACCGACGACGTCGCCACCAGCCGCCCGCCGCCCTCCTGCCAGATCCGGGTGCGGATGGTCTCGCCGGGGAACACGACTCCGGTGAAGCGCGCCGCGTACGACGACATCCGGTGCACCTCGCCGCCGAGCGCGGTGTCGGCGATGGCCTTGCACACCACGCCGTAGGTGCACAGGCCGTGCAGGATCGGGGCGGGGAAACCGGCCGCCTCAGCGAACGCGGGGTCGGCGTGCAGCGGGTTGCGGTCGCCGCAGAGCCGGTAGAGCAACGCCTGCTGCGGCCAGGTGGGGGAGTCCGCGACGACATCCGGTTCCCGCTGCGGCGGTTCGGCCCGCTGCGAGGAGCCGCGGTGCCCGCCGAAACCTCCTTCGCCGCGGGCGAAGATGGTCGAGCGGGCCGTGCACACCGGGCCGGCCGCGTCGGTCATCGTGGTCTCCTGCACGATCACCGCCGCCTTGCCCTTGTCCTGCACGTCGACGATGCGGGTCGTCGCGTGCGCGCCGCCGGCGGCGGGGAACGGGCGGTGCACAGTGATCTCCTGGCCGCCGTGCAGCACCTTCGCCAGGTCGATCTCGACGCCGGGGAACGACAGCGCCGGTGGCTCGAACTGGCGCAGGTTCGGGGCCACCACCGCGAACGACGGCAGCACGTGCAGGTCCTGCTCGTAGGCGTAGCGGAGCTCGCCGGGATCGGTCGGCGGATTCCCGGCGCCGAGCGCGAGCTGGTAGAGCAGCACGTCGGACGAGCTCCACTCGACGTCCTGAGCGGCCACGGTCGCGCCGATCGCGACCTCGGGATCGATGGGCATGGGGTTCCCTCACTCGTAGCTGACGTGGACTTCGGCGGTGACCGGGAGCGACTGGCAGGCCAGCACGATGCCGTCGTCGAGGTCCTCCTGCTCCAGGATGTCGTTGCGCACCATGCTCACCTCACCACCGCTGATGCGGCACGCGCACGCGCTGCACGCGCCCTGCCTGCACGAGTAGGGCGCGTCGATTCCGCGTTCCAGCAGCAGGTCCAGCAGCCGCTGCCGACGCGGCCAGTCGAGCCGGTGGCGGGCTCCGTCGATGTCGACCTCGACGGTCGCGTCGGGCCGGGCGGCCCCGGGCGGCTCCGGCTCGTCGCCCCGCTCGAACGGGTTCTCCGCCAGGGACAGGAAGCGTTCGACGTGCAGCCGGTTCCTGGCGAAGCCGAGGGGCGCGAGCGCGCCGGACGCGACGTCCATGAACGCGCCCGGGCCGCAGACGAACGCCTCGTAGTCCGCGAACGGTTCCGCCAGCGCCCGCAGCGACGGCTCGTCCGGCAGCCCCTGCACGGTTTCCAGCCAGTGCACGACCGCGAGCCGCCCCGGATGCCGAGCGGAGAGCTCCCGCAGCGCCGCGGCGAAGATCACCGACTGCTCGTCGCGGTTCGCGTAGATCAGCACGATCCGGCCGTCGCCACCGGCCAGCACCGAGCGCACGATCGACATGATGGGGGTGATCCCGCTGCCACCCGCGAGCATCAGGAAGTTCCCGTCCAGCGACTTCGGCGTGAACCCGCCGTCCGGAGCCAGCACGTCCACTATGGACCCCGCGGTCGCGTTGTCGCACAACCAGTTCGACCCATGTCCGCCTGGGACGCGCTTGACGGTGACCCGCGGCGCGGAGTCGGTGTGCGGCGAGCTCGACAGCGAGTAGCACCGGGCCACCGACCCGCCGTGCTCGTCGGGGACGCGCAGCGTCAGGAACTGGCCCGGCCGGTAGGCGAACTCGCCGCCGTCCGGGACGGCGAAGACCAAGGAGATCGCGTCCGGGGTCTCCTCGACGACTGCGTCGACCTTCAACCGGTGCACGCCGGATTCGGAAGGTTCGGACATGACGCCCTCCTACTCCTGCTCCTCGACCGCCGAGCGGGTGTCCCGGATCGAGGCGGCGATGCTCTCGTGCAGGTCCGGGCAGCTCTCCACGTGGGCGGTGCTGCCGTCGCGGGCTCGGGCCGCCAGTTCCGGGCACTGCTCGGCCGCCGCCCCCGTCCACTGGATGCTGGTGTGCGACGGGCTGTTCTTCTTCGCCAGCACGCACGCGCCGCACCGGGCGCACTCGACCGGGCGCAGGCCCCCTTCCAGCTGTTCGCGGCGGTCCTCGGCGGTGCGCTCCCGCAGCCGCTCCCGCATGCGCGGGTCGTCGGCGAACGAGGGTGCCTTGGCCCAGCCGCCGCCGGCCGTGCTCACCGCCCGTCCGCTCGGCGCGCGAGGTTGTCGGCGACCTCCTGCTCCCACGCGATGTTCGCGCGGGTGGTGTCCACCTCGAACTCGAACCGCCCGGCCATGTCCTCGGTGACGTCGGCGGCGTCGACGTAGAACTGCTCGTACCAGCGCCGAAGCTGGTACACCGGCCCGTCCTCCTCGCACAGCAGCGGGTTGTCGATGCGGGTCTTGTTCCGCCAGATCTCCACGTCCTGGAGGAAGCCGACGCTGGTGTTCTTGGCGATCTTGCCCGCCATCTTGTCCGCCTGCTCGTCGGTGAGGCCCGGCAGCTTCTTCGCCAGCACCCCCCACTGCAGGACGAACGAGTTCTCCGTGACCGGGTAGTGGCAGTTGATCAGGATGGTCTCGATGGTGTGGCCCTTGTGCTCGTTCCACAGCCTGTCGATCATGTACGACGGCCCGTAGTACGACGCCTCCGAGCGGCCGAAGTTCTCCTCGCCCGCGTAGTTGGACTGCGAGCCGCCGACGTCCGGGCGCCCCTTGGTGTTGAGGTACTGGGTGGCGGTGTGGCCTTCGAAGACGTTCTTGAAGTACGTCGGGAACGCGTAGTGCACGTAGAAGAAGTGCGCCATGTCGACGACGTTGTCGATGATCTCCCGGCAGTTCGACCCCTGGATCAGCTCCGAGTCCCAGGTCCAGTTGCTCCACTCCGAGGAGTGCACCTCGGGCAGTTCCGGCACCACGACGTCCGGCGGCGGCGGGTTGCCCTCCGGGTCGTTCCACACGAACAGCTGCTTGTTGCGCTCCAGGCAGATCCACGCCTTGGTGCGCGCCCGCAGCGGAATCCGCTTGGCGTAGGGGATTCCGACGCAGCGGCCTTCGCCGGACCAGCGCCAGTCGTGGAACGGGCAGGCCACCGCGTCGCCCTTGATGGTGCCCTGGCTGAGGTCGCCGCCCATGTGCCTGCAGTACCCGTCCAGCACGTGCAGTTCGCCGTCGCCGGACTGGAAGACGACGAGCTTCGTGCCGAACGCCTCGACGGCGTGCGGCGACCCGTCCTTGAACGTCTCGGCGAGCCCCAAGCAGTGCCAGCCGCGGGCGAACCTGGTCGGCGGGGTTCCGACGTCGATGGTCCGCACTTCGCTGTCGCCGTTGTTCGACGCCTGCGTCATCGCTGTCTCCTCCGTCCGCCCCTGCCGGGGCTCGAAGCGTGGTTCGTCTCGGCTCGGCCGGTCGCGTCCGCCATGTGCAGCGCGGCCAGGTATCCGAAGGTCATGGCCGGGCCGAGGGTCGCGCCCGGTCCGGCGTAGGTGCGGCCCATGACCGCCGCGCTGGAGTTGCCCGCCGCGTAGAGGCCGGGGATCGGATCGCCGTCCTCGCGCAGCACCCGGGCGTGCACGTCGATGCGCAGCCCGCCCTTGGTGCCGAGGTCTCCCGGCACGATCTTCACCGCGTAGAACGGTGCGGCGGCCAGCGTGGCCAGGCACGGGTTGGGGCGGTTGAACGGGTCGCCGTAGTAGCGGTCGTAGGCGCTGCGCCCGCGCTGGAAGTCGGCGTCCTCGCCGTCGCGCGCGTGCTCGTTGAACCGGTCGACGGTGCCGCGCAGCTGATCGCGCGGAACGCCGATCTTGTCCGCGAGTTCCTCCACGGTGCTCGCGCGCTGGATCACGCCGGCCTCGTACCAGCGCTTCGGGAAGGGCTGGCGCGGTCCCAGGCCCGCGAACACGTAGCGGTCGCGGTAGCGCTGGTCGGCGATCAGCCAGGTCGGGAGGTTGCGCGCGGGCCCGTCGCCCGGCCCGTACATCGCGTGCACCGCGTCCACGTACGGCGCGGCCTCGTTGACGAACCGGCGGCCCTCGCCGTTGACCATGATGCAACCGGGCAGCGTGCGCTCGGCGAGGCAGAACCACGGGCCACCGGTCAGCGGGATCGACGGGCCCCACCAGGCGTCGTCCATCAGGTCCACCGCGGCGCCGAGGTCCTGACCGGTGCGGATCCCGTCGCCGGTGTTGGCCGCCGCGCCGACGGTCCACGCCGCGCCGATCGGTTCCCGCTGGTGCTGCTTGCGCATGACCTCGTTGCGCTCGAACCCGCCCGCGGCGAGCACGACGCCGCGCCGGGCGCGCAGCTCGACCCGCTCCCCGTCGCGGCGCACCACGACCCCGGTGACGCGTCCCGCGTCGTCCTGGACCAGGTCGAGCAGTTCGGTGCCCAGCCACAGCGGCACCCGCTGGTCGCGCAGCCCGGCCCGCAGCCCGGCCGCGAGCGCCTGCCCCCGCACCAGCAACCGCTTGCGCAGCAGGTTGGCGAGCACCCAGCGCGCACCGACCCGCAGGGCGCGCAGCGCGCCGCGCGGGTGGCGGGCGACGAGGTTGAGCCAGCGGAAATCGGCCTGGGTGACGGCGAAGTTGCGCGGGGACTTGGTGAAGTCCGGTTCGAGCCGGGAGAGTTCGTCGCCGAGCAGGTGCCCGTCCAGCGGTTTCGGTTCGATGGAGCGCCCGCCGGGACGGCCGCCGGGAGCCTCGGGGTAGTAGTCGGAGTAGCCCGGCACCCAGCGCATCCGCAGCGGGGTGGCGTCGAGCACGGTCGAGAGCATTGCGGGGCCGTGGGCCAGGAAGGCCCGCCGCAGCTCGGCGGGCGCGGTGTCGCCGACGATGTGGTCGAGGTAGGCGTCGGCCGCCTCGGCGGTGTCCGGGAGACCCCTGCGCGCGAGCACCTCGTTGTTCGGTACCCACACGCCGCCGCCGGAGCGGGCCGTGGAGCCGCCGAAGCGGGCGGCCTTCTCCACCACCACGACGTGCAGGCCCGCCCGCGCGGCGGTGATCGCCGCGGTCATCCCCGCGGCTCCGCTGCCCACCACCACGACGTCGACCTGGGAGCCCGCCGGGTCCGGTGTCGGGACGGATGCGCTCATGTCACCTCCATCGCTCTCAATACTGAAACAGGTTATAGTTTTATCCGCAGTGGCGCTACGGTGATTACCGGAAACATGGACTCGGGTCGGGGTTGTCGATGGAGAACCGGTTTCAATCGGAGGACGTCGTGACGGAGGAGCTGTGGGCGGACGTGGTGGTCGTGGGCTTCGGCGTCGCGGGCGCGTGCGCCGCCATCGAAGCCGCCCGCGGCGGAGCTGAGGTCGTGCTGCTGGACCGGTTCTCCGGAGGCGGTGCGAGCAAGCTCTCCGGCGGAGTCGTCTACGCGGGCGGCGGGACCCGCCTGCAGCGGGAAGCGGGCGTCGTCGACTCGGTCGAGGACATGTACGAGTACCTGCGGCTGGAGACCGGCGACGCGGTCTCCCCGGGCACGCTGCGGCGGTTCTGTGAGCAGAGCCCCGAGATGATCGCCTGGCTGGAGGAGTGCGGCGTGCCCTTCGGCAGCGGCCTGGCCCCCTACAAGACGTCGTACCCGAGCAACCGCCACTACCTCTACTACTCGGGCAGCGAAGCCTCCGGCGGTTTCCGCGACGTCGCCCGCCCCGCACCGCGCGGACACCGCGCCTACGGGCGGGGGACCTCCGGCAAGGTCCTGTTCGCCGCGCTGGCCGCCGCGGTGCGCGCCGCAGGCGTGCGGATCGTCGGCCAGACCCGCTGCACCGACCTGATCACCGACCCCGCCGGCCAGGTGCGCGGAGTGCGGTGCGAGTCGCTGGCCACCGCCTCCCGCCGCGCGCGGCGCACCCACCGGGTGGCGGCGGAGCTCGCCGCGAAACCCGGTCTCTACGTACCCGCGCTGGGCAAGCGCCTGCACGCGGTGGCCGAGCGGGTGGAGCGGCGCCGCGCGCGCCCGCTGCGCGTGCGGGCCAGGCGCGGAGTCGTGCTCGCCGCGGGCGGATTCGTGGCGAACCGGGAGATGCTGCGCCGCCACGCCCCGCTGTACCGGGGCGGGCTGCCGCTGGGCACGCGCGGCGACGACGGCAGCGGAATCCGGCTCGGCACCTCGGCGGGCGGCGCGACCGACAAGCTGGGGAAGGTCTCGGCGTGGCGGTTCATCACCCCGCCCAGCCCGTTCCTCGGCGCGGTCCTCGTCGACGAGCACGGCGACCGGGTCTGCGACGAATCCCGCTACGGGGCCGCGCTCGGCGACGCCCTGATCAACCACCACGGCGGTCGCGGCTGGCTGCTGATCGACGCCGAGCTGCGGCGGGAGGCGCTGCGCCGGTTGCGGGACCAGACCGTGTGGTTCCAGCTGATGCAGGCGCTGCACCTGCTGGGCAGGCGGTCTGTCAGCGCGCCGACCGTGGCCGAGGCCGCGGTCCTGGCCGGCATCGACCCGGTGCGCCTGCGGGAGACCGCGGAGGCGCACGACGGCGCGGCGGAGGGTGAGGATCCGGCGGGCAAACCGGCGGAGTTCGTGCGGCGGCTGCGCACCCCGCCGTTCACGTTGCTCGACATCTCGATCCGGCCCAGCACGGCCTACCCGTGCCCGATGCTGACCCTCGGCGGGTTGGTCACCGACGAGACGACCGGCGCGGTGCTCGACGACGACCGCGCCCCGATCCCCGGCCTGTACGCGGCGGGGCGGACCGCCGCGGGCCTGTGCTCGAACTCCTACGTCAGCGGCCTCTCACTCGCCGACTGCGTGTTCTCCGGGCGTCGGGCGGGACATCACCTCGCGGAACTCGACGCCGATGGGTGACCGCGACGACCGCGCCGAGCCCCCGGGCGTCCACCGTCCGCAAGCACCCGACAGTTCCCCCGGAGGCGACGTGCTCACCAGTGAACAACGCGACGAGCTGGCGCTGCGGCTGCGCAACGCCGAGCGGGACCGGGCGCCGATCGCGCCCCTGACCGACTCGCACCCGCGGCTCACCGCCGTCGACGCCTACGAGATCCAACTCGCCAACATCCGCCGCAGGCTGCCCGGCACCGAGGTCGCCGGGCACAAGGTGGGCCTGTCCTCCCCGGTGATGCAGGCGATGATGGGCGTCGACGAACCCGACTACGGCCACCTGCTCGCCGACATGCGCTTGTCGGAGGACCGGCCGGTCGCGGCATCGCGCTACTGCTTCCCGCGGGTGGAGGTGGAGGTCGGTTTCCTGCTCGGCGCGGACCTGCCCGGCGAATCCTGCACCGAGCAGGACGTGCTGGCGGGAACCGAGGCGCTGGTGCCCTCGATCGAGCTCATCGACAGCCGCATCACCGACTGGCGGATCAGCCTCGCCGACACCATCGCCGACAACGCCTCCTCGGCCGGTTTCCTGCTGGGGGCGGCCAGGATTCCGCCGGATGAGGTCGATCCGCGCGCGATCGACGCGGTGCTTCGGCGCGACGGTTCGCCGATCGCGGAGGGCAGCTCGGACGCCGTGCTCGGCAACCCGGCGACCGCGGTGGCCTGGCTGGCGCGCAAGGTCGCCGGTTTCGGAGTCCGGTTGCGCGCCGGGCACGTGGTGCTGCCCGGATCGTGCACGAGGGCCGTCGACGTGGCCGCCGGGCAGCGGTTCGAGGCCGAGTTCAGCACCGGCGGCCGGCACCTCGGTGCGGTGTCCGCGTCGTTCCGGTGATGGGGAACGTTCCGATGAGGGTTCGAGGAGCTTGATGATGAGTCCAGGCAGAGCGACCGCGGCGATAGTGGGTTCCGGCAACATCGGCACCGACCTGCTCTACAAGCTGAGCAGGTCCCCGGTGGTCGAACCCCGCTGGATGATCGGCGTCGACCCGGCGAGCGAAGGGCTGCGCCGGGCGGGTGAGCTCGGCGTGCGCACCAGCTCCGACGGGGTGGACTGGCTGCTGGAGCAGGACGACCGGCCCGACCTGGTCTTCGAGGCCACCTCGGCGGGAGTGCACCGCGCGAACGCGCCCCGCTACGCCGGCGCAGGCATCCGCGCGCTCGACCTCACCCCGGCCGCGGTGGGGCCGCCGGTGGTCCCGCCGGTGAACATCGGCGCGCACCTGGAGGCGCCCAACGTCAACCTGATCACCTGCGGCGGGCAGGCGACGATCCCGATGGTGCACGCGGTGTCCCGCGTCGCGCCGGTGAGCTACGCGGAGATCGTCGCCTCGGTCGCTTCCGTGTCGGCGGGGCCCGGGACCCGCGCCAACATCGACGAGTTCACCAAGACCACCGGCCAGGGCATCGAGACCATCGGCGGCGCCGAGCGCGGCAAAGCGATCATCGTGCTCAACCCCGCCGACCCGCCGATGATCATGCGGGACACCATCTTCTGCGCCGTCGCACCGGATTCCGACACCGACGCGATCGGGGACTCCATCACCCGCATGGCCGGTGAGATCGCCGAGTACGTCCCCGGCTACCGCCTGCTCGGCGAGCCGCAGTTCGACGCGGCCGACGGTCACCTCCGGGTCGCCACCTTCGTCGAGGTCGCCGGTGCCGGGGACTTCTTGCCGCCGTACTCCGGAAATCTCGACATCATGACCGCCGCCGCCGTGCGCGCGGGCGAGGAGCTCGTCCGAGCAGGCGCGCGCCCGGACACCGCAGAGGAGCGAATCTCGTGACCGAGCTGCCCAGGACGTTCTCCGAAACGCTCGACCTGCGGGTGACCGACACGTCGCTGCGCGACGGCTCGCACCACAAGCGCCACCAGTTCACCGCCGAGGAGGTGCGCGACATCGTCGCCGCGCTCGACGGCGCAGGGGTGCCGGTGATCGAGGTGACCCACGGCGACGGCCTCGGCGGTTCGTCGTTCAACTACGGGTTCTCCCGCACGCCGGAGCAGGAGCTGATCGCACTGGCGGCGCGCACCGCCGTGCACGCCCGGATCGCCTTCCTGATGCTGCCCGGCGTGGGCGTGCTCGACGACATCGTCCGCGCTCAGGACAACGGCGCCGCCGTGTGCCGGATCGCCGCGCACTGCACCGAGGCCGACGTCTCCGAGCAGCACTTCCGGCTCGCCAGGCAGCGCGGGCTGGAGACCGTGGGCTTCCTGATGATGGCGCACTCCCAGCCGCCGGAGTCACTGGCGAAGCAGGCGCGGATCATGGTCGACGCGGGCTGCCAATGCGTGTACGTCGTCGATTCGGCCGGCGCGCTGGTGCTGGAGCAGGTCGCCGACCGGGTCGCGGCCCTCGTCGCCGAAGTCGGCGACGAAGCCCAGGTCGGCTTCCACGGGCACGAGAACCTGGGCGTGGCGGTGGCGAACTCCATCGCCGCCGCGCGGGCGGGTGCCGTGCAGATCGACGGCAGCGCCCGCAGGTTCGGCGCCGGGGCGGGAAACACGCCGGTGGAGGCGTTCGTCGGGGTGTGCGACAAGCTGGGCATCCGCACCGGGGTGGACTTCTTCGCGATGGCCGACGCCGCCGAGCGCGTGGTGCGCCCGGCGATGCCGCAGGAGTGCCTGCTGGACCGCTCGGCGCTGATGATGGGTTACGCGGGCGTGTACTCCAGCTTCCTCAAGCACGCCGAACGCCAGGCCGAGCGCTACGGCGTGGACGCCGGGGACCTGCTGGTGCGAGCGGGGGAGCGCAAGCTCGTCGGCGGGCAGGAGGACCAGCTCATCGCCCTCGCGCTGGAGTTGCGCGACGAGGGGTGAGCCTCCCGGGGGCGAATCGCGTGGCGGGCGGCCACTCCGGCTGCCCGATCCACGACGGACGACTCGTCGCGACCGGTTCGGGCGGGAACGCGCTGCGGCTTTCGCGTCGCGGGCGGCCCGGCGGAGCGCTCGACACAAACGAGAACATGTTCTAGTATTGGCCCCGTTGTGATCGACGATCAGGGAACTTCGCGGAAGAGCAGTCCGCTTCGGTCTGCCGGCTCTCCGGCGGAACGGGTTCCACATCGTGCTCGTGCGGCGGGCGCGGGAACGGGAGCGCTTGGATGAGCGACCAGGACGGCCAACGGGTCATCGAGCAAGTGCGGCAGTTGCTCCCGGTGCTGCGCGAGCGCGCGCAGAAGGCCGAGGACGCCCGCCGGGTCCCCGAGGAGTCGATCGAGGAGTTGCAGCGGACCGGCTTCTTCAAGCTGCTGCAACCGGCGCGGCACGGCGGCTACGAGGCAGACCCCGTCGACTTCTACACGGCGGTGCGGCTCGTCGGCAGCGCGTGCGGCTCGACCGGCTGGGTCGCCTCCATCATCGGCGTCCACCCGTGGCACCTCGCGCTGTTCTCCGCGGAGGCGCAGGACGAGGTGTGGGGCGAGGACGCGAGCACGCTCGTGTCGTCCTCGTACGCGCCGATGGGCAAGGCGAAGCTGGTCGAAGGCGGCTACCGGTTGTCCGGGCGGTGGAGCTTCTCCTCCGGCTGCGACCACGCCCGGTGGGTGTTCGTCGGCGGACCGGCCTACAACGACGCGGGCGAGCCCGTCGACTTCTGCACCTACCTGCTGCCGCTGGGCGACTACCGCATCGACGACGTGTGGGACACCGTGGGCCTGCGCGGCAGCGGCAGCAACGACATCGTCGTGGACGACGTGTTCATCCCCGCGCACCGGGCGCTGAGCTTCATGGCGATGACCGAGACGCGGTGCCCCGGCCACGAGGTGAACACCTCCCCGCTCTACCGGCTGCCGTGGGGAACGGTGCACCCGACGACGATCACCGCGCCGATCATCGGCATGGCCCAGGGCGCCTACGACGCGCACGTCGAGCACCAGGGCAAGCGCGTGCGGGCGGCCTACGCGGGCGAGAAGTCCAAGGAGGACCCGTTCGCGAAGGTGCGGATCGCCGAGGCCGCCAGCGAGATCGACGCGGCGTGGCTGCAGCTGACCCGCAACATCTCCGAGGAGTACGAACTGCTCAAGGCCGGGCAGGAAGTGCCGATGGCGCTGCGGCTGCGAGCCCGCCGCGACCAGGTGCGCGGCACCGCCCGGTCCATCGAGGCGATCGACCGGCTCTTCGAGAACTCCGGCGGCCGGGCGCTGGCGACCGGCACCCCGATCCAGCGCTTCTGGCGCGACGCCCACGCGGGCCGGGTCCACGCGGCCAACGACCCGGAGCGCGCCTACACCATGTTCGGCACCGGCGAGTTCGGACTGCCGATCAAGGACTCGATGGTCTGATGGGAGAATTCGTGGCCACCGCAGAGGAAACCCAGCCGACCACCCGCGTCGCCGAACTGCCGTCGGGCCTGCGGTTGCAGTACCACGAGGCGGGCACCGAGCACCCGGACGCGGTGGTGATGCTGCACGGCGGCGGGCCGGGCGCGTCGGCGTGGAGCAACTTCAGCCGCAACTTCGAGGTCTTCGCGCAGCGGTTCCACACGATCGCCGTGGACCAACCCGGATTCGGCGGCTCCAGCAAGCCCACCGAACATGGCCAGTACTTCACCCACAGCGCCACCGCGCTGCGCGAGCTGTTCGACGAGCTGCGCCTCGACCGGGCGCACCTGCTCGGGAACTCGCTCGGCGGCGGCACGGCGGTCCGCTTCGCGCTGGACCACCCGGATCGTGCCGGGCGCCTGGTGCTGATGGGGCCGGGTGGGCTGAGCATCAACCTGTTCGCGCCCGACCCGACCGAAGGCGTGCGGCGGCTCTCTGAGTTCGGCGCACCTCCGGGCCCGAGCAAGGAGAAGCTCGAAGCGTTCCTGCGGGCCATGGTGCACGACCAGTCCCTGATCACCGACGAACTCGTCGAGCAGCGCTACGCGGCGGCCTCCTCCCCGGAGTCGCTGGCCGCGATGCGCGCGATGGGCGAGTCGTTCCGCCGCGCGGAGACCTTCGAGCAGGGCATGTTGTGGCGGGAGGCGTACCGCCTGCGCCAGCGGGTGCTGCTCGTGTGGGGCCGGGAGGACCGGGTGAACCCGCTCGACGGCGCGCTGCTGGCGCTGAAGCTGATCCCGCGCGCGCAACTGCACGTGTTCGGGGGCTGCGGGCATTGGGCGCAAGTGGAGAAGTTCGCCGAGTTCAACCGGATCACCCAGGACTTCTTGCTGGACTGACGACCGAGGGAGTGCGCGATGGGCATCCGTTCGCTGGGGTATCTGCGGATCGAGGCCACCGACGTCGAGGCGTGGCGGGTGTTCGGCACCAAAGTCCTCGGCATGATCGAGGGCGACGGCCCGGACCCGGAGGCCGTCTACTTCCGGATGGACGACTTCCCGGCGCGGCTCGTGATCGTGCCCGGCGAGGCCGACCGCCTCGCCCAGACCGGCTGGGAAGCCGCCAACGAGGCCGAGGTGCGCGAGGTGGCGCGGAACCTGGAGGCCGCCGGCGTGTCCTGCAAGGAGGGCGACGCCGCCGACCTCGCCGACCGCCGCGTCAACGGGCTGATCCGCTTCGAAGATCCCTCCGGCAACACCCAGGAGGTCTTCCACGGCGCCGAACTCCGGCACCGCCGCGTGGTGAGCCCCTACGGGCACCGGTTCGTCACCGAGGAGCAGGGGCTCGGGCACGTGGTGCTGTCCACCCACGACGACGCGGCGGCACTGCACTTCTACCGCGACGTGCTGGGATTCCGGCTGCGCGACTCGATGCGGTTGCCCCCGGAACTGGTGGGCAGGCCGTCCGACGGCGACCCGGCGTGGCTGCGCTTCTTCGGCTGCAACCCGCGCCACCACAGCCTCGCGTTCATGCCGATGCCCACGCCCAGCGGCATCGTGCACCTCATGGTCGAAGTCGCCGACGTAGACGACGTGGGCCTCACCCTGGACCGCGCGCACCGGCGGAAGGTGCCGATGTCGGCGACGCTCGGCAGGCACGTCAACGACCTGATGCTGTCGTTCTACATGAAGACCCCCGGCGGTTTCGACGTCGAGTTCGGCTGCGAAGGCAGGCAGGTCGAGGACGAGGACTGGATCGCGCGGGAGAGCACCGCCGTCAGCCTCTGGGGCCACGACTTCAGCATCGGCACGCAGGGGTGAAGTGACTTTGCAGAACGGCTTGCGTAGCGGGTCGCTCAGCGGAACCTCAGCGGCTTCCTCGCTGCGGGAGCCATTTCTCATGCATGTCCGATGCGCAGCGAAATGGCTGTCCTCGCGAGGAAGCCGCTGAGAACCCGCCGGTGGTCGCTTTGCTCCAGCTGGTCGCTGCTCAGCGGCTTCGCCGCTGACAAGATCGGAAGATCGTTGTGGGAGGGCTCGGGCATGGCTGGAAACATCGAGGTGGTTGGGGAAGCCGGGCCGAGTGGGCTTGATCAGGCTAGTTTTCGGCGGGTGCTCGGGCGGTTCTGCACGGGGGTCACCGTGGTGGCGGGGATGGACGGGGAGCGGCCGGTCGGGTTCACCTGCCAGTCGTTCGCCGCGTTGTCGCTGGAGCCGCCGCTGGTGCTGTTCTGCCCCGGCCGTACCTCGCGGACGTGGCCGCTGCTGGCGGAATCCGGGCGGTTCTGCGTGAACGTGCTGGCCGACCGCCAGGAAGCGGTGAGCACCGCGTTCGGCCGCGGCGGCGTCGACAAGTTCGCCGAGGTCGGCTGGCACCCCGGCCCGTCGGGTTCGCCCGTGCTCGACGACGTCCTCGCCTGGGCGGACTGCACGGTCGAAGCGGTCCACGAAGCAGGCGACCACTACGTCGTGATCGGCCGCGTGCAGGCACTCGGGGAGGGCGGCGCCCGGAACCCCCTGCTGTTCTACCGGGGCGCCTACGCGGGCGTCCGAGCCGAAGCGGGACCGCTGGACGCCCTCCTGGCCTGGCCAGGACAGGACGACTGGCTCTGAGAAGTCCTTGCGGAGTGGTCCGCGTAGCGGGCCCGGCGGCGGAACTTCCCCGAAGTTCCCGCCCGGGATTCATCGGCCTTCCTTCTCCCCTACGAAAATTTACGGTATACAACAGGTATGCCGAAGAGTCATGATTATGCCGCGACGGTGACCTGGACCGGCAACACCGGATCTGGCACGACCTCCTTCCGGGACTTCAGCCGCGACCACGTGGTGGAGGTCGCGGGCAAGCCGCGGGTGGAGGCATCGGCTGACGCGGCGTTCCTCGGCGATCCGGCCCGCCTCAACCCCGAGGACCTGCTGGTGGCCTCGCTGTCGGAATGCCACCTGCTCACGTACTTGGCGCTGTGCTCGAACTCGGGCGTGGTGGTGCTGAGCTACCGGGACGAGGTGCGCGGCGTCATGGCCGAGACCCCCGGAGGCGGAGGCCGGTTCACCGAAGTGGTGCTCCGCCCCGAGGTGGTCGTGGCCGAGGAGTCGATGTTCGCGAAGGCCGAGCGGTTGCACGAGCGAGCGCATCGCGACTGCTTCATCGCGAACTCCGTCAACTTCCCGGTGCGCCACGAGCCGCAGATCACCGTCGGGAGCTGAGGCGTGCACCGCGACCGGGGCGATCTGAAGATCGAGCCCCGAGGCGCCGGCGAGCTCCGTGCCGATCGGCCACGGCCCAGCCGGTCCCGGTTCCCGATGAATCGTGAACGTCCTCGTGCGGTGCGGAGATGAGCACCCGGCTGGCCGCGTACGCGGTGTGCGCGGACGACGGGCGAGTGCTGCTCGTCCGCTGCGCGGAACCGAACGGCGAGCACACCTGGAGCCTTCCGGGCGGCGGGGTCGAGCACGGCGAGGACCCGTTCGACGCGGTGGTCCGGGAAGTGGCGGAGGAGACGGGCTACGACGCGGTGGCCGAAAGCCTGCTCGGCGTCGGTTCGCGGGTGATCCCCGCGGCCGAGCGCTGGGTTCCCGGCCAGGAACCGCACCAGAACGTCGGCGTCTTCTACCGGGTCCGCATCACCGGGGCGAGCCGCGGCCGGAGCCGAACGGGGCGACGAGCGAGCCGGTGTGGACACCGGTCCCGGACGTCGTCCGCCTCCGGCGCTCCTCCCTGGTGGACGTCGGCCTCGCCCTGGTGCGGACCGCACCGGCGACCGGCCACGTCGATCCCGTCCCCGTCGGCGGCCTGGTCCAGCACTGAGCCGGTCGGTTCCCGCCGTCACCGCAGCTCGTGCTTGAGGACCTTGCCGCTGGGGTTGCGGGGCAGGGCGGGGCGGAACTCGACGTGGCGGGGGAGCTTGTAGTTCGCGAGGTGCTCGCGGCAGAACGTCAGGACGTCGTGCTCGGTGAGGTCGTGTCCGGAGCGCGCGACCACGTAGACCTTGCCGACTTCGCCGAGCCGGTCGTCGGCGACGCCGACCACGGCGGTCTCCGCGACCCCGTCGAGCCGGGCGAGCGCCTGCTCCACCTCCGCCGGGTACACGTTGAAACCGCCGCAGATGTACATGTCCTTAAGGCGGTCGGTGATGGTGAGCCCGCCGCGGGCGTCCACGCGGCCGACGTCGCCGGTGTGCAGCCAGCCGTCCGCGTCGATGGCGGCGGCGGTCTGCCTCGGGTCGTCGCGGTAGCCCAGCATGGTGTTCGGGCCGCGCAGCAGGACCTCACCGGCCTGGCCGGTCGGAACGGGGCGGCCGTCGGCGTCGGCGATGCGCAGCTCGAACCCGGCCGTGGGCCTGCCGCAGGTGTTCGCGACGGTCTCGTCGTCATCGTCGGGCCGGCACATGGTGGCGACGACGGCCTCGGTCAGCCCGTAGGCGGTGAGGACCGTGGAGAAGCTCAGCTCCCGCTGCATCCGCTCGATCAGCACCACCGGCACCGACGCCGCTCCGGTCACCGCGAGCCGCAGGCTGGAGAGGTCGTGCCCGGCGCGCGCCGGTTCGTCCAAGATGGACCGGTAGATGGTCGGGGCGCCGGGCAGCACGGTGATCCGCTCCCGCTGCACCAGGTCGAGCACCCCGCGGGTGTCGAACACCGGCATCGGCACGATCGTCGCACCGCGCAGCAGGCAGACCAGGATTCCCGCCTTGTAGCCGAAGCTGTGGAAGAACGGGTTCACCACGAGGTAGCGGTCCGCGGCGTCCACGTCGCCGTGGCAGGCCCACGCCTCGGCGACCGCGAGCACCTGCCGGTGCGCGCTGAGCACGCCCTTGCTGCGCCCCGTCGTGCCGGAGGTGTAGAGCATGTCGCTGAGGTCGGTGCCGCGCACGCTCGCGGCCACCTCGGACACCCGCTGGGCGGGCACGGATCTCGCACGCTCACCGACGTCCGCCCAGTCCGTGCAGCCGGGCACCGGTGGTTCGGTGGTCTCCACCGGCAGCCGCAGCACGGTGTGCAGCGCGGGCAGTCCGGGGATCGGCCCGCCTGAGCCGGATTCGCCGGAGAACCCGCCACCTGGGCCGTTCTCGCCCCGTTCCACCGCATCGGCGGAACCACCGCGCAGTTCCGCCGACCGATCGCGACCCAGGAACATGCCCGCCACGACCAGCGCGCTCGCCGAGCTCCGCTCCAGCACCTCGCGCGTCTCCACGGCGGTGAACCGGGTGTTGATCGGGACCAGCACCGCGCCGACGTGCAGCGCGGCCAGCGCGGCGATGACCCAGTGGTGGGTGTTGGGGGAGTTCACGGCGACCCGATCGCCCGGCCGGACGTCCTCGGCGAGCAGGAACCGGGCCAGTTCGCGCACCCGTTCGCGCAGCTCCCGGTAGGTCAGCCGCACCTCGTGCCCGCCCGAGTGGTCCACCACCGCCTCGCCGTCGCCGAACGACTCGGCCGCGCGGTCCAGCGCGGCGGGCACCGTGTCCGGAACTTGCGAGACGCCGCTCATGAGCTCAGATCCGTTCGATGATCGTCCCGGTGGACAGCGCGCCGCCCGCGCACATCGTGATCAGCGCGGTCGTGGCGTCCCGGCGTTCCAGCTCGTGCAGCGCGCTGGTGATCAGGCGGGCGCCGGTGCTGCCGACCGGATGCCCCAGCGCGATGGCGCCGCCGTTGACGTTGACCCGGTCCCAGTCGGGGCGGTGCACGTCGGCCCAGGACAGCACGACCGAGGCGAACGCCTCGTTCACCTCGAACAGGTCGATGTCGCCGATCTTCATCCCGCTGCGTTCGAGTACCCGGCTGGTGGCCTGAACGGGGCCGTCCAAGTGGTAGTAGGGCTCGGCGCCGACCAGGCATTGGGCGACGATCCGGGCGCGCGGGCGCAGGCCCAGTGCCTCGGCCCGGTCGGCGTCGGCCAGCAGCACTCCCGCGGCGCCGTCGGAGATCTGCGAGGCGGTGCCCGCGGTGTGCGATCCGCCCTCCAGCACGGGTTTGAGCGCGGCCAGCGCCTGCTCGCTGGTGTCGCGCAAGCCCTGGTCGCGGGTGACGAGGGTCGTCTCGCCGGTGGCGGCACCGTCGCCGTCGAGCACGGGTGCGCGGGTCTGCACGATCTCGCGGGCGAACCTGCCGTCGTCCCACGCGGCGCGGGCGCGCTGCTGCGAACGCACCCCGAACCGGTCGATGTCGGCGCGGCTCAACCCGCGGCGCGCGGCGATGCGGTCCGCGGCCAGGTACTGGTTCGGCATGTCGACGTCCCAGGAATCGGGCCTGGGGCGACCCGCCTCGGAGCCGACGTTGGCGCCCAGCGGCACTCGGCTCATCGCCTCCACGCCGCAGGCCATGCCGAAGTCGATGGCGCCGGTGCTGATCAGGCCCGCGATCAGGTGGGTGGCCTGCTGCGCCGAGCCGCACTGCGCGTCGATCGTCGTGCAGCCCGCCTGCTCCGGTAGTCCGGCGTGCAGCCAGGCGGTGCGGGTGAGGTTGCCCGCCTGCGCCCCGGCCTGCGTGACGCAGCCGCCGATGACCTGCTCGACGAGTTCGGGCGCCAAGCCGGTGCGATCCAGCAGGCCGCGTTGCGCGGCTCCGAGCACTTCCGCCGGGTGTAGGCCGGACAGCCAGCCCCGGCGCTTGCCGATCGGAGTGCGCGCAGCGTCCACGATCACCGGATTGCCCACGGTCGTCTCCCATCAGAGCGGACAGCCTGAAGGCAAATGTAGAACGTGTTCTCGTGCTCGGCAAGGGCTTGGGGGCGGCCTTGGCGGAGTCCTCGGAGCAAGTCGCTGTCACCGCCTGAATGGAGGACAGGTGCCCGGTTACTGGGGTTTACTTCTTGGAATGGCTGTGGTTCGGTTCACATAGAACACGTTCTCTTTCTTGATCTCGTGGCTCCGTGCGGACCGCAGGAGGTTGCCGTGGTCTCCCCCCACATCCCGGCCGGCTTCGACTTCACCGACCCCGACCTCTACGCCGAGCGATTGCCGATGCAGGAGTTCGCGGAACTCCGGCGCACCGCTCCGGTGTGGTGGAACCCGCTGCCGCGTGGCAAAGCCGGGTACGACGACGAGGGCTACTGGGTGGTGAGCAAGCACGCCGACGTCAAGGAGATCTCCCGTCGCAGCGAGGTGTTCTCCTCCCGGGAGAACACCGCGATCACCCGGTTCAACGAGGAGATGAACCGCGAGCAGATCGAGATGCAGCGGTTGATCCTGCTCAACATGGACCCGCCCGAGCACACCAAGCTGCGCAGCATCGTGTCCCGCGGGTTCACGCCGCGCGCCATCAACGGCCTCAGCGAGGCGCTCAACGAACGGGCCGAACGCATCGTGTCGGAGGCCGTCGCCGGTGGGACCGGCGACTTCGTCACCGACGTGGCCTGCGAACTGCCGCTGCAGGCCATCGCGGAGCTGCTGGGCATCCCGCAGGAGCACCGCAAGGACATCTTCGACTGGTCCAACCAGATGATCGCCTACGACGACCCGGAATACCAGATCGATCCGACCACGGCCGCGACCGAACTGCTCGGCTACAGCATGAACATGGCCGAGCAGCGCCGCGGTTGTCCGATGGACGACATCGTGACGAAGCTGGTGAACGCCGACGTCGACGGGCACAAGCTCAACGACGACGAGTTCGGCTTCTTCGTGCTGCTGCTGGCCGTCGCGGGCAACGAGACCACCCGCAACGCGATCACCCACGGCATGCAGGCGCTGCTGGAACACCCCGAGCAGTGGGAGCTGTTCAAGGCCGAGCGCCCGGCCACCACCGCCGACGAGATCGTGCGGTGGGCGACGCCGGTGATGTCGTTCCAGCGCACCGCGCTCGCCGACGTCGAACTGCGAGGTGTGCCGATCAAGCAGGGCGACCGGGTGGCGATGTTCTACAGCTCGGCGAACTTCGACCCCGAGGTCTTCGACTCACCGGAGCGCTTCGACGTCACCCGCGACCCGAACCCGCACGTCGGCTTCGGCGGCACCGGGGCGCACTACTGCCTGGGCGCGAACCTGGCGCGGCTGGAGATCGACCTGATCTTCCGGGCCATCGCGGAGCAGATGCCCGGCATCAAGAAGGCCGCCGAACCGCGCCGGCTGCGCTCCGGCTGGCTCAACGGGATCAAGGAGTTCCAAGTCCGCTACAGATGAGCCGCGCGGTCCAGGTGAGCGCTCCCTCCCCGGTGGAGGGAGCGCTCACCTGTCCACGACCGCGGTGGCCTCCACCTCGACGAGCATGTCCGGCTCGGCGAGGGTGGCGACGCCGATGCCCGTGAACGGCGGTAGCGGGGCGGTGCCGAGCTTCGCGGTGGCGCGGGCCACTCCCTCCACGAACATCGGGAACTTGTCGGGGGTCCAGTCGACGAGGTAGGCGGTCAGCTTCGCCACGTCGTCGAACGTCGCTCCGGCCGCCTCCAGCGCGGCGCCGATGTTGAGGTAGCACTGCTCGACCTGGGCGGTGAAATCGCCCTCGCCGACCCGGCCGCCGTCGGCGTCGCGGGCGACCTGGCCGGCGATGAAGACCAGCTTCGATCCGGTGGCGACCGAGACCTGCCGGTAGAGGTCGACCTTCGGCAACCCGTCCGGGTTCACCAGGCTGATGGCCATGCTGCGTGCCTCCTCGTGCCGAGCCCGCGGGCTCGTTCGGACCGGAAGGTCCGGTCTCTTGTGGTTACTCGGAAACCATAGGAGAGTGTGCGATGACGAGGAAGAACGCACTTTTCAGTGACCGAGGAACCACATGGTGACCAAGCAGCTCAAGGGCACGCCCGAGGACGCGGATCTGACGCGCGCGGACTCGCTGGCGCGGGAGATCTTCTCCGACATCGCCAACAAGTGGGCGTTGTTGATCATCGACGCGCTGGGGGAGCGGACCCTGCGCTTCACCGAACTGCGCGCGGAGATCGAGGGCATCAGCCACAAGATGCTCACCCAGAACCTGCGCATGCTGGAGCGCAACGGCCTGGTCGAGCGGACCGTGCACCCGACCGTGCCGCCGCGGGTCGAGTACGCCCTCAACGAACCGGGCCGCGACCTGCGCAAGACGGTCCACTGGATGTGCGACTGGACGCACGAGCACTTCCACCACATCGAGGGATCCCGCCGGAAGTTCGACGGCTGAGGAGCGTTCGGAGCGGCTTGACCGCGGGTCGAGCGAGGCCACCTCGCCGCCTGCCTTCGAATACGCGGGCTGCATCTGCCGTCCACGTCTTGTCAGCGGCGAAGCCGCTGAGCAGTGACCACCAAAACAAGCCGACCACCGGCGGGTTCTCAGTTGCTTCCTCGCGAGGACGGCTTTTTCCCTCGTGGCGGAGCCACTTGGGAAGAAGATCCCGCAGCGAGGAAGAAACTGAGGTTCCGCTACCTGGACGCCTGCGCACCAGGAGCGGAAAGGTTTCAGGGCGTGTGCAGCGTCGCCATGGCGCGGTCGAACTCCCAGAAGGCGCGCATGGACACGAGCCTGCCGTGTTCGTCCACCCGGTAGACGAACACGCCTTCGGCGTCCATGACGGAGCCGTCGGGCAGGTGGGTGCGGATGAAGCCGGTGTTGGCCACCTCGTCCCCGGCGGCGAACGAGTCGAGGACGTGGAACACCAGGCGCTCAGCGGTGGAGATCACCGCATCCCAGAAGGCCTCGATCCCCTCCCGGCCGTGGTGCCCGAGCCCGGTGGGGTCCAGCGGCGATTCGCCCACCGGGTCCTGGATCACGGCGTCCGGGGCGAACAGCGCGAGCCACTCCTGCTTGGCCCCGCGCACCACGGCGTCCATCGAGGCGCGAGCCGCCCGGCGGGCCGGGTGCTCGGCGTTGATGGCTTTCCAGACGACGTCGGCGTGCATGGGCACCTCTCGGTTCCGTGGCCGCGGCGCCGCGGCCCCATCTGGCGTGGTCGCGGCTCAGAACTTGCGGATGACGTCGTCGGCGAAGCGGGCGAGGGATTCCTTCTTGACCTCGACGTCCGCGTCGAAGCCGTGGCCCTCCAGGACCCACGGCACCACGATGGCGTCGGTGACCCCGGCTTCGGCCTGCTCCCGGTAGCCGTCCAGGCCGAACTTGTCGATGCACACCGCCTGGATCTCGAACGGTTCGTCGGCGCGGCCGTGCTCGGCGCGCAGCTCGGCGAGGCGGTCGATGGTGCCGCGCAGCTCGCCGAGCCGCATCATCGCCGAGGACCAGCCGTCGCCGCGCAGCGCGGCCCGGCGCAGCGCCCGCTCGGTGTGCCCGCCGATGTAGATCTGCACCCTGCTGCCGGGCGCGGGGGAGACGCGCAGGCGGTCGAAGTCGAAGAACTCGCCGTGGTGCTCGACCATGCCGCCGCCGAGGATCAGCCGCAGCACCTCGATCGCCTCGTCGACCCGCGGTCCGCGCCGCTCGAACGGCGCACCGCACCACTCGAACTCCTCCGGCGTCCAGCCGATGCCGATGCCGAGTCCGAAGCGGTCGCCGGTGAGCGCGGCCACCGAGGCGACCTGCCGGGACAGCAGCACCGGGTTGCGCGGGCCGAGCTTGAGCACGGACGTGTAGAACCGGATCCGCTCGGTCACCGCGCCCATCGCCGCCGCCGCGACCAGCGGGTCCGTCCACGGGGTCTCCTCGGTCCACATCCGCTTGCCGTCCGGCGTGTACGGGTAGTCGGCGGCGACGTCCTCGGAGTAGAACAGGGAATCCGGCAGCGCGATGGCGGAGAAGCCGAGCTCCTCGGCCGTCCGCGCGAGCTCGGTGAGCTGGTCCAGCGGGCACATGGCCACCGACAGCGTGAACTTCATCAGCGCACCCCCGGCCGCTCAGAACCGACGACCCACATCGAGAAGTACTGCGAGCCGCCGCCGTAGGCGTGCCCGAGCGCGGTGCGCGCGCCGTCCACCTGGTGGTCCCCCGCGCGTTCCATCACTTGCATCGCCGCCTCCGCGAAGCGCAACATGCCGGAGGCGCCGATCGGGTTCGACGACAGCACTCCTCCGGACGGGTTGATCGGCAGCCGCCCGCCGATGGCGGTCTCGCCTGCCTCGGTCAGCCGCCAGCCGGAGCCCTCGTCGGTGAACCCCAGGTTCTCCAGCCACATCGGCTCGAACCAGGAGAACGGCACGTAGATCTCCGCGACGTCGATCTCGGCCAGCGGATCGGTGATCCCGGCCTGCTTCCACAGCGCCGCCGCCGCGTCCCGGCCCGCTTGCGGGTTCACCTGGTCCCGCCCGGCGAACGTGGTGGGCTCGGTGCGCATCGCGGTCGCGTGGATCCACGCCACCGGTCGCGCCGCGGCCCGAGCGGCGGTCTCGTCGCCGAGCACGATGGCGCAGGCACCGTCCGACGACGGGCACGTCTCGTCGTAGCGGATCGGATCCCACAGCATCTGCGAGGCCAGCACGGACTCCACGGTCAAGTCCGACTGGCGCACGTGCGCCCACGGGTTCTTGCTGCCGTTGAGCCGGTCCTTCACCGCGACCATCGCCCCGATGTGCTCGGGGGCACCGGAGCGCCGGATGTAGGAGCGCACGTGCGGGGCGAAGTAGCCGCCCGCGCCGGCGCCCACCGGCATGCTGAACGGCGGCATGATCGACAGCGCCCACATCGCGTTCGACTCGGACTGCTTCTCGAACGAGACCGCGAGCACCCGCCGGTGCACCCCGCCCTGCACCAGGCTCGCCGCCACGTTCGAGGTCGACCCGCCGACGGAGCCCGCCGTGTGCACCCGGAGCAGTGGTTTCCCGTTGGCACCCAAGGCGTCCGCGAGCATCAGCTCCGGCATCATGACGCCCTCGAACAGGTCCGGTGCCTTGCCGACGACGACGGCGTCCACGTCCGCCCAGCCGACCCCGGCGTCGGCCATCGCCCGGTCGACCGCTTCGCGGCACAGCCCGGCCATCGACACGTCGGTGCGGCGGCTGGCGTGCCGGGTCTGACCGGTTCCGAGCACCGCGGCGATCTGCTTGCCCATCAGCCCTCCATCACGCACACGAGATTCTGCTGCAGCGCCGGGCCGCTGGTGGCGTGCGCGAGCACCTTGCCCGCCTCGCCCGACCACACCCGGCAGGCCGCCTCGCCGATCCGGGACAACCCGGCCGCGAACATCGGATTTCCGCACAGCGCGCCACCGGACGGGTTGATCCGCACCGAGTCGTCCAGCCCGATCGCCGCGCGCAGCAGGAGCTCCTGGTGGCTGAACGGGGCGTGCAGCTCCGCGACCTCGACGCCCACCGCGCCCGCGGCCCGGGAAGCGTCCGAAGTGGATGGTGACGCGGTGAGATCGCGCCCGCCCAGCTGCGCCGACTCCACGCGGTGCTCCAGGCCGGTGATCCACGCCGGTCGTTCGCGCAGCTCGCGGGCTCGGTCCGAGCTCGCCAGCAGCACCGCGGAGGCGCCGTCGGTGATGGGGGCGCAGTCGTGCGCCCGCAGCGGATCCGCCACGTAGGGCCGGTCCAGCAGATCGGCGACCCGCACCTCGCCGGACACCTGGGCGCTCGGGTTGTGCCGCGCGTCGGCCCGCGAACGGGCCGCGACCCGCGCCATCTGCTCTTCGCCGAACAGCCCGGACTCCAGCCCCAGTCGAGCCTGCAATCCCGCCACGGCCACCGAATCCGGCCACAAGGGGGCCACGAAGTACGGATCGAGCTGCATCGCCAGCGTCCGGCGCAGCTCGCCCGCCGAGGACTTGCCGAAGCCGTACACCAGCGCCGTGTCGACCTCACCGGTGCGGATCTTCACCCACGCCTCGTAGAGCGCCCAGGCCGCGTCCATCTCCACGTGCGACTCGTTGATCGGCGGGAACGCGCCGATCGCGTCGATCGCCGCGATGAACGAGAACGCCCGCCCGGCCAGGTAGTCCGACGAGCCGGAGCACCAGAACCCGATGTCCCCCTTGGACAGCCCGGTGCCGTCGAGCAGTTCCTCGAAGACCGGCACCAGCATCTCGACGCCGTTCGTGGTGCCGCGGGTGGCGCGGACGTTCGGCGCCTGGGCGAACCCGACGACGGCGACATCGCTCTCGGTCATTCTCGCGCTCCCTCACGATGTTCGGGTTTCCAGCGGGCTCGCGCGCTCACAGGTGGTGGGCGTAGGACTCGTACGGCGCGTCGGGCTCGCCCGTCGGGGTGAAGTGGTCGATGTTCTGCAACGTCGAGTCCCACTCCGCACGCGGTTTCCACTCGGCTCGCACCCGCATCCCCATCCGGACGTCTTCGGCGGCGCAGCCGAGCACCAGGTGCAGGAACGCGATGTCGGCGCCGTCGAGCAGCACGTAGGCCGCGACGTAAGGCGGCTTGATGCGCTGGCCGAGGAACGGGACGTTCACGATGCAGAAGGTGGTCACGATCCCGGTGTCGGGCAGTTCCACCTCTTCTTCGGTGGGCACGCCGTCGGTGGGGCAGGCGCCGCGCGGCGGGATGTAGACCTTGGCGCAGGCCGGGCAGCGCTGGCCCAGCAACCTGCCCTCGGCGAGTCCGCGCAGGTAGCGGCTCTCCTCGGGGGAGGCGGAATGCTGGTAGTGCAAGTGGATCGGCGTGGTCAGGGTGGTGACCGGCTCGTCCGCATCGGCCGGTGCGGACGGCTGCGGCGGGGCGTCGCCGTCGGCCGGGTCGAAGCAGGCGATGTCGCGGATGCCGCCGACCGGCTCCGCCGCCCACCTGGCGCGCACCCGCATCCCGGTGCGCATCCGGTCGGCCGATCCGGCGTCGACGGCGTGCAGCAGCGGGGTGTCGGCGCCGTCCAGCCGGATCAGCGCCCAACCGAACGCGTGCTCCAGCGGCTGGCCCTCCAAGGGCTGCGGAGCCCACGACCAGCTCAGCACGGTGCCGTCGGAGCCGACGTCCACCAGCTCGGCGAGGGGTTCGAAGGTGTCCGGGTCGTACTCGACGGCGGGGACGTGCACTCGGCCGTCCGAGCCGCGCACTCCGGTGATCCGCCGCTGCCGGAGCGCGGTGGCGAAGCGGCCGAGCACTGATCCCAGGGAACGGGTGTAGTCGAAACCGACTTCCAGCGGTGCGCTGAGCGGTTCGGAGGTCTCAGTCACGCGGATAAGTGAAACATGTTCTCGCCAAGGCGGCAATGTTCGGCGCAGGATGGGAGGCCCCGCGGCCCGCCCGGCCGCGACCGGAGGCGAGGAGGTTCGTCGTGCGGATCGGTCTGCAACTCGGGTACTGGGGAGCGGCTCCCCCGGACGGCGCCGGAGAGCTCGTCGCCGAAGCCGAAAACGCGGGGTTCGACGGGGTTTTCGCCGCGGAGTCCTGGGGTTCCGACGCGTTCACCCCGCTCGCCTGGTGGGGGGCCGGCACCAGCCGGGTCCGGCTGGGGACCTCGGTGGCGCAGCTGTCCGCGCGCTCGCCCGCCTCCTGCGCGATGCACGCGCTGACGCTCGACCACCTCTCCGGCGGGCGGTGCGTGCTCGGGCTCGGCGTCTCCGGGCCGCAGGTGGTGGAGGGCTGGTACGGGGCGCCGTTCGGAAAACCGCTGGCGCGCACCAGGGAATACGTCTCGATCGTGCGCCAAGTGCTCGCCCGCGAACGGCCCGTGCGCAACGACGGGCCGCACTACCCGCTGCCGGCGACCGGTCCGGGGGCGCTCGGGCTGGGCAAGCCGCTGCGGCCGATCACCCACCCGCTGCGGGCCGGCCTGCCGATCTGGCTCGGGGCCGAAGGGCCGCGCAACGTCGCGCAGACCGCGGAGATCGCCGACGGCTGGATCGCCGTGTACTTCTCGCCGCGCGTCGCGCCGCTCTACGAGCAGTGGCTGGCGGACGGTTTCGCCCGGCCCGGCGCTCGCCGCGACCGGGCGGAGTTCGAAGTCGCCGCCACCTGCCCGGTCGTGGTCACCGACGACCCGGTCGCGGAGAAGGCCAAGGTCAAGCCCTCGCTGGCGCTCTACATCGGCGGCATGGGGGCGGCCAAGATGAACTTCCACGCCGACCTGTTCCGGCGGATGGGATATCCCGAGGCGGTCGACGAGATCACCGCGCACTTCCTGGCCGGTCGGCGCGAGGAGGCCGTCGCGGCGGTGCCGGACGAGCTGGTCGACGACGTCTCAATCATCGGTGACCGCGGGCAGGTGCGCGCCGGAGTGTGGGCCTGGCGCGAGGCCGGAGTGGACACCCTGCTCGTCGGCTGCCGGGACGTCGCGCAACTGCGCGCCGTGGCCGATGCGGTGCTCGGTGCCGAGGACGAGTCCTTGCCGTCTGGGTGAAACACGTTCTAGCTTGGAGGTACTACCAGCACCTGGGAACAGGAGTGCGCCGTGACCGCAATCGGACTGTGGAAGATCGCAGCGGAACAACCCGGCCGCAAGGCCCTGGTCACCCCGGGCGGCGAGGAGATCGGGTACGGGCGGCTGGCCGCCGACGCCGACCGGATCGGCCGCGGATTGCAGGAGATGGGCCTGGAGCCCGGCGACAGCATCGTGCTGATGCTGCCCAACGGCGCCGACCTGCTCGCGGCGTACTTCGCGGCGATGCAGACCGGGCTCTACGTGGTCACGGTGAACTGGCACCTGGTCGGCGCGGAGGTCGCCTACATCGTCGAGGACAGCGGGGCGAAGGCGTTCCTGGCGCACGAGCGCTTCGCCGGTGCCGCGACCGGAGCGGCGGAACTGGCCGGACTGCCGGGTGATCGGTGCTTCGCGGTGGGGGAGGTGCCGGGCTTCCGCGCACTGGCCGAACTCGGCGCGGACGAGCCGGTCGCGCGGCCGGACGTTCGCACCGCGGGCTCGCCGATGCTCTACACCTCCGGTACGACGGGTCGCCCGAAGGGCGTCCGGCGCGCGCTCACCGGCGCGGATCCCGACGAGGTTCCCGTGCGGTCGCAGGGTTTCTTCGGCATCTTCGGGATCCAGGCCTTCGACGAGCACGTGCACCTGTGCGGGTCGCCGCTGTACCACACGGCGGTGCTGAACTTCGTGAGCATCTCCATCCAGCTGGGCCATCCGGCGGTGCTGATGGACCGGTGGGACCCGGAGCGGATGCTGGAGCTGATCCAGCGCCACCGCGTCACCCACACCCACATGGTGCCGACGCAGTTCCACCGGCTGCTCGCGCTGCCGGACGAGGTGCGCGACCGCTACGACGTCTCGTCGCTGCGCGCCGCGATCCACGGTGCCGCGCCTTGCCCGATCGAGGTGAAGCGGCGGATGCTCGACTGGTGGGGGCCGGTGGTGATCGAGTACTACGCGGCGACCGAGGGCGGCGGGACCGTGATCCCCGCGCAGGAGTGGCTGCGCAAACCGGGGTCGGTCGGGCAGGCGTGGCCCGGCTCGGTGGTGCGGGTGCTCGACGACGGCGGCGCGGAGCTGCCGCCGGGCGAGATCGGCACGGTCTACATGCGGATGGGCACGTCCCGGTTCGAGTACCACCAGGATCCGGAGAAGACCCGCAGCGCCCGGGTCGGCGACCTGTTCACCCTCGGCGACGTGGGCTACCTGGACGAGGACGGGTACCTGTTCCTGCGGGACCGCAAGAGCGACATGATCATTTCCGGTGGGGTCAACATCTATCCGGCAGAGATCGAGAACGTGTTATCGATTCACCCGAAAGTCGCGGACATCGCGGTGTTCGGAATTCCGCACCAGGATTGGGGCGAACAGGTCCAGGCGGTCGTCCAGCCGGCCGCGGGCTGCTCCGGTGGTGACGAGCTGGCGGCGGAACTGCTCGAGTTCGCCACCGAGAAGCTGGCGAAGTTCAAGCTCCCGCGCGGCATCGACTTCACCGAGCAACTGCCGCGAGACCCGAACGGCAAGCTGTACAAGCGGAAGCTCAAGGAGCAGTACACCTGAAGGCGTCGCGCTGAGCGGGCCGTTCGATCCGCTGCCGGATCGAACGGCCCGCTCGGGGCGAGCGGTGCTCACTCGCCGCGGAAGTCGGGGTCGCGCTTCTCGGCGAACGCGCGAGGCCCTTCCTTGGCGTCCGCGCTGCGGAAGACCTCCAGGCCCAGCCGGGTGTCCACCTGGAACGCCGCGTCCTCCGGCATGCCCTCGGTCTCGCGCATGGTCCGCAGGATGGCCCGGACCGCGAGCGGTCCGTTGGCGGCCACGGTCTCGGCGAGCTCCAGCGCGGTGCTCAGCGCTTCGCCGTCGGGCACGACCCGGCCGATGAGCCCGATCTCCTTGGCCTCCTCGGCGGTGAGGTGCCTGCCGGTCAGCAGGATCTCGGCGGCGAGGGTGTAGGGGATCTGGCGCGGCAGGCGCACCGCCGAGCCGCCCAGCGGGAACAGGCCCCACCGGCATTCCGAGACGCCGAAGCGCGCGCCGCGCCCGGCGACGCGGATGTCGGTGGCCTGCAGGATCTCGGTGCCGCCGGCGACGGCGGGACCTTCGACGGCGGCGATCAGCGGTTTCGTCAGCCTGCGGCCCTTCAGCAGTGGTTCGATCACCGACAGGTCGCGGCCTTCGGTGGTGTCGCCGGGGTGGCTGGTGGTCATCGCCTTGAGGTCGGCGCCCGCGCAGAACGCGCCGCCCGCGCCGGTCAGCACGCAGGCGCGGATGTCGTCGTCCTCGTCGACCTGGTCCCAGGCCTCCCGCATGATCGACATCATTTCGGCGGACAGCGCGTTGCGCTTGGCCGGTCGGTTCAGGGTCACGACCAGCACCTGCCCGTGCCGTTCCACCAGGCAGTCCGGTTCCTCGGTGGCCTGGGCGGGCGGGTGCGCCGGTGTTGCGGACATGGGTTCCTCCCGGGAGGTCGTGCGGGGCGACGTGACCGCCCGTGTGCGGGCTCGTTGGGGATGGCAGGCCGGTGCCGGCGGCTCGTCGGCGCGGCATGGTCCGAACCCGTGCCGCATTCCGGGGAATTCCGGGAATCAGGGCGGTTTCTGAACCGATCGGCCCGTTGCCTCGGACGATAACATGTTCTAGTTTCGATCGGGTGGCACACAACATCGCGGATCTTTTCGAGCACGCCGTCGACCTGACACCCGAGCGCGTCGCCGTGATCTGCGGCGAGGACCGGGTCACCTTCGCCGAACTGGAACGCCGATCGAACCGGCTCGCGCACCACTGGGCCCAGCGGGGGCTCGGCCGGGGCTCGCACATCGGTGTGCACACCCGCAACCGCATCGAAGCGCTGGAGGCGATGCTCGCCGCCTACAAGCTGCGCGCGGTCGCGGTCAACATCAACTACCGCTACGTCGCGGAGGAACTCCGCTACATCTACGCGGACGCGGACCTGGCCGCGCTGGTGCACGAACGCCGCTACGGCGACCGGGTCGCGGAGGCGCTGCCGCCGGGCCTGCGCAGCGTGCTGGTCCTCGACGACGGCAGCGACCAGGACTGCACCGCCCACGGCGGCACCGCCTACGAAGCCGCGCTGGCGGACTCCTCGCCCGAGCGGGACTTCCCGGCGCGGTCCGACGACGACCTGTTCCTGCTCTACACCGGCGGTACGACGGGCAACCCGAAGGGCGTGATGTGGCGCCACGAGGACGTCTGGCGCACGCTCGGCGGCGGCATCGACTTCATGACCGGTGAGCCGATGGCCGACGAGTGGCAGCAGGCCCGCGACGGCGCCGCCAGCGGCGGCCTGGTGCGATTACCGGCGGCCCCGTTCATCCACGGCGCCGCGCAGTGGGCCGCGTTCGGCAACCTGTTCGCGTGCAGCACCGTGGTCATCCTCCCGGAGTTCGACGCGCACGAGACCTGGCGGGCCATCGAGGACCACGGGGTCAACGTCCTCGCCATCACCGGCGACGCCATGGCCCGCCCGCTGATCGAGGCGCTCCACGAGGGCTCCTACGACGTGTCCTCGCTGGTGGCGATCTCCAGCAGCGCCGCGCTGTTCTCGCCGTCGGTGCAGGAGCAGTACCTGGAGGCGCTGCCGAACGTGGTGCTCACCGACTCCATCGGCAGTTCCGAGACGGGGTTCAGCGGCATCGGCGTGCTCAGCAAGGGCGGTGCGCGCACGGGGGGTCCCCGGGTGAAGGCGGACTCGGCCACCGCGATCATCGGCCCGGACGGGCGGCTGCTCGCGACGGACTCCGGCGAAGTGGGGCTGCTGGCCCGTTCCGGGCACGTGCCGCTCGGCTACTACAAGGACCCGGACAAGTCCGGCTCGGTGTTCGTGGAGATCGACGGCGTCCGCTACGTCGTGCCCGGCGACTACGCGCGCTACGAGTCCGACGGCACGGTCACGATGCTGGGCCGCGGCTCGATGTCGGTGAACACCGGCGGCGAGAAGGTCTACCCCGAAGAGGTCGAGGGCGTGCTCAAAGCGCACCCCGACGTGTTCGACGCGCTGGTGTTCGGCGTCCCCGACGAACGGCTCGGGCAGTGCGTCGCCGCGGTCGTGCAGACCAGGGACGGCACCGAACCGGCCTGGTCCGAGCTGGAAGCGCACGCGCGCAAGCGGATCGCAGGCTACAAGGTGCCCCGCAAGCTGTGGCTGGCCGCGAAGGTGCGCCGGTCGCCGAGCGGCAAGCCGGACTACCGCTGGGCCTGCACGCACGCCGAGCAGCACGAACCGGACGCCGTGAAGCACTCGGGCACCGCCGCGGTGGCCGACGCAGCCGAAAGGAAGCCCTGATGCGCACTGCCCTCTGCGACCGGCTCGGCATCGAGCACCCGATCGTCGGGTTCACCCCGTCCGAGCACGTCGCGGCGGCGATCAGCCGCGCGGGCGGGTTGGGCGTGCTCGGCTGCGTGCGGTTCAACGACGCCGCCGAGCTCGACGCGGTGCTGGACTGGATGGACGAGAACACCGGCGGGCGGCCCTACGGCGTCGACGTGGTGATGCCCTCGACGGTGCCCGCCGAAGCGGCCGACGTGGACTTGGAGGCGATGATTCCCGATGAGCACCGGGAATTCGTGCGCCGCACGCTGACCGCGCTCGGCGTGCCGGAGCTCCCCGACGACGAGAGCAAGGGCGACGCGGTGCTGGGCTGGCTGCACTCGGTCGCCCGCTCGCACGTGGACGTGGCGCTCAAGCACCCCGTGAAGCTGATCGCGAACGCGCTCGGATCGCCGCCGCCCGACGTGATCGGACGTGCTCACGAGCACGGCGTGCTCGTCGCGGCGCTGGCGGGCAAGGCCGAGCACGCCCGCAGGCACGTCGACGAGGGCGTCGACATCGTGGTGGCGCAGGGACACGAGGCGGGCGGGCACACCGGCGAGATCGCCACGATGGTGCTCGTGCCGGAGATCGTGGACGCCGTCGGCGAGGAGGTTCCGGTGCTGGCCGCGGGCGGCATCGGCTCCGGGCGGCAGGTCGCGGCGGCACTGGCGCTCGGGGCGAGCGGGGCCTGGATGGGCTCGTACTGGCTGGCCACCAAGGAGTACGCGATGACGCTGGGGGAGTCGGCGATGCAGCGGGCGCTGCTGGCGGCCGGCTCCAGCGACACGGTGCGCACCCGCATCTACACCGGGAAACCGGCGCGGCTGCTCAAGACCCGCTGGACCGACGCGTGGAGCGAGCAGGACGCCCCGTCGCCGCTGCCGATGCCGCTGCAGAACATCCTGGTCAGCGAGGCGCACCAGCGGATTATGCGGTCCGACGACCCCGAGGTGGTGTCCATGCCGGTCGGCCAGATCGTCGGACGCATGAACGCCGTGCGCGGCGTCGACGACGTGATGCGCAGCCTGCTGCGCGAAGCCGGCGAGACGTTCACCAGGCTCGACGGGATTCGCTGACCGCTCGCCGGAGGCTCCGCGGTCGTCGAGGGGTGGTCGCGGAGCCTCCGGCGTGCAGCGGCGACGTCTCTGATCAGCTCAACGCGGTGTCGAGCTCGACGGCTCGTTCCGGGGGCAGCGGTTCGAAGACCGGGTCGGGGCCGGGGCGCCACCAGACCGCGTCGGGGCAGTTCCAGCGCTGTGCGGCCAGTTCGCGCTTGAGGACCTTGTGCGTCTCGGTGCGCGGCAGGTCGGCGGCGAACCGGACGAACCGGGGCAGCTGCTTGGGGCCCAGGTCCGCTTGCGCGGCGAGGAAGCCACCGAGGTCGAGCGGGTCGTCGCCGGCGGGCACGATCGCGGCCATCACCTGATCGCCGATGCCGGGATCCGGCACGGCGTACACGGCGGCCTGCGCGATTCCGGGGTGCCGCAACAGGATCCGCTCGATCGGCGCGGTCCCCAGGTTCTCCCCGTCCACCCGCAGCCAGTCGTCGGAGCGGCCCACGAAGTAGCAGAAACCGTCACCGTCCAGGTAAGCGAGGTCACCGCTCCAGTACATCCCGCCGCGCATCCGCCACTTGTCGGCCTCAGGCGCCTGGTAGTACCCGGCGAACGCTCCCGCGCCGGTGGTGTTGACGAGTTCGCCGATCGCCTCGTCCGGGTTCGTGACCCGCCCGTCCCGGTCGAAGGACGCGGGCGGGCAGCGGCGCCCCGTCACCGGGTGCAGCACGTGGACACCCGGACCGGGCCTGCCCAGCGAACCCGGCGGCGCTTCCGGGCTGCGCGCGACGGTCACACCGCCCTCGGTGGACCCGAAGCCGTCCACCACCTGGCAGCCGAACCGCTCCGCGAACCGCGCGAGGTCGCGCTCGGCGCCCTCGTTGCCGTACACGACCTTCAGCGGGTTGTCCGCGTCGTCCGGCCGGGGCGGGGTGGCGAGGATGAAGGAGAGCGGCTTGCCGACGTAGTTCGCGTACGTCGCGCCGAAGCGGCGCGCGTCGTCGAGGAAGCCGGAGGCGGAGAAGCGCCGCCGCAACGCCACCGCCGCACCCGCCGCCAGACCCACCGCCCAGCCCGCGAACAGCGCGTTCGAGTGGAACAGCGGCATCGACACGTAGACGCCGTCGCTCCCGCCGAGCTCGAACCGGTCGGCCAGCATCCGGCCGGGGAAGGCGACCTTGCCGTGCGTGCAGCGGACGGCTTTCGGGTCGCCACCGGTGCCCGAGGTGAACAGCAGCGCCAGCAGGTCGTCGGGACCGGCCGCGACCGGCCGGAGCGGGGCGTCCCGGTGCGCCGACAGCAGCCGCGACCACTTCGGGGTGTCGATCAGGTGCACGTTCCCGTTCGCCGCGCCGAGGTCGGCCTCCGCGAGCAGGCCTGCGTAGCGCCGTTCGGTGAGCACCAGGCGGCAGTCCGCGATCCGGACGTCGCGGGCCAACGCCTCGCCGCGCCGCCCGGTGTTGAGCCCCACCAGCACCGCCCCGGACAGCGCCGCCGCACCCAGCAGGAACGAGAAGTCGGGAACGTTGTCCAGCAGCACACCGACGTGCCACGGGCCGCCTTCGCCGCGCAGGGAACGCAGGACGGCGGCGTGGTCGGCGCAGCGCTGGACGTGCTCCGCCCAGGTCCACTCCCGGTGTTCGAAGCGCAAGCCCGGACGTTCGTCGTCGGCGCGGGCGAGCAGGAGATCGGTGACGGTGGGCGTCGGCTCGAGCATGGCTGGCCTCCCGGGTCGCTGCTGCGTGGGTGATCGGGTGGCGGGATCCCAAGCGGCCCCCTCGCTGCGGGATCGATTTCTCGAGTGGCTCCGCCACGGGAGAAATCGCCGTACCCGCGAGGGAACCGCTGAGATCCCGCGGCGGTGCCGGTTGCTCCGGGGGGCGCTGCTCAGCGGCTCCGCCGCTGACCAGACGAAGATCACGAGCCGGGTGGGGCAGGACGCTCGATGGGCGGCGTCAGTCCAGGAGGGTGCCGTCGTCGGCCAGTGCCGTGCCGATGCGGTGCAGTTGAGCAGTGGCGCCGCCGAGGGCGAACTCGCGGCGCTTGGCCGCGACGAAGTAGCGGTGCAGGTGGTGTTCGAGGTCGATTCCCACGCCGCCGTGCACGTGGACCGCGGTGTGGGCGACGCGGTGCCCGGCTTCGGCCGCCCAGAACTTCGCGGTCGCCACCTCGGCGTCGCAGCGCAGGCCCTCCGCCGCGCGCCAGGCGGCCTGCCACATCGTCAGCCGGACCGCTTCGACGTCGATGTAGGCGTCCGCGAGCCGCTGCGACACGGCCTGGAAGGTGCCGATCGGGCGGTCGAACTGGGTGCGTTCGCCCGCGTACTCGGCGGTCAGCTCCAACGCCCGCTCCAGCACCCCGAGCTGCTCCGCGCACAACCCCAGCGTGCCGCGGGCTTCGAGCCAATCCGCGACGTCGGCGGCCTCGTCCCCGCCGAGCAGCCGGTCGTCGTCCAAGCCGACCCCGCTCAGCTCCAGCCACGCTTCGCTGTCGCCGTCGACGATTTGCTGGCGCCGCACCGCCACGCCGCCGTCGTCGGCCGCCACGACGAACACCCGCCGTCCGTGCGGAGTCGACGCCGGTACCAGGAAGAAGTCCGCCACCGCACCGGCGGGGACGGCCACCTTCACCCCGTTGACGCGCCACTTCGCGCCATCCCGTTCGGCGGTGGTGGACGGAGCGGCGGGTGCGGGATCGGCGCCTTCGGCGAACGCCGCGGTCAGCACGATCTCGCCGTCCCCTGCCGGGCGCGCCCACCGCTCGTGCTGGCGCGCGTCCCCGAACCGGACCACCGCGGAGGCCCCCGTCACCAACGACGGCAGGTACGGCACCGGCGTGACCGCCCTGCCGAGTTCGACCAGCACGGCGCACTGCTCCGGCAGCCCGCAGCCACCGCCGCCGAGCGCTTCCGGCAACGCGGCGTCGAGCACCCCGGCCTTGCCGAGTTCCGTCCACAGCGCGCGGTCGAACCGGTCCGGGCCGGATTCCACGTCGCGCAACCGGTCGGCGGTGACGTGGTCGGTCACGATGTCGCGGGTCAGCTCCGCCAGGTCGTGCTGTCCCTCGGTCGGTGCGAAATCCATCGTGGAACTCCTCGTGCAGACGGCGCCCGGACTCGGGCAGGGGCGGACGGCGGGTCCGGATCAGCTGCGGGACCGGGGCAGCCCGAGGCCGACGGTGGAGACGATGTCGCGCTGCACCTCGTTGGCGCCGCCGCCGAAGGTGAGGATCAGCGCCGAGCGGTGCATCCGCTCGATCCGGCCGCGCAGCGCGGCGCCGGGCGAACCGGCGCGGACGTGCCCCGCGGGGCCCAGCACTTCCATCAGCAGCCGGTACGCCTCGGTGGCCAGTTCGGTGCCGTAGACCTTGGTCGCCGAGGCCGCGGCGGGCGCGGGTTCGCGCTCGGCGGTCCAGGCGATCTTCCAGTTCATCAGCTTGAGCACTTCAGCGCCCGCGTGCACGCGCGCGAGGTGGGTGCGGACCCACTCCTGGTCGAGCACGCGGCGGCCGTCGGGAAGTTCGGTCTCCCGCGCCCAGTCCCGGACTCCCGCCAGCGCGGAGGTGATCGGCGCCGCCGAGGTCAGCGCGACCCGCTCGTGGTTGAGCTGGTTGGTGATCAGCGGCCAGCCCGCGTTCTCCTCGCCCACCAGCGCCGTGGCCGGCACCCGCACGTCCTCGTAGTAGGTGGCGCTGGTAGTCGGCCCGGCGACGGTGCGCACCGGCGTCCAGGAGAAGCCCGGCGCGTCGGTCGGCACGACCAGCACGCTAAGCCCCTTGTGCTTGCGGGCGTCCGGATCCGTGCGGCAGGCGAGCCAGATGTAGTCGGCGTACTGCACCAGGCTGGTCCACATCTTCTGGCCGTTGATCACGTACTCGCCGCTGTCGCGGACCGCGGTGGTGCGCAGCGCGGCGAGGTCGGTGCCGGCTTCCGGTTCGGAGTACCCGATGGCGAAGTGGATCTCCCCGGCGGCGATGCCGGGCAGGTACTGGGCCCGCTGCTCGGGGGTGCCGTAGCGCATGATCGTGGGCGCGATGCTGTTGAGCGTCAGGAACGGCACCGGAACTCCGGCGATCGCGGCCTCGTCGGTGAAGATGAGCTGCTCCAGCATCGTGCGGCCGTCGCCGCCGTGCTCCCGGGGCCAGCCGAGCGTCAGCCAGCCGTCGGTCCCCAGCTGCCGCACGATCCGCTTGTACGCGTCGCCGTCGCCGTAGTCACCGCCGGTGGTCAGCTCCGCGCGGAGCTCCTCGGTCATCAGCCCCGCGAAGTAGTCGCGCAGCTCTTGGCGCAGCCGTTGCTGACCGGACGTGAAGCCGATGTGCATGTGGCCTCCTGGCGGGTGTCGTCCTGCCCGGACTTGTGTAACAAGTTCCACCGACCATAAACCGGCCTGTGGCGGTTGGTCGACCTCTGCTCGGGGTCATCTTTTCCGCCGAAGGCGCGGTCTGGTGCGTTAATGTGGAACTTGTTCTACATCATGATTCGCTGATTGCCACGGGTTCGGCGGGTGGTGGCCCTGGGTTGCGGAAGCGGTTCAGCCGGGTGATCCCCGGATGGAGCAGTGCATCCGGCGGGGCTGGCTCGTTGCTCTGCTGAGGACCGCCGCGCGCCGAGCACCCGAGGGCCCGAGTTCCACGAGTGCGGAGGAAGCGATGGAGATCGGCGTGCGACCCGAACTGTGCGAGGCCAACGGCGTGTGCGTCGGGCTGGCCCCGGGGGTCTTCGAGCTGGACGAGGACGAACAGCTGCAGATCCGCCGTCCGATCCCGGACGGGGCGGTAGAACGTGTTACGAAAGCGGTCCAGCTTTGTCCGAAGGGTGCGCTTTTCATCGCAGGAAACGACCCGGACTCTGAGTCTTGAAGAAAACGGGAACGCGTTCTACTGTGTGTCGCACGTAACAGTCGCCCTGTGCGGCGGCCTCGGACTCGGTGAGGAGACAGGCCGGTGAAGGCAGCGGTGCTCAAGCAGATCGGCGATGACGAGCTCGACGTCCGGACGGACGCCGCGGTGGTGGCGCCGGGCCCGGACGAAGTGCACGTCCGGATTCGCGCGGCGGGGATCTGCCACAGCGATGTGTCCGCCATGAACGGAACCCTGCCCGCGCTGGCCCCCGGAGTGATGGGTCACGAAGGCGCAGGCGAAGTCCTGGCGGTGGGGGAGCAGGTCACCGACCTCGCACCCGGTGATCACGTCACCATCACCTTCGTGCCGCCCTGCGGGAAATGCCGGGAATGCCTGCACGGGCAGGCCCACCTGTGCGCGGTGCACACCATCGCCGCGTTCACCTCCCCGCGGTTCGAAGTGGGCGCGGAACCCACCTTCGGCTTCGCGGGCTGCGGCACGTTCGCCGAAGAACTGGTGCTGCCGCGCGACGGAGCGATCAAGATCGACCCGGACGTGCCGTTCGAGGTGGGCGCGCTGCTGGGCTGCGGAGTGCTCACCGGCGTCGGCGCGGTGCTGAACACGGCCCAGGTCGAACCCGGGTCCACCGTGGCCGTCATCGGTTGCGGCGGCGTCGGGATCTCGGTGATCCAGGGCGCCCGGCTGGCCGGCGCGACCGAGATCGTGGCGGTCGACCCCGCGACGCAGAAGCACGACGCGGCGAAGCGCTTCGGCGCGACGCACGCCACGACCCCCGACGGGTTCGAGGAGCTCAAGCAGGAACTCACCGGTGGCGCCGGATTCGACTACGCCATCGAAGTCGTCGGGCTGGCGGGCACCATCCGCTCCGCCTACGACGCCACCCGGCGCGGTGGCACCGTCGTCATCGTCGGCGCGGGCGGCGAAGACCAGAAGGTCGAATTCACGGCGCAGGAGCTGTTCATCAACGAACGCAAGATCCTGCCGTCGTTCTACGGCTCGGCCGACCCGCGCCGGGACATCGACCGGATGCTGCGGTTCTGGCGTGCCGGGCGCCTCGACCTCGAAGGCATGATCAGCAGACGCCTCGCGCTCTCCGACATCAACGACGGCTTGGCGGCGCTGCAAGGCGGGGATGCTGCCCTGGTCCGCCAAATCGTCACTTTCGACTAGATCTCCTTCTCGGCGCGGTCTGCGTAGCGGGGCGAGCAGCGGAACCTCAGCGGCTTCCTCGCTGCGGGATCAATTTCTCAAGTGGCTCCGCCACGAGAGAAATTGCTGTCCTCGCGAGGAAGCCGCTGAGAACCCGCCGGTGGTCGTTCTGCTCAGGTGGTCGCTGCTCGGCGGCTTCGCCACCGACAGGACGAAGACCAGAAAATCGCAGGAGAGGCCCTGTTCCCGGTGATTGAGGAGTCTGGTGTGGACGAGCGGGCGGAGTTGAGCCTGGCGGGCAAGGTGGCCGTGGTGACCGGGGCCGGTGGCGGGCTCGGCAGGGCCGAGGTGCTCGCGTTGGCCGCGGCCGGTGCGGAGGTGGTGGTCAACGACGTCTCGGACGCCGCGGACGCGGTGGTCGGGGAAGTCGAGTCCGCCGGGGGGAAAGCGGTCGCCGTGCGCGGGGACATCAGCGACCGCGAGACCGCCGACGGGCTGGTGTCGACCGCGCTGGAACGCTTCGGCGGCTTGCACGTGGTGGTGAACAACGCGGGAGTGCTGCGCGACCGCACGATCTTCAACATGACCGACCAGGAGTGGGACGACGTCATCCGAGTCCACCTGCGCGGGCACTTCCTGCTCTCGCGGGCGGCGACCGCGCACTGGCGGCAGCGGTCGAAGGACACCGGTGGCGAGGTGTACGGGCGCATCGTGAACACCGCGTCCGAGGCGTTCCTGTTCGGATCCGGTGGGCAGCCGAACTACACGGCGGCCAAGGCGGGGATCGCCATGCTGACGGTCTCCACCGCCCGCGCGACGGCCCGCTACGGCGTGCGCGCCAACGTGATCTGCCCGCGCGCCAGGACCGGGATGACCGAGGACACCTTCGGTCCCGCGCCCGGAGGTGGCGTCGACCCGCTGTCCACCGAGCACGTGGCGCCGTTCGTCGCCTACCTGGCGGCACCGGCCTCGGCAGGCATCAACGGGCAGGTCTTCGTGGTGCACGGCGGCAAGGTCGTGCTGATGTCCCCACCTGCCGTCGAGCGCCGGTTCGACACCGCGGGACCGACCTGGACCACCGCGGAACTCCACGAGTCCGTCGGCGACTACTTCGCCTCTCGCGGCGACGGAATGTTCACCAGCGACGACCTGCTCTCGCTGGGCTGAAGCAGCACGACCCGACGGAGCCCGCGATCGGCTCCGGACGACGAGCACCGGACCACCAGGAGGAGTGACGACGATGTCGCTGACCGTGCAACAGCATCGCGGGAACGTCGGGCTGCGCAACGGCTCGTTGCTCGTCGACGGCGAGTGGCGCCAGGCCCGTTCCGGCGAGACCTGGACCCACCTGCACCCCGCCACCCAGGAAGAGGTCGGGGAGTTCCCCGTCGCGGGTGCCGAAGACGTCGACGAGGCGGTTCGCGCGGCGCGGCGCGCCTTCGACGAGGGCGAGTGGCCGACGATGCCCGCCGGGCGGCGGGCGAAGCTGCTGCACCGCTACGCCGAATCCCTGCGCGAGCACGCCGAGGAGCTGCGCGGCCTGCAGGCGCTCGACAACGGCGTGCCGCTGTCGTTCGGAACCGTCTACGCCGGATCGGTCGACGTCGCCGCCGACGCCTTCGACCACCACGCGGGCTGGATCGACAAGGCCGGTGGCGAGACCCTGCCGCCGTACCAGGGCGGCGACCACCTGGCGATGACGTTGCGGGAGCCGATCGGCGTGGTCGCCGCGATCCTGCCGTGGAACGCGCCGTTCCTGCTGTTCGCCCAGAAGCTCGGCCCCGCGTTGGCCGCCGGGTGCACCGTCGTGCTGAAGCCGTCCGAGCACGCGACGTTCGCGGTGCTGCGGATGGTGGAACTGCTGGCGGAGGCCGGGATTCCCGACGGCGTCGTCAACGTCGTCACCGGCACCGGTGAACCGACCGGCGAAGCGCTGATCACGCACCGGATGGTCGACAAGGTCAGCTTCACCGGCAGCCGCGAAGTGGGGCGCCGGATCGTGGAGGCCTCGGCGCCGACGATGAAGCGGGTGTCGCTGGAGCTCGGCGGCAAGAGCCCCGCCCTGGTGTTCCCGGACGCCGACGCCGGGCTGGCCGGGATGACGGCGATGGGCATGGTCACCCTCGGGCTGTCCGGGCAGGCCTGCGTGGCGCACACCAGGGCGCTGGTGCACCGCGACGTCTACGACGAGTTCATCGGCGCCGCGGAGATGATCGCCGGGTCGGTCACCTACGGCGACCCGTTCGACCCGGGAGTGCTGGCCAGCCCGCTGATCAACGAGCGGCAGCTCAAGCGGGTGCTGGACCTGGTCGAACGCGGCAAGCAGGAGGGCGCCCGGCTGGTCACCGGCGGCGAGCGGGCCGACGGCGACCTGAGCGCCGGGAACTTCGTGACCCCGGCGATCTTCGCCGACGTGGACAACTCGATGGACATCGCCCAGCAGGAGGTCTTCGGCCCGGTGCTGTCGGTGGTGCCCTTCACCGAGGAGGACGAGGCGATCCGGCTCGCCAACGACACCGAGTACGGGCTCGGCGCGGGCGTGTTCACCGCCGACGCGCAGCGCGCGTTCCGGGTGTCGCGCAAGCTGCGCGCCGGAACGGTCGGCATCAACGGCTTCCAGGTCGAGCCGCACCTGCCCTTCGGCGGGTACAAGCAGTCCGGGCTCGGCAGGGAAGGCGGGCGCAGCGCCTACGAGGCCTACACCGAGCTCAAGACGGTGCTGATGCCGTTGACCGAGGAAATGATGTGACGGCCGTGGCACGGCTTTCCGGGAAGGTAGCGGTCATCACCGGTGCGGCCGGTGGCCAGGGCGCCGCCGCCGCGCGCCGGTTCGTGGCCGAGGGCGCCCGCGTGCTGCTCGCCGACGTCGCCGACGAGGCGGGCGAGGCGCTGGCCGGGGAGCTCGGCGAGTCCGCGCGCTACCGGCACCTCGACGTCTCCGCCGAACACGAGTGGGACGAGGCGATCGAGACCGCGGAGTCCGCGTTCGGTCCGGTCGACGTGCTGGTCAACAACGCCGGCGTGCTGCACCTGGCGGCGCTGGCCGACACGGCGCTGGCGGACTACGAGCGGGTCGTGCGGGTGAACCAGATCGGCGCCTTCCTCGGGATGCGCGCCGTGCTGAGTTCGATGCCGAGGGGCGGCTCCATCATCAACGTGTCCTCAGTGGAGGGTCTGGCGGGGATGCCGGGCACGGTTGCCTACGCGGCGAGCAAGTTCGCCATCCGCGGCATGACGAAGGTCGCCGCGCTGGAACTCGGCGAACGCGGAATCCGGGTCAACTCGGTGCATCCCGGAATGATCGACACGAGGATGTTGCGGGACGTGGCGGGCGACGCCATGGACGGCTTCGCGAAGTCCCGGCTCGCCCTCGGCCGGCTCGGGGAGCCGGCGGACATCGCCAACCTCGTGCTGTTCCTGGCCGGCGACGAGAGCTCCTACTGCACGGGCGCCGAATTCGTGGCCGACGGAGGCGCGACAGCGGCCTACGCCTTGTCCCGGTAGCCGAACCGGCGCTGGGACGTCCTCTTCCTAGGTGGTGTTCCGATGGGTGTTGAAGTGGGCGTTCGGGGGCTGACGAAGTCCTTCGGGGAGCGCACGGTGTGGTCGGACGTGTCGCTGACGCTGCCCCCGGGGGAGGTCAGCGCGATCCTCGGGCCGTCGGGGACCGGCAAGTCGGTGTTCCTGAAGTTGCTGATCGGGCTGCTGGAACCGGATCGCGGCAGCGTGATGGTCGAAGGCACCGACATGTGCTCCTGTTCGGAGCGGGAGCTCTACGCGATCCGCAAGCGCTTCGGGGTGCTGTTCCAGGACGGCGCGCTGTTCGGCTCGATGAACCTGTTCGACAACGTGGCGTTCCCGCTGCGCGAGCACACCCGGAAGCCGGAGGCGGAGATCCGCCGGATCGCGCTGGAGAAGATGGAGCTGGTCGGCCTCTCCGGCGCCGAGCACAAGCTCCCGGGGGAACTGTCCGGTGGGATGCGCAAGCGCGCGGGACTGGCCAGGGCGCTGGTGCTCGACCCGGAGGTGATCCTCTGCGACGAGCCCGATTCCGGGCTCGACCCGGTCCGCACCGCGTACCTGTCCCAGCTGCTGATCGACCTCAACGCGCACTTGGACACCACGATCCTGCTGGTCACGCACAACATCGAGGTCGCCCGCACGGTGCCGGACAACCTGGGCTTGTTCTTCCGCGGCAGGCTGGTGCTGTTCGGCCCGCGGGAAGTGCTGCTCACCAGCGACGAGCCGGTCATCGACCAGTTCGTCAACGGTCGCCGCGCCGGACCGATCGGGATGAGCGAGGAGAAGGACGCCGGAACCGTCGCCGCCGAACTGGCCGAGCTGCCGGCCGCGGCTCCGCGCGAGATCACCCCGCAGCTGGCCCCCAGCCCCGGCGTTCCGGAGCGGACCGCGGTGCGCCGCCGCACCGAACGGGTGCGGGCCTCGCTGAACACCTGGCCCGCGCCGGTGCGCGAGCGGGTGCTGGCCGGGTGTCAGGCCGAGCAGCGCGGCCGGCAGCCGGGTGAGCGCACATGAGTTCGCCGGGTGCGAGCCACCGCGTCCCCGCGCGCGCCGCCTTCGCCCAGGTCGGGCGGTTGGCGACGTTGTCGTGGGAGGTCCTGCGGGCCATTCCGCGGCGGCCGTTCCAGGTGCGGGAATGGGTGGAGCAGGCGTGGTTGTTCGCCAGCGTCACGATCCTGCCGACCGCGATGGTGGCGATCCCGTTCGGCGCGGTGATCGCCATGCAGCTCGGGTCGCTGACCCAGCAGATCGGTGCCCAGTCGTTCACCGGTGCCGCCAGCGCGCTGTCCATCCTGCAGCAGGCCAGTCCGCTGATCACCGCGCTGCTGGTCGCCGGGGCGGGCGGATCGGCGGTGTGCGCGGACATCGGCGCTCGCAAGATCCGCGAGGAGATCGACGCGATGGAGGTGCTGGGCGTCTCGGTCATCCACCGCCTGGTCGTGCCCCGGGTGCTGGGCGCGGTCTTCGTCTCGCTGCTGCTCAACGGGTTGGTCAGCGTGGTCGGCGTGGCGGGCGGCTACTTCTTCAACGTGGTGCTGCAGGGCGGGACGCCCGGCGCGTACCTGGCGAGCTTCAACGCGCTCGCCCAGTTGCCGGACCTCTACGTCAGCGAGCTCAAGGCGCTGATCTACGGGTTCGTGGCGGGCGTGGTCGCGGCCTACCGCGGGCTGAACCCGGCCGGTGGCCCGAAGGGCGTGGGCGACGCGGTCAACCAGGCCGTCGTGATCACCTTCCTGCTGCTGTTCGCGATCAACCTCGTGATCACCGGCATCTACTTGCAGCTCATCCCGCCGAAGGAGTTGTGAGCCGATGGCCGTCACCGAGCAGTACCTTCCGCCGCCGACGGCGTGGCGCCGCAGGCTGTCGCTGCTGTTCTCCCGGCCGGGCGACGCGCTGGCCGGACTGGGCTGGCAGCTGTCGTTCTACCTGCGGGCCCTCGCGCTGGCGCCGCTGACGTTGCGCAAGTACGGCCGGGAGACCGGGCGGCTGCTGACCGAGGTGATGTTCGGCAGCGGCGCGCTGGCCGTCATCGGCGGCACGCTCGGGGTGATGATCGGCATGACGGTGTGCACCGGCGCGATCGTCGGGTTGCAGGGCTATTCCTCGCTGGACCAGCTCGGCACCTCCGCGCTCACCGGGTTCATCGCCGCGTACTTCGACACCCGGGAGGTCGCGCCGCTGTCGGCGGGGCTGGCGCTGTCGGCGACGGTCGGCTGCGGTTTCACCGCCCAGCTCGGGGCGATGCGGATCTCCGACGAGATCGACGCGCTCGAAGTGATGGGCGTGCGCACCGTGCCGTACCTGGTGACCAGCCGGGTGCTGGCCGGGCTCGCGGCGGTGATCCCGCTGTACGTGGTGGGGCTGCTCGGGTCGTACTTCGCGTCGCGGCAGATCACCGTGTGGTTCTACGGCCAGTCCGCGGGCACCTACGACCACTACTTCCACCTGTTCCTGCCGCCGCAGGACGTGCTGTGGTCGTTCGGCAAGGTGCTGGTGTTCAGCCTCGTGGTGATCTTGACGCACTGCTACTACGGCTACACCGCGCGCGGCGGGCCCGCCGGTGTCGGGGTCGCGGTCGGACGCGCGGTGCGCACCTCGATCGTGCTGGTCGCGGTGCTGGACTTCTTCCTGAGCCTGGCGATCTGGGGCTCGACGACGACCGTGCGGATCGCGGGATGAGCCCCGGCGGCGCGCGGCGGGCCGGTCCCGGACGGCGAGGAGCGCACCGATGACGAACCTGCTGCGCGATCGGCGCCGCCACCAGCTGCTGGGACTGGTGTTCCTGCTCGTCTCGGCGCTGTTCTTCACCGCCATGATCGGCTTCTACCAGAAGGCGTTCACCCCGGTCGTGCCCGTCACCCTGCACACCGACCGGGCGGGCAACGAGATGCGCGCCGGCGCCGACGTGAAGGTGCGCGGCGTGGTCGTCGGCGAGGTGCGTTCGGTGGGCCCCGGCCAGGGGCGCGCCACCGTGGAACTCGCGCTGTGGCCCGAGATGGCGGCGAAGATCCCCGCCGGCGCCACGGCCCGGCTGCTGCCGAAGACGCTGTTCGGCGAGCGCTACGTGTCGCTCGGGTTCCCGGCGGACGGCGGCGAAGGCGCACGACTCGCCGGCGGCGACGTGATCGGGCAGGACCGCAGCGCGGCGGCGATCGAGATCGAGCGGGTGCTCGACGACCTGCTCCCGCTGCTGCAGGCGGTGCAGCCGCAGCAGCTGTCGGCGACGCTCAACGCGGTCTCGCAGGCCCTGGACGGGCGCGGCGAGCAGCTGGGCACCACGATCCGCGACCTGGACGGCTACCTGGCGAAGTTCAACCCGTCGCTGCCGCGCCTGGAATCGGTCATCGGCCGCATCGACGACGTCTCGCGCACCTACCAGGAGGCGGCCCCGGATCTGCTGAGCGCGCTGCGCGACTTCACCACGACCAGCACGACCATCGCCGAGCGCGGCGACCAGCTGCGGTACGTCTGGAACGCCACCACCGTCACCGCCGTGAACGCGAGCGGCTTCCTGGAAGCCAACCAGGACAACCTGATCCGGCTCAGCGCCGACTCGCGGTCCACGTTGGAACTGTTCGGCCGCTACGCGCCGCAGTACGCCTGCGTGCTCGACCAGATCGCCAGCAGCCTCCCGATCGCCGAGCGCGCGTTCGGCAAGGGCGACGAGAACCCGATGCAGAAGGTCACCATCGAGGTCACCGGCAGCCGCGGCAAGTACCTGCCGGGCACCGACGCACCCCGCTACGAGGACACCCGAGGTCCCCGCTGCTACCCGTGGGTCGAACCGCCGGACCGCTTCCCGCAGTACCCGCCCGGCGGACCGCTGCGCGACGGATCCACCCATCCGCCACCGCCGCACGGTCCCGGTGAGCAACCGCCCGGCGATGCTCCGGCGAGCACCGGCCCGCAGTCCGCGGACGGTGCCTCCGGTGGCCCGCTGGCCGCCAATTCCCCAGCCGAACGGGACCTGGTCGCCGCGCTGCTGGCGCCGTCGCTGCGGCGGATGCCGAGCCGGGTGCCGGACTGGAGCAGCGTGCTCGTGGGGCCCGTCTACCGCGGAGCGGAGGTGACCGTGCGATGAGAGGACTCACCGCGCCACTGATCAAGCTGTCGCTGTTCACCCTCGTCACGGTGTTGCTGACCGCGTTGCTGGCGATGACGGTCGCGGCCTCGAACGTGGGCTCGACGTCCGAGTACGCCGCGAAGTTCGACGACGCCTCGGGGCTCGGGGAGGGCGACGAGGTCCGCATCGCGGGGGTGCGCGTCGGCGAGGTGAGCTCGCTGGAGGTCGTCGACGGCACCCGGGCGCTGGCCCGCTTCGAGATCGACGCCGCTCGCACGCTGCCCGCCGACGCGGTCGCGACCGTCAAGTACCGCAACCTCGCCGGGCAGCGCTACCTCGCGCTGGACGCCGCGCTGTCGCCCGGTGAACCGGAACTGGCCGCGGGCGCCACGTTGCCGGTGGAGCAGACGCGGCCCGCGCTGAACCTGACCGCGCTGTTCAACGGCTTCCAGCCGCTGCTGCAGGCGCTGCAACCGGGCGACGTCAACAAGCTCTCCGGCGAGCTGATCCAGGTGCTGCAAGGGGAAGGCGGCACCGTCGAGAGCATCCTGGCGCACACCGCGTCGCTGACGTCCACGCTCGCCGAGAAGGACCAGGTGATCGGCCAGGTCATCGACAACCTCAACGCGGTGCTCGCCCAGGTCGGCGCCCGCGGCCCGCAACTGGGCGAGCTCATCGACGCGTTGCAGCGGCTGGTCAGCGGGTTCGCCGAGCAGCGCGAGCCGATCGGCGACGCGGTCACCGCGCTCGACGACCTCACCCACACCACCGCCGGGCTCCTGCAGGACGCCCGCCCGCCGCTGCGGGAGGACGTGGCCGCGCTCGGCGACCTGTCGGCGAACCTCAACGCGGGCCTGCCGCAGCTGGAGCACGACGTGCGGACCTTGCCGGGGCGGCTCGACTCGCTGACCCGGACGGTGAGCTACGGGAGCTGGTTCAACTTCTACCTCTGCCGCCTGACCGGGCGGGTCGGCATCTCGGGGCTCGACGTCCAGGCCCAGGTGCTGCCGCTGCCCCCGACCGACATGCCCACGAGGTGCCAGTCATGACCACCGCACTGCGCGACCGGGACCAGGCGACCGTGGGGATCGTCGCCCTCGGGCTGCTGACCGCCGTGACCCTGCTGGCGTTCTTCGCCAACGACCTGCCGCTGATCGGCGGCGGAACCACCTATTCGGCGCGGTTCACCGAGTCCGCCGGTCTCACCGCCGGGGATGAGGTGGAGGTCGCCGGGGTCAAGGTCGGCGAGGTCACCGACGTGCGGCTCGACGGCGACCGGGTGCTCGTGCACTTCCGCGTCGAGGACGCGCGGGTGGGGGACCGCAGCCGGGTCTCGATCCAGATCAAGACGCTGCTGGGCGCGAAGAACCTCGCGCTGCGCCCGGACGGCCGCGGCGAGCAGGACCCGGACGAGACCATCCCGGCGGCGCGGACCGAGGTCCCCTTCGACATCCCCGACGCGCTCGACCGGTTGACCCGCACCACCGAGCAGGTCGACAGCGACCGGCTCGGCCGCAGCTTCGAGGTGCTCGCCGAGAGCCTGCGCGGCAGCCCGCAGCACCTCGGCGGCGCGGTCGACGGACTCTCCGCCCTGTCGCGCACCATCGCCTCCCGCGACCAGGAACTCGCCGAGCTGCTGCACAACGCCGCCGACGTCAGCGCGGTCGCAGCGGACCGCGACGAGCAGGTGGCCCGGCTCATCGGCGACGGCAACCTGCTGCTGTCCGAACTCCAGAACCGGCGGGAGGCGATCAGCTCGCTGCTGCGCGGAACCCAGGCGGTCTCCGGCCAGCTGCGCGGGTTGATCGCCGACAACCAGGAGCGGCTGAACCCGGCGATGCGCGAACTGGAGCAGGTCACCGCGATGCTGCAGCGCAACCAGGACGACATCGCCGCCACCATCGCCGCGCTGGAGCCCTACGTGACCGGGTTCAACAACACGGTGGGCAACGGCCGCTGGTTCGACGGCTACCTGTGCGGGCTGCTGCCGCCCGCGGTCTCCGCGGGGCCGTTGCAGATCAACCCGGACGGCTGCGACCTGAGCCGGCCGGAACGAGGGCCTGGAGGGGGACCATGAGCATTCCGACCGCGAAACATCCCGCGATGACGGCGCTGCTCGCCTTCGGCTGCGTGCTGGTGCTGCTGTTCAGCGCCGGCCTGTGGTGGGTGCTGCGCGATCCCGGCACCCGCATCACCGCCTACTTCGACCGGGCCGTCGGCCTCTACGCGGACTCGTCGGTGCGGGTGCTGGGCGTGGACGTCGGCAGCGTCGAATCGGTGCGACCGGAAGGCGGGCAGGTCCGCGTCGAGATGAGCGTGGACCGGGGCGTGCGGATCCCGGCGGAGGCGAAGGCCGTGATGGTCGCGCCGAGCCTGGTCAGCGACCGGTACGTGCAGCTCACCCCCGCGTACTCCGCCGGGCCGCAGCTGGATTCCGGTGCGGTGCTCGGCAAGGACCGCACGATGACCCCTGCCGACCTCGACGACCTCTACCGCAGCGCCAACGCGCTGTCGCAGGCGCTGGGGCCGCAGGGCGCCAACGAGAACGGAGCGCTCTCCGAACTGCTGGACACCACGGCGGCCGGCCTCGACGGCAACGGCGCGAAGCTGAACGAGACGATCCGGCGGCTCGGCGAGCTCTCCGGCACGCTGTCGCACTCGCAGGGCGACCTGTTCGCCACCGTCGACAACCTCAACGAGTTCACCGCGACCCTCGCCGCCAACGACGCGCAGGTGCGCGACTTCCACGGCCGCATCGCGGACGTGTCCGGGTTCCTCGCCGACGAACGGCAGCAGACCGCCGCGTCGCTGAGCTCGCTGGCGACCGCGCTGACCGAGCTGGAAGCCTTCATCCGGGACAACCGCGAGGCGGTGTCGGCGAACGTGGACAACCTCGCGGGCATCACGCAGGCGCTGGTGGACCAGCGCGAAGCGCTCGGCGAGGTGCTCGACATCGCGCCGACGGGGATGAGCAACTTCGTCAACGCCTACGACTCCGCCTCCGGTTCGGTCGCGGTGCGCGCCAACATCAACGAGCTGACGAATCCGCCGGTGCTGATGGTGTGCAAGCTGCTGGAGCACTCGACGCCGGCGCAGATCCCGCCGGAGCTGCGGAACGCGTGCGGGGAGCTGTCCGGGGTGCTCGACGGCACGCTGCGGCTCCCCTCGGCGGGCGAGGCCGTGCACCACCTCAGCCAGGGTGAGCTGCCGCCGCTGCCGCTGCCGCTGACCGGCGCGATGCCGGACGCGCCGGGAACCGGAGGCCCACGATGAGACCGATCGGGGTGACCTGGTGCGCGCTGGTGTCCGTGCTGCTCACCGGCTGCGGATCGTCGCTCTACGAGGCGCCGCTGCCCGGGGGCGCCGACTTGGGCGACCGGCCCTACGAGGTGAGCGTCCGGTTCGCCGACGTGCTGGACCTGGTGCCGCAGGCCGGGGTGAAGGTCAACGACGTGCCCGTCGGCAAGGTGCTGCGGATCGGCCTCTCCCCGGACAACGCGACCGCCGTGGTCACGCTGGTGGTCAACGGCGACGTGCGGTTGCCCGGCAACGCCGACGCCCGGCTGCGCCAATCGAGCCTGCTGGGCGAGAAGTTCGTGGAGCTCGCGCCACCCGCCGCCGGTCCGGAGCGCGGCCGGTTGCGCGACGGCGACGTGATCCCGGTGGAGCGCACGAACCGGAACCCGCAGGTCGAAGAGGTGCTCGGTGCGCTGTCGCTGCTGCTCAACGGTGGCGGGGTGGCGCAGCTCAACGGCATCGTCGAGGAGCTCGACCGCGCCTTGTCCGGCAACGAGCCCAGGATCCGCTCCCTGCTGTCCAGAGTGGACGAAGCCGTGACCCGGCTGGACGCGCAGAAGCACGACATCACCCGCGCGCTGGACGGGCTCAACCGGCTCTCGGCGGACCTGCGTGCGCAGACCGACGACCTCAACACCGGGCTCGACGGCCTCGCCCCGGGGCTGCGGGTGATCGAGCAGCAGCGGACCCAGCTGGTCGGAATGTTGCAGTCGCTGGACAGGTTCTCCCAGGTCGCGGTGTCCACTGTGGATGCTAGTGGGCGGGACCTGGTGGCCGACCTCGAGGCGCTGGAACCGACGCTGCGCGAACTCGCCAAGGCGGGCACGGACCTGCCGAAGTCCATCGGATACCTGGCCAGCTACCCCTTCCCGGAGAACGCGATGATCCCCCTCAAGGGCGACTTCGTGAACGTGGACGTGGATCTGGACCTCGACCTGACCAGCGTGCTCGGCAACCTGCTCAACAGCTCCGGGCCGCTGCTGCCGCTGCCCGGCGTCTCCGACGGGCCGCCGCCAGCGCTACCCGCGCCGCCCGAGCCACCGAGGCTTCCGGTGCCGGGGCAGGAACCCGCGCTCCCGTTCACCCCGCCCGGGGATCAGCCCGGCGGACTGCTCGACGACCTCCTCGGGGGGCAGTGATGTTCAGCAGACCGACCAAGATCCGGCTGGGCTTGTTCCTGGTCATCGCGGTGGTCGGGATCGGGTTCACCGGTGCCCGCTACGCCGGGCTGGACCGGCTCTTCGGCGGAGGCGGCTACGCCGTGGTCGTGGAGATGCCGGACTCCGGCGGGATCTTCGTGAACTCCGAGGTGACCTACCGGGGCGTGGCGGTCGGCCGGGTCACCGACATGCGGCTCACCGACCGGGGCGCGGCGGTGGACCTGCACATCGACGCGGCGGCCCCGCCCATCCCCGCCGCCGCGCGCGCCGCGGTGGCGAACCGCTCGGCGGTGGGGGAGCAGTACATCGACCTGCGCCCCGACGACGATCGCGGACCGGTGCTGGCCGACGGATCGGTGATCCCGGAGGCGCGCACCGAGATCCCGCCCTCGCCCGAGTCGGTGCTGCTCAACCTCGACCAGCTCGTCTCCAGCGTGCCCCTCGACTCGCTGCGCACCGTCGTCGACGAGTCCGGCACCGCGTTCCAGGGCACCGGCCCGCACCTGCAGCGGATGCTGGACAGCACCGGTTCGCTGATCGCCGCGGCCGACCGGAACCTGCCGCAGACCACCGCGCTGCTGGACAACTCCGACGTGGTGCTGCGGACCCAGCAGCAGCAGGCCGAGCAGATCACCACGTTCAGCCGGGGACTGCGCGACGTCGCCGAGCAGTTCAAGAGCTCGGATCCGGACCTGCGCCGCCTGATCGACGCGGCGCCTCCCGCGGCCGGGCAGATCGACGAGCTGCTGCGCACCAGCCGGACCGGGCTGCAGAAGACCACCGCGAACCTGCTGACCACCATGCAGCTACTCGACGTCCGGGGACCCGCGCTGGAGAACATGCTGGTGGCCCTGCCGATGATGTCGGCGAGCAGCCACAGCGCGCAGGACGGCGACGGGCGCGGGCACCTGGGCGTGGTGCTGAATTTCTTCAACCCGCTGGCCTGCGAGAAGGGCTACGAGGGCACTGAACGTCGCCCTGGTAGCGACACCACGCCCGCTCCGCCCAACCGCGACATCCACTGCGCGGAACCTCCCGGCAGCCCCACCAACGTCCGAGGCTCCGCCAACGTCCCCCGAGCCCCCGTCCCCGATGCCGCAGCGATCCCGGCGGCCCGGGAACTCATCCCGTTCCCCCTGGCCCCGGCCGGCTGACCGGCTGGGGATCTGGTGTCACCCCGGTGGTAGCGGCGGTGAACTCCCACAACTTGCGGGCGAGCTCCGGATTTCGCGCGGTTGCTGACCGGCTGGCGGGTCCGGCGGGGCCGCGCGTCTGGAAGGATCCGGTAGGGCCCACGTAGTCGCCGCCGCGCACCGCTCCGGTGGCGGCGAGGAGCTGGGGTGCGATTCCATCGGTGACCGGTTGGGACAGGAGCCGGTCCGGGAGGACGAGCAGGCGGGCTCTCCAGGTGCCGCCGCGGGTGAGGCTGTTGTTCAGCAGTTCCGAGGCCGTCAGCCCTGGGTGGGCGGCGATGGACAGGACCGGATCTCCGGTCCGTCGCACTAGTCGATCGAGCTCCGCGGCGAACAGCAGGTTCGCGAGCTTCGAGGCCCCGTAGGCGAGCGTGGGTGAGTAGCGTCGGCGGTCCCAGTGCGGGTCGGTGAGGTCGAGTCCGCCGGTGCGGTGCCCGAGGCTCGACGTCATCACGACGCGAGAGGGCTGGCCGGGGTTGCCTGCCGCCCGCAGTGCCGGCATCAGCAGCCAGGTGAGCGCGGCCGGGCCGAGGTGGTTGGTGCCGAGCTGGAGCTCGAACCCGTCGCGGGTCCGTTCGTGCGGGCCCAGCGACACGGCGGCGTTGTTGATCAGCACGTCGACCTGGTCGCCGGTGCGTTCCCGGACGTCGGCGGCGGCGGTGCGGACGGAGGCGAGATCGGCCAGGTCGAGCAGGACGGTCTCGGCCGAGCCGCGTCCTTCGAGTCCGGCTCGCACCTGCTCGACGGCAGCCTTGCCGCGTTCGGCGTCTCGTACGGTCATCAGCACGCGGGCGCCGGCCCCGGCGAGCGCGCCGGACAGTGCCAGGCCCAGACCGGACGTCGTACCGGTGACGACGACGGTGCGGCCCGTGAGATCGGGGAGCGGTTCGTGCTGCTGTGCCACGGGAATCTGCATCTCCTGTGAGGTCAGCGCGTTGAGCGAGTCTGGCCGAGGTGGTGCCCGGAAGCGAGGCCGCACCGGCGCCTCCGCCTGGATCCCTGGATCTGGCGGTGGCGACGAGGGAGGCTCGCTCGTGTCCGGGCGGGTCGCCGGTGCTCGCGGGGTGCGATCAGGCCGGGGCGACGGAACCGTCGGGAGCCAGTGCCGCCTGGAAGATGCCGAAGTTCCCGGTCATCCACAGCGCGGTCAGCTTGACCTTGGCGATTCGCCATCCGTTCGAGGTTCGCTCGAAGCGGTTCGTGTAGTACCCGTGCACGGTCTGCTCGCTGTCGCCGGTGCTGTTGGGAAGGTGGTGACCGGCCCGGACGTACGCGACGCAGGTGGCCTCGTCGTCGCCGTCGAAGGTGATCACCAGGTTCGTGATCATGTGTTGCGTCGCTGTGAAGGACTCCATCCTCGGAGCAGTGCCCTTCACCCAGTCGTCGGCCTTCATGCGAGCGACGGGCTGACCGAAGCCTTCGCTGAAGTCGACTTCGACCTCCTCGGTGAAGCAGCTGCGGAAGAGCTCCCAGTCGCGGGAGTCGGTGCCCGTCGCGTAGCGGAGCTGAACGTCGTTGATCTCGGCGCGGTCCGCCAGGCGTTGCACGCAGGCGTCATCGGCGGACAATTTGTATGACAGTGTCATGTGAACAACCGTCCTCCATTCAGATGACAGTGTCAAGTAGGATCGACCGCGTGACACGAGCCGAGACCGCCGCCGCAACCCGGCGCACCCTCGTGCGCGCCGCGTCCGAGCTGCTCGACGCGGGCGGGCCCGACGCCGTGACCCTCCGCGCGGTGGGAGCCAGGGCCGGCGTCTCACGCGGTGCGCCCTACGGGCACTTCAAGAACAAGGAGCACCTGCTGGCCGAACTCGCCGTCGGGGCCTGGAGTTCCCTGGCCGACGAGGTGGAAGAACTCCGGACGGATCCGGGCTCCGCGCCGGACGCACGACTCGAGCGAGCCGTGCTGGCGCTCATCGACGTCGCCCGCCGGACACCGCACCTGTACGCGCTGATGTTCAGCACGCCGGCGAGCACCCCGGTGGCTGCCGAGGCCGCGAGCCGCTTGGAGAACGAGTTCCTCACCCTCGTCGCCGACATCGTCGGCGAACCGGACGCACGTCGCTACGGTGCGCTGCTGATGTCGAGCGCGCACGGCATCGCGGGCATGGAACTCAGCGGGCACCTGGCGAAGGACGGCTGGCGCGTCAGCGTGGAGCAACTCGTGGGCATGCTGATCGACGGGATGCGGTCCAGCGCCTAGCCCCCGCCCTCCGGCACCGAGATCCGAGGCGATCCTCGCGGCGGCGCGGGCACTCCTGGTCGTGGGGGCTCAGCGCAGTGAGAGCAGGGATTCCAGGTGTTGGCGGTGGCGGCGGGGCGTGCCGAACAGGTGGGTGGCGCTGTGGGCTCGTTTGAGGTGCAGGTGGGCTTCGTGCTCCCAGGTGATGCCGATGCCGCCGTGCAGCTGGACGCCTTCGGCGGCGGCGTCCTGGTAGGTCTCGCAGCAGAAGGACTTCGCCATCGCCGCCCACTCCGGGCCCCGGTCGTCGCGGGTCGCGACCGCCCAGCTCGCCGCCTGCGACAGCGACCGGGCGGACTCGACGGCCACGAACAGGTCGGCCAACCGGTGCTTGACGGCCTGGAAGGACCCGATCCGGCGGCCGAACTGCTCGCGGACCTGGACGTAGCCGACGATCTCGGCGAGCCACCGGTCGGCGGCCCCGACGCATTCCGCGGCGAGCGCGACGGCGGCGGCTTCCAGGCACCGGGTGAGCACCTGCCCGGCCGACCCCTCGTCACCCAGCAGCCGGGCAGGTGTCCCGGCGAACTCGAAGCGCGCCATCGGGCGCGTCGGATCCATCGGAGTGGTCGTGATCGCTGCGGGCGCCTCCGCCTCGAACAGCGACAACCCGCCACCGGTCGCGGCGACCACGAGCACCGCGTCGGCTTGGGCGCCGTCCAGCACGAACGCCTTCCGGCCGGTCAGGCGCCACGCCGTCCCGTCGCGGACCGCGGTGGTCGAGCAGGTCGCGGTGCTCCACCAGTGCCGAGGTTCGGCCCACGCCAAGGAGACCACCCGCTCACCGGAGGAGATGCCGGGCAGCAGCCGGGCGCACGCGTCCGGATCGCCCGCGGCCAGCACCGCTTCGGCGCTCACCACGGCGCTGCCGAGGAACGGGCCGACGACCAGCCTGCGCCCCAGTTCCTCCGCGACGAGGCAGCTCTCCACCAGGCTCGCGCCGCTGCCGCCGTGCTCCTCGGGCACGGCCAGCCCGGCGGCCCCGATCTCCGCGGACAACCGCCGCCACAGCGCGGTGTCGTGCCCGGTGTCCGGAGCCTCCGGCGGCGGAACGTGCGGCCCGCCGTCGCGGTCGACCAGGGCGCGGACCGCCGCCCGCAGGTCTTCCTGCTCCTCGGTGAACGCGAAGTGCACGATGCCTCCCGGAAGTCCGGAGTCAGGAACCGATCGGGGCGGTGCACCCGGCGGCGAGGGCGTCGGCGACCCGCCGCCGGTGCCAGGTCGCGGTGCCCCACGCGGAGCGCAACGCGGTCGCCTTGGTGAGCCACAGCTGCAGGTCGTTCTCCGCCGCGTAGCCGATGGCGCCGTGCACCTGCAGCGCGGTGCGGGCCGCGAAGTGCGCCGCTTCGGAGGCCGCCAGCTTCGCCGCCGACACGTCGCGAGCGGCGTGCTCGGCGCCGGAGTCCAGCGACAGGCACGCTCCGTGCACCAGCGGGCGGGCGAATTCGAGTTGCAGCGCCACGTTCGCCAAGTGGTGCTTGACCGCCTGGAACCCGCCGACCGGTCTGCCGAACTGGTGGCGTTCGCCCGCGTAGCGGATCGAGGTGTCCAGCAGCCGCCGCGCGACCCCGAGCGACTGCGCCGCGCACCCGAGGACTCCGGCATCGAACGCGGCGGCCACGCGCGCACCGGGAACCGGAGTTCCACCGGCGAGGGCCCACAACCGCCGCGCCGGATCGAGGGACCGCTCCGGTTCCGCTCCGGTTCTCCCGGCCAGTTCCGCGTTCTCCCCATCGCACCGGAAGACCACGTCCGCCGCGTCGGCATCGAGGGCGCGCGGCCCGTGCTCGGTGAACGCCGCGGTGGCCACGGCGCGCCCGGCGGCCAACTCGGGCAGCCACCGCTGCCCGGAGTCGGTGCCCGCCAGCAGCGCGGGCACGACCGCGATCGACTCCAGGCAGGGACCCGGCAACCCGGCGTGGCCGAGTTCTTCCAGGCACACCACCAGTTCGACCGCGCCCAGCTCCAGACCGCCGTGCCGCTCGGGGATCGCGACCCCGCACAACCCCATCTCGCCCAGCCGTTCCCAGATCCGCCGCCACGGCGCCGGATCGCCGTTCGCCCAGCTGCGCGCGACCGTCGGGCCGCCGCCGGAGTCCAGCAGCGCCCGCAACGCCTCTGCCATGTCCTGCTGTCCGGTGGTGCGCGCGAACCTCATCGGGGCTCCCTCGGCAGGCCGAGCACGCGCTCGGCGATGACGTTGCGCTGGATCTCGTTGGTGCCCGCGTAGATCGGCCCGGCCAGCGAGAACAGGTAGCCGTCCGCCCAGGCCCCGCCGTCGGGCGCCGCGGGGGAGTCGGCGGCGAGCTCGGCGTCCGGGCCGAGCAGGTCCAGCGCGGTCTCGTGCAGTCGGATGTCGAGTTCGGACCAGAACACCTTGTTCAGGCTCGCCTCCGGCCCGATCGAGGCGCCGTCGAGCACCTTCGTGACCGTCTCGAAGGTGGCCAGCCGGTAGGCCTGCGCCCCGATCCACGCGTCGACCACCCGGTCCCGCACCTCGGGGTCGCCGCCGCGCGACGTCCAGGACTCGACGAGCCGCCGCGCCGCCGCGAGGAACCGGCCCGGACTGCGCAGCGACAGCCCGCGTTCGCTGCCCGCGGTGCTCATCGCGACCCGCCAGCCCGCGCCGACCTCGCCGAGCACGTCCTCATCCGGCACGAACACGTCGTCCAGGAAGATCTCGGCGAACGCGGGCTTGCCGTCGAGCCGCCCGATCGGCCGCACCGTGACGCCGTCGGCGTCCAGCGGGAACAGGTAGTACGTCAACCCGCGATGCCGTTGCGCGTCGGGATCGCTGCGGAACAGCCCGAACGCCCGGTCGGCGAACGCGGCCCGCGAGCTCCACGTCTTCTGCCCGGAGAGCCGCCAGCCACCGGGCACCCGCCGCGCCCCGCTGCGGATCCCGGCGAGGTCGCTGCCCGCCTCCGGTTCGGACCACGCCTGCGCCCAGATGTCCTCGCCGGAGGCCATCCGAGGCAGCAGCCGCCGCTGCTGCTCGGGCGTGCCGTGCTCGAACATGGTCGGCGCCAGCAGGAAGATGCCGTTCTGCCCGACCCGGCCGGGCGCTCCGGCCGCGTAGTACTCCTCCTCGAACAGCAGCCACCGCACCAGCGAGGCGCCCCGCCCGCCGAACTCGACCGGCCAGGACACCACCGACAACCCGGCGGCGTGCAGCGTCCGCTCCCACTGCCGGTGCGCCGCGAACCCGCGTTCCGTCTCCAGCGACGGCAGCGGCTCGACGGGCGCGTTGTCCCGCAGCCACTCCCGGACCTCGTCCCGGAACGCGAGCTCCTCTGCAGAGAAGGTCAGATCCACGGCGTCCTCCCGGCACGCTGAACGGTCCTTGCGCATGATCTTCTTTTCGGGGCCTGGTCAGCGGCGCCACCCGAGCAGCCGGCACCGCCGCGCGCACCATCCGGGGGCGCTCTCTAACCGTCGTCGGCGGCACGCTTCATGCTCTTGGCGTCCATGCCGCTGAGCGAGTCCTTCCCGACCTCGGCGTTGTGCGCGTGCGCCAGGTGGTGCAACCCGAACGCGGAGTCCAGGCCGCTGTGCCTGCCCATGAGGTCCTCGGCCTGGTTGACCGCCTTCTTCGCCAGCGCCAGGCCGAAGCGGGGCATCGCCGCGACCTCCGCGGCCAGCTCCATCGACGCGTCGCCGAGCCGGTCGCGCGCGACGACCTGGTTGACCATGCCGACCTCGTAGGCCCGCTGCGCGCTCATCTTCCTGCCGGTGAACAGGAACTCCTTGGCCACCCGCGGCCCGAGGACCCACGGGTGCACGAAGTACTCCACGCCGGGAATGCCCATCCGCACCACCGGATCGGCGAAGAACGCGTCCTCGGCGGCCACGATCAGGTCGCAGACCCACGCGAGCATCAGCCCGCCCGCGACGCACGCGCCCTGCACGCTCGCGACGACCGGCTTCGGCATGTCCCGCCAGCGCCGGCACATCCCGAGGTAGACCTCCTGCTCGCGGGCGAACCGCGATTCGCCGCCGGCCTTGCCGGCGTGGCCCCACCACAGCCCGGCGCGGCGTTCGAAGTCCACGTCGGCGTCGCGGCCCGGCGACCCGATGTCGTGCCCGGCGGAGAAGTGCTCACCCGCCCCGGCCAGCACGATCACCGCGACCTCGTCGTCGGCGCAGGCCCGGTAGAAGACGTCGTCGAGCGCGTAGGTCATCGCGGAGTTCTGCGCGTTGCGGTACCGGGGCCGGTTCATCGTCACGACGGCGGTCCGCTCGATCCGCTCGTAGGTCACGACCGGTTCCTGTTCGGCCATCGTTGCCTCCTCGTCGAGGTGTCGGCGCCTTCCGAGGTTAGCGAAACTAGCAAGTGCTTGGTAGGCTTGTTTTTTCCTGCGATGGCTGGGAAACACGATCGCCCGGTGTTGATCGGGCGGATCGGGGGTAGTCGGATGGAGCTGGCCGACAGCGCTCAGGAGGCGGCGTTCCGCCGGGAGGTCCGGGAATGGCTGGGCGATCACCTCACCGGTGAGTTCGCCGCGGCGCGGGGCCTCGGCGGCCCTGGTCGTGAGCACGAGGAGTTCGAGCTGCGGCTCGCGTGGGACCGCCACCTCGCAGCAGGGGGCTGGACCTGCCTAGGCTGGCCAGAGGAGTTCGGCGGGCGCGGTGCGTCGATCGCGCAGCAGGTGATCTTCCACGAGGAGTACGCGAGCATCGGGGCGCCGGTGCGCGTCGGCCACGTCGGCGAGGAGCTGCTCGGGCCCACGATCATCGCCTTCGGCACTGAGCGGCAGCGGCGGCGGTTCCTGCCCGCGATCGTCGAGGTGCGCGAGCTGTGGTGCCAGGGCTATTCGGAACCCTCGGCCGGATCCGACCTGGCGAACCTGTCCACCAAGGCGCGCCGCGACGGGCCGGACTGGGTGATCGACGGGCAGAAGACGTGGACGTCGCTGGCGCACGTGGCCGATTGGTGCTTCGTGCTCGCCCGCACCGATCCGCGGGGCGGCAGGCACCACGGGCTGTCGTACCTGCTGGTGCCGATGGACCAGCCGGGCGTCGAGGTCCGGCCGATCATCCAGCTCACCGGCACCTCCGAGTTCAACGAGGTGTTCTTCGACGGCGCCCGCACCGACGCGTCGCACGTCGTCGGCGAGGTCGGCGGCGGCTGGAAGGTCGCGATGGGCACGCTCGGGTTCGAGCGCGGCGTCGGCACCATCGACCAGCAGGTGGTGTTCCGCCGCGAGCTGGAGCGCATCACCGACCTCGCCCGCAGCGGCGGCGCCCTCGACGACCCGGTGCTGCGGGACAGGATCAGCCGGGCGTGGATCGGGCTGGAGGTGATGCGGTTCAACGCGCTGCGCACGCTGACCGGGGTCGCCAACGGCACCGCGGGCCCGGAGGCGTCGATCGCGAAGCTGTACTGGGCCACCTTCCACCGCGGGCTCGGCGAGCTGGCGATGGAGGTGGCCGGAGCGTGCGGCCTGGTCGCCGAGGACGCGCCCTACCGGCTCGACGAGTGGCAGCGGCTGTTCCTGTTCACCCGCGCCGACACCATCTACGGCGGTTCCAACGAGATCCAGCGCAACATCATCGCCGAGCGCGTGCTCGGCCTGCCGAAGGAGGCCCGGCCGTGACCGCTCCCGCCGAACCCGCACCGCACGCGCTGCTGGAAGGCAAGACCGCACTGGTGACCGCGGCGGCCGGCTCCGGGATCGGGTCGGCGACCGCGCGCCGGATGATCCGCGAAGGCGCCCGCGTGGTGATCAGCGACGCGCACGAGCGGCGGCTGGAGTCCACCCGCGCCGAGCTCGCCGAGCTGCCCGGCGCGCAGGTGCTCGCGGTGCCCTGCGACGTCACCGACGAGCAGCAGGTGCAGCACCTCGTCGACGCGGCGGCGGCCGAGCTGGGGCGGCTCGACGTCGTGGTCAACAACGCCGGACTCGGTGGCACTGCGCCGATCCAGGACATGACCGATCAGCAGTGGGACCGCGTCCTGGGCGTCACGCTCAACGGCACGTTCCGGTGCACGCGCGCGGCGATCCGGCGGTTCCGGGACCAGGGCTGTGGGGGCGTGGTCGTGAACAACTCCTCGGTGGTGGGCTGGCGGGCGCAGGCCGGGCAGGCGCACTACGCGGCGGCGAAGGCGGGCGTGATGGCGCTGACCCGCTGCGCGGCGATCGACGCGGCCGAGCTGGGGGTGCGGGTGAACGCGGTCGCTCCGAGCCTGGTGATGCATCCGAACCTGGCGAAGGTGACCTCGGAGGAACTGCTGGCCGAATTGGAGTCCGGGGAGGCGTTCGGGCGCTCCGCCGAGCCGTGGGAGGTCGCGAACGTGATCGTCTTCCTGGCCTCGGACTACTCGACCTACCTGACCGGCGAGGTCGTCTCCGTCAGCAGCCAGCACCCGTGAGACGTCCCCGGCTCCGCTCGCGCTGCGGACTCCCGCCGCGCACGAGTCCGCGCAGTACCGTCTGACCCGCGCCGCACGAGGGCGCCGTCCGGTCGGGAACGACTCCTGATGAGAGGATGGGGACATGGCCGAAACCAAGCGCTCGTCCGGGCGCCCGCAGCGCGGGGCAGGTGCCGACGCGGGAAGCGGCGGCTCGCGGCGGCGCGCGGAGCTGCTGGCGATCGCGGCGGACCTGTTCGCCGAGCGGGGGTTCGTGGTCACGACGGTCCGGGAGATCGCCGACGCCGCGGGCATCCTGTCCGGCAGCCTCTACCACCACTTCGATTCCAAGGAATCGATGGTCGACGAGATCCTCCGCGAGTTCCTGGAGTTCCAGCAGCGGCTCTACGCCGACGTGCTGCGCGAGGCGACCGACCCGCGCACCACCGTCACCGAGCTGATCCGGCAATCCTTCCGCGCCATGAACGGATACCGCTCCGCGGTCACGATCTACCAGAACGAGGCGAAGCACCTCGCCCAGTTCGAGCGCTTCGACTACCTGCGCCGGGCGAGCAACGACTTCGAGCGCACCTGGACGAAGGTGCTGCAGCAGGGCCAGCAGGCCGGCGTGTTCCGCGAAGACCTCAACGTGAAGATCGCCTACCGGCTGATCCGGGACGCCGTGTGGACCACGGTGCACTGGTACAACCCGCGCGGGCGGCTGAACGCCGAGGTCATCGCGGAACAGCACGTGACCATCCTGTGCGAGGGGATCACGACTCCGCGCGGCTGACGAGCCCGGCGGAGCCCGCCAGGACGCGAGCGGCGTCCTCGACGATGCCCGACACCAGCTCCGCGCAGCCGGGCAGCTCGTCGAGCAGTCCCACGACCTGCCCGGCGGGCAGCACGCCCGCGTCGGCGTCGCCGCGCACCAACGCCTCCCTGATCAGCATCGGGGTGTTCGCAGCGAGCAGCACCGCGCTCCACGGCATCTCCTTCGCGCGGCGCATCGCGAGCCCGTCGGCGATCAGGTGCCGCCAGGACGTCCCGCTCATCGCCTTGAACGCGGCGGCCTGCCGCAGCGCGCCCGGCAGCCGCCGCAGCCTGCCGGTGGACTCGGCGCGCTCGGTCAGGGCGCTGCGCAGCATCCGGTGCGGCATTCCGTCCACCTGCGAGGTGACGCGGGCGTCGCCCGCGGCGGCGGCCAGGTAGCGCTGCTTGACCTCGTCGGGCACGGCGCTGTCGGAGGTCAGCAGGAACCGGGTGCCCATCCCGATCCCGGCCGCGCCGTAGCACAGCGCCGCGGCCAGCCCGCGGCCGTCGAAGAAGCCGCCCGCGGCGATCACCGGGATGTCCACGGCGTCCACCACCTGCGGCAGCAGCACGGTGGTGGCGACCGGCCCGGTGTGCCCGCCGCCCTCGCCGCCCTGCACGAGCACGGCGTCGGCGCCCCAGGCCCGCACCTTCTCGGCGTGCCGCCGCGCACCCACGGACGGGATCACGACCACCCCGGCGTCCTTGAGCCTGCCGATCAGGCGCTGGTCGGGCATCAGCGCGAACGAGGCCACCCGGACCCCTTCCCGGATGAGCAGGTCGACCCGCTGCTCGGCGTCGGCGGCGTCGGCGCGCAGGTTCACGCCGAACGGATTCCCGGTGCGCTCCCGCACTTCCCGGATCGCCGACTCCAGCTGCTCCAGGCTCATCGTGGCGGAGGCGAGCACGCCGAGCGCGCCGGCCTCCGCGGTCGCCGAGACCAGCCGCGGACCGGCGACCCAGCCCATCCCGGTCTGCACCACCGGATGCCGCACCCCGGTCAACCGGCACAGCGCGGTGTCGAGCACGGGCGCGGTCATGCCGGGACCTCCTGGTCGCGGAGCCCGTCGGGGTCCAGCGCGGTGCGGATGAGGTCGAGCTCCTCGGCGGTGGGCTGCCGGGTCTCGGTCACCGAGGTGGTGTCGAGCTCGAAGCCGGTGTTCTCCCGCACCTGCTCGACCGTCACACCCGGGTGGACCGACCGCAGCCGCATGGTGGCGCCCGGCCCGGCGAAGTCGAGGACGCCGAGGTTCGTCACGACCACCTGCACGTCGTGGAACCGCCCGGCGGAACCAACGGCCCGATCGTGCCCGACGCCGCAGACCAGGTCGACCGCCTCGACGAAGATCCGCTTGCCGTGGTTCGGGACCCAGTAGTTCGTCACGTGGTTGACGGAGTTGCCCGGTGCGCCGCGCGCTCCGATCAGCTGCACCTTCGGCCGGTCCCACGGGCCGATCCGGGAGATGTTCTGGTTGCCGTGCCGGTCGATCTGGGTCGCGCCCATCATCACCCGCCGCCGCCCACCGGCCAGCAGGTCGAGCACCTGCCGGTACGGCATCCAGCCCTCGGTGGTCGTGCCGTCCCCGCCCAGCGCTGGCGTGTCGGCCAGCAGCACCGCTTCGCCATCGGTCAGCAGCAGGTCCGGTGCGGTGGTCAGCCGGGCCAGCCGCGCGCCGAGCGCGGGGACGTGCCCGAACGGGGAGGCCAGCACCTCACCGGCGTCGCGCCAGCTGTCGGCGCAGGCGACGGCGCAGATCTCGGCACGGCTCACGTCGTCGGTCATTCGGCCACCTCCCGTGCCGCGTCGACCGCGGCTTGGTACGCCTGTTCGTCGCCGCTGAGGAACTCCGCGCGGAACGCCTCCCAGCTCGCCGCGTCGGCGGCGCTGGCGGCGTAGCGCCGCTGGAACGCCTCGTCCCGGTCGTAATCCGGGGCGCAGCCGGTGAAGTGCGCGCCGCGCGGCGTTTCGGTGACCGCGTCGGTGTGCGTCCGGTTCAGCAGCACCGACTGCACCGGCCCCGCCCGCAGCAGTTCCTCGGTGGGCACCACCCGCTCGCAGCTGACGTAGCCGTGATCGGCCGCCGCGCACATCAGATCGTCGAAGTAGGGGTCCGGTCCGAGGTACTGGGCGTTGCCGTGCCGGTCCGCCCGGTTGAGGTGCACCAGCGCGGCGTCCAGGCGCAGCGCGGGCATCGCCAGCAGTTCCTCGCCGTCGTCGTAGGGGGAGCGCACGGTGCGCAACCCCGGGTTGAGCGCCGGAACGTCGGAGCCGAGTCCGGCCCTGGTCGGGTGGAACGGCAGCCGGGCCGCCGCCGCGCGCAGCCCGGCGAGCACCATCCCTTCGTCGTACTCGGCGACGTCGAGCTCCCCGCGCTGGCGCGCCGCGCGGAAGTGCGGGTCCAGCGGGATCGAGTCCAGCGAGACGAACCCGAACACGACCTTGCGCAGCTTGCCCGCCGCGGCCAGCAGCCCCACGTCGGGGCCGCCGTAGGACACCAGGGTCAGATCCCGCAGGTCGGAGCGCAGGATCGCGCGCACCAGCGCCATCGGTTTGCGCCGCGAACCCCAGCCGCCGATCCCGATGGTCATGCCGCTGCGCAGTCGCCCCGCGATCTCGTCGGGGGTCGTGAGCTTGTCCCGCATCGCGCGCCCTTTCACGTGTGCCGCCCGGAACCGTCCGGCGTGCCGAACGATTCCCGGACCTGGTCGGAGACTCCGCTGAGGTTGAGTTCGAAGGTGAACCCCTGCTCGAACCGGTAGCTGCGGTGGACGTCCACCGGGTCGATGCCGTTGAGGGATTCCTTGGCCCGGCGGATCACGAGCGGGTTCTTGTCCGCGATCGACTCCGCGAGCTCCCGGGCGGCGGTGTGCAGCCGCGCGGGTTCCACGACCTCCCACACGGAGCCGAAGTCGGCCAGCTCGCGGGCGGTCGCGTTGCGCCCGGTGTAGAACATCGCCCGCGCGTGGTGCTGCGGCACCAGCCGCGACAGGTGGGTGGCCGCGCCGAGCGCGCCCCGATCCACCTCCGGCAGGCCGAAGTAGGCGTCCTCGGCGGCGATGATGATGTCTGAGTTGCCGACCAGCCCGATGCCGCCGCCGAGGCAGAAGCCGTGCACCGCGCTGATCACCGGGACCGGGCACTCGTAGACGTTCTTGAACGCCTCGAAGCACCCGTGGTTGACGGCGATGAGCTTGGTGTGGCCGGGGTCGGCGGTGAGCTCCTTGATGTCGACTCCCGCGTTGAACCCGCGGCCTTCGGCTTGCAGGACCACGACGCGGGTCCGCTCGTCCGCGCCGGCGGCGCGCACCGCGTCGGCGAGGTCGTGCCAGCCCTGGGCCGGCAGCGCGTTCACCGGTGGGTGGTCCATGGTCAGAACCACGATTCCGTTGTCGTGGCGCCGAATCCGGATCGTCATGGCATCACCGAACCTAGCACTTGTTAGGTTGAGTTGATACGGTAGCAATCGCGGTGAAGTTCCCGCCAGAGGCGGAAAATCCCGAGTTCCCGGAGGTTGCCGTGGGCGTCGAGATCGACCTGTCCGGCCGGGTCGCGCTGGTGACCGGAGGGACTCGGGGAATCGGTGCCGGCATCGCCGCGGTGCTGCTTCGGGCGGGCGCGCAGGTGCACGTGTGCTCGCGCAACCCGCCCGAGAGCCTCCCGGAGGGCGCGGGGCGGCGGGCCGAGTTCATCGCGGCGGACGTGCGCGACCAGTCGCAGGTGGACGAGCTGATCGGCGAGGTCGTGCGCCGCTCCGGTGGGCTGGACGTGGTGGTGAACAACGCCGGTGGGGCGCCGCCGGTGGACACCGCCACGGTGTCACCGCGGTTCCACGCGAAGATCGTCGAGTTGAACCTGCTGGCGCCGCTGCTGGTCTGCCAGCGGGCCTGGCCCGTCATGCGCGAGCGCGGCGGCTCGGTGATCATGATCAGCAGCGTGGCCGCGCGCCGCGCCGCGCCCACCATCGCCGCCTACGCCGCGGCGAAAGCGGGACTGGAGAGCCTCACCCGCACCCTCGCGCTGGAATTCGCGCCGAGCGTCCGGGTCAACGCGGTCGCCGTGGGAGTGGCGCGCACCGAGAACTTCGCGGAGCACTTCGGCGCGGCGGCCGAGGATTCCGGTTTCGCCGAGGGCATTCCGCTGGGACGGCCCGCGGAGCCGGAGGAGGTGGGCAACGCCTGCGCGTTCCTGGCCTCGCCGCTGGCCGGTTACCTGACCGGCGACGTGCTGTCCGTGGACGGCGGCGGCGAGCAGCACCCGAACCTGGCCCGGATCGCCGCAGAGTTCCGGCCCCGGGACTGACCGGAGGTTCCCGGTGCGGGCCGCGAGGACGAGATCGACGATCGGAGGCAGCAGTGGGTGGTATCTGCGAGGGCAGGGTGGTCGTGGTGACCGGCGCCGCCCGCGGCCTCGGGCGCGCGCACGCGCTGGAGTTCGCCAGGCAGGGGGCGTCGGTCGTGGTCAACGACATCGGCGTGGCCCTCGACGGCGGTGGGGGAGACGCCGGTCCGGCCGCGTCGGTGGTCGAGGAGATCCGCGCGCTGGGCGGGAACGCGGTCGCCGACGGGTCCGACGTCGCCGACTGGGGGCAGGCCGGGGAGCTGGTGGCGCGGGCCGTCGACACCTTCGGGCGGCTGGACGTGCTGGTGAACAACGCGGGTTTCGTGCGGGACCGGATGTTCGTGAACATCTCCGAGCAGGAGTGGGACGAGGTGCTGCGAGTGCACCTCAAGGGCCACGCGGCGACGATGCGCCACGCCGCCGAGCACTGGCGGGAGCGGGCGAAATCCGGTGCGCCCGTCGCGGCCCGCGTCATCAACACCTGTTCCGGCGCGGGCCTGCTGGGCAGCGTCGGGCAGAGCAACTACGCGGCGGCGAAAGCGGGCATCGCGGCGCTGACCGTGAACGCCGCCGCCGAACTCGGCCGCTACGGCATCACCGCCAACGCGATCGCCCCGGCGGCCCGCACCCGGATGACGGAGCAGGTCTTCGCCGCCGACATGGCCCGCCCCGGTGACGACGCCTTCGACGCGATGGCCCCCGAGAACGTCTCCCCGCTGGTGGTCTGGCTGGGCAGCGAGGAATCCGCACAGGTCACCGGCCGGATCTTCGAGGTCGAGGGCGGTGCGGTCCGCGTCATGACGGCGTGGCGCCACGGCGCCGCGCACGACGCGGGCCGCCGCTGGAACCCCGCCGAACTCGGCCCGGTGGTGCACGACCTCCTGAACCGAGACCCCACCCCGGAACCGGTCTACGGCGCGACACCACAGCAATCGAGAGCGGGAGGATCGACATGACCGAGGCGTACATCGTTGATGCGGTGCGGACTCCAGTCGGCAAGCGCGGGGGCGGGCTCAGCGGAGTGCATCCGGCGGATCTGTCGGCGCACGTGCTGCGCGCCCTCGTCCAGCGGGTCGAGCTGGAACCGGGGCGGGTGGACGACGTGCTGTGGGGCTGCGTGGACGCGGTGGGGGCGCAGGCGGGCAACATCGGCCGCACCGGGTGGCTCGCGGCGGGGTTCCCGGAGCACGTTCCCGGCGTCACGATCGACCGCCAGTGCGGCTCTTCGCAGCAGGCGGTGCACTTCGCGGCCCAAGCGGTGCTCAGCGGCACCGCGGACCTGGTGGTCGCGGGCGGTGTGGCGAACATGAGCGGCATCCCGATCGGCAGCGCGCTGCGATCGGTGCAGGGGCTGGACTTCCCGACGGCCTACGGTCCGGGCTCGGGTTCGCGGGGCTGGCAGGAGCGCTACGGCGACTCCGAGGTCACCCAGTTCAACGGCGCGGAGCTCATCGCGCGGAAGTGGGGCATCTCGCGGGCGGAGATGGAGGAATTCGCGCTCAGCAGCCACCACCGGGCGATCGCGGCGATGGACGAGGGCCGCTTCGACGCCGAGGTGGTGCCGCTCGCCGGGGTCGAGCGGGATGAGGGGCCGCGCCGGGACACGAGCCTGGACAAGCTCGCGGGGCTCAAGGCGTTGCGGCCGGACGGCCTGCTGACCGCGGGGGTGTCGAGCCAGATCTCCGACGGCGCCTCGGCGCTGCTGGTGGCGTCCGAGCGGGCGGTGGCCGAGCACGGGTGGACGCCGCGCGCGCGGGTGCACCACCTCAGCGTGCGGGGCGACGATCCGGTGTTCATGCTCTCCGCGCCGATCGCGGCCACCCGGTACGCGCTGGACCGCGCCGGGCTGTCGGCGGCGGACATCGACGTGGTCGAGATCAACGAGGCGTTCGCTAGCGTGGTGCTGGCGTGGCAGCGGGAGATCGGCGTGGACCCGGCGAAGGTGAACCCCAACGGCGGTGCGATCGCGCTGGGGCATCCGCTCGGCGCGACCGGGACGAAGTTGATGGCCACGCTGCTCGGCGAGCTGGAGCGCACCGGCGGGCGCTACGGCCTGCAGACCATGTGCGAGGGCGGCGGCACCGCCAACGTGACGATCGTCGAGCGGCTCGGCGGGTAGGCGGCTCGGCGACAACTCGCCACGCGGGGCGCGGCGGGGAGGCACATCTCTCCTCCGGCCGGTGATCCACTCGTGTCCGGTTCGGGAGTGGGCCGCGCCACCTCCCGGATGTCAGGAATCCTGCCTGGTCAGCGAGTTGTCGATCAGTCAGGTGGGGTCGCGTTCGCGCGCCCGCGCCCGGCCCGCGGAAGCGGTGATCCGCGGTCGCGGCGGGCGGCGCGAAGTGTGTTCTAGACCGCACGTGACCTTCTGAGGACATTTCACGTTTACCTTGCCAAGGGCGAGGTTGTGATCCGGGAGGTTCGGTTGGTGGATGTGGACGTGGCGCGCGGGCGGCACGAGTGGATCCGTCCTGGCGCGTTCGAGGTCGCGCCGGGGGTGCATCGGATTCCGCTGCCCATGCCGGGTGACGGTCTGCGCGCGGTCAACGTGTACGCCATCGAGGACGGCGACGGCCTGGTGCTCGTGGACGCCGGCTGGGCCAGGCCGGAAGCGCGGGACGCGCTGGAAGCCGCCCTCGGCGAGCTCGGGCACGGCCTCGGCGACGTGCGCCGCTTCCTGGTGACCCACCTGCACCAGGACCACTACACGCTCGCGGTGCGGCTGCGCGCCGAGTTCGGCACCGACATCGCGCTGGGAGCGGGCGAACGGCCGTCGCTGGACGCGCTGCTGGCGGGCACGCACGACCGGCAGCTGTCCAAGCTGGAGCGAGGCGGCGCGACCGAGCTCGCCGCGGTCGTCCGCGACGCCGTGGAAGGAGACCACGGCAAGCCGGCGGAGGACTACGAGGCGCCGGACGAGTGGCTGGCCGACGGTGCCGAGATCGAGCTCGCCGCCCGCACGTTGCGGGTCGTCGAGACGCCCGGGCACACCCGCGGGCACGTCGTGTTCGTCGACGAGCGGAACTCGTTGCTGTTCGCGGGGGATCACGTGCTGCCGCACATCACCCCGTCGATCGGCCTGGAGGCGGCGCGCACCGCGCTGCCGCTCGGGGACTACCTGGACTCGCTGCGGCTGGTCGGCGCGCTGCCCGAACTGCGGCTGCTGCCCGCGCACGGCCCGGTCACCGACAGCGCGCACGCGCGCGTGGAGGAACTGCTGGCCCACCACGAGCAACGGCTCGACCAGACCGCTGCGGCCGTCCGCGCGGGCGCGGCCACCGGGTTCGAGGTCGCCGGTGAACTCGGGTGGACCCGCCGCGAGCGGTCCTTCGCGGACCTGGACATGTTCAACCAGATCCTGGCGGTCGGCGAGACCCTGGCGCACCTGGACGTGCTCGTCGCACGCGGCCGGTGCGAGCGCACCACTGTGGACGGTGTCGACGAGTACCGGTCGATCTGATGGCCTCGCGATGCACCGCCCGATCGCGGCGGGTCGGGGGATCAGCGCAGCAGCAGGCGAACCGTGAGCTCCAGCCGGTTGGCCACGTCAGTGGCCGACGCGCGCCGGGTGACCCAGGCGACCAGGTTCGACAGCCACACGTCCGCGATGACGCGGGCGATCGCGCGCTGCTCCTCGGTGGGCTCGTCGTCACCGGTCGTCATCGCCCCGCTGAACAACGTCTCGGTGAGCGCGCCGACCGCGTCGACCTCGGTGGCCGCCGAGGTGTCGGCGAACATGAACGCGCGGGTCATGGCCTCGGTCAGCTGCGGGTTGCGCTGCATGGTGCGGGTCGTGCGGGACAGCACGAACAGCACCCTGTCGTACGGGGTGTCGCCGGGGATCTTGGTGCGGTCCAGCCGGTCCAGGGAGCGCTCGAACTCCCGCGCCAGGCCGGTCACCAGCAGGTGGATCTTGGACGGGAAGTACCGGTAGAGCGTTCCCAGCGCCACGTCGGCCTTCTCGGCGACCGCGCGCATCTGGACGGCTTCGTACCCGCCCTTGCCCGCGAGGGCGATGGTGGCGTCGATGATCCGCTTGCGGCGGGCGTTCTGCGCCGCCGAACCGCCTTGGTCTTCGGCCAGCAGACTGGCCGCGTTCGCCGCGGCGGAACCGCGCCTAGGCATGGCGTTCATGAGGTCGGTCCTCTCAACGTGCGTAGATGTTGCGGCGACGTCCACCTGGACATCGCCTCCTCCGGCAGGTCTGCGCTGACCTCATGCCTTAATGAGAACATGTTCCAGTCTACCCGTTGCGAGCCGCGGCGGCCCCGCGAGGTGAATACGTGCGAATAGCGCTGCTGTCGTACCGGAGCAAGCCGCACTGCGGCGGGCAAGGTGTCTACGTCCGGAACCTGAGCCGCGAGCTGGTCGAACTCGGCCACCGCGTCGAGGTCTTCTCCGGGCCGCCGTACCCGGATCTCGATCCGGGCGTGGAGCTGACCGAAGTGCCCAGCCTGGACCTGTACCGCGACGAGGACCCGTTCCGCACCCCGCACTGGCGGGAGCTGCGGGACCTGACCGACGTGCTGGAGGTGGCCACCATGTGGTCGGCGGGCTTCCCCGAGCCGCTGACCTTCAGCCTCCGCGCGGCGAAGCTGCTGCGCGCGCGGGCCTCGGAGTTCGACGTGGTGCACGACAACCAGTGCCTCGGGTACGGGTTGCTCGGCCTGCGGCGGGCGGGACTGCCGCTGGTGGCCACCGTGCACCACCCGATCACGCACGACCGGCGGCTGGAGCTGGCCGCGGTCTCGGGCTGGCGCACGCTCGGCGTCCGCCGCTGGTACGGATTCCTGCGGATGCAGGGCCGGGTCGCGCGGCGGATCCCGGAACTGCTGACGGTCTCGGAATCCTCGGCCCGCGACATCGTCGAGGACTTCGACGTCGCGCCCGAACGGCTCCGGGTGGTGCCGCTCGGCGTCGACCACGAGGTGTTCCGTCCGCCGGAGCCACCGCGGGTTCCTGGCCGGATCGTGGCGATGGCCAGCGCGGACACCCCGCTCAAGGGCGTCGGCACGCTGCTGGAGGCGGTGGCGAAGCTGCGCACCGAGCGGGAGGTCGAGCTCGTGCTCGTCGCCTCGCCCACTCCGGGCGGGCCGACCGATCGGCTCATCGACGAGCTGGGCATCTCCGGAGCGGTGCGCACCGTCAGCGGCATCAGCGACGAGGAGCTCGCCGGACTGGTGGGCTCCGCGGAGATCGCCTGCGTGCCGTCGCTCTACGAGGGCTTCTCGCTGCCCACCGTCGAAGCGATGTCCTGCGCGACGCCGCTGGTCGCCAGCAGGGCGGGCGCCATCCCGGAGGTCGCCGGGCCGGACGGCGAGTGCGCCGACCTGGTGCCGCCGGGCGATGCGGAAGCGCTGGCCGGTGCGCTGGGCGCGCTGTTCGACGACCCGGAGCGCAGGCGCCGGATGGGCGGGAACGGCAGGAAACGGGTGTTGGAGAAGTACAGCTGGGCGTCGGTGGCCGCGGCCACGGCCGAGTGCTATGCCGAAGCGGAGGCGGAAATGGCGGGGAACAAGTGCTGACGGTGGATTTCGACCTGCTCGGGGTGCGAGCGGGACAGCGGGTGCTGGACCTCGGAGCCGGTGCCGGGCGGCACTCCTTCGAGTACCTGCGGCGCGGGGCGAACGTGATCGCCTTCGACCAGGACACCGAGGCGTTGGCCGAGGTCGAGACGATGTTCGGGGCGATGGCCGCCGCCGGGGAGGTCCCGGAAGGCGCCTCGGCGACGACGGTCAGCGGTGACGCGCTCGGCCTGCCGTTCCCGGACGACCACTTCGACCAGGTGATCGCCTCCGAGATCATGGAGCACATCCCGGAGGACGAGAAGGCCATGCGCGAGCTGGTGCGCGTGGTCAAGCCCGGCGGCCGGGTCGTGGTGACCGTGCCGCGGCAGTGGCCGGAGCGGATCTGCTGGGCGCTGTCGGACGAGTACCACCAGGTCGAGGGCGGCCACGTGCGGATCTACCGCCGCGAGCAGCTGATCGGCCGGTTGCGCGAGGCGGGCCTGCGCGAGGTCCACTACCACCACGCGCACGCGCTGCACGCGCCGTACTGGTGGCTCAAGTGCGCCGTCGGCGTGGACAACGCCGATCACCCGCTGCCGAAGCTGTACCACAAGCTCCTGGTGTGGGACCTCATGAGCAAGCCGTGGCTCACCCGGACCGCGGAGGCCGCGCTCAACCCGGTGCTGGGCAAGAGCCTGGCGGTGTACCTGTACAAACCGGAGGTCGTTGGTGCCTGAACTGCCGGCCGTCGACGGGGTGCTCTCGTCGGCCGATGTGCTGCAGACCGCCAGGTCGATCGCCGCGGTGCAGGAGCGCTCCGGTGCGGTGCCGTGGTTCCCCGGTGGTCATGTCGACCCGTGGGACCACGTGGAGTCGGCGATGGCCCTGTCGGCGGCCGGTCTGCTGGTCGAGGCGGAACGCGCCTACGACTGGCTGCGTGCGACCCAGCGCGCGGACGGCTCCTGGCCGTTGCAGGTCCGCGACGGGGTGGTGGAGGACGCCGCCTCGGACACGAACTTCTGCGCGTACCCGGCGGTCGGCGTCTGGCACCACTTCATGATCACCGGGGACGCGGCGTTCGCCGAGCGGATGTGGCCGGTGGTGCGCCGGGCGATCGACTTCGTGCTGGGCCTGCAGCGCGCTCGCGGCGAGATCGCCTGGGCGCGGGGCACCGGCGGCGAAGTGGGCGGTGAGGCGCTGCTGGCGGGCAGTTCGAGCATCCACCACAGCCTGGTGTGCGCGCTGGCGCTGGCCGAGCACCTCGGATCCCCGCAGCCGGACTGGGAGGTGTCGCTGGGCCGCCTCGCGCACGCCCTGCGCCACCACCCGGAGGCCTTCGCCGAGAAGGACCGGTACGCGATGGACTGGTACTACCCGATCCTGGGCGGACCGCTGCGCGACGACGCGGGGTGGGAGCGGATCGCGCGGCGCTGGCCGGACTTCTTCGTGGACGGCCTCGGGGTGCGCTGCGTCGACGACAACCCGTGGGTGACCGGCGCCGAGACCTGCGAGCTGGTGCTGAGCCTGGACCTGCTGGGCCGGCGCGATCGGGCCGTGGAGGCGCTGGCGTCGATGCAGCACCTGCGCGAGCAGGACGGCTCGTACTGGACTGGCCTGGTCTACACCGACGGCAAGCGCTGGCCGGTGGAGCAGACCACCTGGACCGGCGCGGCGGTGGTCCTCGCCGCGGACGCCCTGTCCGGAGCGACTCCGGGCGGCGGGATCTTCCACGTCGGTGGCCTGCGCTCCGGTTTGCCCGTCGACGACGCCTGCGGCTGCAAAACCCAGATCTCCGAGCTCGTCGGCGAATGACCGGCTCCGCCGGAGGAGGTCGAGGCCTCCTCCGCCCGGCGGGAACGGGCGGAGGAGGCGTTCACCTCGGCCGGGTAGTGCTCAGAGGCTGCCGAGTTCGCCGCCGGTGCGGCGCAGGACTCGCAGGGAGCCGACCGCGCGGACCTCTTCGTAGTCGCCGCCGTCCAGGGCTCGGCGGTAGATGCGGTACGGCGCTCGGCCGCCGTCGGCGGGGTCGGGGAACACGTCGTGGATGACCAGCGCCCCGCCCGGCGCGACCCACGGCGCCCAGCCCTCGTAGTCGGTGTTCGCGGCGGCGTCGGTGTGGCCGCCGTCGATGAACACCAGGTTCAGCGGGCTGCGCCAGATCGCGGCGGTCGAGCGGGAGCTCCCGACGATGGCGATGACCTCGTCCTCCAAACCCGCGCCCGCGATGGTCCGGCGGAACTCGCCGAGGGTGTCGAGCTTGCCGACCTGCGGATCGACCAGGTCCGGATCGTGGTACTCCCAGCCGGGCTGGTGCTCCTCGGAGCCCCGGTGGTGGTCGACGGTGACGACGCGACCGCCGGTGGCGCGGGCGGCGGCGCCGAGGTAGATCGTCGATTTCCCGCAGTAGGAGCCGACTTCCAGCGCGACGCCGGTGCCCAGGAATTCGATGGCGGCGCGGTGCAGGGCCAGGCCTTCGTCGGCGGGCATGAAGCCGATCGCCTGGTCGGCCTTCGCCGCGAGGTCCGGCGGGATCGCGTGCTCCGCGCTCGGGCTGTCGGTGGGCGTCGGTGCGGTCGGTGTCACTGGGTTCCTCTCACGTCCGGATGTCGGCCCGAGCCTACGCAGAATTCCCCTGGCCTAGGTAGAACGTGTTCTATTATTCTGCGGTTCCGCGGACAGGGGAGGCGCAATGCCGATCGCGATCACCGAAGTGCAGCGGGACCTGCGGGAGTCGATCCGGGCCTGGGCCGAGAGCTCCGGCCCGGCCGACGTGCGAGCGGGGGAGGAGCCCGGTGCGCGCTGGAAACCGGATCGCGCCTGGGCAGAGCTCGCCGAACTGGGCGTGTTCTCCATCGCGGTGCCGGAGCGGGCGGGCGGCGCCGGCGGCGGCGTGGCCGACCTCGCGGCGGCGCTGGAACCGGTGGCCGAGTCGTTGCTCGCAGGACCGGTGCTGTCGACCTGCGCGGCGGGCGTGCTGCTCGGCCGGGCGGGTGGTGACGGCGAGCTGCTGCGGTCGCTGGCCGCCGGTGAGCTCCCCGTCGCGGTCGCCGGCGAGGCCGGAGATCTGTCGGCGAAACCGGCCCCCGGCGGCGGCCTCACCGTCTCCGGCGCCATCGACCCGGTGCCCTCCGCGCCGGACGCCTCGCACCTGCTGCTGGCCGCGCGCGGGCCGGACGGCCGGGAGCGGTGGTTCCTGGTCGACGCCGAGAGCCCCGGGCTGACCGTCGAAGCCCGCCGGGCCCTCGACTTCTCCCGTTCCCTCGGTCGCGTCGAACTCGCCGACGTCGCGATCCCGGACGACGCGCTGCTGCCGGAGCTGAGCACGGCGGACGTCCGCGACGTGCTGGTGACCGCCGCCGCGGCCGAAGCCTCCGGAGCCGCCGGGTGGTGCCTGCGCACCGCCGTCGAGCACGCCCGCACCCGTGAGCAGTTCGGGCGGCTCATCGGGACCTTCCAAGCGGTCAAGCACCTGTGCGCCGAGATGGTGTGCCGCGCCGAGCAGGTCGCGGCGCTCGCCTGGGACGCCGCGCGCACCCTCGACGAGGATCCCAGCCAGCACCCGCTGGCGGCGGCAGCGGCCGGTGCGGTCGCGCTGGACGCGGCGGTCGACACCGCGAAGGACTGCGTGCAGGTGCTCGGCGGCATCGGGTTCACCTGGGAGCACGACGCGCACCTCCACCTGCGGCGGGTCCTCGCGCTGCGGCAGTGGCTCGGTGGCGGCTCAGCCTGGCGCGCCCGCGCCGCCGACCTCGCGTTGGGCGGCGCCCGGCGGCGGCTGGGCGTCAGCGGTGAGCTGCCCGCCGACGTCGCGGCCCGCCGTCCGCAAGTGCGCGCCTTCGCCGAAGAGCTCGCCGCCTCGCCCGACGGGCAGCGCCGGGAACGGCTCTACGCCTCCGGATACCTCGCCCCGCACTGGCCGGAGCCCTACGGGCTCGCGGCGGCTCCGGGGCTGCAACTGCTCATCGACGAGGAGCTGCGCGCCGCCGGGGTCGCCCGGCCCGACCTGATCATCGGCGGCTGGGCGGTGCCCACGTTGCTGGAACACGGCACCGCCGAGCAGCAGGAGCGGTTCGTGCGTCCCACCGCCCTCGGCGAGATCACCTGGTGCCAGCTGTTCAGCGAACCGGGCGCCGGCTCGGATCTCGCCGGGCTGTGCACGCGCGCGGAACGCGTGGACGGCGGCTGGCGGTTGCACGGCCAGAAGGTGTGGACGTCGATGGCCCAGCAGGCGCACTGGGCGATCTGCTTGGCCCGCACCGATCCCGAGGCGCCCAAGCACCGGGGGATCACCTACTTCCTGGTCGACATGGCCGCCGACGGCATCGAAGTGCGGCCGTTGCGGGAGATCACCGGCGAGGCCGTGTTCAACGAGGTGTTCCTGGACGGCGTGTTCGTCCCCGACGAGCTGGTGGTCGGCGCACCCGGCCAGGGCTGGCGGCTCGCGCGCACCACGTTGTCCAACGAGCGGGTCGCGATGAGCGGCGGTTCGGCGCTCGGCGAGGACGTGGAGGCGCTGCTCGCGCTGGCCGGCGAACGCGGCGTGCGGCCGGGAGGAGCGGAGCACGAGCGCATCGGCGCGCTGGTGGCCGAAGGGCTGTCGGTCTCGCTGCTGCGGTTGCGGGCGACGCTGCTGAGCCTCAACGGTCGTGATCCCGGCGCGCAGTCCAGCGTGGAGAAGCTGGTGGGCGTGCGGCACCGGCAGGACGTGGCCGAGGCCGCGCTCGAATTCCTCGGCCCGGAAGGAGCCGCCGCCGATGGCGTGGCCGCGGATCGGGCGCGCGAGTTCCTGCTCACCCGCTGCTTGAGCATCGCCGGTGGTACGACCCAGATCCTGCGGACCGTTGCGGCGGAACGGATTTTGGGCCTGCCGCGCGGGTGAACCCGCCGTTCTCCCTTCCGCGGGCCGCCGCCGGTGCCCGTGCGGTCTTGCGGAAGGCGCGGATCGCGGCTAGAACTAGAACAAGTTTCATTCTTGTTCGTTCGGGACGACACGGGGAGCCGGTGTGGAGTTCGCGCTCGATGACACGCAGCAACCCTTGCGGGAACTGGCATCCGAAGTGCTGACCCGGGAACGAGGCCGTGCGCGGAGCCCCGGCGAGGACGCCGGAGGTGGAACCGGTTCGCTGGAGGCGCTGTGGAAGGCGCTCGCGGCGGCGGGACTGCTGTCGATCGCCGTCCCGGAGCGGCTCGGCGGCGCGGGGCTCGGTCCGATGGAGACCGCCGTGGTGCTGACCGAAGTGGGACGGCACGCCGCCGACGTGCCCGCGCTGGCGACCCTGGCGTTCGGCGTGCTGCCGGTGGTGCGCCACGGGACGGCCGAGCAGCAGGACCGGCTGCTGCGCGACGTGGAATCCGGTCAGGTGCTCACCGCGGCGCTCAGCGAGCCGTCGGCGCCGCTGACCGCGGCGCCGCGAACCTCGGCCCGCCAGGACGGTGGCGGACTCCTGGTGTCCGGCACCAAGACCGACGTGCTCCACGCCGACCTCGCGCGGGAGATCCTCGTGCCGGTCGCGCTGGACGACGGCACGACCGCCGTCGCCCTGGTTCGCCCGGACTCGGACCGGCTCGTGGCGGAGGCCGCACCGATGTCCGGCGGCTCGGGCTGGACGCTGCGCTTCGACGAAGTGCGCGCGGAACGGCTCGGAGGCGCCGAGGCGCTGCCGGACCTGCTGCGCTGCGCGCGGGCGGGGATGTGCGCACTGGGCGACGGTGCGGTGGCGGGAGCGCTCGCGCTCACCACCGAGCACCTGCGCATCCGCACCCAGTTCGGCCGGCCGCTGGCGGCCTTCCAATCCGTCGCCGGTCAGATCGCCGACGTCTACATCGCGTCCCGGACCCTGCACCTGGCGGCGCTGTCGGCCTGCTGGCGGCTGGCCGAGGACCGCGACCCGGACGACGACCTCGCGGTCGCGGCGCTGTGGCTGGCCGAGGAGGCACCGGCGGCGATGCACGTGTGCCACCACCTGCACGGCGGCGCGGGCCTGGACGTGACCTACCCGATGCACCGGCATTATTCGCTGGTCAAAGACCTGGCGCGGGCGCTGGGCGGCTCCGGGCACGTGCTCGACGCGCTCGCCGACCGGCTCGCCGACCGGTGAGGAGCGCGGATGTTCATCGACTGCACCGAACGGCAGCGGGGATTGCGGGCCGAGCTGCGCGAGTACTTCAGCGGCCTGATCTCCCCGGCGGAGCGCGCGGCCATGGCCACCGACCGGCACAACGCCGCCTTCCGCGAGGTCGTGCGGCGGATGGGCCGGGACGGGTGGCTCGGCGTCGGCTGGCCCGTCGAGTACGGCGGTCGCGGGTTCGGCCCGCTGGAGCAGCACATCTTCGCCAGCGAAGCGGCGCGCGCCGACGTCCAGCTGCCGTCGGTCACCCTGCAAACGGTCGGCCCCACGCTGCTCGCCTACGGAACCCGGGAGCAGAAGGACTTCTTCCTGCCGAAGATCCTCGCCGGTGAGATCCACTTCGCGATCGGCTACACGGAGCCGGAAGCGGGCACCGACCTGGCGGCGCTGCGCACCTCCGCCGTGCGCGACGGGGACGCGTACGTGGTGAACGGGCAGAAGATCTTCACCACCGGCGCCCACGACGCCGACTACATCTGGCTGGCCTGCCGGACGAACCCGGACGCCCCCAGGCACAAGGGGATCTCCATCCTCGTCGTGGACACCTCGGACCCGGGGTTCTCCTGGACGCCGATCATCACCTGCGACGGCGCGCACCACGTGAACGCCACGTACTTCAGCGAGGTGCGGGTGCCGGAGTGGCTGCTGGTGGGCGAGCAGGACCGGGGCTGGAAGCTGATCACCACCCAGCTCAACCACGAGCGGGTCATGCTCGGCCCGTCCGGGCGGATCGACGGGATGGCCGAGCGGGTCCGGGAGTGGGCGCGGCGGCGCACCGATCCGGACGGCACGCCGCTGCCGGAGCTGCCGGACGTGCGGCGCGCGCTGGCCCGCGCGCACGCCTGCACCCGCGTGAACGAGCTGTTGAACTGGCAGGTCGCCGCGGCGGCGGACGGGCCGGTGGAGGTGGCCGACGCCTCCGCGACGAAGGTGTTCACCTCCGAGCGCACCCAGTCGCTGGGCCGCCTGCTCGAAGAGGTCGTAGCCCGCCACGGCGACCCCGCCGACTCCGAGACCGCGGATCTCCTGCGCTGGCTGGACGTGCTGGCCAAGCGCAACCTGGTGCTCACCTTCGGCGGCGGCGTCAACGAGATCCAGCGGGAACTGATCGCCACGGCCGGGCTCGGGTTGCCCCGAGTGCCCCGCTGACCGGAGGGAGCACGACGAGCCATGACCGTCGACACCGACGAAGCGCGCGACACCGACCAGGCGATCCCGGCGATCGCGGAGCGGATCAAGGCAGCGGGGGAGTCGAGTTCCCGGCTCGCCCGCGACCCGGTGAACCAGCCGATGATCAACAACTGGGTCGAGGCGCTGCGCGACGGCAACCCCGTCTACACCTCCGCCGAGGCCGCCGCCGAATCCGTGCACGGCGAACTGGTCGCGCCACCCGCGATGGCCCAGGTGTGGACGATGCCGGGCCTGCACCCCGACCACGAGACCGACGATCCGCTGCACGCCATGATGTCCGCGCTCGACGGCTTCGGCTTCACCTCCGTGGTGGCGACCGACTGCGAGCAGACCTACCACCGGTACCTGCGCCACGGCGAACGCGTCGCGGTGACCACCAGGCTCGAATCCGTGGTCGGCCCGAAGCGCACCGGACTCGGCGAAGGCTGGTTCGTCACCACCCGCAACGTCTGGTACGTCGGAGCGGAACCGGTCGCCGAGATGATGTTCCGGGTGCTCAAGTTCCGGCCGCCGTCGCGGGAAGCACCGCCCGAACCGGCACCGGAACCGGTGGCGGGCCCGGCGATCCTGCCCGCGATCAACCGCGACACCGCGTACTTCTGGGAGGGCACCGCCGCCGGTGAGCTGCGCATCCAGCGCTGCGGGCAGTGCGGGCTGCTGCGCCACCCGCCGGGGCCGATGTGCCCGGAGTGCGGCGCCACCGCGCCCACCCACCTGGTCGCGGCCGGGCACGGCGAGGTCTACAGCTACGTCGTGCACCACCACCCGCCGCTTCCCGGCAAGGAGCTGCCGCTGGTGATCGCGCTGGTCGAGCTCGACGAGGGCGTGCGGATGCTCGGCGAACTGGACGACGTCGACCCGGACGAGGTGTCGGTGGGGCTGCGCGTCGAAGTCGGCTTCCAGCACGGCGATCAGGTCAGCATGCCGTTCTGGCGGCCACGACAGCGAAGGAGTGCGCGATGAACGCGCTGCCACGGACCAGGACGTCCGCCGAAGTGCGGGTGGGCGCGGCCCTGCCGGAGGAACGCATCGAGATGACCCCCACCTGCATCGTGAGCACCGCGCTCGCCACCAGGGACTTCCAGGACGTCCACCACGACCGGGACCTGGCCCAGGCCAAGGGGTCGAAGGACATCTTCGTCAACATCCTCACCAGCACCGGGATCGCGCAGCGCTACGTCACCGACTGGGCGGGCCCGGAGGCGCTGGTGCGCTCCGTGTCGGTCAAGCTCGGCGTGCCGTGCTACGCCCACGACACGTTGACCCTGTTCGGCCAGGTGCTCGACAGCTCCACGGCGGACGGGGAGACCCGGTTCGAGGTGGAGGTGCTGGGGCGCAACGGGCTCGGCGAGCACATGCGCGGGACCGTCACGGTGGCGCTGCCGGAGGTGGTGGCATGAGCTTCGCGGGCAAGACCGCCATCGCGGGGATCGGGGCGACGGAGTTCTCCAAGAACTCGGGCCGCAGCGAACTCCAGCTCGCCGCCGAGGCGACCCGCACCGCACTGGCCGACGCCGGACTCGAAACGTCCGATGTGGACGGACTGGTCACGTTCACCATGGACGACAACACCGAGGTCGCCCTAGCGCGGGAGCTCGGCGTGCCGGAGCTGAGCTTCTTCAGCCGCGTGCACTACGGCGGCGGCGCCGCCTGCGCGACGGTGCAGCAGGCCGCGCTCGCGGTCTCCAGCGGAGTCGCCGACGTCGTCGTCTGCTACCGCGCGTTCAACGAACGCTCCGGGCAGCGGTTCGGCCAGGTGCAGGCCGCCGCCGCTGCCGCGCCCACCTCGTCCGGAGTGGACAACAGCTGGAGCTACCCGGTGGGGCTGGGCACACCGGGCGCGCAGGTCGCCATGTTCGCCCGGCGCTACATGCACGAGTACGGCGCCACCAGCGAGGACTTCGGCCGCGTCGCGGTCGTCGACCGGCAGCACGCCGCCACCAACCCGAACGCCTGGTTCTACGAGCGCCCGATCACCTTGGCCGACCACCAGGCCTCCCGGTGGATCACCGAGCCGCTGCACCTGCTCGACTGCTGCCAGGAGAGCGACGGCGGCGTTGCCATCGTGGTCGTCAGCGCAGAACGGGCCGAGGACCTGCCGAACCCGCCCGCTGTGGTCCAGGCCGCCGCGCAGGGCAGCGGACCGGACCAGTTCACCATGACCAGCTACTACCGGGACGAACTCGGCGCGCTTCCCGAGATGGGCCTGGTGGCCCGGCAGCTGTGGCGCCAAGCCGGACTCGGACCGCAGGACATGCGGATGGCGATCCTCTACGACCACTTCACGCCGTTCGTCCTGGTGCAGCTGGAGGAACTCGGGTTCTGCGAACGCGGCGAGGCGCGGCACTTCATCGCCGACGGCGGAATCGGCCTCGACGGGGCGCTGCCGATCAACACCCACGGCGGGCAGCTCGGCGAGGCCTACATCCACGGCATGAACGGCATCGCCGAAGCGGTGCGCCAGATCCGCGGCACGGCGGTGAACCAGCTCGACGACGTGGACAACGTGCTGGTCACCGCGGGAACAGGAGTCCCCACCAGCGGCCTGGTGCTCGCAGCGGGGTGAGGTTCGCCCAGGTCGGGTCGCGAACGGGGCGGGTAGTGGAACCTCAACGGTCTTCTCGCTGGGATTCGATTTCCCCAGTGGCTCCGCCGCGAGGGAAATCGCTGTCCTCGCGAGAAGACCGCCGAAGACCCGCCGGTGGTCGCGTGGCCGCTGCTCAGCGGCTTCGCCGCTGACAGCACGAAGCCGCTGGGAGTCCTGCGCGGACTAGCAGGCGATGTCCTCGTCGTTGCCGGTGAGGTGGCGGGCGAGGAAGCGGTCGGCCTTGCGGTAGAGGTCGATCTGGTTCTCCGGGTTGAGGAAGCCGTGGCCCTCGTCGTCCTTGACCAGGTACTCGACGTCCACGCCGCGTTCGCGCAGGGCGGCGACGAGGTTGTCGGACTCGGCCCGCACCACCCGGACGTCGTTGGCGCCCTGGGCCACCATCAACGGCGTGCGGATCTTGTCGACGTGGTGGATCGGGGACCGGGATCGGATGTCGGCGGTCTGCTCCGGGTCGTCGGGGTCACCGATGTAGTGGTGGAAGTTGTTGGTCAGCTGCTTGCGGGCGAACGCCGGAACGGTCCGCATGAAGTTCTCCAGGTCCGAGATGCCGACGTAGTCGATGGCGGCGGCGAACACGTCAGGGGTGGAGGTGACCGCCACCAGCGTGGCGTAGCCGCCGTAGGAACCGCCGAAGATCCCGACCCGCGCCGGGTCGGCGTAGCCCTGCGCCACGGCCCAGTCCACCGCGTCGATCAGGTCGTCGTGCATGGCTCCGGCGAACTCGCCGATCGCGGCCTGCATGTGCGCCTTGCCGTAGCCGACCGAGCCGCGGAAGTTGACCTGCAGCACCGCGTAGCCACGATTGGCCAGCAGTTGGACGTCCGGGCTGAACCCCCACGAGTCGCGGTACCAGGGTCCGCCGTGCACCAGCAGGACCAGCGGCAACCGGCTCGGTTCGACCCCGACCGGCAGCGTCAGGAACGACGGCAGCGCCAGCCCGTCGCGGGCGGGGATCGTCACCGGCGTCATCGGTGCCAGCGCCTCGGGATCCAGGTGCGGGTAGGGACGGAACAGCAGCCTGCTCTCACCGGTCGCGTGGTCGTAGAGCCAGGTGGCGCCCGGCTCGCGGTCGTGGTCGAAGTCGACGACCCAGCGCTGCTCGTCGTGGTCGCAGGACAACCGGCCGATGGTCCCGTCCGACAGCGCTTCCAGCGCCTCCAGCACGGCGGCGAACCGCGGGGTCAGCGGGCGGATCACCTGCTGCTCGCCGAGGTACCGCACGCCCAGCAGCTCACCGTCGCGCGGGCTGCGGATCAGCGGTGATCCGATCTGCGCGACCCCGCGGCGCATCCCGTCGAGCTCCAGCTCCGGGTGCTCGTCGACCACCGTCTCCGCGCCCGTGACCAGGTCGATCCGGGACAACCGCAACCGGTCGCCGCCCGCCCAGGAACCCAGCCACGCACCGCTGCCGTCGGCGGTGATTTCGAACGGGTAGATGTTCAGCGGGTGATCGCTGCCGGGGAACACCGCGACCTCGACCGGATCGCCACCGTTCCAGCGGGACAGCACGATGTCACCGCCGTCGTCCGTGGTCAGCGCGTACGGATCCCGATCCGGGGTCAGCAGCCATTCCGTGACCTGGCCCGGATTCTCCGCGAGCACCGTGAGTTCGCCGGTGGCGATGTCGAGCTCGGCGAGGTCGATCTCGGTGACTTCGCGGTGGTTGATCTGCAGCAGCACCGTCCCCGGACGCCCGGACGGCTGGACGTGGCTGAGCACCCGAGCCCCCGGATGCGGAGTCAGGTCGACGGCCGGCGCTTCCGGATCGGCGAGGTCGACCCGGAACAGGTGGTGGTTCTCGTCGCCGCCGCTGTCCTGCGCGTAGATCAGCCAGCGCGGGTCGTGCGTCCACTCGAAGCTCGTGACGCTGCGGACGTCGTCCGCGGTCACGCAGCGCGGTTCGCCGTCGGGTCCACCGGCCCGTCCGAGGTCCTGCACCCAGACGTTGAGCCGGTTCTTCCACGGTGCCAGGAAGGCGATCCGGTCCCCGTCCGGGGAGATCGACGCACCGGAGCGCTCGGGCGGGCCGAACAGGTCCTCGACGGAGAGGTGGTCGGGAGAGGTCATCGGTCGTCCTTTCGTCGGGCTGGTGAAGCTGGAGCCAGCACACTCCGTGCCGTCGCGGCACGGTCAACGCGACGTGTCGGACATCACTCGCCGTCGCGCGCGCCGGCGGAATTCGGTTGCCCGAGCGGTGCGGTGCCGGGCAGGCTCCCGGTGCGGTCGAGGCACTTCGGAACGAACGCGCGGGGATCGGTGCGGGCTGGTCGGGCGCTTGGTCGCGAGCCGACTCCCGCGGTGGGGCGCGCTGCCGGTGGCGCTCCCGGACCTACCGGCTCGGCGAGCGGATGACGGTGCGGTCGTCGACGGCCGCCGAGCACGAGGCGGCGATCCGCCAGGAGCAGCACTGGCTGCCGCTGCTCGCTCCAGCGCTGCCGCTGGTGACCCCGGAGCCGCTGGCGAAGGGCGAGCCGGGGCGCGGTTTCCCGTGCAGCTGGTCGGTCCGGCGTTGTCCGGACGGGGCGCGGCGCCGGAACGCATTGAGGGCTGGTCCGCGTTCGCGGTGTCGGTCGCGGAGTTCCTGCTCGCCTTGCACCGGATCGACGCCTCCGGTGGGCCGCACCGGGCGCCCACGACTTCCACCGGGGGGCACCGCCCTGCGATCTGGTGCTCGCGTGGGCGTTGTTCACCGGCGCGAGCAGGGAAGCGTTCCGCGAGGCGGTCGGACCGGACGACGCGACCTGGGCGCGCGCTCGCGGCTGGGCGCGGTGGAAAGCGCTGATCACGCTCGCCGCCGACCCGGACGGCGAGTCCGCCACGGCCCAGCACCGCATCCTCGACGACGTCTTCGCCGAGACATGAGGTCCGGTCGGGTCAGGGGGTGCGGGGCAGGCGCGCGATCGCGGTGATGATGAGGCCGTCGTCGGCCAGCCAGCGGCCGGTGAACGAGGTGAGCGGTTCGCCCTCCACCTCGGGGCCGGTCTTGAGCAGCCGCGCGGAGAAGGTGCCGTCGGGGTCGATGGTGAGGTCGGCGTCCTCGAAGCCCAGCCACTGCCCGGTGATCGGGAACCACGCTTTGTACACGGATTCCTTGGCGCTGAACAGGATCCGGTCCCAGTGCACCGAAGGGTCCGCTGTGGACAATGCCTCGATCCGCGGGCGCTCGGCGGGGATCGTCACGGCGCCCAGGACCCCGTCCGGCAGCACGTCGTGCGGTTCCGCGTCGATGCCGACGGTGAGCACCGACTTCTCCAGGCCGACGACGGCGGCCCGATAACCGGCGCAGTGCGTCATGCTGCCCACCACCCCGGCGGGCCAGCCGGGTGCGCCGCGCTCACCGGGAAGCAGTGGTGCGGCGGGCACGCCGACCTTCGCCAGCGCCGCTCGGGCGCAGTGGCGGGCCGTGGTGAACTCGCGGCGGCGCTTGTCCACCGCGCGCGCGATCACCGCGGCCTCCTCGTCGAACAGCCAGGCGTCCGGCGGGTCGGTGCGGGTCTCCTCCCAGGCGAGTTCGCCGGGCAGCAGGCGTTCGATCACGGCTTCTCCTCGGGGAACACCAGGCGCAGCGGGTCGTCGGGCAGGCCGCGGCGCTTCCACTCGCGCGGGTAGCCGACCGACACCTCCTGGAACCGCACCCCGTCGTGCCAGGTGGTGCGGGGGATGTGCAGGTGCCCGTAGATCACGGCCGCGGCCCGGTGGCGCAGGTGCCAGTCGGCGGTGTGCACGGTGCCGCACCACTGCGCGAACTGCGGGTACCAGAGCACGTCGGTGGGTTCGCGCACCAGCGGGTAGTGGTTCACCAGCACCGTCGGCAGTTCCGGATCGCACTCGGCGAGCCGCTGCTCGCTGTAGGCGAGCCGCGCCCGGCACCAGTCGTCGCGGGTGGCGTACGGGTCCGGGTGCAGCAGGAACTCGTCGCTGCACACGACGCCGGACTCGTGCGCCACGGCCAGCGCCTCCTCCTTCGTGGAGGTCCCGGCGGGGCGGAACGTGTAGTCGTAGAGCACGAACAGCGGCGCGATGGTCACCGGTCCACCGCGCCCGGTCCACACCGGGAACTCGTCCTCCGGGGTGACCACGCCGAGCTCGCGGCAGCGGCGCACCAGCTCCAGGTAGCGGGCTTCGCCGCGCAGTTGCAGCGAATCCTGCTTCGGCGTCCACAGCTCGTGGTTGCCGGGCACCCAGATGACCTTCGCGAACCGCTCGGCGAGCATGCCCAGCGCCCAGGCGATCTCGTCGGCGAGCTCGCCGACGTCGCCCGCGACGATCAGCCAGTCGTGGTCGGTGCGCGGACGCAGGGCGCGCGCGATGTCCTTGTTCTCGGCCATCGCGACGTGCAGGTCGCTGACGGCCAGCAGTTCGCCGGATGCGGAGCTCATGATGCCTCGATCGTATCCGAACGGATCCGGGCATCCAGCGGTTTTCGACCGGATCTAGGGATTCCACGGGCCGTGCGGCGGGGGTGTCGGGTGGTGCGGCTCGCGCGCGACGGGATCCGTCCGCGTCGAGATCCGGTCGGTGACCCGGTCGGGCAGCAGGGTCCGGTCAGTGAGGGGTTCCACCGGATCGGGTCCGGTCGACCAGCCGATGCCGCTGCCGCGCAGGTGCCGGTACTCGGCCGTGGCGAGCACGAGCGTGGTGACCAGCCCGCTCGCGTTCAGCGGATACCAGAGATGAGCGGGCACCTCGGGCTGCTGCTCGTGCAGCCGCCCGACGACCTCCACCACGGAGATCGAGGCCGCCAGCAGCGCCGAACCCGTCGGCGCCAGCAGCGGGTGCACGTCGCTCGTCCAGAAGGAGGTCCGGGCCGCCCAGTACGCGGTGCAGATCGAGTAGAGGAGGATCCAGAGCATCAGCAGCACCAACGTGACCAGGAGCAGGACCTCCCACCTGGTGAGGTCTTCGGCGGCGGCCCGTCGGCCTCCCGGGCCCGCGAGCCCGAAGAACGCCGCGACGAGCACGACGACGGGAACGATCGTGGTGAGCGCACCGAGCAGGAGCCGCCGCAGGATGTGAGCGACCCCGGCGCGGAACCGGCGGCGGAAGTCGGCGCGGGTGGCGAAGAACAGCAGCAGCAGCACGAACGGGGCGGCGTACATCGCGAAGCGCGCGGTCGTGGCCGTCTTGCCGGTCGCTTCGAGCACGTTGTCCCAGAACGTCCGGTGGCCGCTGGTCACGATGATGACCGTCGCGAGGCCCGCCACCGATCGCCAGAACGCGATCCGCTCCAGCGTCCTGGCCCGGCTGTCGGTGGCCTGCGCGGGTTTGTACAGGGCCTTGGCGGTCCGCCACGGCAGCGCGAGGCTGATCCCGTAGCCGACCGGCAGCTCCGGCCGCACGCCGTAGCGCGTCGCGATCACCTCGTGCAGGCCGCGGCGGCGGCGATTCGCGGCGATCAGCATCCCCCAGAGCACGACCGCGACGAGCAGGCCGTTGCCGAACAGCATCGGGGAGAACCAGCTCGGAGCCAGCGCGGCGACGAGGACCATGGCGAGGACGGCGACTTCGGCCAGCCACAACGCGCGGCGCAGGTAGGTGCAGGCGAGCTCGACTTTTCGCAGCTCCGCGTGGACGGGGTCTACCGGGGCGGACAGGTTCATCTCGATCAAGTTAGCGGAGCGGTGGTGGGCGCACTCCCGGGTTTCCGGGGTTCAGCGGTATCAGCCGGGGAGTCCCACGATCCGGGAGGTCAATCCTGGGCTGTCGAGTTGGGTTTACACCGGGGTGGTGCCCGGTTAGCGTGATCGCATGGCCCGGACGGCGACCCTCACCACGCGCGAATACGTGGACAACGCACGGGTGTCCTCCGCGCTCTGTAGCGCCTGAGCCCTTCCTCCGCACTGCCGTGGCCGAGCCGGAGCGCTCGGCCGTGACGGCACTGCCGCGCCGCTGACCTTCCCCGGTGACACCGCCCGCCCGATGCGAGGTGCCGCCGGCGCGGCGCCCCCTTCCTCCGGCGGCACCGGTCGCGAACCGTGCCGTCCTACGCAGATCCTTGTCGCCAGTGGAGCGTGACGATGACTTCGCCCGCGGCGCCCCCGAGCGCCCGACCCGATACCGACGGCATCCCCGTCACGACGGTGCGGACCAGCCGATCCAAGGGAGAGGAGCGAATTCCCCGCTGGCTGGTCAAGACCTTCAGCCCGATCGCGCTGATCGCGCTGTGGCAGCTGCTCAGCTCGACCGGCGTGCTCGACGACGACACGCTCGCGTCCCCGGCGACGGTCGCGGCCACCGCCTGGGAGATGTGGCAGGAGGGCAGGCTGCAGGACGCGGTGCTGGCCTCCGTGCAGCGCGTGGCGATCGGACTGGTCTTCGGGCTGATCGCGGCGGTCGTGCTGGCCACGATCTCCGGGTTGTTCCGGCGCGGTGAGGACATCGCCGACGCGCCGATGCAGATGCTGCGCACGGTGCCCGTGATCGGCCTGATCCCGCTGCTGATCATCTGGTTCGGCATCGGGGAGACGCCGAAGATCGTGCTCATCGCGCTCGCGGTGACCTTCCCGCTGTACATGAACATCTTCGGCGGCATCCGCAACGTGGACGCGGGCCTGGTGGAGGCCGCCAAGACCCTCGGGCTCGGCTGGTTCGCCCAGGTGCGGCACGTGATCCTGCCCGCCGCGATGCCGAACGCGCTGGTGGGCCTGCGGTTCTCGCTCGGTTCGGCGTGGCTGGCGCTGGTGTTCGGCGAAACGATCAACGCGAACGCGGGCATCGGCTACGAGATGAACATGGCCCGCGAGTTCTTCCAGACCGACGTGATCGTGGTTTGCCTGGTGCTCTACGCCCTGCTCGGCCTGGTGGCCGACTTCATCGTTCGACTTCTCGAAAGGACCGTGCTGGCATGGCGACCGGCTTTCCGCGGAGCGTGACGGAATCCGCCCCCGAGACCGCGAACCCCGACACCGCCGCCCCTGCGGCGGGCCCTGCCGACGACGGGACCGCGTCCACCGCCGCGCTGCCCGCGACGGTGCGCGGCTTGACCAAGAGCTTCGGCGACAACACCGTCATCGACGGCCTGGACCTGGACATCCAGCCGGGCCAGTTCGTGGCGCTGCTCGGCCCCAGCGGCTGCGGCAAGAGCACCCTGCTGCGCATCCTCGCCGACCTCGATCGCGAGATCACCGGAGAGGTCCAGGTGGCGCAGCGGCGCGCCGTGGCCTTCCAGGCGCCGCGGCTGCTGCCGTGGAAACGGGTGTGGCGCAACGTGATCCTCGGCCTGCGCGGCAAGCCGAACCGGGCCAGGGCCGTCGCCGCCCTGGAGGAGGTCGGCCTCGGGCACCGGGTGGACGTGTGGCCGAAGGTGCTCTCCGGCGGTGAGGCGCAGCGCGCCTCGCTGGCCCGCGCGCTGGTGCGCGAGCCGGACCTGCTGCTGCTGGACGAACCGTTCTCCGCGCTCGACGCCCTCACCCGGCTGAAGGTGCAGGCGCTGGTCGGGGAGCTGTGGCAGCGCCACGGGTGCGCGATCCTGCTCGTCACCCACGACGTCGAAGAGGCGCTGCTGCTGGCCGATCGGGTACTGGTGATGAACGACGGCGGCATCGTGCACGACCAGCTCGTCGAACACCCCCGCCCGCGCGACGTGTCCGCGCCCGCGTTCGTCGCGCAGCGCGCCGAACTCCTCTCGTGGCTCGGAGTGCACTGACCACAGGTTCCTCCAGCTGCACCACGACATTCGCCGCACCGATGCGGCGGCCCACCGCGGCTCCGCAGGAGACCGGGGCGGGCCGCCGCGTCCACTCGCGGATCCAGGACCGGAACAGGAAGTGTTGTCATGAGTGTGGAAATCGTCGGCATGATCGGCGCTCAGCACGTCTCGGAGATCCACAGCGCCCAGGGACCCGCGATCGACCCGGAGTTCCTGCGCCGCTTCGCCCGCGCCCACGAGGACGGCGGATTCGACCGCGTGCTCATCGGCCACGGCTCCGGCTCACCGGACGGCACCCAGATCGCCGCGCACGTCGCCGCGCACACCGACCGGCTCGGGTTCCTGGTGGCGCACCGGCCGGGCTTCGCGTCGCCGACTCTGGCGGCGCGCACCTTCTCGACGCTGGACGCCCTCGCGGGCGGGCGGATCGCGGTGCACGTCATCAGCGGCGGCAGCGACGCCGAGCAGCGCCGCGACGGCGACCACCTCGACAAGGAGCAGCGCTACGCCCGCACCGACGAGTACCTCGACATCCTCAAGCGGGCGTGGACCGAGGAAGGGCCGATCAGCCACGACGGCCCGAACTACCGCTTCGAGGACTTCCAGACCGCGGTGAAACCCGTGCAGCGACCCCGGATTCCGCTGTACTTCGGCGGTTCCTCCGAGGCCGCGTACCGGGTCGGCGGCAAGCACGCCGACGTGTTCGCGCTGTGGGGCGAACCGCTGGCCGAGACCACCGAGCAGATCGCTTCGGTGCGCGCCGCCGCCCGCGTGGCCGGGCGCACCGACACGCCCGGCATCAGCGTGTCGTTCCGGCCGATCCTCGGTGCCACCGAGGAACTCGCCTGGGAACGCGCGCATTCCGTGCTGGACCGGATCCGCGCGGCCCGCGGCGGGTTCGGCTCGTTCACCGGGCCGAAGACGCTCGGCAAGGGCACCGAGGTCGCCAACGTCGGCTCGCAGCGCCTGCTCGCCGCCGCCGCGAAGGGCGAACTGCACGACCGCGCGCTGTGGACCCCCACCACGCAGGCCACGAACGCCGCGGGCAACTCCACGGCGCTCGTCGGCACCGCCGGGACGGTGGCCCAGGCGCTGGCCGACTACGTCGACATCGGCGTGACCACGCTGCTCATCCGCGGTTACGACCCGCTCGACGACGCCATCGACTACGGCCGCGAACTCATTCCGGCCGTCCGCGAAGAGGTCGCCCGCCGCGCCCGCGCCCGCGAGCAGACCCGGACCGAGCGGACACCGGCGTGACCGCCGCACCTCCGGGACACCGGCGCCGGGGCATCCGGCGCGCCCGGCCCGCGATCCGGCGGGGGATGATGCCGGGGATGGAACGAATGGAGTCGAGATGACGCGCACGTGGGTGCCCGAGAGCACGTCGCGGGGACACGTCGTGGTGCTGCACGGCAGGGGCGAACACCCCGGTGTGTACGAGCGGTTCGGCCGGAGGCTCGCCGTCGACGGCTACACCGTGGTCGTGCCCGACCTCACCGAGGACCCCGGCGGGCCCGCGGCGTGGTTCGCCGACGCCGGCGACACGGCCCGCATCCTCGTCGGCACCGACACCGGAGCGCTGCGCGCCTGGGAGGAGGCGTTGCGCTCGCCGGTCGACGGGCTGGTGCTGGCGGGCACGCCGCTGGCGGACGGGACCGAGCGGCCGGCGAACCGGGACGACGAGATCTCCGCGCGCACGTCCTGCCCGATCCACCGGGAGCGGCTGCACGCCGACCCCGACTTCACGTGGGGCGAGCTCGACGCGGGCACCTCGCCGCCGCCGCAGCGCCTCCCGGAGGTCCCGACGCTGCTGCTGCACGGCGACGGCGACGCCATCGCGCCCGTGGACCCGGTGACCAGGCTCGGCGCCGCGCACCCGCAGGCCACCTCGGCGGTGTTCAAGGACGGCGTGCACGACATCCTCAACGACAAGGTGCACCGCAGCGTCGCCGCCCGGATCGTGCTGTTCTGCGAGGAGATCGCCAAGGGCGCCGTGGTGCTTCCGGAGGTCGTGGCCGCGAAGGGCTCGCGGGTGCGCCGCGCCGCGCCCGTGCACGTGTCCGCGCGGGTGGACTACTCGGTGCGGGCGCTGACCGAGCTCGCGCGCAGCGGCAGGCAGCAAACCTGCGAGTCGATGGCCCGCACCCAGGGAATCCCGCTGAACTCGCTGGTGAACCTGATGGTCGAGCTGCGGCGCGGCGGCCTGGTCAACAGCCAGCGCGGCTGCGAAGGCGGCTACTGGCCCGCGAAACCGGCTGCGGAGATCACCGTCGCCGAGGTCGTCCGCGTCGTGGAGGGCTCGGTGACCTCCCGCCACGACGACGCGCGGCCGGACGGCGTCTGGGCGAGGCTGGGCGGCGCGGTCGCCGAGTTCCTCGACCGGGTCACCATCGCCGACCTCGCCGCCGACCGGAGCCCCGTCGCATGACGCGGTGCTCGCCCGGATCGAGCACCGATCCGGGCGAGCGCCGCACCGCGCACCTTCCACCGAACGGAGACAGCCATGCCCGACGCCTTCCACCCCGACTTCAGCTCGCAGGCGAGCCCCGAGGAGAACCGCCCGCTGCGGGCGCGGTTGCACCACATCCGTGGTGACGATCTGGACCGCAACACCGCGCAGACCGAGGGGATGCAGCGGCTCGCCGCGATCAGCGGCGACACCGTCGGCTCCGAGCGGATCTGGACGGGGGAGACCCACGTGGCTCCGTCGACCGCCTCCGACAACCACCACCACGGCGAGTCCGAGACCGCGATCTACGTGGCCAGCGGCAACCCTGAGTTCGTCTTCCACGACGGCACCGAAGAGGTCCGCATCAAGACCGAACCGGGGGACTACATCTTCGTCCCGCCTTACGTCCCGCACCGCGAGGAGAACCCCGACCCCGACAACAAGGCCGTCGTCGTCATCTCCCGGAGCACCCAAGAAGCCATCGTCGTCAACCTCCCCGAGCTCTACGCGCTCTGAGCACGATCCGCTGATCTTCGTCCTGCTCAGCGGCGAAGCCGCTGCGCAGCGACCACCCTCGCGCCCGGCGCCGGCTCGGGTACCCGCCGCTCGCCCCGCCCGCAGACCGCCCCGAAGTCGTTGTGGCAGGGTTGGATAGAGTTTTGTGCCTGCATTCAGGTGCACCCCGCGGCCGGATGCTCCTCGTCGGGGATCGGGCAGTCGATGCTGGTGGCCGCGCGACGGAAGGATCTCGTTGGCCACCCCGCTGCACCCTGACTTATCGGGCACGCCCGGCCCGCCCGAGGAGACCGGATTCCGCTCGGCCCTCGCCTCGCACCTCGCCACCGCCCAGCGGTGGATGGAGCTCTTGCGCGCTCGGGTGCTCGCACGGCCGCGTTCCGTCATCGCCGTCGGAGCGGTCGCGCTGGTGATCTCGACGGTGGCGATGTTCCTGATGCGCCGCGCCGGGCTCGGGCACAACGCCGGCATCGACTACCAGGTCTACCGGTGGGCGGTGCACACCTGGCTCAGCGGCGGGGACATCACGGTCGGCGGACCGATGACCAGCGCGGATCGCATCCTGCCGTGGGTGTACCCGCCGTTCGCGCTGCTGCCGCTGTCGGTGCCCGCGGTGCTGCCCTACGTCGTCGGCCTGTGGTTGATCTACCTGGCCGACCTGGCCGCCATCGGGCTCGTGCTGTACCTCGTGGCGCGGCGCACGTGGCCGCTGGCCGGGCGGGAGAGCGCGCTGGCGGTGGCCGCGCTCGCGCTGCCGGGAACGCTGCTGCTGGAACCGGTGTACGCGTCGTTCGGGCTGGGGCAGATCAACATCCTGCTGATGGCGCTGGTGGCCGTCGACTGCCTCACCGAGAGTCCCCGGTGGCCGCGCGGCCTGCTGGTCGGCCTCGCCGCCGCGATCAAGCTCACGCCCGCCGCGTTCCTGCTGTTCTTCCTGGTGCGCAAGGACTACCGGGCCGCCGCCGTCGCGGCGGCCACCGCTGCGGCCGGAACCTGCTTCGGCTTCGTGCTGAGCCGGTCGGCCTCGATGGACTACTGGTTCGGCAGCGGCCCCGCGGCCGGGGTGAGCGGTTCCGCGTTCCACACCAACCAATCGGTCATGGGCGGGCTCGCCCGGTTGGACCTGCCGACGTTGACCCAGTACTCCCTGTGGGCGCTGTTCGCCTTGGTGCTGACGCTGGTGACGGTCCGCGTGCTGCGGTCGGCGGAGGTGGGACCGGCGCTGCTGGGGACCGCGCTGCTGGCCCTGCTGATCTCGCCGACGTCCTGGTCGGACCACTGGGTGTGGGTGGCGCCGGGCCTGCTCGTCGTGGCCGGTACCGCCCTGCGCAGGCGCAGCACGGGCTGGCTGGCCGCCGGTGCGGTCATCACCGTGGCCGCGTTCGCCGCCACCTTCCGGATGTTGCCCGCGCGCGGTGACTGGAATGCCGTACAGCACGTGATCGGCGATTCCTATCTGCTGATCGGGATCGCAATGCTTTTGCTGCTGTCGCGTTATGCGGCACGACCGCGGCGGTTCCCCGAACCGCCGGGAGTGCTCACCGGTCGGCTCTCGCGCGATTGATCGGGGGAGGGGGAATCTTTCGTGACGGTGTGAAATCGTCCGATTCCGCTCCGCTCCGCGGCAATTCGACAATCGATCAAGAATGGCCTTCGCGGTGGTTCGCCCAGCGTGGCAGGAGAATTGCGCAGCGTGCCGATGCGGCCTTTCCGGGCGGACCGGTTCCGGGGTGGGTGGCGACGCGCGTCACGTGAGGAGTCGGATTCGTCCAGGTCAGGGGCGTGGCCTGCGAGGTTGTGAGTCGTCGGCGTCCGGGTGGGTGGACCGGTGGGCGCGCGTTTCCGCGCATGGTGAGAAAGGCGACCGCGCGGGTTGCGGCATCCGTGTGAACTTCGCACGGCCGTCGGACAATCGACCGCTCCACAGGGGACGGTGCGGCGAAAACCCGCTGCGCGCAAGGGTTCCTGAGCTGTGGCCTACATCACCAGTAACGCGGACTGGACCGAAAAAGCCGTCCTGAGCTGGGAGAACGCCTCTCGGCGGCGTGCTGTCGGCCGTCGCTCGCCGCAGGTGGCGGGCACGGGCGGTTGATCGAACGTGACCTGCGGTGGAGGCGCTTGGAGAGGATCGTCGCGCCGGGCGGGAAGGCGCCATGTGATTTTTACCCGCGTTACTCAGGCGTAGCCTTGAGCGGCATCGGTCTGTACAGTGCCTCAAACTGACCGACGATGCAACGGCGCATCCTTTTGTCAGTGCCCGATAGGTTTTCGCGGATCGATGGCGAGTGCTCACAATTCCCTCGCTCGATCCGGGCCTGGCGACGGGAGGATCGATGCCGGATTCCCAGTATTTGAGAAATGAGGCGCAACGTCGCGCCGCCGAGCGGGGTCTTTACGACCCGGCTCACGACCACGACGCCTGCGGGGTGGCGTTCGTGGCCGATATGCACGGGCGACGCAGCCATGCCTTGGTGGAGAACGCGCTCACGGCATTGCGAAACCTGGAACACCGGGGAGCCAAGGGCGCCGACCCGGAAACCGGAGACGGTGTCGGCCTGCTCACGCAGGTTCCCGACGCCTTCTTCCGCGCCGTCGTCCCCTTCGACCTGCCCGAAGCAGGCGGGTACGCGGCCGGGACCGCCTTCTTGCCCGCCGATGAGGAAGCGGCCGAGGAGGCCGTCGGAGTCATCGAGCGGATCGTGGCCGAGGAGGGGCTCACGCTGCTCGGCTGGCGCGAGGTTCCGATCATCGCGGACAACGCGGGCCGGTCCGCCCGCGAGGTGATGCCGAGCTTCCGGCAGCTGTTCATCGGGCACGGAACGGATGGAGCCGAGCAGGAATCGGCCCTCCAGTTCGAACGCCGCGCCTTCTGCGTGCGCAAGCGCGCCGAGCACGAGGCGGCGGTGTACTTCCCGAGCCTGTCGGCCCGGACCTTCGTCTACAAGGGAATGCTCAGCGAGACCCAGCTCGACGCGTTCTTCCCGGACCTGCTCGACGAGCGGTTCGCGAGCGCGATCGGCCTGGTGCACTCGCGGTTCTCCACGAACACGTTCCCGTCGTGGCCGCTGGCGCACCCGTACCGCTTCATCGCGCACAACGGCGAGATCAACACGATGAAGGGCAACCGGAACTGGATGCGGACCCGCGAGAGCATGCTCGCGACCGACCTCATCCCCGGTGACCTCAAGCGGTTGTTCCCGATCGCCACGCCCGACGGCAGCGACTCGGCGACCTTCGACGAAGTCCTGGAGCTGCTGCACCTCGGCGGCCGGTCGCTGCCGCACTCGGTGCTGATGATGATCCCGGAGGCGTGGGAGAACCACGCCGAGATGTCCCCGGAGCGCAAGGCGTTCTACGAGTTCCACAACTACCTGATGGAACCCTGGGACGGCCCCGCGCTGGTGGCGTTCACCGACGGCACCCAGATCGGCGCGGTCCTCGACCGCAACGGCCTGCGCCCCGGCCGCTACTGGGTCACCGACGACGGGCTGGTCGTGCTGGCCAGCGAGGTCGGCGTGCTCGAACTGGACCCGGCGCGCGTGGTGCGCAAGGGCCGGTTGCAGCCGGGCCGCATGTTCCTCGTCGACACCGGTGCGGGCCGCATCGTCGACGACGAGGAGATCAAGGGCGAGCTGGCCGCCGCGCACCCGTACCAGCAGTGGCTGGACGACGGCGTGGTGCACCTGGGCGACCTGCCCGACCGCGACCGCGAGGTGCCAACGCACGCGTCGCTGGTGCACAGCCAGCAGGTGTTCGGCTACACCCAGGAAGAGCTGGGAGTGCTGCTCAAGCCGATGGCCGCCGGTGGTGCGGAACCGATCGGTTCGATGGGCAACGACGTGCCGTTCGCGGCGTTCTCGAAGCGCCCCCGGCAACTGTTCGACTACTTCACCCAGCTGTTCGCGCAGGTCACGAACCCGCCGCTGGACGCGATCCGGGAAGAGCTGGTGACCTCGCTGGCCACCCACGTGGGACCCGAGCACAACCTGCTCGACCACGACCCGGACGCCTGCAAGCAGCTGGTGCTGCCGTTCCCGGTGCTGGACAACGACCAGCTCGCCAAGATCGTGCACATCAACGACGACGGCGACCGGCCCGGCCTCAAGCCCGCCACGATCCGCAGCACCTACGAGGTCGGCGGTGGCGGGCAGGCGCTGCGGGACCGGCTGGACGAGATCTGCGACGAGGTCTCGGCCGCCGTCGCCGACGGAGCGCACGTCCTGGTGCTCTCCGACCGCACCGCCGACGCCGATCACGCCCCGATCCCGTCGCTGCTGGTCACCGGCGCCGTGCACCACCACCTGGTGCGCGAGAAGACCCGCACGCGGGTCGGCCTGGTGATCGAAGCGGGCGACGTGCGCGAAGTGCACCACGTCGCGCTGCTGATCGGCTACGGCGCCGCCGCGGTCAACCCGTACCTGGCGATGGCCAGCGTCGAGGACCTGGTGCACAACGGCGTGCTCCAGGGACTCGAAGGCACGCAGGCCACCGGCAACCTGATCAAGGCGCTCGGCAAGGGCGTGCGCAAGACCATGTCCAAGATGGGCGTGTCCACGGTGGCCTCCTACACCGGCGCGCAGATCTTCGAGGCGATCGGTCTCGGCGCGGAGGTCATCGAGCGCTGCTTCGCGGGCACCACCTCGCGGCTCGGCGGCGTCGGCTTCGACCTGCTGGCCAAGGAGGTCGCCGAGCGGCACCGCAAGGCCTACCCGGCCGACGGCGTCCAGGCCGCGCACCGGAGCCTGCAGGTGGGCGGCGAGTACCAGTGGCGGCGCGAAGGCGACCCGCACCTGTTCAACCCGCGCACCGTGTTCAAGCTGCAGCACTCCACGCGGGCCGGGCGCTACGAGGTCTTCAAGGAGTACACGAAGGCCGTCGACGACCAGTCGCGCGACCTGATGACGCTGCGCGGGCTGTTCAAGTTCCGCGACGGCGTGCGCAAGCCGGTTCCGATCGACGAGGTCGAGTCCGTCGAGTCGATCGTGAAGCGGTTCGCCACCGGCGCCATCTCCTACGGGTCGATCTCGCAGGAGATGCACGAGACGCTGGCGATCGCGATGAACCGCCTCGGCGGCAAGTCCAACACCGGTGAGGGCGGTGAGGACGCCGACCGGTTCACCCCGGACGCCAACGGCGACTCGCGCCGCTCGGCGATCAAGCAGGTCGCCTCCGGGCGGTTCGGCGTCACCAGCGAATACCTGGTCAACGCCGACGACATCCAGATCAAGATGGCCCAGGGCGCCAAGCCCGGTGAGGGCGGTCAGCTGCCCGGTCACAAGGTGTACCCGTGGGTCGGCAAGACCCGGCACTCCACGCCGGGCGTGGGGCTGATCTCCCCGCCGCCGCACCACGACATCTACTCGATCGAAGACCTCGCGCAGCTGATCCACGACCTGAAGAACGCCAATCCGAAGGCGCGGATCCACGTCAAGCTGGTCAGCGAGGTCGGCGTCGGCACGGTCGCGGCGGGCGTGAGCAAGGCGCACGCCGACGTGGTGCTCATCTCCGGGCACGACGGCGGCACCGGTGCCTCGCCGCTGTCCTCGATCAAGCACGCGGGCGGCCCCTGGGAGCTCGGCCTGGCCGAGGCGCAGCAGACGCTGCTGGCCAACGACTTGCGCGACCGGATCGTGGTGCAGACCGACGGCCAGCTCAAGACCGGCCGCGACGTGGTGATCGCCGCGCTGCTCGGTGCCGAGGAGTTCGGTTTCGCCACCGCTCCGCTGGTCGTGTCCGGCTGCATCATGATGCGGGTGTGCCACCTCGACACCTGTCCGGTGGGCGTGGCGACGCAGAACCCGGACCTGCGGGCGAAGTTCGACGGCAAGGCCGAGTACGTGGTGAACTTCTTCAAGTTCATCGCCGAGGAAGTGCGGGAATACCTGGCGGAGCTGGGTTTCCGGTCCATCGAAGAGGCCATCGGGCACGCCGAGCTGATCGACACCGACGACGCGGTGCGGCACTGGAAGACCGAGGAGCTCGACCTCTCGGCCATCACCCACGTGCCGGAGCTGCCCGCGGGCGCGGCGCTGCACAACACGACCACCCAGGACCACGGGCTGGACAAGGCCCTGGACCACACGCTGATCCAGCTCAGCGAGGGTGCGCTCAAGGACGGCTCGCCGGTGCGGCTGGAACTGCCGGTGCGCAACGTCAACCGCACGGTGGGCACCATGCTCGGCCACGAGCTGACCAGCAGGTGGGGCGGCGAAGGTTTGCCGGACGACACGATCGACGTGACGTTCACCGGTTCGGCCGGGCAGAGCTTCGGCGCGTTCGTGCCGCGCGGTATCACGCTGCGGTTGCTGGGCGACGGCAACGACTACGTCGGCAAGGGCCTTTCGGGCGGGCGCATCGTGGTGCGGCCACCGGAGAACGCCTCCTACACCGCCGAGGACAACGTCATCGCGGGCAACGTGCTGCTCTACGGCGCGACCGGCGGCGAGCTGTTCGTGCGCGGTGTCGTGGGTGAGCGGTTCTGCGTGCGCAACTCCGGCGCGGTGGCCGTCGTCGAGGGCATCGGCGATCACGGTTGCGAGTACATGACCGGTGGTCGCGCGGTGATCCTCGGTGGCACCGGGCGCAACTTCGCGGCCGGCATGTCCGGTGGCATCGCCTACGTGCTGGACCTGCGCGAGGACCGCGTCAACCCGGAGATGGTCGACCTCGACCCGCTCGACGACGCCGACCGCGAGTTCTTGCACGACCGGGTCCGCAGGCACTTCGAGCAGACCGCCTCACAGGTGGCGAGCGAGCTGCTGGCCGACTGGGACCGTTCGGTGGCGCGCTTCGGCAAGGTCATGCCGCGCGACTTCAAGCGCGTGCTGGAAGCGCAGGACGCCGCCGAGCGCGACGGTCGCGACGTCAACAAGGCGATCATGGAGGCGGCTCATGGCTGACCCGAAGGGATTCATCACCACGGCGCGCCAAACGCCCCAGCGCCGCCCCGTGGACATCAGGATCAAGGACTGGCGCGAGGTCTACCTGGACTTCGAGCCGGGCCGGGTCAAGGAGCAGGCCGGGCGCTGCATGGATTGCGGCATCCCGTTCTGCCACCAGGGCTGTCCGCTGGGCAACCTGATCCCGGAGTGGAACGACCTCACCTGGCGCGGCGACTGGAGCGACGCCGTAGAGCGCCTGCACGCCACGAACAACTTCCCGGAGTTCACCGGGACGTTGTGCCCCGCCCCGTGCGAGGCGGCGTGCGTGGTCGGCATCAACTCCGATCCGGTGACGATCAAGCAGGTCGAGATCGAGATCATCGACAAGGCCTGGGACGAGGGCTGGGTGACGCCGCAGGCACCCGCGTCGAAGACCGGCAAGAAGGTCGCCGTCATCGGTTCCGGGCCGTCCGGGCTGGCCGCAGCCCAGCAGCTGACCCGCGCGGGCCACGACGTCGTGGTCTACGAGCGGGCGGACCGCATCGGCGGGCTGCTGCGCTACGGCATCCCCGAGTTCAAGATGGAGAAGCGCCGGCTGGACCGGCGGCTCGGGCAGATGCGGGCCGAGGGCACCGAGTTCCGCGCGGGCGTCAACGTCGGCGTGGACGTGACGGTGGAGCAGCTGAAGGCGGACTACGACGCGGTGGTCCTCTCCGGCGGCGCGACCGCCGCCCGCGACCTGCCGATCACCGGCCGCGAGGCCGTCGGCGTGCACCAGGCGATGGAGTACCTGCCGCTGTCGAACCGGGTGCAAGAGGGCGATCTGGTGTCCTCGCCGATCGACGCCGCGGGCAAGGACGTCGTCGTGATCGGCGGCGGTGACACCGGTGCGGACTGCGTCGGCACCGCGCACCGCCAGGGCGCGGCCTCGGTGACCCAGCTGGAGATCATGCCGACGCCGCCGTCGACGCGGCCGGACAGCCAGCCGTGGCCGACGTACCCGATGACCTTCCGCGTGTCCTCCGCGCACGAGGAAGGCGGGGAGCGGCTGTTCTCGGTCAACACGCAGGAATTCCTCAGCGACGCCGACGGGAACCTGCGGGCGCTGCGGCTGGTGGAGGTGCGCCGCGAGGACGGCCGCTTCGTGCCGGTCGAGGGCACCGAGCGGGAACTGCCGTGCCAGCTGGCGTTCCTGGCGATGGGCTTCGTCGGCCCGGAGAAGGAAGGTCTGCTCACCGACCTCGGCGTGGAGCTCGACGAGCGCGGCAACGTCGCCCGCGACTCGGACTTCATGACCACCGTGGACGGCGTGTTCACGGCGGGCGACATGGGCCGCGGCCAGTCGCTGATCGTGTGGGCCATCTCCGAGGGCCGTTCCGCGGCGGCCGGGGTGGACCGCTACTTGACGGGCCGGGACGTGCTGCCGGCTCCGATCGCTCCGACGGACCGCCCGATGGTCTGATCGATGGCATCCGGCGCCTCGGAATCCGCCGCGGATTCCGAGGCGCCTTTGCCGTGCGCTGCTGAGGGAAGGCCAGCGCGGTTCGATTCATCCGGGCGAGAGCGAACCCTCTGTGCGGCCCGTTCATCGTCCGCCCGGTTGTTCCACGAAGCCGTTGCCGATGTGCCGATCAGCCCAACCGGACCCGAAGTGAGCGTCCGGGAAAGATCAACTCGGTAATCTCGGTGCCACGTGACGATCGGGGATCGGGACATGGCGACTCAGGATCCGCGCAACGGCACCGGAGATGGGGGCGAACAAGGGCCACCGGGTGTGCACAACGAGGTCGCCGCGAACGCGGCATCCGACCTGGTGGTGCAGGCGGGCACCATCACCGGCGGCGTTCACCAGCACGTGAGCGCTCGCGAAGTTCCAGTGCCACGGCAGCTGCCCCGCACGCCGTCCACGTTCATCGGGCGCACCGCCGAGCTCGCCACGCTCAGCTCCGCGCTGGACGAGGCCGTTGACCGGGGCGACGGGGCCGCGGGGGCCAGGGTGTGCGCCGTCACCGGGAGCGGCGGCGTCGGCAAGACGTGGCTGGCATCCCGATGGGCGCACCAGAACCTCGCACGATTTCCCGACGGCCAACTCCACGTGGACCTGCGCGGGTTCGACCCTTCCGGGCAGCCGATGTCTTCCGAGGTCGCGGTGCGGGGGTTCCTGGACGGATTGGGCGTGGAACCCACGGCTATCCCGGTGGACTTGGAGGCGCGGGCGGCGCTGTACCGAAGTCTGGTGGCAGGCAACCGCATGCTGATCGTGCTGGACAACGCGGCCGATACCGCGCAGGTGGCTCCGCTGCTTCCCGGCAGCCCGACCTGCGCGGTGCTGATCACCAGTCGTCGGCGGTTGGCGGGGCTGGGGGTCAACCACGGTGCGTGGCTGCTGGACCTGGACGTTTTTCGCGAGGACGACGCTCGGGCGTTGCTCGCGGACCGGCTGGGCTCGGATCGGCTCGTGGCCGAGTCGGCCGCGGTGGCCCAACTGCTGCGGATGTGCGCGGGGTTGCCGCTGGCCCTGCGGGTGGTGGCCGCACGAGCCGAGTACCACTCCGACTTCCCGCTGGCCGTCTTGGCCGAGGAGCTCCGCGACGCGTCGGCTCGGCTGGACGGGCTGGACGCCGGTGACCTGCGTGCGAACCTGCGTGCGGTGCTCTCCTGGTCGGAGCACGCGTTGACGCCCAGGGCGACCAGCATGTTCGGGTTGCTCGGGACCGCGGTCGGGCCGGACATCGGGCTGTCCGCGGCGGCGTCGTTGGTCGGTGTTCCGGTGAGCCGGGTCCGAGTGGTCATGCGGGAGTTGGAGGCCGCTTCGCTGGTGCAGCAGCACGCACCGGGGAGGTATCGGATGCACGACCTCGTCCGCCTGTACGCCGCGGAACGAGCTGTCGTGGACCAAACCGAGTCGTCCCGGGAAGCCGGGACGCGACGACTGGTCGATCACTACCTGCATTCGGGGTTCTCCGGTGATCGGCTGATCGCGGATCACCGGCGCTCCATCCCGCTGGACCCGCCCGCCGAGGGGTGCTCGCCGGTGTCGATGCGCGATGATCTGGCGGCGATGGAGTGGTTCTCCGCTGAGCATCCCCACATCCTCGCGGCGCAGCGCGCCGCACTCGCGCACGGATGGCTGCGCCACGTGTGGCAGTTCGCCTGGGTGCTGGACAGCTTTCATTGGCGTCGTGGGCATCTGTACGACGACATCGCCAGCTGGCAAGCGGGACTTGCTGCTGCGGAGCGCATCGGATCCCTTTTCCCGATAGGTCTCGCGCACCGGCGGCTCGGCCGTGCTCATGGGCGGGTGAACCGATTCGAGCTGGCCCTCGAACACATGATGATCGGTCTTGAACTGGCTGAACACGCAGAGGACCGTCTGGGTCAAGCGCACGCTCACCGCATCGCCTCGTGGATTTGCGCGAACTTGGACGACGATGAGAAAGCCGTGGACCACGCGAAGGAATCACTGGTGCTCTACCGGGAGTTGGGAAACCCGGTGTGGGAAGCGCATGCGCTGAACCAGTTGGGTACGAGTCATTTACGCCTCGGAGCGCACGCGGAGGCGGTGGACTGCTGCGGGCGAGCGCTCGCCCTGCACCGGGAGCACCGGCACGTGTCCGGTGCGGCGGAATCCCTCGACAGCCTCGGCAGCATCGCGCTGAGCAACAGGAAATACGCTGCCGCGCGTGATTACTACCAGGATGCTCTTGCGTTGTACCGCTCGCTCGACAACACCTACGATGAAGCGGATGTGCTGGAGCACCTCGGGGAGGCGTTCGTGAATCTCGATTGTTTGCCCGAGGCTCGTCAAGCCTGGCGGGGCGCCCTTCGCTTGTACCGGTTCACCCATCGTGCCGAGGAGGTGGCTCGTATCACCGATCGGCTGGCCGGGGCCGGCTAGCGTTTCCGATGAGCGATTTCCATGCGTCCGGGGACTCGTCCGAAACGCGGGGTTGCTTCGCGAGATCACGAAGAGGAAGGTTGCCGATGGTGGATCGCGGTTCCTTTGAAGCAGTGCTGTCCGACCTTTCCGAGGCCGGTTCCCAGGGCCTTCGGATGAAGAGTTTGGTGGTGTCGAGCCCGGACGGGGTCTTCGCTGAGGACTTCGGCGCACCGGGTGCGCGGGTGGATCTGCGCTCCATAAGCAAGCTGGCCGTCTCGATGGCGCTCGGAATCGCGATATCGGACGGGGTTCGGTTGCGGGGTGAGCCGCTGGCGCTGGACATGCGGGTAGCACCTTTCTTCGAGGATTTCGCCGATCGGCAGTCAGCGGAGAGCCGGCGCCATTGGGGGGAGGTGCGATTGCGGCATCTGCTCAGCAATACTCTGGGGCATCGCGAGGGATTCTTGTTTCGCCGTGATGTGCAGGACCAGGATTCGAGCGAGCTCCTCGGCTACATCTTCGACCAGGAGATCAGCTTTCCTCCTGGTGTGCACTTCTCGTACTCGAACGTCGGCTGGTATCTGGTTTCGGCGATGGTGCGCAGGGAGCTGGGCAAATCGCTTTCTGGGTTTCTTTCAGAGCTGCTCTTCGATGGGATCGGGATATCCGACTTCAGTTGGCGGAAGTACGACGAGCACGAGGCGGGCGCCACCGGTCTGGCTGTTTCCGGCCGGGACCTGCACAAGTTGGGCCAGGTGCTCCTGCGGGATGGCTGGTACGGAGACGCCGAAGTGGTGCCGGGTTCGTGGGTGGACACGATTCGGTCGCCGGTGGTCCGCGCCGCCAGTGGTTACGATGCGAGCAGCCCGCTCCAAGCATCAGGATACGGCTACGGTATCTGGATTTGCCCGGACGGGACCTACTACTGCGATGGTTCAGGCGGCCAGTTCGTGATCGTGGTTCCGGGCGAGCGGCTGGTCATCACGGCGCTGGCTGATCAGGGTGACACCCTGGCGGTGTCCCACTGCCTTCGGCGGATACTCGCAACACCGCGTTGATGAGTTCTTTCAGAATGGTTTGTGATCACGTCGGTTCGAGCGCGTCACCGAGGTGCTGATCGCGGAGGAGAGCGTGGACATGGTGCGAATGACCACGTCCGCACCGGCGCGGGTGAAGCGCAGCGGATCGTCGTTGCGGGCGTATCCGATGCTCGACGCTCCCGCTCGGTTGGCCGCGACGATGTCCGATATCGCGTCGCCGACCATGACGCAACGTCGGATCGGAACGTTCAGCGCGGACGCCGCCCTGCGGAGCGGGTCCGGATTCGGCTTCATCAGGACGGCGCGTCCCGGCTCCCTGCCGACCACGTCGTGAACGTGTTCGGCGAAACCGCGTCTGGTCAGGTACTCCGCGACGACTTCCGCGGAGTTGTTGCTGACGACCGCGACCTTCAGACCTGCCTCGGTCGCGGCGACGGCGGTGGCGAGGCTGTGCGGCGTGGGCCGCGCGGTCCGCAGCGCACGCAGCTCGGCCGCTTCCTGGATGTCCTCGATGTCCGGGACCAGCTCCGGGGTGTTGAACTGGGCCCATTCGAGCAGCGCGAGTCCGCCCCGGGCATCGTGCAAATCGGCGGGGAAGTCGACCTTCTCCCGGTTGAGGACCGCGAGTATCGCGGCGGCTGTCGTCCTGGGGGAGTACCCGGCGAACAGCTCGCAGATCGGCCCGTCGAAGTCCAGCAGCAACCCGGCCGCGGACGAGATGAGTTCTTCAACGCCGGTGCTCGATCCGGCCCGGTGATCGGATTCCGCAGGCGCTGCGTCCGGCGGAGCGGACATTTCGAGGTCGTCCAGCGGATCTGGCACTGGTGCTCCCAGTTGGGCTTGGGCGCTGCGGGGTGCGGGTCGTCAGGAGCGTGCCGTCGGAACACGCCACTGGTTCGGCGCACGCGGGAGGCATCCTACTCGCCCTGCCGATCTTTCCCAGGGGCTCGCGACCGCGCCGAGGAACTCGGCTCGGGCCGGAGGCCGCGCACGGAGGACAGCACCGCCGCGCTGGTCTGACCGGCATCGCGCGGGCGCCGGTGGGATTCGCGTGATTGCGGGCGTTCCGTCGTTGTGGAGGGTGCGCCGCGGTGGCCGTTTTATCGGACTTGCGGCGTTCGGGCGAACGTCACAGTGGCAGGTTCACGCGCCGGCGAGGCTCTGAGTTTTCGCATTTCAGGTGGCGTTCCGCGGTGGTTCTTGTGGTTGTCGCGAAGGTAGTTGGTTGCTTAAAACACCTTTTTCCGGTGGCGCGCCGGGAGGATTATGAGGACGGTCGATCGGGCGCGGCGGTATGGGCCGAGCCGGGTAAGCATCGTTCTGAGGGGAACATGAGCAAGCACTTCGCGTTCGTCAGCATGACCGCGCACGGACACGTCAACCCGACGCTGCCGCTGGTGGAGGAGCTGGTCCGGCGTGGCCACCGGGTCACCTACGCCATCGGCCCCGAATTCCACGCCGCCGTCGAATCGGTCGGCGCCAGGCTGCTCGACACCGGCACCGTGATGCCCGAGATTCCCACGAACTTCAAGAACTTCACGCCCGAGGCCATGGCGCCGCTGCTCGAATTCCGGTTGAAGGACGTGCGCGAGTCCTTCCCGAAGCTGCTGGAGCACTTCGAGCGGGATCGGCCGGACGCGGTGTGCTTCGACCAGGGCGAGCTCACCGGCCGGATGCTCGCCGAGAAGCTCGGCGTGCCGGAGGTCGCGCTGGTGCCGCACTTCGCGGGCAACGAGGAGTTCTCGTTGCGCGACATCATGCAGAAGAAGGACGAACCGGACGTCTTCGACCCGAACCACCCCGTGCTGCAGGACTTCATGGCCCGGATGAAGGAGATCACCGCCGAGTTCGGCGTGACCTTCGACCCGGCCGCGTTCGGCCAGGTGCCGCCGTCACCGCTGAACCTCGTGTTCCTGCCGAAGAAGTTCCAGCTGCGCCCGGAGACCTTCGACGACCGGTTCGAGTTCATCGGCCCGTCGGTCGGTCAACGCGGCATCGTCGACTGGAAGCCTGCGCATCCCGAGTCGCCGCTGCTGTTCATCTCGCTGGGCACCGTGTTCAACCAGCGCCCGGACTTCTTCAAGCTGTGCATCGAGGCGTTCCGGGACTCGGAGTGGCAGGTCGCGATGTCCATCGGCAAGGTCGTCGACGTCGCGGATCTGGGCGATGTCCCGGAGAACTTCGACGTGCGCCCGAGCTTCCCGCAGCCCGCGGTGCTCCAGCACGCCGCCGCGTTCCTCACCCACACCGGCATGAACTCGACGATGGAGACGTTGTACTACGGCGTGCCGCCGATCGCGGTCCCGCAGATGCCGGAGCAGGAGGCCAACGCCGACCGCGCCGAAGAACTCGGGTTGGGCAAGCGCTTGCAGGCCGAGGACATCACACCGGAGCTGCTGCGCTCGACGGTGGACGAGATCGCCGCGGACGAGCGGGTCCGCGCCAACCTGGCGGAAATGCGCGAGGCCGTCCTCGCCGGCGGCGGGGCCTCCGCGGGAGCCGACGCCCTGGAGAAGTTCCTCGGCTGAGAGCCGCACGCGAACGGCCCGTCGTCCCGCCGCCGTCGGCCGGGAGGGCGGGCCGTTCGCTGCGCTCAGGTCAGGAAATCCGGCTCCGCGCGGCTGCGGAAGGTGAGCAGTCCCTCGACTCCGCGCGTGAACGTCTCGCAGACGGGTTGCGGATCCGTCAGGCAGCCCGCGGCCATCGCGCCGTCGCGCAACATCACGAAGTGCCGGGCGGCAGGAGCCGGATCGATCTTCCCGATCCCGGTGAACAGTTCGACCATCGTCGCGAGGTACCACTGCCGGTGCGCCTGGACGGCCTGGTGGACGGGGTGCGCCGGGTCGGGGTATTCGGCGGCGGCGTTGAGGAACGCGCACCCCCGGAAACCTGGTCCGCGGATGTCGTCGGTGACGGCTCGGCCGACGGCTCGCACGACGTCGTCCGGGTCGGAATCTTGGGCACGTGCCTGCTCCGTCCGCGCCCGGATGGCTTCGTCGGCGCGCGAGAGGTAGGCGACGAGCAGGTCGTCCTTGCTGGGGAAGTGCCGGTAGAGCGTGGCCCGCGTGACCTGCGCTCGGGCGATGACGCGATCGACCCCCACGGCGTGCAGGCCGTCGGCGTAGAAGAGCTCCGTTGCCGCGTTGAGCAGGCGAGCCCGTGCCTCCGACATCCGTCCCCCGTTCGTTTCGCTGGAGTGCCGCCGCGAGGCTAGCAGATAGAACGGTCGGTATTGACGAGGCGCGACGAGTGGTGCAGGCTCAAGTGTACCGACCGTTCTATCTCCCTGATGGGGCGGAACGCACTGCACTCCTGGGAGGGCTCCGATGTCCAGCTCTGCAACAGCCACCCGAAACGACGGGACCGGCACGGCCGCTGAAGCCGTCGAGAGCGCCGAGTCGCTGCGCGCGCTGTACTACGTCCGGTTCGGGTTCGCCCTGGTCTGGGTGGCCCTGCTGACGGCGATGGCCGGGACGCTCGGCCCGGCGGTGATCGCGCTGCTGGTGCTCTACCCGCTGTTCGACGTGGTCGCGGCGGTGATCGACTTCCGCTCGTCGGGTGCCGCCCGTCCGAAGGCGCCGCTCTGCATCAACATGGGGCTGAGCCTGCTCGCGGCGGCCGGCCTGGCCGTCGCGATCCCCGCCGGAGCCCCTGGCGTGCTGCGGGTGTGGGGCGCGTGGGCGATCACCGCGGGCCTCGTGCAGCTGCTCGTCGCGATCCTGCGCTACCGGCTCGGCGGCCAGTGGGCGATGATCCTCAGCGGCGGCATCTCCACGATCGCGGGCACCAGCTTCATCCTGATGGCGAACGGGCCGGACGCCTCGCTCGGCTCCGTCGCCGGCTACGCGCTGCTCGGTGGCATCTTCTTCCTGTTCTCCGCCCTCCGCTTGCACCGCCTGGCCGCCAAGGCGCGCTGACCGTCCGGGCACATCCGCCGCTGATCCGGGGCCGGGATCGGCCCGGTGGATCCGCGTGAACGCGATGTGCGACGGCGACCGGAGCGCCCGCGGTGAACTGATGGGGTGCGGCCGGTCGCCGTCGGGGTTTCAGCGCGAAGCGCCGGAACGGACCAGGATCCGTGCGAGCTCGGTGGCTTCCGCGAGGGTGTCGAGGGGGAGCGGCTGCATCGCCAGTGCGCCTTCGTGCAGCACGAGGAGTCGGGTGGCGAGGGTGCCGGGGTCCGCGCAGCCCGCCGCGGTGGCGAGGTCTTCGAAGAGGTTCCGCAGCCAGGACTTCTGGTCCGCGATGATGCGGTGCGCGGGGTGCGCGGGATCCGGGATCTCGGCCAGCGCGTTGGTGAACGCGCATCCGCGGGCGTTGGTCGCGCTCCAGGTCCGCAGCGCTTCGAAGGGTGCCGTGACGGCCTCGACGGGGTCCTCGCAGGCGTCCCCGGTGGCGCGGACCAGCGACCGCCAGCGCAGGTCGCGTTGCGCGAGGTAGGTCGCGACGAGCTGGTCCTTCGAGCCGAACTGGTTGTACAAGGTCCGCTTGGTGACACCGGAGCGTTCGGCGATCAGGTCCACGCCGACCGCGGTGATCCCGTTGTCGTAGAACAGTTCCTCGGCGGCTGCCGCGATCCGGTGCCCGGCCGCTGTCAGGGGGCGTGCTTCCTGCATTGAGCTCACTTCACAGGTCGGTGTACCGTGGCGGATGGTTCACCGGTCAGTATACCTAAGGGAGGTTCACGAGATGGGCATGTCCGAGACCATGCGCGCGGTCCGGATCGCGGCGCACGGAGGACCGGAGGTCCTCGAACCGGTAGAAGCGGCCGTGCCCGCTGCGGGCGAAGGGGAGGTGCTGGTCAAGGTCAGCGCTGTGGCGCTGAACAACACCGACCTGTGGACCCGGGACGGTGCCTACGGCCGCCCGGACGACCCCGAGGCGCTGTCGGGCTGGCGCGGGCCGATCGACTTCCCGCGGATCCAAGGCGCCGACGTGGCGGGGCGGATCGTCGCGGTCGGCGCAGGCGTGGACGACGGCCTCGTCGGTCGCCGGGTGGTCGTCGACCCGGCGATCTACGACGCCGAGGGGCCGGACGCGAACCCGGTGGGGTTGATGGGCAGCGAACGCGACGGCGGCTACGCCGAGTACGTGACCGCACCGGCGGAACGGGTCCACGACGTGACGGACTCCCCGCTCACGGACGACCAGATCGCGACGCTGCCGACCGCGTACGGCACCGCGCTGGGCATGATCGAGCGGGGCCGGGTGCGGGCGGGGGAGACCGTCCTGGTCTCCGGCGCGTCCGGTGGTGTCGGCGTCGCGCTGGTGCAGATCGCCCGTGCGCGCGGGGCGACGGTGCTCGCCATCAGCAGCGGATCGAAGATCCGGGCGGTGCGGGAGGCGGGTGCGCACGACGTCGTCGACCGCGCGGGCGACGTCGTCGAGCAGCTCCGCGCCGCCGCGCCCGGCGGCATCGACGTCGCGCTCGACGTCGTGGCCGGTGATCTGGTGAGCGAGGGACTCCCGTTGCTGCGCGAAGGCGGCCGATGGGTCATCGCGGGCGCGCTCGGCGGATATCGCACGACCGTGGACGTGCGCCGCCTCTACCTGCACAACGCGCAGGTGATCGGCTCCGCGATGCACACGCCCGCCCACTTCGACCTCCTCGTCGGCCTCGCCCGCCGCGCCGAGGTCCAGCCCGTGATCGCCGCGACGTTCCCGCTGGAGCAGGCCGCCCGGGCGCAGGAAGAACTCGCCCGCCGGAACCACGTCGGCAAGCTCGTCCTGCACCCGTGACGCAGCGGGAACGCGCACACCGCTGCCGCGTGTTCGGGGAACGCCCCCGTTGATCGCTTTCTGCGGAACCGATGTGCGCGTGACCCGCGTTCACGGGAAATCGCGACGTCAGCCGCCGGAGGCGACGCGCACCAGCGCGGGCCGGATGAGGTGGCCGTGCATGCGGTAGCCGGGCCGGAGCACCTCGGAGACCACGGCGTCGGCCTGGGCGTCGTCGTCGCGCAGCCGAACCACGGTGCCCGGCTCGGACTGCGCCGCCTCGTGCTCAGCGGGGTCGAACGGTTCGTGCAGCGGGTCGATGCGGTGCAGGCCCTCGGCGGCGAGGGTCTGCTGCAACTGCTTGTGCACCGCGCCCAGCGCTTCCGGATTGTGCTGGGCGCCGATCTCCACGGCGTCCAGCACCGGCAGCAGTTCCCGCAGCAGGCCCTCCGCCGCGCGGTCCAGGTGCGTGGTCTGCTCCCGCAGCATCCGCTTGCGGTAGTTGTCGAACTCCGCCGTCACCCGGCGCAGCGTCTCCAGGTGGGCGTCGCGTTCCCCTTGCAGCCTGCTGATCTGCTCGCCGGGTTCCGCCGAGGCGCCCACTTCGGCGGGGTCCGGGGTGGAGGGAGGTTCGGCCGTCCCCGGCGGCTCGGCCCTGGGCGAGGTCACGACGTGCGGCCTGCCGGGGCGGCGCTCCGCGGGCACCGGCAACGAGTTGCGGCGCGGGCCGTCGGGGCGATCGTCGTCCATCGCTCACTCCTTGGTGCCGGGTTCGTCGACGATCTCCGCGTCCACCACGTCGTCGGAACCCGAACCTCCGGTGGCGGAACCGCCGCTCGTGCCGGATCCGCCCGTCGAAGCGCCGTCGCCGGGGGGTCCGGTTTCGCTGTAGAGGGCCTGGCCGAGCGCTTGGGATTCGGTGGCGAGCTTCTCCACCGCGGCCTTGATGGCGGCGACGTCCTGACCGCGCAACGCCTCGTTGGTCTCGCCGATCACCGTGCGCACCCGGTCCTTGACGTCCGCGGGCAGCTTGTCGTCGTTGTCGGTGAGGACCTTCTCCGTCTGGTAGACGAGGGTTTCGGCCTGGTTGCGGGCTTCCGCCTCGTCGCGGCGCTGCTTGTCCTCGTCGGCGTGGGCCTCCGCGTCGGAGACCATCCGCTCGATGTCCTCCTTCGGCAGCGCCGAGCCGCCGGAGATCTGGATGGACTGCTCCTTGCCGGTACCCAGGTCCTTGGCGTTGACGTGCACGATGCCGTTGGCGTCGATGTCGAAGGACACCTCGATCTGCGGGACCCCGCGCGGAGCGGGCGGCAGGCCGGTCAGGTCGAAGCTGCCGAGCTTCTTGTTGTGCGCGGCCATTTCGCGCTCACCTTGGAAGACCTGGATCTGCACGGACGGCTGGTTGTCGTCGGCGGTCGTGAAGGTCTCGGAGCGCTTCGTCGGGATCGTGGTGTTGCGCTCGATGAGCTTGGTCATGATGCCGCCCTTGGTCTCGATCCCGAGCGACAACGGGGTCACGTCGAGCAGCAGGACGTCCTTGACCTCACCGCGCAGCACACCGGCCTGCAGGGCGGCGCCGACGGCGACGACCTCATCGGGGTTCACGCCCTTGTGCGGTTCTTTGCCGCCGGTGAGCTCCTTGACGAGCTCGGTGACCGCGGGCATCCGGGTCGACCCGCCCACCAGCACCACGTGGTCGACGTCCTGCACCGAGATCCCCGCGTCGCGCACCGCGTTCTCGAACGGTTTGCGGGTGCGCTCCAGCAGGTCGGAGGTGATCCGCTGGAACTCGGCGCGCGACAGCGTCTCGTCGAGGAACATCGGGTTCTTCTCGGAATCGACCGTGATGTAGGGCAGGTTGATGTTGGTGGTGGAGGAGCTGGAGAGCTCGATCTTGGCCTTCTCCGCGGCTTCCTTGATCCGCTGCAAGGCCATCTTGTCCTTGGTCAGATCGATCCCGGAGGACGCCTTGAACTTCTCCACCAGCCAGTCGACGATGCGCTGGTCCCAGTCGTCGCCGCCGAGGTCGGTGTCCCCGGACGTCGCCTTCACCTCGACCAGGCCCTCGCCCACGTCGAGCAGCGACACGTCGAACGTGCCGCCGCCCAGGTCGAAGACCAGGATCGTCTGTTCCTTCTCGCCCTTCTCCAGCCCGTAGGCGAGCGCGGCGGCGGTCGGCTCGTTGATGATGCGCAGCACGGTGAGCCCGGCGATCTGGCCGGCCTCCTTCGTGGTCTGGCGCTGCGCGTCGTCGAAGTAGGCGGGGACGGTGACCACCGCGTCGGTGACCTCCTCGCCGAGGTAGGTCTCCGCGTCGCGCTTGAGCTTCATCAACACCCGCGCGCTGATCTCCTGCGCGGTGTAGTCCTTGTCGTCGATCGTCGTCTTCCAGTCGGTGCCCATGTGGCGCTTGACCGACCGGATCGTGCGGTCGACGTTCGTCACCGCCTGGTTCTTCGCCGGTTGCCCCGTCAGCAGCTCGCCGCTGCGGGCGAAGGCCACCACCGACGGCGTGGTGCGCGCCCCCTCCGAGTTCGCGATGACCGTCGCGTCGCCGCCTTCCAGCACGGCCACGACGGAGTTCGTCGTGCCCAGGTCGATGCCCACCGCTCGCCCCATTGCGCCTCCTCGCCTCGGCCACACCGCAGCCCGGCCGTGCGGCGTCACCACGTGGCTCCTAACTCCAGACTCGGAGGTCGGCGCGGCACATCGGTAGGGGAGAACGTCCTTGCCGGAGGGCGACGCGCCGTGTTCCCGCGACGCGCCGGAGCGGGACGGTCAGGAGTCCGCGAGCTCCAGCAGCCGGGTCACCGTGGTCCAGTTGCGGGACGTGGCGCGCAGGCCGAGCCGGCGCTCCCACCAGGACTGCGGCACCCGGGAGTTCCGCACTCCTTCGGGGCACCACACGTAGACCTCGCGCTCGCCGAACCGCACCTCGTCCGGTGCGAACGCCGCCGGGTCGAGCTCGGCGAGCACCGCCGGGTCGGGGCGCGCGGACAGGAACGTGACCAGGTACTGCGCCGGCACCGTGGCGATCCCGGCCAGCGGGTCGGCGGCCACCACCGCGGCCAGCTCGTCGCGGGTCCGGACCACCACGGGCACGTCCAGCCCGAACTCCTCGGCGATGCCCGCCGAGATCACCCGCTCCGACTCCGCGGCGGGAGCGTCGGCGGAGAACACGACGTTCCCGCTCTGCAGGTGCGTCACGACCGCGTCGAACCCGAGCCGATCCACCGCCTCGCGCAACGTCGCCATCGGAATCCTGTTGTGCCTGCCCAGATTGATCCCCCGGAGCAACGCGATCTGCCGCACCGAAACCTCCCGTCGTCATCACCGCCCCGTCCCGCCGCCACGGCGAACACCGGAGCGCTCGACCGCAGCATCCCTCCCATCCCCGACAAGAGTCCGCGGACGCCGAGTCGATCGGCGTCCGTTCCGGTCGGCGGGTCGGTGGGCGAGCCGGATGAGAAGATCGCCAGGTGGTACCCGGTATCGCCCTGGGACGGTCTGGCTTGACTGTTTTTCCGGGGGCGGGTAACACTCGAAGCCCGGAAGCACTCCGCAGCGGGACGAACCACCGGCGAGGCGGCCGATTCCCTCAGCGAACAGAGGAGAACAGCACGTGAGCGACAGCGTCCGCACCGATTTCGGCGACGGCATCGCCGTGATCACCATCGACCGGCCCGAGGCGCGCAACGCCGTCGACAGGTCCGTCGCCGAAGGCATCGCCGCCGCCATCGACGAGTTCGAGTCCCGCAGCGACCTGGTCATCGGGATCCTCACCGGCGCCGGTGGCACCTTCTGCGCCGGCATGGACCTCAAGGCGTTCACCCGAGGTGAGCGGCCCGCGCTGCCCGGCCGCGGATTCGGCGGGCTCACCGAGCAGCCGCCGCAGAAACCGCTCATCGCCGCCGTCGAAGGCTGGGCGCTGGCCGGAGGGTGCGAGCTGGCGCTGTCGGCGGACCTCATCGTCGCCTCGCGGGAGGCGAAGTTCGGGCTGCCCGAGGTCAAACGCGGCCTGGTCGCCGCCGCCGGTGGTCTGCTGCGGCTGCCGAAGGCGCTGCCGTACCAGCTGGCGATGGAGATCGCCCTCACCGGCGACCCGCTGACCGCGGAGAAGGCGCACGCCCACGGACTGATCAACGCCCTCACCGAACCGGGCGGCGCGCTCGACGGCGCGAAGGAACTCGCCGGGCGGATCGCGGGCAACGGGCCGCTGGCGGTGCGCGCCACCAAGCAGATCGTCTCCGGCGCGCTGCGCTGGACCGACGCCGAGGCGTTCGCCGAGCAGGCCGACCTGGTGGGGCCGGTGTTCGCTTCGGCCGACGCCCAGGAAGGCGCCCGCGCGTTCGCCGAGAAGCGCGCCCCCGTCTGGCGCGGTGAGTGACCGAACCGCACGCGCTCGTACGACCAGCAAGGAGAGCACCGCCATCGCCCCGTACCGCCAGTCCGACGCCGAGACCGAACCCGAAGGCTCCGGCGAGGACCGAGACCAGGACCGAGCCCGCGCCGCGCGCGAACTCGGCGACGCATTGCGCGAGCTCACCGCCGCCGCCACCAGCACGGAGGTGGACGCCGCGACCTTGCGCAAGATCGCCGATCAGGCGAGGGACCTGGCCGGGCCGCTGAGCGCGGCCTCCCGCACCCGGCACACGCCGCCGTCCATCGACGACGCCAAGCCCGGCAGGCGGATGTACAACCCGGCCGTCGGGCCGGGAAACCCGATCGCACCGCCGATGCGGGTCGAGGTCGGCGACGGTGTCGTCGTCGGCACCTGCACGCTCGGGCTCGCCTACGAAGGGCCGCACAGCTACACCCACGGCGGGGTGAGTGCGCTGCTGATCGACCAGGTCCTGGGGCACGCGCACGCCGCCCTCGGGCGGCCCGGCATGACCGTGGCGCTGTCGCTGCGCTACCGCAGGCCCGTTCCGCTGGAGACGCCGCTGCGGCTCACCGCGTGGGTTCCGGAGGAGTCCATCACCGACCGCCGCACCGGACCCCAGGCCACCATCGCCACCCAGGACGAACCGGATCGGGTGCTGGTGGAGGCTTCCGGGGTGTTCGTCGTGCCCAGCGCCGAACAGGCGAGCCGGATCTTCGGCGACTCCCGTCCTCCGCGCTGGCAGCAGGACCGGTACTGACGAGAGGCCTCCGATCGTATTCCGCGCGTGGCGGAACACGATCGGAGGCGGGATCACGCGTCGGGGAGGCCACCTGCTTCGCGATCGGCGCGGAGGCGGGTCTTGAGGACCTTCCCACTCGGATTCCGCGGCAGTTCCGGCAGGATCGTGACGTGGCGGGGTCGCTTGTAGCCGGCCAGGTGCTCGCGGCAGTACTGCTCGACGTCCTGCGGCGTGGGCGGGTCCGCCGGGTCGCGGGCCACGAGCACCGCCAGCGGCGTCTCGCCCCACTTCTCGTCCGGCACGCCGATCAGCGCTACCTCGGCGACCTTCGGATGCCCGGCGAGCACGTCCTCGACCTCGGCGCAGTAGATGTTCTCCCCGCCGGAGATGATCATGTCCTTCTTCCGGTCGACCACGTAGTAGTAGCCGTCCTCGTCCTCGCGCACCAGATCCCCCGAGTGGAACCAGCCGCCCGCGAACGCGTCCGCGGTCTCGGCGGGTTTGCCCCAGTACTCCCGCATCACCGTCGGGCCGCGGTAGACGATCTCGCCGACCTCGCCGCGCGGCACGTCGTTCATCTCCACGTCCACCACGCGGACTTCGACGTTGAGCATCGGCGTGCCGACCGAGCCGATCTTGCGCAACGCGTCCTCACCGCGCAGCAACGTGGTGACCGGGCTGCACTCGGTCTGGCCGAACGAGGTCACCACCTGGGCCTGCGGGAACGTGTCGATCATCGTGCGCAGCAGCGAGGTGGACGCCGGGGCCGCGCCCCAGGAGATCCGGTGCAGCGCGGAGAGATCCCGCTCGGCGATGCCCGGCACCGCGCAGATCGCCTGCCACTGCGCGGGCACGAAGAAGCAGTCCGAGACGCGCTCGCGCTCCAGCACGTCCACGACCTCCGCCGGGTCGAACCGGCCGGAGCGCGACAGCACGGTCCTCCCGCCCAGCAACAGGTTCGGCAGCATTCCGGAGACCCCGGCGATGTGGAACAGCGGCGCGCCGGAGATCCCGACGCGCTCCCCGGCGGGCGTGCCCAGGTGCGCCATCATGCTGAACGAGTGCAGCAGCAGGTTGTGGTGGGTGAGCACCGCGCCTTTGGGGCGACCGGTGGTCCCGGAGGTGTACATGATGTACGCCGGTGAGCGTTCGTCCACGTCGATGCCGGGATGCTCCGGCCTGGCCGCCGCGAGCACGTCCTCGTAGCGCTCCGCGTCCGGCCCGGCCTCGGCGGCGTCTTCGCCGATGACCAGGCAAGTCGGCACGTCGGCCTGCTCGCGGGCCTTGCCCAGCACGGGTGCGAGCGCCGCGTCGGCGACGACCGCGGCGGCTCCGCTGTCGGTGAGGGCGTAGGCGATCTCGTCGGCGACCAGCCGGAAGTTGATCGGCACGCAGATCGCCCCGATCCGCCCGCAGGCGTGGTAGGCCTCCACGACCTCGATGCCGTTGAGGCCGAGCACCGCGACCCGGTCGCCCGCCGTCACCCCGCGCGCGAGCAGCGCGTTCGCGAGCCTGCTGAGCCGTTGGTCGAGCTCGCGGTAGGTGCGTCCGTCCTGGGCGAAGCGCAGCGCGACCGAATCGGGGATCTTGCGCGCGTGCCGGGCGATCTGGTCGCTGCTGGTCATGCCGGTACCTGCGGGCTGGGACGGGTGCATCGGCGTTCCTCGGCGTTGAGGGGCGGATGGGGCGGCGAATCCGGTGACGTCAGGACAACGAGACGTGGGGCCGTGGCGTGTCGGCGAGGGAGAGGTCCGTGATCCGGGAACCGTTCGGCGGCCGGGTCGTCGCGGGTGCGGGCCGCCTGCGCCGTCGGTGTCCATGGTGCGATCGCCGACCTGCGGCGGTCAACCCTGACTGCTCAGGGGGTTCTTGCCCTCCGCGCCCCGCGTGCCGTAGAAAACAGTCATCACTGACTGGTCGGGGCCTCGGGCGGCCCCGTCGGGGCGAGGAGGAACGCATGGACATCGCGGGTGGCGTCGCCGTCATCACCGGGGGAGCGTCCGGGCTCGGACTGGCCACCGCCAAGCGGCTGGTGGCGGCGGGCGGCAGCGTCGTGCTGCTGGACCTGCCGACGTCCCAGGGCGAGCAGGTCGCGGCCGAACTCGGCTCCGCGGCGCGGTTCGCGGCAGCCGACGTCACCGACGAGACGCAGGTCGCCGCCGCGCTCGACGTGGCCGACGAACTCGGTCCGCTGCGCGTGGTGGTCAACTGCGCGGGCCTCGGCAACGCGCTGCGAGTCGTGAGCCGCAAGCGCGGCCCGTTCCCGCTGGACGCGTTCGCGAAGATCATCAACATCAACCTGATCGGCACGTTCAACGTGCTGCGCCTCGGGGCGGAGCGGATGATCGCGCACGATCCGGTCGGGGAGGAGCGCGGCGTCATCATCAACACCGCCTCCGCCGCCGCGTTCGACGGGCAGGTCGGGCAGGCCGCCTACTCGGCGTCCAAGGGCGGCGTGGTCGGCATGACGCTGCCGATCGCCCGCGACCTCGCCGAACACCGGATCCGGGTCGTCACCATCGCGCCCGGCCTGTTCAACACCCCGCTGCTGGCCGGTGCGCCGGAAGAGGTCAAAGCCTCCCTCGGCGAGCAGGTCCCGCATCCCTCGCGGCTCGGCGAACCCGACGAATTCGGCGCCCTGGCCGAACACGTCGTCGCCAACCCGATGCTCAACGGCGAAGTCATCCGCCTCGACGGCTCCATCCGCATGGCCCCCCGCTGAGTCAGCGGACCGTTCGTCCAACGGGTTCGGACGAACGGTCCGTTCACTCACTGGCGGACTCCGGCGGGGCTCGTGGTCGCTGGGTGAGCGGACCGTTTGTCCAAGGGGATTGGACGAACGGTCCGTTCACCCTTCAGATCCGGGTCGTGAGCGGGCCGGGCGGGGGCGTTCCGTTCGAAGTCAACGGACCGTTCGTCCAACGAGATTGGACGAACGGTCCGTTCACTCACTGGCGGACTCCGGCGGGGCTCGTGGTCGCTGGGTGAGCGGACCGTTTGTCCAACGAGATTGGACGAACGGTCCGTTCGCTCCTGGAGAGATCTGCGGGCGGGGTGAGGCGTTGGGGCGGGGGCGCTGAGCCGATCATGCTCGTCGCGCGCCACCCGGACGCGGGCAGCGATGCGGCGGAGGAGCCGGTGCTGCTCGGTGCCGCGGCCTTGCCGCCCCGCGCGTCGATCGGCGAGCGCTGAAGCCGCTCACTGCTGGTCGAACAGCAGCCTGCGGGCCAAGCCCTTCCACAGCGCCAGGTGCGGGTCGGTCGCGGGGGAGCGGTCTTCGAAGGCGTAGGGCATCGCGGCGCCGCGCATGCTGGTGAACAGCAGCTCGCGGAGCAGTTCGTACTGCGGGTGCTCGCGCACGGCCGGTCCCCAGATGCCGTCGGTGACGTCGCGGATCGCGGCGCGCAGCCCGCGTTCCTCGGGGCGCAGCGCGGCGCCGAGCGCCGGGTTGGTGCGGGCGGCGGTCCACAGCTCGATCGCGGCCCAGAAGTGCGGTTCCTGGAAGGTCTCCCACAGCAGTTCGATGCAGCGGTCGACGCGCGCCGGGCCCTCGGGTTCTTCGGCGAGCTTGTGCTGGGCGTGCACCTGGGTCTGCGCGAGCCGGGTGTTCGCCAAGTGCTGCGCGGCGGCGACCAGGAGTCCGTCGCGCGACGGGAAGTGGTGCAGCAGCCGCCCCCGGGAGACGCCCGCCTTCGCCTGGATCACGAGGGTGGAGGCACCGGAGTAGCCGTGTTCGATGAGGCAGTCGACGGCGGCGTCGAGGATGAGCGCTCGGCTGTCGGCGGTGCGTTCTTCGCGCGTGCGGGGTGTCGTCCCGGCGGGGCCGCCGGAGCTCGGGTTGCGCGCGTTCGCCGTTTCGGACTCGACCACCGGCACAGCGTACCCGCTGGTGGACTGAACATGACCCCGGAAGCAGTCGGCATTGACCGCCGCCGTGCGGCGGTGCCAGGCTCGGTTGGTCCGGGGCGCCCGAGCCGGGTGCTGCTGGGCCGCGGTGGCCTCCGCCGCGTCGCCGGGCGGCGGAGGCCCGCGGCGGGGCGGCCGGGGGCGCGGCGAGGTCGAGGTTCGAGGAGGAACCGCATGTTTCCAGGTGCCCACGCCGCGACCGCCCCGGACCGGCCAGCCGTGATCATGGCGGGCTCCGGGGATCGGCTCACCTACGGGGAGCTGGAGGAGCGGTCGATCCGCCTGGCGCACTCGCTGCGCGAAGCGGGCCTGCGGCGCGGCGACGTGGTGGCGCTGCTGACCGACAACGCGCTGCCCGCCTTCGAGGTGTACTGGGCCGCCGTGCGGTCCGGCCTCTACGTCACCGCAGTCAACAGCCACCTCACCCCGGCCGAGATCTCCTACATCGTCGGCGATTCCGGAGCCGCGGCGCTGGTCGTGTCCGCCGCGCTCGCCGAGACCGCGTCCGAAGTGGCCGCGACCACGCCGGACGTGCGGGTCCGGTTGGCCTTCGGGGGCGCGGTCGAGGGCTACGGCGATTACGAGGCGGCGCTGGCGAAGTCCGCATCGGTGCCGCCGGCGGACCAGCCGCGCGGCGCGGACATGCTGTACTCGTCGGGAACCACGGGGCGCCCCAAGGGGATCCGGCCCAAACTGCCGGATCGCCAGGTCGGTGAGCAGGGCGACATCCTCACGGTGGTCGCCTCGCAGCTCTACGGGATCGACTCGGATTCGGTGTACCTCTCGCCCGCGCCGATCTACCACGCGGCGCCGCTGCGCTACTGCGCTTCGACGCACGCGCTGGGCGGCACGGTGGTGCTGATGGAGAAGTTCGAGCCGGAGCAGGCGCTGCGGGCGATCGAGCGCTACGGCGCCACGCACAGCCAGTGGGTGCCGACGATGTTCATCCGGATGTTGAAGCTGCCCGAGCAGGTGCGGAACCGGTACGACCTCTCCAGCCACCGGGTCGCGGTGCACGCCGCCGCGCCGTGTCCGGCGGAGGTGAAGCAGGCGATGATCGACTGGTGGGGGCCGGTGCTCTACGAGTACTACTCCTCGACCGAGGGCATCGGCATGACGTTCATCGATTCGCAGCAGTGGCGGCGGAAACCGGGCTCGGTGGGCAAGTCGGTGCTCGGCACGGTGCGGATCTGCGACGACGACGGCGTCGAGCTCCCGGTGGGGCAGGTCGGCACGGTGTACTTCGACCGCGAGGAGCAGGCGTTCGAGTACTGGGGCGACGCGGACAAGACCCGCGCCGCCCGGCATCCGGAGCACCAGAACTGGGCGACGGTCGGGGACGTGGGCTACCTGGACGACGAGGACTTCCTGTTCCTCACCGACCGGAAGGCCTTCATGATCATCTCCGGTGGGGTGAACATCTACCCGCAGGAGATCGAGGACCTGCTCGCGCTGCACCCGCGGATCGCGGACGTGGCGGTCATCGGCGTCCCGGATCCGGAGATGGGCGAGTCGGTGAAGGCGGTGGTGCAGCCCGCGCCCGGCGTCGAGCCCGGCCCCGAACTGGAGCGGGAGCTGCTGGAGTTCGTGCGCGCCCGGATCGCGCACTACAAGGTGCCGCGCAGCGTGGACTTCCTCGACGAGTTGCCGCGCACGCCGACGGGCAAGCTCGTCAAGGGCGTGCTGAAAGCCAGGTACGCGGCCGAATCCGGCTGATCCGGGCTCGTTCGGCGTAACGCCGGACGGCGCCACCTCGTTTACAGTCAGAGTTGACTGCTTATCTCGGTGGGAGGAACGCCATGCGTGACGCGGTGATCGTGGAGGCCGTGCGCACCCCGGTCGGCAAGCGCAACGGGGCGCTGTCCGGAGTGCACCCGGTCGACCTGTCGGCCCAGGTGCTCGACGCGGTCGTGGACCGGACCGGCATCGACCCCGGTGTTGTCGACGACGTCGTGTGGGGCTGCGTCGGCCAAGGGGGCGAGCAGACCTTGGACATCGCCCGCAACGCGGTGCTCGCGGCGGGCTGGCCGGACACGGTGACCGGCGTGACGGTGGACCGCCAGTGCGGGTCCTCGCAGCAGTCGGTGCACTTCGCCGCGGCCGGGCTCGTCGCCGGGCACTACGACGTCGTCGTGGCGGGCGGCATCGAGTCGATGAGCCGGGTGCCGATGGGCAGCACCGTCAACGGCGCCGACCCGTTCGGCACGCGGCTGATGGAGCGGTACGGCGGCACGCCGCCGAACCAGGGCATCGGCGCGGAGATGATCGCGCAGCGCTGGGGCCTCAGCCGCGCCCAGCTCGACGAGTTCAGCATCGGCTCGCACGAGAAGGCCGCCGCCGCGCAGGACGCCGGTGCCTTCGACGCGCAGATCGCGCCGATCACGCTGCCCGACGGCACCGTCGTCGACAAGGACGAGGGCATCCGCCGCGGCGGCACGGTGGACAAGCTCGGCGCGCTCAAGCCCGCGTTCCGCGAGGACGGCGTGATCACCGCCGCGAACAGCTCGCAGATCAGCGACGGCTCGGCGGCGCTGCTGATGATGACCGGGGAGAAGGCCGCGCAGCTCGGCCTGCGCCCGCTGGCGCGCGTGCACACCGCCGTGCTCGCCGGGGACGACCCGGTGATCATGCTGACCGCGCCGATCCCCGCGACGAAGAAGGCGTTGCGCCGCAGCGGGTTGTCGGTGGACCGCATCGGCGCGTTCGAGGTGAACGAGGCGTTCGCTCCCGTGCCGCTGGCCTGGCTCACCGAGATCGGCGCCGACGTGAAGACGCTCAACCCGCTGGGCGGGGCCATCGCCCTGGGCCACCCGCTCGGCGCGAGCGGCGCGCGCATCATGACCACCCTCGTGCACCACATGCGCGACGGCGGTGCGGAATTCGGACTGCAGACCATGTGCGAAGGCGGCGGCCAGGCCAACGCGACGATCTTGGAACGGCTCTGATCCGCCCGGACGGACGGTGAGAACGAGCCCCGCCGGAGCGTTCCGGGGTGGGCTGTCGGCTTGTGGAGGAAGGTGACCGCGGATGGTGGAATCGACACGGGCGGACTCCGGCTCGATCGAGGAATTCTCCAGGCGCGCCGGGGAATTCCTGGAGTCGGCGATCCCGGCGAGGTGGTCGGAGCTGGAACCGGCCGAGCTGATCCCGGTCGCGCGGGAATTCCAGGCCGCGCTCTACGACGCCGGATTCGCCGGCATCACCTGGCCCGCCGACTGCGGCGGCCGAGGCGGAACGGCCGCGCAGGAGCAGGCGTTCCGGGAGCAGGCCTCCACGCGCGACCTGCCGACCGGGCCGTTCGTGATCGGCCTCGGCATGTGCGGGCCGACGCTGGTCGACCTCGGCACCGACCGGCAGCGGGAGCGCTACGTCCGCCCGCTGCTGCGCGGCGAGGAGATCTGGTGCCAGCTGTTCTCCGAACCCGACGCCGGATCGGACGTGGCGAGCCTGCGGACGAAGGCCGTCCGCGACGGCGAGGACTGGGTCGTCACCGGCCAGAAGGTGTGGACGTCCGGTGCGCGCCACGCCGACTTCGGCGCGCTGCTGGCCCGCACCGACCCGGACGTGCCCAAGCACGCGGGGCTGACGATGTTCATCGTGGACATGCGCGCGCCGGGCGTCGCGGTGCGGCCGTTGCGGGACATGACCGGCAGGAGCCCGTTCAACGAGGTGCACTTCGACCAGGTGCGGCTGCCCGCGGACGCCGTGCTCGGCGAGGTCGGCGACGGCTGGCGCGCGGCGGTGACGATGCTCGGCCACGAGCGGGTCTCGCTGGGCGGCGCCACCCGGCGCCGCGACGAGCCGCTGAGCGCGGCCAACCTGGCTCGGCTCGCGCGCGCGAACGGCACCGCGACCGACCCGCAGGTGCGCGCCGAACTCGCCGGGCTCCACGCGGCGGAACGGGCGTTGGAGCTGTTCAGCGTCCGGCTGCGCCAGGAAGCGGAGTCCGGGACGCCTCCGGGCGCGCGCGGCTCGGTGGGCAAGCTCGGCGGCGCCATGCTGCTGTGGCAGGCCCTGCACGCCGCCGGGGAGATCGCCGGAACCGACGCGGTGGCCTGGGAACCCGGCGACGAGGCGGCGGAAGAGCTGGCGGTGGCGATCAACGCGGTGCCCGCCTCCAGCATCGCGGGCGGCACGAACAACGTGCAGCGCAACATCATCGGCGAGCGGATCCTCGGCCTGCCCAAGGAACCCCAGGTCGATCGGGACGTGCCGTTCCGCGAACTCCGCGTCGGCACGCAACGCGAAACCACCTGAACCGGCAGCGGGGAGTGCGCACATGCGATTGGTGTTGACCGGACAGCAGGAGGACCTGCGCACGGCGGTGCGCGACTTCCTCGCCGACCAGGCCGGACCCGCGCGGGTCCGGGAGGTGCTGGAGACCGCCGACGGGTTCGACCGGGAGCTGTGGCGCCGGGCGGGGTCGGAGCTCGGGGTGCTCGGGCTCGTCGTCGCCGAGGAGCACGGCGGAGCGGGAGCGGGACACGTCGAGCGGTCCGTCGTGGCCGAGGAGCTCGGCGCCACCTTGGTGCCGTCCCCGTTCCTCGCCTCGGCGGTGCTGGCGGTCGACGTGCTCAACGCCGTCGACGACATCGGGATGCGGGAGCGGTACCTGCCACCGCTGGCGGCGGGGGAGCTCATCGGCACCGTCGCGCACGGCGCGGAGGCGGCCGAACGCGACGGCGGCTGGCGGCTGGACGGCCGGCTGGCGCCGGTGATCTCCGGCGACGTGGCCGATGTGGTGCTGGTGCACGCGTCGACCCCGGACGGCACCGGTTGGTTCGCCCTCGACACGACGGCGTCCGGCGTGCGCCGCACGACGCTGCGCACGCTCGACCCGACCCGGCGGCTCGCCCGGATCGACCTCGCCGGCGCTCGCGCGACGCGGCTGGACGCGGCGGATCCGGACGCGGTGCGGTCCACTGCGGACGACCTGGCCGCGGTGGCGCTGGCCGCCGAGCAGGTGGGCGGGATGCGCCGCGTGCTGGAGATGACCACCGGCTACGCCGAGGTCCGGGTGCAGTTCGGCAGGCGGATCGGCTCCTACCAAGGCGTGAAGCACGCGCTGGCGGACCTCTACGGCTCGTGGGAGCAGGCGGTCTCCGTGCTGCGCCACGCCGCGTGGGCCGCTGACGAGGCCCCGGACGAGCTGCCGGTGGCCGCCGCCGTCGCCCAGGTCTTCTGCGCTCCGGCCGCCTTCCGGGCCGCCGCCGACGGCGTCGTGCTGCACGGCGGCATCGGCTACACCTGGGAGCACGACGCGCACCTGTACTACAAGCGGGCCAAGACCTCGGAGGTCCTGTTCGGCTCGGAACGGGACCGGCGCCTGCGCCTGGCGGACCTGTTGGGCGTGTAGGCCCGGTTCGGGCGAGGAATTCCCGGTGAACGCGTGGATGAGAGGTGCGGGTTGACGTATCGGCAGATCTCCTACGAGGTGCACGAGCAGGTCGCGACGATCACGTTGAACCGGCCGGACCGGCTCAACGCGTTCACCGACGTGATGCGGCGCGAACTGCTCGACGCCTTCGACGCCACCGACGCCGACGACGAGGTGCGCGCGGTGATCCTCACCGGTGCGGGGCGGGCGTTCTGCGCCGGCGCGGACCTCAGCAGCGGTGCGGGCACGTTCGACTACGACTCCCGCGACCCGGAGTCGCGGGCGACGGGGCTGACCGAGGACGGGGTGCCGCGCGACGGCGGCGGCACCTGCTCGCTGCGCATCGCGGCGTCGAAGAAACCGGTGATCGCCGCCGTCGGCGGTGCCGCCGTCGGGGTGGGGGCGACGATGCTGCTGCCCGCCGACATCCGCCTCGCCGGTGAGACCGCGCGGTTCGGGTTCGTGTTCGCCCGCCGCGGACTGGTGCCGGAGGCTGCCTCGACGTGGTTCCTGCCGCGCCTGGTCGGCATCTCCCAGGCGATGGAGTGGGCCGCGACCGGCCGCATCTTCGACGCGGCCGAGGCGAAGTCGGGCGGCTTGGTGTCCCGCGTGGTCCCGGACGCGGACCTGCTCGCCACCGCGCGGGAGATCGCGGCGGAGATCGTGCACAACACCGCTCCGGTCTCGGTCGCGGCGACCAGGCGGCTCATGTGGAGCATGCTCAGCGCGGACAACCCCTTCGAAGCTCACCGCCTCGATTCCCGCGCCATCCACGGCCTCGGCGCAGGCCCGGACGCGGCGGAGGGCGTGTCGTCGTTCCTGGAGAAGCGGCCCGCCGAATTCCCCGGCAAGGTCAGCACCGACTTCCCGGACTTTCTCCCGCCCTGGCCTTGAGCCGTCCGTGCCGAACGACCCTGCGCAGTGGGCCGGAGCCCGATGTGGCCGCGATCTCCGATGCAGCGCCGATGCGCGGCGACAATGCCGTCCTCACGAGGAAGCGGCTCAGCGCCCGCCGGTAGGTGACCTGCGTGCGCGGCCACTGCTCAGCGGCTCCGCCACGGACTGCACGAGACCGGCCTGCGCCCGTGAGCCGAGGTTCGCGGCGGCGGGGATGCGGCGGTTCGGGGGCTGTTTCGCGGGAGGTTCGTGGCGCAGACTGGGGACGATCGTGGTGCCGACCGGTCGACGCGGACCGGGGAGGAGTCGCTGCATGCTGGATCGGGAGCGTCTGCTGGCGGAGTTCACCGGACCCGGCGGGGAGTTCGAACTGGTCCCGCGCGACGTGCGCGGCATCCCGATGCGGATCTACGCCACCGGACCGCAGACCTTGCGCGACGTGCTGCTCAGCACCGCCGTGCACGGCGGTGCCGACTACCTCGTGTTCGGCGAGCAGCGGTGGACGTTCACCGAGCACCTGCGGGTGGCCACCGGCTTGGCGGCGAGCTTGCTGACCGATTTCGGCCTCCGCCAAGGGGATCGGGTCGCGATCGCGATGCGGAACTACCCGGAGTGGGCGCCGATCTTCTGGGCGGTGCAGGCCGCCGGGCTCGTGGCGGTGCCGCTCAACGCGTGGTGGACCGGGCCGGAACTGCGCTTCGCGCTGGAGGATTCCGGGGCGCGGGTGCTGTTCGCGGACGCCGAGCGGGTCGCCCGGCTCGCCCCGGACTTCGGCGAGCTCGACGTTGTGCAGGTCCGCGGCGACAGCCCGCAGGAAGGCGTGCGCTGCTGGGACGAGCTGCTCGCCGAGCTGGGTCCGGACGCGGCGCTGCCGGGCGTGGTGGTGGATCCGGACGACGACGCCACCATCATGTACACCTCCGGCACCACCGGACGTCCGAAGGGCGCGGTGGCCAGCCACCGCAACCACTGCACGAACCTGTGGAACATGGCGTTGGGGCGTCGAGCGCTGCAGGCCGCGGCGGGCGTGGAACCCGACCCGGACGCCCGGCCGTCGGTGCTGCTCACGTTCCCGATCTTCCACATCGCGGGGTTGTCCGGGCTGTGCTCGACGACGCTGGCGGGCGGGAAGCTGGCGACGATGCACCGCTGGGAACCGCGCGAGGCGATCCGCCTGGTGCGCGAGGAGCACGTGAACACCATCGCCGGAGTGCCCACGGTGCTGCGCGAACTCGTGCGCCACGCCGAGGGCGATCTGTCCACCGTGGAGGCGGTGAACATGGGCGGCGCGCCGATCCCGCCGGACCTGGTCGGGCTGGTGCACACCTCGTTCACCGCGAACGTCGCGCCCGGCAACGGTTACGGGCTCACCGAGACGACGTCCGCGGTCGTGAGCAACAACGGCCCCGAGTGCGTCGCCCACCCCGACAGCGTGGGCCGTTGCGTGCCCGGCGCGGACCTGCGGGTGGTCGACCCCGCCACGGCCGAGGACGTGCCCGCCGGGGAGATCGGTGAGCTGTGGTTCCGCGGCCCCAACGTCGTGCGCGGCTACTGGAACGACCCGAAGGCCACGGCGGAGGCGTTCGTCGACGGCTGGTTCCGCACCGGCGACCTCGGCTACGTCACCGACGGGCTGGTGCGGGTGGTGGACCGGCTCAAGGACATCGTGATCCGCGGCGGCGAGAACGTCTACTGCGCCGAAGTGGAGGCCGCGCTGTTCGAGCACCCGGAGGTGGCCGACGCGGCCGTGGTCGGCGTGCCGCACCCGGACCTGGGCGAGCAGGTCGCCGCGATCGTGCAGGTCCACGACGGCGCCGAGCTCGACCCCGACGAGCTGCGCCACCACGTCGCGGAACGGCTGGCGGCGTTCAAGGTCCCGGACCAGGTCTCGCTGCGCACCGAAGCGATTCCCCGCACCAGCACCGGAAAGGTCCTCAAGCGAGACCTGCGCCGGGAACTGACGAGCTGAGGCTCCCGTTGTGCGAACGTGGCCGGGCGGCGGAACCTCACCGGCCTGCTCGCCGCGGGAGCGATTTCCCGTGTCCGACGCGCGGGGAAACCGCCGTCCTCGCGAGGGGCCGCTGAGAACCCGCCGGTGGCCGGGCCGCACCGGTGGTCGCTGCTCAGCGGCTTCGCCGCCGACGAGACGGCGACACCGGAGACCGGCGCACGCGGAACCGAACAAGAGCCGAGGTGCGTCCTGGGCGCTGACCGGATCAAGCGGTGAGGTGCTCCCACAGTTCGTCCTCCCCGGCGGCGAGGGCGGTGCGGCCGAGCCAGGCGGACCACTCGCGTTCCGCGCCGTGCTCGTCGCGCCAGGCCCACAGCTTGCGGGTGACGTGGTGCAGCGAGTGCTCCCGAGTCACGCCCATCGCGCCGTGCAGCTGGTGCGCGTCGCGCGCGATCGAGGTCGCCGCCCGCGCCGCGCGGATCTTCGCCGTGGCGGTCGCGGGCCGTGCGCGCGCCGGATCCTCGGTGTGCGCGGTGCAGGCGCGGTCCAGCGCTGCCCGGGTCGACACGAGCTCGGCGCGCATCCGGGCGAGCGAGTTCGCGACCGCTTTCAGCGCGATCAGCGGACGTCCGAACTGCTCGCGCCGCGTCACGTGGAGCCGGGTGATCTCGTGCGCCCCGCGCGCAGCCCCGGTGATCGCGGCGGCGTTGAGCAGCGCGGCGCGGTCCACCGCCGCCGAACGGGCGGGTGCGTCCGGCAGCGGCGTGCGGGCGCCGGCGCCCACCGCGACGGTGTCCCGCGGTTCCGCGGCGAGGTTCGTGCCGGGGAAGACGCGTGCGGTGGCCATGTCTGCCAGGTACGCCGGTCCGGTGCGCGGCCACACCACCAGGTTCCGCGCGTGCCGCGCCCAGCCGGTCCCGCGCGGCACGCCGGTGTCGTCCTCCCACGCGGGCAGCACCAGTCCCGGCAGGTCCGCGCGTCCGGCGGCGGCCAACGCCCAGCGGGCGAGCGCCGCTTCCGCCAGCGGCGCGCTCAGCCCGTGCTCGGCCACCGCCCCGACCAGCGCCAGCAGGTCCGCGACGGAGCCGCCCGCGCCGCCGGAGCCCTCCGGGATCGACACCAGCGGCCACTCCAGCTCGGCCATCGTGGTCCACACCTCGGGCAGCCGATCATCGGCGTCCTGCGGGGTGGCTGAGCCGAGCACGTCGGCGGCGACCTCCGCGAGCAGTGCGTCGTTCACAGCGCCTCCTGCTTGGCGAGGATGGACAGCAGCACCTCGGAGGAGCCGCCGCGGATGCTGAACCCCGGCGCGGCGAGGATCGCCTCGCCCAGCGGGTCGTCCGGCGCGAGCACACCGGGAACCGCCGCTCCGCGGGCGAATTCGAGCACGTCGCGTTCGAACTCGGTGCCCAGGTACTTGAGCGTCGCGGCCTCCCGGATCGGCGCGGTGCCGGTGTCGAGCGCCTCGGCGACCCGGACGCACATCGCCCGCAGCGCGCCCAGGCGGGCGACCAGCTCGCCGAGCTCCACCAGCAGGCCCTCGTCGAGCTCGGTCCTCGCGTCGAGCAGCTCGGCGAGCACCGGATACGTCGAGAGCACCCGTTCCGGTCCGCCGCGTTCGTGGGCGAGCTGCTCGGTTACCTGCCGCCAGCCCCGGCCTTCCACTCCGATGACGCGGCCCGCGGGGACGAACACGTCCTCGAACACCACCTCGTTGAAGTGGTGCGAGGCCGCCATGTCCACGATCGGCGTGACGGTGATGCCCGGCGAGTCCGCGTCCACCAGGAACTCGGTGAGCCCCTCGTGCTTGCGCTCGGTGCGCTCCGTGCGGGCGAGGAGGTAGCAGTGCGTGGCGCGGTGGGCGTGGCTCGTCCAGATCTTGCGGCCGTCGACGCGCCAGCCGCCCGCGGTGCGCCGGGCGGTGGTGCGCACGGCGGCGAGGTCGGAGCCCGCATCGGGTTCGCTCATGCCCAGGCAGAGCACGTGATCACCGGAGGCGATGCCCGGCAGGACCTCCCGCTGCAACTCGGGCGTCCCGTGCCGCAGGATCGACGGGCCGATCTGGCGATCGCCGATCCAGTGCGCCGCGACCGGGGCCCCGGCCCGCAGCAGCTCCTCGGTGACCACCAGCCGGTCCGCGTTGGACCGTTCGGCGCCGCCGACGCGGCGCGGCCAGGTCATGCCGATCCAGCCGTGCCGGGCCAATTCGCGGGAGAAGTCCTGGTCGAACGAGCGCAGCCACGCGTCCGGCCGCGGTCGATAACGTCCCTCGTCCCGCCACCCGCGGCACAGGTCGCGCACCCGATGGCGCAGTTCGGTGCGTTCGGTCATGCCACCCGCTCCTCGTCCGAGCCGAGTTCCTCGGCCCTGCTCAGCGCCGCGGTCCGCGTCTCGGGCATCGCCAGGTACACGACGAGCGAGAACAGCGCGCATCCCGAGACGTAGAAGAAGAAATAGTGCTCGTGGCCCGCGTCGCGGAACGCCAGCGCGATGTACTCGGCGGTGCCGCCGAAGATCGCCTGCGCCAGCGAGTACGGGATCGCCACGCCCACCGTGCGCACGCTGGTGGGGAACAGCTCCGCCTTCACGCACGCGTTCACCGAGGAGTAGCCGCACACGATGGTCAGCGCGAGCATCGTCAGCGCCAGCGCGACACCGACCGACGGCCAGCGCTGCATCGCGGTGAGGATCGGGTAGGTGCCCAGCGTGGTGCCGACGCCGAAGAAGATCAGCACCGGCCGGCGGCCGATCCGGTCCGACACCGCCCCGCCCACCGGCAGCAGCACGGTGAACAGGCACAGCGCCAGGAACATCACCAGCGTCGCGTCCGATTTGGACAGTCCGACCGAGTTCGCCAGGTACTTCGTCAGGTACGTCGTGTAGGTGTAGAACGCGACGCTGCCGCCGATGGTCAGCGCGAACACCAGCAGCGCGGCCCGCCGGTGCCGCCACACCTCCCGCACCGTCCCGCGCCGCTCGGCGTCGTCGTGCGCCGCCTCCTCGCGGTAGGCGTCGGTCTCGTGCAGGCCGCGGCGCAGGTAGAACACCACGACCGCGGCGACGGCCCCGATGATGAACGGGATCCGCCAGCCCCACGCCGTCAGCTCCGCCTCGGTCAGCGTCGCCTGCACAACCATGAGCACGGCCAGCCCGAGCAGCTGGCCCAGCGTCACCGACACGTACTGGAAGCTGGAGCCGAGGCCGCGGTGCCCGCGCCGGGAGGCCTCCGTGAGGTAGGAGGCGCTGGCCGCGTACTCACCGCCGACGCTGAGGCCCTGCAGCACGCGGGCGACGAGCAGGACCACGGCGCCCAGGTAACCGGCGCGGTCGTGGGTGGGCGCGACGGCGATCATCAACGCGCTCAGCGACATCATGCTCACCGATAACGTGAGCCCGAACTTCCGGCCCCGCCGGTCGGCGACGCGCCCCAGCAGCCACCCGCCCAGCGGGCGGGCGAGGAAGCCGACCGCGAACACCGCAGCCGTGTTCATCAACTGCGCCGTGGCGTCGCCCTCCGGGAAGAACCGCCCGGCGAAGTACAGCGCGAAGCTGGCGTAGACGAACCAGTCGTACCACTCGACCAGGTTGCCGATCGAGCCGCCGATCACCGCGCGCACGTGCGGGCGGCGCTCCTGCGCCGTGCTCATCCGCGGACCTCCGACGTTCTGGTGAGCAGCAGGTCCGCCGCGGTCGCGCCCTCGGCGTGCACGATCAGCGGGTTGATCTCGAACTCGGCGAGGCCGTCGCCCAACGCGGCGGCGGCCTGCGACAGCGCGGCGATCGCCGTCGCCGCGGCCCGCACGTCGGCGGGCGGGCGGCCCCGGAAACCGGTGAGCAGCGGAGCCCCGCGCAACGCGCGCAGCATCCGCTCGGCGCCCGCGACGTCGACCGGCGCGAGCGCGGTGACCACGTCGGCGTAGAGCTCGGCGGTGACGCCGCCGAAGCCCGCGGTGAGCACCGGGGGGTACCCGTCACGGCTGCCTCGCACGCCGACCAGCAGCTCCACGCCCGGTGCAGCGAGTTCCTGCACTAGCACCCCGTCGATCCGGGCGTGCGGCGCCGCGCTCCGGACCGCGCGCAGCAGGCGTTCAGCGGCGGCTCCGGCTTCGGCGGCGGGCACCCCGAGCAGGACCCCGCCCACCTCGGTCTTGTGCGGCACGTCCGGTGACTGGACCTTGAGCACCAGCTCGCCGTGCAGCTCGCGGGCGACGGCCTCGGCTTGAGCGGCACCGGTGGCGAGCCCGCCGCGCGGCCTGGCCACGCCGAGCGCGTCGAGCAACCGCGCACCGGCGGCCTCGGTGAGCGTGCCGGTGGGCAGGTGCCCCGCCGAGCCCGGCGGGGCGGCCGGGGCGACGGTGGGGCAGTCGCGCGGCAGCAGCCGCGACAGCAGGGTGATCGCCGCGCTGCTCGTCGAGACGACGGGAATCCCCTCCCGCCGCAACCGCCCGGCGGGTGCCGCGATCTCGGCGTGCGAGTACTGCCACGCCACCGCGTACGGCTTGGCGCAGCCGCGGGAGGCCCGCAGGATCGACTCGGCGATCTGCTCCGCGGTGCGCCCGCCGAGCGTCGTCAGCAGCACCAGCACGGCGTCCACCGCGTCGTCGGCGGCCACGGCCTCGCAGACCTGGCCGAGCGCGCTCGCGTCGTTGATGACCTGCGCCGTCACGTCCACCGGGTTCACCAGGCTCCCGAACGGCGGGATCAGCGGCGCGAGGACGTCCTGGGTGGACCGATCGAGCTCCGGCAGTCGCAGGCCGGTGGGTTCGGCCTGATCGGCGGCGAGGCCACCGGCTCCACCGGAGCTGGTGACGACCCCGAGCCGCCCGCCAGCCGGACGCGGACCGCCGAGCGCGATCGCCGTGTCGAGCAGCTCGTCGATGTCGTCGACGAGCACCGCCCCGGACCGCTCGGCGACCAGGTCGAACGCCGCGCCGGAGCGGACCAGCGCCCCGGTGTGCGAGGCGACCGCGCGGCGACCCGTCTCCGAACGCCCGGAGCGCAGCACCACCAGGTGCTTGCCGAGCTCGGCGGCCCGGTCGGCCAGCTCGGTCCACTCCGCGCCGTCCGGCAACTGCTCCAGGTAGCAGGCCAGCACCCGGATCGCCGGGTCTTCCAGCAGCAGCGCGGTCGCCTCGGTCGCGGTGAGGTCGGCCTGGTTGCCGACGGAGATCCACGCGGTGAGACCGACACCCCGGTCGGCCGCCATGCCCAGCACGCTGCCGCCGAGCGCCCCGCTCTGGCCGACGTAGGCGATGCCGCCGGTCTCGGCGGGCGGCGCGGAGGGGAGGCCCGCGCCGGAGCTGAACGTCGCGGTCAGCGCGGCGGGCCGGTAGAGCAGGCCCTGGCAGTTGGGGCCGAGCACGCGGATGCCGCAGCGCCGCGCCGTGGCCGCCAGTTCGTCCTGGAGCGCGGCGCCGTCCGGGCCGACCTCGGCGAAACCGGAGGACAGCACGATCGCCAGTCGCGCGCCCGCCCGCGCGGATTCGGCGACGACCTCGGCCACCCGGTCGGCGGGCACCATGATCAGCACCAGGTCGACCGGGCCGGGAATCCGGTCCAGCGCCGGGTAGCAGGGCAGGCCGTGCACCTGCTCGTAGCGCGGGTTCACCGGGTAGACGGCGCCGGTGAACCCGTCGTCGAGGAGGAACCGGGTCAACCTGGCGGCCATGGCCTTGCGCTCGGAGGCGCCGACGACCGCCACCGCGGCGGGGTTCAGCAGCGATTCCACAGCGGATGTCACCGCCCCCGGAAGTCGGGGCGGCGCTTCTCGCGGAACGCGCTCAGCGCTTCAGCGGAGTCCTCGGTGGACTGCACGATCGCCTGGTGCGAGGAGATCAGGTCCAGCGAGGTGCGCAGATCGCACCGCGCCGACTGGTACAGCGCGCGCTTGATCGCCCGGACGGCCACCGGCGGGCCCGCCGCGAGCTTGCGCGCGAACTCGGCGGTCCGGTCGGCCAGCTCGGCGTCCGGGTAGCGGTAGGTGGCGATGCCGAGCTCGACGGCCGTGGCGGAGTCCACGAAATCCCCCGTCCACAGCAACTCCAGCGCCTTCGCCGTACCCACCAGCCGGGGCAGGAAGTAGCAGCCGCCGTCGCCCGGCACCAGGCCCACCCGCACGTAGCCCTCGGAGAAGCGCGCGGACTCCGAGATCAGCCGGATGTCGCACATCAGCGCCATGTCCATGCCCGCGCCCACCGCGACGCCGTTGACCGATGCGAGCACCGGCTTGTCCATGTCCTCCAGCGCGAGCGCCACCTGGTGTACGCGCTCGGTGAGCACGGTCTTGTTCTGCAGCACGGATTTCCGCTCGCCGGTGAAGTCGTCGAGGTCGACCCCGGAGCAGAACGCGTCCCCGGCGCCGGTCACCACCAGCACCCGCACGTCCGGGTCGGCGTGGGCCTGGCGGACCGCCTGCGCCCACTGGTCGACCATCTCCAAGGTGAACGCGTTCTTGCGCTCCGGGCGGTTGAGCAGGATCGTGCCCACGCCCTCGGAGACTCGGTATTCCAGGTCCGCCATGCCGCCGCCTTCCGCCGCCACCCCGTTGCGCAGACGGAGTGAACCACGTCACGATCGACGAAGTCCATGCAAAATTGAATACAATCCACCGGAACGACCAGTCCTCGCCCGAGCCCGCCGGACCTGCTTCGAGTGCTCTCCCGCCAGCTCTCGACCAGCTCCGCGCACCCGAGAAACCCGCTCGAGATCTTCGTGGATTCGCGCGCACCGACCTCTGGGGAGAGCCCGAAACCGGCCTGCGAAACCGGGGGTGCGGCCGGTGGTCGTGGTTCGGCGGCGTGTCGAGTTCGCGCGAAACCGCGCGGGGTCCAGGTGTGGCGTGGTTCGCGGCGGCCGGTCAGGTGGTCGGGGCGGGAGCGGGGGAGAGGGAGGGGGCGAGGGTGTCGCGGGTGGCGTCGCGGTGGGCGTTCATGAGTTCCACCGCGCGTTCGGTGCTGCCCCGCCGCAGGGCGGTGATCAGCTGCCGGTGTTCGCGGACGATGCGCCGCCGGGACGCCTCGTCGTAGAGGTAGACGGTCCGGTACACCTCGGTGCGCTGCCACACCCGCTCGATCTCGTCCACGACCAGGTTCAGCCCGGAATGGCGGAACACCGCGAAGTGGAACTCGTGGTTGAGCTCCAGCATCAGCGCCACGTCCGGAGCCGCGGCGGCCTCCGCGATCCGCTCGTTGAGGGCGGTGAGCTCGGCGAGCTGGCCGGTGGTCAGGCGCGGAATCTCGCGCAGCACCACCGTTTCCAGCGCCGCCCGCATCAGGTAGGCCTGGCGCAGCTCATCCGCGGACAACCGCGCCACCGTGTAGCCGACGTTCGGCCGGTGGTGCAGCACGCCCTCGCCCTCCAGCGCCTTCAACGCCTCCCGCACCGGCACCCGGCTCACCCCGAGGCGCTCGGCCAGAGCCTCTTGGCGAAGCGACTGGCCGGGCAGGATCTCCTGGCTGCGCAGCATCGTCCGGATCTGGTCGATGGCGCGGCGCACCGAACTGGGCTTGCCGCCCGCTGCCGCGGCGACGGCCGGAGTGCCGATGCGTTCCGATGTCCCCATGCGCCCCGTCGTCCCCGGCTAGTCCGTCGTGTCGGCTGGTGCCCGCGGCAGGCGGTGCGATCGCGAGATCCGCCGCACCGCCAGGAGATCCGGTGCGCCCGCCGTGCTGATCCATCGTACGGGTGCGCGGGGCGCTGCGGCGGCGGGCGCGTCAGTCGGCCATCTTCGGCAGGTTCGTGACGGGCGGGACGTCGCGGTCGACCTTGCCCACGCCGGCGGCGCCGCCCGGGGAACCGAGCTCGGTGAAGAATTCGGCGTTGGCCTGGGTGTAGGCCTGGTACTCGTCGGGCACGTCGTCCTCGTAGTAGATCGCCTCCACCGGGCACACCGGTTCGCAGGCCCCGCAGTCGATGCACTCGTCGGGGTGGATGTAGAGCATCCGGCCGCCTTCGTAGATGCAGTCGACCGGGCACTCGTCGATGCAGGACCGGTCGAGCACGTCCACGCACGGTTCGGTGATCACGTAGGTCACATCGCCTCCTGCCGAGCGGTTGCGCCCCCCGGCCTCCCCACCGCGGAGCGACTTGAAACTCCGGCTACGACGCGTCGAGGTCGTCGACCGCTGAACTGATCGCGCGGTGGAAGGTCGGGTAGGCGTAGATCATCCGGCGCAGCGTGGCGAGCGGGACCTCGGCGTGCACCGCGACGGCCAGCGCGCCCAGGACCTCGCCGCCGCCGGGGGCGACCGCGGTGGCGCCGACGAGCACGTCGCGGTCGGCGTCGGCCACCACCTTGATCAGCCCGTCGTTGCCCGCCTTGTGGATCCAGCCGCGCACCGCGGACGGGATCTCGGCGCTGCCGGTGCGCACCCGCAGGCCGCGGTCGGTGGCGGCCTTCTCGGTGAGCCCGACCATGCCGACCTCGGGATCGGTGAACGTGACCGAGGGGACCGCGCGGTAGTCGGCGGCGGGGCCCCGCTCGCCGAGGATGTCGGCCGCCGCGATGGGTGCCTGGTACACCGACGTGTGGGTGAACGCGCCGTGGCCGGTGACGTCGCCGATCGCCCACACCCCGTCGGCGGCGCGCAGCCGCTCGTCCACCGGGATCGTGCGGGCGGCTTCGTCGAGCCCGACGGCGCCCACGCCCAGCGCGGCGAGGTCGGTCCGCCTGCCGGTGGCCACCAGCAGCCGTTCCACCTCGACGGGGTCGCCCTGGTCGAATTCGACGCGGAACCGGCCGCCGGAGTGCGCGACCCGCCGCACGCCGGCTCCGACGCGCACGTCGACGCCCTCGGCGCGCAGCACCCGCTCCAGGGCCTCCGACACCTCGGGTTCGGCGGGGCCGAGGATCCGGTCACCGGTCTCGACGACGGTGACGGCGCTGCCGAAGCGGGCGAAGACCTGGGTGAACTCCAATCCCACCGGGCCTGCGCCGAGCACCAGCAGCGATTCCGGAGCCGTCCGCGCGGCGACCGCGCCCCGGTTCGTCCAGTACGGGGTGTCGGCGAGCCCGTCGATCGGCGGCACCGTGGGTTCGGTGCCCGGGTTGAGCACGATCGCCTTGCGCGCGTGGAAGGTCCGCGGCCCGGAGTCCGTCGTGACCGTCACCTCGCCGGGGGCGGTGATGCGGCCCCGTCCGCGGACCAGCCGCCCGCCGGTGCGCTCGAACCGCTCCACGGCGGCGGTGTCGTCCCAGCCGGTGGTGGCCTCGTCGCGGATCCGGTCGGCGACCGGCGTGAAGTCGGGCCGCACCGTGGCGGAACCGGCCAGTTCCGGGACGCGCCGGGCCTCGCCGAGCGCGTCCGCGGCGCGCACCATCATCTTCGTCGGAATGCACGCGTAGTACGGGCATTCCCCGCCGACCAGGCGGGACTCCACGGCCACGACGTCGAGCCCGGCCGTGGCGAGGCGCCCCGCGACGTCCTCCCCGCCCGGGCCCATGCCGATCACGACCGCGTCGACTTCTTCGGTTGCCATCCGGTGCTCCTGTTCGCCGCGTCCCTCCCGGAACCGCGTCCGGGACACCTCTCGCACCACCAGCGCACCACTGCTGCGCCGCTGCCGCACACGCATCGTCCCTGGCCTGCGGCTCCGCGTGGAAGTGACTACAACGGAAGGCATGGCCGACACCGATACCTCCGAACTCGCCCCGGGACAAAGCGTGGCGCGGGACAACGGTGAGCGGATGGGCCGCTCCCGCGCGGGACACCTGGTCTTCCTGCGCCGCAGGGTGGCCGAACCCGGCTTCGTCGTCGCCATCGACGCCCCGCGGGGCGCCGAGGGGGCCGACGGGGTGCTCACCGCGGTCTGGGCGCACGCGAACGAGGCGTTCGACCGCCTGATGCGGGAATCCTGACCCGCGCACGCGACCCGGCCGAGCTCGAAGGCCGCTCGGCCCGACCCGGAAGGAGAAGCTCATGATGGCGCGCGAGATCATGCACGCGGGAGCCCGCTGCGTGGGTGAGGACGAGAACCTGCAGGTGGCCGCCGGGATGATGCGGGACCTGGGAGTGGGGTCGCTGCCCATCTGCGGCCGGGACGACCGGTTGCGCGGCATGCTCACCGATCGGGACATCGTGCTGCACTGCTGCGCGGAGGGACGGGACCCGGCGCAGGTGACCGCGGGCGAGCTCGCGGCAGGCACCCCGCACTGGGTCTCCGCCGATGCCGAGACCACCGAGGTGCTCACGATGATGGAGACCCACCAGATCCGGCGGGTGCCGGTGATCGACCGGCATCGGCTCGTGGGCATCATCAGCGAAGCCGACCTCGCCAGGAACATCACCGACGACCAGCTGGCCCACTTCGTCGAAAGCGTCTACGCGCTGCGGTGACCTCGTGAGAGGTCGCCGGGCACGCTCGCGGCAGCGATTCCGAATGCGGGGCGCGCTCCCGTCGCGGGACCGCGAGCGCACCGGCTGACCGGCATCGCGAAGGGGTCGTGGAACCGGGGCGATGCGTTCCGTGACCTGTCCGCAACCTCAGCGGAACACGTGGGGGGTGCACTGACGTGCACGAACCTTCTCCGTGGAGGCGGTGCAGCGATGATGTTCTGTGCGAGTTGCCGCGAACCGATCCCGTCCTCTAGCCCGTCCGACGACTTCTGCCGCGAGCAGTGCCAGCTGTCCTGGCACGCGGGTCGGCTCGCTCCAGGCACGAGCGGCACCGCCGCCGCGCCCGCGTCCGGGTTCCACTTGCGAGATCGTCGCCACTCGGCGCCGGGTGCGTAACGCCCCTTCGCGTTTATGCTGGTCAATGCCCTGGTGTCCGCAGTGATCCACGAGGGGAGCCGGCGAGCGAGATGGCGATACGTGTGTTCGTGGTCGACGACCACGAGGTGATCCGGCGGGGCGTGGCGGCCCTGGTGAAATCCGATTCGGAACTAGAACTGATCGGTGAGGCGGCATCGGCGGCCGAGGCGCTGGCGCTGGTGCCGCAGCACCGGCCGGACGTGGCCGTGCTCGACGTACGGCTGCCCGACGGCAACGGCGTCGAGCTGTGCCGGGAACTGCGCTCGCAGCACCCGGAACTGCGGTGCCTGATGCTCACCTCGTTCGACGATCACGAGGCGCTGCTGGACGCGATCCTGGCCGGTGCGGCGGGTTTCGTGCTCAAGGGCGTGGTCAGCGAGGAGCTGCTCAGCGCGCTGCGGACCGTCGGATCCGGCCGGTCGTTGCTGAGCCCGAAGAAGACCGAGGCGATGCTGTCCTGGCTGCGCCGGGAGCAGGAACGCGCGGACCCGCTGCGGGAGCTGACCTCGCGGGAGCGGGAAGTGCTGGAGCTCATCGGGGAGGGCCTGACCAACCGCGAGATCTCCCAGCGGATGTACCTCGCGGAGAAGACGATCAAGAACTACGTCTCGCAGATGTTGGCGAAGCTCGCGATGCGCCACCGCAGCGAGGCGGCGGTGCTCGCGACCGAACTGCGGCTCGACCGCGGCACCCGGGGCAAGGACTGACGCGGTGACCGCTGATCCTGGGCGCGACCGGCTGCTCGCCGGATTACGGGACCTGCGGGACGGCAACTTCCGCCGCAGGCTCGCGGTGGCGGGTCCCGACGCGGAACTGGCGGCGGTGTTCAACGAACTCGCCGACCGCGAGCAGCACCTGATCACCGAGCTGCGGCGGGTCACCGCGGCGGCCGTGCGCGGGGAGTGGCCGCAGCCGCCGGTGAGCTTCGGCGGCGCTGGGGGCTGGCAAGGGGGCGAACAGGCCGTCACCGAGCTCCTGGAGGCGCTGCTGCGCCCCGCGGGCGAGCTCAGCCGGGTGCTGGGAGCGGTCGCGGCGGGCGACTTGACGCAGCGGATGCCGCGCCGCGCCGACGACCGGCTGCCCGGTGGCTTCGGCGACGTGGCCTCGACGGTCAACGACCTGCTCGACCAGCTGTCGCTGTTCGCCTCCGAGGTCAGCCGGGTCGCCGGGGAGATCGGCACCGAGGGCAGGCTGGGCGGGCAGGCGCAGGTGCCCGGCCTGGTGGGCACCTGGTGGGAGCTGGCCGACGCGGTGAACCAGATGGCCGCGAACCTCACCGGCCAGGTCCGCGACATCTCCCAGGCCGCGAAGGCCGTGGCTCGCGGCGACCTGAGCAGGCGCATCACCGTGGAGGTCTCCGGGGAGCTGGTGGAGCTCAAGGACACCTTCAACTCGATGCTGGACCAGCTCTCGGAGTTCGCCGACGAGGTGACCAGGGTGTCCCGCGAGGTCGGCAGCGAGGGCAGGCTCGGCGGGCAGGCGCAGGTGCCGGGCGTGGCGGGCACCTGGCGCGGCCTGACGGACTCGGTGAACCTCATGGCCGACAACCTCACCGCGCAGGTGCGCAACATCTCCCAGGTGGCCACGGCGGTGGCGCGCGGCGACCTGACCCAGAAGATCGACGTGGACGCGCGCGGCGAGGTCCTGGAGCTGAAGAACACGCTGAACACCATGGTCGATCAGCTCTCCGCGTTCGCCGACGAGGTGACCAGGGTGTCCCGCGAGGTCGGCACCGAGGGCAAGCTCGGCGGGCAGGCGCGGGTGTCCGGAGTCGGCGGCACCTGGAAGGACCTCACCGACAACGTCAACATCATGGCCGACAACCTCACCACCCAGGTGCGCAACATCTCCCAGGTGGCCGCCGCGGTGGCGGGCGGCGACCTGTCGAAGAAGATCACCGTGGAGACCAAGGGGGAGGTCGCCGCGCTGGCCGCGACGATCAACGGGATGGTCGAGACGCTGGGCGCGTTCGCCGACCAGGTCACGCTGGTCGCCCGCGAGGTCGGCACCGAGGGCATCCTCGGCGGGCAGGCGCGGGTGCCGGGCGTGGCGGGGACGTGGAAGGACCTCACCGACAACGTGAACCTGATGGCGCGCAACCTGACCAACCAGGTGCGCAACATCGCGCAGGTGACGACGGCGGTGGCGCAGGGCGACCTGTCCAAGAAGATCGACGTGGACGCCCAGGGCGAGATCCTGGAGCTCAAGACGACCATCAACACGATGGTCGATCAGCTCTCCGCGTTCGCGGGCGAGGTGACCAGGGTGTCGCGCGAGGTCGGCACCGAGGGCAAGCTCGGCGGGCAGGCCGAGGTCGCCGACATCTCCGGGACGTGGCGGCGCCTGACCGAGAGCGTGAACCGGCTCGCGGGCAACCTCACCACGCAGGTCCGGGCGATCGCGGGCGTGGCGAACGCGGTGACCAGCGGTGACCTGACCCGGCAGATCACCGTCGAGGCCAGCGGCGAGGTCGCCGAGCTCAAGGACGACATCAACGCGATGATCTCCAACCTCGCGGAGACGACCCGCACCAACGAGGAGCAGGACTGGCTCAAGACGCACCTGACGCGCCTGTCCGGGCTGATGCAGGGCCGCGGGGAGCTGCGCGCGCTCGCCGCGCTGATCATGACCGAGCTGGTGCCGCTGGTCTCCGCGCAGTACGGGGCGTTCTACCTGGCGCAGGGCGACGACGACGGCCCGGTGCTGACCCGCACCGCCGCCTACGGCCTGCCGCGCACCGATCCCCCGGAACGGTTCGAGCTGGGGGAGTCGCTGGTGGGGCAGGCCGCCGCGGACCGCAGCACGATCCTGGTGCGCGAGACCCCGCCGCGGTACTTGCGGATCAGTTCCGGGCTGGGCACCACCACCCCGGTCGGCGTGGTGGTGGTGCCGGTGCTGTTCGAGGACCAGGTGCTGGCCGTGCTGGAACTGGCCTCGGTGCACGAGTTCAGCGCGCTGCACCTGGATCTGCTGCAACGGTTGCAGGAGACGATCGGGGTGGAGGTGAACACGATCGTCTCCAACTCCCGGACCGAGGATCTGCTGGCCGAGTCCCAGCACCTGGCGCGGGAGCTGCGGGCGCGGTCCGAACAGCTGGAGCAGCAGCAGAACGAGTTGCAGCGCTCCAACTCGGAGCTCGCGGAGAAGGCCGAGCAACTGGCCGCGCGCAACCGGGACATCGAGATCAAGAACAGCGAGATCGAACAGGCCCGCCAGCAGCTGGAGGAGCGGGCGAGCGAGCTGTCGCTGGCGTCGGCCTACAAGTCGGAGTTCCTGGCCAACATGTCCCACGAGCTGCGGACGCCGCTGAACAGCTCGCTGCTGCTGGCGAGGCTGCTCGCCGACAACGTCGACGGCAACCTCACCGATCAGCAGGTGGACCTCGCCAGGACCATCCACGCCGCGGGCAGCGACCTGCTGGCCCTGATCAACGATGTGCTGGACCTGTCCAAAGTGGAGGCAGGGCACATGACGGTGCTGCCGGAGGACGTCGATCCGGCCGAGCTGGCCCGGCACCTGGAGTCGCAGTACCGCCCGCTGGCCGCGGACAAGGGGCTCGATTTCGAGGCGGTGGTGGCGGAGTCGGCACCGACGACGCTGTTCACCGATCAGAGCAGGGTGGAGCAGATCCTGCGCAACCTGCTGTCGAACGCGGTGAAGTTCACCGAGCACGGGTCGGTGCGGCTGCGCATCGAGCGCGGCGACCCGTCGGCGGCGGCCGATCCGGCGTTGCGGGCGCAGCCGGAGCTGGTGGAGTTCTCGGTGCAGGACACCGGGATCGGGGTGCCCGCCGGGAAGCTCAACCGCATCTTCGAGGCGTTCCAGCAGGGCGACGGCACGATCGTGCGCGAGTTCGGCGGCACCGGGCTCGGCCTGTCCATCAGTCGCGAGCTGGCCGCGCTGCTCGGCGGCGAACTCACCGTGCGCAGCGAACCCGGCCAGGGCAGCACGTTCACGTTCCACCTGCCCGTTCGGTTCCCCGCGCGGGACGAGCAGCCGGATCCGGGACCGGAGGCGGTCGCCGAGGTGGAATCGCCGCCGGAACCGGCATCGGGGCCCCCGCCGATCAGCGCGGAGGTCAAGTTCGACGTCGCGGCCGAGGGGATCGACCCGCCGATGCCGGATTGGGAGTCCGCGATCGACACCGGGCCGCTCATCGCCCCCGAGGACGGATCCGGTTCGGAGCACGGCACGGCGGGGTTCCCGCGCTTCGACGGGCAGAAGGTGCTCGTGGTCGACGACGATCCGCGCAGCGTCTACGCGCTGACCGCGTTGCTGGAGCAGCACGGGTTGCGCGTGGTGTACGTGGACAACGGGATCGCCGGGCTGGCCGCGCTGCAGGAGCACGACGACGTGTCCGTGGTGCTGATGGACGTGATGATGCCCGAGCTGGACGGGAACTCCACCATCCGCACCATCCGGCGCATCCCGCGCCACCGGGACCTGCCGATCATCGCGGTGACGGCGAAGGCGATGCACGGCGACCGCGAGCGCAGCCTCGCGTCCGGGGCCACCGAGTGCGTGACCAAACCCGTGGACGCCGACCACCTGCTGCGGCTGCTCGCCGGGCAGCTCGGCGTGGACGCCGGTCCGGAACCCGATCCCGCCGCCGGGCAGTGATCACCCGGCGGGCGTCAGTCGAGGTGGGGTTCGGGGGTGGTGGGCAGTTCGTCGAGCTGTTCGCGCAGCCGCTGAGACCAGCGAAGGTCGCGGGCGAAGGTCGCGTCGTAGTGGTCGACGCCGTGCGGCTGCTGCGGCTGGGACGGTCCTGGTGGTGCCATGCGGAATCCTGTGATCGGGGATTCCGGCCCCGCTCGGGGGACTGACGAGGCCGGAATCCCCTAGCTTACGAGCCGCGCGTCCGGTACTCGCAACCGGTGTCGGCGGACTCACAGATCCGCCCGGTTCGCGGGCCGTTCTCGGCCGATGGTGTGACCTCGCGCATGCCGGTTCGGCGGCTTTCCCGGCGGCCGGGATAGTGCAGACTGTATGCAGTGTGGGAACAGGAGGTGAGCACCCATGGGAGGACTGCGGAAGCTGGCGCGAGCGGTCGCGCGGATGCCGCGCGGTCACGCCGCCGACGGGCGCATGCTGGGGTTGATGACGGCCGCGGCCGTCGAATCGGCCGCGCGGCAGGGCGAATCCGCGGAGCAGGAGCGGAGAACTCCGCTGCCACGACAGCGGCAGCGGGTGGACTGACAGGTCTCCGGGCCGCTCAGCGGCCGTCGGCGCGGCGGGCGTGCGCCCGGGGCCGACCGGCTTGGCGGACGTAGTGGGCGGTGAGCGCGGCGGCGAGCTCGTTGTGCGCGGCCAGCCGCAGGAACCAGTGCGGGGCGAGGCGTTCGTGCAACCAGACGAACCCGATGGCGAATCCGGTGCCGATCAGCGCCTGGTACGCCAGGAAGCCCGCGAGCGGCTCGCGCAGGCCGGGCGAGCCGCTCAACACCCACCACGTGATCGTCTCGTGCAGCAACCGGGCCAGCGGGAACGCCACCAGCCAGTACGCCGCGGCCGGCGCGAACATCCCCGGCCGCAGCAGTCCGGAGGCCAGCAGCAGCCCGTGGCCGCCGCCGGACAACGCCAGCGGCAGCACCAGGGCGAGCGTCGTCACCGCCGTCCACCACGGCGGTTGCTGCGCGAGCGAGGCCAGCGGTCCGGCGAAGCCGCCGGCCACCGCACCGATGGCCGCGCCCGGCACCACGATCGGCGCCCGCTCCCGGAGAGGTCGTGGTCGTGTCATGGGCACCTCAACTCACCACCACGCCGAATCGGAGCAGGCTGTAGAACAGCATGCCCAGGTAGAACACCGCGCCGAAGCCGATGATCGCGTTGCTCCACCACTTCGGCCGGATCGGCTTCGGCAGCAGGCGGTTGTTCACCAGCAGCAGCACCACGCAGTACGCGCCCATCGCGAACGTGGACAGGAACGCCAGGACGTCCAGGATCGCGCCCGGGCCGTCGGCGGGACCGAACAGCAGGACGAGGATCCCGAAGATGATCACGCCCCACAGGAAGCCCGCGTACAGGTGCGAGAGCCGCAGCCGCCGCGCTCCCGGCACGAAGTGGTAGGTCATGTCGGCCTGCCCGCGGGAGAACGAGTCGAACAGCCCGAGCGTGGCGTTCAACCCGATCAGCGCGATGAACCCGAGGAACACCGTGCCCATCCAGGAACCGCCGGCCGCGGAGAAGGCGTCCGCCATCGCGCTGATCGCGGCCTCCCGCTCACCGGACTCGATGAGCCCCCGCACCCCCGGGTTCTGCCGGGCCGCGGACTGGGCCAGCACGGTGAACGAGATGGTGACGAGCATCGTCACGCCCCAGAACAGCAGCAGCGCGTCGAAGGTGACCCAGCGGCGCCAGCCCCGCCACTTGTCCAGCTCGGCCGGATCGTCGGTGTCGAACATGAAGCCGCGCGAGGGCATCGTCTCCTCCTCGGCGGCGTGCCGGAGCCCGCGGATGCGGGGGATGTGCGCGCCCATGCCCGCGCCCTTGTCGCGCAGGTGCAGCGTGTACCACATCTGCTGCATCCCGGACGGCCCGGCGAACGCGATGGAGCCGACCACGATGGGGAACCAGGTCGGCGACATCGCCTCGGCCGGGAAGTAGCCGAAGTGCAGCATCCCGGCCAGCGTGCTGCCCAGGTCCGCCAGGTTGCCCGCCATCGCGGCGACCACGCTGGTCCCCACCACGAGCAGTCCGATCAACAGGCTGAGCACGTTCTCCAGCAGCGGGTAGATCACCTTCGCGAGGCTGAACACCACCCCCACGAGCACCAGCCCGACGCAGGCCGACAGCACCCAGGGCACGCCGGTGATCTCCTCCAGCGCCGCCGCTCCCGCGGAGAGGTGCCCCGGCCAGATGTAGACGGCGATCGCGGTGACGAAGAAGAACCACATCAGCGGTTTCGCGATCCGGGCCGCGCCGCTGAAGATGCTCTCGCCGGTGGCCATCGCCCAGCGCGCCATCTCCAGCATCACCACGGCCTGCAAGGTGACGCCGATCAGGAACAGCCAGCGGATCTCCGGGCCGAACACCAGCACCAGCCGCGGCCACATGTAGGACTCGCCCATGCCCACGCCCAGCGCCACCAGGAACACGGTCGGGCCGAGCAGGTGGATCGAGGGCGGCGCGTCGGGCAGCGGCCGGATGGGCATCGCCTCCAGCCGCCCGGCCCGCCACACCCGCGCGCCGGTGCGCGCCCGCCGCTGCGGGCTTGACTCGGGCTCCTGTTCCGCACTTCCGGCGGAGGACTTGTCTGCTTCCACGGCACTGACCTCCTCGTCGTCAGTCCAGCAATCCGGCGGCGCGGGCCCACTGGTACTTGGCGCCCAGCACGGCCACCGGTTTCTCGGTGGTGTAGGGGAAAGCGACGACACCGCGGTCGTAGAGGTACTCGCTCGCCTGCTCGACCTCGGTGTCGCCGGCCAGCGAGGCCACGACCGGTTTGCTGATGCCCTCGGCACGGGCCTCGGCCACGACGCGTGCGGTGAGCTCGGCGAAGACCATCGGCGGGGTGACGATCGTGTGCCAGTACCCGAGGATCAGCGCGTGCACGCGCGGATCCCGCAGGCCCAGCCGGATGGTCTCCTCGTAGGTGCGGGGCGGTTCGCCGCCGGTGATGTCGATGGGGTTGCCCGCCGCGCCGAACGGCGGGATGTGGCGGCGGAACGCCTCGTCCAGATCCGGCGGGACGTCCATCAGCCGCAACCCGTTCGCCACGCAGGCGTCGGACAGCAGCACCCCGGAACCGCCCGCGCCGGTGATGATCACGACGTTCTCGCCCCGAGGCGTGGGCAGCACCGGCAGCCCGCGGGCGTACTCCAGCATGTCGTTGAGGCCGGGGGCGCGCACCACACCGGCTTGGCGCAGCACGTCGTCGTAGACCTGGTCGTCGCCCGCGAGCGCGCCGGTGTGCGAACTCGCCGCCCGCGCACCGAGTTCGGTGCGCCCGGCTTTGAGCACCACCACCGGTTTCGTGCGGGTGATCCGCCGCGCGGCCTCGACGAACGCCCGCCCGTCCTTGAGGTCTTCGAGGTGCATCGCCACGCACCGGGTGTGCTCGTCCTGCTCGAAGAACGCGAGCAGGTCGTCCTCGTCCACATCGGACTTGTTGCCGAGCCCGACGATCGCCGACACACCGGTCCGGGTGGTGCGGCTGAACCCGAGGATGGCCATCCCGATGCCGCCGCTCTGCGAGGTGAGCGCCACTCCGCCGCGCACGTCGTAGGGCGTGCAGAACGTCGCGCACAGGTCGTGCGGCGTGTAGTAGTAGCCGTAGATGTTCGGCCCCAGCAAGCGGATCCCGTGCTTCTCGGCGATGGCCACGACCTCGTCCTGCAGGGCGGTGTTGCCGGTCTCGGCGAACCCGGACGGGATGAGGACGGCCGCCGCGACGCCCTTCGCGCCGCACTCCTCCAACGCGGCGGGCACGAACTTCGCGGGCACCGCGAACACCGCCACGTCCACCTCGCCCGGCACGTCGTCGATGCTGCGGTACGCCCGGTGGCCGAGCACGGTGGCGGCTTTCGGGTTGACGGGCAGGATGCGCCCGCCGTAGCCGCCGTCGGTGAGGTTGCGCAGCACGGAGTTGCCGATCTTCCCGTCCTCGTTGGACGCGCCGATCACCGCGACCGAGGCGGGCCGCATCAGCTTGTTCATCGCCCGCAGGATCTCCTCGCGCGAATGCCGCCGGGGGCGCCGCGCGCCGTCCGGGTCGAGCAGCACCCGCACGTCGGCGGCGATCGCGCCGGAGGGGGCGGCGAACACCGGGTTGAGGTCGACCTCGGAGATCTCGGGGAAGTCGGTGACCAGCTCGGAAAGCCGGTGCAGCACGCCGGCCAGCGCCTCCGTGTCGACGGGTTCGGTCCCGCGTGCTCCGCGCAGCACCGCGGCGGCCTTGATGTCGCCGAGCATGCCGCGGGCCTCGGCCGCGTCGACCGGGGCCATCCGGAACGTGACGTCTTCGAGCACCTCGACCAGAACGCCGCCGAGGCCGAACACGACGAGCTTGCCGAAGGTGGGATCGGTGGTGGCGCCGATGATGACCTCGTGCCCACCGGTGATCATCTGCTGCACCTGCACGCCGGTGAGCGTCGCGGTCGCGTCGTGGCGGCGGGCGCGGTCGAGGATCGTCTCGTAGGCCGCGCGCACGTCCTGGGCGCCCTCGATGCCGGTGAGCACGCAGCCGGCCTCGGTCTTGTGCAGGATCTCCGGCGAGACGATCTTCAGGGCGACCGGTCCGCCGATGTCGGCGGCCAGCAGCACCGCCTGCTCCGCGCTGCGCGCGAGCCCTTCGGCGGCGGCGGGGATGCCGTAGGCGTCGCAGAGGGTGCGGCCCTCCGGTGCGGTCAGCGCCGAGCGCCCTTCGGCGAGCACGGCGTCGAGCACCCGGCGCACCGCTTGCTTGTCGTGGCCCATCAGATCACTCCGTTCGCCTTGAGCTCGGCCAGTTCGGCGACGTCCACGCCCAGCCGATCCCGGTAGATCTGCTCGTTGTGCTCGCCCAGCAGCGGGGAGCGGGTGACGTGGGTGGGCGAGTCGGACAGCTTGATGGGGCACCCGACGGTCCGGTACGGACCGCGCTGCGGGTGCTCGACGGTGACGATCATGCCGTTGTCGGCGAGCGAGGCGTCCTCGATCAGCTCGCGGGTGGACAGGATCGGACCGCACGGCACGCCCTGCTCGGTCAGCCGCGCGAGCACGTCCCACTTGCCGTGGCGCAGCGTCCACTCCTCGATGAGCCGGAACATCTTGTCCAGCTTGGACAGCCGCGCTTCCGGCGTGGCCCAGTCCGGATCGTCGATCAGCTCCGGGCGGCCGATCAAGCGGGCGATCGGCGCCCAGCCGACGGGCTGCACGATCACGTAGACGTAGTCGTTGGCCCCACCCGGGCTGCACCGCAGCGCCGAACCGGGCTGGCCGCCGCCGGAGGCGTTGCCGGAACGCGGCACCTCGGAGCCGAACTCGTCGTTCGGGTACTCCCGCAGCGCCCCGTGCGCGAGCCGCTGCTGGTCGCGCAGCTTCACCCGGCACAGGTTGAGCACGGCGTGCTGCATCGCCACCGACACCCGCTGCCCGCGACCGGTGCGCTCCCGCTGCAGCAGCGCCGCGAGGATGCCTGCGACGGTGTGGATTCCGGTGCCCGAGTCACCGATCTGCGCGCCCGTCGCGGTAGGCGGACCGTCCTCGAAGCCGGTGGTGGCCATCGAGCCGCCCATCGCCTGCGCCACGACCTCGTAGGCCTTGTAGTGGGTGTAGGGGCCGTCGCCGAACCCCTTGATGGAGGCGTAGATCAGCGCTGGGTTCAGCGAGCGCAGCCGGTTCCAGTCGAATCCCATCCGGTCGACCGTGCCCGGCCCGAAGTTCTCCACCAGCACGTCGGCGTCCTGGACCAGTTCGGTGAACAACTCCTTGCCACGGGTGCTCTTCATGTTCAGCGTGATGCTCCGCTTGTTGCCGTTGAGCATCGTGAAGTAGAGGCTGTCGGCGTCCGGCACGTCCCGCAGCTGGGTGCGGGTGATGTCGCCGGCCGGGGCTTCCAGCTTGAGGACTTCCGCGCCCAGCCACGCGAGGATCTGGGTCGCCGACGGTCCGGATTGGACATGGGTCATGTCCAGCACCCGGACGCCTTCCAGTGCGGTGCTCATGATCGTCACTCCTTCGCGCCCGAGAGGGGCGATTCGAAGCCGTCCCGCGAGGGCGGGGAATGTCGCGCGTTGGTGGGAGAATCCGGTCGCCGCGGTGAGCCGGTGATCCCGGCTCACGGCGGCCGGAGGGTCACTTGTACATCGTCTGGTTCATGGTTCCCGGCGCGTACACGTCCGGGTCGATCCACACGTTGATCAGCGAGGGCTTCCCGGATTCCCGAGCGCGCAGGAGGGCCGGTCCGATCTCGGCGGGATCGCGCACTTCCTCGCCGTGGCCGCCGAGCATCCGCGCGAACTCGCTGTAGGGCACGTCGCCGAGCGTGTTGCCCACCCGGTCGCGGTCCGCGCCGTACTTCTGCGCCTGGCCGTAGCGGATCTGGTTCATCGACGAGTTGTTCCCGACGATGCCCACGAACGGCAGGTCGAAGCGCACCATCGTCTCGAAGTCCCAGCCGGTGAGGCTGAACGCGCCGTCGCCGAACAGGCACACCACCTCCTGGTCGGGGCGCGCGTGCTTGGCGGCCATCGCGAACGGCACGCCGACGCCGAGCGTGCCGAGCGGCCCCGGATCCATCCAGTGCCCGGGTGCTTTGGGCTGCACGACCTGGCCGGAGAACGTGACCACGTCACCGCCGTCGCCGATGTAGATGGAGTCCTCGGTGAGGAATTCGTTGATCTCGTGCACCAGCCGGTACGGGTCGATGGGGGAGGCGTCGGACAGCTGCCGGGGCAGGCGCTGGTCGTAGGCCGCCTGCTCGACTTCGCGCAGTTCGCGCAACCACTCCTTGCGGGCGGTGGAGCCGTTCTCCAGCCTTCCGGACGCGGCCTGGGCCGTGGCCCGCAGCACGGCGTCGGCGTCGCCGACGATGCCCAGGTCGACGTCCCGGTTCCGGCCGACCGTGCGGTAGTCCAAGTCGATCTGCACCACGGTGGCCTGCGGGGAGAGCCTGCGCCCGTATCCCATCCGGAAGTCGAACGGGGTGCCGACGATGACGATGAGATCCGCGTTGGCGAACGCGTGCCTGCGCGCCAGCTGGAAGTGCAGCGGATCCTGCGGCGCGAGCGTGCCGCGCCCGGCGCCGTTCATGAACGCGGGCACGTCCAGCGTGCGCACCAGCTCGACCGCCGAGTCCGTCGCCCGGCACGTCCACACCTGATTTCCGAGCAGGATGCACGGTTTCTCGGCGTGCACCAGCAGATCCGCGAGCCGCTCGATCGCCTCCGGGTCACCGGCCGAGCGCGTGGAGGCCCGGTAGCTCGCGGGCACCCTGGCGCGGTCCACGGGGACCTTCGCGTCGAGCACGTCGCGCGGGATTTCCAGGAACGACGGTCCGGGAGCGCCGTGGTGGCACTCGCGGAACGCCATCGAGACCAGGTCGGCGACCCGCTCGGTGTGCGGCACGGTCGCGGCGAACTTCGTGATCGGCGACATCATGTCCACGTGCGGCAGGTCCTGCAGCGAGCCCATCTTGTGCTGCGAGAGCGCGCCCTGGCCGCCGATGAGCAGCAGCGGGCTCTCCGCGCGGAACGCGTTCGCCACGCCGGTGACCGCGTCGGTGGTGCCGGGGCCTGCGGTGACCACGGCGCAACCGGGTCGGCCGGTGACTCGGGCGTAACCGTCGGCGGCGTGCGCGGCGACCTGCTCGTGGCGCACGTCGATGACCGAGATGCCCTCGTCGACGCAGCCGTCGTAGATGTCGATGATGTGCCCGCCGCACAGGGTGAAGATCGTGTCGATTCCTTCGGCGCGCAGCGCCTTCGCGACCAGGTGGCCGCCGGAGATCAGTTCGGTGTCGTTAGCGGAAGGACCGGAATTCGCCATTCGGTGCTCGTCTCCTCACCGCGCGCCCGGCATGACCTGCCGATCGGCGCACCCTCGGTGGAGCTCCATACTGCATACCGTATGAGCTAGGCGTACTCCTCGGTCCGGGAGCTGTCCAGAGGCGCGTCCGGCATTACGCACGGATGGCGGCGCGACGGTTTCCGTCAGTTGAACAAGCCTTTAGAACTCTTTGGTGATTTTCAGGGAGCGCAGGTGAGAAGACCGCGGTGGCTTCCTCGTGGCGGCAGCGATTTCACCCGCGGAGCCCAAGGAGAATCGACCCGGTGACGAGGGAGCCGGTGAGCCTTGGCGAACTGCGAGGGCGGGTGCTGCTCAGCGGCCTCGCGGCCGGCGGCACGTCAGCAGGTCGCCCGCGAAGGACCGGTGCAGGTGGGAGGAGGATCGGTGACGGCCGGGAACCGTTGCGGTGCAACGGATTCCCCAGGCTCGTTCGCGGTCCGGATCTTTTCGGACGGCGATCGTCAGGACTTGCGCTTCCGGGCGGGTTTCGCCGGTTCCTCCGCGCGGCCCAGGTAGGTGAGCCGGGTGTGCTCGGTGTGCTCGCGCATCAACCGGGCGGCGCGGTCGCCGTCGCCCCGCTCGATCGCGTCGATCAGCGCGGCGTGCTCGTCCCAGGACTTCTTGCCGCGCGACCGGGCCACCGGCGTGTGGTACCAGCGGACCCGCCGGTGCACCTGATCGGCGAGCTCGCTCAGCACGCGGTTGCCGGACAGCTCGGTGATCCGCGCGTGCAGCGCTGCGTTGGCCCGCACCACGGCCTCGATGTCGTCGGCGCCCAGCGAGCGCACGCCTTCGGCGTGGATTTCGCGCAGCCCGGCCACGCCCTCCTCGGTGCGGTGCGCCGCCGCCAGCCGCGCCGACTCCGCCTCCAGCAGGGTGCGCACGCTCAGCAGCTGGTCGGCTTCCTCGTCGGTGGGGGTGTGCACGAACGCGCCGTAGCCCGGTCGCAGGTCGACCCACTCCTCCTTCTGGAGCCACTGCAGCGCTTCGCGCACCGGCTGGCGGGACACGCCCAGCAGCTCGGCGAGCTCCTTCTCGACCAGGTGCTTGCCGGGCTCCAGCTCGCCGGTCACGATCATCTCGAGGATCGCCTCGTAGACGCTTTCCCGCAGCGGCACCGGCCGTGCGACCTGACGTCCGGTCGGTGCGGGGGAGGAGGACGGCGGCATGAGCGGCTCCGCGGCTGTCTGAACGACGAATTCCTGCTGGTCAGGGCAGATTGTTCGGAGAATACAGTATTCGCCGCGTTCGGCGGGCGTTCCGCGTCCGGTGCGGCGGTACACCGACCCCCCGGGCGAAGGTGTCCGTCCTATGTGGACACGCTAGGCCGTTCGGCTGGCGCACCGGTCGAGGGGTGGACTCGGACTCGGCGGCGGCATACAACCGGAGATCGATGCGGGCGACGATCTCGACCGCGGCCGGAGGCGCTCATGGATGCGTGGTTTCCGTGGTGGGCGACGACGATCGGTGTCGCGGCCGTCGTGCTCGGCTGGGATTTCTTCCGGGCCCGGCGGAACCCGGGCGCCCGTGCCCCGGTGCAGTGGTGGCTCGGGCAGCTGGGGGTGACCGCCGCGCTGGGCGCCGCGTTCGCGCACGGCGGCTCCGGCGCCGAATTCCTCGCCGAATGGGCGGCATCGTGGTCGCGCTGCCTCGACCTGGTGGTGCTGCTCGCCGTGGGTGCGGTGGCGGTCGCGGAGACGCTGAAGTGGCACGTCGTGCTGCTCGCAGTCGGGTGCGCGCTGGTGCTGCGCGCGGTGCTCACGTTCTCGACCGGCGGTGGGCGCTGGCCGGTCGCCGTGTTCGGGGCGGCCGTGCTCGGCGCGGGCTGGTGGTGGTTCCGCCGAGCCGAGCACCCGGACCCGAGCGCGCCCGCGGCGCCCGCTCCGTGGCTGGTGCTGTCCGGAGCGGGCGTCGCCGGTGCCGTGTTCGCCCTGAGCGCGGGCCGCGCATCGCCGGAGCTCGGCGCGGCGCTGTGCTGCGCGGCGGTGCCCGCGTTGCTGGGCGCGCGGGCCGCGTTCGGCTTCGTGAACCGCGCGCTGCACCGGATGCCCGCGATCGTGCCCGCCGCGCTGCTGGCCTGCATCGGAGCGAAGGCGGTGCTGGTCGGCGTGCTCGCTCCGGCGGGCGCGGGCCTGCAGCTCGCGGTGCTGACGGCGCTCACCGCTGGAGCCGTGCTGGCCCTCGGCGCCCTCACCACCGTCCGCACCCGCATTGACCAGGCCCCGCGGGGCGAAGGCGGACCCGCGCGGGCGTAACCGGGCGGGGGCGCCGGTCTCCGGGGCCGGTGTTCGCGACAGAACGCGGCTAGCCGGTGGGTGCTCGCGGTGGGCCCGCCAGAGCTGCTTTGACCTCGCCGCTGAAGCGGTCGAGGATCTCGATGTCGCCGGCTTCGAGCCCGTCGAGGGCGATTCGTGCGAGCTCTTCGGGTTCGTAGAGGGCGTCTTGGGGAAGATCCATTCCCGTCTTCGACGCGAAGTCGAGCAAGGTTCGGGTGGCGATGAGTCCGGGCACGAGGGCGGCGACCTGGGTTCCCTGGCCGGCGAGTTCGAGTCGGACGCCGTTCGTGAGGCCCCACTCGGCGGACTTGGCGGCGGCATAAGCGGTGTTGCCGTCGACGGTGCTCCACGCGGCGGCGGAGAGGACGTTGAGGACGGCTCCGCCACCGTTGCGGGCCAGGATCGGGGCGAACGCGCGGATCATGGCGAGGGTGCCGTAGTAGTTGGAGTCCATCACCTCGCGGATGGAGTCGAGGTCGCCGGTCACCAGGTTGCCGCCCGCGGTGGACGCGGCGTTGTTGATCAGCACGTCGACGTCGCCCGCGAGTCTCGCCGCGGCGTCGACCGATGACTGGTCGGTGATGTCGAGGCGGATGACCTCGGCTCCCGGAACGTCGATGAGTTCGGGTCGGCGCGCGGTGGCGTAGACCTTCGCCTCGCGGTGCACCAGCTCGACGGCGATGGCGTGACCTAGCCCGCGATTCGCGCCGGTGACCAGCACTGTCGCGTCGTTCAGCTTCATGCGCCCTCCAGGGCGTGAGCCTGCGGGGATAGCAGGAGGTGGCTGATCGGTCATGTTCTTGAACGCGTCATCGCTCGCAGAAAATCCCGCCTCGGTGGTGGTCCGGATGCCGGGACGACGGCGTTGTCCGCTCGCCCGTCGAGTGCGGATGCGGCTCGCAGTCGTGAGCCGCATCCACCTCATCGGGCGGCACGAGGGAAGAAGGGGCCTCGACCCGGATCGGGGACCGGTGGAATCGAGGTTCGACGGCGGCCGGTCAGGTGTGCGCCGCGAGCGGGCCTCCGGTGCCGAAGGCGAGGTCCGCGAACCGGTGGCCGATGCGCTCGTGCGCGGCGGCGTCCGGGTGCAGGGCGTCGGGCAGCGGCAGCTCCGCCGAATCGGTCTCGCCGTAGAGCTCGCACCCGTCGAGGTAGTGCAGGTTCGCGTCGTCGTCCGCCCGTTGCCGCACGACGCGGGCGAGTTCGTCCCGGATGACGCGCAGCGTCAGCTTCCCGCTCGCGACCTCGGCCGGGTCGCCCGTGGCGGTGAACCGGAGCTCCCCGGCGCGCAGGGCGTCGAGGTCGACGGAGCCCGGTCCGGGGGTGTCCTCGTGGATGGGGCAGTGGATCGCGGAGACCACCAGCAGCGGCGTCGACGGGTGGCCTTCCCGGATGGTGTCGAGGAAGCCGTGCACCGCCGGGGTGAACGCGCGCAGCCGCATCAGGTCGGCGTTGACCACGTTGATGCCGAGTTTGACGCTGATCACGTCGGCGGGGGTGTCGCGCAGCGCGCGGGCGATGAACGGGTCGAGCAGGGCGTTGCCGCCGAAGCCCAGGTTGATCAGGTCGACTGCGCCGCGAGCGGCGGCCAGCGCGGGCCAGATCGTGCTGGGGCTCGCGGCGTTGGAACCGTGGCTGATCGAACTGCCGTGGTGCAGCCACACCGGGCGGTCGTTCGCGACGGGCTCGACGGGAGCGTCCGTGCGCAGCGCGACCAGTTCCGTGAGCTCGTTGTGCGGCAACCAGATCTCGACGACCTTGTCCCGACGGGGCAGGCCGGCGAACCGGGCGGTGCCGGTCGGGCCGGGACGGACCTCGCCGGAGCCGGTCGTCAGCTCGGCGGTCATGACGTTGCCGCCCGCTACGCTGGTGCTGTCGGCCAGGTCGCCGTCGATCAGCAGGTCGTACACGCCGTCCGGGCGCGGCGGCGCACCGGGGAACTCCTTCTTGGTGGGCACGGTGTCCAGCTCGATGACGGTGGCGCGGGTGCGCAGCACGAGCCGCACCCCCGACGGTTCCGCCTGCGCCACCAGCAACCGCTGGTCGGGGCACTGCGCGCGGGCCTGCGCGGGCAGGCGCAGCGGCGCCAGTCCGCGTTCGGTGCGCTCCAGTTCGATCGCGCCGCGCAGCAGTTCGGCGGTGATGGGCGTAGTGATCCAGCTCTGTTCGTCGTTCATGATCTCAATTCGAATTCGTCGGTTTTCGCAGGTGGCTCAGGATTCGGGCCAGTTGCGCAGGAGGGCGTCGAGGGCGTCGATGATCCGGCTCCAGGTCACCTCGGAAGCGGGGGCGCTGTGGCTGAACCCGCCGCTGGCCTCCAGGCTCACGTAGCCGTGGAAGACGCTGCCCAGCAGCCGGACCGCGTGCGTCTGGTCGTCTCCGTCGAGGTCGTAGCCGCGCAGGATCGCCCGCGTCATCTGCGCGTGCCGGACTCCGGCGCTGGCGGCGGCGGTCTCCTGGTCGAGCGGCAGCCGGGCGGCGGCGTAACGGCCGGGGTGCTGGCGGGCGTAGTCGCGGTAGGCGTCGGCGAACGCGGCCAGCGCGTCCTTGCCCGCGCGCCCGGCCAGGGCGGCGGCGACCCGGTCCGCGAGCTCCTCCAGTGCGAGCAGCGCGATGTTGGTCTTGAGGTCGTGGGAGTTCTTGACGTGCGAGTACAGGCTCGCGACCTTGACGTCGAACCGCCGGGCGAGTTCCGAGACGGTGACTTGCTCGAACCCGACCTCGTCGGCGAGTTCGGCCCCGGCGCGGGTGAGTCGCTCCGTGGTCAGTCCTGCGCGTGCCATGTGGACCATTATGCAGCAGCCTAATGCCTTTAGGCAAACGACTAACCGAATTTGCGGGCGTGGCCGGGTCGGAACTGGGCTGAACGAGTGAACCGTGAACACTGTTCACGATCAGCTGTTGTCCGGTCTGCGTGGGCTTCGTAGCTTGTGGCGCATGATCCGCTTGCTCGGCGCCGCCTGTGCGCTGTCCCTCATCGCACTCCCGCTGGCGCCCGTCGCGGGAGCCGCGCCGCAGCGGCCCGCTGACGATGCCGCGAGCCGCACGCTGACCCTCGTGCCCTCCGGGTCAGGAGTGTCCTATCGGGACGGTCATGGGCGGGAAGTGGTGCTGCGCGGCTACAACGTCTCCGGCGAGGTCAAGCTCGCCGAGAACGGCAACCTGCCGTTCGCCGACGCCGCCGACGCCCGGGAATCCGCCGCGGCGCTGCGCGAGCAGACCGGAGCGAACTCGGTGCGGTTCCTGCTGTCCTGGGAACGAGTGCAACCGGCTCCGGACCGCATCGACGAGCAGTACCTGCGCCAGGTCACCGAGCAGATCGCCGCGTTCGCAGACGAAGGCTTCTGGGTGCTGCCGGACTACCACCAGGACCTGTACTCCCGGCACCTGTTCCGCCCGGACAGCTGGTACAGCGGCGACGGCGCCCCGAAGTGGGTCGTCGACGGCGGCGACTACCCGCCGGAGAGCTGCGGAATCTGCTTCCACTGGGGGCAGAACATGATGAACAACCAAGCGGTCAAGCAGGCCAAAGCCGACTTCTGGAAGAACCGCCGCATCCCCACCCCGGCCGGTGAAGTCGGTGTGCAGGACGCGTTCCTCGCACAGGCCGAAGCCACCCTCGACCACCTCGCCGCGCACCTCACCGAAGCCCAGTTCCAGCGGATCCTCGGCTTCGACCCGATGAACGAACCGCACGCCGGGAACCTCGACGAGGGCCAGGACGCCGCGGCTTGGGAGCGCGACGTGCTGTGGCCGTTCTTCGAGCGGTTCCGCGCCGTCATGGATCGCACCGGGTGGCAGGACAAACCCGCCTACGTGGAACCCACCGTGTTCTGGAACAACAACGTGTCCTTCGTGAAGGAACCGGGCGGCTTCGAAGAGCTCGACGAGCTCGGCACCCGCTACGTGTTCAACTCGCACTTCTACCACGCCCTCGCCCAATCCGGCCTGTACGGCAAGGCGAAGGACGGGGAGAACTCCGCGGACTTCGCCGAGATCCGGGACCGCGCCGCCGACCTGGGCACCACCGGATTCGTCTCCGAGTTCGGCCACCCGCTGGGCGGGAACACCGCCGACAAGTTCCCGACCGTCATGAAGGGCATCTACCAGGCCATGGACTCGCGGCTGTCCGGCGCGGACTGGTGGAGCGCGCCCGCCGAATCCGGGTCGGTGCTGTCCGGAACGCAATGGCAGTGGGACATCTACCACGACCGCCACCACGAGGCGATGAACGGGAACCCCGACAAGATCCAGACCGAGGCCGACGGGTGGAACGGGGAGGACTTCTCCGCGGTGGGCCGCGACGACACCGGCACCCTCGGCCTGCGGGCCGACCCGCGGGTCCTCGACCGGCTGTACCCGCGAGCGGTCGACGGCACGACGGTCGCGTTCACCTACGAGGACCGCTCCCGCGACGGCGACCGGACCCTGACGTGGAACCGGATCCCGGAGGACATGCCCGCGTTGCGCGAAGTCGTCGGCGACGGCCAGTTCGGCGTGCTGGTGTGGCGCGACGGACCGGGCACCGCGCCGACGGAACTGCACCTGCCGGAGAGCTTCGGAGCGCAGAACACCACGGTGCTCTCCGACCTCGGCGACGCCGCGCGGCGCCACGACGACCGCTTGCTGCTCACCGCTCCCGAAGCGCCGGGCACCGTGCACTACGCCCTCGTCGCCAACGGTCCCGACGTCCCGGCCCCCGACCGCCTCGCCGAAGCCCGCGCCGAACTCGACAGCTGGGCGGCGACCAACCTCCGCTGACCGACCGGCCACGTCCAGCAGCCAGGTGAACGGCCCGTTCGTCCAACCGGATTGGACGAACGGTCCGTTCACCCACGCCCGCAACCCCTCGGACAGCCGTGCTCGACCCCGGGCACCGATGGGTGAACGGCCCGCTCGTCCAACGAGATCGGACGAACGGTCCGTTCACTCCGATCCGGAACCCGTCCGCGCCCCTCGGACGGCCGGGCTCGGCGCGGGGGTGGGATGAGTGAACGGCCCGTTCGTCCAACCGGATCGGACGAACGGGCCGTTCACTGCGATCGGAGCCGCTGAAGTCGCGGGCGTGGGCGGGCGTGTCGTACGGGGTGGGGGTCCGCTGGGCGCGGGGAGCGGCTCAGCCGGTGATCTCGGCGGCGATGGCCTTGCCCAAGTCCTCGGTGCTCGCGGTGCCGCCGAGGTCCGGGGTGCGCACGACACCGGCCGCCAGCACCGATTCGATCGCGCGGACCACGTGCGCGCCCGCTGCCGCCTCGCCGAGGTGGTCGAGCATCATCGCCGCCGACCAGACCTGCCCGATCGGGTTCGCGATGCCGCGCCCGGCGATGTCCGGAGCCGAACCGTGCACCGGCTCGAACGTGGACGGGAAGCGCCGTTGCGGGTTGATGTTGCCCGACGGAGCCACGCCGATCGTGCCGGTCACGCCCGGCCCGAGGTCGGAGAGGATGTCGCCGAACAGGTTGCTGGCCACCACCACGTCGAACCGCTCCGGCGACATCACGAACCGCGCGCACAGGATGTCGATGTGGTCCTGGTCGACGGCCACGTCCGGGTGTTCGGCCGCGATGGCCCGGAACCGCTCGTCCCAGTAGGGCATCGAGTGGTAGATGCCGTTGGACTTCGTCCCCGAGGTGACGTGCGGTTTGCCGATGCGCTCGGCGAACTCGAACGCGTAGCGCAGGATCCGGTCGGTGCCGTGCCGGGTGAACACCGCCGTCTGCAGCACCATCTCCGCGGGCGTGCCCTCACCCTGGCGCCCGCCGAGGCGGGAGTACTCGCCTTCGGTGTTCTCCCGCACCACCCAGAAGTCGATGTCGCCGGGCTGCTTGTCCCGCACCGGCGGCGTCACCCCGGGCAGCAGCCGAACCGGCCGCAGGTTCACGTACTGGTCGAACTCGCGCCGGATCGGCAGCAGCAGCCCCCACAGCGACACGTGATCGGGCACGCCGGGATGGCCGACGGCGCCGAGCAGGATCGAATCGTGGTCGCGCAGCCGGTCGAGGCCGTCCTCCGGCATCATCCGGCCGGTCGCCCGGTAGGTCTCGCAACTCCAGTCGAAGTGCCGGAAGGTGAACGCGAGGCCGTGCTCGCCGGCCACCGCGTCGAGCACCCGCAGCGCCTCCGGCATCACCTCGTTGCCGATGCCGTCACCGGGCAGGACCGCGATCTCGTAGCTGGACATGCCGCCATCCAACGCCGCTCCGCCCGGCCGCGTCCAAGACCGGCTGCGCATCCGGCTGATAGGCGGCGCTTATCTCCGCAGCGCCGAGTCGAGGAAGCGCTGCGCGGCGGGGCTCAGCGGCGCCGGTCGGTGGATCAGCGAGATCCGCAGCTCGGCCGCCGGGTCCAGGTCGAACACCCGTGCTCCGCTGCCGCGGGCGAACTCCGCCCAGCCCTCGGTCAGCACCGCCACACCCGCGCCCCGCAGCACCAGCGGCAGGATCGCTTCCCGGTGCGCGGTCTCCACCACGATCCGCAGGTCCACGCCCTGCGCGATGATCTCGTCGACGACGTGGCGCATCCGGTTGCCCTGCGGTGAGGTGATCACCCGCTGCCCGGCCAGCTCCGCGCGCCCGACCGCCGCACGGGTCGGTTCCCACGGCCCGTCCGGGCCGGTGACCACGACGAACCGCTGCCGCTCCACCAGGTGTTCGCGCAGGCCTGGCAGCGCGAAGTCCTCGGCCGCGCCGATCAGTCCCAGTTCGCTGCGCCCACCGCGCACCATGTCCGCCGCCTCCGGCGCCGTGAACGCGGGCTGCACCGACACCAGCACGCCGGGGTCGGCCTCGTGGAACCGGCCGATCATCGCGGTCAGCGGTTCCACCGACTGAGAGGGCAGTACCGCCACCTGCACCCGCCCCGTGCGCAGGCCCTTCACGGATTCGACGGTGGCGCGCGTGGTGTCGAGGTCCCGCAGCACCTGCCGGGCGGGTTCGAGCATCGCCCGGCCCGCCTCGGTGAGCACCGCGCGCCTGCCCAGCCGGTGGAACAGCGCGACCCCCACGTCCCGCTCCAGCGTGCGCACCGCCTGCGACAGCGAGGGCTGCGCGACGTGCAGGCGTTCGGCGGCCCGGTGGAACCCGCCCTCGTCGACGATCGTGACGAAGTACTCCAGTTGCCGCGCGTCCACCGTGCCTCCTCGTCTCCCGGCCGCCGTGCTCCGTGCGCATCTTCCCGCCGGAGTGCGATCCGGGCGAGGACCGGCTACCAACGGGACATGGACGCCGGTGCCGCGCTGCGGGAGATCGCATTCTGGCTGGAACGGGCGGACGAGCCGACCTACCGGGTCCGCGCGTTCCGCCGGGCGGCCGACGTCGTCGCGGCGCACGACGACGTGGCCGCGCGCGCCGAATCCGGCCGGTTGACCGCGCTCACCGGCATCGGCAAGACGACGGCTCAGGTGATCGAGCAGGCGGTGCGCGGGCAGATCCCGGACTACCTGGCCAGGTTGCGCGCGGACGCCCCCGAACAGCGGGAAGGTCGTGCGCTGCGGGCGGAGCTGCGCGGCGACTGCCACACCCACTCCGACTGGTCTGACGGGGGCAGCCCCGTCGAGGAGATGGCCCGCACCGCGCGGGGCCTGGGGCACGAGTGGATGGTGCTCACCGACCACTCGCCGCGGCTGACCGTGGCGCGCGGGCTGAGTATCGAGCGGTTGCGGGCGCAGCTGGATCTCGTCGCCGAGCTGAACGCGGCGCTGGCCCCGTTCCAGATCCGCACCGGCATCGAAGTCGACATCCTCGACGACGGATCCCTGGACCAGGACCCGGGCGTGCTCGCCGAGCTGGACCTCGTGGTCGCCAGCGTGCACTCGAAGCTGCGGATGGGCGCGCGCGAGATGACCCGCCGGATGTGCGCGGCGGTGGCGAACCCGCACGTGGACGTGCTCGGGCACTGCACCGGCAGGTTGCGCTCGCGACGTCCGCCGTCGGAGTTCGCCGCGAGCGAGGTGTTCCGCGCGTGCCGCGACCACGGCACCGCCGTCGAGATCAACTCGCGGCCGGAGCGCCTGGACCCGCCGATGGCGCTGCTGGGCGAGGCGTTCGAGCTGGGTTGCGACTTCGCCATCGACTCCGACGCGCACGCCCCCGGTCAGCTGGACTGGCAGATCCACGGCTGCGCCCGAGCCGAACGCTGCGGCATCCCGGCGGCTCGCGTGATCAATTGTTCGCAGGAGCCGCCCAGAGTCGCGTAGTGGGTCGCTCAGCGGAACCTCAGCGGCTTCCTCGCTGCGGGATCATTTTTCCTCGTGGCTCCGCCACGAGGAAAATGCTGTCGTCGCGAGGAAACCGCTGAGAACCCGCCGGTGGTCGTTCTGCGTGCGCGGTCGCTGCTCAGGGGCTTCGCCGCTGACAAGACGTGGATCAAAAGGACTCGGCGACTACCTTGCGGCTGATCGTTACCCGCTTGGCGCGGGTTCCTCGGGGTCAGGCGACCTGGAAGGAGCGTTTCGCCAAGCCCATCCAGTAACCGTCGATGGTCTGGTCCGGCGGGGCGTCGTTGCTGGTCGCCGCGCCGAGCGTGACGAACATCGGGGCGAAGTGCTCGGCGGTCGGGTGCGCGTAGGGCATGCCGGGGGCGCGGGCGGTGTACGCCGCCAGCTCGTCCACGTCGCCGCGGGAGAGCGCCTCCCCGGCCCACAGGTCGAACTCCTGCGACCAGCCGGGAGCCGCGGCGTTCGGGTGCCACTCGGTGAGGAACGGCAGGCCGTGCGTGGTGAACCCGGAGCCGATGATCAGCACCCCCTCGTCGCGCAGCGGACGGAGCCGCCTGCCCAGCTCCAGCAGCTTTTCCGGCGCCAAGGTCGGCAGCGACATCTGCAGCACGGGAATGTCCGCGTCCGGGTACATCACCGTGAGCGGCACGTACGCGCCGTGGTCGAGCCCGCGGTCCGGCTGGTGGGCGACGGGTTCGGTGTCCGGCATCAGCGCGGCTACCTGCGCGGCGAGTTCGGGCGCGCCGGGGCTGCGGTACCGGGTGCGGAAGTAGCGCTCGGCGAACCCGCCGAAGTCGTAGGTCAGCGGCACGCCGGTCTCGGTGGCGCCGAGCATCAGCGGCGCGGACTCCCAATGCGCGGAGACCACCAGGATGGCCCGCGGGCGCGGCAGGTCACCCGCCCAGGCGGCGAGCTGCGAGGTCCACAGCTCGTCGTCGACGAGCGGTGGGGCGCCGTGGCTGAGGTAGAGCGCCGGCATCGGCTCGGCGTGCGGGGTGGTCATCGCGGCCTCCTTGCTTGAAGCTTCAAATAACAGCCTAGGCAAAGGTGCATGACGCTTCAAGCGGTCTGGTTAGACTGGCCGGGTGGACGAGCCGAGGTGGTTGAGCGAGGACGAGCAGACGTCGTGGCGCCAGCTCGCGATGCTCATGACCTTGCTGCCGCCCGCCCTCGACGCGCAGCTCCAGCGCGATTCGGACCTGACCCACTTCGGCTACTGGGTGATGGCGATGCTCTCCGAGCGGCCCGAGCGCTCGCTGCGGATGAGCGACCTCGCCGCCCGCGCCAGCGCCTCGCCCTCGCGGGTCTCCCACGTGGTGGCGCGGCTGGAGAAGAACGGATGGGTGCGCCGCGCCCGCTCCGACCGCGACGGCCGCAGCAACCTCGCCGAACTCACCGACGCCGGATACCGCAAGGTCGTCGAGGCCGCACCCGGCCACGTCGAACGAGTGCGGGACCTCGTCCTGGACGCGCTCACCAGCACCCAGGTCCAGCAGATGGGCGAGATCTGCGGAGCCTTGCTCCGCAGGATCGACCCCGACGGCCGAATGGGCACCCGTCCGTTGACGGACTGATCGGCCTGGTTTCGTGGCCCGGGCGGTCGGGTGGCGGAACTTCGGCGGTCTTCGCGCTGCGGGAGCATTCCACCAGCGGCTCGGTCGCGAGAGAGTTGCCGTCCTCGCGAGAAGAACGCCGAAGACCCGCGGGTGGTCCGGTTGCTCTGGTGGTCGTCGTTCAGCGGCTTCGCCGCGGGACGGGACGGGAGGGGCTCAGCCGATTCCCGATGGCCGGCCGAGCCCCTCGGGTCAGCGGGTGGGGGCTGCCGGTCGTGCTGTGCGGTGGCCGTTCTCGGTGGTCTCGGGCTGCTGGGCGAACTGGGTGCGGTAGAGCTCGGAGTAGAGGCCGCCCCGGGTGAGCAGGTCCTGGTGGGTGCCTTGCTCGGCGATGGTGCCACCGGAGATCACCAGGATGCGGTCCGCCTCGCGGATCGTGGACAGGCGGTGCGCGATGACCAGCGCGGTCCGCCCGGCCAGCGCCGTGGACAGGGCCTGCTGCACGGCGGCTTCCGACTCCGAGTCGAGGTGCGCGGTGGCCTCGTCGAGCACCACCACCGGCGGGGCCTTCAGCAGCAGCCGGGCGATCGCCAGGCGCTGCTTCTCCCCGCCGGAGAGCCGGTAGCCGCGGTCGCCGACCACCGTGTCGAGCCCGTCCGGCAGCTCGTCGACCAGGTCCTGGAGCTGCGCGGTGCGCAGCGCCGCGATCAGGTCGTCATCGGAGAGCCCCGGTCGTGCGTAGGACAGGTTCGCGCGAATCGTGTCGTGGAACAGGTGCGGGTCCTGGGTGACCACGCCGACCGTGGAGTACAGCGAGCGCAGCGTCACGTCGCGCACGTCGTGCCCGGCGATGCGGATGGCGCCCTCGTCCACGTCGTAGAGGCGTCCGGCGAGGTTCGTGATCGTCGTCTTGCCCGCGCCGGAATGGCCGACCAGCGCGATGGTCTGGCCCGGCTCGGCGCGGAAGGTGATGTCGTGCAGCACGTCGTGCGCCGGTGCGTTCTCCGGGCGGGCGACGGATTCCAGCGAGGCGAGCGAGACCTCGCTGGAAGCGGGGTAGCGGAACGAGACGTCCGCGAACTCGACGGCGGCGGGTTCGGATCGGGAACCGAGCTCGACCGCGTCCGGCTTCTCCTCGATCATCGGCCGCAGGTCCAGCACCTCGAAGACGCGGTCGAAGCTCACCAGCGCCGTCATCACGTCCACGTGCACGTTGGACAGCGCGGTCAGCGGGCCGTAGAGCCTGCTCAGCAGCGTGGCCAGCGCGACGAGCGTGCCGAGCTCGAACGCCCCCGACACCACCAGGCCGCCGCCGAGCCCGTACACCACGGCCGTCGCCAGCGACGCCAGCAGCGTCAGCGCCACGAAGAACACCCGGCTGTACATCGCCGACACGACGCCCAGATCGCGGACCCGCGCGGCCCGCGAGGAGAACAGCCCGGCCTCCTCGTCGGTGCGGCCGTAGAGCTTGGCGAGCATCGCGCCGCCCACCCCGAAGCGCTCGGTCATCAGCGAGCTCATCTCGGCGTCGGTCTTCATCTGCTCGCGGGTGATGCGCTGCAGCTTCCGGCCGACCCAGCGCACCGGCAGCAGGAACGCGGGCAGCAGTGCCAGCGCGATCAGCGTGATCTGCCAGGACAGCGTGAACATGGTGGCCAGCACCAGCACCAGGCTCAGCACGTTCGACACGACCGAGGACAACGTGCTGGTCAGGGCGCGCTGCGCACCGATGACGTCGGTGTTGAGCCTGCTGACCAGCGAGCCCGTCTGGGCTCGCACGAAGAACGCGACCGGCATCCGCTGCACGTGGTCGAAGACCTCGGAGCGCAGGTCGTAGATCAGGCCTTCCCCGAGCCGCGCCGAGTACCAGCGCTGCAGCAGCGACAGCCCTGCCTCGAGCACGGCCACCAGGGCGACGGCCAGCGACAGCCACACGACCACGCCCATGTCGCGGGGCAGGATGCCGTTGTCGATGATCGCTTTGAACAGCAGCGGGGTCACGATGCCGAGCACCGCGGCCAGGGCGACCAGCACCAGGAACGGGATGATGTCCCGCAGGTAGGGCCGGGCGTAGCGCATGATCCGCCGGGTGAGGCCGCGCGCGAGGCGCTGGCGGGTCACCGACTCGTCGCTGGCGAAGGAGCGCATCGTCTCCCAGCTGACGCCGGTGGGGGTCATGGTGGTGGTTCCTCTCGGTGAGCGGCCCGGTTCGGCGGCGGGCCGGTGCGGCGACCGGTTCGGGGCGGTCCCGCGGGGTGTGCCGGTTCCGGTGGTGCGGTGTCCGGCGTTGATCCTGCGACTTCGCGTTAACTCGAAGTCAAACACGCCGCGTGCGACGGGTGTTCCCCGCGGAAGTCGGTCGATCTCGACGGCGCGAGCCGGGGCGGTCGCTGGGGCCGGTCACGGTGCCCCGATGCGCCGTCCGGCGGCTCCTAAAAACCCTTGTGCGTCAAGTGTTTTCGGGCGTGCGCCCCTCAATGACCACTCGATCGAGCGAAGTGCGGTCGGGTTGATCACAGTCGATTTCGCGCTACTGGAGGATCTTGCAGGAGGCCGGGAAGGATTACTCTGTGTCCAAGGTTGGAAACGCAGAGCGATCGATCGCGAGTCGCCCGCGTTTCCGGGGGAACCGAGTTCACTGGGGTGCTCATGTCGATCGACGGAGGGGCGGTGAACGGCCGCCGAGGCCGGAGGCTGCCCCGGAACAACCTGGTCACCGCGGAGGAGATAGCTGACCGGCCGGACCCGCCGGTCCCGCGCGGCGAGCAGGTGGCGCGAGAACGGCCGACTCGCACCGGCCGCATCCCGCTGCGGCTGGCCGACCGCTACTTCCTCGCCGCCCACGCCGGAGCGGAACGGCTCACCGCGCGGGTCGATCCGGCGCTGGTGGCGTTGGGCTGCGCGGGCGGATTGCTGGCGGAACTGCTGCTGGAGGACGAGATCGGGGTCGAGCCGACGGTGCGCCCCGCGGGCAAGGGGATGCCGCCGGACTTCCTGTCCTGGTCGGTGCTGCGCGAGATCCGCAACGAACCGGATCACGCCGTGCGCACCTGGATCCGCTACCTCGCGCGCACCGCGACGGAGAAGGTGCGCGCCCGGCTCACCATCACCGACGTGGTGCGGGAGGTCCCGGTCTCCGGCCGGTGGCGCGGCGGATCGGCGGTCGCCTGGCGAACCGGGGCGCTGGACCACCGCACCCCGGTGGAGGACCTGGTGGACCTGTTCGCGCACGCCGAATCGGCGGCCACCCGCTCCGGGATGATCACCGTCCCGGAGGCGAAGGCGGAGGTGGCGCTGGCGCTGCTGGCCACCGGCACCGGTGTCACCGGGCGGCTGGGGTTGTCCCGGCCGGTCCTGCGGCAGGCCGAGCGGCGCTCCGAGCACTGGCTGCAGCGGCTGCCCGGCGGGCTGCGCACGGTCGTGGCCGAGGTGGCCGCGGCCCGCGAGCAGTGGGCGATGACCCCGCGCCGGTGAGCACCGTCCGCAGAACCCGCACAACGAGGGGAAGAAAGAACGTGTCGTCGCCCAAGACCTCCAGGCCAGTGGAGGTCGCGCACCGAACCGGCCCGGTGTCGAACTCGCTCGCCGCCTCCCGCCTCGGGACGTGGTCGATCATCTTCTTCACCGTCGCCGCAGCGGCACCCGAGACGGTGGTGGGCGGGGGAGCGGTCAGCGGGTTCGCGGTCTCCGGCATCACCGGCATCCCGGTGGGTTACCTGGCGATCGCCCTGGTGCTCGGCCTATTCGCCGTCGGCTACGTGACGATGGCCCGGCACGTGGAGAACGCGGGTGCCTTCTACGCCTACATCGCCAAAGGGCTCGGCCGGATCCCCGGTACCGCCGCGGGCGGGGTGGCGGTGCTCGCCTACACCATGGTCCAGATCAGCCTCGTCGGCGGATTCGGGGTGGGGGCGGCGGACTTCCTGCGCCAGGTGGGCGGCCCGGACCTGCCGTGGTGGGTGTTCGCCGGGGTCGGGCTGATCCTGGTCGGGCTGCTGGGACTGCTGCGCATCGACGTCAACGGGCGGGTGCTGGGCGTCCTGCTGATCGCCGAGATCGCCGTGATCCTGTTCTACGACCTCGCGTTCCTCACCGACCCGGCCGAACCAGGAGTCTCGCTGACGACGCTGAACCCGGCGCAGCTGGGCACCGGTGCGGCCGGGGTGATCCTGGTGATCGCGTTCACCGGATTCATCGGCTTCGAGAACTCCACCGTGCTGGCCGAGGAAGCGCGCGATCCCCGCACGGTCAGCCGCGCGACCTACCTGTCGCTGGTCGTCATCGGCGGGCTCTACGGGTTCTCGACCTGGGCGATGACCGTCGCCACCGGGCCGGAGCACATCGTGGCGCAGGCCGAGGAGCACTCCACGGAGCTGCTGTTCGTGCTCGCGGCGGACCGGTTGCCCGCCGGACTGGTGACGACCGGATCCGCGCTGTACGTGACGAGCCTGTTCGCGGGCATGCTCTCGTTCCACCACGTGTGCGCGCGCTACTTCTTCGCGCTCGGCCGCGAAGGCATCGGGCCGCGCGGGCTGGCCGCCACCAGCAGTCGCACTTCGGCGCCGGTCGCCGGTTCGGTGACCCAGTCCGTGCTCACGGTGCTGGTCGTCGGGCTGTTCGCGATGACGGGCTGGGACCCGGTGACCTACTTGTTCTTCTGGGGCGCCTCGGGAGGCGCGCTGGGCGTGCTGCTGCTGGTCACGGCGACTTCGCTGGCAGTCGTCGGCTACTTCCTGCGGGTACCCGCGCCGGGGCACGGGATCTGGCGGACGCTGCTGGCGCCGAGCTTGGCCGCACTGGTGCTCGGCGGCGTCCTGCACCTGACGATCCGCTCGTTCGGCACCGTGCTGGGGGTGCCGCCCGGTGATCCGGCGGCCTGGATGCTGCCGGGCGCCTACCTGGCGGTGGTGCTGGCCGGACTCGGCTGGGGTGCGGTGCTGCGGTCCCGGTACCCGGATTCCTACGCGCGCATCGGAATGGGCGCGCGATCGATCACCATCCCCCGTTCGGAGGAGCGCATCGATGCCGGCTGAAACCGACGTGCGGGTCAGGACGCTGGTCAGCGCGTTCGTCGACGACGCGGTGTCCTGCTGGCTGGTGCCGGACGCGGACGCGCGCGAGCAGGTCTACCTCGACTGGTTCGGACTGGTCGTCGAGCACGCCGACCGCGTCGGCGCGGTGAAGGCCGGCGAGTCCGTCGTGGAGGTGTGGTTGCGCGGCACCGAGGGGGAGCCGCCGCGGATGCTCGACGACGCGGGCGAACGGCGGATGGCCGAGGTGGCGGGACCGTTCCTCGACCGGGTCGGCGTGCTCGGCGAGCTCACCGGCGCCCGGCACCCGGTGGGAGCGCACTGGTACCTGTCGCTGATCGGGGTGGCGCCGCACCACCAGCGCACCGGAGTCGGCACGGCGGCGCTCGCGGCCAGCCTGCGGGAGTACGACCGTGCCGGGCTGCCGACGTACCTGGAGGCGAGCAGCCTCGCGAGCCGTGCGCTGTATGCGCGGCTCGGTTTCACGGACCTGGGGGGCCCGATCGAGCTCCCCGGCGGTCCGGACCTGTACCCGATGTGGCGCGCGGTGGGCGGTCGAGGAGGTGAGCGGCGGTAGGGGCTCAGTTCTGGGATTCGGCTCCGACGTACTCGAAGTCCCAGGTGTCCGTGGTGTGCGAGCCGGACCGTTCGTAGATCAGCAGCGGTGGCGGCCCGGCCGCGCAGCGCGGCGGGGTCTGCGGCCGGACGGGCACGGTGATGCGCGGAACGGGGTGACCGGTGTGGTCGGCGGGGACGCTGACCTCGCGGCCGTCCTCGGGCCCGCCGCGCAACCGGGCGCGGACTTGATCCACTGACGTGACTCCCTTCACCGAGCGGCAACCGGTTCTGACTCCGCCCCGTTCCACCCGGTTCCCGGCCTCACCGGATCGAGTGATCACCGGAGCGGCGGGGCGCGGGCCGTGCCGGGCGTTCCGCTGTCGCGATGCGTTGCGCGGAGCGCAAGACCAGCCTTGATCCGTGTTCGCCGATGTGGTCACCGAGCGTACTACCGCCGAGGTTGCCGGACGGTTTCGATCCGGTGGCGGGCGGTCGCCGCACGAGCGCGACAGGTGCCGGATTTTCGCGCTGTGATCCTGAAAAAGCTGGTGCCGTCCGGAGCGCCGGAGTTCGACGCCGAGGGTGTGCCGAAACCCGCGCCGCCGCGGAGCGTGAACCGGGCGTCAGGTGTAGAGGGGAGCCAGCAGCGCCGCGGTCTCGACGAGTCGCGCGGAGTGGCCCAGCAGGGCTTCTTTCGGCGTCTGGAAGGTGATCGTCGAAATGCTCACGCCTCCGACGGGCCGCCCGTCGCGATCCAGCAGCGGCGCGGCCATGCAGCGGATCGTCCGCTCGTTCTCCTCGTCGTCGAGGGCGTAGCCGTTAGCGCGGACTTGCGCGAGTTCCTGTTCCAGGGCCGCCGGGTCGGTGAGCGTGCGCTCGGTGGGCGCGGGCAGGCCCCGCAGCAGTCCCGCGCGCTCCTCGCCGGGCAGGTGCGCCAGGATCGCCTTGCCGATCGCCGTGCAGTGCAACGGCAGCACGCCGCCGATCCGGGAGGCCATCCGGTACGGGCCTTCGCTGTCGACCTTGCGCACGTAGATCGCGTGGTCACCGCTGCGCAGCGCGACGTGCACCGTCTGGTCGACCTCGGACTGGAAGCGCCGCAGCACGGTGTCCCCGCCGGTGTCCTCGCTCGAGGCGATGGTGGCCGACAGCGCGTAGGTGCGGGGTCCGAGTCCGTAGGCGCCGTCGCCGTCGCCGACGACGTATCCGGCACCGGTGAGGCCGCCGAGGATGCGGTGGGTGCTCGGCTTGGCGATGCCGGTCGCGGCGGAGATCTCCCCGAGGCGGTGCGGGCCGCCGGGCCGGGCCACCGCTTCGAGCACGCGCAGGGTCCGCAGCGCGCTGCCTTCGCTGGCGCCGGAGGTCATGGTGCACCGCCTTCGGATGTGGAGGGGTGGGGCGTTGATTTTCCGGTGATCGTCCCCTTACGCTACCGTTCACTAAATCAGAACGTCATTCCGCATATCGGAACGCCCTTGGATCGGGCGCTCGCCGAGAGCGGAGGCGGGTCGGCTCGAGGAGGAGCTATGGCCGTGCGATCCGAGGCCGCGGACGGGTCGGCCCGTCCGAAGGGGCGCGCGAACAACCTGCGCTGGGGCATGGCCCTGCTGTGCTTCGTCGGCCTGTCGGTCAACTACATCGACCGCTCCGCGCTGAGCGTGGCGCTGCCCTCGATGAACCACGACCTCGGTTTCGACCCGAGCGTGCAAGGCTTGATCCTCGGCACGTTCTTCCTGGCCTACGCCGGTTTCCAGCTGCCCGCCGGGGTCCTGATCGACCGGATCGGCGCGAAGCGCTCGTTCGCGCTGGGCGCGCTGGTGTGGGGCGTGGCGACGATGCTGACCGGTCTGGTCACCGGGCTGCTCGCGCTGCTGGTGTTCCGGTTCCTGCTGGGCATCGGCGAGTCCACCGGCTACCCCGGTTCGGCGAAGGTCGTCTCCCGCTGGTTCCCGCGCCAGGAGCGAGCGTTCGCCAACAGCATCTGGGACAACGGGGCGCGGGCGGGCACCGCGATCGCGCTGCCGGTCGTCACCGCGATCATCGCGTGGGAGGGCTGGCGGGCCGCGTTCCTCGTGGTCGGCGTGCTGGCGCTGCTGTGGGCGGTGTGGTGGTGGCGGGCCTACCACGAGCCGGAGGACCACCCGCGGGTCACCGAGGAAGAGCTCGCCTACATCAGGGCGGGCGGTGCCCGTGAGGAGTCCACTTCGGACGGCGAGCGGAAGGTCCGCTGGCGGGACCTGTTCCGCTACCGCACGGTGTGGGCGATGATGCTGGGCTTCTTCTGCCTGAACTACATCATCTTCTTCTTCATCACCTGGTTCCCCAGCTACCTGGTGCAGGCGCGGGGATTCGACCTGCTGGAGCTGGGCACCGTCGGCGCCATCCCCGGCGTGGTGGCCATCGGCGGCAGCCTGCTCGGCGGCTGGGTGTCGGATTCCCTGGTGCGGCGCGGCTGGAGCCTCACCAAGGCGCGCAAGACCTGCCTCATCCCCGGCATGCTGCTGAGCTCGGTGATCGCGCTGGCGGTCGTGGTGCCGAACGCGGCGATGGCCGTGGTGCTGCTGTCCGTCTCGTACGCGAGCCTCGCGTTCAGCGCCGCCTCGGTGGCCTCGCTGCCCGCCGACGTCGCGCCGCAACCCGGCCAGGTCTCCTCGCTGGCGGGCATCCAGAACTGCGCGTCGAACATCGCCGGGTTCATCGGCCCGATCGTCACCGGCGTGTTGCAGACCGCCACCGGCGGATCCTTCGTGGCCCCGCTGGTGCTGTCCGGGGCGCTGGGCCTGATCGGCGCGTTCTCCTACGGCGTGCTCATCCGCAAGGTCGAACCGCTGCCGGTTCGGGTGACGTCCGAGTGATCTGCGCAGCAGGTGGGGCGGCGGGGCGCCGTCCGGAACACCCGGAGGACTCGTTGTGGTGCAACGGAACTCGAGAAAGGATCATCCGGTGAGCGAACGAGCGGCCGTCCTGCACGGGGTGCGCGACCTGCGCGTCGAAGAGGTCGAAGCGGAACCGCTGCGGCCGGGGGCCGTGCGGGTCGCCGTGCGCGCGACCGGCCTGTGCGGCAGCGACCTGCACTACTACGCCGAGGGCCGCAACGGGCCGAACGTGCTGCGCAGCCCGACCGTGCTCGGGCACGAGGCGTCCGGAGTGGTCACCGAACTCGGCGACGGCGCCGACCCGGACCTGCTCGGCAGGACCGTCGCCGTCGAACCAGCCCGGCCGTGCCGCCGCTGCCCGACCTGCGCGGCCGGTCGGTACAACCTGTGCCCGTCGGGCCGCTGCTTCGGCTCGCCGCCGGTGCACGGCACCCTCCGCAGCACCTTGGTCGTGGACGCGGAACTGGTGCACCCGGTGCCCGCCGAGGTCGACCCGGCGGTGTCCGCGCTGGTCGAGCCGCTGGCGGTGGCGTGCTGGGCGGTGCGCCGCGCCGACGTGCTGAGCGGATCATCGGTGCTGGTCACCGGCGCAGGACCGATCGGCCAGCTGGCCGTGGCGGCGGCGCGGGCGGCGGGCGCGGCGCGCATCGTGCTCACCGACGTGGACGCGCGGCGGCTGGCGACGGCCGCCGGCGCCGGAGCCGACGAAGTCCTCGACACCACCGCGGAGCAGCCCGAAGCGGGGAGCTTCGACCGGCAGCTGGAGTGCTCCGGGGCGCCGGAGGCGGTGAACCTGGGGGCGCTGGTGCCCGGCGGAGCCGTGGCGCTCGTCGGCATTCCCGCCGCCCGTCCCGCCGCACCCGACCTGCTGGCGGCGGCGCAGCGCTGGGAGATCGACGTGCGAGGGTGCTTCCGCTACGGCCCCGGGGCGTTCCGGACCGCCGTGTCCCTGCTGCGCTCGGGACGCGTCGACCTGGCCCGGATGGTGACCAGCCGGTTCCCGCTGGAGCAGGCCGACCGGGCGCTCGGCACCGCGCTGACCGAACGAGACCACTTGAAGATCGCCGTCCTGTCCGAGGAGTCCGCATGAGGATCACCGCCGCCGAAGTCATCGTGACCTGCCCCGGTCGCAACTACGTCACCCTGAAGATCACCACCGCGGACGGGGTGACGGGGCTCGGCGACGCCACGCTCAACGGCCGCGAGCTCGCGGTGGCGTCGTACCTGCGCGACCACGTGTGCCCGCTGCTGATCGGCCGGGACTCGGCGCACATCAACGACATCTGGCAGTACCTGTACCGCGGGGCGTACTGGCGCCGCGGCCCGGTCACGATGACCGCGATCGCCGCCGTGGACTGCGCGCTGTGGGACATCCTCGGTAAGGAGGCGGGACTGCCGGTGCACCGCCTGCTCGGCGGCGCCGCCCGCGACGGGGTGCTGATCTACGGCCACGCCAGCGGGCAGAGCGTGGACGAGCTGCTCGACGACGTGGCCGCCTACCGCGAGCAGGGCTACCGGGCGATCCGCGTGCAGGCCGCGATCCCAGGGCTGGAGAGCACCTACGGGCTGCACCACCCGGGCACCGGGGCGACCTACGAACCGGCCGACGCCGCGATGCCCTCGGACAACGTCTGGCACACCCCGGCCTACCTCGAATTCGCGCCGGAGCTGATGCGGGCGGTCCGCGAGAGGTTCGGCTACGACTTCCACCTGCTGCACGACGTGCACCACCGGCTGACCCCGCTGGAGGCGGCGCAGCTGGGCAAGTCGCTGGAGCCCTACCGGATGTTCTGGATCGAGGACCCCACCCCGGCGGAGGACCAGGAGGCCTTCCGCACGATCCGGCAGCACACCACCACGCCCGTCGCGGTGGGCGAGGTGTTCAACTCCATCTGGGACTGCCGGCACCTGATCACCGAGCGGCTGATCGACTACATCCGCACCTCCGTGTCGCACACCGGCGGCATCACCCACCTGCGCAAGGTGTTCGACCTCGCGGCGCTGCACGGGGTGCGGACCGGTTCGCACGGTGCGGGCGATCTCTCGCCGATCTCGTTCGCCTCGGCGCTGCACCTGGACATCACGGTGCCGAACTTCGGGATCCAGGAGTACATGGGCCACCTGGAACCGGCGAGCGAGGTGTTCAAGACGAACTACGCGTTCCACGACGGGTACATGCACCCGGGGGATGCGCCGGGCCTCGGCGTGGAGATCGACGAGGAGGCCGCCGCCCGCTACCCGTACGAACCGAAGTACCTGCCGGTGAACCGCCTGCGCGACGGCTCGATGCACGACTGGTGAGCACGCGTTGCCGCAGCGGGAGAATCGCGTGGACCGCCCCGGAGTCCGCCGGGGCGCAGTACGACAGGGAGGGCCGGGCGTGATCCGGGTATTGGCGATCGGCGAGTGCATGATCGAGCTCACCCACCGGGGCGGGGACGCGTTGTCCCTGGGCTGCGCGGGCGACACGTTCAACACCGCGACCTACCTGTCCAGGGTCACCGCGCCGGATCGGTTGCGGGTGGACTACGCGACGCTGCTCGGCGACGACCACTACAGCGACCGGATCCTGGCGGCGATGCGCGCGGAAGGACTCGGCACCGACCGGATCCGCCGCGTGCCCGCCGCCCAGCCCGGCCTCTACCTGGTGCGCACCGATGAGCACGGGGAGCGGTCGTTCACCTACTACCGCTCGCAGTCGGCGGCGCGCGGCCTGTTCGACGAGGACTCCGGTGCGGAACCGGAGTTCGGCGACTACGACGTGGTGTACCTGTCGGCGATCAGCCTGCAGATCCTCACGCCTCGCGCCCGCAAGCGGTTGCGCGCCGCGCTGGTGCGGTTCCGCGACGGCGGTGGCCGGGTGGCGTTCGACAGCAACTACCGCCCGGCGGGCTGGCGGGATGCGGCGGAGGCCGCCGAGCACGTGCGGCAGCTGTGGGAGCTGACTTCGATCGCACTGCCCACCTTCTCCGATGAGCAGGCGCTGTTCGCCGACGCCGACCCCGAATCCACTGTGGAGCGATTGCGCGCCGCGGGCGTGTCCGACGTGGCGGTGAAGGACGGTGCGAGTGGCTGCGTGGTGCTCGACGGCACCAGGACCGTGCGGCTGCCGGCGGTGCCGGTGGAGACCGTCGTGGACTCCACCGCGGCCGGGGACGCGTTCGACGCGGCGTACCTGGCGGGAAGGCTCGCAGGTGCGGCCCCGGTCGAGGCCGCGCGGCGGGCGCAGGAGCTGGCGGCGACGGTGATCCGGCATCCGGGCGCCATCGTCGCCGACTCGGTGCTGCCCAGGCGCGCATGAAGCCGATCCGCCCGCGCGACGTGTGGCGCGAGTCGTCCGGAGTGGGCCCGTTCGTCCGAAGTGGCGGTCCGGCGTGATTTTCTCGGCCCAGGGACGGAATCGGGGTCGCCGGTCCCTGCGCTGACGGGTGAGGGCCGGTGTACGAAGAACCATGAGCATCACACGTTCGGCCGCACTGCGCTTCCACGCGGATGCCGTGCGCGCGGAGACGCACGTCAACCTGTCCGCGGTGCGCACCGACGGCAGGCACCTGTGGATCGGCGGCGACGAGACCTCCACGGTCGAACGGTTCACGCGCACCGGCGCCCGGCCGGTGGAGTACGCCGAACACGCCTCGTTCAACCTGACCGAGGTGCTGGAACTGCCCGGCGCGGCCGACGACGAGATCGACATCGAGGGCTTGGCGCGAAGCGGACCGTTCCTGTGGGCGGTCGGTTCGCACAGCGCGAAGCGCAAGAAGCCCAAGGCGCACCACTCGGATGCGAAGGCCGCCAAGCGCCTGGCGACCGTGTCGGCGGAGCCGAGCCGCCGGGTCCTCGCCCGGGTCGCGCTGTCCGCCGACGGCGTCCCGGTGCGCCGCGGCCCGCTCGGCGAGCGCAGCGCCGCGCTCGGCGAACCGGGACTGCGGGAACTGCTCGCCGACGATCCGCACCTGAGCCCGTTCCTCGCGATTCCCGGCAAGGACAACGGGTTCGACGTCGAGGGCATCGCCGCGCACGGTGACCCCGGCGCGGAGCGGGTCTTCCTCGGCCTGCGCGGGCCGGTGCTGCGCGGCTGGGCCGTGGTGCTGCGGCTCGCCCCGCGCGAGGACGACGGGGAGCTGGTGCTGCGCAAGGTCGACGGTCCCCACCGTTACGCCAAGCACTTCCTCGACCTCGACGGCCTCGGGGTGCGCGACCTGTGCCCGGACGGCGACGACCTGCTGGTGCTGGCCGGGCCGTCGATGGCCCTGGACGGCCCGGTGCGCCTGTACCGCTGGCCCGGCGCGGCCCGCCTCGACGCCCCCGGCGTGGTGCGCGGCGAAGAGCTGGTCCGCGAAGCCGACCTGCCCTTCGGCGAGGGCGACGACCACGCCGAAGGCGTCGCCGTCCTCCCCGACGGCGACGTCCTCGTCGTCTACGACAGCCCCGCCCCGTCCCGCCTCCCGGAGCCCGGAACCGTACTGGCGGACGTCCTGAGACTGGACTGAGCCGCGGACCCGTCGAGCAGCCGGCCCGAAAGGCCCCGTCCTCAGAACCAGGAGCCCGCGAGGAGCTTCAGGGAGCGGAGGCGGTCGGCCGGGTCGTGGCAGTAGGTGACGGTGATGAGCTCGTCCGCTCCGGTGCGGTCGACCAGCGCCTCCAGTTCGCGCACCGCGGTGTCCGGGGAGCCGATCGCGTTGATGCTCAGCATCGAGTCCGCGAAGCGGCGTTCGTGCTCGCCGCCGACTTCCTCGGGCTCCGTCGGCGGCTGCAGGCCGCGGCGGTTGCCGCTGCGCACGTCGAGGAACATGCGCTGCGCGGTGGTCCACAGCCGCACGGCCTCCTCGTCGGTGGGGGCGACGACGACGTTGACGCCGACCATCACGCGAGGTTCGGTGAGCTGGGCGGTGGGGGCGTCGGTGGAGAACGACGAGCGGTAGACCTCGAGGATCTCGTCGAGGCCGGCGGGGGCGAAGTGCGAGGCCACCGCGAACGGCAGGCCCAGCTGCCCGGCGATGGACGCGCCGTTCACCGTCGACCCGAGCACCCACAGCGGCACGTGCGTACCGGTGGCGGGCCCCGCCGTGACCGGGGCGCTGTGCGCGCGGCCCTCGTCGCCGAACCAGCCGGTGAGGTCGTAGAGGGAGTTCGCGAAGCTCTGCGCGTCCGAACCGGACCGGTTCAGCAGCTGCGCGGTGAGCTGATCGGTGCCGGGGGCGCGGCCCAGGCCGAGGTCGATGCGGCCGGGGTGCAGCTGGGCGAGGGTGCCGAAGGACTCCGCGACCTGCAGCGGCGCGTGGTTGGGCAGCATGATGCCGCCGGAGCCGACGCGGATCCGCTCGGTGCGGCCCGCGGCCTGGGCGATGAGCAGGGCGGTCGCGGTGGCGCCGAGGTGCTGCGTGTTGTGGTGCTCGGCGTACCAGACCCGCGAGTAGCCGAGCTCGTCGGCGAGTTCGGCCGCCGCCATGGACGAGGCGATGGCGTCGGCCATCGTGGAACCATCGCTGACGGACACGAGGTCGAGGACGTTGAGCGGGACGTGCGGTGTGGTCACGAAGCCCCTCCGGGCGGGTCGGTGTCGAGGAATTCGTCGGCGATGGCCTGGTTGTAGCGGGTGATCACGTCGGACAGCACCCGCAGGTCCTGCTCGCTCCAGCCGGTGAGCATGGCCTCGGTGCACGTGCGGCGGCGGGCGTGCACGGCGTCGACGGCGTCGACGCCGGGGCCGGTGACGTGCACGATCGACCGGCGCCGATCGGCGCCGCCGGGAGCGCGGGTGACGTACCCGGCCCGCTGCGCGGCCAGCACTTGCCTGCCGGTGGTCGACGGATCGAGTCCGAGCGCGGCGGCGAGGCAGGTGATGTCCGACGGCCCGCGCGCGATCAGGGTGCGCAGCAGCAGGTATCCGGCGCGGTCCACCTCTTGGTAGAGGTCGCCGCGGCGGCACAGCATCTCCAGGTTCCGCACCAGCACCGCGGTCTGGAACTCGATCACGTCGAGCGGGTCGCACCCGTCGCGGGAAACCCGGTCGCCGCGGGTAGCGGGCGGCTCGGCCAAGACGTCCTCCCGTCGCTCCGGTCGCGCTGATACCGGTATCGTACCGGCATCTCGGCGGAGGCCGGACCGAGCAGGGTCGAAACGAGCGCGTGAGAGCGGTCGCCCCGGCGTCCTCAGCGCAGGGTCAGCGCGCGGCCGACGCCGAGCGGGGCGCCACGCGCAGGTCCGCGCGGATCGCCTCGGCGGTCTCCAGCAGCGCGGGGAGCAGGTTCTCCCGCGCCTGCTCACCGGTGGTGCGGCTGGCGTGCGAGGAGATGTTCGCCGCCGCCACCACCTGGTCCGAGCGGTCCCGGATCGGTGCCGCGATGGAGCGCAGCCCGGCTTCCAGCTCCTGGTCGACCAGCGCCCAGCCCTGCTCCCGGATGCGGGCCAGCTCGGCGCGCAGCTCCTCGGGGCTGCCGACGGTGTGCGGGCCGAGCGGGTCGAGCCGCACCCCCGTCAGGAACTCGTCGAGCCGATCGGCGGGCAGGTGCGCCAGCAGCACCCGTCCCATCGAGGTGGCGTAGGCGGGGAACCGGGTGCCGATGTTGATCGAGACCGTCATGATGCGGCTGGTGGGCACGCGGGCGATGTAGACGATGTCCTCACCGTCGAACACCGAGACCGACGCCGACTCGTGCACGCGCGAGACCAGCCGCTCCAGGTGCGGCTGCGCGATCTCCGGCAGCGACACGCTCGACAGGTACGCGAAGCCGAGCTCCAGCACGCGCGGGGTCAGCGCGAACACCCGGCCGTCGGTCCACACGTAACCGAGCTGCAGCAGGGTGTGCAGGAAGCGGCGGGCCGCGGCGCGGGACAGGTCGGTGGCGCGGGCGACGTCGCTGAGCGTCATCTCCGGGCGGGACTCGTCGAAGGCGCGGATCACCGCGAGGCCGCGCGCCAGCGACTGCACGTAGCCGCTCGATTCCGAAGCCGGTTCCATCGCTCTCCTCGCTCATCCGGTGTGGCCGGACGCCGCCGTCCCGCCACCACCGTTCCATACCGGACGGACCGCCCGTTACCCGTCCCCACCGCCGCCGCGCGCTGACCGGCGCCGATCCGGCGGCCGAGCCCGACGACCCCGCGGTCACGTCCGCACTGGCTCAACCGCCGGACCCCTCCGCCGCCAGCACGTCGCGGGCGAGGGCGAAGGCGCGGTTCGCCTTCGGCACCCCGGCGTAGATCGCCACGTGCATGAGGACCTCGCGGATCTCCGCCTGGGACACGCCGTTGCGGCGGGCGGCGCGCACGTGCATCGCGAACTCCTCCTCGCAGCCGGTCGCCGCGAGGATCGCCAGCGTCAGGCAGCTGCGGGTCGGGCGCGGCACGCCGTCGCCGGTCCACAACTCGCCCCACGCGTAGCGGGTGATGAAGTCCTGGAACCCCGCGGTGAACTCCGTCGTGTTCGCCACCGCGCGGTCCACGTGCGCGTCGCCGAGCACGTCCCGGCGCACCGCCATGCCCCGCTCGTGCCGGGTGGTGTCGTCGGTCATCTGGGAAGTCCTTTCAGGACGGCCCGCGTCGTGGGCCGGGTGGCGGAACCTCGGCGGCTCTGCCGCAGACGAGGCGCAGATCAGAGGTCATCGTGCGAGGACTCGTGCAGGCTCCTCGTGAAGTGGTGCAGCAGCAGGCGGTTCACGGTCTCGGCGCGTTCGACGTTGGCCAGGTGGGAGGCGCCGGGCAGGATCTCCACCCGCGCGCCCGGGACCGCGGCGCCGATGCGCTCCGCGTGCGGCGGGGGAGTGGCCGGGTCGTCGCGACCGGCGATGACCAGCGTCGGGGCGGTGATCCGCGGGAGCCCGTCGACCAGGTCGAGCTCCGCGATGGCCTCCGCGCAGCTGGCGTACCCCTCGTCGTCGCAGGCCGCGAGCGCGGCGCCGAACCGGGCCACGACGTCCGGTTCGGCCGCCAGCGCGGGCGTGAACCAGCGGCCGAGCGATCCGTCCACCATGGACGCCGTGCCGTCCCGCCGGGCCTGCGCGGCGCGGTCGCGCCACGCCTGGCGCGGGGTGAGCTCGGCGGACGTGCAGATCAGCGCGAGCCGGTCCAGGCGTTGCGGGGCGTGCTCGGCCAGCCACATCCCGGTCATGCCGCCCAGCGACACCCCGGCGAAGTGCGCCCGCTCCACGTCGAGGTGGTCGAGCAGTTCCAGGACGTCGCCGCCGAGATCGGCCAAGTCGTAGGGGCCGGGCGTGGCGGGGGTGCGGCCGTGGCCGCGCTGGTCGTAGCGCAGCACCCGGAAGCGCTCCGACAGCGCGGGCAGCTGCGCGTCCCAGAGGCCGAGGTCGGTGCCGAGCGAGTTCGACAGCACGACCACCTCGGCGCCTTCGGGGCCGGCGAGTTCGTAGTGCGGGGTCATTGCGGATTCCCTCCCGATTCGTGCCGCGCCAGCGCGCGATCGATGAACGCGCCCGCCGAGCCCAGGTGGTCGCCGGGCTCGGTCGCCTGAACGATCTCCGCCTCGGACAGCGCGGCGCGCACCCGGTCGTCGCCGAGCAGCGCCGCGCGCAGCGTGCCCCCGCGGTCGGCGACCTGCGCGCACAGTTCCTTCACCAGCCGTTGCGCCTCGGCGCGGCCCAGTTCCCGGCGCAGCGCCGAGGACGCGCTCTCGGCCATCACCAGACCCGCCGTGATGTCCACATTGGACGCCATGCGTGCGGTGTTCACCCGCAGCCCGGCCAGCAGCCGCTCCGTTCCCGCGGCGGCTGCCGCGACCAGCCGCAGCAATTCCGCCAACGGCTCCCACTCCGCCTGCCACGACCCGGCGGCCCGCTCGTGCGCCTGCGGCATCGCCGCGAGCAACGTGGACACCAGGCCCGGCACCCGGTGCACCGCCGCCGAGATCAGCACCGACCCGGCCGGGTTCTGCTTGTGCGGCATCGCCGACGATCCGCCGGAGCTGCCCTCGCCCAGCTCGCCCACCTCGGTCTGCGCGTGCAGCTCCACGTCCAGCGCGATCTTGCCGAGCGCGCCCGCGACCGCGCCCAGCGCGCCCGCCAGCTCACCGATGCGGGTGCGGTCGGTGTGCCACGGCAGCACCGGCTCGGCGAGGCCGAGCTCCCCGGCGAGGTGCCCGAGCACCGCAACGCCCTGATCGCCGAGCGACCCCAACGTCCCCGCCGGGCCGCCGAACTGCACCGCGAGCCGCTCCGCCACGACCCGGTCCAGCGCGGCGGTGGCCTCGGTGAGCGCGGTCAGCCACCCGGCGCACCGGCGCCCGAACGTCGTCGGCAGCGCCTGCTGCAGCAACGACCGCCCGATCATCACCGTGCCGCGGTGGTCCTCGGCCAGCCGCGCGCACCGGTCCGCCGCGCCGCGCAGATCACCCAGCACCCCGCGCAGCGTGCGGCGCACGACCAGCATCGCGGCAGTGTCCAGCACGTCCTGGCTGGTCGCCCCGAGGTGCACGTGGGGGCGTGCGGCGGGGTCGAGCAGTTCCGCGAGGTCGCCGACCAGCGCGATCACCGGCGTCGCCGAGGCGACCGCGCGCCGTGCGATCGAGTCCAGGTCGAACTCCTCGGCCCGGCAGTGCGCCTCGATCTCGTGGGCCGCGGACTCCGGGATCACCCCGGCGCGAGCTTGCGCCCGCGCCAGGGCCGCTTCGAAGTCGAGCATCGCCTGCACCCACGCCGCGCTGCCGGTGCGCCGCTGGGCGTCCGGGGTGCTGAACATCGGGGTGAACACGTCGGCCTCAGAGCTCGAAGAAGACGGTCTCGGCGTCGCCCTGCAACCGGATGTCGAAGCGCACCCCGTCCGGTTCCGCCACCGCCACCAGCGTGCCCCGGCGCTGCGGACTCACCTCGGACAGCACCGGGTCGGCGTCGTTGGCGGCGGCCTCGTCGGGGAAGTACGCGCGAGTGACCAGGCGGTTGAGCATGCCGCGGGCCAGCACCGTCACGTTCAGGTGCGGCGCCTCGGTGCGCCCGTCCGGCGTCGGCAGCGGACCTGGTTTGACGGTGCGGAACCAGAACCCGCCCTCGGGATCGGTGCCGCAGCGCCCGAAACCCTGGAACGAGGCCGATTCCCCGCGCGGATCCGCGGGGTGCGAGAACCGCCCGCGCTCGTCGGCGTGCCAGATCTCGATCACGGCGTCGGGCACCGGATCGCCGTTGCCGTCGAGCACCGTGCCGCGCACCGCCAACGCCCCCGGCGTGCCCGCCGCGACGACCTCCGGGCCGTCCGGCCACAGCAGACCGTCGGGCAGCGCGTAGAAGGGGCCGACCGTCTGCGACGGCGTGGTGACCTCAGCGGAATCGGCCATCAGTCGTCGTCCTCCTCGTCGTCCTCGAACGGGGTGGCCGCGCTCCCGCGCAGCACGATGTCGAACTTGTAGCTCATCGCCCACTCCGGCACCGTGCTCTCCAGGTCGAACCGGCTGATCATGCGCTCGCGGGCCCGCGGATCGCGCACCGAGTTGAAGATCGGGTCCTGGTGGAACAGCGGATCGCCGGGGAAGTACATCTGGGTGATCAGCCGCTGCGTGAACGCCTGCCCGAACAGCGAGAAGTGCAGGTGCGCCGGTCGCCACGCGTTGTCGTGGTTGCGCCACGGGTAGGCGCCGGGCTTGATGGTGACGAACCGGTACTCGCCCCGCTCGTCGCTCATGGCCCGCCCGACACCGGTGAAGTTCGGGTCCAGCGGAGCCGGGTGCCGGTCCCCGGCGTGCCGGTAGCGGCCCGCCGAGTTCGCCTGCCACAGCTCGATCAGCGTGTCCGGCACGGGCCTGCCGTCCGAATCGAGCACCCGGCCGCTGACGACGATCCGCTCGCCGAGCGGCTCCCCGTCGTGGCCGGCGGTCAGGTCGTGGTCGCCGTCACCGACCCGGTCGTGGCCGAGCAGCGGGCCGGTGACCTCGGTGAGGTACTGGGGCAGCAGCTGCAGCGGCTGCTTCGGGTACCGGAACGCAGACGAGCGGTACTCGGGCGTGTCCAGCGCCGGGTGCGAGGCGTCGTCGCGCCGGTAGCGGGGCAGCAGCAGGCCGGACTGCTGCGGGGTGGTCTCGGCGGTCATCGTCGACTCCTCCTTCACGCGTGCAGGACCACGGCCAGGCCCTGCCCGACGCCGATGCAGATGGCGGCCAGGCCCCAGCCGCCACCGGCGCGGCGCAGCTGGTGGGCCAGCGACCCCAGGATGCGCGCTCCCGACGCTCCCAGCGGGTGACCGACGGCGATGGCACCGCCCTGGACGTTGACGATCTCGGGATCCAGCTCCGGCCACTCGGCGAGGCAGGCCAGTGACTGCGCGGCGAACGCCTCGTTGAGCTCCACTGCCGTCAGGTCGCCCCAGCCGATGCCCGCGCGGCGCAGCGCGGTGTTCGCCGCCTGCACCGGCCCGATGCCGAACACGTCCGGATCGACCCCGGCGACACCGCGGCCGGCGATGCGCGCCAGCGGGGCCGCACCGAGCTCACCGGCGACGGACTCCGACCCGATGAGCAACGCGGCGGCCCCGTCGTTGAGCGGCGACGAGTTGCCCGCGGTGACCGTGCCGTCCGCGCGGAACGCGGGCTTGAGCTTCGCCAGCGCCTCGACGGAGCTGTCCGGCCGCACGCCCTCGTCGCGGGTGAGCTCGGTGCCCGGGACGGCCGCGACCTCGCCGTCGAACAGCCCCGCGTCCCACGCGGCGGCGGCGCGCCGGTGGCTGCGCACCGCGAACTCGTCCTGCTGCTCGCGGGTGAGCCCGTAGCGGTCGGCGAGCAGTTCCGCGGAGGCGCCCAGCGCGATCGTCCACCGCTCGGGCATCTCCGGGTTGGTCATCCGCCAGCCCAGCGTCGTCGAGTGCAACGTCTCGTGGCCGCGCGGGAAACCGCCCTCCGGCTTCTGCAGCACCCACGGCGCGCGGCTCATCGACTCGACGCCACCGGCGATGGCCAGCTCCTGGTCCCCGGTCTCCACGGCCCGGCTCGCGCCGATCACCGCCTCCAGCCCGGAGCCGCACAGGCGGTTGACGGTGGCGCCCGCGACGCTCGTGGGCAGCCCCGCCAGCAGCGCCGCCATCCGCGCGACGTCGCGGTTGTCCTCGCCGGCGCCGTTGGCGTTGCCGAACGCGACGTCCTCCACGCGCGCCGGGTCCAGGCCGGGCGTGCGCTCCACGAGGGTGCGCACCACGTGCGCGGCGAGGTCGTCCGGGCGCACCGCCGCGAGGCCCTTGCCGTAGCGGCCGACGGGGGTGCGCACCGAATCGAGGACGTAAGCGGCCTCGGTCATGCCTGATCTCCTTCGATCGTCGCCTTCAACTCGCGCAGCACCCGCAGCTCGGTCTCGCTCGGAGCCTGCTGCACCGTCGGGTCGGCGACCACCTGGAGGTCCCAGCCGGTGGCGGCGCGCACCTGCTCGACGTCCGCGCCGGGGCTGAGGTGGGTCAGCGTCAGTTCGCAGGTCTCGGGGTCCGGTTCCATGATGCCCAGATCGGTGATCACCTTCACGGGTCCGCGCCCGCGCAGGCCCAGCCGTTCCCGGTCGCCCTTGCCGGTGCCGTAGCCGACGGAGCTGATGAAGTCGACGGACTCCACGAAGCTGCGGGTGCTCTGGCGCATCACCACCAGCACCTCGCGGCACGACGCGGCGATCTCCGGAGCGCCGCCAGCGCCGGGCAGCCGCACCTTCGGGGCCGCGTAGTCCCCGCCGATGATCGTCGAGTTGATGTTGCCGAACTTGTCGATCTGCGCACCGCCGAGGAATCCGAAGTCGATGCGTCCGGGCTGCAGCCAGTAGTTGAAGATCTCCGGCACGCTCACCACCGAGTCGGCGGTGTCGGCGAGAGCGCCGTCGCCGATGGACAGCGGCAGCCGGTCGGGCTTGGCTCCGAGCGTGCCCGATTCGTAGATCAGCACCAGCTCGGGCGCGTGGGTGCGCCTTGCGAGGTTCGCGGCGGTGCTGGGCAGGCCGATGCCGACGAAGCAGGCGGAACCGTTGGTGAGCGAGCGCGCGGCGGCGACGCTCATCATCTCGTCGGCGGTGAACGTCTCGGTCATCGTGCGCTCCTGTCCGCCAGTCCTTCGCGGCTCAACCAGGACTCGAACTCCGCGCGGTCCCGCGAGATCGCGTCCCAGCGCTGGTAGTGGGCGTTGTCGCGTTCCGAATAGCCCTGCGCGTACGAGGGGTGCGCGCCGCCCGGGACCTCGGCGACCGCGGTGACGGCCCATGTCGGCAGCACGACCGCTCCGGGGCGCGGGGTGAGCTCGTCGACGATCTCCTCGACGGTCACCAACGACCGCTTCGAGGCGAGCACCGTCTCCTTCTGCACGCCGGTGATGCCCCACATCTGCACGTTGCCCTCGCGGTCGGCCTGCTGGGCGTGCACGACGCCGACGTCCGGGTTCAGCGCGGGCACCGCGGCCAGCACCTCGCCGGTGAACGGGCAGGTGACGGTTTTGATGGAGTCGGTCTGCGCGGGCAGGTCGGTGCCGGTGTAGCCGCGCAGGATCGCGAACGGCAGCCCGGAGGCACCGGCGGCGTAGCGGTTGGCCATGCCCGCGTGGCTGTGCTCCTCGATCTCCAGCGGTCGCGGCCAGGAGTGCTGCACCGCGTCGCGGAACCGGTGCAGCGACCCCACACCGGGGTTGCCGCCCCAGGAGAAGACCAGCTTCCGAGCGCATCCGGCGCCGATGAGCTGGTCGTACACGATGTCCGGCGTCATCCGGCACAACGTGAGGTCCCGCTTGCCCTGCCGGATGATCTCGTGCCCGGCCGCGACCGGGATGAGGTGGGTGAAGCCCTCGAGCGCGATCGCGTCGCCGTCGGCGACCAGTTCCGCGATCGCCTCGCTCAGGGTCAGGATGCGTGCCACCGATCCGCTCCGATCGTGCGCATAGTGAACATGTGTGCTGAAAGCGAACGTAGTGCTGCGGGAGCACGCCGGTCAAGCGCCCGCCGCTGCGACGGAAGTGGAGTGAACGGACCGTTCGTCCAATCGACTTGGTCGAACGGTCCGTTCACTCGTTCCCGCCGACGTGTCTGCGCGGAGGCTTCGGGTGAACGGACCGTTCGTCTCGTCTCGTGGGTCGAACGGTCCGTTCACTCCGGTCGCACGGGTGGGTGCGGCGGCGCGAGCGGGCGGACCCGGGCGGAGGTTTCCCTCGCGGGTGGTCGGAGGTCGCTGCGGTGGTGGACGAGTGCGGTGTGCTGTCCGGCAGGGCTTTCGCCGCGGGACGGAGGCGTCGGCCCGCACCGCGTCCGGGGATCAGACACGACCAGGAGGAACCGATGTCCGCTTCCGCGTACCAGGCGCATCCGCCGAACTGGCCGGAGAAGGAGCCCTACGGCACCGCGGACGTCCGCGAGGACCTGTGGCCGAGGGGTGACAACTCCCGCGTGCTCGAACTCGAACTGAGCCCGAGGGACGAGGAGCTCGGTAGGACCTGGATCCGGGACACCTACGTCAACTGCTTCGTCGTCGACGGAACGCCGGTCTACGTCGCCACCGGCACCACGCGCCCCGCCGGTCGCCCCGGCCCGGCGCCGTGGAACGACGGCATCTTCGTGTGGATCGCCGACTCGCTGGACGGGCCGTGGAGGCTGGTGGACACGACCGGCATCCGGCCCGGAGCGGACAAGGGCAAGGTGTGGTCACCGGAGTTCGCGGGTGAGAACGGGCCCGGACGCACCGTCGTCGCCCCGTGGCAGGAGTACTGGCGAGACGAGGAGGGCAAGCGCGGCAACGTGTGGGCGCCGGAGGTGCACTACTTCCGCGGCAGCTGGTACGTCGTCGCGTGCACGGGTGACCACTCCCGCAAGGTCGGCACGTTCCTACTCAAGAGCGAAGGCGGTGTCGAGGGACCGTACCGGGTCGCCGAGGGCAACCTGGACAAGCCGTTCGGCGACTTGGTGGGCGACGCGCCGCCCGGGGTCGACCCGGAGGTCTACTTCCACATCGACGGCGGCCTCTACGCCGAAGGCGACAACGCGTGGCTGGTGCTGCACAACGACCTGCACGCGCGATTCCAGGACGACATGGAGGACATCGTCGAGAAGACGGACCTCCCGGAGTTCCAGCAGACCCGGTACTCGGAGGAGCCGTACCTCGAAGGCGCTCACGTGCTCAAGCACGAGGGGAAGTACTACCTCGTGCACGCCGCCTGGAGCCGGGAGTCCGGCCGCGACCGGTACGCCTACGCGCTGAAGGGGAAGCAGTACCAGTACGACGCGATCATCGCCGTGTCGGACGCGTTCGAAGGGCCGTACTCGAAGCGCTGGACCGCCGGTGTCGGCGCCGGTCACAACAACCTCTTCGTGGACGCCGACGGCGGGTTGTGGGCGACGTTCTTCCGGAACCCGGCCGCCGGCTACTGGGCCGATCACCCGCGGATCGAGGACTCCGCGGTGCCGGGCGTGGTGCGGATGGAGTGGACCGGCCCGGAACGCGACCGCATCTACGTCCAGCGCCGGAAGTGAGCCCGCGCGACCGGCTGTCGACCACGTGCTCTGCGAACGGACTGCTCGCCGCCGCGGAACCGGATCCCTCCGCGGCGGATGGTCACGACGGTCCGGCCGAACGGAAGTCCGCTGGGCGCACCAGCTCTGGGCCGACGTTCCCGCTCCTCACCGGGACGGCGGGAGCAGGTTCTGCGCGATGGCGCCGATCGCCTCCAGGGCCGCGGCGGTCACCGGGTGGTCCCGGCCGCCGAGCCGGGTGGCGGCGAGGATGCGGCGGGCGGGGGCCGGCTCGCCGTGCAGCGGGACGCGGACCACCGGCCAATCGGCGTGCAGCCGGGCGAGCCGGGGGACCAGGATGATCCCGAATCCATGGGCGACCAGCGCCGTTCCGGTGTCCCACTCGTCGGCGTGGTGGGCGATGTTCGGGCTGAAGCCCGCCGTCATGCAGGCGGTGCGCACCAGGTGGTGGTAGGTCGTGCCGGGGCTGCCGACGATCCAGGGCTCGTCGGCGGCTTCGGCGAGCGTGGTGGTCGCCCTGCTCGCCAGCCGGTGATCGCTGGGAACCACCAGGTCCAGCGGGTCGTCGAGCAGCGGGTACTGCTCGAAGCGGTGGTCGGACATGGGCGGAGTGGCCGCGGTGTTGATCACCAGCGCCAGGTCGGCGTCTCCGGCGAGCAGCAGGTCGAAGCAACGGGCCGGTTCCGCTTCGACCATCCGGACGCGCACTCGGGGGAAGCGCTCCCGCAACTCCGCGGCGGTCCCGGGCAGCAGGCGGGTCGCGGCGGTGGAGAAGCCGCACAGCGTGAAGGAGCCGGCCGGCTCGTCCACGGCGGTGGCGAGCTCGGCGTAAGCGCGTTCCGCCTGCGCGTGCAGTGCTTCCGCGTGGTCCAGCACCGTCCGGGCCGCGGCGGTGAGGCGGATTCCGCGACCGGCCTGGGTCACCAGTTCGACGCCGAGCTCCTCGGAGAGCTGGCGCAGCTGGTACGAGACCGTCGAGGGAGTGTAGTGCAGCGCCGTCGCCGCGGCGGTGACCGTGCCGTGGTGCGCGACCAGCTGCAGCACCTTGAGCTTGGGATCGATCATTCGACCATTTTGCACGGTCGGGTCGAGAAACGTTTGATTCTCTTCACCGGTCATGGACCGCAGGCTGTCGGTGTGCTGCCCACGAAGCGATCACCCGCGCCCGACGTCCGAACCGTTGCCGAGCCGGAGCGCGCGGCACGCGCGAGTGCGGTGCGCACGGGGATCTACCTGCTGGTCGTGCTCACCGCCGGGGCGTACCTGCCGAGCCCGCTGTACCCGGACTACCAGCGGGCCTTCGAGATCAGCGATCTGGCCATGACGTTGCTCTACGCCACGTTCGCGCTGGTCAGCGCACCCGTGCTGCTGCTGTTCGGGTCGGCTTCGGACGTGCTGGGAGCTCGGTCGGTGCTGCGGGCCGGGACGCTCTCGGCCGCTGTCGGCTCGCTGTGCTTCGCGTTCGCCGGGGACGCCGCGTGGCTGGTGGCGGGTCGCGCCGCGCAGGGCCTCGCGCTCGGGGCCGCGACGGCGGCGGCCACCGCGTTGATCAGCGACAACGCCCGCGGTTCGAGCAGGAGCAGGGCGACGGCCCTGGCGAGCACCGCGTTCCTGCTCGGCACGGCCGCCGGGCCGGTCGCCGCCGGGGTGCTGGCCCAGTACCTGTGGGCGCCCGGCTGCACCCCGTACCTGCTGCACCTGCTGCTGCTGTGGTTCGGCTGGCGCCGCGTCTCGGCGCTCCGGGCGCGCATCGGGACTTCGCGCCGCCTGCGTCCGCAGCGACCGCGCATTCCGCGCGGCGTGCGGTGGTCCTTCGCGGCGGCGGCGATGACCGGGTTCCTCGCCTGGGCCGTGGTCGGGCTCTTCCTGGCGGTCGTCCCGGCGCTGCTGGACCGGGCGGCTCAAGTCGACACGGCGACCACCGGGTTCGTCCTGGGCGCCGTGCTGGTCTGCTCCGCGTCGGTCCAACCCCTGGTGGTCCGCGTCGGCGTCCGGTCCGCGCAACTGGCCGGGCTCGCCGGGCTGTTCACGAGCCTCGTCCTGCTGGCCTCGACCGGCGGCGGCTCCATCCCGATCACGTTGTGCGCGGCGGTCGTCGCCGGTGCCGGGCACGGACTGGCCTACGGCGGTGCCGCGGCGGCCGTCGAGGACATCGCGCCGCGCACCGAGCGAGGTGCCGTCGTCGGCGCGCTCTACCTGGCCTTCTACCTCGGTGCGGGAGGTCCGGCGATCGCCGTCGGGCTGGTCGCCCTCGGAAGTCCCCTGGAGACCGCGATGTCCTGGGTGACGGCGGTGGCCGGTGCGCTGGTGCCGGTGGCCGCGGTGGCGGTGGTGTTCGCGCGCGTCCCCCGGGGTGGGCCGGACCCGGAGGCGCCGTCGCACGGTCGTTCCTGCGCGCGGGGACGGCGAGGACTCCTCAGAGGTAACCGCTGTCCGGGAGGCCCTCGTGGGGGAGCCCGAGCACCGCGATGGCCGCGTTCGCGGCGGCCGAGGCCTGCTGGTGACCGGTCTCGCCCCAGTTGAGCAGGTCGCCGGCCTTGCCGGGGTGCACCAGCAGCCGGAGGTAGGTGCGGCCGTTGTCGGGGTCCGGTTCCGGCGGGTGCACGCGGCTGATCTCGGCGACCATCCGCACCTGCGCGTACGGCGCGAAACCGTCGTCGACGCACTGGTAGCCGAGGTAGTGCGGTTCGGCGATGTCCAGCGTGACCTCTTCGTAGGTCTCCCGCCGCAGGATGTCCACGTAGGCGGACTCGCCCGGTTCCGGACGACCGCCGGGCAGCGAGTGCTTGCCGCTGTCCACTCGGATCAGCACCCGTCCGTCCGGTGCGAACAGGAAGCCGTACACCTGGCGGACGGGTAGGCCCTTCGGGACGGCGCGGGTGTGCCAGGTGAACTTGGCCATGGCTGGATCCCCTTCCCTGCGTGTCCCGGCGAGCGTCCGCCGATGATCGAACCGATCACGTTACCGGGCGCGGGGCGGCGCGTCGCGCTTCGCCGCGCGGAGATCTCCACGACCGCCCGATCCGGTCGGTCGACCATCCATTGTGGATCGAACGGCGGAAGTGTCCGATGAGTGGAACCGCCCCGCTGCGCTGTTGACACCATTCCGGTGCTCTGGTCGGATGAAATCGTGTTCATCGCGACCAGGCTGACCAGAAGGCGCCACGTGGATTTCGCCCGCGTCGGCGCGCAGGGTTGTCGTCGCTGATCTGATCGTCCCGCCTCGTTCCGGAGGCGGCATCAGTTCCTTCCCCTTCCGGTGATCGCCGATCGGGCGCCGCGTCGCGCGGCCCCGCCCGGCGTCCCGTGCCACCTCGCCGTTTCCACCGATCCGATTCCGGACCGGTGATGTTCGACGGTCGAGGCCCCTTTCCTCGCGATGCCCGGAAATCCATCCCGCGCACCGCTCGCGCCGCCTGCTCCACGACGGGAGACGAACGTGTCCGCAGACAGCTCTGCCGAACCGCTGAAATTCGCCTATTGGGTGCCCAACGTCAGCGGTGGCCTGGTCACCAGCAAGATCGAACAGCGCACGAACTTCGGATTCGAGTACAACAAGGAACTCGCGGTGCTCGCCGAACGCAGCGGATTCGAATACGCGCTGAGCCAGGTGCGCTACGCCTCCAGCTACGGTGCCGCGCAGCAGCACGACCCGGCGGCGTTCAGCCTCGGACTGCTGCTGGCGACCGAGCGGCTCAAGCTCATCGTGGCCGCTCACCCCGGGTTGTGGCACCCGGCGATCCTGGCGAAGTTCGGCATCACCGCGGACATCCTCTCCGAAGGCCGGTTCGCGGTGAACATCGTCAGCGGCTGGCTCAAGGAGGAGTTCACCGGCCTCGGCGAGCCGTGGCTGGAGCACGACGAGCGCTACCGGCGCACCGAGGAGTTCATCCGCGTGCTGCGCGGATTGTGGACGGAGCCGAACTTCGACCTCGCCGGGAACTTCTACCGGATCCGCGATTTCAGCCTGCGTCCGCAGCCGTTCGAGGTTCCGGGACGACCGCACCCGGAGATCTTCCAAGGCGGCAATTCCTCGGCGGCGCGCACCTTGGCCGGGCGCGTCTCCGACTGGTACTTCAGCAACGGCAAGGACTTCGACGGCTTCAGCGAACAGGTCGCCGACGTCCGGGAAGGGGCCGCGGCCAACGGGCGCACCGTGCGTTTCGGGCTCAACGGTTTCCTCATCGCCAGGGAAACCCAGTCCGAGGCGAAGGCCGTGCTCAAGGAGATCGTGGACAAGGCGGACGTGGACGCCGTCGAAGGATTCCGGAAATCCGTGCGGCAGGCCGGGAAATCGACCTCCGACGGCAAGGGCATGTGGGCGGATTCCGAATTCGCCGACCTCGTCCAGTACAACGACGGATTCCGCACCGGATTGATCGGCACTCCCGAGCAGATCGCGCACCGCATCATCGAGTACAAGAAGCGCGGCGCGAACCTGCTGCTGCTCGGATTCCTGCACTACCTCGAAGACGTCGAGCACTTCGGCGAGCACGTGCTGCCCATCGTGCGCGAGCTGGAAGCGGACCTCGACCGCACCGGCGACCCGATCGGCGTCTCCTGAGACGTCGTCCCTCGCGTGATCCGCGCAGGTGTCCAGACGGCGGAACCTCAGCGGCTCCGCCGCGGACAAGACGACGAACGAAGATCATTCGTACCCCGCACTCACCGGTTCCCTCCCGCACAGCAAGGAGAAATCTCCATGAGCACCACCGAGACCGATACCGTCGGCGACACCGCCGGGCGCTGGGGACAGCGCCCCGGCACCCCGGAGGGCTGGCTGGAACGCGCGCAGGACGTGGCGGCGCTGCTGGCCACCGACGCCGTCGCCCGCGACCGCGCGGGCTCCACCCCGCACGCCGAAGTCCGGCTGCTCAAGGAATCCGGGCTGGTCACCCTGCTCGGACCCGTCGAACACGGCGGCGGTGGGCAGACCTGGAGCACCGCGTACCGGGTGATCCGGGAGGTCGCCAAGGGCGACGGCTCCATCGGCCAGCTGCTCGGCTACCACTACCTGTGGGCATGGGCGGTGCGCCTGGTCGGCACCGACGCCCAGATCGCCGCCGTCGAACGGCTCTACACCGAGGGCGATCTGTTCTTCGGCGGCGCGGTGAACCCGCGCGACTCCGACGTGGTCATCACCGATGAGGGCGACGAGATCGTCTACACCGGGCGGAAGTCCTTCTCGACCGGCAGCAAGGTCTCCGACCTGACCGTGCTCGAAGGCGTGCTGGAGGGCACCGACAAGCACATCTTCGCCATCGTGCCCTCCGATCAGGAGGCCATCGTCTACGGCGACGACTGGGACAACCTGGGCCAGCGGCTCACCGAGTCCGGCAGCGTCGAGATCAACGGGGTGCGGGTGCCGTGGGCGTCGGCGGCCGGGTACGTCGACAAGGAGTTCCAGCCGCTGGTCTACAACACGCTGAACACGCCCACGATCCAGTTGGTGTTCGCGAACTTCTACCTCGGCATCGCGCAGGGCGCGCTGGACGCGGCGACCTCCTACACGAAGGAGAAGACCCGCGCCTGGCCGTTCGGCGGGGACAACAAGGACAGCGCCACCGAGGAGTTCTACGTCCTCGACGCCTACGGCGACCTGCAGTCGAAGCTGTGGGCGGCGGAGGCCCTGGTGGATCGCGCCGGGGAGCGCGTCGAAGGCCTGCTGCACGCGGAGCGGGAGAGCGTGACGGCCGCGCAGCGCGGTGCGGCGGCGGTGCTCATCGCCGCGGCCAAGGAGCGGATCGTGGCGACCGGGCTGGAGATCGCCACGAAGATCTTCGAGGTGACCGGGGCGCGGGCCACGTCGAACTCGGCGGGCCTGGACATCTACTGGCGCAACCTGCGCACCCACTCGCTGCACGACCCGGTGGCCTACAAGCGGGTCGAGGTGGGGCGCTACGCGCTGCTCGGCGAGATCCCCGAACCGACCTGGTACACGTGACCGGATCGACCGCCCGATCCGCCGTCCAGGCCCGGTTCCCTCAACCGGGCCTGGACTGGCGGAGTTCGGTGGCCAGCACCGCCGCCTGGGTGCGGCGTTGCATGCCGAGCTTCGAGAGCAGCTGCGACACGTAGTTCTTCACCGTCTTCTCGGCGAGGAACATCCGCTCGGCGATCTGCCGGTTCGTCATGCCCGCGCCGATGAGCTCCAGCACGGCCCGTTCCTGCTCGGTGAGCCCGCGCAGCGGATCGTCCTGGGCGTGCTTGCGCCGTTGGCGCTCCAGCACCGCCGTGGTCGTGCTGGAGTCCAGCAGCGATCGCCCGGCCGCGACCTCGCGGATGGCGGAGCGCAGATCGGACCCCAGCACCTGCTTGAGCACGTAGCCGGAAGCACCGGCCATGACCGCGTCCAGCAGCGCCTCGTCGTCGGAGAACGAGGTCAGCACCAGGCAGCGCACGCTCGGCAGCACCGACAGCAGGTCCCGGCACAGCTCGATGCCGTTGCCGTCGGGCAGCCGCACGTCCAGCACGGCCACGTCGGGTCGGGCCGGGGGCAGCCGCACCAGCGCCTCCCGGACCGTGCCGACTTCGGCGACGATCGTGAAGTCGGATTCGTCCTCCAGGAGGTCGGCGATGCCGCGGCGCACGACCTCGTGGTCGTCGACGAGGGCGATGCGGGTCGCGTCGCCACCCGCGTCGAGCCCATCGGTGGTGCCCGGTGCCTCCGGGACGTCGTCGGTCGTGTCCATGCCGCAGCCCCCGCTCCCACCCGCGGTGCGCGAGTGCCTGACCCCCTTTTCCCCAGGTTAAGCGCCCTACCTCCCGCGTCGCTCGGTCGCGCCTGGTCAGCTGATCCGCACTCCGGCGGTGGTGCTCCTGCGCCTCGTCATCCGACCGTCTCCCGTCTCGCCGTGGTGATCACGGTCGCCCCCAGTCGTCTTCACCTGTTCGACGGTACGAATCGGACACACCGCGTCACACGGCCAAAGGTCCCACCCCCGGTCGGATGACCGGGGCCGGGAGTGGTTCCGCCTCCCGCTGCGCTGTGGTGTTATCGGTGCTGATCATCGTCGCGGACCTCTGCGTGCGCGGCGGCACTCGGGGATGGAGGGGCGACGGGATGCGGCGAGGACGACGGGGTCATCCGTGTGAGCCGGACGCGAGCCGGCTGGGCCCGTGGACGTGCCCGGAGTGCGGCCAGCACTGGGAGATCCACGGCGTCGCGGGAACGGAACCGCGGGTGCGCCGAGTCAGCCGCGTCGCGAAATTCGTCGCCACCTGGCTGGGCGGCTGAGCCACCAGGTCGTCGGGCGGTGGCCGTTCGCCCGGTGGCGAACCGGCCGTCAGCCCCGATCCGAGTGGGGGAGCAGCGGGACGCACCACATCAGCAGCGTTCCCGTCGGGTCCGCGTCGGTCAGCTCCAGGGTTCCGGAGAGCTGGACCGCCCGGTCGCGCAGGTTCCGCAGCCCGCTTCCGGACGTGCCGGTGCCGAGGCCGTGGCCGTTGTCGCGGACTTCGATCGTCAGGTCCGTGCCGGTGTCGATGGACACGGTGATGGCGGTGGCCTCGCCGTGGCGCAGCGCGTTGGTGACCGCTTCCCGCACGACCGCCTCCGCGTGCTCGAAGTACGCCGCGGGCACCGCGGTGTCGATCGGGCCGGACATCCGCACCCCCGGGGCGAAACCGGCCCCGCTGCTCGCGTCCGCCACGGTGTCGAGCAACCGGCGGCGCAGGCTCACCGGGTCATCGGCTTCCGGTGTGGAGTGCAGGTCGAAGATGGCGGTGCGGATCTCGCGGACCGTGTCGTCGAGCTGCTCCACCGACTGCTGCAAGCGGCGCCGCACATCGGTGTCGGTGGTGCGGCGCAACGTTCCCTGCAGGCTCAGGCCGGTCGCGAACAACCGCTGGATCACGTGGTCGTGCAGGTCGCGGGCGATCCGGTCCCGGTCGCCGAACACGTCGAGCTGCCGTTGCGCCCGGTTCTTCGCGGCCAGCTCCAACGCGATCGCCGTCTGGTCCGCGAAGGAGGCCAGCAGCGGGACCTGGCCCGGCCCGAACGGCCTGCTGTCCTTGCGGCGCAACGCGATCACCGCGCCCGCGCCCGCCTCACCCGAGTGCAGCGGCACCGCCAACGCCGGACCGTAGCCGGGGAGCACGTGGTTGAGCCCGCTGACCGGGGCCGCCGACACGTCGGACTCCAACACCGGGGTGTCGCCGGTGAGGCTGGCCAGCACCGGTCCGTCCGTGCTCACCGGGATCCCCACCTCGATGTCGGCCTCCCCGGCGACCGCCTCCACCCGGGCCTGCCCGGAGGAGGTGCCCTGGCGGGCCAGCACGATCAGCGCGCAGTCGGCGCGGGAGATCTCCATCGCGCGCTGCGCGATGAGGCGCAGGCCGTCTGCGGTGCTCACGCCCGACAGCAGTTCCGTGGTGATCTCGCTGGACGCCTGCAGCCAGCGGTGCCGCAGCCGGGCCTGGTCGAACAGCCGCGCGTTCTCCACCGTCACCCCGGCCGCGGCGGCCAGCGCCCGCAGCACCACCTCGTCGTCCTGGCCGAACTCGCCGCCGTCGAGCTTCTCGGACAGGTACAGGTTGCCGAACACCTCGTCGCGCACCCGGATCGGGATCGCGAGGAAGCTCCGCATCGGCGGGTGCCCCTCCGGGAACCCGATCGACGCCGAGTGCTGCGCGAGGTCCGCCAGCCGCAGCGGGCGGGGATCCCGCGTGACCTGGCCGAGCAGGCCGCGCCCGCGCGGCGTCGGCCCCATCCGCGCCGCCGTGTCCGCGTCGATGCCGACGTGCACGAACTGGGTGAACTCCCCGTCGGGTCCCAGAACCCCGAGCGCGCCGTAGCGGGCCTGCACGAGTTCCGCGGCGGCGGACACGATGCGGTGCAGCGTGGTGTCCAGGTCGAGCTCGGTGCCGATCGCCAGCACCGCGTCCAGCAGGTCCTGCATCCGGTCCCGCGTGCTGACCACCCGGGCCAGCCGCTCCTGGAGCTCGCCCAGCAATTCGTCGAGCCGCAGGTCGCCGAGGGTGGAGGCCACCTCTTGCAGCCGGTCGGTGACCGGGTCGGGACGGGAGGCATCGGACATCGCGGATCCATCGGTGTGGGCGGAGCGTCGCGGCGTGCCCGGAAGGGACGCGCCGCTCGCCCGGGTGCCGGCGGCTGGGGGAGTGGGACCGGCGGCCGAGCTCGTGCCGATCGTCGAAGGGCACGAGCCGCGATGCCGGAGCCCGCAGTCGTGTCCGCGGAGGACGTGCCTGTGCTCGGTGTGCCGGCCGCGTGCCGTCGGCGCGGGGTCGAGCGTAGGACCTGAGTGTGACCGACCACCCCGGCCCCGGCTAGTCGTTCTCGACGGGGGCCGGGGGCGGGTGGCGGAACCTCAGTCGTCGTCTCGCGGCGGGATCGATGTTTCGAGTGGCTTCGCCGACGCGCGATCGCCGGTGTCGCGAGAAGACGGCTGCGGACCCGCTTGCGGTGCCGGTTGCTCGGGTGGTCGCCGCTCAGCGGCTGCGCCGCTGGCAGGACGCCGAGGAAGGAGGTTCGCGCTGACTCGTCATGCAGTGGCCGGGGAGCCTTCGGGGGGCGGGGCCAGTTCGCCTGAGTCGTCGGCGGCGAGCTTGGCGAGCAGTTCGCGGAGGCGGTCGGATTCCTCGGGGCTGAGGCGGTCGAGCATGCCGCTGTTGATCGAGTCCGCCAGCGCGGTGGTGTCCCGGAGCACGCGGCGGCCGTCGGTGGTCAGCTCCAGTTGGCGGCGCCTGCGGTCGTAGTGGTCGACGTTGCGCACCACCAGTCCGCGCTGTTCGAGGCGGGTGAGCATCGCGGCGAGCGTCGCCTTGTCGATCGCCGCCCGCCTGCCCAGGGCGGCCTGCTCGATGCCGGGGCTCTCGTCGATCGCGGTGAGCGCGGCGTACTGCGGCTTGGTGAGCTCGGGCGACCGCGCTTGCCAGCGCGCGCCGTGGTCCTGGATGACTCGGCGCATCAGGTGGAACACCGCGTTTTCCAGCTGCACAACGCACTCCTCGATGGCGGGTCGGTGGGCTCGCATCCTACGAGATCAGCGCCCCCGGAGAGGCCGGTATCGCGGGACCGCGCCGCATCCCGTGATAGTGTGTACACGAACGTTCGCACACGAACGATTGGAGGGAGTGGCGTGCGGCTGATCATCGGGATGACCGGGGCCACCGGCGCGCCGCTCGGGGTACGCCTGCTGCGAGCCCTGCGCGAGCAGCCCGACGTGGAGACGCACCTGGTGCTGAGCCGCTGGGCGCGCACGACGATCGAGCTGGAGACCGGTCGCACCGCGCGCGAAGTCGGCGAGCTCGCCGACGTGGTGCACGGACCCGGCGACCAGGGCGCGTCGATCTCGTCCGGCTCGTTCCGCACCGACGGCATGGTGATCGTGCCGTGCAGCATGAAGACCCTCGCCGGCATCCGGATCGGCTACGCCGACGGGCTCGTCGGGCGCGCGGCCGACGTGGTGCTCAAGGAGCGGCGCAAGCTCGTCCTGGTGCCCAGGGAGACGCCGCTGAGCGAGATCCACCTGGAGAACATGCTCGCGCTCTCCCGGATGGGAGCGGTCCTGGTGCCGCCGATGCCGGCCTTCTACGACCACCCGGAATCCGTGAGCGACGTGCTCGACCACGTCGTGGCGCGGGTGCTCGACCAGTTCGAGCTGCCCATGCCCGGCGCCCGCCGCTGGAACGGGCTCGCCGAAGCCCGCCGGAGCGACCGACCCTGAGGAGGAGAAGTGGCCCACGACGACTTGCGGTCCTATTTGGACGCCCTCGACGAGCAGGGGCAGCTGCTGCGGATCTCCGAGCAGGTCGACCCCGAGCCCGATCTCGGCGCGGCGGCCAACGCGGTCTCGCGGCTCGGTGAAGGGGCGCCCGCGCTGTACTTCGACGACGTCACCGGGTTCACCGACGCGCGCATCGCGCTCAACGCGCACGGTTCCTGGGCGAACCACGCGATCGCGATGGGGCTGCCGCCGACGACCTCGACCCGCGAGCAGGTCCAGGAGTTCATCCGGCGCTGGGAGGACTTCCCGGTGGCGCCGCAACGCCGGCAGGACCCGCCGTTCCTGGCGAACTCGCGCGAAGGCGCTGAGGTGGACCTGTTCGAGGTGCTGCCGCTGTTCCGGCTCAACGACGGCGACGGCGGCTTCTACCTGGACAAGGCCGCCGTGGTCTCGCGCGACCCGGACGACCCGGAGAGCTTCGCCAAGCAGAACGTCGGCGTGTACCGGATGGAGGTCACCGGCCGCAACGAGCTCGGCCTGCAACCGGTGCCGATGCACGACATCGCGCTGCACCTGGGCAAGGCCGAGGAGCGCGGCGAGGACCTGCCGGTGGCCATCGCGCTCGGCAACGACCCGATCCTCACCGTCGTCGGCGGCACCCCGCTGGGCTACGAGCAGTCCGAGTACGAGATGGCGGGCGCCTTGCGCGGCGCGCCGGCGCCCATCGCGACCGGGCCGTTGACCGGGTTCGACGTGCCGTGGGGCTGCGAGGTCCTGCTGGAAGGCGTCGTCGTGGGGCGCAGGCGGGAGATCGAGGGTCCGTTCGGCGAGTTCACCGGGCACTACTCCGGTGGCCGGAACATGCCGGTGGTGCGCATCGACCGCATCTCGTTCCGCACCGGCCCGATCTTCGAGTCGCTCTACCTGGGCAAGCCGTGGACCGAGATCGACTACTTGATCGGCCCGGCGACCTGCGTGCCGCTGTACCAGCAGTTGCGCGCGGACTTCCCCGAGGTGCAGGCGGTCAACGCGATGTACACCCACGGGCTGCTCGCGATCGTGTCGACGAAGAAGCGCTACGGCGGATTCGCCCGCGCGGTGGGGTTGCGGGCGATGACGACCCCGCACGGGCTCGGCTACACGAAGGTCGTGATCGTCGTCGACGAGGACGTGGACCCGTTCGACCTGCCGCAGGTGATGTGGGCGCTGTCGACGAAGGTGAACCCGGCGAGCGACCTGGTGAACCTGCCGAACATGTCGGTGGTGGAGCTCGATCCGGGTTCACAGCCCTCCGGCATCAGCAACAAGCTCGTGATCGACGCGACCACGCCGGTCTCCCCGGACGTGCGCGGGCACTACGGCCAGCCCGTCCGGGACCTGCCCGAGACCGGCCGGTGGGTGGAGAAGCTGCGGACCCTGCTGCGCCACGAGTGATGCGACGTCCCCGAGGAAGAGGAGTGCCCGATGTGCCCGCGTTGTGCTGCTGAGGACCTGACCAGGCAGGCCGTGTCGCCGGTCGAGGGTGTGTGGGAGGTGTGGCGCTGCGAGCGGTGCCGCTACTTCTGGCGCAGCACCGAACCGGCCCGCCGCACCGAGCGGGAGTCGTACCCGGAGGCGTTCCGCATGACGCAGCGCGACATCGACGCCGCCTCCGAGATGCCCGCGATCCCGCCGCTGCGCTCATGAACGAGGTCGCGCTGATGTGGGAAGTACGGGCCGCACCGGGGGAGCAGCACCGGTTGCTCGACTGGTCGCGCGCGCACGCCGTGCCCGCCGTGCGCGCGGCCGGGTGTCGCGACGTGGCGCTGTACGGCTCGGAGCAGGAGCGAGTGGTGCTCATCGCCCACTTCGCCGGCGCCGGACCGCCGGATCTGCCGGAACCTCCCGCGCACCTCGCGGCCCGCCCGGCGCACCAGTGGACCTTCGACCGGGTGCTGTGAACCGCCTGCCCTTGATCTTGTGCTGCGTGGCGGGTTCTCGGCGGCCTTCTCGCTGCGATCTCCGATGCGCGGCGACATCGCCGTCCTCGCGAGGAGGCCGCTGAGAACCCGCGGCGGTGCCGGTTGCGGAGGTGGTCACTGCGCAGCGGCTTCGCAGCCGGCAGGACACCGGCCGAGAACGCTGCTCACCTGGAGCCGCAAGATCAAGACAAGTGCTCAAGCGCGTTCGCGGGTGCAGGGGTCTTGGCACGCGTGGTTGAGGCCGGGGAGGGGCATCGGCTCCACCTCGACGCGCCGCGTGCCGACGGTGCACCAGGCCAGCACGCCGCCCAGCGCGCACACCGCCGCTGAGATGAGCATCGCGAGCCCGAAGCCGTCGCCGACGGTGCCGCCGGGTTCGGTCATCCCGGCCACCAGCGGCAGCACCGCCACCGCGACCAGCCCGGCCAGCCGGGAGATCGCGTTGTTCACCCCGGAGGCCACCCCGGCGCGGTCCTGCTCGACGGAGGCCAGCACGGCGGAGGTGAGCGGCGCGACGGTGATCGACAGTCCGAGGCCGAACACGACGACACCGGGCAGCACACCGGTGAGGTAGCTGGAGCCCGGCACCGCCAGCGTCATCAGCGCCAGCCCCGCGGCGCAGCAGAAGGGGCCGATCGTCATCGGCAGCCGCGGTCCGGCGCGCTGGGCCAGCGCGCCCATCCGGCCCGAGATCAGCAGCATGATCACGGTGATCGGCAGCGTGGCCACCCCGGCGCGCAGCGCCGAGTAGCCCAGCGTCTGCTGCAGTTGCAGCGACAGCAGGAACAGCGCGCCGCTGAGCGCGGCGTACACGGTGAACGTGGTGAGGTTCGCGCCGGTGAACTGCCGCGAGGAGAACAGGTTCAGCGGCAGGATCGGGTCGCGGGTGCGCAGTTCGATGATCGGGAACGCCACGAGCCCGGCGATGCCGGCGGCCAGCGCGATCGCGGTGAGCGGGTTCCAGCCGTGCGCGGGCAGCTCGATGAGCGCGTAGATCGCGCCGGCGAGGCCGATCGTCACGCTGCCCGCCCCGGCCAGGTCAGGGGTGCCCGCGTGGCCGCTGCGCGTCTCCGGCACGTGCTTGGCGGTGACGAACAGGGCGACCGCGGCCAGCGGCACGTTGATGAAGAACACCCAGCGCCAGGACACCGCGTCGACCAGCCAGCCCCCGACGAACGGCCCGAGCGCGGAGGACACCCCGGTCAGCCCGGCCCAGGTGCCCACGGCGCGGCCCCGGTCGGCGGCGGCGATGGTGGAGTTGATCAGCGCGAGGCTGCCGGGGACCAGCAGCGCGCCGCCGACGCCCTGCGCCAGCCGCGCCACGATCAGCGCCTCCCCGCTGGGCGCGAGCCCGCACCCGAGGGAGGCGGCGGTGAACACGACCAGCCCGGCCTGGAACACCCGGCGGCGGCCGTAGCGGTCCCCGAGCGCGCCGCCGAGCAGCAGCAGCGAGCTCAGCGTGAGCAGGTAGGCGTCGAGCACCCATTGCAGGACGGCGAACCCGCCGCCGGTGTCGCGCCCGATGGCGGGCAGCGCCACGTTCACCACCGAGCCGTCCAGGAACGCCACTCCGGAGCCGAGGATGGTGCCGACGATGATCCACCGACCGGCGCGGCTGGCCAGCGGGATGGAGGCGGTGGGGTCCGGGGCGCTCATGCGGTCCTCTCCGGGAGCGGACTGGAACCTTCTCGGCGGGCCGCCGACCCACCGAGAATAGGCGGCGGCACCCCGCGCGGCACCCGTCACGGCCAGCGCGTTCGATCTTCGTCCTGCCGGCGGCGAAGCCGCTGAGCAGCGGCCACCAGAGCAGAAGGACCCGCCGCGGGTTCTCAGTCGGCTTCTCGCGAGGACAGCGATGGAGCCACTGGGGAAATCGACCCCGCAGCGAGAAGACGACTGAGGTTCCGCCACCCGTCCCGCCTGGCGAGCCGCGGAGGAAGAGTTCCACTGTGGACGATTGACGGCGACCGGGGTGGTGCGTAGAACACAGGGCGATGACCGCTGGGGCGATGTGCTGGAGTGGCCGATGACCGGAATCCGCCCGGAGAACCCGCGCATCGACGGCCGGGCCGGGCCGCTGCTCGGAGTTGACGACCTCGCGCCGGTGCTCAGCTGGTCCTTCGCGCCCGAGGACGATGAGCCCGGCGGTGCGCAGACCGCCTACCACGTGGTGGTCACCGATCCGGGCGGTTCGGCCTGGTGGGACACCGGGATCGTCGAGTCCGACCTCGCCCAGGTCCGCTACGCCGGGCCGGAACCGGCGGCCCGGCAACGACTTCGCTGGCGGGTGCGGGTCCGCGACGAGCACGACCACTGGTCGACGTGGAGCGAGTGGTCCTGCTGGGAGCTGGGCCTGCTCACCCGGTGCGACTGGGCGGAGGCCAGCTGGATCGCCCACCCCGAGCGGGAACCCGGCGATCCGCTGCCGATCTTCGCGCGGTCGTTCACCGCGCGGGCACCGGTGAGCCGGGCGCGGCTGCACGTGTGCGGGCTCGGCGTCCACGTCGTCACCCTCAACGGGCGACCCGTCACCGACGAGGTGCTGGCGCCGGGCAACTCGAACTACCAGCGCTCCGCCGAACACCGGGTGCACGACGTGACGGAGCTGCTGCACGACGGCGAGAACACCCTGGGCGTCGCGCTCGGCCACGGCACCGCGCACGTGCACCGGCGCGGCACCAACGGCGGTGCGCGCGACGCCTACTCGTGGTGGACCAGCGAGGAACCCGCCACCGGGACGCTGCTGGTGCCCGTGCAGCCGGGAGCCGACCGGATCCGGGTGGCCGAACCCGAGGCGCACCACGTCGGCGGGTCGGTCACCGTCGGCACCCGGCAGTGCTGGGAGAGCAGGCAGATCGCGACCGTCGACGCCCGCGGACTGATCATCACCTCGCCGCTGGAGCACGGGCATCCGGCGGGCGCCCCGGTGGTGGGCTCCGGCGACCCGGTCGCGGAATGGGAGCCGACCGCGGGCGCGGCGGTCTCGCCCCGGCTGCTCGCCCGGTTGGAGATCACCGGCTCGGACGGGAGCCGCACGGTGGTCAGCGGGCCGGACTGGCGCGTCGCGCTCGGCCCGGTGGTGACCGACAACTGGTTCTCCGGCACCGACCACGACGCCCGCCGCGAACAGCCCGGCTGGGACCTCCCCGGCGCCGACCACTCCGCGTCCGCGCTCCGCCGCGACGGCACGCGCACCGGCTGGGTCGACGCGGTCCGCACCACCCCGCCGAACGGCACCACGGAACTCGTGTGGCGCCAGGCGCCGCCGGTCCGCGTCGTCCGCGAGTGGCGGCCGGTCGCGGTGCGCGAGGTGTCGGCGCGGCGCTGGGTGTTCGACCTCGGGCAGAACATCGCGGGCTGGCCGCAGCTGCGGCTGCCGCCGGTGCCGCCGGGCACGGTCGTGACGCTGCGGCCCGGCGAGTCGCTGCACCCGGACGGCACCGTGGACCAGACCTCGATCCGCAACGATCAGCGCGGCACCGACGTGCTGCACACCTACACGGCGTGCGGGCTGCCGCGCGGGGAGCGGTGGCGCCCGTCGTTCCAGTACTTCGCGATGAGGTTCGTCGAGGTCACGGCTCCGGTGCGCCCCGAGGTGCTCGGGCTGCAGCTGCGGGCGGACGCGCCGCGCGCCGGAGCGGTCCGCACCTCCGACGAACGCCTCGACCGGCTGCACCGGATGGCGCACTTCTCGGTGGCGTCCAACCTGATGTCGGTGCTCACCGACTGCCCGGGGCGGGAGAAGCTGGCCTACGGCGCCGACTACACGCATCCGATGGGCGTGCTGTCCCGGCACTTCGACCTCGCCGCGTACCTGCCGACGATGCAGCGCCACCTCGCCGAAGGGCAGGCGGGACGCGGCCCGGACGTCGGCAACGTGGCGCTGAAGGCACCCGTCTACGACTGGGGCTACCGGGGCGCGTTCGGCGACGAGGTCAACTGGGGCAACGCGATCGTGCTGGTGCCGTGGCTGCTGCACCGCATCTACGGCGACACGCGCACGATGGCGGACCACTACCCGAACATGACCGCCTTCCTCGACTACCTGCGGCGCCGCAAGGCGCACGGGAACCTGGTGACGGGGGAGCTGGGCGACTGGGTCGCGGCGGAGGAGACCTCCGGTGAACTGACCGGGACGTGGGGATACCACGCCACGGCCCGATCGCTGGCCGAGATGGCGCGAATTCTGGGGAATCACGCGGATTACCGGGAGTTCGACGAGCTCGCCGACGAGATCGCCGCGGCGTTCCACCGACGGTTCTACCTCCCGGAGCTCGGCCGCTACAGCGGGGACGGCACCGAGGCGGGCGCGACGCAAGCGGCGCAGGCGATGCCGCTGGATGCCGGAATCGTTCCTTCGGCCGAACGCGAGCGGGTGCTGGCGGCGCTGGTCGAACGGATCCGCACACCGGACGGTCCGCACCTGCGCGCGGGGCACCTCGGGCTCGGCCCGGTCGTGCGGGCGCTGCGCGACGCCGACCGCGACGACGTGCTGTGGGAGGTGTCCCGGCGGGACGTCGCGCCGAGCTACGGGGCGTTCTTGCGGGACACGGCGGCGAATCCGGGCGGGCTCACGACGATTCCGGAGCAGTGGGACATGCGGAACTCGCTCAACCACATGATCCTCACACAGCTCGACGAGTGGTTCCACACCGGACTCGCCGGGATCGCCCAGGTGGCGGGTTCCGCCGGGTTCCGGGCGCTGCGCATTCGGCCGAAGGTCGTGGGCGATCTGCGCTGGGTCGAGGGCCACTACACCACTCCGGCCGGTCGCGTCGAGTCCCGTTGGGGGCGCGACGGCCGGGAATTCACCCTCACCGTGCGGATTCCGCCGAACACCACGGCGCAGGTGCACGTGCCCGGCCGGATCGCCGGGGCGAGCCGGATCCGGGACGGCCGCGGGATCTTCGAGGTGGGACCGGGGGTGCGCACGTTCCGCTCGACGCTGCCGCGCGCGGATGCCGAGGAGGATCGGTGAAGTTCGCGAGCAATGCCGGAATTCACGCGCAGTTGCGGTGGAATTGATCCGGCCGTGGTGGGAATAACGCGATCTGGCGAGAAATGGTCACCGGGGTTCTCCCGCACGGTCGTCTCGGCCACGGTATGGATCCAGTCGGCCCCGAACAGCGGACAGAGGTGCGTGTGAGCGCGAACAGAGCGGAGCCTGAATGTTCGGACGACCTCGCCGAGGACGTGATGGTCCTGGGCTGGGTCCCCGAACCCGCTGAGCTGTCCGATGTGGAACTGCTGCTCGACGGTGCTTTTCCGCCGTTGGAGGGTTTTCTGGACGCGGCCGAGACCGAATCGGTGCGCACCCGGCGGCGGTTGAGCGACGGGACGCCGTGGCCCGCGCCGATCACGCTGCCGGTCCCGGCCGAGGTCGCCGCCGCCGACGAGATCGAACTGCGCGACGCCGAAGGCGCGCCGGTCGCGGTGCTGCGCAACATCGCCCCCTGGTCGGACGGCACCACCTGCCACGTCGCCGGTCCGCTGCGGCCCGCTGCGTCCCCCGGCGGAGCGCTGCGCCGGATGCGCCCACCAGCGGCAGAGGTCCGCGCGGGACTGCCCGCGGGCCCGGTGCTCGGACTGGTGGCGGACGCACCGTTGCACCACCGGGAACTCGCGCAGGTCCGCGAACTCGCCGCCGAGCTCGACGCGCACGTGCTGCTGCTCCCGCGGATGACGGGGCCGCGGCCGGAGATCCTGGTGCAGGCCCTGCTCGCCGCCCGCCCGCAGCTCCCGACGGGCACCACGATCGTCCCGGTCCCGCTGGCGCGCCGCGCCGACCCGTCCAGCGACGCGGCGCTGGCCGCCCAGGTCGCCACCGCCTACGGCGCGACCCACCTGATCACCGAGCAGCACGTGGACGGATCCCCGATCACCGCGGTCGAACCGCCCGAGATGCTCCGCGACTCCGGGGACCGCTGGACCCGCGCCGCGCAGGTCCGGCCCGGCGGCGGGAGCGGCGGCCTGAGCACCGGCGAACTGCGCGCCCACCTGGACGACGGCACCCCGCTGCCGTCCTGGTTCACCACCCCGGAGATCGCCGAGCAGCAGCGGCGGCTGCACCCGCCGCTGGATCAGCGCGGCTTCACCGTGCTGTTCACCGGGCTGTCCGGCGCTGGCAAGTCCACCCTGGCCCGCGCGCTGCGCGACGAGCTCAGCCAGCACGACCACCGGGCGGTGACGCTGCTCGACGGGGACGTCGTGCGCCGCACCCTGTGCGAGGGCCTCGGGTTCTCCGCCGCCGACCGCAGCCGCAACGTGCGGCGGATCGGGTTCGTGGCCTCCGAGGTGACCCGCCACGGCGGTGCCGCGATCTGCGCGCCCATCGCGCCCTACGAGGACGACCGGGAAGCGGTGCGCCGGATGGTCGCCGAATGCGGCGGGTTCGTGCTGGTGTACGTGGCGACCCCGCTCGGCGAGTGCGAACGCCGCGACCGCAAGGGCCTGTACCGCAAGGCCCGCGCCGGTGCGCTGCCCGAGTTCACCGGGGTGTCGGCGCCCTACGAGGCGCCCGCCGACGCCGACCTGGTGCTCGACACCTCCGGACTGTCCCAGGACGAAGCCGTCGGCCGGGTCGTGGCGCTGCTGCGGGAGCGGGGCTGGGTGGGGTCGTGGACCTGGGAGTGACCCTGACCGGTCTGCTGACCGGGTTGCTGGTCGGGCTGACCGGGATGGGCGGCGGAGCACTCACCATGCCGCTGCTGACGCTGGTGTTCGGAGTGCCACCGCTGGCCGCGGTGTCCACCGACCTGGTCGCGAGCGCCGTGATGAAACCGGTGGGCGCCGCGGTGCACCTGCGCCGCCGCACCGTGCACCTGCCGACGGTGGGGCTGCTGTGCGTCGGTTCGCTGCCGTGCGCGGCGATCGGCTCGGTGCTGGCGGGGTCGCTGGGCGCGGGCACCGGGACGGTGCTCAAGGCGGTCAGCGCGGTGGCGGTGCTGCTGGCCGCGGCGACGCTGGTGGTCCGGATGTACCTGGACCGCGGCCGGAGCGCGAGCGGCGAGCAGCGGGTGCGGCCGGTGCCCACGGTGCTGCTGGGCGCGGTCGCGGGATTCATCGTCGGCACCACCTCGGTCGGCTCCGGTTCGATCGTCATCGTGTGCCTGCTGCTGCTCGACCGGGCGATGAACTCGGCTCGACTGGTCGGCACCGACCTGGTCCAGGCGGTCCCGCTGGTGCTGGTCGCGGCGCTGGGACACCTGCTGCACGGCGAGGTCCACTTCGGACTCGTGGGGTCGTTGCTGGCCGGGTCGCTGCCGGGCGTGCTCGCCGGAGCGCTGCTGTCGGCGCGGATCCCGGACCGGCCGGTGCGGGTGCTGCTGGGCGGGATGCTCGCGGTCACCGGCTCGATGCTGCTCGGACTGGGGGCGGCCCTGGCCGCCGCATTGGGGACGGTGGTCGCGTTGGCCGCGGCGATCACGACGTCCGAGAAGTTCTCCCGCGATCGGGCGCCGGCCCCGGCGGGAGACCGAATCGACGCCGGCGCAGAAGGAGGAACCGGGTGAAGGCGGACGATGATCACGAACTCGCCGCGCGGCTGGCGAACGAGGCGGGTCAGTGCCTCCTGGAGCTCCGCGAGCGCAGACGGTCCGAAGTGGACGGCAAGACCCTCGGCGACGAGGGCGATGCCGCCGCGCACGAGTTGCTGGTGAACGCTCTCGCCGCGCAGCGCCCGGACGACGCGGTGCTCTCCGAGCACGGCGAGGCCGGGCCCGCGCGGGAACCCGCGGGCCGGGTGTGGATCGTGGATCCGCTCGACGGCACCAGGGAGTTCTCCGAACCCGGCCGCACCGACTGGGCCGTGCACGTGGCGCTCGCCGCAGGCCACGACGTGCTCGCCTCCGCCGTCGCGCTGCCCGCCAGAGGGCTGGTGCTCGACACCGGTGCACCGCCGAACCCGCCCGAGCAGCGGGCCGGCGCCCCGCGCATCGCGGTGAGCCGCAGCCGCCCGCCGGAGTTCGTCGGCGAGGTCGCCGCCGCCATCGGTGCGCAACAGGTGCCGATGGGCTCGGCTGGCGCGAAGATCGCCGCGGTCGTCCTCGGCGACGTCGACGCCTACGTGCACGCGGGCGGCCAGTACGAGTGGGACAGCGCCGCCCCCATCGGCGTCGCGCGCGCCGCCGGGCTGCACACCAGCCGCCTCGACGGTTCCCCGCTCGTCTACGACCGGCCCGACCCGTGGTTGCCGGACCTGCTGGTGTGCCGTCCGGAACTGGCCGAGCCGCTGCTGACGGCGTTGTCCCGCTCGGCCGCGACACGTCCCGAGGGGAGCTCGTGATGCCCGCCGAACCCGCACTGTCCCGCTTGGACATCCTCGAATCCGAGGCACTGCACCTGATTCGCGAGGTCGCGGCCGAGTTCGACCGGCCCACGCTGCTGTTCTCCGGCGGCAAGGACTCCGCCGTGCTGCTTCGGTTGGCCGAGAAGGCGTTCTGGCCCGCGCCGATCCCGTTCCCGGTGCTGCACGTCGACACGGGCCACAACTTCGACGAGGTGCTCGACTTCCGGGATCGCCGGGCCGCGGAGCTCGGCGTGCGCCTGGTCGTGGCCTCCGTGCAGGACTCCATCGACGCCGGGCGCGTCGTGGAGCAGGAAGGCCGCGGCGCGAGCCGCAACCGGGCGCAGACGGTGACGCTGCTCGACGCCATCGGCGAGCACCGGTTCGACGCGCTGTTCGGCGGAGCCCGCCGCGACGAGGAACGGGCGCGGGCGAAGGAGCGGATGCTGTCGTTCCGGGACGCCTTCGGCCAGTGGGATCCGCGCAACCAGCGCCCCGAGCTGTGGAACCTCTACAACGGGCTGATCTCGCAGGGCGAGAACGTGCGCGCCTTCCCGCTGTCGAACTGGACCGAGCGCGACATCTGGACCTACATCGACCAGGACGGGGTGGAGCTGCCCGGCCTGTACTTCGCCCACCGGCGCAAGGTCTTCGAACGCGACGGCATGTACCTCGCCGACAACCCGTTCGTGCATCGCGACCCGGATGAGCCGCTGGTCGAGAAGTCCGTGCGGTTCCGCACCATCGGCGACATGACCTGCACCGGCGCGGTGCCCTCCACGGCGGCCACGGTCGCCGAGGTGATCGCCGAGATCGCCGCCACGAAGGTCACCGAGCGGGGCCAGACCCGCGCCGACGACCGCGCGAGCGCCGCGTCGATGGAGGACCGCAAGCGAGAGGGATACTTCTGATGAGCCTGTCCACCGACGCCGAGCAGCAGGTCTTCGCGCCCGCCGACAGCCTGCTGCGGTTCGCCACCGCCGGTGCCGTCGACGACGGCAAGAGCACCTTGATCGGCAGGCTGCTGCACGACTCCCGCTCGCTGCTGGCCGACCAGCTGGAGATGCTGGAGCTGGCGGGCAAGGAACGCGGCGACGAGGTGCTCGACCTGGCGATGGTCACCGATGGGCTGCGCGCGGAACGCGAGCAGGGCATCACCATCGACGTGGCGCACCGCTACTTCGAGACCGCGCACCGGGCGTTCATCATCGCCGACACCCCGGGCCACGCCCAGTACACCCGGAACATGGTCACCGGGGCGTCCACCGCGGACCTGGCGATCGTGCTCGTCGACGCCCGCAACGGGCTCACCGAGCAGAGCCGCCGCCACGCGGTGCTGGCCGGGCTGCTGCGGGTGCCGCGGCTGGTGCTGGCGGTGAACAAGATGGACCTCGTCGGCTACGGCCAGGGCGCGTTCGAGGAGATCACCGCGGAGTTCGCCCGCTTCACCGACGAGCTGGAGCTGCGCGACGTCGCGGCCATCCCGATCTCGGCGCTGCGCGGCGACAACGTGGTGCACCGGTCCGCGGAGATGCCGTGGTACGACGGCCCGGCGCTGCTGGAGCACCTGGAGCAGGTGCACATCGACGAGGACCGGTCGGCGGGCGACTTCCGGCTGCCGGTGCAGTACGTGATCCGCGCGCAGGGCCAGGACTACCGGGGCTACGCGGGCCAGATCAGCGGTGGCCGGGTGCGCGAGGGCGCCGAGGTGCTGCACCTGCCCTCCGGCTTGCGCACCAGGGTGACTTCGCTGGACACCGCGGACGGCGCGCTCGCGGAGGCGCGGGCGCCGCAGTCGGTGTCGGTGCGGCTGGCCGACGAGATCGACGTGGGCCGCGGTGATCTGCTGTGCGCGCCGGACGCCGCGCCCGCCGCGGCGACGGAGCTGTCGGTGCGGGTGTGCTGGATGAGCGCGAAGTCCGCGCTGCGGCCGGGTGCGCGGCTGCTGCTCAAGCACACCACGCGAACCGTCAAGGCCCTGGTCACCGAGGTGCGCCACCAGGTCGACGTCACCACGCTGCGGCGCGATCCGGCGCGGGAGCTCGGGCTCAACGACATCGGCGAGGTGGGGCTGCGGCTGGCGCAGCCGGTGTTCTGCGACCCCTACGAGCGCAACCGGCTCACCGGTGGGGGGTTGCTGATCGACGAGTCCACGCATGCCACCGTCGGCGCGGTGATGATCATCGAAGCGCGCTGACGTCCGCACTGGGACAGCGGGAAGGCCCGACCGCTCGGGCGAGCACAACAAGGAGCAACACCATGGTGAAGATCATCGGGGCCGGGTTCGGCCGCACCGGGACGGCGTCGATCAAATCGGCGCTGGAGCACCTCGGCTTCGGGCCGTGCTACCACATGTTCGAGGTCATCGCGGAACCCGAGCGGATGCAGGACTGGGCCCGCGCCCTGGACGGCCCGGTCGACTGGGACCAGGTTCTCGGCGGCTACGAGTCCACTGTGGACTGGCCGGGCTGCACGTTCTGGCGGGAGCTGATGGCGGCCTACCCCGACGCCAAGGTCCTGCTGACCACGCGCGACCCGGAGCGCTGGTACGACAGCACCTACAACACGATCTACCAGTTCGTGCAGGACCCGCCCGGCGACGCCGACGACGCGTTCACCACGAAGCTGCGCCCCACCATCGAGCGGATGATCTGGAACGGCGCCTTCGGCGGCCGGTTCGAGGACCGCGCCCACGCCATCGAGGTCTTCGAACGGCACAACGCCGAGGTCCGCGCCGCCGTGCCCGCCGACCGGCTGCTGGAATACCAGGTCGGCCAGGGCTGGGAGCCGCTGTGCGACTTCTTCGGCGTCGACGTGCCCGCGGAGGACTTCCCGCACATCAACGACAGCGCCTCGATCCGCGACCTCGCGGAAAAGGTGCAATCCGAGGGCAAATTCCCCTCTCCGTTCACGACCGCCTGAGAAGGCTTCGCTCGAACCGGTTCGCGCAGGGGCCGGACAGCGGAACCTCAGCGGTCCTCCCGCCGCGGGATCGCTTCCTCCGCCACGAGGAATCGTCCTCCGCACGAGAGGGCCGCTGAGGACCCGCCGGTGGTCGTCGTGCTCAGCTGGTCACCGCTCAGCGGCTTCGCCGCTGAGAAGACCGGGACGACGGCACTCGCGCCCGTGCCCCCGCGCGGCCGGTTCTTCAGCAGGTCACCGAAATTCCGAGGAGCCGACCGATGACGACCACCCCCAACCCCGCCGTGGGGCGGCGCAGCGTGCTGCGCATGATGGCCGCTGCCGCGGCCGTGCCCGCGCTCGTGAGCACCGGAACCGCCGCGGTCGCCGCCGCCGCGCCGCGTGCCGGAACCCGCGCGGGCCACACCTTCGTGAGCCGCCCCGACCTGAACCCGCCGCAGGTGGAGATCACCACCCCCGCCGCGGGCGTCGAGCCCGGCTACGTGCTGCTCACCCCCGCCGGGGCCAACAAGCTCAACGCGGCGGCACCCGCCCCGCGGGCCGACTTCCAGCCCGGTGCGCTGATCATGGACGACCTCGGTCAGCCGGTGTGGTTCTCCCCGCCGGCCGAAGGCGTCATCGCCGACATGAAAGTCCAGCAGTACCAGGGGAAACCGGTGCTGACCTGGTGGGAGGGCGCGATCCACATCCCGCCGGGCTTCGGTGAGGGCCGGTTCGTGGTGCTCGACGAGAACTACGAGCGGATCGCCACGGTCAGCCCGGCCAACGGCCTGCAGGGCGACATGCACGAGTTCGTGATCACCCCGCGCGGCACCGCGCTGGTGATCGTCTACTCCGAGGTGCGCGCCGACACCACCCCCATCGGCGGGGCGCCGGACTCGAAGGTCCTCGAAGGCGTCATCCAGGAGATCGACATCGCCACCGGCGACCTCGTGTTCGAGTGGCGCAGCCTGGAGCACGTGACGCTGGACGAGTCCTTCTACCCCGTCCCGAAGGACCCGGAGGAGTGGTTCGACTACATCCACCTCAACGCGGTCTGCGAAGACGGTGACGCGCTGCTCGTCTCGGCCCGCTGCACGCACGCCGTGTACCGGATCGACCGCGCCACCGGCCGGGTCAACTGGCGGCTCAACGGCAAGAAGAGCGACTTCGAGATGGGGCCGGACGCGCCGTTCGCCTGGCAGCACGACTGCCGGCGGCAGGCCGACGGCGCCATCAGCCTGTTCGACAACGCCGCCGCCGCACCCGGCCGCGGGAAGTCCCGCGCGCTCACCCTCGCCGTGGACGAGACGGCGCGCACCGCCGAAGTGGTGCGCAGCAACGAGAGCCCCGAAGGGCTGCTCGCGCCGAACCAGGGCAACACGCAGATCCTCGCCAACGGCCACGTGTTCGTCGGGTGGGGCGGCGAACCGTACTTCACCGAGTTCGACGAGGACGGGACGGCGCTCTTCCACGGCAAGTTCGTCGACTCCATCACCTCGTACCGCTCGTTCCGGTCGGCGTGGGTCGGCAAGCCGCTCGACGCGCCCGCCGTGGCCGGGCAGGCGGGCGATGGCGTGACGAGCGTGTACGCCAGCTGGAACGGGGCGACCGAGGTCACGGGCTGGCGGGTGCTGACCGGGCCGGACGAAGCGAACCTGACCCCGGTGCAGGACGCCGAGCGCGCCGGGTTCGAGACCAAGGTGGACGTCCCCGGTGGCGCCGCGTTCGTCGGCGTGCAGGCGCTGGACCGCGAGGGCGCGGTGCTCGGCACCTCCCCGGCGGTCGCGGTGAGCTGACGCCGCGGTCCGCGACCCGGCCGGGGTGCGGCCGGGTCGCGGACCGAGCGGGGCAGGAGCGACGCGTCGGCGGGAACGCGCCGACGACCGGGCTCCTAAGGTGTGCGGGAGCCCCTCGACCCGCCCTACCGATCGTGAGCCCGCGCATGCCCCACGCAGTCCCTGCGGGGACCCCCGCCCCCGAGGTCGTCATGAACGACCGCCTCACCGACCTCGTGTGCCTGCGCTGCGGGCGGGCGTACCCGGTGGCCGACCACACCGCGGGCTGCCCGCGCTGCCTGGAGCAGGGCTCCCCGGCGAACCTGCGCTGCCGCTACGACGGCGACCCGGTCGGGGAACTCGCGCTGAACGGGGCGCGGACCCTCGGCGAGGGCGGTACCCCGCTGTTCCCGCTGCCCGCCGGGCTCGCCCCGGACGGCGTCGAGGTGTGGGTCAAGAACGAGTCGGCCAACCCCACCGGCTCGCACAAGGACCGCTTCAGCTGGGGAGCGGTGGGCCGCGCCGCCGCGGCCGGGTACGAGTCGGTGGTGGCGGCGTCCTCCGGCAACGCGGCCGTGTCGCTGGCCGCCTACGCCGCCGCCTACGGACTCGGCTGCGACCTCGCGGTCACCCGTGACGTGCCCACCGCGATCAGCGACGCGGTGCGCGACACCGGCGCCCGGCTGCACGTGTTCGACACCGCCGAGCAGCGCTGGGAATTCGTGCGTGACCACGGCGCCGACCCGGTGCGGTTGCCGGTGACGAACTACGCGCGTCCCGTCGTGGGCAGCAGCCCCTACGGCGTCGACGCGATGCGGCCGATCGGGTGGGAGATCGTCGAGGTGCTGGGGCGGGTCCCGGACCACGTGCTGCTGCCCACCGCGCGCGGCGACCTCGCCTACGGCACCTACCTCGGGCTGCGCGAGATGGCGCGGCGCCACGGTCGGCCCTGCCCGCGCATCCACCTGGTCGAACCGTTCCCGCGCCTGCGCGCGGTGCTCGCCGGGGCGGGCGTGCACGACTCCTTCGCGGGCGACGCCGCGGCGACGCCGTCCATCGGTGGCGACTCCACGACGCTGCAGGCCCTGCGCGTCCTGGAGGACACCGGGGGCGTTGCGGTCGTCGTCGACACCGGGGTCGAGCAGGCCCGGATCGGCTTGGCCCGCAACGGGATCCTGCTCGAAGGCGCCAGCGCGATCGTGCTGCCCGCACTGCGCTCGTTGCACGACCGCATCGCTCCCGGCGAGACCGCGGTGCTGCTCGCCACCGCCCACCCCTTCAAAGGGCTGTGACGGGACGTCACCGGGAACGAGTCGTGTACACCCCGTGCGGGTGCCGGTGGTACCCCTTGGCGCCGACGGCGCGGGCCAGCGGGCTGCGGATGTCCTCGTCGGCGCGCACCAGGTCCAGCACGTGCCGGAAGTCGAACCGGGGAGTCCAGCCGAGGTCGGCGCGGGCGCGGTCGTTGACGTACACCCGGTCCAGGCCGGGGAACATGCGCCAGCCGCGGCGGTCGAACTCCGCCACGTGGTCCGGGAACAGCCGCCGCACCACGGCGGGCGCGTCGGACCGCAGCTGAGCCAGATCCTCCCGCGCGAACGGGGGAGTGGCGCTGACGATGTAGCGCCCGAACCCGAGCTGCGGCGCCCGCGCCAGCGCGAGGCGGTGCGCGTCCACCGCGTCCTGCAGCTCGACCCGCCGGTACAGGAACTCGTTCACCTTCGTGTTGAGCCCGTCGTAGGCGGCGCGCACCTCGTCCCGGTCGTCGTCCTCCGGGAAGAACCGCGAGGTCCGCAGCACCACCACCGGCAGCCCCAGGTCGCGGTGGACCAGCTCGCACACCTGCTCGGCGGCGATCTTGGTGACGCCGTAGATGTTGCGCGGCACCGGAGCCACGTCCTCGGTGATCCACGCGGCGGGCTCGTCCGCCGCGGGCGTGAGAGCGCGGCCGAACGCGCTGGTGCTGCTGGTGAACACGAAGCCGCGCACCCCGGCCGCGGCCGATTCCTCCAGCAGCGCCAGGGTTCCGGAGACGTTGGTGTCCACGAACGCCTGCCGGTCGTGCGAGCTCACGTGCGGTTTGTGCAGCGTCGCGGCGTGCAGCACGCCCGTCACGCCGTCCAGGCAGCGGCGCAGCACCTCCCGGTCGGTGATCGACCCGGTGACGGTGGTGAACCGCGACTCCAGGACGTCGAGCCCGACGACCTCGCGGCCTTCGGCGCGGACGCTGCGGACCAGCGCCTCCCCGAGGTGTCCGGCGCTTCCGGTGACCAAGATCTTCTCGTCGCTCACGGGCGACGACGCTAGTCGCCGCGCGCCGTCGGCGACATCGAATTCGCCGCGCCCCGCGCGCTCACTCGCGGACGATGACCACCGGGCACTTGGCGTGCACCGCGCACCGCTGGCTCACCGAACCCAGCAACGTGCGGTAGAAGCCCCCGTGCCCCCGGCTGCCGACCACCAGCAGCTGGGCGCCGTCGGCGGCTTCCAGCAGCGCCTGCGCCGAGTGCCCGTGCGCCACCACGCGTTCCACTCCGGCGCCGCCGCCGGTGACCACGTCCACGGCGTCGTTCATGTTGCGCTGCGCGGCGTCCTGGAAGTCGTCCGGCGGCATCGGGCCGCCCTCCCAGCTGTAGAACGCCGGGTACTCCCAGGCCACCACCGCGCGCACGGTGGCGCCGGTGAGCTCGGCCTGCCGCAACGCCCAGCGCAGCGCCGCGCGGGACGGCTCGGAACCGTCGACTCCCACGATGATCACGTTCTCGGTCGTGCTGCCCATGCGCCACCTCGGCTGGTGTGGTCCGTCGCGCTCGGCGGCGGAAGGACGGCTTCGCACTCCGGTGACCCGGTTCCTCCAGTGTGCGATGAACGGCTCGTCGGCCGGAACCCCCGATTCACCCGTCCGGCGGCGGACAGTCGCGGGCTCACCGGGTCGCAGCGAACGGAACGTGATCGAGCAGGAACGGAACTCTCCGTGTCCGAGGCGCCGATCAGGGGTCACTCGGCACGGTGGAAGGGTGCGATTTTCCGCTCGATAAAGGGAAATTCGGCTGCTGATCCACACACGACCGGCGTCTTGCCGTGACGGGTGTGGCGGGGGTTACCTCATGGGGCACGTTTCACCGAGAGCAAGGGGGCGATCATGACGACAGCCGCGAACGGAACCACGGGGCGCTATCTGGTCCTGCTGGAGGACGACGCGACCGTGCTCGGCGCCCGGGAACTCACCCGGCTCGCCGGGATCCGCACCGCCAGCACCGCCGACGCGGCCGGTGCCGGACCAGGCGAACTCTTCAGCGGCGCGGGAGGCGTCGTCCTGCACGAACTCGGCGTCGCCCTCATCGACGCCGCCGAGGACCAGATCGCCGCGCTGCAGAACTCCGTGCGCGAACGCGGCACGCCGCTGGCGGCCATCGAGGCCGAGCGCAAGGTGTTCGCCATCGGATCACCGCAGCCGCCCGCCGACGGCGAGGTCACCTGGGGCCTGCGGGCCGTCCGCGCCGACCGCAGCGCCCCCACCGGGGCCGGGATCCGGGTGGCCGTGCTCGACACCGGGTTCGACCAGGCGCACCCCGACTTCGCGGGCCGCGACGTCGTCACCGCGTCCTTCGTGGACGGCCAGGACGTCCAGGACGGCCACGGCCACGGGACGCACTGCATCGGCACCGCGTGCGGGCCGCGCGGCACCCAGTCCGGTCCGGGCTACGGCATCGCGTCCGAAGCCTCGATCTACGCGGGCAAGGTGCTCGGCGACGACGGTTCCGGCGGGGACAGCGGAATCCTCTCCGGCATCCAGTGGGCCATCTCCAACGGATGTTCGGTCGTGTCGATGTCGCTGGGCGCGGCGACCCAGCCGGGCCAGCCGTTCTCCGACGCGTTCGAGCGGGTCGCGCAACGAGCGATCCAGCGCGGCACCCTGATCGTCGCCGCGGCCGGCAACGAGAGCCAGCGCTCCGCCGGGAGCATCGCGCCGGTGGGCCACCCGGCGAACTGCCCGTCGATCCTCGCCGTGGGGGCCGTGGACGAGCAGGGCGCCATCGCCGACTTCTCCTCCGGCACGGTCGACCAGATCGGGCAGGTCGACGTGGTCGGACCCGGGGTCGACGTGTACTCCAGCTGGCCGGGCCAGGAGCGCTACCGCAAGATCAGCGGCACCAGCATGGCGACTCCGCACGTCGCCGGCGTCGCCGCGCTGCTGGCCCAGCAGCACCAGGAGCGGGCCTGGGGACTGTGGGCCCGCCTCGCGCAGAGCGCGCGGCGGCTCCCGCTCGCGTCGACCGACATCGGCGCGGGTCTCGTGCAGGCTCCATGATCCGGCTCCCGCGTTGCGGGCGTGATCCGGAAGGTGCGGCGAGTGCGCTTCGGCGTGCTCGCCGCACCGTCGTGCCCTCCGCGGCACGTGTGTCGTTCCCCCGATCCGGGTAATCCTCGCGCAACCGGTCAGGTGTGCTGAACCGGTCAAGCACGATGGGGTGATCGTCGGCGAAGTCCGCACGCGATCGCTCGGGGGGACGGCACAGATGAGCACAGGCAACGCCGCAGGAGGAGAAGGGGACCGGAACTCCGGACGACCCGGCGGGGGCGAACCGGGACCCGCACGGCGTCCGAGATCGACCGGCGCGGCGGTCGACGACGCGGTCCGGGCTCGCGAGGAGATCGGTGGCGCGCTCGACGGCGCGCGGCGCACGGGCGAGGCGACCGCCATTCCGGGCGCCCGCACCGAACCCGCCACCGAGCCCGCGGACCTCTCGGCGCGGGACGCGTTGCTCGACGTCGCGGTCCGCGGCCACCGCCTCGCGCTGGTGCTCGACGGCCTCGCGCACCGCTACGCCACTCCGGGCACCGCCCGTCCGAGCGAAGCCCACGTGGCGCTGGACCAAGCCGCGGCGGCGGCCGAAGACCTGGGCAACTGCGCCAAAGCCGCCGCAGCCGCCATCGCGGAAGAGGCCGACCACCGCGACTGATCCGGCCGGGTCCTCCGTTCCGGCGCGACCACGCGCGGCACCGGCGGCTCAACGAGTTCCCAGTCGATTCCTCGGGGAGACGCGGGGATCAGTCGAGGAACCGGCCGAGGTCCCGCCACTCGGCAACGCGGGAACGCTCAGCTCCGCGACGACAGCGCTCGTTCCAGTTCGGCCTTGCTCATCTTCGAGCGGCCGTCGATCCCGGCCCGCCGCGCGTCCTGGTACAGCTGGGCCTTCGTCCGCCCGAGGGGCCCGGTGCGGTTGCCGGAGCGCAGCCCGCCGCGGCGTTCCGGTGAGATGTCGTGGACCGACGTCCTGCTGCGCTGCTTCGCCTGGCCCTGCTGGGCCCGCTCCTTGTTCACGGTCCGGGCCGCGATCTCCTTCGCCCGGCGTTCGCTGCTGCCGTGCTGCTCGGCGTTGGACTTGATGTGCTCGTACTGCCGCTCCTGCTTGCGGTTCGCGCCTGCAGGCATGAGGCCTCCTCCAACGGGGTCGTTCCGGTTCCGCGTTACCCGGTTGCGGGCGCTGGCACACCCGTTCGTCGTGATGCGGCGGGTTTCGGCTGCGCGATCGGTGGAATCTCGGTGCGCTGACGGATCGGACGCGGGCTCGCGGCGGTCGTTCGCGGCTACTCTGCACCGCTGAGCGAAGGGGGGCGCCATGACCGCTCAGGACCGACGGGCATTCCGCGAACGCCTGCCGCTGCGCCGGATCAGGGCGCCGCGGTGGGCCGAGCAGGAGGGCACCTGGCGGCAGGCACGTCCGGAGCTCATCGACGCCGCGCTGCGGCGGGCGCTGGAGCGGCCGTCGGGGAACTGGTTCGTGCTCGCCGGGAGCCTGGAGATCACCGGCGACCGACCCTTCGGGCGCACCGTGGCGGGGGTGGAGCTGGTCGCGTGGCGGGACGGGCGCGGAGCGCTCCACATCGGACCGGGGGCCTGCCCGCACTTGGGCGCGCCGCTGAGCGAGGCGCGGGTGCACCGGGGTCGGCTGGTGTGCCGCTGGCACGGGATGTGCCTGGGCGAGAGCTCTCCGAGGTGGCCCGCGTTTCCCGCGCACGACGACGGAGTGCTCGTCTGGGTCCGGCTCGACGCCGTCGGCGGTGAGCCGCCGCTGTCCGCCCCGGTGCTGCCGCGGCGCCCTGCGCCGGGTCGGAGCATTCACGCGGTCGCCACGGCGATCGGGGAGTGCGAGGCGCAGGACGTCGTGGCGAACCGACTCGACCCGTGGCACGGCTCGTGGTTCCACCCGTACTCGTTCGCGAACCTGACCGTGCTGCGCACCCCGGATCCGGACGAGGACGACGAGTTCGAGGTGGCGGTGTCGTTCCGGTTGGCGCGGGGAATCGGGGTGCCGGTGCGGGCCACGTTCAGCGTCCCGGAACCGCGCACGATCGTGATGCGCATCGTGGCGGGGGAGGGCGTGGGCAGCGTCGTGGAGACGCACGCGACGCCGCTGGGCCGGAACTCGGCGGGGCGCCCGACGACGGCGGTGATCGAAGCGATCGCGGCGCACTCGGCGCGCCCGGGATTCCGCGCGGCGTTGCCGGCGGCGGGCGTGGTTCGGCCACTGATGCGGTGGGCCGCGCTGCGGTTGTGGCGCGACGACCTGGCCTACGCCGAACGCAGGTACCGGCTGCGCACCCGCCCGAACTCCTGATCCACGGCACGACCCGAGCAGCACCTGCCCGCGCCCGGACATGTTCCTGAACACTAGGGCTTCAGTGTGGAATGAAATTAATGCTCTGATCTCGAAGAACAACGACCGCTCGGAGCGGGGAGGGATCGAAGACCGGACGAAGTGGGCGAGCGGACGACCACCCCGACCGATCCGGCTCAGGCCCAGCGCGCGGCTGCGCGGAGCAGCGGGGAGCGACCGCGAACGGGCACGCTCCACACGTCGTGCCCGCGCAGTCCCCACGAGCGCAGCAGCCGGTTCGCGGCGAGCATGCCGCTGGTCGCGGCGCGCTCCATCAGCGCCACCGGCAGATCGACCCGCACGTGGTCCCCGGCGAGCACCAGCGCCGGTTCGGGGGTGCTGATCGACGGTCGCAGCCCGAAACCGCCGGGCGGGGACAGCGGGCAGTCGGAGCGCAGTTCGTGCCGTTCGTCGACGACCTGGGCCGCGGCGGTCTCCGGGTACACCCGGTGCAGCTGTTCGAGGGTCTGCGCCCGCAGCCCGTCCACCGTGGCGTCGGCGGGCAGCGCGTAGCAGTGCACCTCCACCACCGAGCCGTCGTGCTCGCGGGCCCACCGCGCCGCGCTGCGCTCGTAGCGCTCCAGCACGCTGATGTTGTCCACCGGCCCGAACCCGCTGGTGCCGAGGAAGGCGTGCCGGTGCCCGGCCACCGGGCGGTCCAGCCAGAACCGCGAGACGAGGAATGGCGGCGCGGTGCGCGCCGACCCGACCCGCTCCCGCCAATCGCGATGTGCCAGCGCGGGGGAGCGCCGCACGATCCGCTGCGCCGAGCCGAGGTCCGTCGCGAGCACCACGGCGTCCGCACCGATCGACCCGCCGTCGGCGAGGTGCACCGCGAACTCGCGCGGCCCCTCGTGCGACACCGACTCCACGGCGGTGCCCAGGCGGAACCGCACGCCGCGCTCGTCGAGGTGGTCGCGCAGCGGGTCCCACAGCGCGGCGGGGAAGGAGTCCGCGGCAACGTCGAACAGCAGACCTTCGCTGGAGCCGAGGAAGTACAGGTGGAACATCAGCGCCAGCTCGGCCGCCGACAGGTCGGTGGGCGGGGCGAAGAAGCTGCGGGAGAACACTTCGAACGCCAGGTGGCGAGCGGCCTCGGGGAACCCGATGCGGCGCAGGTACTCGGCGGCGTCGATCTCGTCGAGCCGCCCGTAGCCGCCGGGGATGCGCACGTCGGCGAGCGTCGCGGCCTCGCGCAGGTTCATCCGCAGGACGTCGCGCCACCGGAAGGTGGGGCTGCGCGCGACGAAGCCCAGCGCGTTCCACGGCGGGGACCGCGGCAGCCCGGCGAAGGTGTCGATGCGGCCGTCCGCGCTCAGCAGCGGGTACTCGGGCAGCGCGACGAGCCCGGTGAGCTCCGGGTCCGCGCGGCGCAGCAGGCCGCGCAGGTTGTAGTACTGGCGGAAGAAGGCGTGGAAGCCCCGGTTCATCGGCACCGCGGAGCCGTCCCGGAGCGTCGTGCTCCAGCCGCCGACCCGCCCGCCGAGGTGGTGCTCGCGTTCCAGCAGCACCACGTCCACGGTCCGATCTCGCAGGCAGGCCGCGGCGGAGAGCCCGGCGATGCCGCCGCCGATCACGACGACGCGGGGCGTGGCGGTGGCGGGCCGGTCCGCGCCGGGATGACCGGGATGGCGCACGGCACGCGGGTCACGCATCGGGACGGACTCCGAGAAACGTGTGGGTGAGCGTGCGCTGCCAACCGGACATCGGTTCGCGGCGCACCCGGTCGAACCCCGCCTGCCGCAGCCGCGCCTCGAAGCGAGGTGGGGAATCGAAATCGAGCACGCTGCGCCACAGGTAGCGGTACAGCGAGGCGTCGCCGGTGACGCACCGCCCGGCCGGGATGATCACCGACCAGCAGACCGCGTGCCACAGCAACCGGTCCGCCTTCCGACGCGGCAGCGAGTAGTCGTGCACGGCCAGCGGAGCGCCGGGGCGGAGCAGGTCGCGCAGCAGCCGCAGCCCGGCGTCCGGCTCGGGAAGGTTGCGCACCAGGTACGCGGCGAGGATCCCGTCGAACGGGCCGCGCACCCCGGCCTCGGGCAGGCGGCGTGCGTCGGCGTGCACGAAGCGCACCGTGGCCGGCCACGCCTTTTCGCGCGCTCGGGCCAGCATGCGCGCGGATCCGTCGACCGCGGTGATGGACGCGTCGGGGAACACCTCGTGCAGTGCGCGGGTGGAGGCCCCGGTCCCGCAGCCGACGTCGAGCAGCCGCAGGCCCTGCCCGCCGCCCGCGATCCCGAGCCGCCGCGCGGAGCGGGCGAGGTCCCGGTGGTAGCCGGGGTTGGCGGCGACCAGCGCGTCGTAGTCGCGCCCGCCTCGGTCGAACAGCGCGGTGACGTCGGTGCTCATCGCCGGTTCCTCCCCTGCGTGGTGGTGCGGGCTCGGGCGGCGCCCGCGGACAGCAGCGCCGGGGCCGCCACTGCGAGGCGCCTGCCGGTGGGCACCGCGAGGCGCGCGCCGAACACCCGGTACCCGGACTCCACCACGCGGTCCAGGATCTCGCCGTAGAGCACGTGCGCGGTGGCCACGCACGGCCGCGCCACCGGATCGAGCATGGGGATCCCGGCTTCGGCCTGCCGGTACAGCGCGCGGGTGCGGGCGACCTGGTCGCCCAGCGCACGCCGCACCGGGCCGTCCGGGCGTCCGGTGCGGCGGCACCAGCGCAGCCGGTCTGCGTCCACGCCGAACGCGGCGAGCTCGTCGGCGGGCAGGTACACCCGGCCGCGGTCGAGGTCCTCGCCGACATCGCGCAGGAAGTTGGTGAGCTGGAAGGCGTGCCCGAGCGTGGCCGCGTGCGGCGCCGCCGCCTCCCGCGTGGCGGTGCCGAGCACCGGCAGCACCTGCAGCCCGATGACTCCGGCGGAGCCGTGCACGTACTCGTCGAGCGCGGCCCGGTCCGGGTAGCCGGTGACCCGCAGGTCCATCCGCATGGAGCGCATGAAGTCGGTGAACAGCGCCGCCGGGAGCCGGTACCGGCGGGCGGTGTCGGCGACGGCGGCAAGCACGGGGCGGTCCACTGGCCCGCCGGTGAGCGCGCGGTGCAGCGCGGTGTCGATCCGGGCGAGTTCCGCGTCGCGGTCTCCGTCCGCGGCGCCGGGAGAGTCGACCACGTCGTCGACCCAGCGGGCGAAGCCGTAGAGCGCGTGCACGGCCGGCCTGCGCGCCGGGGGCAGCAGGCGGGTCGCGAGGAAGTAGGTGCGGCCGTGCTGGGCGTGGAGTTCGCGGCAGCGGCCGTAGGCGGCGCGCAGCGCCGGGTCCTGGAGGCCGGCGGCGTCCAGCTCGCGCCGCGCCGTCGGCGATGGATCTCGGCCGGGGCGCCGGAAAAACCCGCTCGCAACGTCCACAGAGGAGATCGAAGCACACGTCGTGCGGGCAGCGCTCGGCAGCGCTGCCCGCACGTGTGCCGGGCCACCCGGGTGGCCCGGGCTCGGGCGGGACGGGGACATCGCCCGAGCCGCACCCGTCACTGGCCGGGCATCAGGACGTTGTCGACGACGAACACGGTGGCGTTGGCGGTGGGAACGTTGCCGCACAGCACCGAGGCGCCGTTGACCTTCAGGTTGTCCCCGGATCCCTCGATGGTGAGCTGCCCTCCTTGCGCGGTCGGCACCGTCTTGGCCTGCGCGAGGCCGTTGGCGTCCATCCGCTGCGGCACCACGTGGTAGGTCAGGATGTCGGTGAGCTGCTGCTTCTTCGCCAGGGCGGTGAGCAGCGCGTCGAGCGTGTCCTTCGGGAGGGCGTCGAACGCGGGGTCGGCGGGGCGCGAACATGGTGTAGGGCATGTCGGCCTTGTTCAGGGTGTCGCCGAGCCCGGCGGCCTGGACGGCGGCGGTGAGCTTGGTCAGCAGCGGGTTGTTGCTCGCGGCGGTGCCCACCGGGTCGTCGACCACGCCCTGCACGGAGCCGGGGTCGTTCGGGTCGGTGGGCACCTGGGCGCAGCCGGGTCCGAACACGTCGTCGGCGGTCGTGACGCCGTCGGCCGCGGGCTGCGGCTCGGCGGGGGCGGGAGCCGGCTGCTGCGCGGCCGGTTCCGCGCCGTCCTGCTCGCCCTGCCCGCACGCGGAGAGGGCGAGTGCGAGTGCGAGTGCGGCGGCGGTGCCGGTGATCGCGGTGGTGCGTCGGCGGATCCGCATGCTGTGTCCTCCTGGATTTCAGGGATCTCGCGGGGCGCGGATCCCTTGGCCTCACCAGGTATTCGGCGCACCCGCCGCAGCGGATTGGTCTCGGTTGGACTTTTTCCGGAAGTTCTCCGGAATTGCCCGCCTCTCGGGTGGGGCGTTGGTCGCGCCCGCCCGGTCGGCGGGGAAATCGGCTGGGCGGTGACCACCCGGAGCGCCCGGCCTCTGCGCGGACCGAGCAGGTCAGGCGCGCAACGCCGCGGTGTCGAACTCCCGCATCCCTTCGGCGAACCCGGCCTGGGCGTGGAACCCGATCTCCTCGGTCGCGCGGCGCGGATCGGCCATGATGTGGCGGACGTCGCCGAGCCGGTAGTTCCCGGTGGTGATCGGCGCCGGGCCGTCCGCCGCCTCGGCCAGCGCGGTCGCCATGTCGCCGATGGTGCGCGGTCGCCCGGAGCACGCGTTGTAGGCGGCGAATCCGGGTTCCTCGCGTCGCATCGCGGCGAGGTCGGGGGCGGCGATGTCGCGCACGTGCACGAAGTCGCGGCGCTGCCCGCCGTCCTCGAAGATCCGCGGCGCCTCCCCGCGGGCCAGCGCGGAGCGGAACAACGAGGCCACTCCCGCGTAGGGGGTGTTGCGCGGCATCCGCGGCCCGTACACGCTGTGGCAGCGCAGGCTCACGGCGGATCCGCCGGTGTTGCGGGCCCACACCGCGGCGAGGTGTTCCTGGGGGAGCTTGGTGGTGGCGTAGGTGTTGCGGGGATCGACCGGGGCGTCCTCGGGAACGGTGCCCGGTTCGAGCAGGCCGTCGCAGGTGGGGCAGCGCGGTTCGAAGACGCCGCGTCGAGGTCGTCCGCGGTGCGCGGGCCGGGCCGCACGACGCCGTGGGCGGGGCACAGGTAGCGGCCTTCGCCGTAGACGACCATCGACCTGGCGAGCACGAGCCGTCCGATGCCCGCTTCGGTCATGGCGGTGAGCAGATGCGCGGTGCCGAGGTCGTTGTGCGCCACGTAGTCCGGCATGTCGGCCATCCCGGCTTCGAGCCCGACCATCGCGGCTTGGTGGCACACCACGTCCACATCGGGCAGAGCCGCGCGCAGCACCTCAGGATCCCGGACGTCGCCGATGACGAGTTCGTGCTCGCCGAGATAGCCGGGTGCGCCAGCGCGGCGGGCAGCAGCGCGTCGGGCAGCCGCACCGAATGTCCCCGCGCGACCAGCAGGTCGGCGATGTGCGACCCGATGAAGCCCGCGCCACCGGTGACCAGCACGTGCATGCTTCCTCCAGGTGAGTTCCCGGGCCCGAGAGGCCCCGTTCGCTCCCCGCCCTGTCAGCGGCGAAGCCGCGAGCAGCGATCACCCGCGGGTTCTCAGCGTTCTTCTCGCGGGGACGACGCGTGCGGAGAAGAACGCTGAGGTTCCGCCACCCGACCTCCTGCTCAGGCCCCGGACGTGGGTCCCGTCAGCGGGCGGTGCAGAACACCGAGTGCCAGCCGGTTGCGCCGTCCGGCAGGACGGGGGCGCGTTCCGGTGTCTGGGTGGTGCCGTCGTGGTCGGTGGCGCGGCATTCGATGGTGTGCCCGCCCGGCGCGAGGTCGACGTCGGTGCGCCACATCCGCCAGGTCTGCCGGTTGACCTCGGTGGACAGCTGCGCTTCCTGCCACGGCCCGCGGTCGACGCGGACTTCGACGCGGTCGATGCCGATGGGCTGTGCCCAGGCGATGCCCGCGACGGTGGTGCGCCCGGCGGGGATGCGGCCGAAGCCGCCGGGGCGGTCGATGCGGGACTGGACCTTGATCGGCCCGAATCGCCCCCAGCCGCGCTCGATCCAGTAGGCGGGCTTGTCGAAGGTGGTGAGTTCGAGGTCGGTGAGCCACTTCGTCGCCGACACGTAGCCGTAGAGGCCGGGGGTGACCATGCGGACGGGGAAGCCGTGTTCGGCGGGCAGCGGTTCGCCGTTCATCCCGTAGGCCAGCAGGGCGCCGCGTTCGGCGTCGAGCAGCGCCTCCACCGGCGTGCCCGCGGTGAACCCGTCGACGCTGGTGCTGAACACCTGCTCGGATCCGGGGCGGACCCCGGCGGCCAGCAGCACGTCGCGGATGAGGACGCCGGTGAACTCGGCGGTGGAGATGTAGGGCCCGCCGACGTCGTTGGACACGCAGGTCATCGTGATCGTCCTGGTGACCTGCGGGAATCGTCGCAGTCCGGCGAAGCCGAGGTCGAGTTCCCGGTCCACCATGCCGTGCACCCGCAGCCGCCAGTCGGCGAGCTCGACGCGCGGGATGCTCAGCGCGGTGTCGATGCGGTAGAAGTCGCGGTTCGCGGTGAGGAACGACGGGGTGCCGGCGGAGGCGAAGTCGGCTCCGGCGGGCACGGTCCGGGCGGGGGAGGAGCCGAGGGCTTGCGCGACGGTGCGCCGCGACGCCTCGGCGTCCCGGCCGCCGGTCAGCAGGGAGCCGGCCGCGCCGGTGAGCCCGGCGGTGGCGGCCACCGCGACGGAGGACGCCAGGAACCGGCGCCGATCCGGGCTCCCGGTTTCGGCGAGCAGCTCGGGGTCGAAGGGCTCTTCCAGGGTGTCGTGCGGGTCGTGCCGGGTGCGTGGAGGGGGAGCGGCGGGGTTCGCCGCGAGGGCGGTGCGGTGCAGCAACCGGAACGCCGCGATGCCCGCCAGCGCGGCCACGAGCGGTGCGAGCACCCCCAGTGCGCCCACGTCGGGCCGGGACAGCACCGCGGCCACCCCGAGCAGCCCGAACGTGCCGATGAGCACGACTCCGGGCCGCGCGTCGCGGCGCGAGAGCAGGCCGGCCGCGGCGGCCAGCAGTGCGATGACGATCGCCATCCCGCCCAGCAGGGCGACCTTGTCGGACTGGCCGAAGGTGCGGATGGCGAACTGCTTCACCGGTTCCGGGGTGAGGTCGATCGCCGAGTTGCCCACCGCCAGGAACGGCGAGGAGCGGGGTTCGAGGAGGGCGGCGAGCAGGTGACCGGCGCCCAGCGCGACCGCAGCCGCCAGGACTCCGCACCACGCCGCCACCGGGAGGCGCAGACGGTGCATGGATTTCGTGTTCACACCGTCCATTCGTAGCCGTCGCGCGCCTGGATCGGTGGTTCCGGCGGGTGACGGTTCTAGTTCCGTAAGAACTGCCTCGCCGCGCGGTTCGCCGGGTCGGGACGTCCGGTTCGACGTCCGGGCGCCGCTTCGCGCGGTGCGCGGCGAGTTCGTGGCGCGGGGTCAGGGCAGCTGCGCCTCCCGGACGGCTTCGTCGAGGCTGTCCAGCAGCACCACGCCCAGCGTGTTCGCCATCGACCCGGTCGCGAGTTCCCCGCGCAGCTTCGACGCCAGCGTCCGCACCCGCCGCGGGTCCGGCCGGGCGCTGCGCGCCGCCTCCCACAGCCGCTGGGCGGTCCGCTGCACGAGTTCGTCCTCGCCGTAGCGGGCGTGCACCGTGGGCAGCGCCAGCAGGCACACCTTGGCGACGCGGGCGATCCCGTCCAGCGAGTCCGGCGGCACGGTCGTCGGCTCGGCCGATCGGCGCGGCGCGATCACCGTCGGGGCCCGCGCGGTCAACACTGCCACCCCGGCCGCTTCCCGCCACGCGCGCAGGTCCCCGTCGTGTTCGCTCACGCAGATCAGACCGGAGCCGGTGAGCCCGGCGCGCAGCGGCAGCCCGTCGGCGTGTTCCGCGCCGGTGGCCACGAGTTCCTCGCCGCGCAGGGAGTCGACGACCGCGCCGAGTTCCGCGCGGTCCGGTGCCGGCGCGAGCGCGCCGGCCTGCGCGCTGTCCAGGAATGCCGCGACCTCGGGCCGGAAGTGGTCCTCGGCGTAGAGGTAGCGCAGGAATTCCCGTGCGACCGTGTCGATCCTCGGCAACGTCATCTCCCGATTCCGCCGCCCGGCAGGTGATGGCCGGGCGCGCGAGTGCGGTGATGCTGCGGGACGGCCCGAATGGCCGTCACCGCTCCCCAGTCCGGCGGCGTCCGGTGCCCCCGCACCGTCCGGCCCGGGCGTCGTCCGAGCCGTGTCGCCGCAGCCAGGTTACGGGGGTCCGCACGCAGATCGCAGGGTCTTTCGTCACTCACATGGCGCGTGAGGAAGGGGGAATCATTAGCGAGATATCGACAGGTGCGTCCCATTACGTCACATCGGTGACTCGGCTCGCGAGACGGCCCGTCGGGGTGCTGAGGTAGGTTCGCCGCCGAACAGTCCGGAAAGCACGATCGTCATGGGAAGGACCGCCGTGGCTCCCACCATCGCCACCAACAAGCGCGTCGAGCGGCCGGAACTGCTGGAGTTCCTCCGCCCTCGCCACCACGCCCTGCTGGTCACCGAACGCGGCAGCGGACGTCCGCAGATCTCCCCGGTGACGTGCGGCGTCGACTCCGAGGGTCGCATCGTGATCTCGACCTACCCGGATCGGGCCAAGACCGTCAACGCCCGGCGCGCGGAGCAGGTGTCGGTGTGCGTGCTCTCCGACGAGTTCAACGGAGCTTGGGTGCAGGTCGACGGGCGAGCCGAGGTCATCGATCAGCCGGAGAGCGTGGAGCCGCTGGTGGACTACTTCCGCAGCATCTCCGGTGAGCACCCGGATTGGGAGGAGTACCGGGAGGCGATGCGCAAGCAGGGCAAGTCGCTGATCCGCGTCACCATCGACGACTGGGGCCCGATCGCCACCGGCGGTTTCCCGGCGCGGCTGGCGGAGTGAACCCGCTCGCTCGGTGAGACTTTTCCGGTGCGGTGGGGAAATGCGTCCCGGCTGCGGGGAGACCGGGCGGGATCAGCATCGGTGCGCCGCAGCCCTCGGCCGTCGGGTGCCGCGCGGTTCGTGGGAAGGAATGACGCCCAGGGCTTGCTGGGGGTTCAAGCCCTGGGCGTCCCTCGCCGCACGAGGGGGAAGTGCGACGGTGACCACAGAGTAACCCATCGGCACCGAATAGTCACCCTCCGTGCCGATGGGACTGGTCGAGCTGCCGGATGACCGCGAACGTCACCGCACCGGGCGCGACGGTCTCACGCCGTCTCGCGCGGGTGCGGACGGTCCGCCCCCCCTGCACGCGCGTCCGCTCCCGCACCGGAAGTGCGGGAGCGGATCGGCGTTCCCGGATCAGGACGTCCCGGCGCCCGCCTCCAGGGCCGGCCGGATCTCGAAGGTCAGCCGGTCGCCGGAGGTGTCCACCTCGACCCGCTGGCCCTCACCGAGCCTGCCCTCCAGCAGCAGCTCCGAGATCGAGTCGTCGACCTCGCGCTGGATCGTGCGCCGCAGCGGCCGTGCCCCGTAGTCGGGCTGGTGGCCGTGCTCGGTGATCCAATCCACCGCGGAGTTGCTGAAGTCGACCTCGATGTCCTGGGTGTGCAGCCGCTGCCGGGTGTCGCCGAGCAGCAGCTCGGTGATCCGGTGCAGCTGGTCGGTGTCCAGCCTGCGGAACACCACGACCTCGTCGATCCGGTTGAGGAACTCGGGCCGGAACGATTCCCGCAGCCGCGCCATCAGCCGCTCGCGGGCCGGTTCGTCGGCCTGCTCCTGATCCCGGCTGGAGAACCCGAGCACCCCGGAGCGCTGCGAGATGATGTCCGAACCCAGGTTGCTCGTCATGATCATCACCGTGTTGGTGAAGTCAACCGTGCGACCTTGCCCGTCGGTGAGCCGGCCGTCGTCGAGCACCTGCAGCAGCGTGTTGAACACGTCCGGATGGGCCTTCTCGATCTCGTCGAGCAGGACCACCGAGTACGGGCGCCGCCGCACCGACTCGGTGAGCTGGCCCGCCTCGCCGTAGCCGACGTAGCCGGGCGGCGAACCCACCAGCCTGCTGGCGGTGTGCGCCTCCTGGAACTCGCTCATGTCCAGCCGCACCATCCGGTCCTGGTCGCCGAACAGCGACTCGGCTAGCGCCCGCGCCAGCTCCGTCTTGCCGACGCCGGTGGGCCCGAGGAACAGGAACGTGCCGACCGGCCGGTGCGGATCGCCCATGCCGGTGCGGGAACGCCGCACCGCGCGGGAGATGGCGTGCACCGCCTCGTCCTGGCCGACGACCCGCTTGTGCAGCTGATCCTCCAGCTTCATGAGGCGGCTCTTCTCCTCCTCGGTGAGCTGGGTGGCGGGGATGCCCGTGGCGCGGGAGACGACGTCGGCGATCTCCGCCCGGCCGACCACCGCGATGCCGCTGTTGCCCTGCCGCTGGGAGCGGATGTGGTCGCGCACCCCGATGAGCTCGTCGCGCAGCCCCGCGGCGCGCTCGTAGTCCTCCTCGGCGATGGCCTGCGCCTTGTCCCTGGCCAGCTCGTCGTAGCGCTGCTCCAGTTCGCGCAGGTCGGTGTCCGGGGTCCCGGTCCGCAACCGCTTGCGCGCCCCGGCCTGGTCGATCAGGTCGATCGCCTTGTCCGGCAGGAACCGGTCGGTGATGTAGCGGTCGGCGAGCTCGGCGGCGGCCCGGATCGCGTCGTCGCTGAACCGCACCTGGTGGTGGGCCTCGTAGCGGTCCCGCAGGCCGCAGATGATGCGCTCGGTGTCGGCGACGCTGGGCTCGTCCACCGTGATCGGCTGGAAGCGGCGCTCCAGCGCGGCGTCCTTCTCGATGTTCTTGCGGTACTCGTCGAGGGTGGTGGCGCCGACGACGTGCAGTTCGCCGCGCGCCAGCTTCGGCTTGAGCATGTTGCCCGCGTCCACCGCGCCGTCCGAGCCGCCCGCGCCGACCACGGTGTGCAGCTCGTCGATGAAGATCACCAGCTGGTCGCGGTGCTGGCTGATCTCGTCGAGCAGCTTGTTCATCCGCTCCTCGAAGTCGCCGCGGTACCGGGTGCCGGCGACGACACCGGAGAGGTCCAGCTGCACGACCCGCTTGTCCTTGAGCGTGTCCGGCACCTGGCCGTCGACGATGCGGGCCGCGAGGCCCTCGACGACCGCGGTCTTGCCGACGCCCGCCTCGCCGATGAGCACCGGGTTGTTCTTGGTGCGCCGCGAGAGCACTTCGACCGTCTGCTCGATCTCCTCGTCGCGGCCGATCACCGGGTCCAGCCCGCCGTCGCGGGCGCGGGCGGTGAGGTCCTGGCCGAACTGCTCCAGCGTCGGCGTGCTCGACGTCTCGGCGGAGTCGTGCTGGCGGGACTGCGCGGGGTCGGCCGGAGCCGCCTGCAGCGATTCCAGCGTGACGTGCGCGGCGGCCAGCAGCCGTCCGGCGCGGGAGTCGGGGTTCGCGGCCAGCGCCAGCAGCAGGTGGTCCGGGCCGATGTAGGAGGCGCCGACCGCGCGGGCGATCTGGTGCGACTCCAGCAGGGTGCGCTTGGAGGCGGGGGTCAGCGCCGGAGGCAGGTCGACGGCCTCGCCCTCGGGCAGCTGCTGCTCGATCTGCCTGCCGAGCGCGTCCGGATCCGCCCCGGCGCGTTCCAGCATGCCCCTGGTCGTCTCCGAGCGGGTCGCGGCCCACAGCAGGTGGTGGGTGTCCAGGTCGCGGCCACCGTGTTCGACGGTGCAGCGCGCGGCGGCGGCCACCATGTCCTGCGCGTGCCCGCTCATCAAGCGGGTCAGGTCGACGCGCTGCGGTTGCTGCGGGCCGTCTCCGCCGGAGAGGTAGCGGGCCAGGAAGTCGTCGAACGGGCTCGAACCGAACCCTCCGGAACCGAAGAAGCCGGTCATGGTCACCTCTCTAGTCCGAGAAACTCCTCGTTGTCTTCCCGCGGGTATCACCGCCTCAAACACGGAGCGTCCGGATGAGCATTCCGCGGCGGGCCTGGCGTATGCGGCATCCCACAGATCGGCGCGGACGGGAATGCGCGCCGTACCGGATCACAGCGGGTGCGGATCGGTGTGCAGGTCGGCGAGCAGGTCGCCGTCGCGCTCCACCCGCCGCAGCACGTCCTCGGCGGTGAACCGCAGGTCGCTCGGGTCGCGGCAGGAACGCACCTCGTCCCAGGTGATCGGGGTGGACGCGGTGGGCTGGTCGCGGGCGCGCAGCGAGTACGGCGCGACCGTGGTCTTCGCGGTGTTGTTCTGGCTCCAGTCCAGGAAGACCTTGCCGGTGCGGGCGGCTCGGCTCATCTTCGCCAGCAGCGCGTCGGGGTGGTCGGCGGCCAGCCGCAGCGCGAGCTCCTTCGCGTAGGCGGAGGTGCGGTCGGATTCCTCGGTGCGCACCGGGCAGTAGAGCTGCATCCCCTTGGCGCCGCTGGTCTTCGGGTACACCCGCAGGCCGTCGGCGCGCAGCCGCTCGTGGAGCAGCTCCGCGGCCCGGCAGCACTCGACGATCGTCGCGGGCGGGCCGGGATCGAGGTCGAACACCAGCAGGTCCGGGGTGTTGCGGGAGTCGTCCTCACCGACCGTCCACTGCGGAACGTGCAGTTCCAGCGCAGCGAGGTTCGCCGTCCACACCAGGGTCGGCAGGTCGCGGATGAGCACGTGGTGGTTGACCGCCGAACCGGATCCGTCGGCTCCGCTGACCAGCCGCGCCGTCGGCACCCAGTCCGGGGCGTGCCGGGAGACGTTCTTCTCGAAGAACGAACCCGAATCCACGCCGTCCGGGAACCGGATCAGGGTCACCGCGCGACCCCGCAGGTGCGGCAGCAGCACTGGGGCGACCCGCCGGTAGTAGTCGATCACGTCGCGCTTGCGGAACCCGGCGGCCGGGTAGAGCACCTTGTCCAGGTTGGACAGCGTCAGCTCGCGGTCCTCGACGCGGACGCTCACCCGCGAGGACACGTCCGCCGCCTCACGAGGCCGCTCGGGAACCGGAAGCGGCGTCGCGCACCGCCGCTTCGAGGTCGGAGCGGTTCATCTTCGACCGGCCGCGGACGCCGAGCTCCTTGGCCCGCTTGTCCAGCTCGCCCTTGTTCAGCTCGCCGAGGTCGTCGCCCTTCGCCTTGCCCCCGCGCTTGTCGCGGGCCTGTTCGACGCTGCGGCGCAACGCGTCGGTGAGGTCGATGACGTCGGTCGCCTGGGCGGGTTCCTCCGCCGCCTCGGGGCTCACGCCGCGGGCCTTGTCGGCCAGGAGTCGTTCGACGCGCTCGGTGTAGGTGTCCTCGTACTCCTCCGGGCGCCACTCGCCGGTCATCGACTCGATGACCGTCTCGGCCATCTGGATCTCCTTGTCCGAGGGCGCGGCGCCGCCGGCGTCACCGATGATCTCGCCGGGTTCGCGGATCTCGTCGTCGAAGAACAAGGTGTTCAGCGCCAGCGCCGTCTCGTCGGCGCGCACCGCGGTGAGGTATTCCTTGCCGCGCAGCACGAATCTCGCGATGCCCACCTGGTTGGTCTGCTCCATGGCGCGGCGAAGCAGGTCGTAGGGCCGGTGGTTCTCCTTCGCGTTCGGCGCGAGCCAGTAGGTGCGCTGGAAGTACACCGGGTCGATCTCGTCGAGGTCCACGAACGAGGTGATGTCGATGGTGCGGGAACGGCCGGGCGCGATCTCGTCGAGCTCCTGCTGGTCGACGGTGACGAGCACGCCCTCGACCTCGCGGCCCTTCACGATCTCGCCGTAGTCGACCTCGTCGCCGGTGCGCTCGTTGACCCGCTTGTAGCGGACCCGGTCGGTGGTGCCGCGCTGGTACTGGTGGAACGAGGGGCTGTGGTCCTCGGTGGCCGCGTACAGGCCGACCGGGATGGTGACCAGGCCGAAGTTGATCGAACCCGTCCAGATCTTGCGCGCCATGACGTGCCTCCCTCACCGCCGGGCAACCCGGCCCGCCACCACCCCACGATGCGCCGCCGCCGAGCTGATCGCAGGGGTGGGCGGAGGGTGCTCGTCGGCTTCGCCGCCGGCAGGACGCGGGGAGACCGCGATTCAGTCCGGGCGGACTCGGTGGGTGCCGTCGGGGAGGTGTTCGGTGCGGCCCTCGCGGGCGAGCAGCTCCAGGAGCGGGACGGCCACGCGGCGGGAGGTGCCGAGCGCCTGGCGGGCAGCGGAGAGGGTGAACGGTTCGGGCAGGCGCCGCAGCACGTCGAGCGCTCGCCGCTCGGCTCCCGGCAGCAGTACGACACCCGGTGCGAGCCGCAGCAGTTCTCCGGCGCGGACGGCGGCGGCCAGCGGCTCGGCGCCCAAGCCCAGTTCGGCGAGCTCGGCGGCGGTGGGGGCCGCGAACGGATCGTCGGTCAGCATCCCGCGCAGGCGCTCCAGCGCGGTGGCCACCTCCGGCGGCCAGGGCGCGGCGCCGAGCCGCAACCGCCCACCTCCGGTGCGGATCTCGCGGGCGGGACCGGCGCGCAGCAGCACGTCCAGCAACGCCGCATCCGGCAGCGCGAGTTCGCGCCGAGCCGCTTCGGCGGGCAGGCCGTCGGCCAGCGGCTGTCGTTCGCGGTGATCGTCGAGCAGCCGCACCAGCCGGTCGGCCAGCTCGTCGCGGTGCGCCGGATCGAGCACCCACCCGGCCGCTTCCGGCGCACTCGCCGGGGCCTCCGCGCCCATCGCGCGCAGCTCCGCGCCGCGCACGACCCGGCGGCGCCGCAGTTCCCCCGCACCGTCGGGAACGCCGTCCATGCCCGCGAGCTCCCGCGCCCGCTCCCGCGCCGCACCCCGCCGCCGCAGCGGGCGCGGGCGCACGTCGAGCAGCACGGCGCCCCCGGCGACGTGGTGGGCGCCGGGATCGCGCAGCAGCACCCGGTCGCCGATGCGCACCGGCAGCGGCTCTCGCAGCGACAGCCGAGCGGTGTCCTCTCCCAGCGGCCGGACGCGCACCGCGACGGCGGCCGAACCGAGGTGCAGCACCAGCTGCCGGGGCAGGCCGGCGGCGACGCGGTCGCACAGCCGCACGTCGAGCAGGTCGCTGCTCAGCCACGTGCCAGCGGTGAGCAGCGCGTGCCCGCGCCGCACCTGCTCCAGCGGCACGCCGCGCAGGTTCACCGCCACCCTCGCCACGGCCGACGCCTCGTCCACCGGCTCGCCCAGCGATTGCAGCGCCCGCACCGCCACTTCCTGCCCGCCGGGGTGCAGCCGCAGGCGGTCCCCGGTGCGCAGCGAGCCGGCGGCGAGCGTCCCGGTGACCACGGTGCCCGCGCCGCGGATCGTGAACGCCCGATCGATCCACAACCGCACCGCCGCCGCGGAATCCGGTGCGGGCAGCCGCCCCGCGAGCTCGGACAACGCGCAGCGCAGCCGAGCCAGGCCGGCGCCGGTGCGCCCGCTCACGTGCACCGCGGGCAGCTCGCCCAGCGCCGATTCCCGCAGCCGCCGCCGGGCCTGCTCGGTCGCGTCGGAGGGGTCGGCCAGGTCGCAGCGGGTCACCACGAGCAACCCGTGGCGCACTCCCAGCGCGTGCAGCGCGTCCAGGTGCTCCGCAGACTGCGGCTGCCAGCCCTCGTCGGCGGCCACCACGAACAGCACCGCCGGTACCGGGCCGATGCCCGCGAGCATGTTCGGCACGAACCGCTCGTGCCCGGGCACGTCGACGAACGCCAGCGTCTGCTCGCCGATGGTGGTCCAGGCGAACCCGAGGTCGATCGTCATGCCGCGTTCGCGCTCCTGCGACCAGCGGTCGGGTTCCATCCCGGTGAGCAGCCGCAGCAGCGTCGACTTGCCGTGGTCGACGTGCCCGGCGGTGGCGAGCACGTGCATCAGCCCACCGCCGCGACGGCGTCGAGCAGCACGGCGTCGTCGGCGGGCGCCACGGCGTAGAGGTCCAGCAGGCACTGCCCGTGCTCGACCCGGGCCAGCACCGGAGTCCGCCCGGTGCGCAGCGCTGCGGCGTACCGGGGCGGCAGCGTCACCGAGGCGCTCGGCAGCTCGACTCCCGGCGCCCCGCCGCCGCCGACGGTGGCCGTGCTCGTGCGCGCATCGGCGTCGATCCCGCGTTCCCGCAGGCTCGCCGCGAGCCGCCGAGCGCGGTCGAGCAGGTCGGCTTCGGAGCGGTCCAACGCTTGCGCGGTGGGCGTGGCCGGGCCGCGCACGCTGGCCTCCAGCGCGGCGAGGGTGAGCTTGTCGACCCGCAGCGCCCGCGCCAGCGGATGCCGCTTGAGCCGCTGCACCAGGTCCGCCGACCCGAGCAGCAGCCCGGCCTGCGGCCCGCCGAGCAGCTTGTCCCCGCTGGCCGTCACCAGGTCGGCCCCGTCGGCGAGGGTGCGCTGCGCGTCGGGTTCGTCCGGCAGCACCGGATGCGCCCGCAGCAGCCCGGAACCGATGTCGGCGATCACCGGAACCGGCAGCTCCCGCAGCGCGGCGACCGGGACCTGCGAGGTGAACCCGGTGATGCGGAAGTTCGACGGGTGCACCTTCAGCACGAACCCCGTCTCCGGCCCGATCGCGTCCCGGTAGTCCTCGAACCGGACCCGGTTGGTGGTGCCGACCTCCCGCAGCCGCGCCCCGGTGGAGGTGAGCAGGTCGGGGATGCGGAAGCCGTCGCCGATCTCCACCAGTTCACCGCGGGCCAGCACGATCTCGCGGCCCGCCGCGAGCGCGGTGGCCGCCAGGGCGAGCGCGGCGGCGCCGTTGTTGACCACGTGCGCGTCCTCGGCCGCCGGCACCGCCTCGGTCAGCGCCCCGCACGCCGCTCGTCCGCGCGGACCGCGGCGGCCGGTGTCGAGGTCGAGCTCCACGTCGGTGGTGCCCGCCGCCGCGCGCACCGCCTCCACCGCCGCGTCCGAGAGGGGAGCGCGGCCGAGGTTGGTGTGCAGCAGCACCCCGCACGCGTTGACGACTCGCCGCAGGCCGCCCGCCGATCCGGGCAGCGCCTCCCGCGCGGCGGCGATCACCCGCTCCGGGGCGAGATCTCCGTGCCGGGCCCGGCGCTGGGCGTCGTGGACGACGGTGCGCACCACGTCCCGTCCGAGTCGTTCGACCGCGCCCGCCAGCACCGGATCGTCGAGCACCCGGTCGGTGGCGGGAATCCGGCGCCGCGCGTCCATGCGGCGCAGCTTAGGAGCCGCCGTGAAGATCCGCTATCGACGCGATCCCGGGCCGGAGCTCACCGCTGCTCACCGCGCCACACGGCGCGGTAGCGAGCCGCGGCCTCGGCGTCCATCCGGTTGCGCACCGCCGAAGCGTGACCGGGCGGGAAGCCGTGCCTGCTCAGCCGCGCGTCGACGCTCTCGACCGAGCTGGTCAGCACGATCCGCAGCACCACCAGCACCCCGAGCAGCACCGAGCCCAGCGCGATCGGCCAGGACCCACCGGCCCAGTACAGGCCTCCGAACATCAAGGCGACCAGCGGCAGGACGTGCAGCATCCCGCGCACGCAGACGCGCAGCACCCAGGTCGAGCACGTCGCATCCCGCAGCACCCACTCGCGGTAGGGCTCGGGCAGGGTGCCGCCGTACTGGTAATACAGCCACCATGCCGGATTGGGCCGCTTGATCCCCACACCGGCATGGTAAGCCCCGGTCGTGCGGACTCCCGACGGACCTGTCGTCGCGGGGTGCGGCGGGGGAGCGGCGGAGGCGGACGGGAATCGAACCCGCCTGACCGAGGTGCTCGGCCACGTCGGTTTTGAAGACCGCGGGGGCCACCAGGCGCCCTGACGCCTCCCTCACCCGCTCCAGGCGCCGCCAACCTACGCCCGGAACCGTCCGCCCGGCCAGCGCGCGGCGCTCAGCGCCGGTCAGGGGTGAGCAGGTAAGCGAGCGCCATGTCGCTGAGTTCGTCCGCGTAGCGGCTCTGGGCGGCATCGTCGGCGGGGCGGTCGGGGCGAACCGAGTTGTGGAAGCAGGCGCCGAGCAGCACGCGCGCCGCGGTGTCCAGCGCCTGCTCCGGGTTCGAGCGGCGGATCTCGGCGGAGTAGGGGGCCGCCGCATCCAGCAGGAGGCGGTGGACTTCGGCGATGGTGCGGGCGCCGCGGTCCATCACGTCGACCTCGCGGGCCCGCAGCAGGTCGGGGAACACGCTGCTGGTGTCGGTGAAGGACCGCAGCAGCGCGTGCGCGTAGGCGTCGAGCACTCCGGACAGCGACGGTTCGGCCGCGCGCAACCGCTCGGCGAGGTAGGCCTCGCGTCGTTCCAGCATCCGCTCGGTCAGGGCGGCGACCAGCTGCTCCTTGCCGGCGAAGCGGCGGTAGATCGAGCCGACCGAGGTGCCTGCGCGTTCGGCGACGCCGCCGATCGTCATCTCGTCCAGGCCGACCGCGGTGACGAGTTCCTCTGCCGCCCGCAGCACGCGGGCCAGGGTCGCGGCGCTGCGGGCCTGCCGAGGTTCCCGGTAGTGCGCCTGGCGATCCGGCTCGTCGGTCATGGCCCGCATCGTATCGGCGGCTCTCGTGGTGACCGTCCTTGACAAGGGGCGCCGATGCGCCACTAGTATTGAGAACGAGAATTCGCATTCACATTTTGTAGGGGGCACACATGCCGACACCGGAGAGCGCCGCGGAGGTCCGCGCCTTGCTGGCCGCGATCCGCGAACGCCGAGGCGAGCTGGCCGAGGGCGGTTTCGCCGCCGACCGCGACAACGCGGACCCCGCCGCCAACATGGCGCTGCTGGCCGAGTCGGGCGCGGTTCGCCTGGTCGTTCCCGCCGAACGCGGTGGGTTGTGGGACGGGACGGAACGCGGCGGGTGGGGCGCGCTCATCCGCGCGGTTCGGGAGATCAGCGCGGGCGACGGGCCCACCGGGCAGAACTGGCTCACCACCGCCTTGGTGGCCCGCGAGCTGTTCGGCCCCGGCAGCGCCTTCCCGGAGGCGACCCGCGCCGAGCTCGCCCGCCGGATGCTCGACGACGACCTGCGCTTCGTGTCCTCCGTGGCGGAAACGGGGGGACCGGGCCGCGTGACTGCTCGGCCGGTCGAAGGCGGAGTGGTGCTCAGCGGCACCAAGACCTTCAACTCCAACAGCGGTGGCCGGGGCACGGCCCTGGTCGGTTGCCTGCTGGAAGGGGAGCGGTCCGCGCACCAGGTCCTGGTGGACCTGAACCACGACCAGGTCGAGCCGCACGACGACTGGGACAACATGGGCCAGCGCGGCACCCGCAGCCAGACGATCACCTACCGGGACGTCTTCGTGCCCGACGGGTGGCACCGGCCGGCCGAGGAGTCGCCATCGCAGGTCTTCCTGGCGGCGGTGATGCTGCTGCACGCGGCGTTGATGCAGGGCATCGGCGACGGCGCGCTGGACGCCCTCGTGCGGCACGCGCGCACCATGAAGCGCGGCTCGCTACCCCGGTTCGCCACCCCGGCCGAGGACCCGCTGGTCCTGCGCCGCGTCGGCGCGCTCTCCAGCGGGCTCGCGGCCTCCCGGGCGTTGCTGCACGACGCGGCGGATTCGCTCGAGACCTCCGAGGACGGCGAAGACGGGGACGCCGTGACCGCCGACTGCTTCCGCGCCAAGGTCGCCGCCGTCGAAGCCTCCCTCGCCGCCGCCACCGAGATCCACGAGGTCACCGGCGCGCGCAGCACCTCCCACGCCCACCGGTACGACCGCTTCTGGCGCAACGCCCGCACCTTCGCCTCGCACGATCCGACCGATGCGAAGAACGTCTACGTCGGCGGCTACGAGCTCACCGGCCACCTCCCTCCGCTGTCCACGATCATCCGCCGCTAGGACCGTTGCCGTGCACGGCTTCTGACCGGATCGCGAAGCTGAGCCCCGGCGAGATCGTCGACCTCGACGTCGACCTGTTCCCGATCGGCCTGGTGTTCCACCCCCCGGCGAGCAGCTCCGGCTGGTCATCAGCACGCGCGACGAGCTGGGGGCGATCATGCCCGGAACCCGCGACTACGTGCCGTGCCACTGCGGCGAGCACGTCGTCCACACCGGTGCGGAGGACGCCCCGTACCTGCAGCTGCCCGTCGAGGCCCCTTGATCCTCGTTCCGGACGAGCGAACCGGGGCGGCGGTGGATGCTCCCTGCGATCAGGCGCACTACGGTCGGTGAGGTGACGGAACTCGACGCGCCCGCCCGGTACCGGCTCACGCAGTACGCGCACGGAGGGGGCTGCGCGTGCAAGATCCCACCCGGTGAGCTGGAGAGCATGGTCGCCGACCTGCGGGCGGTGGCCGATCCGACGTTGCTCGTCGGGCTGGACCACGGCGACGACGCCGCGGCGGTCCGCATCGGCTCGGCGCCCGACGGCACCCCCGGTGGGCACGCGGTGATGAGCACCGCGGACTTCTTCACCCCGGTCGTCGACGACGCCTACGACTGGGGCCGCATCGCCGCGGCCAACGCGCTGTCCGACGTGTACGCGATGGGTGCCCGGCCGGTGCTCGCGGTGAACCTGCTGTGCTGGCCGCGCGATCTGCTCCCGCTGGAGCTCGCCCGCGAGGTGCTGCGCGGTGGTCTCGACGTCGGCGTGCTCGCGGGCTGTCCCGTCGCGGGTGGGCACAGCGTTGACGACCCGGAACCCAAGTACGGCATGGCGGTCACCGGCATCGGCGACCCGGAAGCGCTGCTGCGCAACGACTCCGGCCGGCCGGGCACGCCGCTGTCGCTGACGAAACCGCTGGGCATCGGAGTGCTCAACACCCGGCACAAGGCCACCGGGGAGGTCTTCCCGCAGGCGGTGGCGGCGATGACCGAGCTCAACGCCGCCGCCTCCGCCGCCGCGCGGGAGGCGGGCGCGCGGTGCGCCACCGACGTGACCGGTTTCGGGCTGCTCGGCCACCTCATGAAGCTGGCCAGGGCCAGCGACGTCTCCGCGGTGCTCGACCCGGCGGCGGTGCCCTACCTGGACGGGGCGCGGGAGGCGCTGCGCGACGGCCACGTCAGCGGCGGCACCCGGCGCAACCTCGACTGGGTGCGCCCGCACTGCGACCTCGACGGGATCGACGAGGACACGGCGCTGCTGCTGGCCGACGCGCAGACCTCCGGCGGCCTGCTGATCGCGGGCGAGATCCCCGGAGCCCCCGTCGTCGGCGAACTCGTCCCGCGCGGCGAACACCTGATCGCGGTGCGCTGAACCCGGTCGCCTCACCGCCGGGCGCTGAGACGACCGGCGCGGAAAGCGCCCGGGGTGATCCCGTAGCAGCGGCGGAACCAGCGCGTCAGATGCGCCTGGTCGGCGAACCCGGACCGCGCCGCGGCCTCGGCGGCACCGGCACCGAGCCCCAACAGCCGCCGCGCCTCCCGCAGCCGCAGTTGCCGCTGGTAGGCGCCGGGGGCGAGGCCGTGCGCCGCGGTGAACGCGCGGCTGAGCGCGAACCGGCTGCACCCGGAGACCTCGGCGAGGCGCTGCGCGGAGAAGTCGTCGGCGACGTGCGCGTGCAGGTAGTCCCGCGCCGCCCGCACCCCGGCCGGAACGGGGCGCACCGCGGGTTCCCAGTCGATCGGCGGCGCGTGCAGCGAGCCGCGCCGCACCATCGCGTACACGGTGCGGCGCACCGCCTCGTCGCGGGTGAGCGCGCTCTCCTCGTCGAGCAGCGTGCGGTTGAGGTCGCTCACGGCACGCGCCAGCAGCGGATCGTGCAGCACCGGTTCGGCGAACAGCGGCAGCGCACCCGCGGCGTCCCCGGCGGCGTCGGCCAGCACCTCCGCGACGACCTCCGGTCCGATGTGGACGATGCGGTAGGTGAAGCCCTCCGCGATGGCGGAGTGGCCGTCGTGGGTCTCGTCCGGGTTGAACGCCATCACCATGCCCGCCGCGCTGGTGCGCGCCGCGCCCCGGCAGCGGAACGTCTGCGCCCCGGTCTCGGTCACGCCGAACGAGTACGCGTCGTGGCTGTGGCGCTCGTAGGTGTGGTCGCGGAAGAACGCGTGCATCGCCTCCAGCGACGTGTCCGGCCGGCGCCGGTAGTGGATCCATTCGAGCTCGTCTCGCACCCCACCAGTCTGCCCCGGGCTCGCCGCGGACTCGCGCACCAGCGTTCAAGACCCCAGCGGCACGACCACCGCACGATGCGCTCATGGCAGCACGGACCAAGATCGCCGTCGTCGTCCGCAAGGACCTCGCCGACTGGCAGCGGTTGAACGTGACCGCGTTCCTGATCAGCGGCATCACCGCCGCGCACCCCGGACTCGTCGGGGAGCCCTACGCCGACGCCGACGACGTCGGGTACCTGCCGCTGCTGGGCAAGCCGGTGCTGGTCTACGCGGCGACCACCGAGGAGCTCGCGCAGGTGCACCGCGAGGCGCTGGACCGGGACATGCGGCTCGCCGTCTACACCGCGGACATGTTCCGCACCGGCAACGACGAGGACAACCGGGCGGCCGTGCGCGCCGTGCCCACGGCGGACCTGGACCTGGTGGGGGTCGCGCTGCACGAAGGGCGCAACGCCGTCGACAAGGTGTGCAAGGGGCTCAGCCTGCACCCGTGAACGCGGCGCCGGTCTCCTCGGCGACCGTCCGCATGCCCGCGGTCGTCTCGTCGAGGAGACCCGCGAGGATCACCGGCAGCGAGGTGCCGTCGGTGCACACCAGCCATTCCCGCATCGCCGAGCCGAAGCACGTCATCATCAGCATCGCCCACGTGTAGAGCCGGGGTTCCGGGCAGGAACCGTCGCCGCAGTGCTCGGCGAGCGCGGCGGCCACGTCGTGCACCCAGCGCCGGTGCATCAGGTGCGACTCGTAGTCCCCGGTGGCCTCCAGCGAATCCAGCAGCTGCGCGCGCATCAGGTGCTGTTGGCGGTCGGCCTGGATGCGGTGGGCCGTGTCGAACATGGCCGCGGCGAGCTTGCGCATCGGGTGTTCCCCGGCGGGCCGGGCGAGCAGCACCTCGCGCAGCCGCTCCTGCTCGCGCAGCGGGTCGCCGAACAGGACGGCGTCCTTGCTGGGGAAGTGGCGGAAGAAGGTGCGCGGCGCGATGTCGGCGGCCTCGGCGATCTGCTCCACGGTGGTGGCGTCGAAGCCCTGTTCGGTGAACAGCCGCAACGCCGCCTCCTCGATGCCCGCGCGGGTGCGCGCGGTCCGGCGCCGCCTGCGGTCGGCGGGCTCGGCGGGGGACACGGGGGCGGCGGTCATGCGACCAAGGTTCGCCCGGAGTTCGGGGAACGTCAACGGTGACTGATGTCATGAGTGACAAATGGCAGTCATGACATAACGTGGACCGGCAAGCCGTACGCCTGTGATCAAGGAGAACGTCGTGTCCGGTTCCCACCCCGAGTCGGGCGGTGCGCATCCCACCGCTGACGGCCCGGTCACCGAAGGCGAGCGCCGCGCCATCGCCGACGGCATCGACCTGCGGGTGTACCGCAGCCGCTGGGCCACCTTGCTGGTGCTGTGCCTGGCGCTGTCGGCCACGATGCTGGCGAACACCTCCCTCGGCGTCGCACTGCCGTTCCTGTCCCAGGACCTCGGCTCGTCGCTGTCGGACCAGCAGTGGTTCAGCAACGCCTACGCGCTGGTGTTCGCGGGACTGCTGTTCACCACCTCCACGCTCGCCGACCGCTACGGGCGCAAGGTGATGCTGCAGGCAGGCCTGATCCTGTTCGGGGCCGTCTCGCTGTACGTGTGGCTGTTCGTGGCCTCCAGCGCCGAGCTGATCGCCGCCCGCGGCCTGCTCGGCCTCGGCGCCTCGATGATCATGCCGGTGACGTTGTCCATCCTGACCAGCGTGTTCCCCAGTTCGGAGCGCACCAAGGCGGTCGGGGTGTGGGCCGCGGTCTCCGGCGCGGGAACCGCGCTCGGCCCCGTGATCGCCGGGCTGCTGCTGGAGTTCACCACCTGGCACGCCGTGTTCGCGATCAACATCCCGGTCGTGGTGGTCGCCGTCATCGCGGGCGTCCGGTACGTGCCGAAGAACGCGGGCAGCGCCGCTCCCGTCGAAGGCGGCCACGGCGGCATCGACATCGGCGGCGCGATCCTGTCCACCGCGGGCATCACGGTCGTCGTCTACGGCCTCATCGACGCCCAGCACGTCGGCTGGACCGCCCCGCGCACGCTGATCATGGTCGCGGCGGGCCTGGTGCTGGTCGGGCTGTTCGTGCTGTGGGAGCGCCGGGCGAAGGACCCGATGCTGGACGTGAACCTGTTCCGCAACGCCGGGTTCTCCTCCTCGGCGGTGGCGCTGACGCTGGTGTTCTTCGCGATGATCGGCGTGTTCTTCTCGCTGAGCCAGACGCTGATCCTGGTGTTCGGCTACTCGCCGCTGGGCTCCTCGGTGGCCATGCTGCCGATGTCGGTGATGATGGTGCTGGTCGCCCCGCAGGTCGCCGGCATCGTCGCCCGCTTCGGGCCGCGCGCCACCATCGCCACCGGCCTGGTGCTCGCCGCGTGCGGCATGGCCGGGCTGAGCACGCTGACCGTGGACTCCGGCTACCTGAACCTGCTGCTGCCGCTGGCACTGACCTCGGGCGGCATGTCGCTGGCGATGGCCCCGGCCACCGACCAGCTGATGGCCAACGTGCCGCGGGCGCGGGCGGGCATGGGCTCGGCCACCAACGACGTGACCCGCGAGGTCGGCGCCTCGCTGGGCGTCGCCGTGCTCGGCAGCGTCCTGGGCAGCGCCTACTCGACCCGGTTGGGGCCCGCCATCGCCGACCTCCCGCCCGAGGCCCAGGCGATGGCGAAGGAATCACTGCCCGGTGGCCTGCAGGTCGCCGCCTCCCTCGGGCAGCAGGGCGCGGCCCTCGCCCAGGAGGTCATGGTGTCCTGGATGGGCGGCATGCGGTTCGCGAACCTCGCCGGTGCCGGGCTGATCCTGGCCGCCGCGCTGGTCGCCTGGATCTGGATGCCCCGCAAGACGGCCCACGCCGACACCCCGGCCGAATCCACCGCCGAGCGCGACGACGACCGGCCCGCCGAGAACGTCGGCGGCTGACCGACGAGCACGAACCGGCTTGCGCTGATCACGCGGCGGGTGTCCGATGGGAGACCAACGGGCACCCGCCGTCGTCGTCGGGGGAGGAGTTCGCCGATGCCGCAGTGGCTGAACTGGCCGCTGGTCCGCCAGCTCACCGGCTCCGACCCGCTCGGACGCGGCACCGCCGCCCGGTCCCGCCGCACCGAGGATCTCCGCGCCCGCACCGAGCAGGCCGACGAGGTCGTGCGCTCGGTGTGCCCGTACTGCGCGGTGGGCTGCGGGCAGCAGGTCTTCGTGCGCGACGGCGAGATCACCCAGATCGAGGGCGACCCGGACTCACCGATCAGCCGCGGCAGGCTGTGCCCGAAGGGCTCCGCGAGCCGCGAGCTGGTCACCTCACCCGGTAGGCAGACCAAGGTCCGCTACCGGCGCCCGCACGGCACCGACTGGGAGGACCTGGACCTCGACACCGCGCTGGACATGATCGCCGACCGCGTGCTGGCCACGCGGGACGCCACCTGGGAGCGAGCCGACGATCAAGGTCGGCGGCTGCAGCGCACCATGGGCATCGCGAGCCTCGGAGGAGCGACCCTCGACAACGAGGAGAACTACCTCATGAAGAAGCTCTACACCGCCCTGGGCGCGATCCAGGTGGAGAACCAGGCGCGCATTTGACACTCCTCCACGGTTCCCGGTCTGGGGACCTCGTTCGGGCGCGGAGGGGCCACGACCTTCCTGCAGGACCTGGCCAACGCCGACTGCATCCTCATCCAGGGCTCCAACATGGCCGAGGCGCACCCGGTCGGATTCCAGTGGGTGATGGAGGCCAAGCGCCGTGGCGCCACGGTGATCCACGTGGATCCGCGGTTCACCCGCACCTCGGCCGTCGCCGACCGGCACGTGCCGTTGCGCGCGGGCAGTGACATCGCGTTCCTCGGCGGGCTGATCCACCACGTGCTGGAGAACGACGCCTACTTCCACGACTACGTCGTGAACTACACGAACGCCGCGATGATCGTCGGCGAGGAGTTCGAGGACACCGAGGACCTCGACGGCGTGTTCTCCGGGTTCGACGCCACCGAAGGCGCCTACGACCCGGCGAGCTGGCAGTACGAGGGGACCGAGGCCGTGCCCGCGGTCTCCGGGCACGGCCCGGAGAACTCACCCGGCCGCGGCGAACCGAAGTCCACCCCGCACGGCAGGGAACGGGCCAGGAGCGGACCGGAGCGCGCGGGTTCCGGCGGTCCCGTCTACCACGGCGAACCGGAGACCGACCCGACGCTGCGGCACCCGCGGTGCGTGTTCCAGCTGCTGCGCAAGCACTTCGCCCGCTACACCCCGGACATGGTCGAGCAGGTCTGCGGCGTCCCGGCGGCGGAGTTCCTGCGCGTCGCAGAGGCGCTGACCGCCAACTCCGGCCGCGAGCGCACCAGCACCATCGCCTACGCGGTCGGCTGGACGCATCACACCGTCGGCGTCCAGTACATCCGCGCCGCCTCGATCCTGCAGCTGCTGCTGGGCAACATCGGACGCCCCGGCGCCGGGATCCTCGCGCTGCGCGGACACGCCAGCATCCAGGGCTCCACCGACATCCCCACGTTGTTCAACCTGCTGCCCGGCTACATCCCGATGCCGCACGCGCACACCGACCACGACCTGGACGCGTTCGTCGCGCAGGACGAGGGCGCGCGCGGCTACTGGGGGAACATGCGGTCCTACGTGGTGAGCCTGCTCAAGGCCTGGTGGGGCGAGACGGCGACCGCGGACAACGACTTCCGCTTCGGCGACCTGCCCCGGCTCACCGGTGATCACGGCAGCTTCCAGACCGTCGTGGACCAGATCGACGGGAAGGTCAAGGGCTACTTCGTCATCGGCGAGAACCCGGCGGTGGGCACCGCGAACTCCCGCCAGCAGCGGCTGGGGCTGGCCAACCTGGACTGGCTGGTGATCCGCGACCTCAACATGATCGAGACCGCGACGTTCTGGCGCGACGGCCCGGAGATCGAGAGCGGCGAACTGTCCACGGCGGACATCGGCACCGAGGTGTTCTTCCTGCCCGCCGCCGCGCACACCGAGAAGGACGGCACCTTCACCAACACCCAGCGGCTGCTGCAGTGGCACCACAAGGCCGTCGAACCGCGCGACGACCAGCGAAGCGACCTCTGGTTCTACTACCACCTCGGCCGCAGGCTCCGGGACAAGCTCACCGAACGGCAGCCGCAGCGCAGCGCGCGGCAGCGCGCCGACGACCGCGTGCTGCTGGACCTCACCTGGGACTACCCGACGCACGGCGAGCTGGACGAGCCGAGCGCGGCGGCGGTGCTGCGCGAGATCAACGGCACCGACGAGACCGGGGCCGCGCTGTCCGGGTACACCGCGCTGAGACCGGACGGGTCCACCTCGTGCGGCTGCTGGATCTACAGCGGCGTGTTCGCCGACGAGATCAACCAGTCCGCCCGCCGCAAACCCGGCCGCGAGCAGAGCTGGGTCGCCCCCGAGTGGGGCTGGGCGTGGCCCGCGAACCGGCGCACCCTCTACAACCGCGCCTCCGCCGACCCGCGGGGCAGGCCGTGGAGCGAGCGCAAGGCCTACGTCTGGTGGGACGCCGACGCGGGGGAGTGGACCGGGCACGACGTGCCCGACTTCGACAAGGGCAAGAGCCCCGACTACCGGCCCACCGACGACGCCACCGGGCCCGCGGGGATCGCGGGCACCGACCCGTTCATCATGCAGAGCGACGGCAGGGGCTGGCTCTACGTCCCCGCCGGGCTCGTCGACGGCCCGCTGCCCGCGCACTACGAACCGCAGGAATCGCCGCTGGCCAATCCGCTGCACGCCCATCAGCAGCGCAACCCCGCCCGGCAGACCTACCAGCGCCCGGAGAACCGCTACCAGCCCAGCGGAGCCGAACCCGGCGCTGAGGTCTACCCGTACGTGTTCACCACGTTCCGGCTCACCGAGCACCACACCGCGGGCGGCATGAGCCGCTGGCTGCACCACCTCTCCGAGCTCGCCCCCGCGATGTTCCTGGAGGTCTCCCCGGAACTGGCCGCCGAACGCGGGCTCGACCACCTCGGCTGGGCCACCGTCGTCACCGCCCGCAGCGCCATCGAAGGCCGGGTGCTGGTGACCCGCCGGATCCGGCCGCTGCGCTTCGGGGACCGCACCCTGCACCAGATCGGGCTGCCCTGGCACTGGGGGCCGAACGGGCTCACCACCGGGGACGCCGCGAACGAGCTGATCGGCGTGTCCTTGGACCCCAACGTGCACATCATGGAGACGAAGGCGGGCACCTGCGACATCCGGCCCGGCCGCCGTCCGCGCGGGCCGGCGCTCGCCGCCTACGTCGCCGAGTACCGCAGGCGGGCGGGCATCACCGAGCGCACCGGGACCGAACACGCCGACGACCCCCGCGAGAGCGGGCGATGAGAAGGGAGCGACGCGTGGCCGACCGGACCGAGCAGCACCGCCTCAGCGGCCCGCTGGCCGACCCCGCCGCCGACGCCGGGTACGCCGACCACCCCGAGCGCGTCGGATTCTTCACCGACACCAGCGTGTGCATCGGCTGCAAGGCGTGCGAGGTCGCGTGCAAGGAGTGGAACCTGCTGCCCGAGGACGGCCTGGAGCTCACCGGCATGTCCTACGACAACACCGGGGACCTCGGCGCGAGCACCTGGCGGCACGTGGCGTTCGTCGAGCAGGAGGTGACCACCACCGACCTCGGCCTGCCCGGCATGGCACCGCCCGGCGAGGACGCCGCGCACGAGGCAGGCGGCGTGCGGTGGCTGATGTCGTCGGACGTGTGCAAGCACTGCACCCACGCCGCCTGCCTCGACGTCTGCCCGACCGGTGCGTTGATCCGCACCGAGCACGGCACCGTGTTCGTCCAGGACGACATCTGCAACGGTTGCGGCTACTGCGTGCCCGCCTGCCCCTACGGGGTGATCGACATCCGGCCCGGCGACGGCGGCGCGTTCAAGTGCACGATGTGCCAGGACCGGCTCGGCGCCGGACTCGCCCCGGCCTGCGCCACGGCGTGCCCGACCGAGTCCATCCAGTTCGGGCCGCTCGACGAGCTCCGCGAACGCGCCGCGCTGCGCGTCGACGAGCTGCACGAACGCGGCGAGACCGGCGCGCGGCTCTACGGACACGAACCGGAGGACGGCGTCGGGGGAGATGGCGCCTTCTTCCTGCTGCTCGACGAACCCGAGGTGTACGGCCTGCCGCCGGACCCGGTGGTGACCACCCGGGACCTGCCGTCGATGTGGCGCCACGCCGGGGCCGCCGCCGGTGCTGCTGCGGCCGTCATCGCGGCCTGCTTCGTCGGAAGGCGCCGGTGATGGGCAGGCGCCGCGGCGGCGAATCGATCGTCCCGGACGCCGAGTTCCGCTCGTACTACGGCCGCCAGATCATCAAGACCCCGACGTGGAAGGTGCCGGACGTCCCCGCCTACCTGTTCCTCGGCGGCCTGGCCGGAGCCTCCGCCACCATGGCGGCGCTGGCCGACCTGACGGGGCGGCCTCGGCTCCGCGCGGCCGGGCGGCTGGCCGCGGCGACCGGAGCGGGGGCCAGCGTCGTCGCGCTCATCCACGACCTGGGCAGGCCCGCCCGGTTCCTGCACATGCTGCGGGTGTTCAAACCGACCTCGCCGCTGAGCGTCGGCTCCTGGATCCTCGCGCCGTTCTCCGGGGTGGCCGCTGCCGCCGCCGCCAGCGAGGTCACCGGGCTGCTGCCCGGGCTCGGCAGGCTCAGCGGGCTGGTCTCGGGTCTGGTCGCGCCCGCGATGACGACCTACACGGCGGTGCTGCTCGCCGACACCGCCGTGCCCGGCTGGCACGAGGTGCATCGGGAACTGCCGTTCGTGTTCGCGGGCAGCGCCGTGTCCACCGCGGGCGGCATCGCGCTGCTGAGCGTCCCCGTCGGCGAAGCGGGCCCCGCGCGGCGCATGGCGGTCGCGGGTGCGGCGCTGGAACTGGGCGCGGAGGAACTCATGCTCCGCGACCTCGGGCTCGTCGCCGAGGCCTACCGCACGGGCACGCCGGGCAAGGTGCTGCGGGCGGCGAAGGCGTTGACCTTCGCGGGAGCGGCGGCGACCGCGGTGGCGGGCCGGGACCGGCGGGTCGCGGCGGTCGCGGGACTGTGCCTGGGAGTCGCCGGGGCCGCCACCCGCTACGGCATCTTCGAAGCCGGCCGCGTCTCGGCGCGGGACCCGAAGTACACGGTCGTCCCGCAGCGGGACCGGCTCTCCCGCACCGAGTCCGGGTGATCTTCCGAAACCGCCCGGACCGCACCGGCCCGCCGTGTAGGGTTCGCCCATGCTTGATCGGCCGGAGCTCGTTGACCGGCCACGCCTGGTCCCGAGACCGCCGGCCCTGGCCGAGCGGTATCCGGATCGCTCACCGTCAAGGGAAAACCCTCTCGCTACCCGGTGCCTGCCGTGGCGTTGTGGACACCGTCGTAGCGTGAGGCGTCCCGCGTGGCCTGCCCACTCGACCGCGCGCCGGACATGAGCGTCCTCGATCGGCGGCAGGCCCGACACGTCAGTTCGCACGAGGAGAATCATCATGACCGCCGCGTCGAGGTCCGGGACCGAATCGATGCTCACCGGCACCGACCTGGTCTGCTCTTTCGGGCCCACCCCAGCGCTGCGCGGAGCCCAGCTCGCGATCGACGCGGGTGAGGTCGTCGCCGTCGTCGGCTCGTCCGGCTCCGGGAAGTCGACGTTGCTGCACTGCCTGGCCGGAGTGGTCGCCCCCGAGTCGGGCACGGTCCGCTTCCGCGGCCGGGACGTCACCGCGATGACCGACGACGAGCGCAGCGCGCTGCGGCGCAGCGAATTCGGCTTCGTCTTCCAGTTCGGCCAGCTCGTCCCCGAACTGAGCGTGCTGGAGAACATCGCGCTGCCGCTGCGGCTCAACGGCGTCGCCCGCCGCAAGGCGGAGGCCCGCGCCCGCGAATGGGCGGAGAAGCTCGACGTGGCCGGACAATCCGACAAGCGCCCCGGCGAGATCTCCGGCGGGCAGGGCCAGCGCGCCGCGCTGGCCCGCGCCTTGGTGGCCGACCCAGCGGTGATCTTCGCCGACGAGCCGACGGGCGCGCTCGACTCCGTCGGGGGCGAGCAGGTGATGCGGCTGCTCGCGGAGACCGCCGCCGAATCGGGCAGCGCCGTGGTCCTGGTGACCCACGAACCGAGCGTCGCCTCCTACGCCGACCGGGAGGTCGTGATCCGCGATGGCCGGACGCTGCTGGAGGAGACCGCACGATGAGCAGGCTGCGCACCTGGGCCACCGACCTCGTGCTCGGAGTCCGGCTCGCCATCGGCGATCGCCACACCCCCTGGGGGCGCCTCGCGCTGATGACCGTCGGCGTCGGCGTCGGCGTCGCCGTCCTGCTGGCGAGCGCGGCGCTGCCGACGTGGCTCGACGGCAGGAACGCCCGGTCCGTTGGACGCGAGATGCAGTCCACCAGCAGCGCGACCACTGAGATCCCCGCCGCGGTGCTGGGCGCGGACGGGTCGACCTCGTTCCGCGACGAGCGCATCCGAGGCATGCGGGTGCAGGCGCAGCGGCCGGACGCACCGGTGCCCGCGGGGCTGCACCGCTTACCCGGGCCCGGCGAGCTGGTGGTGTCCCCGGCCCTCGGGGAGCTGCTCGCCCAACCCGATTCCGAACTGCTGCGGCAGCGGCTGGACGGACGCATCGTCGGCCACATCGGCGACGCGGGCCTGCTGGCTCCCGGCGAGCTGTACTACTACGCGGGCACCGCCGACCTGACCGAGTGGAACGCCACTTACCGCGTCGACGAGCGCTTCGGGGAGAACAGCAACACCCGCACCATCTCGCAGGACGCCTGGCTGATGTGGCTGATGGGTATCTGCGTCCTGCTGCTGCCGGTGATCGTGTTCGTGGTGAGCACGGCCCGCCTCGCGGAAGCCGCCCGGCAGCGGCGGCTCGCCGCCCTCCGGTTGGTGGGTGCCGGTGCTCGGCAGGTGCGCCGGATCGCGTCGGGGGAAAGCCTCGTAGGGGCGCTCGCCGGGGTCGTCGCGGGATGGGCGATGTTCTTGACCTGTCGTGCGGTCGCCGGGAACCTGGAGGTCGTCGCGGACCTGGTCGCCGTCGCCGACTTCGCTCCGGTGTGGTGGCTCGCCATCTTGATCACCGCCGGGGTACCGGCGATGACGGTGATCATCGCGTTGTCGTCGCTGCGCGGAGCGGTCCGGGACCCGCTGCGCTGGGTCCGCCACGGCATGCCGGCGCGTCGGCGGCTGTGGGTGCGGTGCGTGCCGCTGGTCCTCGGCGTGGCGGGAATCGTCCTGACCGCTGCGGTGCGGTGGAGCCAGGACGGCCTGTTCGCGTACGTGCTGATCGGTTCGATCACGCTTGTCCTCGTGTCCGTCCCGCTGCTGCTGCCGTGGACCGTGGACGCACTGGCCCGCCTGTCGCGCGGAGGACCGGTGGCGTGGCAGCTCGCGCTGCGCAGGCTGCACTTCACCAGCGGCACCGCCGCCCGTTCGGTGAGCGCCATCGCCGTGGTGCTCACCGGCGTGATCGGCCTTCAGACCTTGGTGGCCTCGATTGAGGCGGCGATGTACGACGACCGCGCGACGGTGCGGGAACCTGGGATCAACGTGTCGGCCAGCGAGGATCTGAGCGGCCGGGACGGGCTCACGGCCTCCCTCGCCGAGATCAGGTCCCTGCCCGGCGTGCGGGCCGCGCACGGCGGGCACTCCGCGAGCCTGTCGAGAGGATCGGACGACGCGTCGCGTTCCGTGATGATCGTGGACTGCGACACGATCACCAGGTCGGCCCAGGTCGGGGGCTGCGCGGACGGGACCGCCTACCGCACCGAGGACGGGCGGGGGGAGACCGACGCCGAAGCTCCGGCTGATCCGCCGATGCGGGAGGGCCAGCTGTGGGAGATCTCGGGCCGCGGCTCCAACGCCAACGGCGCCGGCACGGTGGCCTGGGTGATCCCGCCGGTGCAGGACATCGAGGTGATCACCGACGAGCTGCAGAACTCGGAGCTGGTCCTGACGCCCGGCGCGGCCACCGGCATCCCGATGGAGATGCGCTCGGTGTGGATGGACGTCGAGGTCGATGAGGCGGTCTCACCGGAGCTGCTGGAATCGGTGCGCAACGTGGTGGCCGCGAACCTGAGCAGCGGCTCGGTCTTCTCCACCTCCGACGTCCAGAACCGGGAAGACACCGTGCAGCAGGTCCGCGCGGTCAAGTACGCGTTGCTGCTCGGGGCGCTGGTGACCTTCTCCCTCATCGGCTGCAGCCTGCTGGTCACCGCGATCGAGCAGATCCAGGAGCGGACCCGGCCGATGGCGGTGCTCGGGGCGGTCGGCGCGCGGCGCAGCACCCTCGTGTGGTCGGCGTTCCTGCAGAACGCGGTGCCGATGCTGCTCACGGCGGTGCTCGCGGTGCCGATCGGGCTGGGGCTGGGGACGTTGCTCATCGTGACGCTGTTCGAGAACTACCCGGTGTTCGACCTGGCGGGGATGGGCGTGGTGCTGAGCTTCGCCGCGGTGTCCGTGCTGGTCGTGACCGCGCTGACCGCTCCCGCGTTGTCCCGCGCCATGAGTTCTGAAGGCCTCCACACGGAGTAGCCCTCCACAGGCGTCTTCCCCGCCACCGAGCTCGCCGTAATTTCTCTACAGTCACGATTCATTCAGTGTCGAATGAAATTAACGCCCTGCAAACACAACGAAAGAACTCGCTGCGAGCGCGGAGGGGGCCCTACTTCAGCCGCCTGCGGCGCAGGTCGGATCGGACGTCCCACACCGTCCACCAGACGCCTGCCAGCGCCACCGCGCCCAACAGGAACAGCACCAGGTACTGGGCCATCGCAGAACTCCCGGAAGGGCCTCGGAGGAAGCACCGGCGGACTCGGTCGCATCCACGCCGCGGGCACCGCGTCCGGTGGTCTCGGCACCGGACGCGACTTCGAGCCTAGTGAGGTTCGACTCCTGATCGCCGGATGAGCGCAGCCGCCCGCGATCACCACGGACGACCGGAACGCGCAGCTCGGCCGGGTGACGCCCCGGCATGTCCGACCCGGTCCGTGACCGCCGGACTCGGACGATGGGGGGTCACCTGGCATCGAACTCAGCCGACCCGGGGAAGGAGGTGCTTCGCAGTCATGTCCTCCGCGCATCAGGTGGTGTTGGCCGAGGCGCTGAGCACGCACGGGGAGGTCGGCGCGGTGACCTTGACCGCCGGTGGCCTGCTCGGATTCGTCGCGCTGTATCGCCGACGGCGGGCCACACTGTCGAAGCGGCGGGCGAGGGTGGTGAGCAGGTCGGACCTGGCCGACCCCCTGGTCCCGCGGCAGTGAGGTGAAGCCGGCGACCGGCCACCGCACCACCGCTGTTCGTCAAGGGGGAGTGACGAATGACCGGAACCAGAAGGGACGGCGATCGGACGACGGAGCAGGGCGAGGCCGACGGCGAACGGGCCACTGCGGGCGGAGTGACGACCCCGCGGCCTCGCGAAGCCGACAGCCCGCCGACGTCACCCGACCCGTCCACGTCGACCGAACCGATCGCGCCGTGGCGAGTGATCGCCCCACCGCATCCGTCGCCGCCGGCACCAGGCAGTCCGCTGCGGACGTCGTTGGCGCTCGGTGCCGGGCGGGTCGTGGCGAGCATGTCGCGGCGGTTGCGCCTGGGCAGCGGCGGCATGATCGGCGGCAGGCTCGCGCTGAGCCTGCAACCCGGACTGCTCGCCAGGCTCGCCGCCGGCCGCCGGATCGTCATGATCACCGGGACCAACGGCAAGACCACCACGACCGCGCTCGTCGCGGATGCGTTGCGCAGCCGCGGAGCGGCCACCAGCAACGTCACCGGCGCCAACATGCTCGACGGGCACGTGGCGGCGCTGATGACGGACCTCTCGGCGCCGTTCGCCGCGCTGGAGGTCGACGAGCTGCACCTCGCCCAGGTCACCGCGGAGTTCGCCCCCTCGGTGATCCTGCTGCTCAACCTCAGCAGGGACCAGATGGACCGGGTCGGCGAGATCCGCACCGTGCAGCGCAGCCTGCGCACCGCGCTGGAACGGGCACCGCAGACGCGCGTGGTGGCCAACCGCGACGACCCGAACATCGTCTCGATCGGCGCCGGGCACCCGTCGGTGACCTGGGTGTCCGGCGGTGCGCGGTGGATGCACGACGCGCTGAACTGCCCGCGCTGCGGAGCGTTCATCACCGACCTCGACGGGCCCTGGCGCTGCGAGTGCGGACTGACGCGCCCGGAGGCCGACTGGACGGTCACCGAGACGGGCGTGATCGGGCCGGACGGCGCGGAACACGAGCTGAACCTGGCGCTTCCCGGGCACGTGAACCGGATCAACGCCACGTTCGCCGTGGCGGCGGCGGTCGAGCTCGGCTGCGATCCAGCTGAGGTGCTGCGCCGCGTCGCGGACCTCCGCCAAGCCAGCGGGCGCTACTCGACGGTGCTGCTCGACGACCGGGTGGTGCGGTTGCTGCTGGCGAAGAACCCGGCGAGCTGGCTGGAGATGCTCGACCTCGTCTCCGGGCACGACCGCCCGCTGATCCTGGCGGTGAACAGCAGGGAAGCCGACGGCTACGACGTGTCGTGGTTGTGGGACGTGGACTTCGAGGCGCTGCGGGGGCGGTCGGTGCTGGTGACGGGGGACCGGGGATTGGATCTGGCGGTGCGGTTGCGGTACGCGGGGGTGTCCTGCGAGGTGGCCGCCACCGCGCAGGACGCGCTGGTCCGCAGCGGGCTGGAACCGGACGTGGTCGCGAACTACACCGCGTTCCGCGACCTGCTGAGCCGGAGCGTGGCCCGATGAGCGCCGAGGGCGTGCGGATCGCGCTGGTGCTGCCGGACCTGCTGGGCACCTACGGGGATCGCGGGAACATGCTGGTGCTGGAGCGGCGGCTGCACTGGCGGGGCATCCCGTCCGAGACGGTCACCGTGCTGTCCTCCTCCGCGGCGGTGCCCGATTCCTGCGACGTGTACCTGCTCGGCGGCGGTGAGGACGTGGCGCAGACCGCGGCGATGCGGGTGCTGTCCCGGTCGCCGGGCCTGCAGCGCGCCGCGGCCCGCGGTGCACCGGTGCTGGGGATCTGCGGTGGCCTCCAAGTGCTGGGCACGGAGTTCACCACGGGCGACGGAGTGCGTCACGAGGGGCTCGGGCTGGTCGACGCGGTCACCGAACCAGCGGGGGAGCGGGCGATCGGCGAGGTGACGACGGACTGCTTGCTCGCCGGGGTCGGCATGCTCACCGGCTTCGAGAACCACCTGGGCCGGACCCGGTTGGGGGCGGGGTCGATGCCGTTGGGGCGGGTCACCCGCGGGATCGGCAACGGGCCCGAACGCGCGGAGGGCGTGGTGCGCGGGCACGTCGTGTGCACCTACCTGCACGGCCCGATCCTGGCGCGCAATCCGGCGCTGGCGGACCTGCTGCTGGGCTGGGCGGTGGGGGCTCCGCTGCAGCCCATCGCCGAGCCTGAGGAGCTCGCCGCGCTGCGCGTCGAACGCAGCAGGATGCGCGCCCGCAACCCGAAGTGATCAGCGGCGGCGCTGCAGGGCGGCCCGCACGGGTTCCATCTCCGGGGCTTTGACCAGCAGCAGGCCCCCGAAGCTGACGGCGAGCACGACGACGCCGTCGACGACGAGCGTGAGCCAGGCACCGGCGATCACTCCGGTGGTGCCGAGCGCGGCGCTGATGGCGGCGTCGGCGGCGACGGCGCAGCAGCAGGCCACGGCGGTGACGGCGAGCGCGCGCAGGATGCTGAGCCCGGTGCGGCGGGTGCGGATGCCGCCGACCCGCGCGCTCAGCCAGAACTGCCCGACGAGGGCGCCGACCACGAAGCTCAGCGACATGGCCAGCGCGACGCCCACCACGAGGTCCTGCGGGTCCGTGGTCGCGAGGAACAGGTAGCACAGCGCGGTGCGGAAGCCGACCATGATCAGGTTGATGATGGTGGGGGTGCGGGCGTCCTTCATCGCGTAGAAGGCGCGCAGCTGCAGCATGGTGATCGCGAACGGCACGATGCCCAGCGCGCACACGCCGATGGTGGCGCCCAGGCGGTCGGCGGCGGCGATGCCGTTGTTGCCCAGCGAGAAGAACGCGATGCCGAGCGAGCCGCCCGCGACCAGCATGAGCGCGCTGATCGGCAGCAGCAGCACCGCGCTCATCCGGGTGCCCAGGGAGAGGTCGGAGACGAACTCGCGGGAGTCCGGGTCGGTGGCGGAACGGCTGATGCGCGGCATGAGAGCGGTCAGCAGGGACACGCCGAGCACCCCGTAGGGCACCTGGGACAGCAGCCAGGCGTAGGTGAAGGTGGCGACGCTGCCTTCGGTGCCCTGCGCGCCGACCCTGGTGGTGACGATCATGCCGAGCTGGCTGATCAGGGTGTAGAGCACGACCCATCCCGCGAGGGAGGCGAACTCGCCGAGCCGGTGGTCCCAGCCCCACCGCCAGCGGTACCGGAACCCGGTGCGGCGCAACGCGACGGCCACCACGAGGCTCTGCGCGACGATGCCGAGCGCGGTGCCGATGCCGAGCACCAGCAGCTTCGGCTCGCCCATGCGCACCGGGTCGAGCGAGATCGTGCCGGGAAGCAGCACGAACACTCCCGCGGTGGCGAGCACGACCACGTTGTTGAGCACCGGTGCCCAGGCGGGCGGTCCGAACACGTGCCGCGCGTTGAGCACCGCCGACAGCAGCGCGGAGAGGCCGTAGAAGAGGATCGCGGGCAGCAGCAGGTAGGCGAACGCGGTGGTCAGCGCCGTGTTCGCGCGGGTGTCCGCGCCGAGGTAGAGGGCGGTGAGCAGGGGGGCGGCGGCCACGGCCAGGACGGTGGCGGCTGCCATCAGCACCCCACCCGTGGTGATCAGCCACTGCGCGTAGGACTCGCCGTCGCGTTCCCCGCGCTGCTGCGCCCGCACGAGAAGCGGGACGGCGACGCTGGTGAGCACGCCGCCGAGCAGGAGTTCGTTGACCACGGTCGGCAAGGTGTTGGCGACCGTGTAGGAGTCGTTGACCATGCCGAGCCCGAGGACGGCGACCAGCACGACCTTCGCGGCCAGGCCGGTGATGCGGCTGACGATGGTGGCGATGGCCATCGTGCCGCCCGCCCGTGCCAGCGACGGTGGCCGGCGTGCTGATTCGGCCTGTTCGACCACGGTGCCCCCAACCGTCCCCTGATCCGTGCCCTCGGCGACTGTGGCACGGATCAGGAAGGCTCGCGTCCCGGTTCACCGGGCGGGTGAGCGCCGGTGCCGGTTCGTGACAGGCTGGTGGCCGTCCGCACGATCGTCGGTGCGGCGGAGAGGTGTGCGCCATGATCGCCGTGGGTGGAGTGCTCGTGCTGGCGGGCTTGATCGCGCTCGGGGTCGGGGATTGGAGCGGGCAGTGGTGGCTGCTGCCCGGTGGCCTGATCGCGGCCGGGATCGGGGTCCTGGTGGCCGGAGTGGTGGCGCGGGTGCGCCGCAGGCTCGCTCCGCTGCGGGCGGCCCGCCGGGTCGCGACGTCGGCGCCCGGCACCGGTGGGCCGGTTCAGCGGCTGCGCGCGATCCCGTCGATGATCGCGGCGCCGTGGCGCGGCGGGGAGGCGGCGGTGCCGCGGTATCAGACGGTGCTGTGGCTGGCCGGGGTGCTGTACTTGATCTGGCCGATCGACGTGATCCCGGATCTGCTGCCGCTGGTGGGGATCACCGATGACATCGGCGTCGGTGCCTGGCTGGTGACGAGCCTCTACGCGGAGGCGGGCAACCAGATCGCCCGGCAGCGCGCGGTCGGCGGTTCGGAGGAGGACTGACTCCCGGTCAGCGCCCGTCGCCCGCCGCGCTCGGCCGGCGGCGGCCGGTGAAGCGGCTCAGCACTCCGTGGTCGATCGACCAGCGCCCGCCGTTGAACCCGAGGGCGAGCGCGGCGACTCCGATGACCAGCACCAGTTCGTAGCCGTTGGGGCTGAACAGCCCGTGGGGCAGGTGCACGAACCAGGCCGCGCCTGCCATGAGCAGCGCGACGAGCACTCCGACGATCGGCAGCAGCAGGCCGAGGACGAGCAGCGTTCCGCCGACGATCTCGACGAGCACGGTGAACCAGGCGGCGATCGTGGGCAGCGGGATGCCCAGCCGCCCGAAAGCTTCGCTGATCATCGGCATGCCGAGTCCGAAGAACTTCTGCACGCCGTGGGCGATGAGCACGATGCCGATGGCGAGCCGGGCGATGAAGGCGAACAGGTCTCGTGCGATGTCCATGGAGCTCCCCCGGATGTCGCGGCGCTGGTGCGGCGTCGGAGAGGTGTCTGGGAAGTTCAGTGTGCGGGCGACCTCGGCGGCGGGCATTCCAGGTCCCGACACGCCTGTGGCCCCCGGCGTCGCCGGGGGCCACAGGTTCGGGAGTGCTCGGATCGCCTCGCGGGATCAGCCCTTGAGCAGCGCCCGCGCCATCACCATGCGCTGGATCTGGTTGGTGCCCTCGTAGATCTGGGTGATCTTGGCGTCGCGCATCATGCGCTCGACAGGGAAGTCGCGGGTGTAGCCGGCGCCGCCGAACAGCTGCACGGCGTCGGTGGTGACCTCCATGGCCACGTCGGAGGCGAAGCACTTCGCCGCGGCGGAGATGAACCCGAGGTTGCCTTCACCGCGCTCGGCGCGGGCCGCGGAGATGTAGACCATGTGCCGGGCGGCTTCGATCTTCATCGCCATGTCGGCGAGCATGAACTGCACGCCCTGGAAGTCGCTGATGGACTTGCCGAACTGCTTGCGCTCCTTGACGTAGTCGATCGCCGCGTCCAGCGCGCCCTGGGCGATGCCGATGGCCTGGGCGCCGATGGTGGGACGGGTGTGGTCGAGGGTGCGCAGCGCGGTCTTGAAGCCGGTGCCGGGCTCACCGATGATGCGGTCGCCGGGGATGGTGCAGTCCTCGAAGTAGAGCTCCACGGTGGGCGAGCCCTTGATGCCGAGCTTCTTCTCCTTCGGGCCGACCACGAAGCCCGGGTCGTCCTTGTGCACGACGAACGCGCTGATGCCGTTGGCGCCCTTGTCGGGGTCGGTCACGGCCATGACGGTGTACCAGCTGGACACGCCGCCGTTGGTGATCCAGCACTTGCTGCCGTTGAGCACCCAGTTGTCGCCGTCGCGGTGGGCGCGGGTCTTCATGGAGCCCGCGTCGGAGCCGGCTTCGCGCTCGGACAGCGCGTAGGAGGCGGTGGCGTTGCCCGCGGCCAGGTCGCCGAGGACCTTCTTCTTCAGGTCCTCGGAGCCGGACAGGATGATCGGCATGGTGCCGAGCTTGTTCACCGCGGGGATCAGCGAGGACGAGGCGCAGACGCGGGCGACTTCCTCGATGACGATGCAGGTGGCGATGGAGTCGGCGCCCTCGCCGCCGTAGGCCTCGGGCACGTGCACGGCGGCGAAACCGGCCTTGACCAGGGCGTCGAGCGCTTCCTGGGGGTAGCGCTCCTGCTCGTCGACGTCGGCGGCGTGCGGCGCGATCTCCTTCTCGGCGAGTGCGCGCACCGCTTCGCGCAGGGCGTCGTGCTCGTCGGCCAGCCGGTAGGTCTCGAAGTTCGGGTTCACCGCTTGCCTCCCGTCTCCAGCGTGCCGCTGGGGTCGTGGTGATCGCCGGATCCGGGTGCGTGGGCTGCTGCCCCGCCGCATCCTCGTTCGCCGGAATCCTAACGGCACGCAGTGCCACCTACAATCAGGGTGGGTATATTTCGGCCATGTCCGAGCAGCCGAGACCGCGAGCCGGTCGCACTCCGCAGGGCCGTCGCCGGATTCGCGGGACGGTGTCGCTGGCGGCGCTGGACCTGTTCGCGGCGAACGGGTTCGAGGCGACCACGGTGGATCAGATCGCCGAGGCGGCGGGCGTCGGCAGGCGCACCTTCTTCCGGTACTTCCGGTCCAAGGAGGACGCCGTCTTCGGTGATCACGAGGAGCGGCTCGCCGACGTCGCGGAGTTCCTGGAGGGCGCCGCCGGCGACGGGGAGCCGCTGCTGTTGGTGAGCCGGGCCGCCGAGGAGGTGCTGGACACCTACCTCGCCGAGCCCGAGGTGTCGCTGCAGCGCTTCGCGCTCACCCGGCAGGTGTCGTCGTTGCGGGACAAGGAGATCGCCAGCACCGACGGCTACCAGCGGGCGTTCGCCCGCTACCTGCGGGGTCGCTACGCGGACGAGGAGGACGGGGCGCTGCGGGCGGCGGTGGCCGCGGCGGCGATCGTGGCCGCGCACAACCAGGTGCTGCGGGAATGGCTCAAGAGCGGGGCGGAGCTCGACGCGCGCACCCGGCTGCGCGGGGCATTGGCGGTCGTCCGCACCGGTTTGTCCTCGGCCTGGGAGGGCGCGGGTGATGACGTCGTCGTCGGCGTCGTGCGCACCGGGGCGCCGGCCGCGGCGGTCCTCAAGCAGCTGGAGGAGGCGCTCCGGGACCTGCCCGAGGCCTGACAGTAGCGGCACTTAGTGTCATAAATCGCCTCCGCTCTGGCATGCCGCATGAACTTCATCGGATCCGTTTGTTCAGTGCTCGCTGAATCGAATTCAGCGGAACGAAACAACGCGACGAAGCTCAGACGGGGAGCGGGCCGCCGAGCGATGCGGGCTCGGCGGTCGTGGGCCGTTTCAGCACCGCCTTCGAGGCCGCGCGGCGCTCAGTCGTAGCCGCGGATCAGGTGGCTCTCGTCGGCTTCTTCGAGGTCGCAGGGCCACGGCTGCCGGTGCTGCGCGGGGATGGCGGCTTCCGGCATGAGGGTGTGCACGCTCCCGCTGGGGGAGTCGAGGGCGTCGGCCCGGTCTCGCTCGGCGGGTTCCACTGTCTGCTCCTAGTACTTCGGGTGTCGGGAGGGTACGGCCGATGGTCCTGGGGAGTGGTGTAGATCGCACTCCCGCCACGCCGTCGATACCTTCAGTGCACCGGAATGGACCTCGACCCGACCTGTTCTCGTGTAGCTGCGGCGAGCGGACGTGCAGCGCCGGAGTGGCTGCGTGCAGGGCTTTGCCAGCCGGGGCGCCTTCGGTGGAGCGGCGATCCGGACCGCTCGTGCCACTCGTTCTTGGGCTCGTTCCGGGAAAGGGTCGTTTCCAGGGTCGGGTCGCTGCATCCGGGAGCGCCAGGGCGGGCCGGTCCGTCGCACCGAGAAGACGCAGTGCATGGATTGTCCAATGATTGGGTTTTCCATGTACCGTGTGTTCATGGATGATCGGCAGCTGACCGAAGAGCTTTACGACTGCCTGTTCGCGATCCGCACCCAGGTGCATGCCGAACTCAAGGAGCTGGCCCGGGAAACGGGGCTGACCGACGCTCAAACCGATGTGCTGTGGCGGCTGAGTCGCGGGCGCGAGATGACCGCGGGCCGTCTGGGCGACCTCCTGCAGTGCGACGCCTCGACCGCCACGTCGATGATCGACCGGCTGGAGAAGCGCGGCCTGGTCCGCCGTGTCCCCCACCCCGTCGACCGCCGCGCGAAAGTCATCCAGCTGACCTCCGAGGGATGCGCGCTGCGCGATCGCGTCATCCGGCACACCACCGAGAACTCACCGTTCGCCCTGCTCGACCGCGAAAGCAGGCTGCGCCTGCACGCGCTTCTTCGCGAAGTGGTCGACGGCCCCCGCCCGACGGGTGAGGCCGCCGGCGTCGAGGGCGCCGTGAAGAAGGAGCAGCAATGAGCAGCGGGACCGCGGTCATCACGGGCGGAGCCTCAGGTCTGGGCCTGGTGACGGCACGCCATCTGGTCAAGGCCGGTCAGAGCGTCGTCCTCGTCGGCCGGGACGCGCCGCGCACCCGGGCTGCCGCCGACAGCCTGCGCGGTCTCGTCCCTGCGGGCAGTGACGCGGCACCGCCGAGGACGTACACCGCTGACCTGGGGCAGTGGTCGCAGGTACGGGCACTGGCAGCGGAACTGGCCGCCGACGGACACCCGGTGGGCGTCCTCATCAACAATGCGGGAGCGGCATTCCCCCGATACGAGCAGACACCGGACGGCGTGGAACGCACCTACGCGCTCAACCACCACGCCCCGTTCCTGCTCACCCACGCCCTCCTGGCCGAAGGAGCACTGACTCCCGAAGCGCGGATCATCAACATGTCCTCGTTCGTGGAAAAGCGCGGCAAGCTCGATGCCACCGATCCGGATGTCGCGGGAACGTCGTGGAGCAAGCGCTTCTTCAACCAGATCAACGTCTATGGGACGAGCAAACTCGTCAGCCTCCTGGCCGCGCGAGGACTCGCGCATCGCCTGCCTGCGGGCATGAGCGTTTACAACGCCAATCCCGGCATGGTCAAGGGCACCGCGATGAACAGCAACGCCGGCGGTCTGATGCGGCTGACCGCTCCGCTGTTCCGTCCGTTCGCGATCACTCCGGACGAAGGCGTGCGGACCCCGGTCTGGCTTGCCGGTGCTTCGCCCGCGCCGCGCCCCAGCGGCGGTTTCTTCAGCGAGTCCCAGCCGGACACCCCTTCGCGCCTGGCCCTGAACGACGCTCTCGCCCGGACCGTCTACACCAGAACCGCGGCCCTCCTCGGGGTGGAGCCCCTCATGAGGTAGGGCGTGGTCGCAGACGAACGAGATGCGCACCGCCCGGCCCGGCGCCTCGACCGCCCGGTACGTCGGGTGCCGGGGTCATCCCCGGGTGAACCGGCGCAGGACCTGCTCGGCCTCGGCCGTGTCCGGGCGCAGAGCGGTGGTGTTCTTCGCGATCTGGTCGTAGTGCTGGGCTATCAGGTCCCAGTCGATCGTCCCACCGTCCCGGGTTCGGCCACTTCTCGTCATCCCGGCCGCACCGCCGGATCCAGACCGGCGAGCGCACGGGGGTGAGCATCATCGACGAGGCGGGTGCGCGCCCGCACCTTTCCGTGGTGGAGGTCCCGGTGATCTTGCACGAGGGGTCAGGTGAGCAGTTCGGGGATGCCGGGGGTGCTGCGCTTGCGGCGGAGCCAGATCTTGCGGCTGCCGTCGGAGTAGAGCAGCACCCGGGACAGCTCCCAGCCGGAGAACTCGGCGTGGATGCTCAGCTGGGTGGCGGCGCTGGGCCGGGTGATGCCGGGGGGTAGCCGCAGCGGGCGGTATTCCCACTTGTCGTCGGTCCAGCCGACGTCCCGCGCCCCGCGGGTGGCGGGGGCGGGCAGGGAAGAGGTTTCGGGGTCCCGTTCGTCGCTCATGGCGTCACCACCTGTAGTCCTGCCCCGGTTGCCGAGGCGACGTAGACGTGCCCGGTTGCGGGGTCGACGGTCACGGAGTCGGGTTGTTCGACGGTGGGCATGCGGTGCACTTCGCGGGGTTCGCCGCCCGCGATGTCGTAGCCGACGAGTTCGTTGGTCGCGGTGAGGGTGATCCAGGCGAGGTCGCGGGCGGGGTCGTAGGCGAGGCCGTAGGGGGCGCCGGGGACGGGGTAGCGCTGTTTCATGATCAGCGGCTTGGTGTCGAAGGCGAGGAGTTCTTGGCCTCGGGTGTCGATGGTGAGGACGCGGCCGTAGCGGTCGGCGGTGGTGTGGGTGGCGCCGGTGCCCGCGCGCAGGGCGGGTTGCTTGTCGCCGGTGGTGATGTCGATGGGGGTCAGCGAGGTGGTGAGGGTGTCGAGGACGTGGACTTCGCCGTTGAGGGTGAGCAGTTCGGCGGGGCGTTGGAAGCCGGTGGCCCGGGTGCCGTTGGGCAGGGCGATGGTGTTGCCCGCGCGCAGGGCGACGACGAGTCCGCCGGGGACGGTGGTGGCGTCGAGGGGGCCGCCGGGGTAGCGGAGTTGCTCGGCGGTGGCGGTGGCCGGGTCGATGCGGGCGACGAGGTCGGCGTCGGGCTGGGGCGCGAGCAGGTGGCCGTCGGGGGTGGTGCGCAGGGTGGTGGGGGTGCCGGGCAGTTCGAGGGTGCGCGGTGGGCGGTTGAGGTCGCGGGTGTCGTAG